>NZ_JBALCP010000129.1:0-263599 GCF_036919675.1 Nostoc sp.
AAGGCGCAGGGGAACAATAATATCCCTGACCAACCTACGAATACGAAGCGATCGCGCTTGAGCCAGTCGTCTAGAACGTCAAACCACCCTCTACTGGGGGCGCGTCCAACTGCGATGGTCATGAGAGCAAATCTCCAAATGTTTATAAGTACAGGTTGTATCTGTATTATAGACGGCTATATAAAAGCCATCCATAAGCAGAAAGTTAACCGGTTGTTAACCAAGTTTACAATTTTTTACGAACCTTTAATCATATTAGGTGTAAATCGCTAATTTTTCTAGGGGATTTGTCATAAAAATTAATTTTTGATCCAGATGAGGTCAAATTAAAGAGGTAAAGGGCAGGGAGGCATACAACTCTTGGAGAGGCTGCGCCAACGACTGCGCCCTTCGGCTACGCTCAGGACAAGCTCAGTAACCAGGGGAGCAGAGGAGAATAACCAATACAACTTTTGGAGAGGCTGCGCCCTAAGCGTAGCTATGCCGCAGGCTTTACGACGCCGCTCCTACCTTGGCTTCGCTACAACTCTTGGAGAGGCTGCGCCAACGACGCCGCTCAGTACAAGTCGGCACAAGTCGGCTACGCCCAACTCTTGGAGAGGCTGCGCCAACGATGCCGCTCAGGGCAAGCTCAGGACAAGCTCAGTACAAGTGCCCAATGCCCATTTCCCTAGAATCACTCAGCTGACGCTAAAATGAGTCCTACAGTTAAATTTGATTATTGCTAAATGTTTACCATCGATTTAAGCATCAGAAACACTGCTTTCCCGATCTCAGTACAACGTAAGTCAGCAGAGGATGCTGAGGCTGTCTATCAGCTAATTTTGGCAGCAATCCGTTCTGGGAACCCTGACATTGTAGAACTCAAGTGCGAGGGCAAGACAGAGAAAAAAATTGCTGTCCGCGCTAGTGAAATTTCTGGGGTGCAGATTGTTCAGAAAGATGGTACAACCCCTGGTGGTGGAAGACCACCTGGCTTTTTCGCTGTAGCTGCTGAGTAACCAAGGTTGACAAATGGCTCAAGTGGGCATTGAGGTCAATGATTTAAATTTCAGTTGGCCTAATGGAGAGAAAGTGATCAAATCTTGCTCTTTAGAAGTACCCAAGGGTGAGTTTTGGATGCTCTTGGGTACAAATGGCAGCGGGAAATCAACGTTACTTAGACTGCTGGCGGGGTTATTAGCTCCTGAGTCTGGGAAAATTCGGGTTTTGCACCCCGTTGGCTTTGTCTTCCAAAATCCAGATCATCAACTGGTGATGCCAACGGTTGGTGCTGATGTGGCTTTTGGATTGGTGGAAGAAAAGTTGCCACCTGCTGCCACCAGAGCAAGGGTTGAGGAGGCGCTAGGGGCGGTGAATTTGCTTGCCTTCCAACGACGCCCTATCTATGCGCTCTCTGGGGGACAAAAACAGCGAGTCGCGATCGCAGGTGCGATCGCCCGTCGCTGCGAAGTCTTACTATTAGATGAACCCACTGCTTTACTAGATCCAGATAGTCAGTTGGATTTAGTTGCTGGTGTCCGCCGTCTGGTCAAAAGTCGAGGTATTACAGCCCTGTGGGTGACACATCGATTAGACGAGTTAAATTACTGTGACGGCGCTTTCTTGCTAGAAGAAGGCTCTCTGGTAGATAAGGGTGAAGCCCAACGCCTCAAACAACGTCTGATGCAGGTACACAGCGAAGCCTCTTAATTAAGTGCCCAGTGAAGTAAAAAGTACTCAGGACTTTTACACCCAGTACATGCTCTGCCTTTTATAGGTGGTCTTTTAACTCAGCACTCTTCATTTTCACCATTACTGAAAAAGAACTGTAACGCGCCTTTTAAACAAAGGCGCGTTTTAAGTTGGTGCGTCTGTCTTAGATTTTAGTTTTGTGAGGCTGCCGTATTTTTTATTTTGTGTAACATAGTGTTACAGACAATGCATCAATTATTATAAAACTTATGAATGAATTTTGTTAACTCTAGAAAATTGTGATTAAAAACCATGCCCCGTTCCTTACTCCAAGCCGTTTTGTTAGTAGACGGCTACAATATAATTGGCGCTTGGCCTTGCCTTAAAAAAACGCGTGATAGTGTTGGACTAGAGGCAGCACGGGGTGAACTTGTGGAAGCGATGACTGGTTATAGTGCGTTTCAAGGTTATGCAACTCAAATAGTTTTTGATGCCCAATATCAGAACTCTTCTAGTAATAAAGAAATTATTACTGAGCTTTTATCTGTTTATTACACTGATTTTGGGCAAACAGCAGATACTTATATTGAAAAATCTTGTGCGTCTATGCGACAGCAAATAGCCCTATCTTTGATTTCTCGTGTGATTGTTGCTACATCAGATCGGGCACAGCAGTTGATGATACAAGGGTATGGGGCTGAATGGTTGTCAGCACAACAACTCTGTGGGGAAGTGGAAGCTACCGTCTGTCGGATGCGACAGAAGTATCATCCGCGCAAACAATCTAAGAGTAGGTTTTTAGCTAATGCCATTGATGCTAAGGCGCGGCAGCGTCTGGTTGAACTACGAATGGGATTACAGTAGATATTAGTATTTAAAAGTCTCTGCTTGAGTTGCTGAATGGATTTTGGCTGCAAAATTCTATAATTAAGCATCGAAAAGAATATTGGCGAAAGTACTTGCCAAATCCTATTTTTAGCCTTACTATTATAAATCGTGGGTGATCCTCAGTAGCTCAGTGGTAGAGCGATCGACTGTTAATCGATTGGTCGCTGGTTCGAATCCAGCCTGGGGAGTTTAGTAATTTTGGATTTTAAATTTTGGATTCTAGATTATCCTTCAATAATCTATGGTCGCTTGATCCAGCTATGACGTTTCTGAATCATGGGTCTTTTGGTGCTTGTCCTAAACAAGTGCTGGCAGTTCAACAAAGACTGCGATCGCAGCTAGAACAAGAACCCTTACGCTTTTTTGGTAGAGAATGGGAACCGTTGCTAGACGATGCCAGAAGTAAGCTGGCGGCGTTTGTGGGTGCTGATGTTCAAGATTTGGTATTTGTCCCCAATGCGACGACTGGTGTTAACTCTGTGTTAAGGTCGCTGAGGTTTTCACCAGAGGACGAAATACTCACAACCAACCACGAATATAATGCTTGCCGCAATGCACTTGATTTTGTTGCCAGTCGCACTGGGGCGCGGGTGGTGGTGGCAAAAATTCCTTTCCCCATTGACTCGCCACAGCAAGTAGTGGCAGCAGTAATTGAGCGAGTTTCACCAAAAACACGATTAGCACTTTTGGATCATGTTACCAGCCAGACAGGGCTAATTTTCCCGATTCAAGAGTTGGTGAAAGAGTTGCAACAACGGGGTGTAGATACATTGGTAGATGGTGCCCATGCGCCTGGAATGATTTCCCTCAATTTGGAAGAAATTGGCGCAACTTATTACACGGGGAATTGTCATAAATGGCTGTGTGCGCCCAAAGGAGCAGCATTTTTGTATGTGCAACGAGATAAACAGTTAGAAATTCGCCCTCTGACAATTAGCCACGGGACAAATTCGCCACGGACTGATAAAACACGCTTTCAGTTGGAATTTGACTGGACAGGTACAAACGATCCTACAGCTTATATGTGTGTACCAGAAGCGATCGCTTTTATGGGTTCGTTGCTACCTGGTGGGTGGAGAGAATTGATGCAGCAAAATCATCACCTAGTGTTGCAGGGAAGACGGCTACTTTGTGAAGCGCTAGAAGTACAGCCGCCTTGTCCAGAGGAGATGATTGGTTCAATGGCGGTTGTGCCATTGCCTACGATGTTGGAAAACCGCGATTTCATGTCTATACATGATGAGTTGTTTGATAAGTTTGGTATTCAAGTGCAATTGCTCCCGTGGCAGGAAAAACCTCGGCTGTTGGTAAGGATTTCGGCGCAGATTTACAATACACCGGAACAGTATGAGTATTTGGCAAAGGTGCTAAAGGGGTTGCTCTCCGGTTAATCTAGCTTAGGAATAAGAATTAAATAACATACAATTTATGTCCCTGGCTTACCTCACCCTCAATCCCTCTCCTTATAAAGGAGAGGGAAGCTAGATACAGGATGAAGTTTTGCATTTTATTTAATTCACCTTCCTTAAGGGAAGTGGCGATCGCATCAACGGTCTGTTCTGCACTTGTAGCAGTGAACATTGGGCCATCTGCCAAATAAATATTTTATCAGATACCAAGTTTAAGACGATAAAGACATTATCGGGCTAGTGCTATTCTTTTAAGTGATTGCACTTAAATGCTGAAACTAGGATAAACGCTTTACATGACTTCTGGAGCGCTGCCTAACAATCCTTTTGTGGCTGCGGGGATGATTGAAGATCCCAGGCTGTTTATCGGTCGTAAAGATGAGTTACACGCGATCGCATCTCGGATGAAGGGCGATCAGCCTACAAGTATAAATATAGTTGGTGACAAGCACATTGGTAAATCTTCGTTGCTGCATTATTTTTTTCGGACTTGGCAGCAGCGAGGATTAGACAACACTAGTCGTTATGTGGTTATTTACCTACCGTTACGGAATGTAGATTGCCAAACTGAAACGGGTTTCTATGAGGCTGTAGCGGAAGGTTTACGGAATCACGTTCAGGGATGGCAACAACGCAGTCTGCAAAATCCTTGGAAGAGTAAACCGCTTAATCGTCAAGCATTTTCAGATGCGGTTAAAGAATGGAAGCAGCAAGGAAAGCTACCCGTCCTCTGTCTGGATGATTTTGAAAGCCTTTTGAAATATCCTGATAAATTCGATAATGGATTTTATGACAATTTGCGATCGCTGATGGATAGCAACGCCTTGATGCTAGTGGTGGCTTCCCGTGCCATATAATATGTTTTGAATTTAACTAATACCAATTCAATTAATGATTGCAACACATCCTTGGGTGAAGACGCGATGAATCGCGTCTCTACAAATGGTCTATTTGTCGCATTCTTTTTTTAAATTGGTATAACTTCTAATTTTTGGTACGTATATACATATCTAGTTTTTAGTACGTATATACACATCTAATATTCAGTGGTTCCTTCATCCATTGAGATGTATTGTGTTTTCGTCTACGATCCCCACAGCGTCAAGCCAGAGGCTTATCACCCCCGTGGTCGGATATGATTGAGTTGTGGTTGTGTATACGCACAAATCCAGAACTTTGAAAAGAATTTACAGAATATGAATTCACTCGAACCAAGCATAAGTACTGATGTCCCTGCATCCGATGTTATGCTCCAGATGATTTCTGGCTTTTGGGTGTCACGGGCAATCCACGCTGCTGCTAAACTTGGTATTGCTGACTACCTCAAGGAACAGCCAAAGACAGTAGAGGAACTAGCTGCAATCACTGATACTCACGTGCCATCTTTGTACAGATTACTGCGTGCGCTTGCTAGTGTGGGTATATTTGCTGAAGATGAGTATCATCGATTTGGCTTAACACCCTTGGCTGCTACGTTACAAACGGATGTTCCTGGTTCAATGCGTTTTTTTGCCATTTCTGAACTGGGACAAGCGCACTACTTAGGCTGGGATAACCTGCTACATAGCATCAAAAGTGGTGAGATTGCGTTTGACCACATCGCTGGAATGAGTGTTTGGGATCATTACCTTAAAAACTCTGAAGCTGGCAAGTTGTTTAACTGCGCCATGACAAGTCTAACAGCTTTTGTTTTGGAAGCAATTATTTGCAGTTATGACTTCTCAGCATTCAACACTGTTGTTGATGTGGGAGGAGGTCAGGGTAGTTTGGTGACTAGTATCCTTAAAGCTTATCCAACTGTTAAAGGCATTGTCTTTGATATACCAACGGTAATAGAAGAAGCAAAATCTCGCCTGCAAGCACAAGGTTTTGTAGACCGCTGTACGGTAGTGTCGGGGAACTTCTTTGAGTCAGTAATAGCAGGTGGTGATGCTTACCTTCTCAAGCACATTATTCATGACTGGGATGAGGAAAAAGCGATCGTTATTCTCAAAAACTGTCATCAGGCAATGTCACAGCATGGTACACTCCTGCTGTTTGAGACAATAATTCCTCCTGGGAATGCATCTTCTTTTAGTAAGTTGTTTGACCTCAATATGCTAGTTATGACTGGTGGACGCGAACGCACAGAGGATGAATATCAAGTGCTACTGCAAAAGGCAGGCTTCCAACTTACCCAAGTTATTCCAACCCTGTCACCAATTAACGTTATTGAGGCGCTAAAAATTTAAAGGATTGGCTGAAAATTTAGCTCAACAAATTATCGAAGCTGCACGGCGATTACCCCGCACAGTAAACTTGCCTTATCCAGATACCAAGAAACTAGCTGAAGATCCATTTCCGGCGCTGCAAACTTGGTTAACAGAAATATAACGCAGCAACTCCGGTAAGCGATTTCTCCTCTGTCTGGATGAATATGAGCGCCTGGATGAAGTAGTGAAAGCAACAAGCAGCTGTGCGCCACTCAACTTTATTCGTAACCTGCTACAACACCAACGCAAGTGGATTCTACTTTTTAGTGGTTCGCGTGAGTTATCTGAACTTGACGATTACTGGAGTGACTATTTAATTAACGCCCGTGCTTTACGAATGACCTACCTGCATGAGTCAGAAGCCCGCGATTTAATTTTACATCCAGTGGAGAACTTCGCCGATATATATGAACCAACTGCTGTAGAAGCAATTATCCAACTGACTCGCTGTCAGCCTTTTCTTGTTCAGTTGGTATGTTACGAGTTGGTGGAGTCGCTAAACGGCGATATTAGAAAAAACCAGGGAAATGCAGATACAGTCAAAGCCACTGCCCAAAATGTCCAAGAGATTATTCCTCAAGTGCTTGCCAGAGGCGTTCAGTATTTTCGAGAATTATGGACGAGTTTAGCAGAGAGCGATCGCTCTCTCCTGCGCCGGATAATCCACGGGGAAACTCCTACACCGCAAGATAAAGGTGTTGTCCGCAAACTAGCGCGAAAAGAAATCTTGACTATGGAAGGCAATACTTTTCAAGTGCCTTTGGTGCAAAAATATGTAGAACAGTTACTAGAAGAAGAATAATATCACATTTAGAAATCCCTAAGCGAAGAATCTACCCACTTTCAAAAACATGGGTGTAAGGGAGAACAAAGTTTTCATTGTTATCGTCGCAACCGACATCGTTACACCGACATCGCTACAAGGATGACAGATGTTGCTACAGGGATGACGGATGTTGCTACAGGGATGACGGATGTTGCTACAGAGATGACGGATGTTGCTACAGGGATGACGGATGTTGCTACAGGGACGACGGATGTTGCTACAGGGATGACTGATGTTGCTACAGGGACGACGGATGTTGCTACAGGGATGACTGATGTTGCTACAGGGATGACAGATGTTGCTACAGGGACGACGGATGTTGCTACCGTCGCGACTTCGTGCTGTAGTAGTTTTTTAAATTCAACTTAACTATGAAATATCACAGCTACTAGAGGCAATAACGCCAAAAGAAAACCATGCCAGGACTGCAATTGAGGTTCTGGGGTTGGTTCTGGTGGCGCTAATAGGGCTTCTATTCTCTGTTCTAAGCGATCGCCTGCACCAGAGGAACCCAATGCAGCACAGCAAATTTCTGATAAAACAGAGCTGCTACTAACTACTAACAAAAGTGATTCCGCTAGCACCAAAGGGTCTACCTGCAAAGCTGCATAACTGTCGGCACGGAGTTCGCGCAAAGCTAACAGTTCTTCCCACAAAGGCTCTGTATTCGGCAACCATGCTGTGCAGGAACGCACCCAACCCAGCCAAAAAAACCAGAATGTATCCCTATAATAGTGATGCCCTTGCTCATGGGCTAAGACGCTTTCTAAATGAGCGGGTGAGAGAGTTTGCAGTAATCCCTGGCTAATCACTAATTCTGGTTGCCAAAAACCAATTTGACCCGCAAACAACGCGCCTGTTTGCAGTAACCTGGCTCGTTTATCCCCCAAATTCACCAGAGGACAGTTACGAGCAGATTCCACAGACTGCCAACCCTGGAAGGCAAGTTTAATACATAAAATGGCAAAAAATGCCATATAAATTAATGCCACTACATAGCTGACGGAGCCTGTGTACATCCCGCCCATTTCTCCTTGGGGCCCCATAAACAGCACAGCGATCGCTGTCATGAAAATTAGCAAGGGGGGGAAGAGGAACAAAAATAGCGATCGCTGCCACCGCAGACTCCAACTACCTTGGTGTTGATTCCAAGAGGATCTTAACCACCAGGCAACTGCCAAAGCATTCAAAATCATTATGAGATGCATCATTTTTCCTCCCTGGCTTGGCGTGCAGATTGAATCCGTTTGGCGATCGCTGCTATTTGCTCACTAGCTGCTTCATCCAGACTATCAGCAAAGGCAGCAACAACATCAGGGTTCCCCACCGCTAGAAATCGCTGTAACTGCTCGTGAGCTTTGATCACATCTGCTTGTTGCTTGCTCAACAATGGTCGCCAATAGAATGCTCGCTCTTTCTTGTCGCACGCCAGCCAACCTTTATCAGTGAGGCGACGTAAGACGGTGGTTACAGAAGTATACGCTAATTCGCGGTTGGGATCAGCCAGAATGCGATCGTGTACATCTTTTACAGTGACTGAACCAAGTTCCCAGATGATATTTAAAATTTCCGCTTCCAACGGGCCTAAAGATAGTTGTTTAGGGCGGTAATCGGGTAAAGGTGCCATAGCGATTTCGATGGGGAGTGGGGAATGGGGAGTTGAAAATGGGGAAGGTGGGCCCCCTCTGGGGATAAGGGGTAATGGGGAATGAGTGAATATCCGTCCCTTTGTGCTGTAATCTTGAAGCTGTAACTTTTTCCCCTTTTAGAAGGTGTGTTCTTGTTTTAGATTACAAGATAGTGCAGCAAGTCTGAAAGTCTAAAAGCATAAAAATGGGCTTTTTGAGTTAGGGATTAGGGACTCTTAAGATTTATTTAAAACCTTGCTCCTAGTGAGCGGATTTCTTGCCTTAATTTTTACGTAATGTAAGAAAAACCCACGAAAAACCTAACCCCCTTCCCGACGCAGGAAGGGGGAAAATTCAAAGTCTCTGACGCCACTTGCTTTATGCCGGGGAACCCGTCCACCGCAGTGGCTTCTCCTTTTACGGAGAGAGAAATAGAAGTAAGGTTTTCCAGATACCGTGAAAAGTCAGATTTCTTCCCTACTCCCCACTCCCATTTATGTATAAAATGTCATACATTGTGCATTTTGATGGTAAAAAATGCTCCAGGAGCAATTGTGACTATAGTTAAGTGACACCAACTAGGTAGAATGTTATTTGCGGCAGTAGTATTAAACCAGGTGTATCCAGCGCGTGAAGTTATTCGTATACCACACTCCTGAATTGACTCCAACGGATGAAGCGCCAGAATGTGCGATCGCAGTCGATGTCTTGCGAGCCACTAGCACAATTGCGACAGTTTTGGCAGCTGGAGGCGAAGCTGTACAAGTATTCAGCGATTTAGATCAGTTAATTGAAGTTAGCGAAAAATGGCCCCCGGAAAAACGGCTGCGGGCTGGAGAACGCGGCGGTGCGAAAGTACCTGGCTTTGAGTTGGGTAACTCTCCCCTCGACTGCACACCAGAATTAGTGCAGGGGCGTCGCTTATTTATCAGTACCACCAATGGCACCCGTGCTTTACAACGGGTGCAAGACTCCCCAAATCTATTAGCAGCAGCCTTGATTAACCGGGCGGCGGTGGTGCAATTTCTCAAAAGAAAACAACCAGAGACAGTCTGGATTGTCGGTTCCGGTTGGGAAGGTAGTTTTTCCTTAGAGGATACTGTTTGTGCAGGTGCGATCGCTCATAGTCTTTTAGAGCAAACCACGTTGTCACTGGAGGAATTAGCTGGTAACGATGAAGTAATTAGTGCGATCGCTCTTTACTCTCAGTGGCAAGATAACTTATTGGGATTACTTCACCAAGCTAGTCACGGTCAACGATTGTTGCGTCTTGACTGTCAAGAAGATTTAAAATATTGTTCCCAAACTGATATTTTAGATGTCTTGCCCATACAACAAGAGACGGGAGTTTTAAAAAGTCAAAAAAGATAGGGAATGGGGACTGCGGGCATGAGGGAGACAAGGGGAATAACCAATGCCCAGTGCCCTATGCCCTATGCCCAATTTTCAAATCTGTGAGCATTTGCCGGAGTCTTTGTCGCCAATGGGAGGGATAAGTCCCTAAAAATATCGAAATTTTCCCACAAGCAAGGACGGAATAGTTTGGGCGACGGGCTGGTGTCGGATATTCGGCGGTTGTAATGGGGACAATACGTTCAACTTTTAAAGGGAAGCCTAGCTGTTGGGCTTCTTCAAAAATGGCAACGGCAAAATCATACCAACTAGCAACGCCGCTATTAGTGTAGTGATAAGTGTCGCTAATTTCTGGGGTTAACTGGGGAATCATCTGGGCTATGACTGTGGCTATATCTTGCGCCCAAGTCGGGCTACCAATTTGATCGGCAACAACACGGAGTTCTTGGCGTTCTGCACCTAGTCGCAGCATAGTTTTGACAAAATTATTTTTGCCAAAGGTTCCATAAACCCAAGCAGTGCGGAGGATGAGGTGATGGGCGCAAGTTTCCCGAATTGCTTCTTCTCCAGCGAGTTTGGTTTTACCATAGATACTCAAGGGATTAGTTGCATCGGTTTCCAGGTAAGGGCGATACCCATTACCATCAAAAACATAATCGGTCGAAATATGAATTAGGAAAGCTCCTAACTTTTGGCTTTCTTGGGCAATAATTAGGGGTGCGATCGCATTAATAGCGGTAGCAAGTTCGGGTTCGCTTTCTGCTTTGTCCACAGCAGTATAAGCAGCAGCGTTTATGATGATTTGCGGTTGGTTGGATCTGATAACGCTGCATAGAGTATCAGGCTGGGCAAGGTCTACTGTTGGGCGTGCCACTGAGATAATATTGCCGGAGGATGAGAGTATTTGTTGCACTTCCTTACCCACTTGACCGTTGCTACCAATCAGCAAAATCGATTTACTCATCCTAATTAGTTCTCGAACCTAACGCAATCATCAAGCTTAATCAAATATTTCAGCAGTTTTAAAAGGTTTCCCGGCTTGGTCTTTAGCTGATAAAATCGGTGGCGCATTCACAGGCCAATCTATAGCTAAATCTGGATCGTTCCATAGGATGGTGCGATCGCCTTGGGGTGCGTAGTAATCTGTAGTTTTGTAGAGAACTTCGGCTATTTCTGAAAGCACGAGAAAGCCGTGAGCAAAGCCTGGTGGTATCCACATTAGGCGTTTGTTTTCAGCACTGAGTTCATAACCTACCCACTTCCCAAAGGTAGCTGAACTTTTTCTAATATCTACGGCTACGTCAAAGATAGTACCGACAACACAACGAATGAGTTTACCTTGGGGTTGTTGGATTTGGTAGTGCAGCCCACGCAGGACGTTTTGCTTAGAGTAAGAGTGGTTATCTTGGACGAAGTTGGCAACAATACCTGTCTGTTGAGCAAATTTTTGGTGGTTGTAGGCTTCAAAAAAGAAACCGCGATCGTCTGCAAATACTTGAGGTTCGAGTTGTATAACTTCGGGAATTTTGGTATGTAAAATGCTCATTAAAATAATTCGTAATTCGTAATGATGCTCGATAGCGCAGTGATAACACTTCTCCTGTTTTTTACAAGTAAATTACGTTAGTTCAATTTTACAGTCATCGCCAATTAGAAATCGCAAGGCTTTGGGGCGACGAGGTGCAAGAGTCAATTGTGCCCGTTGCCCAATCACACTATCAATAATGCGCTGATGAATTCCAGCAATTTTAGCACCTTCTAAAATTACACTGTGTTCTAAATCAGTGTCAATGAGTGTCGCATTATTAGCAATGCTACTATAAGGGCCAATAAAGCAGTTTTCTAAATAACAATTGTTACCAATGATTACTGGTCCCCGAATTGTGCAGTTAATTACTTTAGATTTTGCACCGATTTGGACTCGTCCAATAATCTGACTTTGGGCATCAATTTCGCCAACAACTGATGCTGTCAGATAGGTGTCGAGAATCAATCGGTTAGCTTCTAATAAGTCATCTTTTTTACCAGTATCTAACCACCAGCCTTGGAGATTGTGGGCTACAACTTGCTTTTTCTGATTAATCAGGTATTGAATTGCATCAGTGATTTCTAGTTCGCCTCTGGTGGAAGGTTGGATATTTGCGATCGCATCATAGATGAGGTGAGAAAAGAAATAAACCCCTACCAATGCCAGATTTGAGGGAGGAACTTTGGGTTTTTCAATTAACTGTAATACCCGTCCTGTATCATCTACCTGAGCCACACCAAAGGCGCTAGGATTGGCAACTGAACGCAAGAGAATCAAAGCATCTGGCTGTTGTTGGCTAAATTGTTGCAGAAAGTAACTTAACTCACCCAGTTGAATCAGGTTATCGCCTAAGTACATAACAAAGGGAGAATCACCTAAAAACGGACGGGCGATTTGGACGGCGTGAGCAAGTCCAAGTGGCTGGTCTTGTACAATGTAGGTGATGTTCGCTCCAAAGTATTCTCCATTCCCGGTTTTCGCTTGGACTTCTGCTCCAGTTTCCGGGCTGATAATGATACCAATATCAGTAATACCAGCAGCGACCATCTCTTCAATGCCATACCATAAAACAGGTTTATTAGCAACTGGTACGAGTTGTTTTGCTCCGCTGTAGGTGAGGGGACGTAGGCGTGTACCTTTACCACCAGAGAGAATTAGTGCTTTCATCAGGATTGAGGATTAGTTGTAAGTCATTAGTCAAGATAATCTGAAATCTGGACAAAATCCCAAATCCTTGCATCCAATTTTGGCGTTAGTTTATCTTTTATAAGTAACGGGATAAAACTTCGACGGTTGCTTTTCCTGTTTTTTCCCAACTAAATTGTTGAGAGTGAGTGATCCCTTGGCTAGAAAGGCGCGATCGCAACTCCAAATCAGTTGCAATAGCCTGCATCGCCTCTGTAATTTCTTCGGTGTTGTAGGGATTGATCAGAATCGCCGCATCGCCAGCTACTTCTGGTAAGGAGGAGAGATTAGAGGTAATGACGGGAGTACCACAAGCCATTGCTTCGAGAACAGGTAAACCAAAACCTTCCCAGAGACTGGGGAAAACCAGAGCGATCGCTTCATTGATAATTTTTGGTAATTCGCTGTAAGGAACATAGTCTAGAAATTTCACTTGATTAGTTATACCTAGTTCTGCAACTTGCGCTGTTAAGGTTGAGGTATAACGGCGATCGCTTGGCCCTACTAACCACAATTCATAATCCTTGCTATTAGGTAACGCAGCAAAAGCAGTGATCAGTCGCTGTATATTTTTGTATGGGTCTTGGCGACCAATGTAGAGAAAGTAGTTGCGCTTAGGGAGGTTCAGGGGGCAAAAGTGAGTGCGATCGTAGGCAAGGGGGATGGAGGTAATTTTGTTTGCAGGAATTCCGTAAAAGTTGGTGATATCCTGAGCCGTAGTCTGGGAGATGCAAATAATGTGTTGTGCTTGCTTAAGAACTTGGGGAGTGTAGTAGCGGTGGTAGGGTGTGAGTGGTGAAAAGCGTTTAGGAAAGCGCAACGGTATCATGTCAAAAGACGTGACGACAAAACGACAGTTGCTATAAAGGGGTGCTTCCGGCAGCGGAGAGAATAAAAGACTCGATTTGAGGTTTTTATATATTTGCGGGAGTTGAAATTGTGTCCAAAGCAGGCGGTTAAAATGACCTTTTGTGCCGTGGTCTGGGGTTAAGTTTGACGGGATTGGATAGCAGTCAAAATCGGGATATTTTCGCGCTACTAATAGAGTGGGTTGGAAAGGTTTTAAATAAGGAAAAAGGTTTTGAGCATAGTTACCTATACCTGTTGGTTGAGACAATAGAATAGATAAGTTAATAATTAATTGTTTGGCAGAGGTATTATCCACTATTGTCATTAAAGAATGGTTCTATAAGCGTTTAATGTTTCTTGTGCCGTTCTTTCCCAGGAAAATAATTTTGCTCTGGCTTTCCCTTTATTAATTAATTCTTGGCGTAACTGGGAATCACTGACTACTTTCAGTATGGCTTCCGCTAGTTGGATAGGGTTATTAGGGTCAATTAGAATAGCTGCATCTCCTGTAACTTCTGGAATAGAGGAAGTATTGGAACTGATCACAGCAGCACCGAGAGTCATTGCTTCCAATACGGGTAAACCGAACCCTTCATAGTGAGATGGATATACGAAGACATCGGCTTTTGAGTAAAATAATGCAACTAATTCATTAGATAGGTAATTAAGATGATGAATTTGGTTTGCCCAAGGTGAATTCTCAATAGCTGCAAATACTGGCTCATAATTCCATCCTTTCTTACCAATCAATATTAATTGGTGTGGAATTTTATATTGCTCTTTTAAAAAATTAAATGCCGAAATTATTGTATTAATATTTTTTCTTGGTTCTATTGTACTAATAAAAAGTAAATATGGTTGAGAAAAATCATAGTTAACTTGTTTTTCTAGCTCCTCAGTAGTTTGTGCAGATAAGTAATCAGGATAGTAGCGACTAGCTAGAGGGGTGACATAGACTTTTTTTGGGTCTACCTGCAAATGCTCAACAATGTCTTTTTTAGAACTTTCTGAAATTGTTAAAACTAAGTCTGTCCACTGCAAGCAGCGTCTAACTTTTTTTGTATACTTTTTGACAACTGAATCTATATAGTTAGGATATTTAATAAAAGTTAGATCATATATATTCATTACCTTTAGACTTTTTGTACATGGATACACTGAATAGTTAGTGCCATGAACTATGTCTGGGAAACCTAAATATTTTTCAAAGTAAGATAAACTAGGTCTAAAGGCTAAAGCTAATAATAAATCTGAAATTCTTACAGGTAAAGGCAGAAGATGCCGTTGAGAATAATGTTTCAGAGATTCAGGAAAACTGAAGTCACCCCGAAGCCACTTTTTTAAACCTGGTTGATAGACTACTCCTAACTGAAAATTTTCCTCTTTTTGTAGTGCATCAAGAGCGCATATTAAATTAGCAACATAAAAGCCAACCCCACTTGGTTTTGGCTCCACTGGGGTGGCATCAACTACAATTTTTAGCATCAGAATATTTAAGCTTTGCCGTTACTCAATTTTTTTAGATCATAATCAACCATTAACTCGACCAATTGTTCAAAGGAATGCTCCGGCTGCCAACCTAACTCAGTCTTAATTTTATCAATGGAACCAATTAACTGTACTGGTTCATCAGGGCGATAAAATGCGGGGTCAATTGAGACATAATCTTGCCAGTTTAGACCAACGCTTTTGAAAGCACACTCAACAAGTTCTTTGACAGAGTGAGTTTCACCGCTGGCGATAATATAGTCATAGGGTTTTTCTTGCTGCAACATCAGCCACATAGCGTAAACAGCATCCTTGGCGTAACACCAGTCACGACGAGCATCTAGGTTGCCTAATTTTAGTTCATTTGCCAGACCCAGTTTAATTTGAGCAGCTGTGTGTGTAATTTTGCGAAATACAAATTCTGTACCGCGTCGAGGAGATTCGTGAGTGTAGGTAATACCGCAGCAGGTATAGAGATTGTATTTTTGCCGATAGTTAATGCTCATCCAGTGGGCGTAAGCTTTGGCAACACCGTAGGGGTTACGAGGACGGAAGGCGGTGCGTTCAGTTTGGGGCGATTCGTCAGGTTGACCAAAAACTTCACTACTGGATGCTTGGTAAAATCTGGCATCAGGTTTGCAGCGACGGATGGATTCTAAGAGACGGGAGACACCAAGGGCGGTGTATTCAGCAGTAAGGGCTGGTTGAGTCCAAGAAAGAGGGACGTAGCTTTGAGAAGCAAGGTTATAGATTTCATCAGGTTGTGATTCTGCAATTACATCCATCAAGGAAGATTGATCCAGAAGGTCACCAGATACAATTTGAATATTGCCTGAAAGGTGAGTAATCCGCTCTAGGTTACTGGTGCTGGAACGGCGGACTAAGCCGTATACTTGGTATCTTTTTTCTAGGAGTAGTTCAGCGAGGTAGGAGCCATCTTGTCCAGTTAGTCCCGTGATTAGAGCTTTTTTCATCATAGATTTTGAATAAATCACAGTAATTAAAAAATTTAGTTAAGTGACATAAAATTTTTAAATTATCTAAAAATCGGGTATATATCTGTAGAAAAAATTATGGTCATACATAAATTCACCCTTCTAAAAGCTGAGTATAATTCCTGTAAATTTCCTAAATCAAAGTTTATATTAATTTAAACAACAAGCTAAAAAATCAAATAGTACTAAAAATAGGGTGAATAAATAATTGGGAGACTATCTACATATAAAGGTTAACTAAAGTTTTCTTTCTCGTATATTTCTAAATGTTTTTTAGCAATATTAAGCCATTGGTTGGCTTCACAGTAAATTAAGCCGTTAGCAACTAACTGCTGATTTAGCTCACTAGATAAAGTTAAATTTTGAATTGTATAAGCTAATTCTCCAGCACCACCTGGTGTAAACAAATGTAGACAGTTAGCTTCCTCATTCAATTCTTCAAAAGAGGCAATTTTACTAGCGATAACAGGTTTGCCTGATGATAAAGCCCAAGTTAGAGCAGCTGAGGACGACAATACTGTATTAGGTTCATATGGAGCCAGGCAAAAATCAGTTATATTATAATAACTACGCAAATCTTCAAATTCTAAATATCCTGTTAGCTTTATACGGCTACTCATTCTTTGGTATCTATTAATAAATTTAACTATTCCATCCAGAGCAAGATCAGTAGAATTGGGGTGAGAAGTTCCTGTAATTACCAAGTAATAATTTTTTGGCAAAGTTTTTAGTGCATCTAATGCTGTTTTATAACCTTTATAAGTAGATATAAATCCAAACATTGAAAGAATAATAGCGTCATCAGGAAACCCTAATTTCTTTTTTAAAGCAATTTTATCCAGATCGTTTATCTTATATAGATTATGTGAAAATGGAACTCCCTGCTTAATAATGTGAACGGAGTTTTTTGCAAAGCCACTATCTATGAAAATTCGACGCGTTTTTTTAGTGTGAACAATGGCATTTAGTTTATTTTTAAAATTAAATAAAGAAGATATGTAATATTTCCACTGTAATCTCTTAAGAATTTTCTTGCCAAAACCAGCTAAACTAGGATAAGATTCTAGTAAAAAATTTGGTTCTGAATGAAACGTAACAAATACTTTTTTATTTAGATTTAGTATTTCTTTCAAAAAACTATGAAAATTAGTAATTGAGCCATTCAAACCATAAGAACCAGCGAAGAAACTAAATTCATGTTGAATATGAATGATATCATAGTCAATTAATTGCCTACTATAGGATTGGAAATATTCTTTAATTTCATCTTTAGTCATGTACTTCAGTTTTTGTTCTTCAATTGGTATTATTGTACAGGTAATACCATTCTCTAAAATTCCATTAACTAACCCTTTAGTATACCCAGCAATACCACAAGGAACATTCCAAGTGCTAATTTGAGCAATTTTCATTTGTTTATCTCCTTTAATTTCAAGACGCAGATAATAAATTTTATTTCATAAATAAAACATTCAATTTTTAACATAACTTAGATAGTTGTCAACATCGGGATTATTAATATTTAAATTTTAGCTTAGATTTGATTCAAATTAATTCAAATAAAGTTTGATAGCATCATATCCATTTCCAATAAATTTAATTACCCCTTTATCTAACCAAATAACTTTTTTACAACCCTGCTCTATAAAATTTAAATCGTGGGATACTACCAATACAGTTGCATTTGCATTCCAAAGATTTTCTATTCTTCGCTTACATTTATTTTTAAAACTTTCATCTCCAACTGATAGTACTTCATCCAAAATCAAAATGTCTGGCTGTACATCAGTAGCAATAGCAAAGCCTAATCGTGCTACCATCCCTGAAGATAAACCCTTCACGGGAACTAATGCATAATCATGCAGTTCTGCAAACTCTAAAATAGAATATACTCTTTCTCTCATTTCTGCCCTAGAAAACCCCAGCAGCACTCCATAAAGCATAATATTGTCCATTACAGAAATTTCTGGATCAAATCCTGCTCCTAGCTCAATCAACGGTGCAATTTTGCCGCGAACTCTTGCTAATCCACTAGTTGGCTGAAGAATCCCTGAAATTATTTTCAATAACGTTGATTTCCCAGAACCATTTGCTCCAATAATACCTATTTTTTCTCCTCTTTCAACTACCAAATCAATCTTATCTAGGACTATTTTTTTTACAGGTTTGTGATATTTTCCCTCTAAAACAGATAGTAATGTTTTTTTGAGGTCATAAGAAAACTCTTCTTGAGTTCGTCGCCACAGCGAAACTTTGTCCAGACGAATTATTTCCATTTACAGTAAATCCATGAATTGATGTCGCCACAATTGAAAACAAGTCCATCCGATTGACAAAATAATAATGCCACTGAGCAAGGCACCCAAAATTAAACTCAAGTCCGGTGGCGCTCCTGATAATGTAATCTGACGCAGACTTTCAATAATGGGTGCTAATGGGTTTAACCTTAAAAACGGCTTTACCTGGGGTGGAACAATAGCAGATGGATAAAATACAGGACTACCAATCCAAATCATAAATGCAACTAACTCATAGAAATAAGGTAAATCTCTAAAAAACACATATAAAGCGCTCATTAGAAATCCGACTCCCATAGAAACTAAAACTAACGCCAGAAAGGGAAAAAATAGCGCTAGCAAATTCACTAAACTCTTAGTATTAACCAAAGTCATTACTGCCAGTAACGGTAATGTCCCAACCGCAAACTGAAATACATTTGCTGCAATCATTGACACTGGAAAAATACTTACTGGCAAACGAATCTTGTTTAATAGTGAGCCATTTGCCACCACACTACTTAAAGCTTGGGACGTAGAAGCTGAGAAAAAATTGATTACTACCAGTCCCGTTAACGCTGCCAACATGTAATTCAGTATGGAATTGTTGTAATATGATGCAAAGGTAGCCCCAAAAATCGCGGTATACAGACCTGTCATGATCACTGGGTTTAACAGTGACCAATATACACCTAAAAACGACCCCCGATAACGTACTTTGAGATTCCGCGATACCAAAACGTGCAGTAATTCCCAATAACGCTGCACTTGTAACCAAGTTGAATTACTTTTAAGCGAAAGTCTCATCTTCAAAAACCACCACACACAACAGGCAAGTTATTCGCGCATTCTATACTATTGGAGCGCACTTCGACATATTAGCTTACCACTAAAAGCTGATTTTAAATCGACAAGGAGTGGTATAATTGCTTCATGTTTATATCCACAGAGCAACATCTTGGCTGCCATTGCTCGTTGGAGTTCACGCTTGTCTTAGCTATTTTCGATAAACTTTTCCAGCAATACCTTCTCTGCAAGACGCTACGCGTAGCTTGCTTCCCCATAAGGGTACGGTGAGCTTTCCTGGGGAAGGCTGCGCGATCGCTAACGCATCCACATAACTGCATCTTATATTTAGTCGCTAATAATACTTTATTTTCGATATTTATCAGGAATAATTTCGGATTGCTATATAAATATTTACAGTCATCATCCAGTCAGCTTTTTTGCATAGCGGATAAACCTTGTTTCAATCAGAAGATGCATAAAATGGGAAACAACCAAGCAGAAGCACAACGTTATGCAAACCGCGCTTATCGGATAGTTGGGGATGTAATTAATTATAAAATTTAACACATACTTCCCCAAAGTCAGATGGATAATATAAAGAGCATAACTAATATCTCCAAGCCACTTTAAAAAAGATATATAAGGTATCTTTGCTCGAAGAGCATAAGCAAAATTGAAGATACAAAATGCCCAAATAAAGCTATTTAAATGAATCAAACTAGCATCAGAAGGTTCGTACTTAAGATACAACCTGAAAAATGCAAAGAAGATTGCACTAATAGTGATTAAAGAAATAATAGTTGTTGTTTTACTAGACCAGAGTTCCAGATAGCCTTTCGCCAATACAGTTCCAAGTAAAACAATCAACAAATGCGGAGACTGATCAGTTAGAATATTGCACAAAACTGCTAATAAATGAAATTTTGTATGTTCTATATAATGAATAAAATCGATAGGAATCAGACACCACGAAAAAACAAAAGTAGAACAGGCAAAATAAGTGAAAATACTGCTGCTTTTTGATAAACTCAAAATAGGCACTAAGAAATAAAATTTCCATTCAATTAAAAGAGTCCAAGCAACAGCAAGAATAGTCTTAGAGTCTAGTAAATCTTGTAAGAAGAAGAGATTTACAATAAATTGTCTAGTCCCAATAAAAGGTTCTATTGTAAAAAAATTAGTAACTAGCGTTGTTGCAATCAACGCAACAACGTATGAAGGGTAAATTCTAAAAATCCGTTTGATAAAAAACTTTTGAACAGAACCATCATTTTCGTATGATTTAGGAACGACAAAGCCTGAAATTAAAAAAAACACATGGACTGCAATAAATGGATAGTCCCAGTACAGCTTGAAAGTTAGAACTTCGCTGGAATTATACAAAATACTATAAGAAATAGTATTAAGTACTTTGGTCGCTAAAAGAAAATGCCCAAAAACAACAGTTACAGCAGCTATACCGCGCAAATAATCTAAAACAAGAACTCTTTTTTGCATAAAAATTTAAATATTGGAACAATCCTTGATAAGCTTACTAAAACCGCAGCAGTTATTATTATGAAAATGATATAGAGCAGCCAAAAAAATGTTTATTAGGCTCTAAAGATACCATATAATAAAACTAAAAGCTTGAAATTTTCCCTAAAATCAAAGGAAAAATATAAAGAATTATTTAGTAAAAAAATATTTATATAGCAGATAATTTTTTTGGTCAAAATATTTTAGATAGCAGAAGAAAAATTACGATTCAATTCGCAAAAATATTAACAGGCAATCCTAACTATTTGTGAACTAGTCAGGTTCCGAAGTTGGAATGGTTTCTTGGCGCAGACGGGGCGGATTACTCCTATACATGACTACTACCTTTGATGCTTAACTCAAACTATCTCGATCAACTCCCAGCGATCGCAATTATTCTGCCAATCGCTCTCTTTTTGCCCGTTGGCACTGTTGTTCTGCTTGTTCTTCTCGCCTCGGCACCCAACCTGCTGCATTATACCAACGCAACCACAAACCTGTGGTCTGTTGAGAAGTGTCTTGCCAAAGACCCAATCCTAGTTCTAACTCTTCCAACCATAAGCGGTTCTCTGGTAAAGATATTGCCTCGTAGCGAGTGCCCATGAGTTTGAAAGGCACGCAAATGATTTTCATAGCGATCGTAGACAACGTAGTAGGGAACCCGCAAAATGCGTTCATCCACTTCCCACTTTGTTGGGGGTCGGTTTACTTCTTGCAGTGTTTTTCCTAAGTCTTCTTATTTTGTACCTGGTGCAAGTAATTCAACTACAAAAATTCATCTCACATCCGACCTACGGGTCGGATGTGAGATGAATTTTTGTTTTAGCTAAAAATGGATCAATCCCCTCTTGCCAAATGACGTAACTTAAGCATAGGTCTTGCTGTTGGCTAGCACTAGGTAGTCCTAAAACCATGTACGAATCAGAACGTTTCTACTACAAAGGATAGTCGCGATCATAGTAAAGATTTAAGTCACTAGCAAGTAAAATTTCCTCAGATGCATAAGTTAAGAGGCTGACAAGTCTCACTGAGCAAATCCGCCTGAATGCGGTGAAATTCATCTGGCAAACCTGATTCCCCGACTAATTCACTAGGTAAATCATACATCGTAGGCATCGTTTATTGTGGCGGACGGGGTGGATCTGTTTGATATATGACTGCTACTTTTGTTGCTTAACTCAAACTATCTGGATTCACTCCTAACGATCGCAAATGTTCCGCCAACCGTTGCGATCGCAGCTGTTCTTGTTCCAACCGCAATTCCGCCTCAGATGCCTGTTGCTGTGCCTCAACAGCCACCTGTTGTGCCGCAATAGCAGCTTCCTCTGGTGTTGGAACTAAATCACCATCGGGTAGTAGCGCAATTTACCTCCTTCTACGCCTAAATACAGCCCAAGCACATCGCTCCAACACCATCCTTGCGTATTTGGTGTAATCTTTTGATACTTGTTACTTACCAATTCAAAACCCACAAATTCCAAATTTTCTGGTGAAAACCAAAAATATTCTGGTGTGTGAAATCGATTTTCATAGAGATTTTTCTTCAAATTCCGGTCAATATCAGCCGTACTGGAGTTATGATTCTCCCCCTCATTCCCTCATTTCCCCTGAATTTGTGAGAGCAGGTCACGGATTCCGCTACACTGAGACGAAGGTTTATTGCATTCTAATCAGGCATGGAAATCGGACAAAAGGTTAAAGTCTTTCGTTTGCGCGATCGCGTTTCTCCCCCCATTGTAAAAAAACTAGGACAAGTGGGTATCATCCAAGGCTACAAAGTCACCGATGGTGGCATCGGTGTAGTGGTGCTGTTTGACGACAATTCTTCCACTTGGTTTTTTGAAGATGAAATCAAACCTGTCTAGTAAAAAGAATTCAAAGCGGGGTTTATTTTGGACTCGGAAGTTAAAAGCACAGGTTGAGAGTCTTTGTTGAGTGCTAAGTTGGAGTTGAAAAGATCGGCGGTGAAAATAGGAATCAAGTAATGGCTCTAATATTGACATTTTTGGGCAAAGGCGGCACCGCTCGTACCAAAATTGCGATCGCCGCCGCCAAATTATTGGCAAGTCAAGGCAAGCGCGTACTTCTAGCAGGACATCCGGAACCAGCATTACCAATCCTGCTGGGTACTCCCATTGCTGCCGATCCACAGGAAATCGCTCCCAATTTGCAAGCAGTCCAGTTTCAAGCATCTGTACTGCTAGAACGCAACTGGGACGAAGTGAAGAAACTTGAGGCGCAATACCTCCGCACGCCCATCTTCAAAGACGTTTTTGGTCAAGAACTGGTAGTATTGCCAGGTATGGACAGCGCCCTGGCCCTGAATGCTATCCGCGAATATGATGCCAGTGGCAAATATGATGCGATCGTCTACTATGGCACGGGTGACTCATTAACGTTGCGAATGTTGGGTTTGCCAGAATCTCTCAGTTGGTATGTCCGCCGATTTCGGCAATTGTTTCTCAACTCTGATTTGGGGAAAACGATTACTGAATCGCCCTTGATTCAACCCCTGATTGGCAGCTTCTTCAATGTCAATTGGACAGCAGATAACTTTGCCGGTCCCACTAATCAAGTCAATAATTTCTTAGAAAAGGGGAGAGCCGCTCTTACTGACCCCAAGCGTCTCGCTGCTTTCTTAGTGACCACAGATGACCCGATTGAGGTAGCAAATGCTCGTTATTTGTGGGGTAGTGCTCAACAAATCGGTTTAACTGTCGGTGGTGTTCTACTTGTGTCTACTGAGACAAGTGTCAACCTGTCAGAGGAATTTATCCCCTTACCTGTGAGCGTCGTTCCCGACTCGTCAACAGGTGACTGGCAACCACTGATAGACGCGCTACCCAACTTTGAAGTACAAGCGTTACAGGCTCCCAAACCAATTGAGATAGACATCCCCAATCGTCAAGTACGCTTATTCTTACCAGGTTTTGACAAAAAACAGGTCAAGCTCACCCAATATGGACCAGAAGTCACTGTAGAAGCAGGAGATCAACGGCGCAATATTCCCCTACCCCCGGCTCTGAGTGGCAGATCTGTTGCTGGAGCAAAGTTTCAGAATAATTATTTGATAATTTCGTTTTAAGTTAGTTAGGAGAGACGCGATTAATCGCGTCTGCACAGGAGTGAGGAGTTAGGAATAAAAATAATAATTTATAACTTCTAACTCCTAACTAATAATTCATAACTCCTAACAGACGCGATTAATCGCGTCTCTACTCCTAACTTCTAACTCATTAATAAACCTTATGTCAGAATCAACTCCCATTACCCCAGACCCCAACCCATCTGAGGCACTAGACTCAGGGGCAAATAATCTCAATGAGCAAGCGCTCACATCTGCCTCGCGCAGTGCGAAAACTAGGCAGCTACTGGGGATGAAAGGTGCAGCGCCAGGAGAAACTTCAATTTGGAAAATTCGTTTACAGCTAATGAAGCCGATTACCTGGATTCCCCTAATTTGGGGCGTAGTCTGTGGTGCGGCTTCTTCGGGTAACTATACTTGGACACTGGAAAATGTGCTGAAGGTAGCAACCTGTATGCTGCTGGCTGGGCCATTGATGACAGGTTACACCCAAATCCTCAATGATTACTACGATCGCGAAATCGATGCCATCAATGAACCCTATCGCCCCATTCCCTCTGGGGCAATTCCCCTACCCCAGGTAATTATTCAGATTTGGGTATTACTGATTGCTGGCATTGCTCTGGCATTTGTGCTAGATGTGTGGTCTGGTCATGAATTCCTGACAATTACAGCGATCGCGGTCATCGGTTCTTTGATCGCCTACATTTATTCTGCACCTCCCCTGAAACTCAAGCAAAACGGCTGGCTAGGCAGCTACGCCTTGGGTGCAAGCTATATCACCTTACCTTGGTCTACAGGACACGCTTTGTTTGGTGATCTCAATTCCACAATTGTGATTTTGACAATGTTCTACAGCTTGGCTGGATTGGGTATTGCCATTGTCAATGACTTCAAGAGTGTGGAAGGCGATCGCCAGCTAGGATTAAATTCACTACCCGTAATGTTTGGCATCACCACTGCGGCTTGGATTTGTGTAGTGACGATTGATGTATTTCAAGGATTGATTGCAGCTTATCTCGTCAGCATTCATGAGAATTTGTATGCAGCAATACTAGTACTGTTAATCATCCCACAAATCACTTTACAGGATATGTATTTCCTGCGTGACCCTGTGAAGAATGATGTTAAGTATCAAGCCAGTGCCCAACCATTCCTTGTTCTGGGAATGCTCGTCACTGGTTTAGCGCTGGGTCATGCTGGCGTTTAACTTATACTTCTATAGTGAGAAGTTAGGAATTAGAAGCAAAGCCGGAGACGCTCCGCCTCCGGTTAGGAGTTAATATATTTTTAACTCCTAATTTGTATCAGGACATACTGTGTTTAAAGTGATATCTTTTCTTATTCATGGGATTCAACCTTTTTTAATCCCTATTTGCTTTGTTGGTGCTTGGAGTATAAGTATTCTCGTTATTTTTAGTCTCTGGACGGCGGCCCGAGATAGTGTGACTACAGCCAAGCAAATGCATCAAATCCCTTGTACTGGTTGTCAATTTTTTACCGACAATTACCGTCTTAAATGTACTGTACGCCCATCTATTGCCAACACAGAAGAAGCGATCAATTGTTCTGACTATCAACCGAAGACGAATCCTTATCTGTATTAGAGAGTGGGAAGTGGGGAGTGAGAAAATAAGGCAGATGAGGAAAGGGTGAATTATCCCAACTTTTAACTACTGATCAATCTCTAACAATATTTTTAAAACACCCCGACTCTGAGCGTGTTCAAAAGCCGCAAGCCCTTCAATCAGGGGGTAGGTGGCATGAATCAGGGGTTGAACGTCAACTTGTCCTGTGGCTAGTAGCTGGAGGGCTGGAGCAAAGGGGCCACAACGGGAGCCGATGAGGGTGATTTCATCTACTACTAAAGAAGAAGCATCAAGGCTAAGGTTGCCAGCATAAGTACTTTTAAGCACTAATGTCCCACGGGGACAGAGGGCGCGACGGGCGATCGCAAATCCTTCTGGGTTGCCGGTACATTCTACTGAGAGATCGAAATATCTATCTGTAACGGCGTCGGCTAGACTCGTTTTGATCCCTCGGGCCTCTAAGTTAGCCAGTTTGTCTCGATGACGCCCCACAGCTAACAGTTCACAGCCAGTTAGGGCTAGTGTCTGGGCTACCAACTGCCCTAGTTTGCCATCTCCAACCACTAGCACCCGATCATTTGGCCGCAACGGCACTTGCTGCTGAATTTCCAACGCTGCTGCTAAAGGTTCAGTAAATGTTGCGACTTCTGTTGGTACATTATCAGGTACGGGATGCAGGTTCTCCACCGGCAAACAGAGATATTCACCAAAAGCTCCGTGGCGGTTGACAATACCCAAAACTGTGCGATTTTCGCAGTGAGTTGGTTGTCCGCTGCGACAAAACCGACAATGCCCACACACAGCGTTGATTTCTCCAACTACACGTTGGTTAACTAAGTGTTCTGGTCCTTGTTCGACGACGCCGACAAATTCATGACCTAAAATACCACTGTAAGGATAGTAGCCTCTGAGTAGTTCCAGGTCAGTATTACATATACCCGCACGCAAGACGCGTACCAAGGCTTCTCCCTGTGGTGGTTCAGGAATCGGAATATCCGTGCGTAATTGCAACTGCTTGTTTTCGAGCCAAAGTCCTTTCATTTTTCTTCACGTCCTTTTACTACAAACTTTTAATTATTCACGCCTACTTACTTAGATATTTCTTTAATTTTGGGAACTTACATCAATTTTACTTAACCAAGTAACCAGGTCATCTGAGTCAAGTGCTATCTCGCTTCCTAAAGTTTTGATATAAAGAAGTCCGTCGCTAATGATTAAATCTCTTATTGGATACCATGATTCTCGTGTCCTAATCAGAAGTTCTAACGGAATCCCTGGTCTTAAAGTATACTTGCGATATTTCCACCAAGCTCGCCATAGAAGCACAGATTGAGTACAGTGCATCCGATAGCCTTTGGGAACTTCGCAGTATTGATACTGATAGAAACCTCGACTATCTACTTTTCCTTTGAGGAGATAACTATATTCTGCTAATGCCTGATTTAGCAATTCCCACTGGGATGATTTTGGAGAAATCCAGAATTCAGATAGTGTGTTAGATAGTTGGACGGTGGCAATCACACCTTCGACTTTTGCTGTCAGTTGGTTAGTCTTGTACACTGTTTGCGCTGTCAAAGAAGGATTTGACAACAAAACATCTTTTTTCTGGATAGAGTTTTGCACAAACTCTCGAATTAAATCTAAATTAGACAACATAAAATTATTTATACTAAATCAAGCAGTGTGATGCAAGTCACAACTGTACTTAAATTAGTAACTACACTGGTATTGCACTAAAATCAGAATTATTACCAGTTTTATTTATACTCAATTCTCTGTCTGACTAAGGCTTTGTTAACTTTAATGTCGGGTATGTCGCTGCTCAACAGGCTGGTTGACAAAATCACTGTTTCCAGGTAAAAGGGCGGCGGATTAGTTAAATTTTTACGTCATCTAGAAAAGGTTGAAATACCGGAACTAATTCGGGCCGACTAACAACAAGGGTAGGAAAAGAGCGATTGCTATAATCTTCTCCAGGTGACAACGGAAATGGCTCAGAATTGAGCGATAACCAAACCCCGCCAGCAGCCTGGACAATTACCCAAGCCCCCGCTAAGTCCCAAACTTTTGGTGTCGCTTCAATACCACCCAGAGTAGCCCCAGTGGCAACTGTCAAAAAGTTATAGCTAGCCACACCTAACATCCGAATTTTGCAGGGAAAGCCGTTTTTGATCACTGCGGTGCTACGAGAACAGAGGTTAAAAAAGTGATTGTTGCTGGGACTATCAACACTGGTGTGGATCGGGTGGTAGTTGAGAAATGCTCCTGTTGGCGTTGCTAAACCAGATGAACCTGCCCAGAAACCATGAAAAGCTTGATTCAACGGTGGCGCGTAAACATAACCAAAAATGGGTGTGCCTTGATACAGTAAACCCAGAGAAATTGTCCAGATGGGAATGCCGCGTGTGAAGTTGGTTGTACCGTCTAAAGGGTCAATTACCCAGCACCACTCCGTACCGGGAAATAACTGATCGCTCTCTTCGCTCAAAATGCCGTAACCAGAAAAATTAGAAGCGATCGCATCCCGAATTTCCTGATCTGCCCATTTATCTGCTTGCGTCACCAAGCTACCATCAGCTTTCTGGGAAGCCTGTACTTGCCCAAAATCTTGCATAAGTTGCTTGCCCACTCTAGTAGTAGTAATTTGGGCAAAATCAAGAATTGTTGTCCAAAAATCACTCATTGATTAATTCTCGCGCAAAGACGTTCCTGAGCCAAGATTAGGTAGATTCGGGTTGGTTTAAGTTTCTAGTTTAATCTAAATCGCTTTCTAAAACCGAAGCGATCGCTTGCTTTGTACTTGTTTGAAATTCTGTGACGTTCACCCGATTCAGAAACCAAATCGACAGTACCATTCCCAGAGCTTCTAGAGCAAATACCAGTCCATAAGCTAACTCTAGGCTAGGTAGCAGCTTGCGTCCAATATCTAAAACTGTACCTCCGATTACCACCGCCACACCTCTAGAGAGGGACTGCGCTAACCCCCATGCCCCAATAAACGTACCTGCGGCTTCTGCTGCTGTGAGATCCAACATCAAGCTAATTGCTGCTGTTGTTAAGAAACCTGTGGCTAAACCGAACAATACCAAACCTAGTTTGAGAACTGCTGCATTAGCTGTGAATCCTGATATACCTAGCAATATTGAACAGAATGCTACCAACATACAGCCTAGACGTGCAGTTCTGCGCTTACCCAAACGCGGGACAATGTAAAAGCCAGTAACCCCGTAGGCAATCAGTAGACCCGTTCCATAAAAAATATTTAATTTGGTACTTTCCGCTAGGGGCATTTTAAACACTTGACCGGCATAAGGTTCCAAAATCGGGTCTTGCATAAACAAACTGATAGTCATCACCAATAAAAAGGTGAAAAATATACCTGTTTGTGGGCTAGCTGTCAATATTTTCCAAGCATTGCCTAGAGTAATGCTGTCTTCCCGGTTCACCAATGTGGAACGAGTTGAGTATTGGGAGTACTTTTTTTCTACGCCCAATGTCGCTGCGATCGCTAAAACAAATACAATTGCTGGGACGATAGTAAACAACCTGTTGATTGCTGCTTGTAAGGTTTCTACCGTTGTTTCTGGCGTTAACTGTTTCAGCAAGCTGGCACTGATAATTGCCCCAACAATAATCCCCACCATTAGCATCGACCAGACCACACCAACTACTTTGGAACGGTCATCTTCTTCAGAGATATCCACCAACAAAGCAGCAAAGGCAGTACTACTAGCAGAAATTCCTAGACCGTATACAGCGAAAACTAAAGCCAAAAGCGCTGTCCAGCCGATTGTTTGGGTTGTCCATACCCAACCACCTGTATTAGTAGCGACAAGATTCATCTGCCACATTACTTGTACAGCTAAAAATGCTGCGATCGCAAATATTGCCGCACCCACCCAAACATAAGCTGTGCGGTGGTATCCCCATAACGGCTTGGCATCGGAAATCTGTCCGAACCAAACACGGGAAGGAGCAACAAATAAGGGCAGTGCTAGAACTACTGATACCAGCGTCGCCGGAATTGCTATTTCTTGAATCATGACTCTGTTGAGTACGCCCAGAGTCAAAATGGACATCATGCTCAACCCCATTTGAAATAAACCCAGCCGGAACATGGTCAGCAGGTTTACCCTTGGCACAGATAGGGATTTTGTCTTGGTATCAAATACTTCACCGCTTGCCATAGCTACTTTTTCGTATGGTTTATGGAATATAGTCTCTCTTTAATTAAAGATAAACTGTTCCCTAAAACTTAAATCCACATTCCAAAAAAATTATTTGTGTCATTACAAGCTAAATGACACAAATAATTTTGCCTAACGACTTATCCACCAGCTTGAAAAATCTGTTCGGCAGTTAAATTTAACTCTGCGAAAGTAGGCGAGACGATGCGATCGTTGCCTTGAAACTGCCTGACTTGGTATTCTTCTTCAACTAACGAGTAAATCCAGATAGTTGGTTGTTTGGGATTGCCAATAAAGCGCTTACCACCTAAAGCTGCATAATCTACAATCCAGTATTCGGGAATGCCTACTGCTTCATAGTCAGCCACTTTTTTTAAATAATCATCTCTCCAGTTTGTACTAACTACCTCAACTACTAAAGGAATTGATGCTGCTTGGCTAACAGTCGATTCTTTTTTCCACAGAGGCTCATTTACTAAATTAGGCCGATTTAATATCAGCACATCTGGAGAATAAGCTGATTGACCTGACAATGGTTTAATGAACGCTGTTTTAGGAATAAAGTAGGAAAGTTTTAGTCTTTTGATTTCCACAGATATTTCTAGCGCCAAAAATCCAACAATCTCTTCATGGTCGCCTGTTGGTGGTGCCATCTCAACAATTACTCCATCATGCAGTTCATAACGTTGTTGTGGGTTTTCTGGATACCAAGCGATAAATTCATCGAATGTTACTAGTTTACGTAAGGCTTGAATCATAATTTATCGCTCCCAGTAGTCGTTTTGGTACTTGAAAGCCTTCTCTCTTCAGGTGGTAATATTGCTCCCTTGTCCTGGCTCGATTCACGTTCAGCTACATACTACGCTGTTTAAGCTGCTCGATTCTTCACTTCATTGTAGGGCAGAAGCTACAGAGGTTAGAGAGCAAAGCTTGATTCTGTAGGAGGTAGGAGAGCGATCGCCTCAAAGCAGCAAATGGTAAAAAGCTTGAGCTAGGGTTTGAATAGTTTGGCTAGCTGGATCTGACTTAGCGGTAAACTACCCACTCTTCTACAGGCGATCGCTTGGGTAAGCTCTTGGTTCACAAATAACCGCTTTCTTATTTCTAAAGATTTTAGACTAGCAATCCTATTTGATTTGTGAAAATTTGCGCTGTTGAGGGCATCAATTGTTGGGTTTGACGGTGATGCGATCGCACCAAAATGTGACAGATTAAGAACCTCATGACTTCATCGGAGGCGATCGCATCTGATGCCTAAATGGGAACTATAAGAAAATAAGCCAATACCATGCTTTGGTATGAAGCAAAGAAACGTAATACATCACAATATATTTGTTTATCCATGTCTAACGAACAAGAGGATAATTCCGCTTTTAACGCAGCTGCCAACATTAACGTTCAACATGCTCAATTACAGGATTTATCCTTAAGTGCAGCCCGTAGATTATATAAAGGTGGGATTCGACCTGGTGATCCGCTCAGAACCAGAGTGCAAGCCCAAGAAATGTTAGATAAAATCCCTCCATCTCAAAGAGCAGGGATTGATGGCAAATCTACTGATGTTAATACCCAACAATACCTCTCAGATAAGCACGCTAGTCATATCAAACCGCATAGCAAAGGCGGCTCAAATGATTCCAAAAATATCAAGTGGGAAAACGCCAAAGATAACTTAGCCCGTGGCGATAAACCCATGACTTCGCAGGAGCAAATGAGACTAGATGCCAAATGGCATTTTGACAACCTAACAGGTGCAGTCAAAGTAGGTGTTAAAGCCGCGCCCCTTGGAGCAGCTATTGGTGTAGCGACAGCAGCACCATTCTCGTTACTAACCAACGCGCTGCGGGTAGTTCGGGGTGAAATTTCTGCACAAGAAGCCGCTATAGAAACATTGAAAGATACCGTAAAAGGCGGCACAGTTGGGGGTGTGACAGCATTTGTAACCACAACACTAGCAGCAGCTTGCCCACCAATTGCGATCGCTTTAACCGCAGCCGCACCAGTTTTAGCTGTTGTTGGAACTGCGGGTATGGTTTACGAGTTTTTCAAAATCCTCGATGACCATAAACAAACGGTGAAAATCTATTATGAATCTTTAACTCAACAAGAATTAGAAAGATTACAAGCAATTGAGAACGAACTGATTTATGAACACCTGAAAAATCTAGAATTTTTGGCTGAAGCAGAAGCAATTAATCAAGAAATTACAAATCGTCCAATTGCACCAGGAATAGAAGGGGCTATGCAACGGTTAGGTGAATCAGTCGCTATTGCTAAATCTCTAGGATTAACATCAGCAAATAGTAAATTGCTTGCTGGTTCTCAGCTGCCTCATCTTCCTAGAGAAAAATAGGAATTAAATTTCAGAAGATTACATAGTTTTTATGCTTCCTTTTATTTTCGGCGCTCTTGGATTAGCTGTAGGAGCTGTTGTTGGTGCTTTTACTACTCACGCTGTTGGGGAAAGTGATAGACAAGCAGCCAAGCATCATAGAACTGTTGCAAATGAACTAGCTGATAAATATACAAACTTGGAGCAAAAATACTATGAACTAGCTGATGAAACAGAAAGACAGATTCTCAATTTAACTCACCAGCACGCTTTAAATGAAGTTGAAAAAGACTGTTTGCGTTTAGCAGTTAGATTAGAGCATAGTCTGATTGAGCTGATGTGGGATATTGATAGAGATCCAACAGAAGCTGCTTTAAAGGAATTTGTCAACGCAGTAGAACTTACAAATAATGTTCTCTGCAAAATAAATGAAGAGTTAATTTGTGTACCCAGTGACTATTATGCACGCAATCTTACTGCTGCTGTTCAACGCCGAATCATTTCAATGAAACCAACAAATATAAGCAATGAGAAAATTTCAATGAAACCATCTTCTAAAAATATGCCTGAGCAAGAATTTCAAGAAACCTATAATAGAATTCGGTATCCTGGTGCTCAACTCTTAAATTACTTGAAAGAACTTCGTGCTGGACGGCTCAAAGAAGGAGATAGTACCCAAGGATTGCAGAGCGTTGAAGATAATACTACCAAAGCCTTAAAAGAACAAAAATATCAGGTGGCTGTAATTGCAGCTATGAAAGCAGGTAAGAGTACCTTTTTGAATGCCATAATTGGTGCAGATGTCTTAGCAAGTGAATCAGAATCTTGTACAGTTTGTCGTACAGATATTCGTCCAATTGATGCCGGACAAACACCCAGACTTTTAGAATATCAAGCAGGTAAACGAGAACCTATAGTTTTAATAGAAGGTGAAGCAAGAGAAATTCGGCAAAGATTTTTAGAGCGTACCTATGAGATTCGAGCTAAATCTAATCAAGATAATACTACACGCTTTGAATTAGAACATCCCATTGAAGCAATTAGTACAATGCCATCGCTGAGAGGTTTCACATTAGTTGATACTCCTGGCCCCAATGAGTGGAAGTCTGCCTCGTTTAACACCACTTCTTTAAAGCAGACTGCCTTAGAAGCTCTCCGAACTTGTGATGCCATATTATTCATTCTAGATTACACAGCATTTAGGAACAACACGAACTCAGAATTGCTTCAAGATTTAATTGAGCAGCGTAAGGGATTTTTAGCAGAGAATACAGGTAAGATTTACTTTATTCTTAATAAAGTAGATAGAAAAGGGGAGAGCGATAGACCTATCGCAGATGTTATAGAATCTTTAAGAATAAATTTAGTTGAATTTGGTATCCCAAAACCAATTATTTATTCAGTCAGTGGATGGCAAGGATTGTTATCTAAGCTTATTCAACAGGGTAAGGCAACTGATAGCCATATTAAAGACTTTGAAAAATTTTTTACCCCTACAGATACCGAAAGAGATGAAGAAGGAAGCCGTATCATTCCCTCACCAAAAAAACTTGCACCACAAGCTTTAAATGATAGTGGTATTCCCAAAATTGAAGAGGCAGTAATTCAAACTATTACTCAAAATTCAGGATGGAATTTATTGAGTGATGTTTTAGATGAATTGAACAAAGCAGCTAAAGCTATTGATGAAATATTTATTACAGATATCCGAGGCTGGCAATTAGAATTTGAGGAACTGGTACAACAAATAGAAAAGTACAAAAAACATTCTGATTCAGCGATAAATCAGGTAGCGACCGTAAAAAAGTCCGTAGAAGCACAAAAGCAAATATTAACTAGTACGTTCAGCCAAGTGATTAATAAATTTGCCGAAAGTGCCAAAAAACGCATAGTATCAGAAATCGATAGAGTGGCTGAAAATCAATCTAGAAAGGTTTTCAAGGACAAAAAGACTAAAAACCTTTTCACATCTATATTGGATAATTTGAGTTCTTTACTTGAAGAATTTTCCAGTTCTGATCCCTATAAAATCAAGGTCACAAACAAAAATGATGCTGAGAAAATAGGTAAAACTATTAATGACTACTGCACCCCTATAATACAAAGTTTTTGGTTAGATACTCAAGACAGGCTAGTTAGAGATGGAACAAAAATACGTGAAAGTTTAGTTAAAAAGATTAAACAAGAAATCCAGGCTATTTCTGATGAACTCTCTAAAATTATTGGAAAGGATTTGCAAGTAGAACTAGGTAATAATCCAATTCAATTTCCTGACTTTGAATTTTCTGGTATTGATGCTAAAATTCAACATCAGCAAGAAGTAATTCTTGTAAATAGGAGAGAACCAAGGACTGAGAGCCGTTGCTGTCAATCAGATAAAGTCTATGAAATAGATGTTTCGTCTTCTGAAAAGGTATCTTACTATGAAATTGACTTACAACTGATTTGTGAAGGAATTCAAGAAAAGATTGACTTACAAGTACAGAGAAACCTACAGTTGCTTCAGCGTGTTATTCAAAAACAAGTATCAGAAGATTTTCGGAAAGGCGAAAAGCAAATCAATGACTATATCAATAGGTTTGAAGCTGAATTTGACTCTTTACTCAAACAACGAGCTACAAGCGAAGTAAAAGCTTCTGAGGTTATTGCTAATCTCGAAAGTCAAAGAATCAAAGTGACTGAATATCTTAATGAATTAGTGTCTATTCGAGAAAATCTTGATAGTTGGAAACCAAGGAATCGATAGAATCCATTATAAAGCCTAAAAAATCACTTGAAGTCAATGCTACATAACAGAAGTACATAGCATTTACTTAAAGAACGCTTGTGGTATCAAAGCTGAAAGAGCCATACCACAAGCGTCTATTACTTTTGGCTTTAAAGTAAACTTAATAGGAATACTTACTAAAGTTACGGTATTGTGCTGTAGCTTTATCAGACGCAATCAAGCCACATAAAAATATCAATGTTAAATTGTGGTTTTAACTACGCTATTGCATTGAATTAGTAAGATAAACTTGCCCTATGTATGTCATCAAACTACTTACCTTCATCTAGTTACAAAAAAGGCATAAGCAATGAGTAAAGAACCAGTCAAAGTAATATTATGGGAAGAAAACCAAAAAGATTTTCTAAAAAAGTTCTATGATCTCCAATTTACTCCCAGAGTAGGAGAGGAAGTTTACCTAAAAAAGGAGAGATGGAAAGTAACCAGAGTTGAGCATGATTTAGAAATTAGTGAGATTAATGTCTACATGGAATTAATCAAAAAAGCCAAGCAGGATAAATCATCTAATTCATAAATACAAGTAAATACACTCAACTATTATAAAAGGGAGGTTATTAGCCTCCCTTAATTCTGAGAATAGTAGATTCTTAGGTGTAATTTGTAAATCTTTATGCAAGCCGCGATGTCTACGACGGGCTACGCCTAGGCACAACAAGAGTTGCGGCCAAGTGCTGACGCACCGTAAACATACTACATCAACTTCCCTATACCCAATTTTGTCTATGACGATAGACTATAAAAGTAAAGAAATGTAAATAAATTAAATTTTGCAACCGTGGAAAATATCACATTGGGGCAAAATGGCCCAGTTGTTACACCTTTGTGCATAGGCACTTGGGCTTGGGGTGATAAACTCTTTTGGAATTATGGCAACAGCTACGGCCCAGAACAGTTACAAGAAGCCTTTACAGCAGCTTTAGAGGCTGGTGTTACCTTCTTTGATACTGCCGAAGTCTACGGAATGGGACTATCAGAGAAATTTTTGGGACAATTTTTGCAACAGACACAACAACCTGTACAAATCGCCACAAAATTTGGCCCTTTACCGTGGCGATTTACAGCCCAATCCGTCTCTGATGCTTTAACTCAAAGCCTCAAACGCTTACAATTAGAGCAAATTGCCCTGTACCAAGTGCATTGGCCTTTTGCCTTCTTTTTAAGCCAAGAAACTTTGATGAATGCCCTAGCAGATGAAGTGAAGCGGGGCAGAATTGCCGCAGTCGGTGTGAGTAATTACTCAGCAGAGCAAATGCGAGACGCGCATCAAATATTGGCAGCCCGTGGAGTGCCTTTGGCTGTGAACCAAGTACGCTATTCTTTACTCAGTCGCCAAATTGAAAGCAAAGGTATTATGGCAACTGCGCGTGATTTAGGTGTGACTATCTTAGCTTATAGTCCTCTAGCACAAGGATTACTCACAGGTAAGTACACTATTGATAGTACTGAAACCCCCACTGGTGCGAGGAAAATAGACCCGCGATTTAAGAAAGAAGGTTTGCAAAAAATTGCCCCAGTCACATCTTTGCTACGCAACTTCGGGGAAAAATACGATCGCACCCCTGCCCAAGTTGCTCTCAATTGGTTAATTGCTCAGGGGAACGTTATTCCCATTGCTGGGGTGAAGACAGCCGAACAGGTGCGGCAAAATGCTGGTGCTTTGGGCTGGAGATTGAGCGACGATGAAATTAAAGAGTTAGAACTAGTTAGTCGTCCTTGGCTGTAATATTTTTGAACTACTCAAACACAGGAGGCCAAATTTCTGACACTACTAGCTCCCAACCTGGTAGTAAGTCTGGTAGTGTCAGTTTGTCGTTGTCCTGCAAAACTATTGGTTCTTGGTTGAGTCGATAAACCGTGAGCGTCAATTTGTCAGGATCAATTAGGATACCAACCGTAGATCCAAGTTGTAAGAATAGCTGAATCTTTTCTACCAGTGGTTTGATCCGGTCTGACTTAAATTTTATCTCTACCATCAAGTCAGGCACCAATTCCACAAAGTCGCGCTTGCTTGTTTTCAGTCTATCAGCCCGAACAAAAGATACATCGGGAGCGCGAAGATTTCGTTTTTCGTTATCAGCTTCTTTCCCGTTTTCACTTTCTAAGGTAGGCAAAATGAAACCCGCGCTAGAACCCGTTACCCGTCCTAGTCTCTGTGGGCGTACCCAATTACCCATCTGTCTTGCAAACTCAGCAACTCAGCACCTATTTCCTCTGACTCATAATCTGATGGGCCCATAACAACTATATTTCCGTCTACCAGCTCCATCTGCCATTCTGGATGCTCTGCTTGTAGTTGCTCTAAGTCTGGAATAGTGAACATAAGACCACGAAGAATGCATCTTTAATTGATCTTCTTACAAACGGGTAGAAAAAGTTACCCAAAAAGCCAAAAAGTCAAGAGCCAAAGTCAAAATCTTGACTCTTAACTCTCAACTCTCCAATTTTAGATTTGGATTTTGGATTGAAGAAAAAATCTAAAATCCAAAATTGATTAACTTCTAACTCTTGACTAAGAAGCTGATTCTCTAGCTGTAGGTGAACCTATCTTTTTACTAGGGGATGCAGAAGAATCCTGCCCACTTGTCCGCAGTTTTGGTTTGGGAGAAGCATGTCTTTCTTCACCATTGCTGCTATCTGATTTCCATGCAGAACGGGGGCGATCGCTGGAAGATTCACGACGCTTGCCCAGTCTGGGTTTGGGAGCAGAAGATTCCTCTTGGGGAATTTCCACGTCTGAACTCAACCAAGCGGGACGAGTTTGATCGTAAGCAATTTGCAGTGCCGCTGCGGCGATCGCTTGAGCATCGTATTCTTCAATCAGTTCGCTGACAATTGGCAAGAATGAAGCCAAACGCTCACCTGTCAAAGCTTCTCGCACCTGTTCTTGTAATTTCAGAATGTGTCGTGCTTCAATCTGTGCGCGTGTAGGAATCGTCAGCACTTGCCAAGTTTGGCGGTTATGACGTTCAAATGTTTGCTGCTTGCGCCGCTCAAATGGCTGTACTAAAGAAATTGCTGTTCCTTCTTTACCAGCACGACCAGTCCGACCAATGCGATGGACGTAGGTTTCTACGCTATCGGGTAAGTCGTAGTTGATTACGTGAGAGAGTTGATCGACATCTAATCCTCGGGCGGCAATATCAGTTGCTACCACCCAGCGGACTTGACGGTTACGGAATCGGCTCAATAACCGTTCCCGTGCTTGTTGCGACAAGTCACCGTGGTATTCATCTACACTGTGACCAGCGCCTTGTAACTGACTGGTGAGTTCTGCGGCTGTGCGTCTGGTGCGAACAAAGATTAAAGCTGTTTCTGGATCTTCCATTTCCAGAATCGGCTGTAAAGCTTTGGCTTTTGTCCAGTGACGGGGGATCAGGTAAGCTACCTGATTAATCTTGTTGGGAGCGGCTTTTGGCTGCTCAACGGTGACAGTTGCAGGCGATCGCAAAAACTTGTTCACCAACATCCGAATCGATGGTGGCATTGTTGCCGAGAATAAAGCTGTTTGGCGATCTACAGGTGCTTGAGAGAGGATTTTCACCACATCGTCAATAAAGCCCATGCTCAACATTTCATCGGCTTCATCCAACACAAACCACTTCACTTGATCGAGCTTTAAACAGCCGCGATCGAGCAAATCGATCACCCGTCCTGGAGTGCCCACTACCATGTGAACGCCACGTCTGAGTTGTAACATTTGGCGGTCAATTGATTGACCACCGTAGATTGCTAATACCCGCAATCCTTCATCGCCGATGAACTGAGCGATCGCATCGTGAACTTGCATTGCTAATTCACGAGTTGGCGTTAAAACTATGGCTTGTACGGCTTTTTGATTAATATCCAGCCGCTCTAAAATTGGCAGTGAAAATGCTGCTGTTTTGCCTGTTCCAGTTTGAGATTGACCTACCACATCACGACCAGCTAGCAATTGGGGAATTGCTTGCACTTGAATGTTAGTTGGTTCGGTAAAACCGATTTTTTCTAGTTGTTCGACACGTTCTTGGGAAATGCCTAATTCTTGAAATGAAAGAGTCATTAATTCTCCTAAATTTTTTCTAAGGATTTTTGGATTAGTCATTTAGTCATTAGTTATTAGTCATTAGTCAGCCAGCGGAATCTTAGGGTAAACCCCCCATGAGGAAATACCTCACCAGAAGGGCGAACCCGTAAGGGTCATTTAACAAAAAACAAATGACAATTTAGTTATTGACTACTTGACCATAGAGGTCGTATGTATCAGCGTGGTGAATCGCTATTGGCACGATGGTTCCTAACTTTGCCTGGCCTTTGACATACACCAGACCATCAACCTCTGGGGAAAATCTACCTGAACGACCGATTAATTCACCACTTTCAGGATTTTCTTGCTCAATCAGGACATCAACGATTTTGCCTACTTCCTGTTGATTTTTCTTTTGAGAAATCGGTTGCTGGAGTTCCATAAGTTGGTATCGGCGCTCGTCCATCACCAGTTGGGGCAACTGATTTGGTAGCTTGTAAGCTGGGGTTCCTTCCTCAGAGGAAAAGGTGAAGACACCAACATGGTCGAATTCATGCCGCTGGACGAACTCTAGTAGATGCTCAAAATTCTCGCTTGTTTCTCCTGGGAAACCAACAATAAATGTTGTCCGCAGTACGGCTGTTGGTAGCGCCGTTTTGATGCGATCTATAATCCCATCATTTACCCGTCCTTGCCAAGGACGGTTCATGGCGCGGAGAATATCTGGATGAGAATGCTGCAAGGGCAAATCCAGGTAAGGCAAGACGTTGGGTGTTTCTTGGATCGCTGCTATCACATCTGGGGTCAGTCCCGTGGGATAAGCGTAATGCATTCTGATCCACGGTATATCTACTTTCCCCAAAGCGCGAAGTAATTCGGCTAACTTTGGCTTACCGTAAATATCCAAACCGTAATTAGTGGTGATTTGGGAAATTAGAATAATTTCCTTTACCCCTTGACTAACTAACTGCTCCGCTTCGGCGACTATAGATTCAATAGTACGCGATCGCTGGTTTCCTCGAAGATGAGGAATTATACAAAATGCACAACGATAATCACATCCTTCTGCAACCCGTAGGTAAGCTACGCCCTCCGTTGTCGTGCGATAGCGTGGTGTAGTTTCGTCGGCAATGTAGGTTGGTTCGATACTAACCTGTTTGACCCGCTCACCTTGTTCTACACGCTCAATTACATTTACAATTTTGTGATAATCGCCTGTACCCACCACCGCTACTGCTTCGGGCAACTCCTCCAAAAGTTGTTCCTGGAAGTGTTGCGCCATACAGCCAGTGATGACAATTTTTTTGTTTGCCTCTGCCAGTTCTACCAAAGTTCTGACAGATTCAAGTCTCGCTGCTTCAATAAAACTACAGGTATTAACAATAACGTAATCTGCTAATTCTTCATTTGTATCTACACCGTAGCCTGCTTCTACGAGCATTCCCAGCATGTGTTCTGTATCAATTCGATTTTTCTCGCAGCCCAAGTGAGAAATGGCAATTGTTGGCTTGTCACCCATATTTTGAAAAAATCTTCATTTTTTTCTTCTTGTAGTCAAACATTCCAGTGCTAACTTTGCTTTTTTGCTATCAGCATCCTCATGAAAACAGTGCAGTGGCAAATTCCCACTGTCAACAACTGTCTGTGGACTCATAACCCTATCAATAAATAAAAATAGAGGTCATGTTATGATATTCCTATCAATCTGTTCCCCAGGGTAAATTGAAGTGTCTTTGGGTACATTTGACACTCGTAATCTTTTTTAACAATTCGCCTATTGGTATTTTACATTACCGCAGCGTGTGCGTTGTTAACCTACCCATCGGGAAGCCGCCCAAAGGGCTTGTTGTGAGAAGTCGCTACCCTCAGGGAAATCGACGAAAGCGACTACGCCTATAAAGCAGTAATGCTACCCTGGCGATTGGCAAGTCCTACGACAGTGCGCGGACCAGACGCCTAAACCACGGAAAGCTGCCTCGCGTCTAGTGAGTGGCAAACTCCTCTTGTAGCCAAGTTTTATCTTAACATATCTTATGGGAGGTTTGATGCCAATTTCAATCTGAGGAAGGAGGCAGGAAACCGACTATCATAAAACACATTTGACTAGTTAATGAGAAGTCAAGAGTCAAGGGTCATATAGTCAATAGTCAAAAAATTGTGGACTCTGGACTTTGCGAGGCGGATTAAAGACGTGGACTTATATCAACTATTTAAAACTCGCTCACCGATTATTGGCGTGGTTCACCTACTACCACTGCCGACCTCACCTCGTTGGGGAGGTAGCCTAAAAACGGTGATTGACCGCGCCGAACAAGAAGCCGCAGCCCTGGCAAGCGGAGGGGTTGATGGACTGATCGTGGAGAATTTTTTCGATGCGCCGTTTACCAAAAACCAAGTTGATCCAGTGGTTGTGAGTGCCATGACCATTGTGGTGCAGCGGATACAAAATTTGGTGCCTTTGCCTATAGGCTTAAATGTTTTGCGAAACGACGCCAAAAGTGCAATGGCGATCGCTAGCTGTGTACAAGCGCAATTCATCCGTGTCAACGTTCTCACAGGGGTGATGGCAACCGACCAGGGATTAATTGAGGGAGAAGCCTATCAACTACTCCGCTATCGACGGGAGTTAGGCTCTGATGTTAAAATCCTGGCCGATGTGTTGGTGAAGCACGCCCGTCCTTTGAGTTCTCCAAATCTCACAGTCGCCGTGAAAGACACCATTGAAAGGGGTTTAGCAGACGGGGTGATTTTGTCAGGCTGGGCTACTGGTAGCCCTCCTAACTTAGAAGATTTGGAACTAGCTTGTGATGCAGCAGCTGGCACGCCAGTGTTCATCGGTAGTGGGGCCAATTGGGAAAATATTGATACATTGATGCAGTCAGCAGATGGTGTAATAGTTTCCAGTTCCCTGAAACGTCACGGACGCATAGAGCAACCAATAGACCCAATTCGCGTCAGCCAATTTGTGGAAGCCGCACGTCGCAATTGGAACTCCAAAGGTGAAAGCAAATCAGCAGAACAAGTGAAGTTACATTCTTAGGGAGTGGCGAAAGAGAGTTAGAAGTTAGGAGTTATGAGTTATGAGTTTTAAATTAATTGTTCCTAACTCCTTATTCTTAACTTTTCACTCCTCACTCTTAACTCTTAACTCCTAACTTTTACCAATCTTCAATCCCCAATAGCAGTTTATGATTCGCCGCCGTTCTACTCCTTGGATTCATAGATGGTCGCGGCCATTGATTGCCGCGATCGCTGGATGTGGTGCCCTGACAACAGGTTATCTCACCATAGAAAAGTTAACAGGAAACAGTGCAGCTTGTGTGGCACAGGCTGGTGTGAAAGGCTGTAATGATGTGCTTTCCAGTGCTTGGGCAACAGTTTTTGGCCAGCCATTAGCCTTGTTTGGGTTTTTAGCATATACCAGTATGGTAGTACTGGCTTTGGCTCCCTTGGCAGTTAACCGAGAGCAAAATAAACAGCCGCGCTCGAACTTAGAAAACTTGACCTGGTTGCTGCTGCTGGCTGGAGCGATCGCTATGTCTGTCTTTAGTGGCTACTTAATGTACCTGCTGGCATTTCAAATCAAAGCCACTTGTCCTTACTGTATCGGTTCAGCTTTGTTTTCTCTTAGTCTTTTGGTACTGACAATTATCGGTCGGACTTGGGAGGATATTGGGCAAATCTTCTTTACCGCCATTATTGTGGGGATGGTGACGCTGATTAGCACTTTAGGCGTCTATGCTGGCGTGAATCAATCAGATGTTACACCTGGAACTTCTGGACAACCCACAAAAATTACCTTTACTTCCAAAGGAGACCCTAACCCAGCGTTCGGTTGGGAAGTTACCACTACTTCTGGTGAGGCAGAAATAGCCCTAGCTCGCCATCTGGCAAAGGTAGGCGCGAAGGAATACAGTGCTTACTGGTGTCCTCACTGCCATGAACAAAAGCTGCTTTTTGGTAAAGAAGCCGAGGAAATAATTAATAATGATGTTAAGGTAGAGTGCGCTGCCGATGGACTCAAAGCTCAAATAGAACTGTGTAAAGCCGCAAAAATTGAAGGCTTCCCCACTTGGATGATCAATGGTAAAAACTATAGCGGAGTCCAAAACTTAGAGGAACTAGCGAAAGTTTCTGGTTACACAGGCCCCCGTAACTTCAAGTATTTCAAGTAATTGCCTTGAAGAAGCCTGCACCGACCTAGCGGTACCGTGTAGTTCGCACCCCATAGTCAATCAATTTTGGATTTTGGATTAACGATTTTGGATTGACCCCGACCACAAGGGTATGGGGCAAGCCGAATTTTAAATTGAGAATTTTGGATTTGTTCCGCCCACGTTAGCGTAGCGGGACGAAGTCCGGGGCGGGGCATGAACCAAAAAATCTTTTATCTAAAATTCGTAGTCAACTGGATGAATACAGCAAAGTTTGTTTCCGGTTGGCTTTTTTATTTTTGGTAATAGATAAGAGGTCTTGTCCAATACGCTTTTTCCCAATTTTCCAGCGGCTTTTATCTGTAAACACCTTAGAGGATGTTTGAAAAGTCCTCAAGCGTGTGTTTTACTACCCTGGCTACCGAGAAACTGCTACGAGAGAATCGGAGTTCTGGGATTTGAGATCGCACCTCTGAGTCGCACTTGAGGCTCAAGCCGACCCTTTTCAAACATCCTCTAAGACGATGTTTGAAAAGTATTGTTATTAACATTAAAACCTCCCAAAACTAACCCCCTGAGCAAGCCTATGAGCTAATAGGGATTTCAAAGCCTCTCTTTGCTTGCCTAACGGCAGGCTGACGCCAACGGGGAGAGGAATGGAACTGGGGTTTTTAGTATACTTTACGACTTTTCAAACATCCTCTTAAGCTAAAAAACATTAATCAAGTATATTTACTCGAAAATAACGTATACTTTGATTTATTTTTACAGGACTTGGGAGCCATTTTTGTATGTAATCATGTCAGCGCCGAATCCAAAGGTTTGTCTGTTGAAAGTTACTGTAATTCTAAGTAAAATACATAATTGCTCACAAATGTGGGAATCTAATTGAGTAAGCTTTACCAGACAAGGCTTTGGGCGTTAAATTCACTGAACTCACTTTCAACAATATTATTAATCTGTGCTGATAGCCACAAAAGTCCCAGTTGCCGTTTGGTCAGATAATTGGCCTCAATATATGGAAGTTGGTTGAATATGGCTGAAATTGAGTTGAGCGTTTTAAACAGACAATGCCTTGATTGACGTATTGCTCACAAAGAGGTTTTGAAACAGGAAATCACTGCCTGGGAAAAACACAGAAATGAACTCTTTTGTGAAGTAGATTGGCAATTTCCTACCGAAGATCCCCGGATTAAATTGAAGCGCCTTTATCCGTCAATTAGTTCTTGACAGACTACTAGGTAATGGGAATGAATCAGCAGCTAGGCAAGCATTGTGTGAAGTTAATCTTTGAACTGAAACAATCGCTTCGTCGAGGACACAGGGAGTTAATTACTGCCGCCAGCGTTGCAGTCTGCGTCCTGCTTTTGCACTCCATCGGATTATTGCAATCTTTGGAGTTGGCAGCTTTGGATCAATTTTTTCGCTTACGTCCAAATGAACCGCCAGAAGATCGTATTACTATCGTAGTGATTGATGAGGCTTATTTAAACGAAGTAGGTTGGCCGATTCCAGATATAAAGATTGCCCAGCTGTTGCAAAAATTAAACGTCCACAAACCCCGTGCTATTGGCTTAGATATCTACCGAAATTTGCCAGTAAAGCCTGTTAATCAAGAACTGCCTAATGCTTATAAGTCAATGCCCAACTTGATTGGTATTGAACAACTAGCAAATGACAAAAACGTTAGTGTTTTACCTCCACTGGGACTAAATCAGAATCAAGTAGGCTTTAACAACGTGCTGTTTGACTCTGATGGTAAAGTCCGTCGCAGCTTGTTGTATTGGCACGTTGATAATCAGTTACACGAAAGTTTTGCCCTGAAGTTGGCTTTATTGTATTTAAACTCAGAAAATATTACTCCCAGCAAAGCAAAAAGCAACCCTGAGTATTTGCAATTGGGTAAGGCAGTATTTACTCGTTTTCAGGCTAATGATGGTGCTTATGTCGGAGCTGATGATAAAGGCTACCAAATTTTGACCAATTTTCCCAAACCCAAATGTCAAAGTTCATCTGGAGAATTTTATAGTTTTCGCCAGGTATCGATGAAAGATGTACTGGCAGGTAAAGTCAAAGAAAACTTAATTAAAGATCGAATTATACTCATTGGCTCCACTGCACCCAGTCTCCAGGATTTTGTATTTATTCCCTACTCCAGCAGTCTGATGGGTACGGCAAAGCCTGTACCTGGTATTCAACTGCAAGCTTATTTTATTAGTGAGTTAATCTCCGCTGCTCTGCAAGGACGACCCTTACTCAAAGTCTGGCCTGACTTAGCGGAATACTTATGGATTTTTATCTGGTCTTATCTGGGAGCCATGACGACATGGCGGATACGACACGCAACTAGGAACCTGCTCAGTATCCCAGTTTCTTGTTTTGTATTAACTCTGAGTGCGTACCTTGCTTTCTTGTATGGTTGGTGGATACCGATTATTCCCTCACTGTTTAGCTTTGGCAGTTCAGCTATTTGGATAACCAGTCATATTGCCCACATGCAGGAAGAGTGGAAACGTTCCAAAGAATTTTTGCATCACGTAATCAACACCATTCCTGATCCAATTTTTGTGAAAAATGAACAACATCAGTGGATTGTTTTAAATGAGGCGTATTGTCGATTTATCGGTTATCCGAATAAGTTGTTAATTGAAAAGTCAGACTATGACTTTTTCCCTAAACATGAAGCCGATGTGTTTCGACAACAGGATGATCTTGTTTTCCAGACTCAGCAACCCCAGGAACATGAAGAAGAATTTACAAATGCAGATGGTCAGACTCATCAAATTGCCACTAAGCGATCGCTTCACAAAGACGCAGCTGGCAATTTATTTTTAGTTGGGGTCATCCGAGATATTACTCAGCGCAAACTCATGGAAGAACATCTCAAGCGTACCGCTGATGAACTATTCCGCTCTAACAATGAATTAAAACTCAAACAAGACAACTTGCGTTATTTAGCATATCACGATCCCCTGACTGGTCTATCCAATCGCAAATTTTTTGCCGAACAACTTTACGAGTCATTACATGGGGCGCAACACGGCAACTTGTTGCTAGGAGTGTTGTTTATTGATTTAGATGGCTTTAAGCAAGTCAATGATACTCTGGGGCACGAGACAGGCGATCGCTTGCTAATGACTATCGCTGAACGACTCAGCAAATCTTTACGCGCTAGTGATACAGTTTCTCGTTTGGGTGGCGATGAATTTACTGTAATTTTACGGGCAATTCCTAATGTCCAAATAGCTGCTAAAGTCGCTGAAAAAATTTTAAGCAGTATTATCAAGCCAATTGTTGTAGACGGCGATGCAATCCGAGTCTCTGCCAGTATTGGCATTAGTGTCTACCCATACAACAGTCAAGACAGTGAAACTTTGATAAAACAAGCAGATGCAGCAATGTATCGTGCCAAGCGTCTGGGTAAAAATCGCTACGAGTTTGCTTAATTAGTCAAGAGTCAAGCCCCCAGACTTTTCTCACTTTAGTCAATATTTTTACCCTAAAATTAGGAATGTGGACTTGAAACACGTTCAAGCCACTGTCTTGAAAAAGCATTGCGTATATGCCTAGAAATGGCTTTTTAGGCAATCAACATGGAGACCTAGCAAGACTTTTTTACCTAAAGACTAAACCTAAGAACATAGGTAGGAAAGGAATTAGGGTAATTAGGAAACTAGCTTAATTTTAAAATTATTTTTAATTTCAAAAAATATACTTATATTTACTCGGTTTATTACGGTGTTTTATAGTTCAAACGTTTTTAAAATTCTTGTAATCTGGAAATTTCGTTGTTTTATCTTTACTGTAATTAAATTCAAACTCTACGAAGAAATAAGTATTTTTTGATATTTTTATGAGCTACGTTTTTTGAAAAACATAGTGTTTATACTGATGAACATGAAGATACTATTAATAAAATAGTGATTTAGGCGAAATTCTCATAGGGATTAATCAACATATCTAACTTTAGACTGATGTAAAAACAGTATATTTAAGAATACCAATTAAGTATCAAAACTATTTAATACCAGCAGATTAATTTTTAACTACAAGTAGATACCACCATGATTTGTACAGTAAGTATAAGAATTTAATAAAGTTGAAATCTTTTTACAAAAAAGTAAGTAAATATACGATAGACCAGAAAAAATACGTTTTGAAATTAAAAATTAGTAATTTTACTGAAATTTATGAAAACTAACTTCCGAATTACAAAGTTTATCATATTGTGCATAAGTGCTTATATCCTACTACCTAAAATTGCCACTTACACATGTATTTTCAGCAGTGCAAGTGCTAATACTTTGCCCGCTACTAGCAGCAAAGTTTTAATCGCTCCCAAGGTCAATTCTCAAAATTTAAAAGACATATATATCCCACCAAATTATGGTGGTCCCGACAGTCAGCATGGTAGCGGCACCCGCTGATAGCAATAGTGCTAGCGAGTTATAGAGCATGGGGGGACTAGTAGTAACGATGTAGGAGCATCACCCGTCCCTGGCGCAGCGACCACAGGATAAGGAATTAAAAGCCTGTTATCAAAACTTCAATCAAGACAATAGTGAAGATTTCCACCAATGATGTGTTTGTACAAGTGTGTGAACTTGCCAATTTGGGTCTGGTTGAGAATAATCTAAACGGTAGTGTCCGCCTCGGCTTTCGGTTCTAAAAACAGCACTTTTGAGAATTAAATCAGCCACATCTAATAAATTGCGGGTTTCTGCCCAAAGTCCTAATTGCCGTTCAACATCTGGTAAGTCAAAACTAGCTGGTTCTGCGGGACGTAAAGCAAGCAAGAATTGACTTAAATGTAAAGCCGCGAAATCTTGCTGCCAAGATTCAATAGTGGCGATCGCAGTTTCCAACCCTGATTGCTCCCGACAAATACCAGCACTTTCCCACACTAGACGTGGTAACTTTTCCCTGAGTGCTTCTAGCTGTGCTTGCTGGATGTGCCACTCACTAACATCAGCACTAAATTTCCGTAATGGCAGCACTGGTGTTTCTGACGGCAACCCAATATTTTCCAACTCAATCTGGCCCATCTGCGCCCCAAACACAATACATTCCAGTAGGGAATTACTGGCAAGGCGATTTGCCCCATGCACCCCGGTACTAGCGGTTTCACCCACCGCGTACAAACTCTTAATATTCGTGCGATTCATCAGATCCGCGACAATCCCGCCCATCCAGTAATGGGCAGCAGGGGCCACAGGAATTGGTTCATGGAAGACATCAATGCCCCAATGCTGACAAACTTTGATGATGTTGGGAAAGCGGTGACGAATCTTGTCGGCGGGGATGGGGCGCATATCCAACCACACATGGGCAGTCGCCAGATCAACGGCGGTACGTTGTAAATGGCTGAAAATTGCTCTACTGACCACATCTCTGGGTGCGAGTTCACCCGCCGGGTGATAGTCAAAGGCAAAACGCCGCCCTTCGTTATCCACAAGGTGTGCCCCCTCGCCGCGTACAGCTTCGCTAATCAGAAAGCGATCGGCACCAGGTTTAGTCAGGGCAGTGGGGTGAAATTGCACAAATTCCAAATCGCGGAGGATCGCCCCAGCCCGAGCTGCGATCGCTACCCCATCACCCGTACTCACAGCCGGGTTAGTGGTTTGGGCAAATACCTGACCGCCGCCGCCAGTTGCCAATACCACAGCACCAGCTCTTACCCATGTGATTTCACCTTGATAAAACAGGCTTATTCCCTGACAGCGACCACTTTCGGGTTCGATCCACAAACTTAAAGCCAAAGCTTGCTGAATGACTTGAATATTCTGGCGACGTAATACTTGGGCGGTGAGGGTAGTGGTAACTTCCCTCCCTGTGGTGTCAGCGGCGTGCAAAACGCGGTTGCGAGAATGGGCAGCTTCTAAAGTTAAAGCCAAGGCTTGACCATGACGATCAAAAGCAACCCCCAAGTTAACTAAGGATTGAATACAGTTAGGGGCAAGTTGGGCGAGAAATTCTACAGCGGTGCGATCGCATAAACCCGCACCTGCCCGGATCGTATCTTCAATGTGCAGCGTCGGAGAATCTTCCGGGGAAACGGCTGCGGCAATGCCACCTTGCGCCCAATCACTGGCGGACAAAGCAACAGTTTCTTTGGTAATCAAGCCGACTCGCAAGGACTCTGGTAGACACAGCGCTGTGTATAGTCCAGCCGCACCAGCACCGACTACTAAGACATCAAATTGGCTAGGAATATCTATCTGAGGCAAGGTAATGGGGGAGTTAGAAGTGAGGAGTTAGGAGTGAGGAGTGAGGAGTGAGGAGTGAGGAGTTTAGAATTTTTAACTCCTAACTCCTAACTCGTAATCGGATCCCACTCCCTAGAATCAGGAGTGGGCTGCTATTTGCTACATTAACTGCAAGGTGCAGTTATCTGTAGATGCCGTTGTTAAAGCGATCGTCTCCCTCGTTGAAGGCAGGCTCTAGTTCTGTCACGGTGAATTTATCGAAGTTGGCTTGCAAGGTTTCTTTTTGGCGATCGCTCAATCCTGGAAGATCCAATACATCCTCTACTTTTTGGTAGGGAGCATTCGTGATGATTTTCTTAGCCAGGGTGGGATAAAGCCCTGGATACTGTTGAAAAGCTCGGACGTTGGTATTATTTAAATCAATTTTTTTACCAAATTCCGTTCCTAGCTTCGCGTCTGCCCGATTCTGCCGCTGAATTGCCAGAATTGGGACTTGAGGAAAAGCAAAACTGTTGAAACTAGCAGCTTGGGCTATTTGAGTTGTTCCCAACCATCCCCAGCAACTAAGTAACAAACTAAACACTGTTAATAAACGCACCAATCCTTTCACGATTTTCTACCTCTTTCCATCAAACAGAAATAAAAGTTTTAAGCTAACAGGCGTCAGCGGTCATTAGTCATTAGTCAGAGTGCCAAAGACAATTGGACTTTGGACAAAACCTGATAGCTTAATCAACACAGCAGTCATCAGAAACTAATATACAGCGGATTAATATCCACAATATTTGCCGTTACTGGGTTTGACTCTACTTTTGCCAAAAATTTTCATAGTGGTAAGAGTGCCTGCATAGCTGCAATAGTATTCCATCCATGATCCTGGTAGCATTCCCAGCTAGACGAAATCTTTTCGGGATGGCTGATTCTACCTCCCAAGCAGACATGAAACCGGGCGATGTCTAATACCGAAAACCCTAGCAAGAAGACTTGATGCTGATGGATTGTTATGTAATATTTCTTAACTAATAAATCATCTACAGCATCATTTTTGATGTGCCGTAGATTGGGCTGGAAAAAGTTTCGGTTTTGATATTACCCAATTTTTGAATATTTAGGCTGCGATCGCAGCTAACAAAAATAGGCTGTCTACCAAAATTGTGCTTAAAACTGCGCCACTAAAGGCATACCAGTGTCTTTGATTTCGACCTAAAGGTAAAATTCCGACTGTTAACAGTACTAAGGCGAGAATTATTGCCCAAGCTTGTCCCCAAGGCGTTTGTACTTGCATTAGGGCATTTTGTAAGATTTGTGGTGCGCCATCTGCATCTACTCTCATGATTTGCCGCCAATAGGGCATCAAGTCTGCTAGATAAAAATATACATCTGTTAAAACTGTACCGAGTAAAGAACCTAAATAAAACCAGCTACCCACCTTACCCCAATTCTTCGCCAGACACCAGCAAGCAAGCGGTAAGCCTATAGATTCTACTGGCAGATGCCATAAAGGTTCCCAACGTAACCAGCCCCAGTAAATCGCTCCTGCTAACCAACTCCAGCTAAATCCTAAGAGCAAATCTCCCCATACGTAAGTTGCAGTCCGTGACATTAAGGTAAAACTTAGCCACACCCAAAATGCTGTCAGCGCTAAACTTAGACTTGGTAGCGATCGCACTATAGGCGCTTCTACAAATACTGGTACTGTTACCAAAAACACCGCCGCCGCAAACATTAACCAAGTTTGTCGGGCAGAAATAGATAAGGGGAGAGAGGGAGAAAAGGAGAGTGTAGATTCTAATTGCCTGATCCCCTTCTGCCCAAGATCAGCTAAATCCAAGTCGGTATCAATAGAAGGGGTAGAAGCACTGTAGGAGGACAGTGTATTATTTATCAAAGTTTTTAATATTTGTTACTAAACTTTATCTTACTTAAGATATCACATCTAAAAATCCCCATAGGGGGGATTTTGATTGGATCTAAATTTTATCAAGGTTCGATGTCACCCGGAAAAACTGAGTACAACAACGTAAAGTTGGATAATTCGTAAAAGTACGCATCCATTTTAGGAGTCTAGTTAATGGTGACAATCTTAGAAGTGGGCGGGATGAATTTACTCTTCTCGCAACTGTTACAGGTGGGAGGGTCGGCAACTGAAGTGAACTTGATACAGCAACTGCTTGAGGCATTTATTCTGGGGATTGTCCAAGGGATCACAGAATTTCTGCCCATTAGCAGTACTGCTCATCTACAAGTGTTCACCAAGGCGTTCCACTGGGAAGAATTGGGGTCGAAAGCTTTTCTAGCGACGATTCAATTTGGCAGTGTGATTGCCGTCTTGATCTATTTTCGACTAATTATTGCTCAAGTTTTAAGTGGAGGCTGGGCGGCTTTTCAAGAAAAAGACTGGCAGCGAGAAGAATGGAGATTATTAGTAGGAATAGCAATAGGAACCTTGCCTGCTCTAGTGGGGGGATTTCTGCTGAAGAAGGCACTAAATAATCAAAATTCGGAGATTAACAGCATGACTACCATAGCTGTGGCTTCTATTGTGATGGCACTGTTACTAGGTGCATCTGAAAAATTGGGCAGTCGCAAGCGAGATTTTAAAGACATAACCATTCTAGATGGACTGCTGATCGGATTAGGTCAGATGCTGGCTTTAGTACCAGGTGCGTCTCGTTCTGGCTCAACTTTAACAACCGCCTTATTTCTGGGGCTGGAGAGGCAGACAGCAGCAAGATTTTCCTTTCTCTTAGGAATTCCCACCCTGACTATTGCCACCTTATATGAATTTTTTAAAGAAGCACTGGGCAAAATTGACTTGCTAGTGGTGGGAGTAGGGACATTATCAGCGTTTGCATTTTCTTATTTATCGATCGCCTGGTTGTTGCGATATCTTCAAACTAAGAACACATGGATATTTGTCTGGTATCGTTTGGCATTTGGATCGGTAATCCTCAGTGCGATCGCGGCTGGATTGTTGAAAAATAGTTAATACTCATTGGTCATTTATCATTTGTGATTTCTCCAAACCAGACGATGAATGCCCAATGACGCCACTTGCTCCATGCCCTATGACTACAATTCATCCTGCCCGAATTACTAAGGTTCTACCAGACTCAATAGCCGCAGAGATTGGCTTTGAGGCTGGGGATGCGATCGTTGCTATCAATGGTACACGTCCCCGCGATTTAATTGATTATCAGTTTTTGTGTGCTGATGAAGTTTTAGAATTAGAAGTTTTAGATGCTACCGGTAAAACGCATAGCCTAGAAATTGAAAAAGATTATGACCAAGACTTGGGGCTAGAATTTGAAACTGCCCTATTTGATGGCTTAATTCAGTGCAATAATCGCTGTCCATTTTGCTTTATCGACCAACAGCCACCAGGTAAGCGCACCAGCTTGTACTTGAAAGACGATGATTACCGTCTGAGCTTTTTGTACGGCTCTTATCTTACCCTAACCAATTTGCCAGAAAGAGAATGGCAGCGGATTGAGCAAATGCGCTTGTCTCCGTTGTATGTTTCTGTTCATGCGACGGAGGCCCAAGTCAGAATTCGACTGCTAAAAAATCCGCGTGCGGGACAAATCTTGCAACAACTCAAGTGGTTTCAAAAAAGGCGACTACAAATACATGCTCAAGTGGTTGTTTGTCCTGGTATAAATGATGGCAAACATCTGGAACAAACTCTCAAGGATTTAACGTCCTTTCATACTGGTGAAGTGCCTGCGGTGGCATCGGTGGCAGTTGTGCCAGTCGGGTTGACACGGTTTCGGCCTTCAGAAGACGAACTGACATCCGTAACTAAGGAAAAAGCAAAAGAAGTGATTTCCCAAGTGCAAAGACTCTCGCGGCAATTTCGTCAACAATTAGCTTCCAGCGTTGTTTGGTTAGCCGATGAGTGGTTTTTGATTGCAGGTGAGGAATTACCCAGCGAATCTGAATATGAAGAATATCCCCAAATTGATAACGGAGTTGGTTCGATTCAATTATTTCTCAAGCAATTTGCCACCGTTGCAGCAGAATTACTCCCGCCAAAAGTATATCCTCAAAGAAAATTCACTTGGGTAGTGGGCAACGCCGTAGAAAAAGCATTTCAACCAATTTTGAAACGCTTAAATTTTGTTGAAGGTTTAGAAGTCAATATGCGTGCTTTATGTAGTGATTATTGGGGACAGACTATCAGTGTAACCGGATTACTAACTGGTCATGATTTGCTTTTAAATTTAGAAGGGCAAGATTTAGGTGATGGTATTTTACTACCGAATGTCATGTTAAAAAATGGTGAATTAGTGTTTTTAGATGATCTGAGTATTGAGGAATTAGCTGGACAACTAAATACAAAAATTTTTCCAGTAGCAGGAGTTGAAGATTTAATCAAAACATGTATTTTCAATTCTGTTCAGCTTTAGTTATCAAAGATCAGTTGTTTTTCGGAGGTAATTTATTGTTATGCTGGATGATAAATAAGAAGTAATGCCTAATAACTAATCCACTCAGGAGTCAGTAGTGAAGAATCGGGAAAAGGATCATGAAAAGGCTAATTTACAAATAAAGAAAGCCGGATTCTTCATTTTAATTTTTAATATTTTAATCTTAAATAGTTTTAGTATTTTGCCAGTAACAGCGGCGACTGAAGAACCTGTATTGAGCGTAGTCCATAGCCAAGAAAATGCAAATCAATGGACAGGGATAACTGACCGCTTACAGGCAATAGGGGTGAAATATTGTGTAATTCCCCTAACTGATGTCAGGAGTGTGGCAGATTGGGGCGATCGCCGGGTATTATTTTTGCCAAATGTTGAGACATTAACACCAACCCAAGCGATCGCTCTCGAAGAATGGATGAGTAAAGGAGGGCGCTTGATTGCCAGTGGCCCCGTAGGTAATCTATCAGCGCCAGGAGTGCGGCAGTTATTGCGATCGCTTTTGGGAGGTTATTGGGGATTCAGCCTCAGTGACACAGAACAGATCAAACCCACAAAAACCAATATCCCTGAATGGGCAAATCAAACTCAACTCTTTGGCAAAGTCCGCGGCGGCGTTGTAATTCCTAATGATATGGGCACTGAATCTGCTGCTGTTTGGAATTCCAAAGATAATCCTGCTGCTGTAGTGACAACTGAGCGTTCCACCCTTTTGGGCTGGCGCTGGGGAACAGATGCAGCCTCAGCAGCCGGGTTAGATAATGCCTGGTTAAAAGCTGCTCTCAATCACTATTTGACAGCGCTACCACCATCGAATCGCATGAAAAAAATAGCAGGAGGTTCCCAAAACTGTTCTACAACGGTGGCGGCTGCGCCAAGGGAGCAAGGGGGCAGCACTTCTCTACGAGACGCTGCGCGAACGGCTACGCTCAGTGACCGGGGGGCAGGGGCGCAGGGGGGCAGTTCATCTCCGTCATCTCCCACTCCTCCTAAAACTGCCACTGCTCCCATCCCTAGAGGGCTGACTACAGTCAAACCCTCAAATTCTGAGGCTATTGATCAGTTGGAACAAGCGGTACGTCTAGATGTTGCACCTAACTCCAATGAGCCGATTGACAACAATGAAGCGATCGCTCTCCAGCAAGAGCTAGAAAATCTAATTGGTCGGGTGGAAAGCGCTAATTTAGCCGTGTCAGCTGATGCAGCTAATGAAGGTGTTGCGATATCTGACGACAAGCAGTCCTCTAGGCATCTACACACCTACACCCCCCAATCTATCAAGCAGCAGCCGACACAATTGGCGTCAACTAAATTGGGGGGACTAGGCATAAGTAAAGACCAAGCCTTGGTACAGGTAAGGGTAATTGCTAAAAACTTACCCCAATTGATTGCCCAAAAAAACTACGCTCTAGCTCGTCAGCAGTGGCTGGTAGCGAAGACGATTTTGTGGCAGCAGTTTCCCGTTGATCAAAGGCTGGCTCAACCGGAAATCAGAGCAGTTTGGTTAGATCGGGGGACGATTGTCCGTGCTGGTAGCAAGGCGGGACTAGCCCAGATTTTTGATCGCCTAGCCCAAGCTGGGATTAATACCGTTTTCTTTGAAACTGTTAATGCTGGCTATACCATTTATCCCAGCCAAGTGGCAAAAGAGCAAAACCCATTAATTCGTGGATGGGACCCATTAGCAGATGCGGTGAAATTAGCCCATGAGCGAGACATGGAATTACACGCTTGGGTTTGGACTTTTGCTGCTGGTAATCAACGCCACAATCAGATTATCAACGTTAATCTTAATTATCCAGGGCCAGTATTGGCGGCTCATCCCGATTGGGCAAACTACGATAATCTTGGCAACATGATTCCGATTGGTCAGACTAAGCCATTCTTTGACCCAGCCAACCCCGAAGTGCGGCAGTACTTACTCAAGCTGTACGAGGAAATCGTTACTCGCTATGACGTGGATGGTCTACAGTTAGACTACATTCGCTACCCCTTTCAAGACCCATCAGCAGGTCGAACCTACGGCTATGGCAAAGCTGCAAGAGCACAGTTTCAGCAACTTACTGGTGTAGATCCGATAAATATTTCCCCCAGCCAACCAGACTTGTGGCAAAAGTGGACGACATTTCGCACCGAGCAAGTAGATAGCTTTGTTGCCCAAGTTTCACAGCAATTGCGACAAAAACGACCGAATTTGATTTTGTCGGTTGCAGTCTTTCCTCTGCCACAACTAGAGCGGATACAGAAAATTCAACAAAACTGGGAAATTTGGGCAAGGCGGGGAGATGTAGATTTAATCGTTCCGATGACTTATGCTCTGGATACTTCGCGCTTCCAACGATTAGCCCAACCCTGGATCGCCTCTAAACAATTGGGAGCTACATTGTTAGTACCGGGAATTCGCTTACTTTCTTTGCCAACAATTGGAGCGTTCGATCAACTCCAGTTGGTAAGGGACTTGCCAGTTAGTGGTTATGCACTTTTTGCCGCAGAGAATTTTAACAACGAGCTAGAAAAACTCTTTATTAGCACCCAAGGTAGGGTTCAATCTACAACAAGTGAACCGATTCCTCACCGCCAACCTTTTCAAACTGCCGCCATCCGTTACACCGCGCTGCAACGGGAATGGAAATTTGTTTTCCAAAATCACCAACTACAAAAGACTGCTCAGACAATATCAGATTTTAACAACCAAGCAGAAGTTTTACGCAGTGCTTTAAATCAGCTTGCCGTTTCCCCTTCTGCTAGTAAGTTAGTAGTGGCTAGAGCCTCTCTAACTCGGTTCCAGTCTCAATTTCGGGTATTGATGAGTCAAGAGCTTAAGTCAAATTCCTATCAAGTCAAAGTTTGGGAAAATCGGCTTGTAACTATAGAAAGGCTATTGCGCTATGGGGAACGGCGGGTGCAGTTGCGTCCTTAGTGAAGGAGGCAAGTTTAGGACTTACGCACCCTCTACGATTGATTCTTCGCGCTCTTCTTTAACGAGACGCTCCGCGAATCTTCTCTACAAGATGCTGCGCGTTGGCGGAAGCCTCTCGCAGAGATGGCGGTAGCCTGCGGCAAGCCACTACGTGTCTACGCTAAATTAAGCTTTTTGGCGATTTTTGCGTAAGTTGACTAATTAAGAAAAATCGGACTTTAGAATGGCGACAAGACAATTATTAAGTATAAAGTCTAGAATATGAAAATTGTGTATAGTGTCTGCAATCATGAAAGTCTCTGGGCGTTTCTTGCTGCCAGTTTTTTTACTGACCTTTGCAGTAGCCTGTAACCAGACTCGCGCCTCCTTAGATAATCCCACGTCGCAAGCATCTGTACCTTCTGCCCAACTGACACAGAATCCGACACAGCCAAAAAATCTTGTCCGAACTGAAGCACTTTCACCCACACCCATCCGGATCAATCTGAAGAATTTACCAGCACCCTTCGCAACAGAAAGTGCCTCCAAGCGACCTGAGGTTGTGCCCATTCCGCAAAATCCGGTGCTGCGCGTGCCACCAGGCTTTACAGTTAACGTCTTTGCCGAAGGTCTAGATGCCCCACGCTGGCTAGCTTTAACCCCCAGTGGTGATGTTCTAGTGACTGAAACCGAGCAAAATCGGATTCGTCTGTTGCGTGACAGCAACGGTGACGGCGTAGCCGATGTTCGAGAAACCTTTGCTAGTAGGGACAACGGACTCAATAGACCCTTTGGGATGGCTTTTGCAGGTAATTCCTTTTTTCTAGGGAACACAGACGCTGTGGTGCGTTTTCCCTATACTCAAGGTCAAAACAAGATTACAGGTAAGGGAAAAAAAATCGCCGACTTGCCTGCTAAAGGTTATAACAACCATTGGACGCGCAATGTCGTTGTCTCGCCCAATGGCAAGAAATTATATGTTTCAGTTGGTTCAGGAACCAATGTGGATGAAGAACCCCTACCACGGGCTTCGATACAGGTGATGAATTTAGATGGTTCCCAGCAGCAGACTTTCGCTTCCGGCTTGCGTAATCCTGTGGGGTTAGACTTTCACCCGATCACTAAGCAACTTTACGCCACTGTTAACGAACGGGATGGAATCGGTGATGACTTGGTTCCAGACTATCTGACACGCGTTCAACAGGGGAAATTTTACGGCTGGCCCTATGCCTATCTGACGCCAAACAACCTTGATCCTCGTCAAAAAACGGATGGTAAAAGTAAACGCCCCGATTTAGCAGCCCGTACCCAAACGCCAGATGTGCTGTTCCAGGCGCACTCAGCAGCATTGGGTTTGCAGTTTTATGATGGTAAAACATTTCCAAAAAAATACCGCAACGGTGCCTTTGCTGCTTTTCGTGGTTCTTGGAACCGCGATCGCGGCACCGGTTATAAAATTGTATTTGTTCCTTTCGATGCTAAAGGGCGATCGCAAGGCTACTACGAAGATTTTCTCACAGGATTTTTGCTAAATCCTTCTGTACCAACCACTTGGGGACGACCTGTAGGTTTACTCGTGTTGCCAGATGGCAGTCTACTACTAACAGAAGAAACCAATAATCGGATTTATAGAATTCAGTATACGGGGAGTTAAACAATTCAAAATTCACGCATTCAAAAATTCAGGAGTAAAATCTATTCCCTGGGGGCAACTTAGAGCAGTTGTGATCAATAGAGATGCTGTGACCATTTCCTTCGCAGGTTTATTGCCTTTACGCTAGATTACTTAAAAATACTCATAATCATCTGGTTGAGAAATTAGTTATGATTCAGAATGAAAATAATACTCAGTCAAATATCAACGAATTCTCTCCCCATTCAGGTACACGATACTGGGGTGAGGTGGAGCTGATCGAAGAGGGAGAAACCTATAGAATTAGTCGTGTTGAAATCAAGCCCAGGCACGGCATTAAACCACAAATCCATTATCACCGCAATGAACATTGGGTTGTAGTCTCCGGTGTAGCCAAGGTGACTTGTGGCGATGCGGAAATATTACTGAATCGAAATGAGTCAACTTATGTCCCCGCAGCAACACTACATAAAGTAGAAAATCCTGGACATATTCCGCTAGTTATTCTGGAAATTCAAAATGGTGAGTATTTGGGTGAGGATGATACTGAGCGTCCTTATGACTTAAATTTGGTCAAACCTGGAGCTGAAGGTCAGTAAGAATTTTAGATTTTAGACTTCGGCTCCTTTACCTCGGGTTCTCTACGAGACGCTACGCGTAGCTTGCTTCCCCGAAGGGGTACGCTCGGCACAAGTCGGCAATTCTTAGAGACGCTCTTGCTAGCTTGCTTCCCCGCAGGGGTACGCTCAAGGCAAGTCGCTCAGTCGAACGACTTTGGATTAAAGAATTGAAATTTAATCCAAAATCCAAAATCCAAAATTGAATTGCCCAATCAAAACCACCCTTCTTGTTCCAGGGTTTCAATCAGCTGCAAGCCACGGGGATCACCCACTCCTAACAGTGAGGCTTTCGCGTCTTCCCGGACTCCTAAATCTTGATCTTCAGCAAAGGCTTGAATTAGGGCATCGATCGCTGTGGCATAAACTACATTAGAAGGGAGTTCGCGGCACAGTTGACCAATTGCCCAAGCACTGTTACTCCGCACTGCTGCCACGGGGTCTTGGACTAAGGCTTCAATTAATGGTGGCATTGCCCCTATAACTGCTTCATAACCCACTTCTGCCATCTGTGCTAAGGCGCTAGCAGCCCACAAACGTACTGCGGAAATGTCAGTTCTTAAGGCGTCTGCTAGGGGCGCTAAAGAACGGCGATCGCGACAGTTTCCTAAAGCCCAAACAACGCCTTTACGCACATAGCCATTCCAATCATTGTTTAGTTGAGCAATTAACGGACTCACTGCTTCTGAACTAGGATTGCGTCCAAGGCCGTAGGCTGCACTCACCCGCACTAAGGGACAGGTATCAGTTAACAGGCGAATCAGATGGGGGATAGCCCGCGCATCTTCAATATCAGAAAAAGCACGCGCCGCTAACATTCGTTGCTGGGGCTGGGGATTTGTCAGCAGGGCTAGTATCACTTCTGGATCAGGCTTCGCCACAACTGATTCGGTAGTTAGCGGCTCTATTTTATCTAAGGGGCTTTCTAGTTCCTGCTCAATATCAAGTAGGCTTAGATCGTCTTCGTCATACATAATTTCATTTGAATCCCTTTTTGGGATTAACACATAACGCGATGTGCCAAGAAGTTAAAGCCTTATATATATTAGTTGCGTTATTATCCACTTTCCATTCTCCCTCGTTAAGCTTTATCCAAACGAGAACCGTTATAACTCAGACGCTAAAGTATATTATTGCTATCCTCTAGTTTATTTTTCTGCACTCAGGAATTTTACCATCCACAGGGATTGGGTTTGATAACCTAACTGATTGTAAAGATTTAATGCGGGTTTGTTTGATTGAAACACTTGCAAGCCAATCTGGCGATCGCCTCTTTGAATAGCCCAATTTTCTACATATCGCATTAAGGCTGTACCAATACCTCGCCGCCGATGTTCTGGCACAACGTAGAGGATAAAGATATGAGCATGACGATTACCCTGCACTTGATCTATGGCATTGCCCACCCAAAGGCAGGCTATAGGGGAAGTGGGGGAGTGGGATGAAGGGGACAAGGTAGATGCTCCCTCATTTCCCTTCACTCCCTCACCCAAAAAATCGACCCACCACAAGGGCGTATCACTAGAAAAGTATTGCCTAACTGTTTGTTCTAGGTGAGAAAAATCCTCTTTGGGAAAAAGATCCTGGTAAGTTCGCTGCATAAATTTAAGCAGCAGCGCCCGATCCAAAGCGGAGCCACGGCGAATAATATACCCCGGTAGTAGTTGCTCAGACACTGCTGATGTTTATTGTACTTAGGGACTGACAAAAAATAAATTATCCAAAATTATTTGTACATTTGTAGGGGCGCAAGGCCAAGCGCCCCTACAATGGGATGTTTTTTTACTAGAAGTCCCTTAGCTAGCTGAGTTATATGCTGCTGGTGGCAAATTAGCAGGAGTCGGTTGAGAACTTATCCCCACCTCTTCAATTGGTGCAGGTGCTGCCATATCAGAGGGTAAAAAGATCCGGGCGCTGACTGCCACTAGGGCAAAGAAAAATACTAATACTGCTAGCAAGGGGGCGATGTACTGACGAAATATAGCCATATTTAGATTGCAAACAAGCTCGGCACTTTTATGAGAACCTAGCTGAAGATTTGTGAAGTATTCTTGATTTATTTTAGCGATTTTCCGGGCATGGAAAATAACAGATTATCGGCTATCGCGCTCCAAGTCATCAAGAACTCTTTCGCAATACCAATTCTCCGGCATCCCAGGATAAGTCTCCTTTGCCTGTTCAATTAACCTTTCGGCAGCGACGGTATCACCGGATAACTTAGCGATTAGCCTGTTTTTGAGATAGCTATCAGATGAACCCTCCTCTACCTGGCTTGGTATCCTTTCATTTATAGTTGATGGCCGGGACTGCTCTCTCCGCAACTGCCAAAATAAAACGTAATAAAGTGTACCAAAAATTAAAATTAGGCTGAGTGTTCCGAAAAAAGTTAGGAGGTTAAATGCCAGAAATCCCAGAACTAACTGCGAGAGAACATAGCCAAGTAATAAACCAGTGAGTAAGAGAATAAATGTGCCGACAGCAATAACTACTTGATTCCCCATATATCTATTCTTCTTCCTCAAATCCTGGTCTGGATAATACTACCACTGGCTTTTGATTCCAAGGGGCAAAGAATGGCAATAATAGTAATCCCGGCAAAGCAGCTATTGCTGTCAGTAGAAAGAATGTAGACCAGCCGGTGGCTTGTGCCCATGTACCTGCTGGAGCCGTGAGAATATCTCTACTAAAAGCCTGCAAGCTGGAAAGTAAGGCGTACTGTGTAGCTGAAAAGCTTTGATTACAAAGACTCATCAAAAACGCTACAAAAGCAGCAGTTTCTAGACCAGCACAGAATTGTTCTATATTAACGGCAGCTAACATTAGATAGAAGTTTTTACCTACTACTGCCAACGCAAAGAAAGCCAAGTTGCCGACAGCTTGCAGGATGGCGAATATCCAGAGCGAGCGATTAACACCAATTTTGGTCATTATTGCTCCTGCTGCCAAGGTGCCAACAATAGTGGCGAAAATTCCCAATGCACCAGGAAATGCTATGTCGGTTTGAGTGAAATGTAAGCCTTTATCTAACAAAAATGGGGTGGATACATTCTTTAGTAAAGAATCCCCCAACTTGTAGATCACAATGAATATTAGGATTAAAAGCCCTTGGAGCCAGCCATGACGCTGAAAAAATTCAATGAAGGGTAATTGGACAGCGGCAGATAAAGTCTGAGGCGGGCGATCGCGTAGGACTGGTTCTGGTGCAAAAATAGAACTTACCACGCCTACGACCATCAACAGCGACATCAACAAGTAAACAGCTTGCCAAGGCATTCTGTCTGCCAAAAATAGGGTAACGTAACCGGTTACTAGAATCGCAATGCGATAACCCAATAAGTAAATAGATGCTCCCGCACCTCTTTCTTGTACTTCCACTACATCAGTGCGGTAAGCATCAACTAAAATGTCTTGGCTGGCGCTAAAAAAAGCAACGGCCACAGCAGCAATTATTAAAGGTTGTAGCCCTTGGGATGGGTTTTGTAGAGCCATTGCAGCTATACTTAACAGTAATGCTACTTGTATAATTACTAACCAACCTCGACGCCGCCCCAAAAAGGGTGGTACAAATCTATCTAGTAAAGGCGACCAGAGAAATTTTAAAGAATAGGGGAGCTTTACTAAACTAAAAGCAGCGATCGCTGCCAAGCTAATTCCTTCTTTGGTTAACCATGCTTGTAATGTCTGACTGGTTAAATACAACGGCAACCCTGATGAAAAGCCAAGAAATAACAAAGCTCCCATCTTCGGGCTGCCAAAAATTCGTAGCAGCGATTTATTTACTTCCACAATCTTGAAGATTCCTTTTTATCTAATTGAATTGCAGTTATCTTGCCATAGCTGCTGTGTAATTTCGTGTAAGCACACAAACCTGCTAAGATTTTCTTTATTTAAGATACATATCAGCAATGCTCTAACAGTGTGATTATTTCTTAATTTTCCTTAATTGAATAAACCTGATGCCCCCTAATTTCTACCCCTTGTGCAGCAAGGCATTTTTCCCAACCTTCTCGCGTACCGATATCGCTTTTGTGATTGAGCAATCCTAATTGCTGTTCTTGTTGGGTGAGTTGAGCAAATTCTTCATAACCAGGGTAGTAGCTGGTAACAAATGTTTCTTTCCGGTGCAAAATCGGCGGATTTGCTCTAGTTGCATAGTCTCGGTGAGTGACGACTAGGGTTTTTAAGTCAATAGTTATACTAGCTTTTAATGCTGGATGAGGGTCAGTATCGAAATCAGGGTAACACAGATATGATATTTGCGGCTGATCAGTGTGATATTTTATCAATGTGGCTCCATCTACACGCCCAATGGTGCGGCTAGCGCAACCTTCACAAATTCGCAGCACGGGATCAAGTGCAGCAAGTGCCGAAACATGGATGTAAAGCGCACCGCGCGTATGTTTACCAATTTTGCTTTTTTCGCACGCAGTTTGAATTACCCCAGATTTGCCTAAACTGAAAAGTTTTTGGTCGGCTACTTGACAAGCTTCCTCGTAGCTACTAAAAAAGGCTTTGATATCGTGACGCATTTCTGGCGCTAGCTTCTGCCATGCAGGGCGTTGATCAAAGTGAGTGAGGGCGAGATAAACTTGGATATCCAAAGAACGACGGTAAGCGATCGCATCCCATTCTGCTTCGTCGGTAGCTTGTAAAACTACACCAAAAGCGCGGCGGAAGTTACTAAATTCACTCAGTAATTCCTGTTCATTTTCCAATTCACCTTTGGCAGGTAGTCTACCGCGCTTGGTAAAAAAAGCCATGAGTGGTTGCAGCTGTTCTTGATAGTCTTCAAACCGCTTAGTGGGGATGCGGACTCGCGGTGTAGAAGTAGTAGAAAAGAAGCGGATAGCTTTGTAACTCTCTTTTTCGCCTTCATCACGAAAAACAAAGTAAACGCCTAGCGCTATCGGTACTGCATCTACATTTAGCACCTGATCAATATAAGTTTTGAGTTCTTCTTGTTCGTAATATTTCTGAAAAGTATTGCGGCGTGTCACAATGCCATCGTTGTAAGCAAGCTGGGTTTTGCTGGGAGCGTTAATCAGTATTTGAGCAGCGACAATTAAAACTTTCCCCGTGAGTTCCCAGGCTTGGCGAAGGCTTTGACGGCGTTCCTCTGAATCTTCAATAACGTTGAGGACGTAACCCAAATTGACCACATCAGCGGGGGTGCATGGTATATCGGGATGGTAGTAAGGGTCCCAGCCTGCACTGGTGTAGCCTAAATTTTTTACTCGCTGGACATCACCACCGTAGCCGCAACCGTAGTCAAAAAAAGTGGTGTCTTGATTCAGGATTGCCCATTCTATTGCCAATCGCACAGGGCGAGATAAATCAGTGCGAGCGATCGCAGCTCTATGACGCTCGATTTCTAGCGCTTCAGGCATAATATTAGTTGTCAGTTAACAGTGAACAGTTAACAATCAACTAATATCCTTTCAATTTTTAATGGCCAGTTCAATTAAATCTTCAATTTTCTTGATATTTGGATCACCTGCTAAATAACCAATACCGCGATGCAAATGTAAGCGAAATTGGGTGGCGAGAGTTTCTTTGTCGGTGGGATAACCGTCATTGTGACAGCGTTGCTTGAGGGCGAGGAGGAGAATATCGGACATTTCACCGCCAAAGACGCGCCAAGTCATTTCGACGTTGCTATCTTGGGGAATTGGGACGGGGGAGGGTGCGGTTGATTCTGCGAGGGAGCGACAAAACGCCCAACGACATAAGATATTCCATTGGTCGATTTTTGTGCTGCGTCTGAGTTTGAGCAGTTGGTCTTTGGCTGTTTGGGATAGACGAATACGTTCGATTAGTGATTCCATAACTAAAGGTAAAAGGGAAAGAATAAAAGGAATCCTATACATTATCCTTTCACATAATTAACAATACTTAACAGCCGATTGATTAATTTTAGCTACTTAATTCTTCCTTTTTTTATAACTTAGAGGAAGAAATAATCATGTTTAGATAATTAGCGATGTTTAGCAGCTTGCTGTAGTGAGTCTACGCACACTAATATCAACATTTAAAGTGGCATATATACTAGTTAATAATATACAATTTAATAGTTGTCTAGATGCTGGGAGTAAACATCTTATAGATATTTTGTAAATTTAACTAATAAACTAATGTACGTTTAATTTGCATAACCAGGGCGGGCAAGATGCCCACCCTACAAGAGTTTTTCTTCGAGGTAAATGCTTTTTTAAATGTCCAACAGCTTACCAAAAAAATGGATTTAATTAAACTTCGCATTGAGAAAATATATTATGGCTAGATTGCAATTACATTTTAATGGGTCTTTTGCCTTTAAAAAAGACGAAATAAATAGACTTCTTCATGCATCTGCCCAAGAAAAAGGCTTAAATGATAGCTTGCCTAATTTGATGGAGAAAACAAGTTTAGGTAATGGCAAAGTAGGACGAGTAAAAAGTTGGGCAGTACGTGCAGGGTTAATTAAGAATAATCGCCCTAGTCGGGAAGGGGAAATTATCTTGCGACTAGATTCCGCCTTAGAGTCAAATATTACAGACTGGTTGATGCACTTTTATTTAAGTTTTGGTGATAAAGGACTACAACAAACGCCAGAAAATCCTGCTGATTGGGGTGGATGGTCTTACTTGATATATACGTTCTTGCCTCGTTATAGTAAATTTACTAGCGAGGAATTATTGTATCATATTGCTTCAGAGTTTGAAGAAGAAAGCAAAGTGATTGCTGACAGAATCAAATTTATCTTGCGGGCATACACTGAGTTTCAAGCTTTAGCATCCTGCAAGTTTATCACTCAAGAACAGGAGAAATATGTTGCTGGAAATGCCCACTTACCTAACTCTTACCTGGTGGGATATTTCCTAGCAAAGCTGTGGGAACGTGACTTTAAAGGCGAAGGTTCTATTCTTACAGAGTCTATTTTGAACCAGAAAATGGGAATTGCTGCTGTACTGGGGATCAAAGCAGACGCACTACAAGAACAGCTAAATGCACTAGAAGCTTACGGTATCATCGAACAGCGACGGGCAGTACCTCCTTTCCAAGTGATTCCGCGCTGGGATGAACCCTTGGCACTGCTGGAAAAAGCCTATGATGGATAAAGCTGATTTCCGCCTGCGAGATGCCAGGCCCGATGACAGAATTCACTTGCTACTGTGGGACACACCTGACGAAAACGAACTAGTCCGTATCGCTTTTGACAATAATGCTCAACGGGTCAACTACCGAAAAAATTTGTTACAAAGGATTCATCCGGGAGAAAACTTTCTCACGCTTCATCATGATCTGGATCTGGAATTGGATGCTATCAAGTCAATGTGTTCTGGGGTTAGCAAGCAGGTTGTTTTACTGGAAGGGTTAGATTGTCTGATTACTTATCTACAGGTTACATCTGGGAGTCACATTACCCTTTTTTGGAAGCAACTGGAAGAGACTCGCAAGCTAGAAAAACTTTTGTGGATACTGCTACCCCAGCAATTAGCACCCAAAAATTGGTCGTCAGAGCGAATTAAGCTTATTCCTTCAGGATAATTATCAGTTTGCATTTACTATTTTAATTGATTGTGCTCCTCAACCAACTTGTCGAAATCAACGAAAAGGGTAGTATTGCCAGTTCTGTGAACTTTGGCATGTTGGATGATTTAGAGAAGAATTTGCCTCTGTGTGAGAGTTTTATCTTTAACTACGACTCAACAAAACCTGAGTTATCGACGGTTGGTATTTTGGATGCGGTGCGCCGTAGCTATCATAGTCCAAATCAGCCGAATATCCATTTGATGATTCAACAATATGGTAAGGGGAAGTCTCATTTTACGATCGCTATAGCCAACTTTTTCAAAAAACCCTTCCACAGTCAGGAAGTACAAGAGATTTTGTCACAAGTAGAAAAGGCGACATCTGCCAAAAATCAGGCTATCTCTGAAGGATTGAAGCTTTTTAAACAAAACCAACGTCACCAACATTTGGTTATCTGTCTTAGTGGAGATCAAGGCGGTGACATTAGGAAGCAATTCTTGCAACAACTAGTCAAAAATCTAGAAGAAGCAGGTATTCAGGATTCTTTAGCACAAGATATATGCAGCGAACCCCTAAGCTACTTAGAAAAGTTGAATATAGAGAATAGGGCAAAAGCAGAGAAATATCTAAAAAGCATTGGTAATCCTGATGGTGATTTAAATTCTCTCATTCGCTTACTCAGAGAAAATAACTCTGGCGTTCTATCGTCTGTTAAAAAACTTGCCTTTCAAATCACGGGATTTACTCCTGATTTTAGTGCTGATGTAAATCTTCAACTAATTCTAGAAGACCTATTAAAAAATTATTGTACTGGACAAAATGCCCACTTCCAAGGGATTTTAATTTTATTTGATGAGCTAAATTACTATCTGAAATCTTGGGCAGCAGATGACATAGGTGCTGGAGGTACCGCACTGCAAAATATTACTAACATTTGTGAAAACTACAAAGGGAAAATTGCTTTACTAAGTTTCACCCAAATTCATCCTGGTAGGGCATTGGGGATTTCTGCAAATGCCATACCAGAGTACCAAAAGATAGCAACTCGCCTTGCACCAAAAGATGGCACTACCTACGATAACCCTACCTCTAGCTTAGAACTAGTAATAGAAAACTTATTGTTGCCAAAAAATGACTCTACTTGGCAAGTATTTCGTTCTCAATGGCATAACACGCTGACAAGAGAAGCTGAAACAGCTTACGAGGGAAGAATTAAAATTTATAAAAACAAAGGCTGGTCTTTCCAAGAGTTTTATACCCACTTGTCTGAGGGTTGTTTTCCCCTCCATCCTCTGACGGCATATCTGCTGTGCAACCTTGACTTTACCCAAGATCGAACTGCTATCCAATTTATAAAAGGCTATGTCAAAAACTTTATCGCAATTCAGCCTGTAGAAAATGCTGGAAAACTTAATTACATTTATCCAATTGCTTTAGTAGATACCTTTATTAAAAACTTTTCTAATTCCTCGGTTTATAATCACTATAAAAAAGCTGTGGATTTGGTTGCAGGTGCCGAAAATGGCGATGAATTAATGGTTATTAAAGCTTTATTTTTATATAAAGCTAGTGGAGAAAAACTTACCAAAGCAGACCAAGAAGAACATCAAGAGATTTTAGTAGTTTTAACAGGTTTAACTAAATTGAGACTCCAGACAGCACTAGATAAACTAGAAAAGGAAAGAGACTTAATTTACCACCGACCAGAAATTAAGCTTTATCGTTTCTGGGAAGGAATTAATCCTAAAGTTATTCAAGAAGAAATTGAAGAAAAAATCAGATTCCGAACAACCTCTATTAATGATGTTGTCGCCTATTGTGAAAAAATTAATATTCTTAGAGAACATCCATCTAATAATATAATTACTGCTACACAGTTTGTCAAAGATAATAAATTAGTGAGTGAAGACTGGCGGTTTGAACGTAAGATATATAGTATTGATAAATTCATTAAAGCTCTAGAGAACAATCGTATTCTGAGAGATATCAAAGAGAAGGGGATTTTAGCTTATGTTCTGACAGAGACTCAAGAGGAGTTACAAGAGTTTCGTAATACTGTAGCTAATTATTTATCTAAATCGCCAATTCAAAATTACATTGCCGTTGCTATTCCTAGAGAAGAAACCGGAAATTTAGCCCGTGTAATTTTACAGATAAAAACTCTTGAATAGACGGACGCTGCTGATAAAAGATTGTCGGCAAAAGCTTATCAAGAACAGCTTCAGCGTTGGCAAGAAGAAGCAAACACACGGTTAACGAGGTTATTAAATAATTGCACTTATCATTGTGTGGAAATCGAGAAAATTCCATCTGCTGAACAACGCAAAGCGCAACGGGTAATCAGTTTACTTTTACAAGATTTATATCCCTTGGTTCCTCCTGTGGATGAAATCGATAAAATGCGTTCAGGCCATCTCACAGGTAAAAAAATTGTCGGCTGGACTGCCAAACAAATCTTTATAGAAGATAATCTCAGTCAACAGACACTGCCTGACCGTTCTTACAGTACTGTTATTGACCAGATTTTTGTCAAGTTATGGGGTCTATTGAAGAAAACATCTGATAAATATATCGTTCAAGAACCAACTAATGAAAAAATCCGCGCTGCCTGGGATAAAATTTCTGAAATAACTGACTTAGAAGGATTACCACAAAATATTTTTGGTCTAGAAACAATTTGGCAAGTACTTTCTGGGCCACCTTTTGGTTATAGCGAGTATAACTTTACCATGTTGCTAGCAGGATGGCTGGCAATCCACCGCAAAGAAGTATCTCTCAGGGGTTATATCGAACTTGGTTCTAAAAAGTTAAATATGACGTTGAAAACACAATCCTTGAAAGACTGGGGTAATACTGATATTCTCCAAAACCCCACCGCATTTGTTGACGACTGGATTATTAAACAAAAGTCCAAACTAATTCGCCGCCAACAAGCATAAATGCCGATTTCGGCATCGCTAATAAACTATTATGATCAGGCGCAAGAGTATCTAGAGGTCGTTGCTGCTTTTTTAGAGTTTAATGAACCAGATGAGTTAGAAAAAGAAGAGTTAACTAAGAATAGAAAGCAGATTAGTGCTACGGTTGCTGAAATTGACAAGTGGTTACAACCAGTACAAGCTGTGGAAAAATTACCTCATGAGGCACAATTGGCAGCACTATTACCACTTTACCCCCAACTGCGATCGCGATCGCCAAATATCTCGATTCTACCAACACAACAACAACGCGATCGCTTCTCTCAAGCATTTCAAACTGTCAGTAATAAAATTGACCAACTTGTAGCAGCAGAAAACAAGCGTGTTGAGTCACTATCTACTGAACAAGCTTGCAATACTTATAAAATTGAGATTCAAGGAATTATTGACCAGATTACCCAAATTGCAGACTTGCCTACCCACTTAATTGAGAGTTTGCAAAATGCCCTCTGTACCAGCAATATCAGATTAACAGACATTAGGCAGGAGGCAGAAGAAGGGCAAAAGCAAGTCGAAGATACACAAATTATGCAGAATATTCGCAATTCTGCAACAAAAATCAAAACTATTTATCTTTCTCAAGCAGCGCTTCAAGAACTTGAAAATTTACAATCTCGCTTCAATTACCCTGATAAATTTCAGCATGAAGTTGCTGAAATTGTGCAGTCAATTAAAAACAAAATCACTAGCGATCGTTCTAGTCTGGTAAATCTCCGTACTCAACTACAGTCAGTAAACAATCTCACAGAATTAGATGTTATTAATACAGAATATGCCAAGCTTGATGTTGTCTTTCAAGATTCGGCGGATTACCAAGACTATCAAGAACTACAACCACAAATCCAGAGTTTAAAGCATGACCTAGAGCAGATACAAAGTCTGGAAATTCGCTATCAACAAAGTGATTCTATTGCCAGTTATAATCATATTTTGGCAATAATTGCTAGTCGGGAGTTAAATATTTATAATGCTGACCGCTTTCAAGGGAGAATTTATCAGTTAGAAGTAAATTTTAGGAATAAAATACAAGAATATGAACAAAAAGAATCACAAATTCTCCAGCAGAAACAAGAATTAAGTTTTAACCAACATCCACCTCAACCCCTGGCTTTAGATGCTACTCCTCAGCAAGCTTTAGCTTGGGCAACAAAAGATTACCTGCCCTTCCGTCGCTGGGAGGTTATTAAGCAACCTTGCTCTGCATCAAGAATAAGTGATAGTTTGGCGGATAGCTTTGTCGAGTGGATGCTCCAGCACTACCCCCAGATGCAGGTAGAATCAGTAGAAAATTCCTACCTCAACTACAGTGTTGCATCAAGAGTGCAAAATCTTTGTCAAGAAAGTCCTATTTTTTGGGTTGTGGTTGATGGCTTAGGATGGTTAGATCATCTAGAACTTTTATCTTTACTAACGAATAATTACAAACTGGCGGTAGAAACTGCCATTGAGCCTCGGTTTAGTATCCTGCCCACTAAAACAGAGTATGCCAAATGGAGCCTATATGCTCAATTGTTCCCCAATGATTCTGCTTGGGTTGCTGATGCTGGCAAATTAACTTTTCGATTTGCCTGTGCTGAAATTCAAAGCACTGCCCTGACTCCTGACTCCAAAATTATTATTAACCAAATATATAGTAGTGGATTTGATATAGATGAATTCTTGGGAAGCAACAACCTATAATAACGATTTGGTTCGTGAGGTTTTCGGAAATCTCTGTATTGATAAAACTAGACTACCATCTAGTGGACTAAGTTCTATTGGCGTGCCTAGTTTTGTGGCTGAATGGTTGTTAGATAAAATAGTGCCTGGTTCAGGAACACTTACATCAATAGAAGTAGAAAAAATAAATAGCTTTATTAAAAAAGCCTTTCCACGTAAAGATGACCGGAATGAAATTATTTTTGATCTCACTCAAGGGGAAATCCGAAAACTCATTGCTTTAATGCAGGTACGGATTAAATTAGAACCGGGAGGAAGAGTAATTCCTGAACCATTGGCACAAATTCCTGTATTAAATTTGACTGAATGTAGGATTGCGACTGATATTGTCGAACGTTATAAAATACTGCTACGCCAAGGAATATGGGGCAAAATTACTCTGGCTATGCTTGCCGATGGCAAAGTGGAAGTGATGGATTTTGAACCATTTCAATGTTCACAAGTTGATTTACAAGGCTATGCCGAATGTCGGGCAAAATTCAATACACAACAATGGCGGGATTTAATATTTTGCTCAATGGGTTTTAACCCCCAGCATCCCAATTATTACCAGGAAGCTAAAACATGGATATTGGCTAGGTTATTACCATTAGTTGAAGCTAATTATCATATGATAGAACTAGCTCCTAAAGGTACTGGTAAAAGCTTCTTTTTTGAAAATATCAGTAGTAAAGTTACTTTAATTAGTGGTGGTAAAGTTACTCCAGCCCAATTGTTTATCAACGGCAGAACTAAAGAAGTTGGTTTACTCGGTCGTCATGAAGTTGTGGTTCTAGATGAAGTTCAAAGTTTAACCTTCGATAATCCTGAAGAGGTTATTGGGCCACTCAAAAATTATCTTGCTAGCGGTCGTTATAATCGCTCTGGTTTTGCAGATATTTCTAGTGACTGCGGGTTAGTGATGCTAGCTAATATTGAATTAGATGAACAATTAGAACCACGCAATGAAGATAATTTAATTGCTAACCTCCCCAAGTTTTTTGCTGAGACTGCATTATTAGACCGATTATCTGGTATTGTCCCTGGTTGGAAAATTCCGAAGTTTCAAAGAGAAATGGTAGCTTCTCAAGTTGGTTTAAAAATGGATTTCTTTGGTGAAGTATTGCTATCTCTACGCCAAGACAATCGTTTCATGTTCTATGTAGAACAGCATACTCAATTTGCCAAAAATGTGACTATTCGTGACCAAAATGCTATTCTCAAATCAGCATCAGGTTTTTTAAAAATTCTCTATCCTCATTTAGAATTAACATTAATGGACTACGAGCGTGATTGCCTGGAACCTGCTTGTAAACTACGCCAAGCAATCCGAAATTCGCTATATTATCTCGATGATGAATTCAGGCAGTTTGGTAGAGAAATTTATGTGGAGACAAAGTAAATACTATATCCTACCAAAAGAATCACCAAAAATATTGATTTTCTACTACTGTTGTTTGGCGGGTGGAGGAGTCATATTTGAGCAGGTATTCACGAGCGATCGCTTCGTTTTCTCGCAGTGTTTCTACTTCTTTCTTTCCAATCTCGGTATCGGTAGATAGCAGAATTACTTGGTGGCTGGCGGATGGAAAGTAACGTTCAACTAAGTTGCTGCGGTGGGAAGAGTCTAGCCTCCCTAGTGGCGTATCAATGGCTACTGGTAGGCGGTGTCCAGAGACTTTTGCTAAACCCCAGAGGAAGGCGATCGCAAGTAGTTGTTTTTCGCCAGCAGAGAGGCGATGTTTAGGGACAGGTTTACCATTTAAATCGTAAAGTGAAAGGCTGAAAGTCTTGGTATCAATGGTGATGCGATGCACTAAATCTGATTTATGGAGGAGATAAAGGAAGCAATTTTTAACTTCTTCCTCTAATTTATTGAGTTTTCGCAGAGTTAATTTTTCACGAAAAATCTTGAGTGTGTCTTGAACTTTTGCTGCTGAGGTAATAATATGTTCGCTATTTTTATGTTTAATATTTTCTACTGTATATTCACTTAATTCTTTTTTGGACTTGGCAATAATAGTTTCTAATTCAGCTAAACGGCGGCGGATTGTTTCGTAATTTGCTTTAGCTTCAACAACTTGATTTTGTGCCGCTTCTAGTGCTTGACGCAGCTTGGTATAATCTTCAGGTGCTGCTGCTGTCTGCACTTGTCTTTCTAGAGTATGAATTTCTTCTTCTTTATTTTTGAGAATAGCTAATTTTTCTTTTGCAGAAGTTTTAGAATTTTGTAAGTGATATATGAGATTATCTAGCTGACTTAAAGTTTCATCATCAGCTAATAGCCAAGGTGCTTCTATCTGGATAGTCTTTGCATATAAACTATCTACATCTTGGACTAGGAATGATTGAATTTTTTCAACTTGTATCGGAGAAATTTCCCCTTGATTTAGCCAAGTGAGTAAGCGCTGATCTCGCTCAATTAACAAATCTTTAGAAATTTGTACCTGTTGATGGCGAAATTCTTTTTCTCCCTGTGCTTGCATCTGAGTAAGCAAATTGGGAATTAATGCTAGGGGTAAAACTTCAGCCGCCAATTCACACATGGACTGTCGTACTTGTTCGATTTTCGTAGTTTTTGTATTTTGTTGTAGTTCTAATTGATTGCGTTCTGCTGCAATTTTACCGCCTTCAGAAATAAATTTATCAAAGGCTTCTTGCTGCTTTTGTTCTAACTCTTCTACCTGATTTTTGAGAGTTTCTAATTTTTCTCCTGTTGTTTGATAATCTTCTTGCTGTTGGGTTAACCTAGTTTCAATTTCCTCTAGGTTTGCTAAATCTTTACTATTACCAACTTCTTTAAGTTTACGGTTAACTAAAATATCTAAATCAACTGCTAAACGGTCTGCTAATTCTAGTCCTAAAAGTCCGCGAATTGCATCTACTACAAGTGGTGGTGGTGTTTCCTGTTCTGCAAGTTCTTTAACCTGTTCACCATCAAAGAGAAATAAGTTAGAAATACCCAATGGCAGGAGATTTTCAATATATTCATCCCAGATATTAACTAAAGCATCAGGCCATGTATCACTGTCACCTAAAATACCTAATGTATCTTTACCGTCTTTAGGATTTTTTGTCCAACTACGCACAACACGGTATTTTATTGGCTTATCGTTTTCAATATGTTCAAAAAGTAATTCAATACGGGTGTCTGCAACGGGATCTATTTTGTTATTAACACATTGATTGAGAAAATCGTTATAACTTAAATTACCACGGGTGGAACATTGGGCGCGGGGGCCATAAAGGGCGAGACGAATGGCATCCATAAGGGTAGTTTTTCCGCCGCCATTCATCCCACCTAAGAGGATAATTGGGTGTGAGTTTTCCTCATCAATTTTTGGGTTAAGATTGATTACCTGTTTCCCACTGTAGGGGCCAAAGTTTTGTAAAACGAGTTCAAGAAATATCATTTATCTAATTGCAAGTTTATTAAGACATCGGGCAAATTAAATTCGAGGTTACGCAGCAAAGTTTATCAAATACCGGGCGAATGGAATTCGCGGCTACACAGGCAAAGTCCGCCTCCGCGGACTAAATTAACACATAGTTGTTGGTTTACTTGGGAGTTAGTTCCCAGGTGGGAATAATTGATTTTTGGCTATGGTGGGTAGATTGGTTTCTGATGTAATTGGCTACATTATCAATGGCATCATGGCTAACTGTAAAAGCTGCGTAGCTACCTTGCCATTTGAAAAACTCACCCGGTTTGATTTCGTGGGTGATGAAATGGGAAGAACTTCCCTTAATTTGTTTAACCAATTCAGAGACACTGATGGTTGATGGAAAACCTGTTAAAAAATGTACATGATCTTCAATACCACCAATTGCAATTACAGTACATTTTAACTCTTCAGATTCCCGGATAATTGCCCCGTAAACTTCCTTTTGAATATCAGGCGTAATTAAGGGTAATCTATCCCAGGTTGCCCAAACATAATGTAGATACAATTGCGTAAAACTTGCTCTCATTTCTCTTTAACCCACGAAGGTGGGTTTCGTCTGTGTAGCTGCGATTTCCAATCGCCCAGTATTGAATTATTGAATTATTGTGTAAAACTTGCTCTCATTTTTCTTCAACCCACGCAGGTGCGTTTCGTCTGTGTAGCCGCGAATTCCATTCGCCCGGTCTTCTATTATTCTATTCTTTTGAATTTCTCTTTGAAAATTTCATACTTGCCCAAGTTACCTGTTCATCACTTTCACTTTCACCTTCATCTACTTCATTAATTGCTGCAACATCGCCCAAAGTCATCTGCTTGACTTTTGCAACATCACCTTGACTAACTGCTTCGCTTAATTCGCGTTTCAAACGAGCATTTTTAATCGCATCTTCTGGAGAACGGGAACTTGTATTAAAACATTTTTCTAGGGTTTCATATATTCCCACGCGACGAGTCTTTTTGCGATACTGGCGTTCTGTGTCTAACAATTTCGCCATAAGTTCTAAGTGCATCGCGTCACCTTCACAGATTTCTTCTAATACTATCCATTCATCACGACCTAGTAAGCTATAGTCAGCGCCAGGACGTGGGTCTTGAAATTCTTCGCCAGTCACTTCTTGATAAATCCGGGGTAAGCTATCATCAAATTCGTGTTTGTCTTCTAGCCAAATGCGGCGAATTTCGCTCATTTCTTCTAGAGTAATTAGGGTGATGTCGCGCATATTTTCTGGTGCTGTACGACGGGTTTTTGTTTGCGCTTCTAATAATCGTCTTAGCCAATGTTCCCGCCAATGTTTAGTATAGGGGCCAGGTATTGGTTCAACAGAGATTTCCCCGTTCTTATTGCGTTCAAATAGTTGAACATCTCCCCAGATTCTTCTAAAGTCTCTTTTGTCTCGGTCATCTTTAATATCTAGTTCGTTACGGATATCTAATAATGGCTGCATCCATTCTTTTTCTTCATCATTTTGGATCATCGCCTCCATTGATTTATCCTTATTCACTAGTGTGCAAACCCAGCAGCCAAATCGGGAATCACCACAGCTAGGAGTAGAAGTATCAACAACTAGTGGACATTCATTATCGGCTGTTGCACCTCGATACATAGCAAATAATTCTTTATTGCTTTGTCCCCAAGGATTATCACACTGATTTAGGTATATCCAGACATCATTATTACTCCAATCTTCAATGGGAGTATAGATTAGAGAGTTAGGTAGGCTGGCATTAGGACTCAGGCGATCTCGTACTCTATCAATTTGATGTTTTTTCATTGTGGCAGCACGTTTGGAGCTTTCTGCTTTGCGAGTACCCAATACGAGAATTGTTTCACCGTTAGCTCTAACTATTTCACGGATGAATTGATTAGCAGGATTAATTTTCAAACGTGGTGTACACCAGCGAAACTGGTTACGAGGTGCTGGATATCCCTTACCAATAAGATTTACCCAAAATGTATCTTCAATTACTGGTTGTAGTAGATGTGGATCAATTGGCATCCCCTGTTTTTTAGCAGCTACCTTGAGATTCTGCAAGGATTTGCGAACCCAAGCAGACACTACAGGATTTTCTACTTGAGTATCTGTTGTAATTACATAGACCGTTTTAGTTCTTTTTTCTGGAGGAAGACCAGCGATCGCATTCCACACAAGCTGCAATACTGTACTAGAATCTTTTCCCCAAGACACGCCCAAAACCCAAGGAATCTCATCTAAACAATACAATTCTTGAATTTCAATGGTGAGAGCTTGGATATAGTCCACTAACTCTGCTACAGTACGTGCTTGCTGAACTTTATTTTCTGGTTGTTGTGCTGTAGTCATTTCTCCTTATCTCTGGAAACACTGGCGTAATATCCGGGCGAATAGGGCGAATGGAATTCGCGGCTACACATACAAAGCCCACTTCTGTGGATTGAAGAAAAGCGAATAGGGCGAATAGAATTCGCGGCTACACAGACAAAACCCACATCCGTGGGTTGAAAAAACAGTTTTTAAAAACTTTACTACTAATATCCAATTTTTTGGATAATTGAACTACATAATACTATTCTGTTTTTAAAATTTAACATGAAAGATAGTGCATCTGACCCAACTGCTGACATCACTAGAGAATATCTGGAACGAGAAAACAAGGAAAAACAGGTACTAGCTTTACTCTTGGAGAAGTTTTTAGGGAGAAAAGATCAGATTCTCGTTCAAAAAACCGAGATGGGTGGTACAGAGGCTTATGTTAGCTCTGTTACACTGGAATGGTTTGCAGGTCGGGTTCACTTTGCCTCTGGCTTACCTCTGTTTCAAAAAAAGTATAATCCAGAGACTGATAATGTCGAGATTGACGCGGATAGTATTGATGAAATTCAGCAGCGTCCCCTTGATTGGTCACGTCAAGCACCGCTAGTCCAGTATTTAGCGGCTCGACACAACCATAAGTTTCCGCCGGTGTTGGTGGTGATTAATCAACCGTGGGTGGATAATCCTAAAGCTGCTGAGTGGGATAGTGAAGGACGCGCCACCAAGTCTACGACTGATTTTATACCCCTAGATAAAGACGGTAAGGTAGGTGTGCTAAATATTTCTGAGGATGATGTAACCATTTATGCGCTAGATGGACAACACCGATTAATGGGGGTTCAGGGGTTGATGGAGTTAATTAAAACTCGTAAACTCCAGCGCTATAAAAAAGATAAAGGTGTTGATGACAGTTTTATTACAGTTAATGATTTGATAGAAAAGTACCAAGTAGACCTTGCTTATTTACAAAATTTACCCAAGGAAAAAATTGGTATTGAGTTCATCTGTGCGGTAGCGGCTGGGGAAACTCGCACCCAAGCGAGGCGGAGGGTGAGATCGATTTTTGTTCATGTCAACCTGATGGCTGCACCCTTGACTAAAGGGCAACTAACACAGTTGAATGAAGATGATGGTTTTGCGATCGTTGCTAGAAAAATTGCAGTTACACATCCACTATTAGAACAACGACAAGAGCGCAATCCCCGCGTCAATTGGAATAGTGCAACAGTGGCTTCCAATTCTACAGTTTTAACGACTTTGCAAGCTCTGCAAGATATGTCTGAGCGATATTTGGGTCAAAAGTTCCCTCACTGGAAACCCTTGGAGAAAGGTCTAATTCCCATGCGTCCAGAGGATGAAGAACTTGAGCAGGGAATTAAGGAATTCAGCAAGCTATTTGATTCTTTAGCTAGTCTTTCTAGTTATAAAATTTTAGAACACGAGGATACACCAGCTTTACGACGCTTCAGCTTTGAAAAGGATGGAGGTGAAGGAAATATGCTTTTCCGTCCGGTTGCTCAGGTTGCATTAGCGCAAGCTTTGGGAATTTTGGTTTTTAAAAAAGGTTTTTCCCTAGCAGATATTTTTAAGAAACTGCGGAAGTTTGACCAGCAAGGTGGTTTTAGTGGTATGGAATATCCCCAATCTCTCTGGTATGGGGTTTTGTATGACCCAAATAAAAAGCGGGTGCAGGTTGCTGGACGAGATTTGGCGGCGAAGTTATTAGTTTACATCCTCGGTGGAATTCAGGAACAGATGGAACGTGCTGAACTTCGTAAGGCTTTAGCGGATGCTAGGACTGTGGAAGATAAAACTATAGGTTTTGATGGCAAGTTTGTTGAACTCAAGGAGGTAGGACTACCACATATTTTGAACTAGCATAATTAGATAGATATTTTGCACTGTGGTTTTTACCGATGCTATAGTCCATAAGGGTTGCATATCATGTTTGCTAACATCTACTAATTTATATTAGGTATTTATATGGCTCAACCAATTGAGGATAGTAATAATAGCATTTCTCCTCAGATGAAAGCTCAGTTTAGCTCCTTTATTGAGCCATTTTTCTCACAATATCATCGCGATCGCTGCTATCCAGGGCTAATTTTTCAGCAGGGAAAGCGGACAATGCTGCAAATTAATGTACCTGCAAGTGACTTTTCTGGTCTTCTCCAAGCTAAACCATCCACTGGGAATGATCCTGATTCTGGTAAAAATCGCCCAGTGGTTAAAGGTCATGCTGATGAAATTAAAAAATATATTGTTGACCGTTCTCGAAAAGAAAAACCTTGGATTGTAGGAAGTTTGACTGCTAATGTAGCCCCAAAAGACATAACAATTCTTGAATTGGGGAGGGGCATTTGTCTGGTTGTAATTCCTCGTAGAGTCAAGTTAGATATAACCGATGGACAACATCGTGAACGTGCAATTCACGAATTAATAGAAAGTGGTGAAAGCAACTTAATCAGCGATGATGATTTTGGGATCACTCTAGTTTTAGAGGGTGACTTTCAACAGTGTCAGGCAGATTTCAGAGATATGGCTCAAACCAAACAACTAGATAAATCATTATTATTATCATTTGGTGAGTTCTCTGGCCGAGTTGGTATTACTAAAGAATTAATAAAACGAGTACCAATGTTTCTGGATAAGACAGAAAAGATTAAAGCAAGTCCTGCAACTAAAGATAGGCTGATTTACACAACTAATTTTATAGCTAGGTTTGTAAGTTGCGCTTTTACTAACGATCCAAGCAATCAGCTTCGAGATTATGATGTTTATCAAGCATCTGATGCTTTGGTTGTTTGTCTTAATCGATTTTTCTCAGAATGCAGTAACACTGAGTATATTGCTGATACAACTGTTGAAGAACTAACAATAGATGAAGTAGCTGCATTTAAAGAAGATTGTATTCTAGGTGTAAGTGTGGGGCTGGAAGTTTTAGGGCGTTTATTGCACTATATATACCATCCAGAAAACAATTATTTTAATGAAGAAAAAATTTCACAATTAGCACAGCTAGATTGGTCAAGAGAAAACCAACTTTGGAAGGATAATGTAGTTAGAATAGATACCCAACCTAAAAATCCAGACAAGCCTTATAAAATATCTGCTACTGTTAGTGCAGTAACAAATGCAGTCAAAACAGTAAAAATTACACTGGGGTGGATGTAACGTTTTTGATTTTAAGCATTACTTCAAGACTAAGAGAGGAATTTTGTTAGGTCAAATTCCTCATCTTTTTGCTCTGTATTCGTTTTTTCATAACTAAGAAATAAGAAAAGTCGCTCTGAATAGTCTACTGCCCCACGCAGTTCATTTTGTATAATTTCTAAACCACCATTAGCATACTCTTCAAAAATGTGAATACGTTGCTCATCAGCTACATTATCATCATCTAGAATCTTAATGTTCTCTGTTTCGGTGATAGCTAACAAATTAATTAACAGAGTGAAGCTGCTAGTAAAATAATCTTGTCGCAGTGGGGATAAATCTTTAGAAATTACGTCTAAAGGAATGCGCTTTTTATATTTAACGCCCAATGCTGCTGCAAATACCATAACTTCTACATAAGTCTGAAAAGGCCCAGTTGTGTCTTTTGATGCTACTAGAGATTTCACAAACTCAGCCTTATCTTTAGCAACCCTGATTCTATTTGCAGCCATTATATTAATATCTACATTGTTGCTATATTACCCGAAAGCCAAAAGCGATGCCTACGCACTTTACAAGGTATTATTTTATAATAGTATGTAGGCGATCGCTAAACAAACAAATTATCCACTAACATAGTCCATCCTGGCACTGCGGGTTCAGCCTCCGCCACCTCACCACGGCGATATACTTGCAGTTGTTCAGGGTTACTAGCGCGATATACTCTGATAACTTCCTCTTTGAGTACATCCACATCCCAAACTACCAAAGTACCCGCTGCAAAAGAATCACGGCGTTTGCTAGCCATATCTTTCTCTGCTGTCTCACCATAATCATTTTCACTTCTCACCTCAGCAGCAAACACAGGCGCACCATTAAGGAACTTCCCACCTGTAGGTTTGCCAGTATAAAAAGTGAAATGGCCCGTTTTCAGATACACCTACTTTTGCATCCGCCATAAAAGCGCGACACGAACCCCCTCGTAAGTGGCTTTTTAACGCCGAAGCCAAATTGAGAGCAATAGTAGTATAGGGAATAGTACCCCCAGTCATCGCGAAAACTTCACCATTGATATATTCGTATTTAATATCTTGGTGTTCTTCCCATTCCAAGTATTCCTGGGGAGTCATATACTTTCCGGGACTCGCAACCATAACTTCATCCTTTAAACATTACGTTCAACTGCGATAATTTCAGTATATTCATACTCATTCGGACTTTGTTTCACCAAAGGATATCTTTCCCCAGCCAACTCAATATAATCTTGTTCGCAATCCGGCTTAGATGAATAATACGTAAGCACATATTCTCTACCGATTCTGTCTGCCATTTCTACTTCTACTTCACCCCGCCACTGAGTCTTAGTAACTAAAACTATCAACTGATTCGCTAATTGGGGAATTGTTTTAGCAATATGTCGCCGCGAACTTTCATCCAAACTACCGAAGGGTGAATCCATGACAATTGGAAAAGTGCTACTATCGGGAATCATCATCATTTTTCGCTTCTCACTCCATTCCCGTACTTTGTCAATGATGCTGGCAATAAAAGATAAACTGAGAATCTGATTTTCCCCAGTGGATGCTGCAACTGGTGCTTCTACACCTGTGGTATTTTCTACTAATGTCAGTTCATATTTATCGCTAATTCTAGGAATGTATGGAGTTATAGAAATCTCTGTGAATATTTCTTGGACTCGCTTTTCTAGTTGTAGGCGAAATTGTTGCTCTTGACGATTTCGGACTTCTGTTAAGCGTTCGATTGCATCTTGAGTGGCGTTAATTCGTCGCTGTGCTAAAGTTTGCTTGTCTTCATTCAGCTTTTGTTTGGCGATTTGTTTATTTAAACCTTCAATTTCAGTTGTGAGTTGAGCAATTTGCTGCTGATTTGCACCCTGTTCTCGATTCAATTCATCAATTTTACTTTCAATTTCATCTAACCGTTTTTGTAAACTGCTAATTTCTTCATTAGCATCTTTTCGTAACCGTTCTTGAATATTGTCTAAATCGCCTTCAATTTGAGATATACTTTGCCTTAACTGATTAATCCTAGTTTGTTCTCTATCAACTTCTTCCCAAAATCCTATCGCTTGCTTATCAATTTCATCTACTTGTGCGCTCATGCGAATTGCAGTTTCTTCCACCGCTGAGGAACCTGCTCTATTTAACCAAGTAGTCACATGAGTATAAGAATGATTACCCTCGTGTAATTCTGCGCCACAAATACAGCGCTGAGAATTGAGTAAATCATTCACAAATTCCCGCGATATTCCTGATGTTAACTCGCCGCGCTGCTTCAAATCATTGATAATTTCTCGGAACTGTGCTGTAGTTTCTGAGAGTAAAACGGTATAACCCCGCGCGGAAATAACTTTTTTCAGCGCTTCCTTGGTTTTTTTATATTCTTCTTGATTCGCCGCTTTCTGTGATTCTAAATCCTGCCATCTTTCTTGCAATTGCTTAGCAGCACTCAATTCTCGTAAACGGTTACTTGTCTCTTTTTTAAAAGTTTGTTGATATTCTAACTCTTCTTTAATTTCCGTTTGCCGTTTGGTAATGTGTTCACGCTCTCGCTCTATTTTTTCTTGCTGTCGTAACAGTTGTTTAGTTTCAGAATCACCAATAGCTTTTAACTCATTTTCTAGAGTTTTTTTAGCATCTCCCAAATGTCTGATGGAACGGTTGATTACTTCCACACCCAAGAAAATTTTTGTAGCTTCGGCAATTTCAGCTTTTTTGTCAGAACGGACTATTTCTTCAATTCGTTCGCCGTCAAAGAAAAAATATTGATGTAAAGTAGCCGGTAAAATTTGATTGATTATATCGTCTGGTTGCTGATTTGGTATATTCCATTTACCATCATCCCCACTAACCCACATAGTTAATTGAGTTTTGCCTGCATCAAAGTCACTTTCATTTTTGTAACCCCGACAGGCGCGTTTAACTCGATAGCGTTTACCTTCATGTTCCCAGCCAATTTCTACCCAACATTCTACAGCTTGACCTTTTTGATTTTCTGCGATCGCTCGCTTATTTACCAACTGCTCTATCGATGCAAACGCTGCACTAAATTTATCATACAGTACCCACGTAAAGGCATTCAGCAAGCTAGTTTTACCAGATCCATTATTGCCATGAATAATTGTCGTATTCTGAGCATCTCCCCCAGCCAGCATCATCTCTGGTGTCGTACCATAAAAGGAGCGAAAGTTGCATAGCTTGATTGAAGTCAGCTTCATCGCACCTCTTCCTTAATAATGTCCAAAATATTATCATTTATATGGGTGTTAATCTTCTTATCTAGCCTGCCTTTTTCCAGCTTCCATACCCGCTCAATAATTTGCCGTACTTCTGGTGGAGCGCTGGTTATTGGCTCCTGTACATCGTCGATATTCGCCTCTTGTGACATATTAAATTTTGAAATATACTGTTTTCTATATTTTAACTTTCTCTAGTGCTGCCTTCGCCTCTGTAAAGCCACTGTTTGCGTTATCTTTAAAATCCTAATTTTCTTTGAAAAAACACTTTATTGTTTAATCGTTTTCTGTTATTATCAATGTTAATAATCTATATAATAATGGGATGCAAGCAGAAATTTAAAAAGCACTTACATCCCATTATTATCAAACTCATAATTTTATTATTTCATACTTCATGCTTCTTTTTTCAAAACTCGAAAGATTTTACAACAAAATATAACTCTTCTCTGCTTCATCATCAAATATCTAATAAACCATATCGCTTTTGTAAATCAAGTAACTTCATTCTTGCTTCACCAGCATTATCAGCTAGATCAGCAAACTCTACAAAGCGACGCAATTCCTTTTTCAAAAGATTACGCTCAACTTCTATAGTTTCTCTATCTAAATCTGGTGGCAAAACAATCATGTCAAATATTGTCGCGCGTTCTTTAGCGGGATGAGGACGCAAAACTCGCCCCCGTCGCTGAATAAACTGGCGAGGATTACCAGAACTTGATAAAATCACCGCAGTTTGAATTGCCGGAATATCAACACCTTCATCTAAACAACGAATTGCTACCAAACCCTGCAACTCGCCACTTTCAAATTGATGGCGTAATGTTTCCCTTTCTTGTAAAGTTGTTTGAGCCGTATAAGTGCTTACCTTGTACCCTAAATCCACTCCCAAAATTTTAGCAACAGCTTTAACTTGGCGTAGAGATGAACGTTGTCCTGCCTCTTGTGAACCATCACTGCAATAAAAAAGAGTGTGAGTAGTTTCGCGGCGAGTTGCCATTAATTCATGCAAGGCGGTTAATTTATTTTCCGCTGTACCAATTAATCTTGCTCTTTGCATCAACAACGGCTTTAAATCTTCATTGTCTTCAAAGTTTCCTGGTACGCCATTTTCTCGATCCCGATAAAGCAGCGATCGCCCAATTCTTTTAGTTAACTTTAAATAGGCAATGCTTTCTGCTTCAGTTAATTCCACCAACACCGGATAATACAGATAATGTACCAAAGCACCTTGAGTGATCGCATCCCTCAAAGTAAACTCTGGCTGGAGAACTGGGCCAAAATAATCAAATAGAGATTGCGTACCAAAATCATCAAAATATCTCTCCGGTGTGGCAGATAAAGCCAGTCTCAACCCAACGCGACGCGGTAAACTTTCTTCTAACTTGGGTGCGCCTAAATTATGCGCCTCATCCCCAATAATTAAAGTTTTAGCGGGAAAATATTTGAGTTGAGACTGAAAACCATCTCCAATTAATGTGGAGTTCGTAGTAATCACAGTCACAAAGCGTTGAGAACCAGAACGCAGATTATAAATTTGCGTGGAAAGTTGACTTTGCCAAGCGCGTAAATTCTCAAAAGCTAAAATGGGTTGCAAATTAAATTTTTCGCATTCTCGCGCCCATTGGGTGACGAGATGGCGGTAGGGACATACCACCAACAACACTTGTAAATTAATCTGCTGATATAATTCACAAGCGATCGCTAGTGCAGTAATCGTTTTACCACTACCAGTAGCCATTTTCAGCGTCCCTCTGCCATTGTTGGTAAACCAGCTAGCGATCGCTTCTCGCTGATATTGCCGCAATTGCAGAGATGGAGGCATTTTTGGGCATCCTGGTAATGGTTGCGAAGTGTGATAACTGCCCTTACTTTCCCTTGCAAATGGTAATTTTAATCGAAATGCGCCACGGGGAGTATCCCCGTGGTCACTTTCGCGGAAAGTGGGCAGTTGCTGCACTGGATTTTGCGTCAGGTACATATGTTAAGCACAAACGTGGTGATGAACCCAAGTAATAAGTTAGGAGTTAGGAGTTAGGAGTTAGGAGTTGGGAGTTGGGAGTTGGGAGTTAGTAATTTAAAACTCATAACTCATCACTTTCTTATTACTCAGTTGTAACCGCGCCAAACACCAATGAGAGAACCTTGCACCTGCACTTGTATAGCGCGGACTTCAATGGGATTGTACTTAGGATTTGCTGGTTTGAGGGTAACGTGATCGCCTTGGCGATAAAAACGTTTTAAAGTGGTACCGAATCCATCAACTCTGGCGGCGACGATGGTACCATTTTTCAAATGATTTGGTTCTGCTACTGGACGCAGGAATACTACATCGCCATCAGCGATTAAATCTTCAATCATGCTATCGCCAGCTACGCGCAAAGCGTAGGTTTGGGGAGGTAACTCAAAATTAGAAAAGTCTAAATGATCTACAGCATCAGTAAATGGTTCTATTAAACCACCAGCAGCGATCGTCCCTAAAATTGGTACACCTTGCTTTACAGGACGCAAAATCCGAATCGTTCGCGCTTGGCCTTCAGTCCATTCTATATATCCCTTAGTACGTAAATGTTCCAAGCGACTTTGAATTGGTGCTGGTGACTTCAAGTTCATCCCTTGCATCATTTGCCGAATTGAAGGCGAATGCTGGTGCGATCGGATGTATTCTGCCAACCATTCGTAAAGTTCTTGTTGAGCTTCCGTTAGACGTTCCATAAATTTGCGCGAAGTAATTATAAATGTCTCTAGAACATTAGTACTACAAAAAACTCCTCATAACAAGAGAAAAGTAAAAATATGAAAGGCAAAAGAAACAATATTCTCTTTTCTTTTACCCATTTATTTGGGATTTTTTACCAAGATAGTAGTCAGGAGCCAATCGCACACTAGCTATTCTGACTCCTAACTCCTGTACAGACGCGATTAATCGCGTCTCTTTTCATTCTGCCCCTAAGATACTGGCAAGTAAAGCTTTTTGGGCGTGAAGGCGATTTTCTGCCTGTTCCCAAACTCGTGATTGGGAACCTTCAATAACTGCTTCGGTAATTTCTTCACCACGATGGGCTGGTAAGCAGTGTAAAACAATTGCCTCTGGATCAGCAAGGCTCAATAGCTGCTCCGAAATTTGGTAAGGCTGGAAAATTGGCAGACGATCGCCTGCTTCTGCTTCTTGCCCCATACTCGCCCAAACATCAGTATAAAGTACAGCAGCTCCCTTAGCGGCTAATTCTGGATCATGAGTGAGGAGGACTTCAGTTTTGTGATTAGCGATCGCTCTTGCTTGTTCTACAATCCTAGAATCTGGCTCATATCCGCTAGGGGTAGCAATTTTAACATTCATCCCCACCAAAGCACAGCCCAACATCAGAGAATTAGCCACATTATTTCCATCACCCACGTAGGTTAAAGTTAACCCGGCAAGGGTGCCAAAGCCTTCTTGAATCGTCAATAAATCCGCTAATACTTGACAAGGATGTTCTGCATCGGTAAGCGCATTAATTACCGGAATCTTGGCATAGTGAGCAAAAGTTTCCAATTCCTGCTGTGCAAAAGTGCGAATTGCCAAAATATCCAAATATCGATCTAACACCCGCGCCGTATCCTGCAAAGGTTCCCCGCGACTAACTTGAGTGACATTGGGGTTGAGATCGATTACCTGTCCACCCAGTTGGTACATCGCCACAGTAAAACTTACCCGCGTGCGAGTTGAGGCTTTGGAGAACAACAACCCCAAAACTTTATTACACTGCAACTTCAGCTGTTGTGATTTAAGTTGAGTTGCCAATTGCAGGAGTTCTTGAAGTTCCGTTGGACTGATGTCCGCCAGACTTAATAAATCTCGTCCGATCAACACTGCCATGCTTCCGATGTGTAAAGAACAATTATATATTTCTGTTGCTTTACCAGCCGGATCAAAAAAATACAGTTTTAAAACTGTACCAGATATTTTTGCGTCCAGCCCAGAATTTGAGTTAGCTTTTGCTATGAATATTAATTTACCAACTTTATCAGTGATTCTGATCACTGATTTTTTTCTGTTTGATCACAATTGCTACGCAGCTTAAACCATCTAGGGGGCACAAAAGCAGTGATATTCCCAAAATCTCTGGTCTTTTAGCCTAATTTAGGAAGAAGGAGATATTTTTTAGGAATTACAGCTAGACAAATAAGTTGATTATGGTACAATTAGAAATTGTGGTTGCTATTTGAGAGCGATCGCTAAATCCGCCAGCATAGCACAGTGGTAGTGCATCCGACTTGTAATCGGAAGGTCGCGAGTTCAAATCCCGCTGCTGGCCTTCACAAATGTCGAGTCATTATTTGTCAGCACAAACGATAAATACTGATTTTTTTGTTTGTGCATAAACGAGATTTTTGTCAAGTCTAATTTAGATGCGCTTACCCTGCCTCTAAGAGTAAGAGATTGCGATCGCATCCTTAAACGAAGTTAAAAGAATTTATTTCCGTGTGATTAGACAAAAATTACCAAGGTTAAAATCATAATCTTACTAAGTAAGCCAATAAGTATCCTATTAAAGCTTGACTGCGGCGAGCGATCGCAGCCAGGATATAGGGAAATATTTTTTACCGGAGAATAAGTATTTTGTTGAGTGAGGAATACACCGAAAACGGTAAACTTAATGAAGCAGAAACCATCGCTACACTGATTAATGCAGCACTCCACAAAAAAGGCTTGGTATTAGCTGACACCGATTGTTTCATATTAAGGACTTCTACTAATTCGTAATTAAGAATTACAAATTAGTAGAAGTCCTATTGTTCATCAATTCGCAAGTTGTCGGTAGCGTTCCTGAACTTCCTGAATCGAAAACAAAGTTTCAAACTTCAACCCAGCTGACTGGTACAACTCACCTCCTCCCTGTTGTCGGTCTACCAGTGAAATTACTTTATTCACAGTATAACCTGCATCTTTAAGACGCTCAACCGCTTTCAGAGCAGATTGCCCAGTTGTTACCACATCTTCCAAAACTACTACTTTTGCACCTTCTGGTAAACTGGGGCCTTCTATATAAGCTTTCGTTCCATAACCCTTGGCTTCCTTGCGAATAATCAGCGCTGGTATCGGTCGGTTTTCATAAACAGAAACTACACTTACTGCTGTCACAATTGGGTCAGCCCCCAATGTTAAACCACCCACAGCCTGTGTATCTACGGGTAGCAAAGGAAACAGCAAGCGTCCGACTGCCAAAGCGCCTTGAGGATGGAGTGTTACCTGTGTCTTGTTGACGTAATAAGAACTACGTAGCCCAGAAGAGAGGAGAAAATCACCCTCTTGATAAGCAAGTTGGCAAAATAAATCTAGTAGCTTGTGGCGCAAGGTGGTCAAATCAGCAGTGGTTGCCCAAATATCTGAGTGGGTAAGAGTTTCAGTAGGATACGTCATTACAAAACATTAAAAGTTGTGCTACACCAAAGGTTGAACTCATCAGAGTTCTGAACTTAAGCATAAATTAAGATTCACCCAAAACAAAAATTTAGGAGTCAGAAACGTGCCTATAAAATTAAAAACCTTTGGTGGTTTATTGGTGCTGCTTACTGCTTGTATTGCTTTTCCCTGTGTTGCATCTGCCCAAACGGCAACACCCAATTATCAAACTACCAATGATGTATTTGAAAGAGCTTTTTTTCGTCACGATCGCAATTTCTATGAAAATGGCAGCCTCAAGCGTCAGCTAGACTCATTTCTAGGATCTGGTTCCAGTTTCGGTGGTTCCTTCCCAGAAAATGAAATTGCCCACGATGCTGAGTTGGTTAACACTTTATATCATGATGTCCTGACTCAGCAAGTTGGTAACGATCCTTATATTCGTACTCTTGATTTACCAAATCCTTACGACACGTCGCTGATGATGTCTCCTCGTTTGAATAGCAACAAACTCCAAGTAGGAACTGAATTCCGGTTTGAAACTTTACCACCTCGGTAACAGTGCTGAGTGCTGAGAGGAGAGTTAAAAATTAAAAGTGAGGTTAGCCTAAAGTTTTAAGGATGAGAAAAAGTGAGGAGTTAATTAAGACTCATAACTCATAACTCATGACTCAGCACTCATTAAATCCTGACTGGAGGAGTTGAACCAGGATATCAATGCTCAAGATAATTTAGTATTACTGATCTCCCAATCATCATAGAGTATCTGGTAATACAACACATTACTGCTTTTTACTGATTCAGTGCGCCCTGCTGGAATCGAACCAGCCTGAAGGCGAATTATGAGTTCGCTGCCTCCCCAATCGGCCAAAGGCGCGTGTTTCCTTGGGTTTCGGCTTCCTCTGAGTCAATTACTTCAACTCTTAGGTCAACCTGATTTGCTAATTAGAGTGAGGAAAATTCCTCATACATTGAGTTTAGCCAATTGCGTAATAATAGCACAGATTTACCACCTGTGAATACTCAACAATAGTTTACCAGATTTTTATACTACATAATTAGATCATGAAATAGTGCAAACTAATATTGATTAAGTTCCTTTAAGGATTGACGTCAAAAGCTTCACTATCCTTAAATAGACCAGCATTCTTTTGTGATAGCTTGTCAGCGATGAAGATAAATTCTACTGTACTTCTTACTTTGATTTTGTTAATCCTGATGATGGGAGCAGGTTCTGTGAGCGCGTTTTTGGGGTTTGAACTGGGGAGTTCAGCACTTAAAGGCGTTACCACACCAGATGGGCGTCCCACAACCAAATTTGCCAGCAATAAGACAAATAGCTCCCAACAGGGAGGGCTAGTGCTATTAAAAGAGGAAGAGATCCTGAAAATTGTCAAGGCACGAATTGACGGTAAGACTAAGGCTGCTAAATCGGAAAAGCTAGAGGAAGATGATGAAGAAACCAATAGCAGCAAGCAGAAGCCAGAGGAAAAACCCCCACAAGTAGTTGAAGAAAAACCCCAGCCAGGTTTTCCCGTTACTGCCCAGAGTGAAGGTGTAACTATGGCTGTGCAATCTGTCCGCTACTCTGGTGGTGATTTGCTACTGAAAGTTAAAATGCAGAACAAAGGTAAGGATTCTGTACGCTTCCTGTATAGTTTTTTAGATGTTACCGATGATAAAGGACGAACCCTGAGTGCTAGTACAGAGGGTTTACCAACAGAATTGCCTGCAAATGGACCAGCATTTTCCGGTACAGTGAGCATTCCTACAGCTTTACTTGATGATGTCAAGAAGATATCACTCGCTCTGACTGATTATCCCGCTCAAAAATTGAAGCTAGAAGCATCGAATATTCCTGTAGAAAGGTAGGAGAGACAATTTTAGATTTTAGATTTTAGATTTTAGATTTTAGATTTTAGATTGGGCACATGGTACTAGACAATTTGCCTAATCCCTAATCCCCAAAACCTAATTCAAAATCCGTCTTGAAAAGTTCTAATCGCCGGAAACCGGCGCTCAGACTTTCCGCAAAATCCAAAATCCAAAATCCCAGAATGGAGGGCGTGAGTTTTACACGAGCTTTGGCAGTGAGTGGTTTTCCTAATTTAATTTGGACAGACGTGGCGCTGCGGTTGTTGTCAGTGCTACTACTGATTGCCATAAATGCCTTTTTTGTGACGGCGGAATTTTCGATGGTAAGTGTGCGGCGATCGCGTATTCACCAGCTAGTTAAGGCTGGGGATATTCCAGCGATCGCTGTGGAGATGCTACAACGTAGTATTGACCGACTACTATCTACCACCCAGTTAGGTATTACCCTTTCTAGTTTGGCACTGGGATGGATTGGAGAAAGTACGATTGTCGTGCTAGTGAATGCATGGTTAAAATCCTGGCCTTTACCCAGTGGGATAACTACCTTCCTGGCGCATTCTCTATCAATTCCCATTGCCTTTTTCTTGATTGCCTATTTGCAAATTGTGATCGGAGAACTATGTCCTAAATCCTTAGCCATGCTGTACTCAGAACAGCTAGCTAGGTTTTTAGGACCTTCGGTAAAAGCGATCGTGCGTTTTTTTGGTCCCTTCATCTGGATTCTCAATCAATCAACTCGTTGCTTTTTGCGGATTTTTGGCATCCAATACACAGGTCAAGGCTGGAGGCCACCTGTGACTCCCGAAGAATTGCAACTGATTATCTCTACAGAATGGGGGTCTACTGGTTTACAGCGTGCGGAGCGAGAACTGCTCAATAATGTCTTTGAGTTTGGGGATGTAATGGCCCAAGATGTGATGATCCCCCGCACCAGTATTATCGCGCTGCCAAAAGATGCTACCTTCCAGACATTACTCAGAGAAATGGCTTCTACTGGTTACTCTCGCTATCCTGTGATTGGTGAATCTTTGGACGATGTTCGCGGCATTGTTTATTTTAAAGACTTGGCACAACCTTTGGCTATAGGAAAGCTCAGTTTAGAGACACAGATCCAACCTTGGATGCGTCCCGCCCGGTTTGTTCCAGAACACACGCCCTTGAGTGAACTTTTGCCACTGATGCAGCAAGAGAAACCAGCTATGGTCATGGTAGTGAATGAATTTGGCTCTACTGTGGGAATAGTGACAATCAAAGATGTCATTGCCGAAATCATTGGCGACGCCAGCGAACCTGAAAGCAGCGACGACTTACTGATTCAGATGTTAGATGAGCAGAAATTTTTGGTGCAGGCACAAATCAACCTCGAAGACCTGAACGAGGTTTTGCATCTCAATTTGCCCTTGACAAGAGAATACCAAACACTAGGGGGCTTTTTGCTGTATCAGTTACAAAAAATTCCTGCCAAAGGCGAAACCTTCTGTTATCAAAATCTCGAATTCACCGTGGTATCAATTGTTGGTCCACGCCTGCATCAAATTCAACTGCAACGGTTAGAAGAGTTAGGAGTTGAGAGTTAAGAGTTAGGAATTAAAACTCCTAACTCAAGAAGCATACACCAGTGGATCAACGAGTCCCAATTCGGTAAATGCTGCTAGCCGCAAGCGACAAGAATCACACACGCCGCAGGCGACATCTCCACCGACATAGCAAGACCAAGTTAGCTCCCAAGGAACTCCCAATTGGTTACCCAGTTGGATGATTTCGGTTTTTTTCAAGTTGATTAGGGGTGCAACAATATTAATTGGTTGTCCCTCACGCCCTTGTTTGGTTCCCAGGCGAAAAACTTCCTGCATTGCCTGGATATAGTCGGGGCGACAGTCAGGATATCCTGAGTAATCTAAGGCGTTGACGCCGATATAGACACGTTCTGCTGCGATCGCTTCGGCGTAACCAAGAGCAAAGCTTAAGAATATGGTATTACGAGCCGGAACATAGGTGACAGGAATATTTTGAGACATTTCATCCAGGGAACGTTCCTGGGGTAAATCAATAGCGTCGTCCGTAAGTGCTGAACCGCCCCATTGTCGTAAGTCAAAATTAACCACCTGATGTTTCACGATCCCAGCTTTTTGAGCAACAAAAAAGGCTGACTGTAACTCTCGTCGGTGTCGCTGCTGGTAATCAAAGGAAATGGCATGACATTCACAGCCATCAGCCTTAGCTTTGTACAAAATTGTGGAAGAGTCTAATCCCCCAGATAACAAAATTACAGCTTTCATCTCGGTTGCAAATTTTGGATTTCAAATCGCCAAATTACACCTTAACAAGATGCCAGGAAGCAATGTCAAGGAGAATTTAGACTTCGGTCTGATTGAATTTTTTAAAGTTAATAAAAAGACATATATTTTTTGTCGAAAGTGCAAAATACAAAGTAAACCCGAACTATCTATACAAAAGATATCCGGATTACGGGAACCGATCACAAACTTTGAAATTCTTCATAAACATAGGCTCTATGTTACCATCTGGATGGTTTTAGACGGATCGTAACTGGCTTTCGAGTATAAACGCCAACGGCCGTAGCGTCTCTAAATTTGGTGGTTGAGGAGATAATAATAGTGCAAGATAGCATGTCAGTGGCAGAACCGAATCCATATACACAGCGCAACCAGCCACGACCGATCCGCATAGGCGTGATTGGAGTGGGTAACATGGGACAACACCATGCTCGCGTGCTGAGTTCAATGAAAGATGTTGAACTAGTCGGAGTGGCAGATATTAACGTTGAGCGAGGGTTAGAAACTGCCAGCAACTACAAGGTGCGTTTTTTTGAAGATTACTGTGACCTGCTACCCCTTGTGGAAGCAGTTTGTGTAGCTGTTCCCACCCGTCTGCACTATGCCGTGGGCATCAACTGTCTGTTAGCGGGAATTCATGTTTTGATTGAAAAACCGATCGCAGCCAGTATTTCTGAGGCAGAGTCTTTAGTAAATGCCGCAGCTGAGTCTGGGTGTATCCTGCAAGTAGGTCATATTGAGCGTTTTAACCCAGCTTTTAAAGAACTGAGCCAAGTGCTGAAAACTGAGGCATTGCTGGCGCTAGAAGCCCACAGGATGAGTCCTTACTCAGATCGGGCAAACGATGTTTCGGTTGTGCTGGATTTAATGATCCATGACATCGACCTACTTTTGGAATTAGCTGCTTCCCCAGTAACGAAATTGACTGCTAGCGGTACTCGTGCCCTGGACTCTGGTTATTTAGATTACGTAACTGCCACCTTGGGGTTTGCCAATGGTATTGTTGCTACTCTGACTGCTAGTAAAGTCACCCACCGAAAAATTCGCCGGATTGTCGCGCATTGCAAAAATTCATTTACTGAGGCAGATTTTCTCAAGAATGAAATTTTGATTCACCGACAAACTAGTGCCAATTCTCTCACCGACCACCGACAAGTACTTTATAGGCAAGATGGTGTGATTGAAAAAGTCTACACCAGCAATATTCAACCCTTAAGTGCAGAATTAGAACATTTTGTCAACTGTGTACATGGTGGCAATCAACCCTCAGTAGGTGGTGAACAAGCTCTCAAAGCCTTGAGACTGGCAAGTTTGATTGAGCAGATGGCGCTGGAAGATCGAGTTTGGAATCCATTAGACTGGCAATCGGAACCAAGAGTACAATCGTTGACCCCGACAGCCTAGAACAAGAAGAGGGGCAGAGGAGGATGAGGGGGACAAGGTAAAATTTTCTCCCTTGTCTTTTTTTTTTGCCTCATCTCCACTACAGCCCCAACCTGAGAAAAAAACCCTAAAGTATGTTTTTAAATTTGCTATCAAATCTTTAGATCCTCCCTAGTCCTTTTAAAAAACTGACAAAGGGGGATCTAAAAAATTAGAAAACAAAACCTAGTGGTTCGTTTCATTAATTTTGTGAGGTTCCTAGTGAGCGATTTCTCCCTCAATTTCAAGGGCTAGAGCAGTGCAGCAATTTCAGGAATTGACTCAATGCTTGAATGGATAACTAATACTATCAACTATTTTGGCTATTGGGGAATTGCCCTACTAATGTTTCTAGAGAACCTTTTTCCCCCCATTCCTTCAGAATTGATCATGCCACTGGCTGGATTTACAGCAAGTCCATATCAACCAGAAGGGGCAAAGCTGAATATCATTGGTGTATTTTTTGCAGGACTTTTGGGTTCTGTATTGGGCGCACTTATTTGGTATTATCCGGGTAAGCTTTTTGGCGAAACCCGTTTGAAAGCTTGGGCTGATAAGTATCGTAAATGGCTGGCTATATCCAGTAAAGATATCACCAAAGCCAAAGAGTGGTTTGACCGACAAGGTAAAAAAGCAGTATTAATTGGTCGCCTTGTACCGGGAATCCGCACCTTGATTTCTGTTCCTGCAGGGATCAGCAATATGCCCTTGCTACCATTTCTGTTTTACACAACAGTAGGTAGCGCGGCTTGGGTGGGTTTGCTAACATACTCAGGATACGCCTTGGGTAGTCAGTATGAACTTGTGGATAAGTACCTTGCTCGTGTATCCAAAATCGTACTTGGAGGTTTTGTTTTGGCATTTGTTTTTTGGATATTCAAGCGCCAGTTAAAACGTACTAGAAGATGAAACACGGACGCTTTTGGTTTGAAAGCAGTGAAAGCAGGGGTTACATCTGGCCAAAATTCGCCTACACTATGCCAAATAATACTAGATGTGCGTTGGCAGAGCTTATCGGAGGTATCGCCGGAATTAATTTTTGGCATATTTCTAGCTACACTTGACGCAACCTAGAATTTCTGGTTGCTCGCATTTTTGTAAGATGAGCATGACAACTTTTTACAGTTAAGTTTGAACTAGGAGCTTTCATGACAGACCAACCTTCCGCCGCTAACCCGATGAATAGTGCTGCTATACCCATGAATAGGCAGCCGTTAGCATCGACGACTCCCATAAATGCTGTTAATAATAATCCTCCCCCTAATGCCAAGCTAGGTGCTGGTCCTGGGAAAACTATTCTCAGTGTTGATTTAGGCAGAACTTCCACAAAAACTTGTGTGAGTCGTGAACCAAACAATGTGGTGTTCGTACCTGCCAACGTGAAGCAGATGTCAATAGAACAGGTACGCGGCGGTGTTTTTGAAGCCAGGGCTACTGACCCCTTAATGGATTTGTGGCTGGAGTATCAAGGAAATGGATATGCTGTTGGTCAACTGGCAGCAGATTTTGGGGCGAATTTAGGAGTCGGACAATCTAAGGTAGAAGCTGCACTGGTAAAAGTGTTAGCAAGTGCTGGCTACTTCAAACTCAGAGACGATATCTCAGTTGTACTAGGTCTGCCTTTTCTTTCCTTAGAGCAATTTGAAAAGGAAAAAGCACAGTTGATTAGCCAAGTAGGTGGTCCTCATGTGTTGAATTTCCGAGGCGAATCTGTGTCGCTGAACGTCAGTAAGGTATGGGTAATGCCAGAGGGTTATGGCAGTCTGTTGTGGTCTGAAGCTCAACCGAAAAAAAGCCCTGGCAGTCCCGATTTTACAAAAATATCGGTAGCGATCGTCGATATTGGACATCAAACCGTCGATCTTTTGATGGTAGATAACTTCCGTTTTGCCAGAGGTGCTTCTAAGAGCGAAGACTTCGGGATGAATAAGTTTTATGAATTGGTGTCCGCCGAAATCGAGGGAGCAGATAGTCAATCTCTAGCGCTGATTTCCACTGTTAACAAACCCAGAGGTGAACGCTATTACCGTCCTAAAGGTGCTAGCAAGCCCACCAACCTAGACGATTTTCTTCCCAACCTCACAGAGATGTTTTCACGCGAAATCTGTAGCCGTGTGCTAGCCTGGTTGCCAGAACGCGTCACCGATGTGATTCTCACTGGCGGGGGTGGTGAGTTCTTCTGGGACGACGTTCAACGTCTGCTCAAGGAAGCAAAGATTAATGCTCATTTAGCAGCACCTTCACGACAAGCGAATGCTTTGGGGCAGTATATTTATGGAGAGGCCCAATTATCCTCCAATCGCGCTGCTAGGGCATAAAGCTGATGTTCCAATGGTCAAAAAAGGTAGTTAAATCCGTCACGTTCAACCCAGAGCTTGCTGATGAAAGCTTGTTAGCACAAGTAGAAAGTTTTTTGGAAAAACAACCAGACAAGACTTTCAGTGACCTCTGTAAAGAAGCCTTATGGCAATCTTTATGTGTACCGGAATCTGTACAACCTGCTCCACAAACAGCAGTAGCAACACCGATTGAACAACAAATTGGTGAACTGCAACGTCAAGTGGCTGGACTTGAGGAACGTTTTTTTGCCAAGGGATCTAATCGTTTGGAGGCGATGGAACATCATCTACTGCAACTTTCTCAACAAGTTGCACAATTGGCGCTCATAGTCAATGATCGATCGTTCATTCCGTCTCCAACTCAATTAGAAGTAGTAAATAATATTTCTCATACTGTTGCTACCCCTCCTCAAGAGGTTGACCCCGTAATCAGTCGCCTTAGTCAGTTTCTCGATGATTTTTAAGGAACAATCAGCTTTGTGAGCAGTTTTTGCTCCTCTCAACAATCCTTAATAGTGTTAACTATTAAGGATTATTAATGTTTATATATAGAAATAGTAGAATTATTTAGATTTGTGTATCTATAAATATGAGCGTGACAAACGAAGTTTGGACGTGGTGAAGTTTTTGGAGGTATATAAGACTTTGGGTATTACTACTTGTGAATTATTGGGAAAACTAGAACCAGTAACTGAAACAGCAGATTTTACCCAATAGTAACTGTGAGTACAAAAAAAATATCAGATTTCGATAGCAAAGAAATAATTTTTTATGCTGAAAGAATAGCTACAAATATGACTGAGATGTCATGGAATGATTCCGTCAAAACAGTTTTGTCCGTTTGTTGTGATTCGCCTACTCTATTTCCAGAAATAAAAAGCTGGAGTTCAAATGAAGATTACATTACCAAGTGGTTAAAAAAGTATTTTGGCGGTTATAATAACCGACCCTCAAAGCGAATTAGTAAGAAGATAGGCACTGTTTCCGACGAAATTATTGACACGATTCTTTCAGATCGTCTACCGACTCTCAGCACTGACGGCATTAATCACATAAAGGATGCTCATCGTCTTTCCATGTCGGCAGAAAACATATTAGGTCTTCTTTTAGAAGAATATCTTGCTGAAAAGTTGTCGTCTTATGGTTGGCATTGCGCTTGGGGTGCGACTATGAATAAAATAGATTTTTGCACCGAGAAAGGTGATTTGTTACAAATTAAATCCGGCAGTGGCACTGAAAACAGTTCAAGTAGCACTGTACGAAAGGATACTACAATTAAGAAATGGCATAGATTCAATGCTAAGAATGGAACACACTATTGGTCAAAACTGAATAAATTAATAAGATGCTCGGATCTTTCTGAAGAAGACTATGCTATTTTTGTTAGAAAAATTATAGCTAACAATCCCCCAGCATTCTATGTAGAAGATAGTAATTATTGGCAACAAATTCATTAGTAAAAGTCTTAAAATAATCAACAGGCTAGGAATTTAGTGATTAAATAGTGAAAGCTGTTCAAAGACTGATATCCCTTTAGGTTTCTGCTGTCTAATTAAACTATGTAAATAGTCACCAATAGCTTGAGCTAAGAGTACAGGTACAGCATTACCTATCTGTCGGTACTTAGAGGATGTCGAACCATAGAAAATCCATGAGTCTGGAAAGGTTTGAATCCTGGCACACTCTCGAACACTTAGAGGACGCAGTTCCTCTGGATGACACATATCTGTAGCCTTTTGGTAAGGACTTGTAGTAACAGTAGGAGATGGCTTATCCCAACATAACCTTCTGTAAAACCCTACTTTCCCGCCTCCAGATTTGTATGCCCCTCCCATTGCTTCTTTTATCAAGTCGTTAGGTAAATTTCTCCAGTTCTGACCACTTTTTAAAAGCTTTAAATATTGAAGACGGTTTGTTGAGTAGGAAGTATACTCTGGTTGCGGATCTTCTAAATTTATCAGGGCATCTTTAAGAGTGCGCCATTGAGGTAATAAAGAGCCATTTTTACTATGAGTAGGTAAAGGCAATGTAGCTGATTCACCATCTCTTGAACCGATAAAGATTACTCGCGCTCTGTTTTGCGGAACACCGTAATCTGCTGCTTCTATTACTTTATAAATAACTTGATAACCAAAGCGCTTAATTTCTTCTATAACAATCTCAAGAGCGCTTCCTTGCATTTCATCTAGTTCCAGAGGAAGAAAACCCATTCCTCGTTCCAGATGAGGTCTATGACGAATGGGAGCTGAGAGTAAACCTTTAACATTCTCCATGACAAAAAAGCGTGGTTGCACTTGTTCAACAATCCGGATGAAGTCCATAAACAAGCTGCCACGCGGGTCCATAACTGAACCACGTTTTCCTGCTGTGCTGAAGGGTTGACAAGGGGGACCGCCAGTTACTAAATCTATTTCTCCAATACGTAGGGGTCTACCAAGGTTAATAACATATCCCCCTTCTTCCAAAAGATTTTGAGCAGTGATATTCTGTATATCTCTTGCCACAGCACTATTTAGGTGAGGTCGGTTGAAAGCTATAGTCTTTGCAGCATCAGGATCTTGCTCAACAACACTTACTACCTGAAAACCTGCCTTTTCTATCCCAATATCTAGTCCACCTGCTCCTGTAAATAAACTGATTGATATTGCCCGATTGTTTATCACTGCTTTTATCCTTACAGCCTTGATCAAATTTACGATTGGAACCCTCAAGTCTGCTTAATGCTAACGATAGATATCTACAATTTTAATAGTGTAAGCCTTTTGAAACAGTATCAGGACTTACGCACTGTACAAATTAACCATAATATGAGTTTTGGTTTTTGGTTATTCCAGGCGCTTTGTATAACCCCGGTTTATTCCCATATTTGCGTAGACGTAGCCCGTCGTGTAGACATCGCTGGGTGCTAAACACAGGTGAAATACCAAAATTGCGTGTAGTACTTATGTACGACATGTAAGTTTTATATGTTACAAAGGCGCTATTCTCTTTTAAATGTGGTAGGCGTAGACGGGCTTATCGTTAGACATTGCATCTGTACAATATAGCGGTTATGAGTCTACTTCAGTACAATAGGAGAGAGCAATTCTACTGATAACTGGTGGCGATGAAAGCCTACTCTCTCGACTTGCGTCAGAAAATTGTTGATGCTTATGCCTGCGGTGACATTTCCCAACGAAAACTGGCGAAAAATTTTGGCGTCACCTTAAGTTTTGTCCAAAATTTACTCAAACGCGATCGTGAATTGGGCACGATCAGCCCCAAGGTGCGGACTAAGCAGACGCCAACAAAATTGAATGCCGAACAGCTAGAAATCCTGCGCCAACTCGTCACAGCACAGCCCGATGCGAGGTTAAGCGAATTGCGCGAACGACTTTATGAGAAAACAGAGGTGTTAATTGGGGTGGCCACGGGGAATCGGATGGTTCGCTGGAAACTCAACCTAAACCTCAAAAAAAAAGTCTCCACCCCACGAAAAAAGGCACTTATCAAGTCGAATTAGCCCGATTTGAGTACTGGAAACTCTTGAGGGGCATACCCGTGGAAAATCTGATTTTTTTAGATGAATCGGGGGTTAATCTGTCCTTCATTCGCAAATGTGCCCGTGCCTTATCAGGAGAACGGGTTTATGCTCCAAAGCCAAATCGCAAAGGGAGAAATGTCTCGGTGATTGGTGCCATTAGCTTGAAAGGATTGCTCACCCAGTGGAGTGGTTTAGGTTCCATCGATGCCTTGACCTTTGATGCCTTCATCGCTCAAAAGCTTGTACCCCAACTTTGGCCTGGTGCAGTGGTGATCATGGATAACTGCTCGATCCATAAAAGTGATGAACTTGAAGCTTTGCTCATCGCTGCTGGCGCTCACCTCATTTATCTCCCCCCCTACTCTCCCGATTTTTCACCGATTGAGAATTGTTGGTCCAAGATTAAGAACATTCTCCGTCGCATCGGTGCAAGGACATACCCTGATTTACTCCAGGCATTAGATGCGGCATTCGCACAAGTGACAATAGAGAATTTGCTGGGTTGGTTTACTCACTGCTGCTACTGTACTTCACAAGACTGATAAACGCTATACATAAATTTACTTACTTTTGTATTAAATATTATTAGTGCATATTATTACTAGATTCTTTTTTTACTTTATACACTGTATAAATGCTAAAATCCTCAAGTAGACAGTTAGGATACCTAGATGCCAGTTGTAGCTAACTCAATCAAGTTTGGTACAGACGGCTGGCGGGGCGTTATTGGTGACGAGTTCACCTTTGAACGCCTAGCCCTGGTCGCGCCAGTCGCCGCAAAAGTATTATATGATACATATTTTTCTAGGGTGGATAGCCGGACAATAATTGTCGGTTACGATCGCCGATTCATGGCCGAAGATTTTGCTCGTGCTGTTGCCGATACTGTCACCGCTGTCGGCTTTGATGTCCTACTGAGCGAAACCTTTGCCCCAACCCCAGCTTATAGTTGGGCAGCAAAACAACTCAATGCTTTAGGAGCGTTGGTAATTACAGCCAGCCATAATCCTGGTGCATATTTGGGCTTAAAAGTCAAGGGTTATTTTGGGGGATCGGTGCCGCCAGAAGTCACAAAAGAGATAGAAGCGCAGTTGTCGGTGGGAGTCCCACTAGCAGCTACCCCAGGTAAGCAAGAGAAATTCGATCCCTGGCCCAGTTATACAGAAGCACTAGAAGGTAAAGTTGATATCGCCAAACTTCGAGAAGCGATCGCATCTGGTAAATTGACGTTATTTGCGGATGTTATGCATGGCGCTGCTGCTGGCGGATTGGCGAAACTACTAGGCAATCAGGTTAAAGAAATTAACAGCGAACGCGATCCCCTATTTGGTGGTGGTGCGCCGGAACCCTTGCCTAAATACCTTTCACGGCTATTTGAAGTCATCCAAACTCACCGAGAAACCGATAAATCAGGTTTAACCGTGGGGTTGGTATTTGATGGAGACTGCGATCGCATTGCAGCGGTGGATGGAGAAGCTAACTTCTTAAGTTCCCAAGTATTAATCCCGATATTAATCGACCATTTAACCTTAAGGCGCGGCTTTACTGGTGAAATAGTCAAAACTGTTAGTGGTTCTGACTTGATGCCCCTTGTAGCAGCACTACATAACCTGTCAGTATTTGAGACAGCAGTTGGTTATAAATACATCGCTGACAGAATGTTAGCAGCAAAAGTGTTGCTGGGCGGCGAAGAGTCAGGAGGAATCGGCTATGGCAGCCATATTCCCGAACGCGATGCATTGCTGTCAGCATTATACGTACTAGAAGCGATCGTAGAATCTGGTTTGGATTTAGGTGAATATTATCGCCACTTGCAGAAACAAACAGGGTTTAGTTCAGCATACGATCGCATTGATTTACCCTTAGCAAGTATGGATGTGCGATCGCGTCTTTTGCAACAACTACAAACCCAACCTTTAACAGAAATTGCCGGGTTAGCAGTGATTGATTGCCAAACAATTGACGGCTACAAATATCGCCTAGCTGATAAAAGCTGGTTAATGATTCGGTTTAGCGGTACTGAGCCAGTTTTACGCCTTTACTGCGAAGCCCCGACAATTGAGCAAGTGCATCAAACTCTTGCTTGGGCGAAACAGTGGGCGGAGTAAAAATAGTGAGGAGTTGAGAGTTAGGAGTTATTAATTCCTAGCTCCTAACTGATCACTCCTAACTAATAATTCGTAATTCATGACATTACTTGTAGTCGCCACCGGAAATCCCGGTAAGTTGCGAGAAATGCAAGCTTACTTGGAAAATTCTGGTTGGGAATTAACCCTAAAACCTGAAGAATTGGAAATTGAAGAGACAGGCGAAACCTTTGCCGCCAACGCTTGTCTGAAAGCCTCACAAATTGCTAAAGCCACAGGAAACTGGGCAATTGCTGATGATTCGGGCTTGCAAGTAGATGCCCTAAATGGCGCACCAGGAGTGTATTCTGCACGTTATGCCAAAACCGACTTAGAACGCATTGCTAGGGTATTGAGGGAATTAGGCAACGAGGTAAATCGGCAAGCTCAGTTTGTTTGTGCAATAGCGATCGCTCGTCCTGATGGTGCGATCGTATTACAATCTGAAGGTATTTGTCGTGGCGAAATTCTCCATACACCGCGTGGTGATGATGGTTTTGGCTACGATCCAATTTTTTATGTGCAAGAGTTGCAATTGACCTTTGCTGAGATGACACGGGAATTGAAAGGGTCAATTAGCCATCGAGGCAAGGCTTTTGCTGCTTTACTCCCCCAACTAGACATATTGTTTAGTCCTGAGTCCTGAGTTAAGATAAAAAACTGATTTAAGAAATGAAAAGCTATCTGAGAATTAGTAGTTTTGGCGTTATTGAATAGTCAGACTAAATATAGCAATCAGGGAAAATATAACAAAGGCTTGTGGTATCAAAGTTAAAAGTGATTTACCACAAGTTTTTAAAGTGTAAATGCTGTTTACCTTTATTGTGCGGTTAAGCAATTATCTCCCTAAGTTTTTGAAGAGTCGCTTCAGACCATTTATTTAGGGACTGACAAAAAATAAATTATCCAAAATTATTTGTACATTTGTAGGGGATCTTGGCCTTGCGCCCCTACGATGGGATGTTTTTTTTAACTGGAAGTCCCTTATAGAGATGGTTTTTCCAGCAGCAATTATGAGCTTGAGTTTTAGCCAAATATTTAGCTAAATTTTGACCTAAATCTAGCCCCGCAGCCACATCACAATCTACTTCATCTTCAAGTTTAACTGCCCACTGCAACCAAGAATTACTCGATAAATACTGCATTGCCCTACCCCTTCCTGACTATCCACAACCAAGTTAAACAGCTAACTAGGTTGGCTAGTCTGAAATATGTTTAGAAGATAGATTATATAATTCTGCTTCAACTAAGGCTGAGTCTTTAACACGGAATAAGGGTAGCTTAACAATCGCATTCAAGGCAACAACTCACAAGTTTGAATTAAACTAGACAAGTATAAGTTCACATTTCTTCTCGTCTACAGTTTCAAAGTAAAATTTTTCACCTTGCTCTATACGTTGCTCAATCAGCCCCATCATCCGTAAAGCTTGCCGTAACACCGCTGACTTATTCATGTCCTTTTTTTCACTAAGACGATTTAGTAGCTCAAGTTCAGCGTCCGACAAGTTAAGTGTGATTAAAGTTTTTTTGCTCAAAACATCTTTACCTCTGTTTTTATATATAGATTATATATCAAATTTACATAGTACATACGTTCTATGTCAAGAGTAAAACTAGTTTTTGTCGTAGCCTCTAGCCAGTAGGACGTGAGAATATGCCTATATGTGACTTATTGAGTCATATATAGGCATATAGTTCAGAAGCTTATCAGCACTCAAACTGCTTCTGTGTTCTTTTCCCCGGTACGAATCCGAATCACTTGTTCAACAGGCGAGATGAAAATTTTACCATCGCCGATTTCACCAGTGCGGGCAGCGGCAATAATTTTGTCCACTACCATATCAACCTGATTGTCGTCAACTACGATTTCCACTTTGAGTTTTTGGAGAAACTCAACGGTGTACTCAGAACCGCGATATCGTTCAGTTTGGCCTTTCTGCCGTCCGAACCCTCGGACTTCAGAAACAGTCATGCCAACGATACCAGCGTTAACTAAGGCAATTTTCACCTCATCTAGCTTAAATGGGCGGATAATAGCTTCTACTTTTTTCATCTTCTTGACTCCTGACTTCTACTAGCTTCGTTTATATATCTAACCAGATCCGCTGTCTGAAGCTGTAACTAGCAGTGCTTTTCCTAAAACATATGTAATAATTACCACTTTTTTAAAGTGTAGATGCTCTGCCTGAGGGTTTGGGACATGAGAAGCGGCAAGGATTTATAAATTGGATAATCTTTGAGGTTTTAACATAAAGAAGTTGCTGTCAAGTTAGCATTTTTTATAGCTTTTATAATCTAAAAATAAATAAATTCCGTCATTTAGCAGATATATTCAGATATTTAGAGAGTGATTGCAGAGAAATTGCTCCGTAGCCCGAAACCATGCTGCTGTTAACTGTGGGAGTGTCAACTAACGTTTCTGATGTTCAAACAAGGGACGCACAACGAAATATCCAGCACTAAAGGCAGTAAGCATAATTAACAAGATGGTGATAATTAACCACCAGCCATTAAGTCTCTTGGCATCTGGCTCAGTAGTGGAATAATAACTTACTTGTTGCTCTTCTATAAAAATTGGTTCTGGTATCGGGAAATTTCTTTCCATTACAGGTGGAGAAAAGTTTTGGCGGCGGCTTTTTTTGGGTGGGGCTTTGGGGACAACAGGTGGAGATGGGCGAGAAACCTGCTGAGGTGGACGCGCTTGGGTTACTGGCTGTTTGGCACCACTTTTCACGTAGCCAGGAGCTTGGGGGACTTGGTGATAACTAGGCGTAGCATGGGAATCCACAAACTTTTGCAGGTGAGAAAAAGACTCAACAACTTTGGCAATTTCTTGGCGTAGTAATTGATTTTCTTGTACTAATTGCTGATTTTTGGTGGTGAGTGCATCTAGCCTCGCCTGTGTTGCTTGCAACTCTGTTGACAATTCCCTGTATACAGATAATGGTACAGAGGCAGGGTAGGCTTGAGTAGTCGGTGTTGGCGAATTTCTGTGAACAGAACCTATGGTTGTTCGCATCGGGGGCTTGGTATTAAAAATCAAGGTAATTAGATCGTACAGAGATGCTAACAGAGATAGTCAGCCCTGAAACTATGCCCAAGAATAATAGAAAAATGCCGAAAGGGCAAAGATTTCTTATTTACATTTTGGATATGGTCAGTAGTCAGTAGTCAATAGTCAGTCAACAGCTTGATAACTAACCACGAGGTTAATTTCGCAACAATGGGAAGAAATGTCCTACAGGGCCTTGCCCTTCGCCAATATCTAGGGCGTAAGTGAGTGCAGTAGTGACATACTCCTTTGCCTGTTGCACCGCTTGCCACAAGTCTTTTCCCTTAGCCAGATTAGCAGCGATCGCAGCCGATAGGGTACAACCAGTGCCGTGGGTATTTTTTGTCTCTACTTGCTGGCAAGTCAAAACTTCCAACTTCTCCCCATTAAACCAGATATCAACACCACGCATATCTCCCTGCATACCTCCGCCCTTGACTAAAACAGCCTTCGTCCGTAAAGTCTTGTGGATAATTTCAGCAGCGGCTTGCATATCCTCCAAAGAATTAATTTGTAAACCGCTCAAAATCTGGGCTTCATAGCGATTGGGCGTGATGATAACTGCCTTGGGAATCAGGGCATGGCAAAGAGTCTTCACAGCATCATCATCAATCAATTGTGCCCCCTTACGTGACACCATTACTGGATCAACTACTAGATTATCGATTTGTAAAGCTTCCACCTGCTGGGCAACAGCAAAGATAATTTCCTGATTGAGCAACATTCCGGTTTTGGCAGCTTGTACGCCAATATCCTCAACTACTGCCTGAATTTGCGCCACAACAGCCTCTCTTGGCATGGCATCAACCCTGGTCACTCCTAGAGTATTTTGTGCCGTGACGCAGGTTATAGCGCTAGTACCGTGGACACAGTGAAAAGCAAAGGTGCGTAAATCAGCTTGAATTCCTGCGCCGCCACCGCTATCTGAGCCAGCAATGGTTAAAGCAACAGGTACCCTGGAGTTTATTTCAGCGTTCATATTATGAAGATTACTGGTGAGATGGTAGTTGCTTGGCGATCGCTTGTTTAAATCGGTTGTGAGTTTTGCAATATCTTGACGACAAGCTGCTTTACCTCTGTGCTCTTGCGGCACAACCGTTAATGTAAGGTTGAGGCTCCGCTTCATCAATCCAGTCAGAGTAATATTTTACGCAACTAGATTTGAGAGAAAGCTGAAGTAACTCTAAATTGCCATGAATGGCATTCCAATTGATTCTAGCGTCTGGTGCGACTTGATTATAAGCAATGCCTTGTGGACTAACACCGACCATATTGAGAGAAACTTCATTAAATCCTTGCACAAAGCGCTCTCCATCCCCATATTACCCTGATATTTGACAAGACTTTACCACCCTATTACCGTAGCTTTTTAGCTTATTTTGTAAAAAAAGTAACAAAGAGCAGGGTATTCACTGATATCAATTGCTGTTTGTGAAGGTTAGTTTTAACTAAGTTCACAAAGCTCAATTACACAGCTTAGAACAGCTTCGATTAAGTTATTACATTAGTCTCCTTAACTTAAGGGGTCAACCTACTAAAGTTTCAACCAATTAAGCTTTGACTACTGTAACTTTAAGTCCCCCGTTATCAGCTAGGGGTGCATTTTACCATGTCGAATTAGCAACCTCCTGACTTTAGACAACGGATAAAGTTCAGAGAAATTAACATCCCAAATACGATTACCGTATCGAATATAGCAGATAGCAAAGCTGTTTTGCAAAGAGCAGCGATGTCTACGACGGGCTACGCTTACGCCGCTGCTACAGATGAAGATCCGATTCAATTCGACTTCATCTGTGGCAATCATCAGATGTCTAACAATAAGCTCAAAGAAGACAGGAAACTTCTCCGGCTCCACATTGATTGTCTACATACTAATCCTCCGATTACCCTCAACAAAACCCTGACGATTGACGGTATCGATACCCCTGGTTTAACCATCAACGGTTGACAGGATAAAAATTTTTCAGTTTGACAACAGCGTTTCTAAGACCGGCGCGATTTCAAATCGTGATTGGACATCTGAGACTGTCCTGAACACTCCAGACAGATAACCCATTCAAATAACTACTTAGCAACTGAGTTTGTTGCTGAGAATGTACTACCAATTCCCCTTACATATATTCGGAGTAAACCTATGGCTGGCAAAACATACTACGTTTCTGGAACAGGCGATGATAAAAAAAATAATGGCTTGAAGGAAGGAGCCGCATTTCGCACCCTCCAAAAAGCCGCAGACTTGGTGCAGGCAGGTGATACCGTCTACGTCATGAATGGTACTTACACCTCATCTTCTGCTAATATCCTGAGTATTGGAAATAAGCAGGGTAGGGCTGATGCGCCGATCACATTTATTGCATATCCTGGACACACACCTGTTATACAAGCACACAGCAACAATTGGAATGCTATATCAATTACAGGCTCTTCATACGTAGTAATTGATGGCTTAACATTGGTAGGAGCACGAGATGAAATTACATTAGAATATGCGCTCCAACATAAAGACAAGACGGATAACTCAGCAACAGCTGGAAATGGTATTAGCGTTAGCAAGAGTAGTCCAACTCAACGGTCACACCATATCACACTTAATAATAACAAGGTTTCTAAGTTTCCAGGAGGCGGGATTAGTGCAGGAGAAGCTGATTATATTACAATAAAAAACAATATTGTTTCTGGAAACTCTTGGTATTCACCCTACGGAACTCAAGGAATCACATTAGGGCATCTTTGGAACTCAGATAATAACGTAAAAGATTACAAAGTAATTGTCGAAGGCAATACTTCTTTTGATAATAAAGAATTAGTCCCTTGGTATCAAACAGGAAAAATAACTGAGGGTCATGGAATAATGCTTGACACTTCTTATATTGGAAATGTTGCATACCAGGGGAAAGCCTTAATCAACAACAACTTAATTTACAACAATGGTGGGGCAGCTATTCAGATTTTCAAAGGAGAAAACCCTGTAGATATTGTAAATAATACAACTTACCACAACTCACGAATAATCCCAGACGGAGAAATTTTTCTTAACGATGCTAAGAATGTTCGGGTCTATAACAATATTATGTATGCAAGCACAGGAGGGTCTACCGCTTCCATCAATTCTTCTAGTAATGTTTCATTTGACAATAACCTTGCTTACAACGGAGCATTTGTTGCCCCAGGATCAGGAAATATTTTAAACAAAGACCCGTTGTTTGTTGATGCAGCAAATGGTGACTTTCATCTCAAACTTGGAAGTCCTGCGATCGATACTGGTTCCAATATGTTCAATAGCATCACTGAAATTATTCCCCAGGATGGCGATGGTAATGGCATTGCAGGGACTGATATTGGTGCATATGAAGCCCCCCGCAGCACCATCCCTACTCCAGAAATTCAAGTTTTCAATGGCACAGTTGATATTGCAGATGAGAGCACCAACGCCATTGACTTTGGTGACACCACTGTTGGTAACACCCTGACCAAAACCTTTACTATTAAGAACACCGGTGTAGCCACACTCAACCTGAGTAATCTCAACCTTCCCAACGGATTTAGTTTGGTCGGAACTCTTCCAACTAGCGTGGCTGTTAATGCTTCCACTGCCATATCGGTGGCACTCAATAGCACTACACCCGGCAGCTATAGTGGCAACTTCAGTTTAAACAACAACGATAGTAACGAAAGCCCCTTTGACTTTGCTATTAGTGGCACAATTAAACCCGCTCCTGCTCCAGAAATTCAAGTTCTCAATGGCATATTTAACATTGCAGATGGCAACACCAGCGCCATTAACTTTGGCTACACCACTGCTGGTAAGACCCTGACCAAAACCTTTACTATTAAGAACATCGGTACAGCCGCACTCAACTTGAGTAATCTCAAACTTCCCGACGGATTTAGTTTGGTGGGAACTCTTGCACCTAGCGTGGCTGTTAATGCTTCCACCACCATATCGGTGGCACTCAATACCATTAAAGTCGGTAGCTATGGTGGTAGCCTCAGTTTAAACAACAACGATAGTAACGAAAGCCCCTTTGACTTTGCTATTAAGGGTACAGTTGGACCCGCTGCTGCCATAAACGGTACTTCAGGAAATGACCAACTTTCCGGAGGCGACCCAGACGATCATATCTGGGGACAAAATGGTAATGACCGGCTTTACGGCAATGGTGGCAATGACCTGCTTTACGGCGATAACGGTAACGATACCCTATTCGGCGGTCTTGGCGATGACCAACTTTACGGGCGTGCAGGCAACGACTGGCTTTACGGTGGTAAAGGCAACGATGTGCTGACTGGGGGCTATGATAATGACACCTTTGTATTAGCTTCTGGTGAGGGCACGGACTCCATTACTGACTTTGAACTGGGTAAGGACAAGATTGCGTTGTCAGGTGGTCTCCAGTTTGGTCAATTGTTGATACAAAAACAAGGAAGTCAAGCTTTCATTGTGGATAGTTCTGACAATCAAGTGTTGGCGAAGTTGGATGGGGTTAGTGCGACAACGCTCTTAGCTCAGGCTTCTACAACTTTTATAACTGTAAGTTAATTGTGTTTTCCAATGACCAAGCCTCGTCACAGCGGGTATAAGTGTGTAGGGAAATAACTAGAGAGAAAAGATTTGGTATTGAGCACCTAAATTCATTTTATGGGGTTTCTCTTCACTTAATCCTTGTCAAGGTGACCGCAACTTTTATTTACTTAGGGAGACAGATTTATCTCTCGATATCGCAGATATGACGACAGTGACAGCCACTCAAACTACCACCATCCATGACCGCACACATGGACTCCAAACAATACAAGTTCTTCATCAATGATCGCTCCACTGGAAACGCTCATTTCCCTTGAAGCCTTTTAGCAAGAATAGTAGAAGCCCCACACCCCGTCTAGTGAGTGTGGGGATGCCAGACGAGAACGACTGTTACCCGTCTACAGCCCAGAATGAATATCGGTCATGGCTCGATATTCATTGCTGGGCTGTTTTGGTTGTTGATATATTCCTTAAGCTTTGATATTGTCACACCACCGCAACTAGCGACACAAACAAATAAAAAACATCCTATTGCAAAGGGACAAGGTGCAAAAGGGGAAGAAGTTGCGATAATTTATTTTTTGTAGTTGCCAAATAACTATTGATTTTGTTGCGATTGCAAGTCTTGTAATACCCCCTGTAAAAACTTACCCCATTCTGCCGCCAAAGGGATTTCTGTAAATGGAACGCGCACTGAGTTAGTAGATTCGGAAAATAGAAATTCTAACTCTATAGAACGACCTTTATTGGGTATATTTTCCACATCTACTGATTTGTCATCGACTAAAAGGTGGATTTGTTTGACATCAAGCAAAGAGAATGTTTCTAGTTTAATAGGCCCTTTAGGCGTGGGTTTTCCCCAAGTTAGATTGTTGCCTTTTTGACCTAATACAGCATAAATATCGTACTTAGCCCGTTCAAATTGCTCTGCCCAAGTGCGATAGGCTTCAACTTTTTGATACTCTTTCGAGCCTTGCCATGTCAACCAGAAAAACATTACTAATAGGGGCAACCACAAAAGACCACGTTCCATCGGTTAAAAAAGTCCTGAGTAATAAGTGAAACTTGTAACTAAAAGAGCAAAATCCACCCATAAAGGATGGAGATAAGTTATGGTAGTGAGCAAACTGGCAAAAAGCGGTGATGAGTTAATATGAGAAAACTTATATTATTGTGCTTGTTTGTCATTGGGCTGGGATCTGCCATATTTGGTTTCCTGAATTTCCAGGGAATGGCAACTAAAGGAGAGTTTGAGACGATTTTGCTTGATTTTCGGGAAGATATTTCATCACTTGTGGTGGAACAGAATCTGCAAGCGATCGCCAAACAATACAACGTTACACCCCAATTAGACAACAAGTTTTCCAAAAAAGATAATGTGTATATTGTCAAAGGCGATCGCCAGCGACTCCAAGAACTGAAAAAATCTCAATTTGCCCAAGCTACAGAATTTATTGAGCCAAATTACATTTACAGAAAGATTCCCCAACCAGGTAAAGCCGCTTGGTTAGGAGAATTTTTGAGACCCCAAGATGATGATGAGACAAGCCCCTCATTAACTGGCCCCAATGACCAATATTACAGCAAGCAGTGGAACTTGCACCAAATCGGCATTGAAGGCGCATGGAGTCAAACCAAAGGCAGTGGCATCACAGTTGCAGTAATTGACACCGGGATTACTAAGGTGCGGGACTTATATGAGACAAAATTCGTCAAAGGCTATGATTTTGTTAACGACCGAGAAGAAGCCAAAGACGATAACGGCCACGGTACTCATGTTGCCGGGACTATTGCCCAAGCCACAAATAACAAATATGGCGTAGCTGGAATTGCCTATGAAGCCAGTCTGATGCCGCTAAAGGTGCTGAGTTCATATGGTGGCGGTACTGTTGCCGATATTGCCGAAGCAATTAAATTTGCTGCTGATAAAGGCGCAGATGTGATTAATATGAGCTTGGGTGGTGGCGGTGAAAGCAAGTTGATGAAAGAAGCGATCGAGTATGCCCATAGAAAAGGTGTAGTTATCATTGCCGCAGCCGGGAATGAAAATACCAATGGGGCAAGTTATCCAGCCCGCTATCCCTACGTCATCGGCGTTTCGGCAATTGGCCCAGATGGCGAAAGAGCACCCTATTCTAACTTTGGTGCTGGGGTAGATATCTCTGCTCCTGGTGGTAGTGAAGCTGGTAAGATTCTGCAAGAAACTATCGACGAAAACGGTGAAGGCGTATTTCTGGGCTTCCAGGGTACAAGCATGGCTTCTCCCCACGTTGCTGGTGTTGCAGCATTAATCAAAGCTGCTGGCATCAAAGAACCAGATGAAGTGTTAAAAGTCCTCAAGCAGTCGGCGCGAGTTATCCAGGATGATGGTTTGAACTATTATGGCGCTGGACAACTCAATGCAGAAGCAGCAGTCAAACTAGCCTTTGCGGGGCAAATCAGTTTCCCAGATTTCTTCCGGTGGTTACGCGATAACGGCTATCTTAACCCCGGCTTTTGGATTGATGGTGGCGCGATCGCACTCTTACCCAAGATTTTAATGGTAGTTGGTTCCTATTTACTGGCTTGGTTTTTACGGGTTTACTTCCCCTTCACTTGGAGTTGGTCTTTATCTAGTGGACTAATTGCCGGCAGTTCGGGGTTATTCTTCCTCAAGGGAATCTATATTTTTGACCTTCCCCAGTGGCCTTTCCGGGTTTTGGGCAGTTCAATTCCCGAACTAGGCAATACTCTCCAGGGAACTAATACGTTCAATCCCCTGTTTGCCAGCGTACTGATTCCCATTGTCTTAATGGCATTGCTGCTGGGACATCCAAGTTGGAAATGGTTTGCCATTGGTTCAACCTTAGGTGTCGCAGCCTGCTTGACGGTAAGTGCGTTTTTCGATCCAGCTGTTTGGGGTTTGGGAAGTGGTCACTTAGCACGTCTTTTCCTGATCACCAATGCCCTAATCTGTTATGGACTTGCTCGTTTAGCATTGAAAAACGAAGAAAAAATAGCATAGAAGGGGAGTGAGGAGTGGAGAATGGAGAATGGAGGAAAAATTGTTAATAACTCCTGTACAGACGCGATTAATCGCGTCTCTCCTAACTCCTGTAGACGCGATTAATCGCGTCTCTACTCCTAACTCCTGTACAGACGCGATTAATCGCGTCTCTCCTAATTTCCTATTCCCCCACTCAGCACCGTTTATGAGCATTACACTTACAGGTAAAATTGAACGCCGTGATATTGGTACAGGCGCATGGGCGTTAGTCACAGAAGAGGGCGTTACTTACGAAATCCTTAAAGGGGCTGACAAAGACTTACTCAAAGCCGGACAAAAAGCAAAAGTTAAAGGACAGGTGCGTGAAGATATCATGACAACTGCCATGATTGGCCCTGCCCTGGAGGTCAAATCTTTTGAGGTAATTAGTTCTGATTAGCTGTGGAATTCAGAACCTCTTGAAGACGGCTTCTAAACTCTCCTTTGGGATGACCTCCTTTTACCTCACCCACAATCAGAAATTCTCCTTCTGGAGAATTGCAGATGATGTAAGTAGGCCATCCCATTTCTGATTTATCGGGATACTGAGTTAATAAAATCTTGCGATACTTGCGGTAAGCAGTTGTATCCTGCATTTTCACATCGATAAATTCTAAACCCAGTTCTTCAGCCACCTTTTTGTCATAAAAAGACATTTTGTGGCAAATGCCGCACTCTTCTGAAGAGAACTTAATTACAGCTAAACTCATGGGTTGGCGACTCTTTGATTTTAGGCAAGCTATTTTAGCATAATGCTATGAAATATTACCATATAGCTGGTCATTAGTGTCAACTTAAGGCTGAAATCCTGATTTAATATCTTTTCTTCCTTCCCTGCTTCTAATAGGGAAGGCAATTTTTTGGGAGGCAGAGCCTCCAGTACCGTATTCCCAGGCGGAACCTGGGAACGAGAAATATACAAATGTAGTCGGCGATGAAGCTCTGATTCTGAAGTTGAAAGCAGTGATTGCTGGCAGACAAACAGTTAAACGGTGACATCTCCTACACTTACCGCTTGCGGTAAGTGTAGGCTTCCAGCAGCCCAATGAAGGGTATGCAGGATTTCCTTCGTGGTACTATCATCCATAGTTCCAACTATGTCTATCTTCCCACTACGGCGTTTTATACTAGGGAAAATGCCCAACCCTAGTCTCTTCAGGTTCACCGCAGCATTAATGTCACGGTCAACCATCAAAGTATTTTGCTCATCCCAATATTCTCTGATACCGCAATCAGTAAAAATAATTTCATTACGGTAACTTAGAATCATTGAGGTATATTGTGGTTTTTTGGAAATTGCAACAGCACCAGCATTCCCGGCTATGCGCTCTAATATTTCAAAGAATTGCCCAAAACCCCCATCATTCCAAGACTTGTTTAGTCCTGATTTTGCAGACTGTCCATTTTGTTGATAGTTGCCCTCCTCACCCTGTTTAGCTTTGTTACGTTGAGTTAACCCTTTGAGGTTCAAGTTCTCATAGAAGAAAAACTTCCTCCCAGTTCTCACAAGTTTGTGAGCAGTTTTGCAGTTTTGTCGGGTAAGGTTCGAGCGTCACCGCTCTCCCCTCCCCTAAGAACCGGACTTGACAGTTTCCCATCATCCGGCTCAAGCCTTATTTCGAGCATTAAACTTGGGTTTTGAGTGTTCCTGTTTGTGACACGCTAGGTGAAGATGCTGAAGGTTTTCTACCGAATCTAGTCCGCCTTGAGCTACAGGAATTATGTGATGGGTTTCTATTTCCTCTCCATTGAATAATGGTTCGCCACAGATTGGACATTTCCAGTTTTGGTTTTGAGCTACTTCATAGTTGCGTGATTTACGCTCCCAGTAGTTCTTACCATGTCTTTGGTGGCGTTTTTCCCAGTATTCCCTGAGAGAGGGGTCATCTGGAGATACGTCCCCCTTGACCTTTACATGTCGTTCGATGGGCGTGTACGCTCTCGGGTATAGGATAAAATCCTTGTTTTTCCCTCGGCGGTCGCTAGTTATAGTAGCGAACGTCCATTTATTGCCATTTATGGTCTTGAAGTAGCGTTTCTGTACCCATTTTGTGTTTTTGTTAGGGTGTCTACGTTTAGCCCAACACCAAAGGTATTGCCACACTCGATGTGCGATGTAGCTGAAAGTTTCTTTGCTAACTACTCCTTTGTAATAGTTGGCAAAACCTCGGAGAATTGGATTTAGTTTTCTGATTATTACTTCTTGTTCTTCCCCATTGAGAACCCTTATTTCTTTTCCTATCCTTTTACAAAAGTCTAGGACTTTCTTTTTGGATGGTTTGATTAAGAGCTTGCCACTGTAGTGACGATGGTTAAATCCAAGGAAATCGAAACCATCTTCCATTGACGTTATTAGTGTCTTCTCCGTGCTGAGTTCTAGTCCTCTTTCTGACAACCATTGTTTTATCTGGGGTTGGATATTTTCAAGACTCTCTTTGTCTTTTGAGGCTCCTCGTGCTAATCGACCAGTTCAGGTCGCGCATAGTGGAAATCTTTGCGACTTCTAGCAATACCTAGATGCTGTTTGGCTTCGCGTTTTGCCAACTTCCGCCGAGATTTAGAGCCACGCTTGCGTTTATTCCTGATTTTGTATTTAAAGGTCGGTCGGTCAGTGATTTAAAGGTTCACTTAGTTCTTACGACCAAGTATAGGCGCAAGGTCTTCACGGCAGAGATGTTAAAACGATTAGAAGATATCTTAGTTAACTTGCTCGAAAAGTGGGATTGCAAGTTAGTGGAGTTCAATGGAGAAGAAGATCATGTGCATCTGCTATTTCAATACCATCCAGACTTACAGATTAGTAAACTTGTCAACAACGTTAAATCAGTAACTTCGCGCAGGTTGCGTCAAGAATATGCAGAACATTTAGAAAAGTTCTTCTGGAAAGATGTTTTTTGGAACGGGTCTTATTTTGTGGCTAGTTGTGGCGGAGTCACAATTTCAAAGCTTAAAGAATATATTGAGAATCAAAATAATCCAGAATGAATATAGGTCATGGCTCGACATAGCAATTAATTGTTTTGGCTACGCCAAAAAGCATTAATCACTATCTCTCCCCACTCCCGCGCATTCATCCCACACTCCGTCTAGTGAGTGTGGGGCTTCTGCTCTTTTAGCTAAAATATGGAAAAAAAATTAAGAATGTGATTAAATATCATAGCAATCATTTTGGTGTGGCATCTCTAGCTCACAATAAAAAGAAAGCGATTCAGGGATTGAGTGAGCAGCTTATGCTCTATCCTGGCAACAGGAGGATACTCAAGGTCTACCAGCACTAGCAACAAGAGTAGTGGTGCATTCCAGTTACATCGGTAGGAAATGCTAGGGCGATGTCTAACGACAAGCCGCTACGCCAAAAAAACCCCCAGTGGGCGTTAGCCAACGAGGGGAGTTAGTTATCAGGGTGCATCTACCAATTAAATGTTCTCAGGTTAAACACCATACTCCGGATAAATCTGTACAAAGGTCAGTTATTTTTTTAAATAAAAACCCCCCAGTGGGCGTTAGCCAACGAGGGGAGTTAGTTATAAGGGTGCATCTACCAATTAAATGTACTCAGGTTGAACACCATACTCCGGATAAATTTGTACAAAGGTTAGTTATTTTTTTAAATAAAAACCCCCCAGATGGTGTTATTCTACTAGGGGAGTGAGTGATCAGGGTGCATCTACCAGTAATTTTTTCTAGGGGCAGCAGTATCTTCCTGAGAAAATGGTAAAAATCAGGGTTGATGGTAATGTCTATGAGGGGCGTAGCTGCGGCAACTAGAAAAAAATCCCCAATGGGTGTTAGCCAACCAGGGGAGTTAGTTATCAGGGTGCATCTAGCAATAATCTTTTCTAAAGTAAATGGGTAGCTAGCGAATAAATTAACAGAGGTTAAAATTGTTGCTGTTTAGCCACCAGAAAAAACCCCCAACGGGTGTTAGCCAACCAGGTGAGCTAGTTATCAGGTCACAGCTACCAATTAAATAACCAGTGCGCTGCCTTAAAAAATTGATGCGTTAGAGATGATTGCTGCTTACTTTCTTCATAAAAAAACCCCCAGTGGGTGTTAGCCAACCAGGGGAGCTAGTTATCAGGGTGCATCTACCAATTAAGTGTTCTAGGTTTAACCACCATCCTCCGGATAAATTTACTAGAAAGTTGATTATTGTTGTGTGTAAAAAAAACTCTAGTGAATATTAACTGAATTAGGGAGTTAAAAATCAAGCTACATTCATCTAGTAATCAAGTATTCTAGGGTTAAGCACTATTTTCTGGGAGAGAATATCTGCGTTAGAAGTTGCTGTAGTTTGCCAAAATTGAAAAAAACCCCCAGTGGGTGTTAGCCATCTAGGGGAGTTGAAGATCAAGGTGCATCTACCAATTAAGTGTTCTAGACCCAAGTAATCCGATCCGGATAAAGTTGTAAAGGCAAAAAAAGCAAAACAACACCGAATCAGAAACATTCAGGGGTAGGATGCATCTAAGTTATCAGAGGAAGCGAAAAATCGACTTGAAACTTTCGCGTTTCAAACCAGATTTAGGAGGCGGACAGGAGAAGCTGTGACCCAGGAATTTCATATTTCCGTGACCCCAGTAGGGCAAAATGACTACTTGGTGCGGACGGAACAAGTCGCGCCTGGGGTACCATTGGCAGAAGAATTGGTGAGTTGGCCTGTAGCTGATTGGTTGATGGCTGCTGGACATTTGATGAATGACCCGTTGAAATCGGTGTTGCAAGGAGATCCATTCGCCTCTGGTGGGCACGAAAGCAATATCGCCAGAAACTCTGTTAACTTGGTGGCGTTGGGTCAACAATTTTATAACGCCCTATTTCAAGGCACTCTCAGAGATAGTTGGATTACTGCCCAAGGTATTGCCCAAAACCACCAACAAGTACTACGCTTACGCTTGGGGCTAAAAGACACTAGGTTAGCTCGTCTGCCTTGGGAAGTGATGCACGCAGGCGATCGCCCTCTGGCTACTGGGCCTTATGTGGCTTTTTCTCGCTTCCAAAGTGGAATTTTGGGGGCTTCCCGTTTGCGATCCCTGCGGGGGGCTACGCCTACGCAAAATATGCCCACACTACCAGAAGGTGGTGTCAAAGTATTGATGGTAATTGCTTCCCCCTCAGATCAAGTCCGCCTTGATTTACAGAAACAGGAAGCTATTAAACTGCAAGCTGAACTTCACCGGCAAACATCACGACTGGCTGAAGGTAGCAATCGTTTCCCCCAAATTGAACTCACTGTATTAGACCAACCAGGACGGGAAGAATTAACGCAAGCCCTAGAACAAGGCAGATACCACGTTCTCCACTACTCTGGTCATAGTAACTTAGGTTCCAATGGCGGAGAAATTTATCTTGTTAGTCGCAGAACTGGCTTAACGGAAATCTTGACTGGGGACGATCTGGCTGGTTTGCTCGTCAACAATAATATCCAAATGGCAGTGTTTAACTCCTGTTTGGGGGCGTACACAGCCGCATCCGATCCCTCTGGAGATACTGGTGAACGTAATCTGGCAGAAAGTCTCGTGAAGCGCGGAATCAGAAGCGTTTTGGCGATGTCAGAACGGATTCCTGATGAAGTGGCACTGACGCTCACACAATTGTTTTACCGCAACTTGAGTCAAGGATATCCAGTAGATTTGTGCGTCAGTCGCGTGCGTCAAGGATTAATTTCTGCCTATGGTTCTCACCAGATGTACTGGGCATTACCGATTTTGTATCTCCAGCCAGAGTTTGACGGTTTTCTGAGTGAGGAAACTGAGTTATCTGAAAGTGCGGAGTCGCTGAATCAGTATAGTTCGCCTTTAGGGGCAACTTCCACAATGTACTCTGCGATCGCAGATGATACCGAGATGCCTTTAGGAATCGAGCAAATGATCCCTTCTGGTTTGGCGCATGACTCTTCTGGGTTAGACTGGCTAGGTGACGATACTTGGGGCGATCTCGTTGATGAAATTGAGTATGATGACCCCAGCTATGAAGAAGATTCTGCTATAGTTTCAGATTTATTTCGTCAGTTAGATAACCAAAAAGCTCCAACTGAACCGGATGAACAGATTCGAGAAAATAGTCTTCACCAGAGCCAGGTTTCAGAGGAAATGACTTCCCCAGAAGAGGAAGCAGATTTGTGGGGAGAAGTTCCACCGCCGCCACCCCCAACTGCTGCGAACCTTGAAGGAAATTGGCAAAATTCTGCTGATTTTTTGCGCTCGCAACCAGCCCCGCAACCAGTCCCACCAAGACCTCGTACCCAACGCCGCAAGCTGTGGCCGATTGTGGGTATTATGGGGATCAGTGCTTTAGCAGCTGCGATCAGTTTAAATTGGTGGTGGCAAAATCGACACCAAGTAACTCTGCCTAACATACCAGCAATACCTACCGAGTCTCTACCCGTTCAAAAGCAGCAAAATATCGACTTACAGACAGCAGCGACTGGGATTGTCACCACCACCGCCACTGAAAAATTGAGCCAGGGCGACTTGGAAGGTGGGTTATTGGCTGTAGAAGAACTACTCAATCGTGGCGCACTGGCTGCGGCTGAAACTGCCCTGAAACTAATTCCAAATAAACAAGCTGATGATCCATCTGTCAACTTTTACAAGGGACGATTAGCGTGGCAGTCTATCCAAACTGGAGACAATAACTATAGCGTCGATGATGCCCGCCGTTACTGGGAAACTGCTGCAAAAGCTAAACCAGAATCGCCTTTGTATAATAACGCCTTGGGATTTGCCTACTACACGGAAGGCAATCTGAATCGAGGTAATGATTCTTGGTTCAAAGCTTTGAATTTAGCTCTCAAAGAGCAGAACACACAATCAAGATCCACAAAGACAGCAGTGCCTCAGGATGCTTTAACTTCCTATGCTGGTTTAGCTCTCGGATTGTATAAATCTGCACTTAGTCAATCTAATGGTAAGCAGATACAATATCTCAAGGAAGCGATCAAGTTGCGGCAAATGGTAGTTAAGTCTGATCCAGTAAATTTCCAGGTAGATAAATTAGCTAAAAATTGGTTGTGGACGGAGAAGGCGATCGCAGATTGGCGATCGCTCCTTCAGGAAAAGAGCGAAGAACAGTAAGATGTTGCAGTGGAGCGATCTCAGTTGATTAAATAGCAGTTCTCAATTCCATGTAATATAGTCGGTTTGTAGGGGCACAGCAATGCTCATACGTGTCAACTTAAGCTCAAAGGCAGGCATGTCCCACAGGCGTTTTACCCCCCTTAATCCCCCCTTAGAAAGGGGGGAAACAGGAAATTTAGTTCCCTCCCCTTCACAAGGGGAGGGTTAGGGTGGGGTAACGCGGATCGTGATGGGAAGCCAGAGAACTGAATATCACGTCTTGACAAGGGTTTCACATTAAGTTGACACGCATAAGCATTGCTGTGCCCTTACTGCGTGTTGCTTTTGCAAGAGGGTTCACAATTTTCACGATTCAAATAGGATTTTTCTATACTCTTATTTATTACCTTGAAACTGCTTAATAATATTGCCAATTAAAGGCAACTGTTCCAATACCATTTTCGTCAAAACTACAAAAGATTTCTCAGAAAGGCGATCATCTCCACGCAGTTGTAAGACTCCGATTATGACTATAAATAAAACAGTACCAATAATGACTAGGGCTAGTGAATAAATTGGTAAGATACCTGCAAATATCCCAACTGTATTAAAGACTATTGCGAATACAAGTAAATAGAACATTCCATTTCGATAAGCCCAAGGAAGTGTAACTTGGTATTCTGGTTTAGAAGTTTCTGCCTGTTTATATGGTTTTGTCATAGAATTATTGTCTGGGTTTGATCCCTGAATTATAACTGTTTTAACATTTCCCCCTATTGTGACAGAAGAATTAGGCTGAAAATCGCCACCCATCTGCTGTTCTACTGGACGTAACTTCCCTTTATGCATTACATCATCAATCAAGCCCCAGACATTCACCATTTTGTATGGTTTTTTGCGACATTGAATCTGGTCTTGCTTATCAGCGATAAACTGTCGCAATTCTTCAAATAGATAAAAGTGTGGCTCTTGGCTATCTTTGCATGTGTCACAATTACAGGGGATTAACTTGTGGTACTTTAGTCGCTGGTACGAGGCATGAATTTCATCGAGTTTAAGCGTAACTTCGGTCATCAAATCTCTTTTATGACGACCTGAAACTCGAATCTTAATCTCCCGCTTGCCGTAATATTCAATCACCTCTGCCTTTGTCTGCTCTTTGCTGAGAACAACGCCGCTTTTCCAGACACATTCTTGTTGATTAATCAACTCATGCATGGCGACGATGAACTGGGTAATGATGCCCTTGGGCATGAACTCGTAAGTGTAACGCAGAATCAGGTTGTTGGTTTCATCCCACTTATATGGGGGTTGATTGGCAGATAGCAATTGTGGGGCAATATAATTTCCTTTGCTTCTAGGAATTTCGTAGCACAGCTTGAAATTGATCATCAGGCGCAAGAGTTCATCATGCATCGTGGTGTATTCGTCTTCACACCAGATGTTTGCCAAGTCAGACTGGGTAAAACTGCCCAGCTTGCGAATCACCTCTTCATTATCCAGCACTTTGTAGACTGCATCAGTTCCCCACTTGGGTTTGAGGATGATGGTTTTGTTCAAAAGTGGGTCTTCCTGGAAGTGCAAGCATACTCCCAAATCGTGCAGATAGCTGCTCAACTGCAACTTGTCATTTCTTTGGGTGAACCCATTTTGTTGGCAGATGTTCAGGTATTCATCCAAGCCGATGTAATTGCGTGCGTCACTCTCCAAAGCTTCCCGGACTCTAACCCAGGTTTTTGGGAGCGGACTGCCAATATGAGGTAGATTTTTAACGTAATGCTTGATTTGTTCTAAAACTTGTTCTAAACCTCTGTTGGTAGCAAGGTTTGTTGGTAAAGTCTCCTTCAAGTTAGTAAACTGCCCCCGTAACTGGAGTTCATTAATTTCCCGGTGGCGGTTTTGCTTCTCATTTTTAATGATTAGTAGGGGACTGTTATCGCTCAACAGTTCTACTACATTTAACCAGTAATAAAAATCCGTATCTTCCTTGCGATTATCCGCCACTAAAACGTAGAGGGAACGCTTAGTGAGGAAAAACTGGTGAGTCTCATGGTAAATCTCTTGCCCCCCAAAGTCCCAAATGTTGACTCGAAATTCTCGCCCGTTTTCCATTGGGAAACCCCACTGGATGACCTCAATTCCCTTCGTTGAGTCTTCCTCTTGAAGTTGATAATTTTGGTCTTCAATTTTCTTCGTCAGTGTTGTCTTCCCTGCTCCTCCTTCGCCGATAATTAGTAACTTTGCTTCACATAGATAATCTGTACCTTCTGCTTGCAGTTGCCGGAAATAATCCCTAATTGCCTCAATACCTTGTTCAACAATTTCTGGTGGCGGCTTTTCGATGGGATTGCCGCTTAAATTTAGGATAGTGAGTTGTTGCAGGCGGGCGATCGCTTCTGGCAACGTCTTTAATTGGTTGCCGCTTAAATACAGGGTAGTGAGTTGTGACAGGCGGGCGATCGCTTCTGGCAACGTCTTTAATTGGTTGCCGCTTAAATCCAGGGTAGTGAGTTGTGGCAGGCGGGCGATCGCTTCTGGCAACGTCTTTAATTGGTTGCCGCTTAAATTCAGGTAAGTGAGTTGTGGCAGGCTGGCGATTGCTTCTGGCAACGTCTTTAATTGATTGTCGTATAGATACAGGGAAGCGAGTTTTTGCAGGTGGGCGATTGCTTCTGGCAACGTCTTTAATTGGTTGCCGTATAGATACAGGGAAGTGAGTTGTTGCAGGCGGGCGATTGCTTCTGGCAGTGTAGTTAATTGGTTGCCGCTTAAATTCAAAACCTCCAACCATTCCAGTTGAAACACCTCAGCAGGAATCTCTGTTAATTTTTCCTTGTTATCAGTACGCCAATCATTGCTTAAATCTAATTCTTTAAGCTGTTTTTCTTTCGCTTCTCGGATTTTTTTAAGGTAACGTTGAGGCGTATTTGCCATACTGAGGTTCACCTATCAACGAAAGTTATATGTAATGCCCCTGATTTGCTAAAGAATCTTGCAACTATTAATATTTTGCACTAATCCCAACAACCGCCATAGGTTTCTAACCTATGGCTGATAGCAAAAGTCCTCTTCAGAGGACTAAATTCCTTCTAGACTTGGGTTTTAGTCCACATTAAGTAGACTTTAGCTATAAGCCTGGAACTTCGAGTTTCAGGCGATCGCGGCTGCTAATTGAGAATGCTGCAAGATATCAAAGCAATCTACTATGCTGTGTAAGACTACACGAGCGCTAATAATTTTTACGGTATTTTAAACAGAATTTATCATTACCAATGTTTAGGTTGACTCGTGAATGAGTCTTTGATACTCATTAATGGAGCTATGAACTCCGTTAATGAGTCTTTTATCCTCGTTCACGAGTATATTTTGCCAGTTCACGAGGATATTTTGTCGGTTCACGAGGATATTTTGCCAGTTCACGAGTATATTTTGCCGATTCACGAGTCTTTGATACTCGTAAATGAGTGTTTGTATCTCGTCGGTGAGTATCTGAGACTGATTAATGGAGTTACGAACTCCGTTAATTAGTCTTTGATATTCGTGGATGGGGCTACGAACTCCGTTAATCAGTCTTTGAGACTCGTCAATGAAGTCTTTTTTCCTAGTGGATGAGTGAAGCGAATAAAATTCGGGGAGTTTACAGGCACACAAACGGAGGTGTACCCCTACTCTTAAGCGAACTACGTTTAGCGTTCGGTAAAAGTCTATAGCAATCCTAAATTATTCGCAAACAACAAGATCCCCTACTTCTTGAAGAAGTTGGGGATCTGAGGCTGACGATTTTCACTAATCAAATAGGATTGCTATACTATCTACCTGCTGCTATCAAACGTTGATGCACTAAATACTCAAATTGATAAAGATAGGCAGCAATAATGACTCGAATTATGGTTTGGACTATCAGCAGAGGCTGCGCTTGAATCTTAAATAAACTGAACAAATTGAGTAAATCAGGAGATGGCAAGAAAAGCATTATAATACCAAATGCTATGATTAGCGAGAGAATATTCACCAACCAGCCATACAATCCTTCCCACCAACTGATCAAACTAGGAAAAACTCCTGTTGTTGGCTCTGTTTGTGGTAGTTGGCTCTCAGGAAAGAAGCTATCTAAAAATCGATGCAGCCAATGGTGAACCAATGCGACTACCACGATGGGCAAAAGTTGGATTAGTAAACTTAATAAGTACAAGAATTTGAGAGAAATAGGCTGGGGTAAGAAGTTAATCAGGGTGGAAATAATATTCCACAAATAGACGATCGCATACTGTAAACCAATTATCAACAAAATGAGGGCGATCGCATTTACCCAAAACCGGGGAGTAGGAATCCAAGATGGCCAATTTCGCATAAATTTTTTCGTGGATAAAAAATTTTAATCAGAACTGGATTAAAATCTTTTGGTGATTTTTTGCCAGTATAATCTATGCCATAAAGTTAGTGAAAATAAGTAGCGATAAGCCTTGATTCATACTTTGCCCCCTTGCTTTATGTCAAATTTGACCTCTCTCCAAACCTCTCCCTAACACGGAAAGAGGCTTAATCAGCGAACTAAGGTTAAACTTTCGCCGCAGCAACACTTGGTAAACTTACTTTCAACCGCTTAAACATCGCTTCCCGCGCTTGTACAGCAAGATTATCATCTAAAGGTTGCAATGCGATCGCCTGCTGATACTTTAGCCGCAGTGCTGTTTGAATTAACCAATCGGCGACAAAAGGATTTTTTGGTAACAAAGGGCCGTGAGAATAAGTTGCGATCGCATTCTGATAAAATGCTCCTTCTGTCCCATCTTCACCATTATTTCCCAAACCGTACACCACTCGCCCCAATGCTTCCACTTTCCCCAGTTTGGTACGTCCGCCGTGATTTTCAAAGCCTACCAAATATGGTGTGCTACCCGTCATCTCTTTTAAATCTCGCGCCAGACGTGAGGCTGTGACTTCAATTACCAAGTTACCAATACAGCGCTTAGTATTTTCACCAGGATGCACAGAAACTAAATCGAGTATTCCCAAACCATCAATCCGTTGTCCTAATCCTGGTTCATAATAGTGTCCCAGCAACTGGGGGGAACCACAAGTAAACACTCCTGGCGTACCATTTTCGATTTTCTCGCGCATGGCGTCAGCTTTTGCGCCTTGCAAATCACGCATGACAAGTTCTTGCTGACGATCTTGTGCGCCACCACCAACTATTACATCTACAGTTTTAATATCTGCGGCTGTGGCATTTTGATCCAGGGGTAACACTTTAACATCGTATCCCCGCCACTGGGCGCGACGTTCTATAGTAATTACATTACCGCGATCGCCATAGGTACTCATCAGCGTTGGGTACAACCAACCAATTGTTAATTCCAATTTTTGGGAACTCATAAATACTCTTGATTAATAACTAATAGTTTTTATCAACTTATGCTGAAATCACTCTGTGCATATCCAAACTTGGAGGAGCAATTTCCGTTTGGGTTAGCATATCGTGAATTTGTCCTCGGTGATGTGTCTGGTGGTTGAAAACTCTTTGGGTAACGAAATATGGGGCATAGGGAAAAATTTCTCTACTTCCCACTCCCCAATTTAAAGAATTTTTCGACCAGTCAGCACTTCTCGCACTTCTAACATTGCTGAATAGGTAGGCAGAATGTGCAAAGTTTCATTCTCTGGTGTATGCTCTAATGCAGTAGCGATCGCCTGTCGCAAATCTTCTTCGACTATTAAATTTAACTTACTCTCACAGTACTTCTCACTGTAACGTAGACGTAGTGCCATATCATAGACGCGATCGCCACTCACTACTAAAGTCCCTCCGCGTTCGACTAATTTCTCAGTATCCACGTCCCAAATCCAGGATACATCAGTGCCATCGGGCGTGCGATCGTTCAATACTAGCAGTGTGGTTTTATCTGTGCTTTGAGTAACCACACGAATGGTTTCATTCGTTCCTACAGGATTTTTTGATAACAGAATCCGCACCCGTTTACCGTTAATTACTAAATCTTCTGCCCGACCAAATGCAGCTTGAAAGGTGTTAATAGTATCTCTAATTGTTGCTTGATCAACTCCTAACTCAATAGCCGCAGTCGCAGCTGCTAAAGTATTATATTTGTTGTATAAACCAACAAGAATTTGCGACCATTCACCACTTTCGAGAGTCGGTTTACTTTTAGTAAAACCACACTTGGGACAAGTAAAATCTCCCAAATGAGACAAATAAACACCCTTGTAATCTAGAGAATGTCCACATCTAGGACAATAGATAGAATCAACAGCGTGAGGAATAGCTTCTAAATAATGTTCTGGTTCATTCAAGCCAAAGAATAACACTCGTTGAGGTAACTGCTGACCGAGGTTAGATAAAGTTGGGTCATCAGCATTGGGAATTACTACCGTTTCTGCTGGTAGGGTAGAAATAACTTTTGTCCAACGCTTACTAATTGTGTCTACTTCCCCGTACCTATCGAGTTGGTCGCGGAATAAGTTTAAACAGAGAATAATTCGTGGTTGGAGTGGCGTTAATACTCTTGGGACAATATTTTCATCCACCTCCAAAATGGCGTAATCAACATCTAGTGTACCTAATAAGGTGGTGCTTTCTAACAGCGCACTTATCAAGCCATTTTCTAGATTTGCACCTGTAGAATTATGAGCGATGCGGTAACCCTTGCGTTCTAGGATCGTGCATAAAAGCAGTGCTGTAGTGGTTTTGCCGTTAGTACCAGCAATTAAAATCACCCCGTTTTTAACTTGCTGACTCAATAATTGTAAGAGTCGGGGTTCAATGCGACGAGCAATCGAGCCTGGTAATACACTAGCAGCACCGAGACGGAGCGATCGCACTATAAACGTCACACTTTTTGCCACTGACACCGCGAAACCCAATCGCAGCCTATCTATGAATTGTATTTTGTTTCCCACATCGGTATCCTAGTCTTCTGGCGGTTGCTAATTGAAAGTATTTAATTACAAATTTAATATGCGTGAGTTTAGCGAATCCTGGCTGAAAAAGCCAGCCTCAAAATCAAGTTAGGGGCTGCTGGCTCCAGTCAGACATTGAGCCAGAGGCTCGATGAATGCATTCCCATGCAGAGCATGGGAACGAGGGAAGAAAATCAAGATGCAGGGGATGAGGGGGGAGTGGAGAAATGGGAGATTGAGCCTTTGAGGCTGAGACTTGAGCTTTTGAGGCTGAGACTTGAGCTTTTGAGGCTGAGACTCGAGCTTTTGAGGCTGAGACTTGAGCTTTTGAGGCTGAGACTTGAGCTTTTGAGGCTGAGACTTGAGCCTTTGAGGCTGAGACTTGAGCCTTTGAGGTCGAAACTTGAGCCTTTGAGGCTGAGACTTGAGCCTTTGAGGTCGAAACTTGAGCCTTTGAGGTCGAGACTTGAGCCTTTGAGGTCGAAACTTGAGCCTTTGAGGCTGACACTTTAAGTTCTAACTCTTTCCTGATTCCCCACTCGCCACTTACGAGAGATAATCTCAGTAGGCGTTATCTTAAAAAATAGTGCCCGGGCGTAATTACATATCCAGCCCAGTTTGCCGAATTCAGCACAAACTCACGACAAGTAGTAGCTTGCAAGGTTCCTTTTGATGAATAGCACAAAGTTTCTTTTTTTAGATAAACAAATTACTGGCTGGCGAAGGTTGCTGTCCAAATGCCTGTTTTTGCTTGCAAGTCTTTTCATTATAAGTATGCAACCTGCATATGCTGGTCTTAATAATGATTTATATGATGGCAACATCTTTGTCGTTTATGCAGGCAATGGTTCATTGGTTCCTCCCAGACAGACACTTGCACAGACTTTAGCGGAACATAAACCCATATTTTTGGCCTTTTATGTGGATGACAGCAGCGATTCCAAAAGATATGCCATTTCCATTTCACGGGTACAGGAATTCTATGGTCGGGTAGCAGAGATTATGCCTATTCATGTAGATAGTATCCCACCTAAACAGACCTATGACCCTACAGAACCAGGATATTACTATTCTGGGACTGTTCCTCAAGTCTTGGTGTTTAATAAATCAGGTCAGGTAGTTTTAAATAAAAAGGGTCAAGTACCTTTTGAAGATATAGACGATCAATTTCGTAAAATATTTGATTTGTTACCACGCACAGAAACAGCACTGCTAAAGCGGCGAGCTTTCAATGAGTTCAGTAGTGAGTTAGCTAGGTAACTTATGGGGTAGACCAAATTGGTCTGCCTTAATTTTTCGTGCTTGTTACTACATTTATGCTGATGTAAAAGCATAACATTAGAATATCTGTGTTAACCATTTAGGAAGTTAATCTATAGTCCCTTATAAAGTGTATTCTGATGTCAAAGGTTTACACCACCCAGGAGCTAATTCAAATTTTGGCAGCCGAACGCCAAGCTTGCCTCAACGGAAAACGCCTAAAATTAGAAATCACAGTCTCTGGCAATCCTGTAATTGACCAGTTTATCAGAACTGATGGGCTGCAACAATTCACAGCCTATCAAGATTTCAAAGCTGCAATTCACGACTATCAGAAAGAAAATCAAGTTTCAGGTATTATCTGGCGGGAGGTAACAGTCAAAGGTAAAAACTTGAACTATCCCGAAGTAAACACTGAGTTAATAGCCCTCACCAGTGACTTAGAGATATTAAAAACTGCTAAAAATTCCATCGTCGAATTTTGGCATCAAGTCTCTATGGGGATGGATTTATACTTGAGTTTCAATAATAGTAAACAATACCAACAAATTCTCACATTTGATGTAGAGAGAATTGTTCAAAGAACAGAATGGGCAAGTTTGTGCAAGTGGGAAAATTCTAACTTTTTGGAAATGATTTTGCAGCTAGGATGGGGTAAACCAGAAGAAGCCTACTATAAACGAGGAAGACCGCGATCTGGTAGTGAATATATTCATGCAGTCAATCCTGGTAATCGCCCCATTGGTTGACCAAACATTCTTGTCTCCTACCTTCTTCAAGGTTGATTTTGCTCGATCAGACTGACGATCGCTGTAGCTAAATCCCCTAGTTCGACGGGTTTAGGTAGGTGTTTTTGAAACCCTGCTGCCATTGCTTGGTTGTAGTTAATTTCTCCAGCATAAGCAGTCAAAGCGATCGCCGGAATTTGCCCCCCTAGCTCTGGCGGTAATTTTCTCACCTCGCGCAGCAACATATAGCCATCCATCAAGGGCATTCCAATATCGCTTAACAGGATATCTGGCTTTGATTGGGCTAATGTTTCCAACGCTTGGGCGGCTGATTCAACTGCTGTTACAATTGCTCCATATTGTTCTAGCGCAAAGCTAAAAAACTCTCGCACATCAGCTTGATCGTCCACCAGCAGGATTTGCACTCCAGCAAGTAATGTGTTCTCAGTACTGAGTTCTGGTTGAGAAGCCTCAGTACTGCTGACTCGCAACTCAGAATTTTTGAGCAAAGGTAGTCTGACTGTAAAGGTAGCCCCTTGTCCTTCTCCCAGACTCTCTGCCTGAACTGTACCACCGTGAAGTTCTACTAAATGACGCACAATTGCCAGTCCCAATCCCAGTCCGCCAAATATCCTGGTTGTCTTGGCATCTGCTTGTCGGAAGTAGTCAAATACGTAAGGCAAAAACTCTAGGATGATTCCCTTACCTGTATCAATCACCTGAATTTGAGCATCTGACCCAACTTGCTCTAAACGCACTTCTACTCGTCCTTCTGTGGGTGTGAATTTAACGGCATTGGAGAGGAGATTCCACATCACTTGTTGTAAGCGATCGCCATCGCCCAGAACTTTGCCGATATCATCACTCAGCACTGTTTGAATTTCAATTGACTTGGCTTCTCCTGCTAAACGCACCGTTTCTAGTGCAGCTGCGATCGCTACTTTCAAATCCACTGCGTAAAGATTTAGGTTTACTTTACCTTGTAGAATCCGCGAAACATCAAGTAAATCTCCAATTAATTGGGTTTGTAACTGGGCATTGCGCTCGATTGTTTCCAATGCCCGGATTCTAGTAGCTTCATCAAACTTGCGGGTTCTGAGTAACTTTGCCCACCCTAAAATAGGATTCAGAGGAGTTCTGAGTTCATGGGAAAGGACAGCGAGGAATTCATCTTTAATTCGGTTGGCTGTCTCGGCTTGTGCCCTTGCAGTCTTTTCAGCTTCATAAAGTTGAGCGCGAGCGATCGCTTGTGCACACTGCTGTCCCAATGTCAACATAAATCCCCGGTCTTCTTGATTAAATATTTGTTCATTGGTAAAGCTCAATCCCAGTCCCCCAATTACTTTGGCTTCTGCTATTAAGGGAATGGAAGCGCAGGCATTATTCCCTGTGAGAGCCACAGCATCTGCTAAGTTGGGATATTTAGCAATCATGGCTGCTAAATTTTCTAAAAAAATCGGCTGCCTAGTTCTGACTGTTTCTGCTATTTGGTTAGGGGCAGTGATCGGAAAATTTGTCCAGGCATCTATGAGTGATTGTGAATAGCCAATTGCTTGCACAACCTTCAGGGTAGTACCTCCCTCAGTAAGTAAGACAACAGAACCAGCAGTGGCTTCCAAGGCGGCAATCCCTTGGTTTACGATCACATCAGCCACCTGTTGGGGAGTTAGCGCTTCCGAGAGGGCAGCAGTTATTCTTTGTAAAAGTAGCGTGCGATTGACAGACCGTTCAGCTGCCTGTTTTGCTTGTTGAGTTTCCTGGTAGAGTCTGGCGTTGTCGATGGCTGTCGCCGCCCGAAGAGCAATATCCTCTGCTAAAGCCAAGTCTGTCTGTTTGTAGTGCCGACCTGACTCGGCTGTAAAAAAAGAGATTGCTCCAAATAATTGCCCACGGGAACGAACTGGAATCACCATTAAAGAATGAATACCCAGACTTCGCAGCAATTGCAGATGTTCATCGTCTTCAGCCATCTGGACAAGATGAGACTGAGATAATTCGGGATAAAAAACAGATATTCCCAACTGTAGGCGCTGCACAAGCTGTTTTGCTCTGGTTTGGGGTGGATAACGCCGTTGGATTTCGTTTAAAGTATTTTGTTTTGTGGGATCGGCAATTGCGATCGCAATTTGTTTACTTGACCAATCTTCCTGGAAAACATCTACAATACACCAGTCAGCTAGGGTAGGAACTGCTAGATTAGCCACACTTTCCAAGGTGATTTCATAATCCAATGAGGCAGCTAGTAAGGTGCTGGCTTCAACTAAAAAGTTTTGTGTAATTTCAACTCGTTTACGTTTACTAATATCTTCAATAATGCCTAATGCATACTTTGGAAGTCCATTAGCATCCCAAACTGCTGATGAAGTTAGGTTTACCCAAACAATGGAACCATCTTTGCGGATGTAGCGCTTCTCTAGGGAATAATCATTAATTTCTTTTGCTAAAACTCGCCGAGCATTCTCCGAATCAACTTCTAAGTCGTCAGGGTGGGTAATTTCTTCAAAGTTCATTTGAATTAACTCTTCATGGCTATACCCAGTAATTTCGCACATAGCAGGATTAATTTGCAGAAATCGTCCATCTAACGTTATTAGAGTAATGCCCACAGCTGCCTGGTTAAACATTGCCCGGAACCTTTCTTCGCTTTCCCGCAAAGCAACTTCTGTTTGCTTTGCTGCTGTCACTTCTGCCAGAATAATTCCAATTCCTACCGTTTCGCCCATTGTGTTGTTGACTGGGTAATAGTTGCCCAGCCAGTAGCCGTACCTTCTAGGTTGTCCCCTTGTCTCAGCGCTAATTTCTACATTCAGCAGAAGTTCTCCAGTATCCAACACCTGCTGTAACAGTGGCTCCAACTCAGCCGTCATCTTTGGCAACACTTCCCCAAATTTGCGTCCTAGATGTTCTTCTATGGTCAAACCGTTAATCTCAGCAAAAACTTGATTAATTCGGATATATCGCAGTTCCCGATCCAAAAAGCATACTGCAACAGGAGCAGCTCCTAAGAGCGCATCTAGAAGAGATAGAGATTCGGCATAATGGACTAAAGCCTGGTGGATATCTCGATAAAGTCGCGCATTTTCCACTGCTAAGGCAGCACGATGGGTAATATCTGTTGCTAAAGTTAAATCAGAGCGATCGTAGCGACGGTCTGATTGAGCGATGATAAAGCTGATGCAGCCAAGGACTCGCCCTTGTGCGATTAACGGCACAATCATCACAGACTTCATCCCCAATTGCCGAACAAGTTCTAAGTGTTCCTGATTCTGAGTAGTTGCCACTAATAGCGAGTCAGATACTTCTGAGATTAATTCGCTTTGCCCGGTTTGCAGTACTCTAGTAATTGCACTTGCAACCTTATAATCTGTGACATACTCCTGAAGTTTACGCGCCAACTCCGCTTTAGATGGGTCTGCATAAGCAATAGGTAGGCGGCGAATGGAACCATCTTCATTTAAAATGTCAACGCTACACCAATCAGCTAGCTGGGGAACTGAAATTTTGGCGATCTGTTGCAATGTTTGTTCATAATCTAGCGAAGTAGAGAGTACACTACTAATTTGGGCGATATAGCGGAGTGTTTCCTCAGCCTGCTTACGCTCTGTAGTATCGAGAACAAAAAAAGCTCCTCGATCTACAGTCCCTTCAAAATGGCTACCACCTGCCAAAATCGGCAAGCGTGAGCCGTCTTTACGGATATATTCTTTTTCATAGGGTGTGCAAAAGGGGCTGTCTTGAAATTGAGTCAGTGCTTGCTTATCGAGTTGCACGTACTCTGTAGGAGTCAAGTCTTGCCAGCGGAGTATTCCGGCAAGTAATTCTTCACGGGTATAACCCACCATATTCAGCAAGGCATCGTTCGCGTCTGTAATCCTACCGTCTTTATCCCAGAAGCCAATACCAATCATATTTGACTCAACCACGCTGCGAAACTTCGCTTCGCTTTCCCGCAGTGCTTGCTCAGTTTGTTTGAGTTGAGTAATATCAATTGAACTAATGCCTACTCCCAACAACTGCCCATCTGGCAAACATACTGGATAGTAGCTGACAAGACCATAACGATACACCCCAGGCGGATAAGTTTCACCGCTCATTTCCTGGTTAAGCAAGGATTGCCTAGTTCTCATCACTTGCTCAAAAACAGGTTCAATTTGCGCTGCCCATTCCGGTAGTACTTCCCTAAAGGTACGACCAATATGTTGACTTTGCGGTACACCGTTAATGGCGGCTAGCGCTTCATTAGCATGAACGTAGCGAAGTTCAGTATCGAGAAAAGCCAGCGCCACTGGTGAACTAGTAACCCAAGCATTAAGCAATGCCAGAGATTCGTCTTTTTGCTGAATAGCTTGCTGAAGTTCCTGATGCAACCTGGCGGTTTCTAGTTCTGCCTGTTTGCGCCCAGTAATATTCACACCTGCACAGGTAATACCCTGAATGTTATTGTCTGTATCTCTTAGCGGTTCAACCAGCAAATCATAGTAACGATCTTCTCCAGCAATTGTCAGATAAACCTCTTCACGGGTTGCAACACCAGTCTCTAATACCTTCAGCTTAATAGCCCTCAATTTCTCTGCTACTAAAGCTGGAAATAATTCATCATCAGACTTTCCTAACATTTCCTCAGCAGTGTTTAAACCTTGAGGATTATGAATCCACTGATATCGCAAATCGCGATCCTGCTGAAAGACCAGGATATCTGAACTGCTTAACGCTAATCGAAATCGCTCCTCACTAACTTTCAGCTTTTGGAGGTTTCCATCAGCCCATCTTTTAGCAGTCTTTAATACCTCACATAAAATGCTAAAGAGTAATCCTTGTAATCCAAACAACCCAATTCGCACAAAATTGGATAAGTCCAAACTCAACTCATAAACTGGAGGGAGAAAGAAGTAATCGCTCAGTAACACAGACAAGGAAGTTGCTAACAGCCCTGACTTTAAACCACCATACCAAGCACTCACCATTACAGCGCTAAAAAACAGCAAGAAAGGAGTTCCACTCATGCTGAACCAGAGGTCTAGTATCAACATTGGTATTAATGTAAATGCAACAATTAATACAACAATGCCATAACGCAGTAACTGGGAATAATGAATATGGGGCATGAAAATGTCTTGGATCAACCAATACTTATTGCAGCGGCTGTACATACCCTAAGCTAGTTTGTATATTTTAGGAACTTATCCACAGATAGATTTTTATTTAGTTTTAATAACCTCTTTTGTTAGAAGCTAATTCCTCAAGAATATAGTATTAAAAATAAAAAATTATCGTTAATTATATATAGTAATCCTGTTTGATTTGTAAAAATTCAAAGCCACAGAATCCCTGACTTCTCAAATAAGTCAGAGATCCTGTTTAGGATTACTATAAGTAAGTGGGCGTGAATAATTAAAGGTTTGTAGTCAGCGACTCCAGCCCTTAGAATAGGGCTGGAGTCGCTTTCTAGGTTCCGATTTAATTAATTTTACATTGCGTAATATAGTTTGGTTTATTTTTACTCTACTTACTTAGAAGCTCACGAGTCAAGAGATATCCTTCAGCACTGCTACCAATTTGTCAATATGTGCTGCTTCATGAGTTGCCATTAAAGATATTCTGATCCGACTTGTGGGCACCGTGGGAGGACGAATTGCTGGAGCAAAAATGCCAGCATCTCTTAGCTGTTTTCCAGCTTTGAGAGCATCAGTCGCACTGGGCAATTGAAAACATAATATAGGTGATTCCGAAGGCAGTAATTTTAGATTAGGTAACTGTTGTTGCAGCAAATTTTTCAAGTAATGTACATTTTGCCACAATTGGGCACGGCGTTGCGGTTCTTGTTGCACTATCTTGATTGCTCCTAAGGCCGCAGCTGTATCAGCAGGTGAAAGCCCAGTGGTGTAAATCCAAGTGGGTGCGCGGTTTCGCAAGAAGTCAATTAGGGCGCTACTTGCTGCTACATACCCGCCTAAACTACCCAAAGCTTTACTCAAAGTGCCAACTTGAATTAACTGCTTTCCTGTACATCCAAAATGTTCCACACACCCAGCGCCAGTTTTTCCTAGTACCCCAGTGGCATGAGCTTCATCAACTAGCAGCATACAGCTAAACTCATCAGCGAGATCCAACAGTGCTGGCAACGGGCATAAATCGCCATCCATGCTGAAGACAGTATCAGTAAGAATCAAACAGCGTCGATAGTTTTGTCGCTGCAAATTCAACTGGATTTTTAGTACTGCAAGATCACAGTGCGGATATTCCACAACTGCTGCACCGCTGAGAATCGCCCCATTTTTCAGACTGGAATGATTGTACTGGTCAGATAAAATTAAATCACGCTTGCCAACGAGGGCGGTAATTGTACCCAAATTGGCTAGATACCCGGAACTAAATACCAAGGCATCCTCTGTTTGTTTGGTAGATGCGATCGCCTCCTCTAATTCCCTGTGTAATTGTCGATGCCCACTGAGTAATCTAGAACCAGTACTACCAGTTCCAAATTCTGCGATCGCAGCAGTTGCGGCTGCCATCAACCGCTCATCCCCAGTCAGCCCCAAATAGTCATTACTGGCAAAATTAATTACCTCTTGACCAGCTAAAACCACCGTTGCACCCGGACGACCGTGGATTGTTTGTACTGAACGATACCAGTCTGCGCGATGAATTGTTGTTAAGGAATGTTCTAGCCAGGTATAAGGGTCAGTGGGCATAGGGGGAGTAGAGAGGCATACTTCGACTGCGCCCTTCGGCTACGCTCAGGACAAGCTCAGTAACCAGGGGAGGCAGGGGAAGAATAACAAAGGACAAAGGACAAATGACTATTAAACTTGTTCGCTGCTGAGATGAGCGATCGCTTGTTTAATCCAATCTTCGACATAGGCGTCTTTGGGTAGTCCGATATCTTCACTCACCACATGCAAGGCGTTACTGACCTCATGGGCAGTATATCCCAAGGCGAAGAGGGTCATTTGCACCTCTTCGAGAATTCCGGGTGCTGGCCCACCTGTGGCGACGAAGAACCCGGCTGATTTGCGCCATTCGACTAACTTGCTTTTCAGTTCCAAACAGATGCGTTCGGCGATTTTTTTACCGACACCGGGAGCCTGAATTAAGATTTGTGTATTGCCAGCGATAATTGCTTGGACTAAATCTGGTAGTTCCAGAGTGTCCAAGAGTGCGATCGCTAAGGCTGCACCAATACCGGTGACAGTCAGCAAGTGGCGAAATAAATCGCGTTCGGATGGCGAAGCAAAGCCATATAGTAACGGCACTTCTTCACGAATTTGGAAATGCGTAAAAATTTGTGTCACTCCTCCCGACTCTGGTAACTGGTTTGCTAGCCGTTGGGGAACTTGCAAATCATACCCCAAGCCATTCACTTCCAGAGTCAGGATCACGCGATTAGCGCCAATTGTTTGGATACCAGCGACTATACCTTTTAGATAACTAATCATTACAAGAGACCAAAATATTTTAATCCTTCGATAATTCCACCTGCACAAAAACCTTTTGCCAGGTAGTGATGATCAGCGGGATACTCATCGTGCCATTGGAGTAACTCTTTTCGGGCATTCCCCACAATGATTCCCCGTTCGTTGCCTACAGCAAATAAAGCAATATCATTACCTGAATCACCACAGACAACTGTTTGTTCTGCTGCAAATTTCCACTTCTGGCGTAAAAACTGCATTGCCTGACCTTTATCGCTGCTATGGGGTACAATGTCAAGGTCTATTCCGCTACTGTAGATTAACTTTACATTTAATTTATATTTCTGCAACTCCGCCTCAAGTTGTGGTATCACACTTGCAGATGCCTCTTGTTGTAAGAAAAAACTCACTTTGAAGGGACGCTGTTCTGAATCTGGTTGCAAAACTAACTCAGGATATTTTCTAGTAATAGATAATACTGTTTCCCGTTTCCATCCCGGAGAGAGGATTTCTGACCAACCTGAGTCTGGAGTATCAGTACCATCAAAGTAAATCTCAGTACCTACAGAAAGAACAAGAGCATCCGGTTGCAAAAGATTTTTTTGAGCTTGAAGTTCTTTGTAAAGTACAGGCGATCGCCCAGTAGCATAAACAATTTTCGTGCCGTATTCTTGGCGATGTTGATTCAGCAGTTGATTTAGTTCTGGTAAGGCGCTGTCATCGCCCACAGTGCGATATACGAGGGTGTCATCCAAGTCAGTCACAAAAAGAAATTTAGCCATAACCACCTCTTTTGCCAGCTTTACCATCAAAAAGTTTATGTCCTTTTTGCACTTATCTAGCAACGCCCCACAACCTCCGATCAATTGATCTGCTCACTCCTGGCGCTGTAATGCGTCTAGTGAAACACAAAAAAGCTCACCCTGTAAGCGTTTAGGATGGGCTTTTATTTGGATAGAACTGAATTTTTTGTGCCTACTATAATTTCATTACAACGATTGTTGCAATGACTTAAGCATTGCTTATAAATGAAAGAGCATTTGTTATTTCGGAGAACCCATTTGTTATTTCGGAGAACCCATTTGTTATTTCGGAGAACCCATTTGTTATTTCGGCGAACCCATTTGTTATTTCGGCGAACCCATTTGTTATTTCGGAGAACCCATTTGTTATTTCGGGGAACCCATTTGTTATTTCAGCGAACCCATTTGTTATTTCGGCGATCGCTAGTTCAATTCTCATCAAATCAAAGGCAGGCATCATTTCAAGCTATGCGATCGCCTTAGAGGTTGTTTGAAAAGTGGTATGTTGTGATTTTAATCGAATTATTACCCCCCTTATAAAGGGGGGAAATAAGAAAATCCGGTTCCCTCCCCTTTATAAGGGGAGGGTTAGGGTGGGGTAAAAAATATCTGATACATCAATCATGACTTTTCAAACATCCTCTAAAAGTTATTGATGAATAGCGATCGCTTATTTGTTCTTTAATAGCTGTAAAGCTTGAATTTGCGATCGCCCCTGGAGTTAGAAAAGTCTATTTAGCAGAGGGAAGCTTTAGTTGGATATTTAATTTGTTCCCTATTTCCATAACATTGTTTGCAAAGTCTGTCATACCTGCGATCGGAGCAGCGACTAAAGTAGCAGCAGCTAGTAAAGCTAGTAGACGCTTTTTGAGTTTGGGTAAATTGCGTTCTTTTTCTGGCTTTTGAATTTCTGCTTCTACATCATCAATATCAATGATGATGTCGTCGCGGGTTTCTGGCGGGAATTGGGCTACAGTTTGGCGCAGGTTGCCGATCAGTTGCAGAATTTCGCTGATGTTTGCGCCGCTTGTTTGGGTGAAGTTAGAGGCTTGCTGACTGGCGTTGTCTTTGACTTCGTTGGCAAAGTTGCCGATGTTTGCGCCTTTGAAGTCATTTTGGATTTTATCACCTGCAACGTTATCGCCTTTGCCGAATTGATTGATGGTGTTAGACATAGTTTTTAGGGGTTTGTAATGGAGTTTAAGGAGTTGATGGGCTGGTAAGGCTTGCATAGCATAGGTTTGACCGTCATCATCGCTAAATTCTACTTCGTATACTTCGGGGGCGAGAATTTCGACAATGGTTCCCACTTGACCTGCAAGGAGGTTATGTTCGGATAAGGGAGTTTTAAGAGCAACAATATCTAATAAATTGAATTTGTTTGGGGTCGCAAGCATGGGCATTATCTCAAAATATAGCAACTAACGAGACGGGGAAAATCATCGGTGGGGCGGACGATCCAAGTTGTGCGAATGTTAGCAGTGTTTTGGTTGCGGGTGATGGGGAAATCGACGATATAGCGTTGACCATATTCATCTAACAGGCTGGGAATTGCTTGATAATTTTGAATCGCATCTTCGATTAGCAGTTGCAGAATTTCTGCATCATCGCTACCTAAATCTAGGATAGCGGCAAACAGTCTGGCCTTATGCTTTCCGCGATCATGTTGGGAGTTAAGGCTATAGTTCCGCAGTTTGTTGCGATCGATAAAGGCTAATTCAAAGTTGGGTAACTTCATCCAATTTTATTGCCTTCGACCTCATCGCCAGCAAAGTTATCGCCTTCTCCATGTTGGTTAATGGTTTTAGAACGGCGATCGCTAACATTGACATTAACTGTAAGAGGTGAGTCGTCTGTTTCTATATCAATAACTTGATCGCCTTTTAACTTTCTTTGACGTATTCCAATGTCTTCATAGCCATCTAAAAGTTGACGCAAATCGAGTTTTAATTTTAGTTTGCCGATGGTGATTGTGCTTTCACCCATTGATTCAAGTCCGAGAAGTTCTTGGTAGTCAAGGGGCGGGTGGTTGGGATAGTTGGGGACGGGAACCCATTCGGTGATTTCGAGATTAGGAAGACTTTTGTGAATTTTTTGGAAGACATCGCGGAGAATGCCGAGAAATAAGCGGCGGGTTTCTTTACGTCTGCTAATGGTGATGAAGATTTTTTTGTCTTCGGGATCGGCTTTGATCCGAGCGATGTTGTAGATTTCGTTGTTTTCTTGATATTGCAGCATTACGCCACTGCGCCAATAGATTTGGTTATGAATTTTTTCGTGGCTGATGACGATAAAGCGGGAGATGATGCTTTCGGGGAGAACTTTGTAATGGTATTGAAATTCCAGGGTTTCGTCGTGGAGTTCTGTTTCGTCTGGTTGGTCTTTAGGCAAAAGTCCCGCAATCAGGAATTGTGGTGGTTTACAATCTAATTTAAAGCAAAGCTCAAATTCTTCCATCAGATCGCTCAGATATTTGTGACGATCGGTGGGATAACGCTCTGGATTGAGGATGCGGGTAAGATCGGCAAAGGTGAAGATGCCTTTGGTTTTAGTTTTGAGGTTTTCATCGCTCAGGAGCGCGTAAATACCTTCTGTCACCCAGTTGGGTTTGAGGACGTTGGTATCTTTGAGGATGGGATGATCGCGGAAGTTGAGAACTAAGCCGAGTCGATGCAGCAAGTCGATGAGTTGCTCTTGGTTTTGTTCTTCGGGAATCTTGTTTTCGTAGCAGATGCCAATATAGCTCCGGTAGCTGATGAAATCTTGGGGCATGGATTCGAGTTGTTGTTTAACCTTGAACCATGAGAGGGGTAGAAGGTCGTAGACTTCTTTGAGGTTGCCAACTTCCTGCAAAATAGCGGTGCGAAGTTCATCAATACCGATATTCTCTTGGCAGGAAGTTTCGATAATCGCTTGGATGTTAGGATATTTTTCGCGTAACGCCTTGCGGTTGATGTCGAAGGGTTGTTCGTCTTTTTTGTTGCCAACGATAATCACGGGGGAACGTCCGCCGAAGCTTTCGATTAGTTTCAGCCAATATTCGATGCGGTTTTCTTCTTCGCTGGTGCGACAATTACAAACGAGGAGATAGAGGCTGCGCTTAGTCAGAAAAAACTGATGGGTGGCATGATAAATTTCCTGTCCGCCAAAGTCCCAAACATTCAGGCGGATGTCTTTGCTATTGACCTGCACGTTCCAAGTTTCTACATTGAGTCCGTCGGTTTGGGGTTGATTTTTATCATATTTATCGCGGATTAGTCGCTCGATAAGGGATGTTTTGCCGACGCTACCTTGTCCGATGAGCAACAGTTTGGCTTCGTTGAGTGGACTCACTTCACCGCTTCGGAGTAATTGCAAGTAATTGAAAATGTCTTTAACTGAACCAACATCATCAGAAGATCCTAAAATCTCTGGTGAAATAGGAAGCGGATTTGTCCGTAAATCTAGTATTTCCAATTTCGGTAAACTTTTGATCGCCTCTGGAATCTGTGTTATTTGGTTGGATCTGAGGTGAAGCTCCCTCAGATTGGTTAATTTAGCGATCGCCTCTGGAATCTCGGTAATTTTGTTGAAACTAAGGTAAAGCTCCCTCAGATTGGTTAATTTAGCGATCACCTCTGGAATCTCAGTAATTTTGTTGAAACTGAGGTGAAGGTCGGTCAGATTGGTTAAATTAGCGATCGCTTCTGGAATTTCGGTAATTTTGTTGTTAAAGAGGACAAGCTCCCTCAGATTGGTTAAATTAGCAATTGCCTCTGGAATCTCAGTAATTTGGTTGTTATAGAGGTCAAGCTGCGTCAGATTGGTTAAATTAGCAATTGCCTCTGGAATCTGGGTTATTTGGTTGTCACTGAGGTAAAGCTGCGTCAGATTGATTAAATTAGCAATTGCCTCTGGAATCTCGGTTATTTTGTTACCACTGAGGTCAAGCTGCGTCAGATTGGTTAAATTAGTGATCGCCTCTGGAATCTGGGTTATTTGGTTGTCATAGAGGATAAGCTGCGTCAGATTGGTTAAATTAGCGATCGCCTCTGGAATCTGGGTTATTTGGTTGTCATAGAGGATAAGCTGCGTCAGATTGGTTAAATTAGCGATCGCCTCTGGAATATGGGTTATTTGGTTGTCATAGAGGATAAGCTGCGTCAGATTGGTTAATTTAGCGATCGCCACTGGAATCTGGGTTATTTGGTTGTCATAGAGGATAAGCTGCGTCAGATTGGTTAATTTAGCGATCGCCTCTGGAATATGGGTTATTTTATTGCCATTGAGGATAAGCTGCGTCAGATTGGTTAATTTAGCGATCGCATCAGGTATTTCAGTTAGCTCTACTCGAATTAAGATAAGTTCCTCTAAATGTAGTATTTGCGTTACCACATCGGGAATACTCTCTAAAGGATTGCCACTAATATCCAACTTACGCAAATTAGGCAAACCCAATAGTTCGAGTGGAAGCGTTTTTAAATTGTTGCCTGAAACCTTTTCGAGAAGGCGGTTTCTTACTGGTTCATAACCTTTAACCTTCTTTCCCAAAATCAAAGACTCAAGCTGCTTCAACTTACCAATTTCTACAGGTAACTCAGTCAACTCCTGCCCCGACAAGTCTAACTCTTGCCAACCCTCAGCCACGGCGCGATCTATCAGTACCAACAACTCATCCTGCGTCATAATTCCAAGGAGAAGGGTAAAAGGAAAGAAGATTGATGAAGATTATCTTAACTGATTAGCGAAAAATGCTAAATTATCACTTGTTGGCTACACCAACGCGCCTTGAGATGATAGGAAAAGCGATCGCGCGAGTGCTAACTTGTCAGTTTGCTGTTTGGGATATTGCGGATTTAGGCTACGCCTACGCATATATCTAAATCTGGTTTCTAGCTATCTCTGTTATGATACCTACGATCAATTTTTGGCATTGCTTACAAAACGAGCGATCGCATCCCTGACAGTACACCAGGGGGCAATCACGCTATCTAACAAATTTGAATATTTCTACTCATCACTCAAAGTTTCAATTAATAAATCTACTTGCTGCTGTCGCTGCTGCAAAAAACTTTCGCACTGACGCAAATACTCTACAGCCTTAGCAAATTGGTCAAAAACCTCTTCCAATTCCAACTCACCCGCCTCAATGCCAGCGATAATTCCCTCTATTTCAATAACTTTTGCCTCATAATTCCAACCTTCCTCAGAATTAGAAGCACTCTTACGTTTAACCATCAACCTCTCTGTGTCCTCTACGCCTCTGTGGTTCGTTAATCCTTCATTTCCATAACCTTCACTTTAACCCCACCTTGCCCCAACTGAATCAACAAATCATCTCCCACAGCCAACTCAGTTGCAGAACGAGCGATCGCCCCATCTTCCCGCCTCACCACAGCATAACCACGCTGCAACACCGCTTTCGGGTCAAGAGTTGCCAACTTTTGCCGCAATAATTCTAAATGCTGCGTTGCTTGCTGCGATCGCCCCGTCGTGATTTGCACCAATTGCTGACGCTTCCAAGCTAGCTTTTCTACCTCCTGCTGCACTTGTCGATCTAACCGCAAACGTCGCAAACGATTTTGTAATACTTGCAGTTTATTTTCAGCAGTTTCCCCAAAGTCATGCACCGCTTCATCTAAAGCCACAACTCGCTGCCGATGTTCAGTATACAACTCTGAAAGTGCTGGCACAACTCTTTCCGCCGCCGCAGTGGGTGTATGCACACAAGCATCTGCAACTAAATCTGCTAAAGATTCATCGCGTTGATGACCGATACCAGTAATTACAGGAATCGAACAACTAGCCAGTGATCGCACCACTCGTTCATCATTAAAGCAAGCCAATTCCTCAACCGCCCCACCACCCCGCGATAAAATTAGCACTTCGGCACGACCATCATTTTCCACCCGATCAATTGCTTTGACGATAGATTCCGGCGCTTGTTCACCCTGTACTGTAGCCGGAGAAAATAAAACCTGTAAACCTGGATACCTTTGCTTGAGAGTTTTTTGAATATCACCCCAAGCAGCAGCAGTGGGTGAAGTGACGACAGCGATCGTTTGGGGGTGGATTGGGAGCGATCGCTTTCTTTGCGCGTCGAACAACCCCTCAGCCAGCAAGCGATTTTTTAGTTGTTGATAGCGCAGCGCCTGTAAACCAACACCAGCAGGTAGAGTCTGCCAAACTGATAACTGATACTCTCCCCGTTGCGGATACAGGCGAATACTGCCCAAAATAATTATCTGCTCACCGGGAACGGGTATCTGGGCGAGTTTTGGCAATTCGCTATTCCATACCACACACTTAATTCCGGCGGTGCGATCGGTATCTTGCAGCGTGAAAAATAAACCACTGCGATGATGGTTAGCACTGGAAACTTCTCCAGTTACCCAAACTTGCCGTAATTGTTCATCTTGCTCTAACAGCAAGCGGATATAGTCAGTTAATCCAGATACTGAAAGCGCTGTATCGAGAATCAGAGAGTCGGGAAGGTCGAGAGTCATCAAAGATGCCTGAAAGCATTTGTGCTGGAGCGATTTTAGCATTTTAATGAAAACAGAAGTTTATGCTAGTAAACGCTTTAATCTTTTGTAGACATCATCATCATTGCGCTTACCGACTAAAATCACTTCTACTAAATCTTGATCAGGAAAATACCTGTAAACAATTCGATATTCACCACTATCAACTCGATATAAACCCTGATAACCAGATAGCTGCTCACTATCAGCGGGTAAAGGCTCAACATTCAAAGCCAAAACCTTTTTTGCAATCTGTGCTGCTATTTTAGGCTGCAAACCGTTCAGAAAATCAAGAACAGTTGCTAAACCATCAAGCTTCGCCATTAGCTAAATGCTCTAATGCAGATGTAAAAGCCTTTGTACCAATCATTTTAGACTGACTCAGAGCAACTTCAGCTGCTTGACCGAAAACCATATCCTCTAATTCTTCCAGCCGATTAATTAATTTTTCGTAGCTCTCGGCTGAAATAATCACATGGCTAGGCCGTGATTGCTTAGTTAGTAGCACTGGCTCAATAGCAGCTTTATCAAAAACCTCACCGTGTTTGTTACGAGCATCTGTAAGAGTGTAGGTCTGCATAGCAATTTTGACTATTTTAGACATTTTGACTATATTTTAGCAGATAACTCTTCTCATCTCAATTCTGGCTTAACAGAACTTGCTGCTCGTTTATGTAAATAGAATAGTTATGTAGAGAATAATTCAGCAATGAACATAACTTACTATTTTGTTACGATCAGTTTATGACTGCTACTCCTGTTATCGATGCCCTAATGAGTTTGAGATATAGCTGTTAGATGAGCAGAGCGTTTGAATTTTGATTAAGTAGAAATGTTTTCATCACTTAATTTTTATATCCTGTATTACAGTATGGATGCGTTATCTGTCCGTTATCTACACTCGCTAATCCGCCATCTTCTTTACGCTGGATATGATCAATCGAAATTGAGTTTCTATGGATAAGACCATTGCAGATTTTACACTTTGGTGCATTTTTTAATGCATCCTTTATATAAATCTCATTTTTTTTATTCGTATTAAAGTCTTGTGTAGATGAAGGAATTTCTTTATTTATTGTACGAATAGTCAAATATTGAAAATCATTGCTAGAGATAATCTCATTTATAACATTGCCAATTATTTTTTCTGTTTGTAAATTAGTTACAATTTTTTGAAATATTTTTGATACATCTTTGTAGCTTTTGTGAACAGACTTATATTTTAAATAAATTTGCTGAATTAAATAATCATATTTTATGAGGCATTCCTCAAAGTGTTCTCGTACTTGAATAAAGTCATCTATTTTTTTTCTTTTATCAAGTTCTATTACAAAATCAACTACAGCGAGTAAGGATACTGTTCTATGTCGTCCATCTTTTGAGTAAAAGTATATAACTGGATGTAACCCCAAAGATGAACAATGATTACTGTTTAATCTATATACAAGCTTCCTGGTATTTTTTAAAATCTGTATTGTTGCTTCCCCAGTTAAGTCATTGTTAATTCCCTTGTTATTAAAATCTAGATTGTTAACAACATTCACAAAATCTAAAATTAGTGGTAATGTTTGCGATGAATATAGTTTTCCTCCAACTGGTATGTCTAGAGTTTTTATAGGAGTCTTTAACTTAGGCGCAAAAAGTATCTCATTAATCTCTTTAGCTATTTCTTGTATTTGATATTGTGTTTCATCTGAAAAAGATGACCAATATTTATGCCCTTTACCGCTTCTGATAATTGCACGCGCTGCAATACTGTTAGGCTTTTTCCTAGATTCAAGGAGTTTTAGCTCAGTTTTATCAATTGGTGCAGCTTGTTGATTAATTTTGAAGAATGAAGTTTCTGCTTTAGTTGCATCACCTTCAACCTATTGAAGCTGGATTGCCAAGGCTGCTAGATTTTTAGCATATTTGACAACTTCGGGTTTAACTTTATCAGGGTGTGTGGAAGCTAACCTAAAATCATCATAGGAGCCGACTGTTTTGTTTACTAACTTTCGTGTTTCTTGAGCAACTTCTAGTTGTTCATCAGAAATTACCCCATCATAAAAAAGTTTTGAAATTTTACCATCACTATAATCATCGTTTACCCAAGCAGATAAAGCACTCAATCTATGGCTACCATCAATTACAAACAAGTAGCCACCTGTACTTCGCCATAAAATAATTGCTGGTATTAAATCGCCCTCAATAAAACTCTTGACAAATTCACAAATTCTATTTTTGTCCCATTCGTTAGTTTCTCTTTGAAAATCAGGTTTTTTGATGTTTGAAAAGAAGAATGAGTCGATTTTAAGGTCTTCAATAGAAATTGTTTCTTTTTTCTTACCTAGATTAATATTTTCTTCCACATCAAAATCTTCTCGTGGAATCAGAGCATCTAGATTAATTTTAGCCATGATGTTTTCCCCTCTATTAATACTGTATAATCTTTAGCTGGTAAGTAGAAGTCAAGCTCATCAGAGCAGCAAGTAAGACTGAGCATTATATCCGAAGCATAAATTAGCACCTTGGTGTAATACAGCGTTAAAACTATTATTTTAACTATTTATCCACTGAAAAGCGGTATTTCAGTCTGGACTAACAACTGAGCATTAGGTAAATACAAAAGTGAGAATTTCAGCGAAATTAACACACTTACGCTACTAAAGACAGAAAACAAAAGCGTAAGGTTACAACTATGGCTCAGACACTAGAACGCCAACCTGGTGGCTTATACATTCAAACCTCTAAGTAGGTAGGCACAATTAAACAAAACTGTGTAAATTTATGTAAAGTGCTAAAAACGCTTTAAATATAAGTTTTTAAGCGATTTACATTTATTAATTTAGTTATATTTTTTAACGCCCACCTACTTAATCAACAGCAAATCGCCTTTCCTCTTAAGCACACCGAAGTGCAAGCCAAACATATCGAGGCTGAAAGTCATCTAAAGCATTGAAAATCTCTTCACTACTACCCTATAAGCTGTCTACAGCTTACCCCGACCCGGTGAAGTACGCTGTAGATGATATGCTGATTCATCATATTAGCGATCGCTCCTAATTTATCAACCTCCGCAAATGCTCACAAGTACGGTTCTACTGACACTGTATATTTAGATAATTTTTTTTGAAAACCCCTTGCTTACTCAGTCAAAAAAAGCTATCTCTGAATGCAAGTTGGTATCATTGTGCAAGACTACTCTAATCTGGTAGCGATCGAGTTACGATCTTGTCACACCCTTTTTTTGATTTGGAGAAGTCCTATTCCAGAATTTTCTGGTTAAAATAGTATATCTGTTCTACTCAGACTCCCAGAGCAACACTCCTTAAAACCATATATTTAGAGGCATTAGAGGCAGGAATGGCTATCAACACCGATACTTCTGGCAAGCAAAAAGCGCTGACTATGGTGCTCAACCAGATTGAGCGCAGCTTTGGTAAAGGAGCAATCATGCGCCTGGGCGATGCCACCCGGATGCGGGTGGAGACGATTTCCAGTGGAGCGCTCACCTTAGATTTAGCATTGGGTGGTGGTTTACCCAAGGGGCGGGTAATTGAAATTTATGGCCCCGAAAGTTCCGGGAAGACTACAGTAGCGCTACATGCGCTCGCCGAAGTGCAAAGAAATGGCGGTATTGCCGCCTTTGTTGATGCTGAACACGCCCTTGACCCTACCTATGCTGCGGCATTGGGTGTAGATATTGACAATTTACTGATTTCCCAACCTGACACAGGCGAATCAGCTTTGGAAATTGTCGATCAGCTTGTTCGCTCTGCTGCGGTTGATATTGTGGTCATTGACTCAGTAGCAGCACTGGTTCCCCGCGCTGAAATTGAAGGGGATATGGGCGATATTCACGTTGGTTTGCAGGCGCGGTTAATGAGCCAAGCTTTACGTAAAATTACAGGTAATATTGGTAAATCTGGTTGTACAGTAATTTTCATTAACCAGTTGCGGCAAAAAATCGGTGTTACCTACGGTAGCCCAGAAACCACGACTGGAGGTAATGCATTGAAGTTTTATGCTTCGGTGCGCTTGGATATTCGTCGGATTCAAACCTTGAAAAAAGGTACAGAAGAATTTGGTAACCGCGTCAAAGTTAAAGTCGCTAAAAATAAAGTAGCTCCGCCTTTTAGGATTGCGGAATTTGACATTATTTTTGGCAAAGGAATTTCTACCTTGGGTTGTATTGTAGACTTGGCAGAAGAAACTGGCGTGCTTGTCCGCAAGGGAGCTTGGTACAGCTACAATGGCGACAACATTTCTCAAGGACGAGACAATGCCATTAAGTATCTAGAAGAAAAGCCTGAATTTGCTGAACAAATTAAGCAACTGGTGCGTGAAAAGCTAGATAAAGGCGCTGTTGTTTCTGCTAACTCTGTAGCTAAACCCAGTGAAGGAGATGAAGAGGAAGAACTGGATTTAGAGCCAGAAGAATAACTAGTGGAGATTTATTAATCTGCAACTGCTAATGGATAGTGCGTTATAAAGACAGCTAACGCACCTTTTCCAAGGTATTGATGAGTTACAACAAGCCTAAGGAAATGATTGCTACTATATGACGAGCAATCATTTTTTTGGCCTTTCTCGTTGGAATCAGGTAAAAGTAGGGGTGTACATCTGTATATTGGTGTCAACTTAAGCAAAAAGTCAGCATAAAATGTAATCTAGGAACATCTGCTTTGATGTTCTTAGATTCCACGCTTACAGCTATTTTCAGGTAAATAGACCACGCTCTACGGGCACAGCAATGCTGTGCCCCTACGACAGATGTGGTTCAAATATATGAAAACTGCTGTAAGTTAACACCGGTAACAGATATGCCCCCCTACGAAGCATTTTGCAACTCAGCTGTGCGGACTGAAAGCTGCTGTGTCTGATTACCTCGTTGCACTTTCACCTGTAATATTTGACCAAGCCGACTGTCTTCCACAAAGTTCTGCAATTGTTCAGCACTGGTAATAGCTTTACCATCAACTTGAAGAATTACATCGCCGCGCCGGATACCCGCAGATGCAGCTGGAGAATTGGGAACAACTCGCATTACAAAAACACCATTAACTTCTGGTATCTGAATAGGAGAGTTGGGATCGGTGTTATTTTCCTTGGCAAGATCGGGCGTTAAAGTTAGCATTTGCACACCTAGATACGGGTGAGCAACTTTGCCATCACGTTGCAGTTGGGCTGCGATCGCTTTGGCTTTATCGATGGGAATCGCAAACCCAATACCCATCGCGTCAGGACGAATGGCTGTGTTAATGCCAATCACTTCACCTTGGCCATTCAATAGTGGCCCTCCAGAGTTACCAGGGTTAATCGCGGCGTCTGTCTGAATAAAGTCCAAGCGTTTATCACTAATGCCGACTTGGGCGCTGGAACGTTTGAGAGTACTGACAATTCCCAAAGTAACGGTGTTATCAAATCCCAAAGGATTACCAACTGCGATCGCCCAGTCTCCTACCTGTACATTATTAGAAGAACCCAAGGGCGCCACTGGTAAATCGTTACCAGCATTTATCTTGACTACTGCTAAATCTGTGACTTCATCAATGCCTTGAACTTTCCCTTCAAAGGTGCGGCCATCTTTGAGCCGGACTGTTACTTTATCAGCCTTATCGACCACATGAGCATTAGTCAGAACTAACCCGCTCTTGTCAAGAATGAAACCTGAGCCTAAACCGCGCAACTGCTGCTCAGAAGGCATCTGTTGGGAGAAACCGTCACCAAAAAACCGGCGGAAAAAGGGGTCTTCAAAAGATGGATCAACGCGACGAGTAATTGTACGCTCAGTATCAATCCGAACAACTGCTGTGCCCACACGATTCACTGCTGCTGTGACAAAGCTAGTGCTACCGATCGCAGGAGTGGCTGGTGATTGCCGGGCAATCACTTTTGAAGTATCTCCAGCAGTCATAGAGGGTGCTGGTTCGGCTTGGGAGGGCAACACTTGCAGGGTGCTAACAGTTAGCACAACTCCTAGCGCGATCGCTAACACATGAGAACTGAGTTGACGTATAGACCGGAATAATTTGGGAAATCGCATAATCACAACCTAATTTATTAAGCCTAATTGTTGCTTAGTCGTGACAAATCTATTTACAGTTATTTTTACTTCAGGTTTCGCCTGCTTTTCCCAATACTGGGGTTAGGGCATTTTGCGAACTACCTCTAATCAACTTAATGGAAAATTTAACCCAAAAGCTATTATGGACATTTACACTTTACAAGTTCGGTTTTTACCCATTAATAAAACTTTTGGATTGCTAATGATACTAGACCTTTCAAGGTAATCACACTCATGAAAAGCGGACAGGGGATAGCCATGCTCACTTTTGGTTCAAAACCTTGTCAGATGATGACTCTGGACGATGAACTAACTTTTGAATAAAATTTCATTTCGACTGCTTGCACCTAGCTGGGGTAAAGAGTTGATAACTGAGTGGGGAGTGAGGGCAGCAGGAACGGCCAAAGGTAGTTGTAATTGTTTTACAACACTTTGCAAGAGTTGGTCTTGTCCAGTCCGGAAACCCCAGACATTTGTCCCCCGGTTGATAATCGCAAACCAAACCAAACCGCGATCGCGTGTGGGCATCACTCCTGCTAAAGCGCTAACATCGCGGAGCGTGCCAGTTTTGATCACAGTAGCAAGGGGAATGTGTCTGGTGTGTAGTGTACCTCGGTGATCAAACCCAGACATGGGGAACAAGTCAGCCAGATTCAGCTGATGGGCAGATGCCTCAACTTGAATAGCCATCAGCATGGCACAGACAGCCCTGGGGGAAATGCGATTTTCTGGGCCCAGTCCTGAACCATTGATTAACTGAATTTCCACTTGTGGCACTCTAGCAAGGTTAGCAGCAGTGGATTGGACTACACTTGCTCCTCCCACTGAGTCTGCCAGCATCTGTGCCATATCGTTGTTACTGTAAACGTTCATCTCCTTAAGCAGTTGCTTCAAGGGCAATGAGCGATGCCGGAGTAACAAAGTTTGTTGAGGATTTGGTTGCGCCTCAACTTTCACCCCACCTGCAATCACAACTTGAGGCTTGGGCGTTCCCTTGGGCATAATTGAGTACCTGAAAATAGCGGGGCGGCCCCAAGTCGCACGATTTAGTATTTGCTTGAGCATCAAACCTGCTAGCATCGGCTGACGTTGGAAATTCATGGCAAAATTGCCAGTAATGATCAAATTTCCCTTTACCTGCTTGATGCCCATTTTATTGAGAGTATTACCAAGTGCGATCGCTTCTTCCCAAACAAACATCGGATCGCCACGGCCTGTAATTACCAAATCGCCCTGCACAACTCCATTTACCACTGGGCCAGTCACACTCACCAAAGTATCAAATTGGTAATCTGGCCCCCAAGTTTTCAAAGCAACTAATGAAGTGGCAATTTTGGTTAAAGAGGCAGCCGGCAGAGGTGTTGTACCTTGGTGATTTGCCATCAGCATCGGCCCCGACTGCATCCAAATTCCCTGACTCTCAGCCAGATTTTGCGCCACGACTTTTGATGTTATGAGCTTTTTCAGATATTCCTGCACCGTAGTAGCCCCAGCTGGATTGGGATCAGGGGCTAGAACCAAGCCAGGGCTACTTTGCCAGGTCAAAGCATCTAAGGCATCTAGAGGTTTGATTTGTACCCCGGCCATTTCCAGCCAGAGTGACACCAAACCTGAACCCAATAATTCCAGCATCTTTTATTCCTCTGTTAGGATTTGATATGTTGTTTCCTGTGCTAATATACAAGCTTTTTTACCATAATCAGTATTGAGTCATAATAACTGGTGTTTTTCTCATCTGTAAGTAGGGTGAATCATTGTTTTCCTGGCTGCTTTGATAATGCCAAAATGCGATCGCTCATGAAGATAGCCGCATGAGTAATTGAACTACACCACTTCCTACTCCCTTCTCCTCATTACCCAGCTTAGTCGTGGTCTAAATACTTGAAAAATGCTCTATACAGACATTTTTGATATGTAGAGAGACTAGGCCGTTAGCCTGATTCAGTAACTGTCGATGTCTACGACGGGCTATGACGCTCTCTTCCGAGATACTGTGCGATCGCTATCGGCGTCGCAATTTTATAACCTTGAAACAATAAAAAGGTAAAGGATTCAAAATTATTCCCTTTACCCTTCCCTTTATTAATACCTACTTTCTTTCTGGATGTGCTACATCCTCTAGTGAAGGAGTACCCATCTGGTTAATTGTGGCAATCATCTGATACAAGCGCCCCAAGTCGCGTTGATTAAAGTACAAAATGAGCCGGGGTAGTCCAACAGTTTCATCTTGTGCTTCTTGAGGTAATGCTTGACTTTTTTCAATCCGTCCTTGAATAATAATATGGCTAAAATCAGCATTGAGTTGCTCTACCTGAGCGTCTGATATATCTGTCTTGAGGCGGATGACTAATTTATTGCCAACATATCGACAGGAGTGATAAACCTGGTAAAAACGAGTAATCACATCACAAGCCACATCTAAGTTGTCTGTCACCGTGTAAAGGCTGGGGTCTTCAGGACTGATAAGACCATTTTGTACTAGTTGCTTATCAATATATTCGCTCCAAGAGCGCCAGTAATCGCCACCAGGGCGATCGATTAAAACTAGAGGTACTGGGCCAAATTTACCATTTTGGGTTAATGTCATGCATTCAAAAGCTTCATCTTGAGTGCCAAAGCCTCCAGGAAACAAGGCTATAGCATCACTTTCTTTGAGGAGAAACAGCTTGCGGGTAAAGAAATATTTGAAGTTAATTAGCTTGGGATCGCCTTCTATAAACGGGTTCGCTAGCTGTTCAAAGGGTAACTGAATGTTTAATCCAAAAGAATTTTCTCGCCCAGCACCTTCGTGACCCGCCTGCATAATCCCACCGCCACCGCCAGTCATCACCATAAATCCTAATTGAGAAACAGCACGAGCAAACTTAAGGGCCATTTGGTACTCTGGCGTATTTGGCGCTAGACGAGCAGAACCGAAGACGGTGATTTTGCGAACGTGTCGATAATTATAAAAAAGCTGGAAACCGCGCTCCATATCTACTAGAGCAGCGGACAATATTTTCCAATCCAGCCGCTCAATTTCGGTATCAGCTAGACGAACAATAGTAGCAAGTGCTTGCTGTATAAGTTGCCGATTTTTTAATGTCGGTAAACGAGCGATCAATTCAGCGATATCCGCCTGTAAAGACTCTGATGTGTCAAACGACGCAGATGAGGTCATGAGAACTGCCGCAACAATGGCATTATATTTTACGTGAACTACTCACACTCTAGCAAGCGGAATATAGCCTTCTGATGTACAGTTAACACACTCACAACTGGCTTTGAGGTAGTATTGCTCATTACTCAAGCTCAGATAGCCATCTTTTGAGATTGGAAGTAGGAAGATGGTGTTCAGAACTCGGAAGGTAGTGTTCGGAACTCAAAAGGTGGTGTTCGGAACTCGGAAGGTGGTGTTCGGAACTCGGAAGGTGGTGTTCGGAACTCGGAAGATGGTGTTCGGAACTCGGAAGATGGTGTTCGGAACTCGGAAAATGGTGTTCAGAACTCGGAAGATGGTGTTCAGAACTCGGAAGATGGTGTTCAAACCTAACAATTTTAAAGCTTTTGGCTCTAACTTCTTGTGGGGTGGGCGTCTCGCCCGCCCGTAATGACCAAAGGCGGGCAAGATGCCCACCCTATAAGATTGGATAATTTATTTGTTGGAAATGTTGGAAATTCCTAAATTATTCTCCTTTGCTCACACCTCTTCTTAACTCAGCCCCAACTGTTGTTTTAAAGCTTCTGGCACATTCCTTGCTGTATCCAGCCCTTTGACATCATCCCATTTTGTATTTTTATTCCATCTAATATCTCCAAAAAATTCATCGCTGAGGTTTGCGCGGCTGAGGTTTGCGCGGCTGAGGTCTGCGCGGCTGAGGTTTGCTCCGCTGAGGTTTGCGCCGCTGAGGTCTGCGCCGCTGAGATTTGCACGGCTGAGGTCTGCACGGCTGAGGTCTGCACGGCTGAGGTTTGCGCCGCTGAGATTTGCACGGCTGAGATTTGCACGGCTGAGATTTGCACGGCTGAGATTTGCACGGCTGAGATTTGCACGGCTGAGGTTTGCGTCACTGAGATTTGCGCGGCTGAGGTTTGCGTCACCGAGATTTGCGCGGCTGAGGTTTGCGTTGCTGAGGAATCGCCTAACTACACTATTAAAAGTTCTAAACTGAATGCAATCACTGTAGTTAATGATGCGAAGCAGTTGGTCTGTCCAAGAATTTTCTTTTAGTTGACCAGATGGATAAAAGACAATTTCTTGTTTGAGGTCATCTCGCCTTTTAGCATAACGGTGCAACTCCAAAAGCAAAATCATCACATTCAACCCAGCATAAATATCCACCTGACGCTGACCTAGCACTTGAATTCTATACTTTTGCAACTGTCGCAGCTTTTTCTGGGGGAAAGTCTCTTCCGCAGAGTCGATAAATTTACCCTTACACCAGTTACCGTAAAACTTTTCTAAGCGTTTAAATAACTGCTCCCAAGGGAAATCTTGATTTTCAGTCAGCAACCCCATCAAATATTCCACAATTTCTGGTGTGAGTCCGCCAAAACCCAGCAAATCATAAATTTGCCAATTCATTTGGGCTTCGGGAATAACTAGTTGTCTTCCGTCTTCTGCTTCATAGTATTGTGTCCAAGATTTCAGGCGTGCTTTCAAGCGTTCAGCAAAGAGAAATTCGCCAAAACTCTTATGAAAAAACTCAACCCCACCTTCTTGTTTATCAGCAGGACGAATGTAAAAAGCAGCTAAAGCTGTCTTGAGAGCTTCGTTACCCAGTTTTTCTTTAGCTTTTTCAATTAAGGCTTTTGCTGTTTCGTCATTTTGTAACCGTGCCTCTAGCATTGACATGGAAGCAAATTCGCCTCCCGACTGCACAACACAAACAGCCGCTTCTGTGAGAATACGTTTTAAATCTTCGGGTTTATGTTGGGTTAACTCAATATTTAAATTAGTCCCATCTGCCTTGGAACGCTGTTTTGTCAGTACCCAGTTTAAAGCTTCCTGGTAAATTACAATTTTGGCTGTCCGCTGGCTTGCTTGCTCTAATTTATCAATTGCCAATTTCCTATCTCGATACATTGCTGCTAACAAATAAAGTAAAAGCGGCTCTTGGGCTAACTTTTTCACCTCAGATGGACATTTATCACCTTGTACAAACTGCCCAAAGGCTGTGGTTTTTCCTTTATTAGCTGGTAATTCTTCCCACTTCTCTAACCATTTTTGTTGGAGTTGTACATCCATTTCGACAATTTCCACCCGCTCTAAATTGCGGGGCAAGTAAGGGATACCTTGTAAAGACATCGACCTACCAGTGATTAACACCCGATGTCCCATTTCACGGTAATTTTTGCACTCATCCTGAAATCCAGAGACTTGTTTGATAAATTTTTCTAGATTGACGTCGGTTCTAGCCTCAATATGCAATTCATCAAACCCATCAAGGATAAACAAGAAACGGGTATTTTTATTCGCAAACCATTTTTCCTAATTTTGAATAAAACTAATTTTCAGTTCTGCTTCTAAAGTGTTTTCTAAACGGGATTCAAAGGAGTCTAGATCCCGTAAGCGAATCAAAATTGGTGTCCAAATGGGATGCAAATGCTGCCGCACCCAATCAGAAAACATCCGACAGAAGACACTTTTACCTCTTCCTGGGCCTGCTTGAACAAACATCACTTGTTCTAGGTTATTTGGATTTAGGAGAATTTCCTTAGCCCATGTTTCTAAATCTAAGGAGTTTACTTTTTCATCTATCTCCCCATTGTTATCTACAGGTTTGGCTTTTAAAGGTACGTAAATATCTTTAAATGAGAAGCTTTCGTCAAAAACTAAGTCTAAAGGCTTGCTAGCAATATGAGTTTTTAGGTATTCATCAATGCTAGAGAACTTTTGCTGTTCTTTCTGCCAGTCTCCAAAGGAAGGTTGAATTATATTTTTGATAGCATCGCCTGATCCAATCCAGGCTTTAATTATGTAGCGGTGAGTATTCCAAGCTACTCGTTGAGTCAAAATATGAGCATTAGCATTGGGAATGTTTGTTGCTGCTAACCGCGTCAAGAATACTTGATTAAATGCTTTCGCTAATTCTGATTCGTGGAAACAGGCTACAGCATTGCTGGCACTTTCATAATCTAATTCAATCTCATTGAGTTTTTGTAGTTGTTTGGTTAGTGCTTTATTAATATTGGGGTTAGCATCACAGTTAATAGATGGACATAAGGATAAAATTTCTTTGACACTTTCCAAATAAGCAACTTGACTAACTATAAATACGCAGTCTTCTAGAGAAGGATCTTGCTTAGTTATGTCGCGGGAAAACTTCAGCAAGGCTATTCCCAGTGGCACGAATGGCAAACCCGCACCCACTACCTGCGCTAAGGGTGAACACAACACATCTAGCAGTGAAGATGAATTTTGTAACAGAGGTTTCAAGAGTTCTACGCTGGCACCTTGTTCTTGAAAGGTTTTTGCGGCTTCTAAAACTGCCTTGCCAGTCTCAACTGTGGTGTTTAGACCCTCTCCTACTGAGAACGATTGCCGAAACTGCTGCCAGATTTGCGATAAACGCTTGTTCATTCGCTCAGACTCGTATAATTACTGCTTATTTAAAGTCTAATTTACATTTGTGTGCTGAGGTGCAGCTTGTTGTCACTAGCTACGTTGATCACCCAGTTGGCAAAATGATTGAGACTGGCGATAGAGGCGGAAAATTCGCTGAAGTGATTCTTAAGCCAGTTGTAACAGTGAAAGACTGTAAAGATCCAGCGATCGCTAAACAGTTACATGAAAAGGCGCATCACCTGTGTTTTATTGCCAACTCAATGAACTTTCCTGTACGTTGTGAACCATCATTTGAAGCTGGCACACAACCTAACTGAATTCTAGTAATAAATTTACCATAGCCGTTGGTTTCGACTTCTCTGCCAGACGCTACGCGAACGCTCAACCAACTGAGTGGTCGAGAGTTGAGCGACTTGTGCCGAGCGGAGCCGAGGTAAGTCGAAACTCGTTAACAGAAGGTTGGGCTACTGATCGACATGCCAAGCTTGTGGCATTGGCTACACGTCGGGCAGCGAAGTTCTACAAGGCATTGGGCTATGAAGAGTCTGCAACCTACTGGCGAAAGCTACTTTGAACGACGTGCAGCAGCTTGCCGTAAGCTACCGCCGAGGCGCAGAGAAGCCAGTGCGTTGGGCGGGTTCCCCGACTTGAAGCAACTGGCGCGACACAGAGGAAGAGAAAAGGCGATCGCATCGAGTTAGTAATTAGACATTTGCTGTTTCTGAGTTGATCATTCAAGCTAATATACTCATCTTTTGAGATTGAAACTCGGAAGATGGTGTTCAAAACTCGAAAGATAGTGTTCAGAACTCGAAAGATGCTGTTCAGAACTCGAAAGATAGTGTTTAGAACTCGGAAGATGCTGTTCGGAACTCGAAAGATGCTGTTCGGAACTCGAAAGATAGTGTTTAGAACTCGGAAGATAGTGTTTAGAACTCGGAAGATAGTGTTTAGAACTCGGAAGATGCTGTTCAAAACTCGAAAGATGCTGTTCAAAACTCGAAAGATGCTGTTCAAAACTCGAAAGATGCTGTTCAGAACTTAGCTTTTCCCCTTCCCCTGATCTCAATTCAATCCCAGTTCTTCCTTCAACGCCTCCGGCACATTAACTGCTGTCTCTAATCCCCGCACATCTTCCCACTGCTGCTTTTTACCCCAGGTCATTTTTTCCATATTAGCGTCGCTGAGGTCAGCACCACCCAGAATGGCATAACTGAGATTACTGTGGCTGAGATCCGCGCCGTTGAGGATAGCACCACTGAGGTTACTGCCACTGAGGTTAGCACTGTTAAGGTTGGCATAGCTGAAGTCTGTGCCGAAAAGGATAGCGTCGGTGAGGTCGGCACCACTGAGGTCAGCGTCGCTGAGAATCACCCCACTGAGGTCGGCGTCGTTGAGAGTTACCCGACTCAAGTCTACACCGCTAAGGTCTGCGCCTAAGAACATTGCCCCGTTGAGTCTGGCGTTGTTAAGCTTGGCACCGTTAAGTTTAGCGTAGCTAAGGTCTGCGGCAACAAGGATGGCATCGCTGAGGTTGGTACTGAAAAGAATTGTGTCACTGAGGTTAGTACCGTTGAGGATGGCGTGACTCAAATCTGCACCACTGAGGTCGGCGCGACAGAGGTCGGCATGGTTAAGGTTGGTGCTACTAAGGTTAGCTTCACTTAGATTCGCACCGAAAAGGATGGCGTTGCTGAGGTTAGCATGGCTAAGGTTAGTGCTGCTGAGGTCGGCGCGGTTGAGGTCGGCGTGGCTGAGGTCGGCGCGGCTGAGGTTGGTGCTGCTAAGGTCGGCACGGTTGAGGTCGGCGCGGCTAAGGTTGGCACAGCTAAGGTTAGCACCGCTGAGGTTGGTGCTGCTGAGGTCGGTACCACTGAGGTTAGCACCAGTGAGGTTGGCACTGCTGAGATTGGCATCACCGAGGTTAGCACCGCTAAGGTTGGCACCGCTGAAGTTTACCCCAGTTAAGTTGGCATCGCCCAGGTAAGCACGGCTGAGGTCGGCACCCCTAAAGTCTGCCCCAGTCAGGTTGGCATCGCCCAGGTAAGCACTCCGAAAGTTGCCGCCTTTGAGGAATTGCCCAACTATACTGCTAAAATTACCAATTTCTAGGGCATCACTATAGTTGATGATCCGCAGCAGTTGGGATGTGAAAAAATTGTCTGTGTCTGGTTGAGCAGATGGATAGAAGGTGATTTTTTGTTTGAGTTCATCTCGCTCTTGGGCGTAGCGGTGTAACTCTAACAGTAAAATCAGTACGTTCAGCCCTGTATATATATCTACCTGTCTCAGCCCGATCGCAATATTTTGTGTTGCCAACTTTAATCTTGTTTTCTGAGGCAGGTTATCATCTGGTGTCCCATCGATAAATTCTCCCTGACACCAGCGACGATAAAAATCTTCTAGCCGCCAGAAAAGTAGTTCTAGGCGAATTTTTTTACCTGTTACCAGTAATTCCATGAGTTCGTTGACTATTTCTGATTTCAGCGCTCCATTGCCCAGTAAATCATAAATCTCTTCATGCATCTGGCGATCGCCTACTCTCAAACAGAACTCTGATGGTAGCGGGACCGATGTCTGATCACCTATCTTAGAAGTCAAACCGCTCTTTGATATTGTCCATTTTTTTAAGCTTTCTTGCAGTCTTTGAAAGCATAAATCTGACTGCAAATTATCTTGAGCAAATTTAACGCTTTTGTCTGGTTCTTTAATGCTTTTTCTTAGAGGTAAAACTGCTTCGGTTTCCACAGATGTGGTCTTTGGCATCTCTTGTAAACTTATATCCCTCACATAATTTCTCAGCAGTTGCCAGACTTGAGATAAATATGTTGACATTTCTGTGTCCGTTGTTACATTTAAATTACTGTTTTGAGAATTCTGAACTAAAAATTTTTCTGTGCTAGTTTGCTTTTCATTGTCAAAAATTAATAGTATCAATAAATACTACATGAAAAATCTCATGCGTTGGCGATATCTACGATGGGCTACACTGACAGCGTTCCTGGAGGGCGGCTTATCGCTAACCCGTAGTAACCTCAAGCTTCTTCTCCTGATGCAAATAAAGGAGCATCGGAAAAATTCTTTCAAAAATCAAGTAATTTCCCAAATTTGGTTAATTTGTTAGATTTTTTTTCCCAATATTTACTAGTCTGATGTAAAAATAATACTTCCTGTTTGTGAGAGATGCAATTGTTAGGAAAAATCTTTCAGTATAACAGTGTAACAAAGCCGAAAAATTGCAACTAAAATTGAAGTCTAAAGTTTACTGCTTGATATAAAGCAACTGAGACAATTGCCAAAAAGCTGGCTACATAGCTTTGCAAAAGTTAAAAAGTAACTACGGTATAGTTATCGGGGGATTGATGCGATGAACAGATTAACCTTTTATATGATTTTGTTACATGGTTTGTTTTTAGGAATAGTAACGGCTAGCGCCAAGTCACCATCTGTGAATGTTGATACAGAATTGTCAGCCACCCATAAGACTGTGCGGGTTTTAGAAGCCGTCGTTACAGCCAGAAGTACAGAGAAATCTAATAGTCAGTTAACCACAGAAACTTCTTCAACTAAAATCTCAGCCTTATCGCTAAAGAATATCAATATCTCCCAGAAACAGAGGCTACCGTCAGGGCAAGTTTGGGTAGTTAATCAAAATAAACACGTACAGCCTCAACCGTTTATTTGGGTAGTAAAAGACCTTAAAAAAGCAGCACAGCAACCATTTTTGCAAGTTGCAAAACCCCCAGATAAACCGAATTCAAAGCCTAATCCTAGTGCCAAACCAGCAGCAAAGGATGATTTAGAGCCGTTTGCTGAAGTAATCAAAGGCACCCAAAAGTCAGGGGGACTGTTTACCCTTTATCGCAATAAAGAAAAGAATAAAATTTATCTAGAAATTAAGCCAGAGCAACTCAATAAAAATTACCTAGCTACAGCAACCCTGGAATCAGGGATTGGCGAACGGGGTATTTACAGCGGTATGCCTTTACAAGATTTTTTGTTTTATTTCCAACGGGTGGATGATAAATTAAACTTTGTCATCCGCAATGTCAATTTTCGCACTCGTGAGGGAGATCCTCAAGTGCGATCGCTGGTGCGATCGTTTAGTGACTCTGTTCTTTACACCATTTCCATTAAAAGCATTCATCCACAACGCAAAACTCTTCTCATCGACTTGGGCGATTTATTACTGACAGACTTAGGTGGATTATCTGCAAGTTTAGGAGTCCCAGCAACCACAGACCAGTCCTATTTTGGTACTGCTAAAGCTTTTCCCCAAAACTTAGAAATTGAGTCAGTTTTGAATTTCTCTGGTGGCGCTGGCCACGAGAGTGAAGTACCAAGCTTTGCATCATTACCTGACAACCGTGGCTTTACCCTACGCGTCCACTATAGTCTCTCTTTACTACCTGATAAAGATTATCGACCGCGCCTTGCTGACGATCGCATCGGCTATTTTATCACCGCCTACCAAGATTTATCCAAAGATGATCGCGGCGATTCTTTTGTCCGCTACATCAATCGCTGGAACTTAGAAAAACAAGACCCAAAAGCAGTAATTTCTCGCCCCAAAAAACCGATTGTCTTCTGGATTGATAACGCTGTGCCTTTAGAGTACCGCGATGCGATGAAAGAAGGTGTCCTGATGTGGAACAAAGCCTTTCTCAAGGCGGGATTCAAAGATGCAATTGAAGTCCGCCAAATGCCCGATGACGCCACATGGGACCCAGCAGATATTCGTTACAACACGATTCGCTGGATTAACACAGTCGATGGTTATTTTGCAATGGGGCCATCCCGCGTTAACCCATTGACTGGGGAAATTTTGGATGCAGACATTCTCGTAGATGCCAGCTTTGTGCGGGTACTCAAGAATGAGTATCGCAAAATCGTCCAACCTAGCCAAACACAAAACCAGACTACTCTATCAGCTTTGATGCAAAATCGTCTACTTTGCGCCAATGGTTTAGATGCCAAAAACAATGGTGTCCCTCAGCAGATGCAAGGGCAACAGGGGTTGTTGAGTAGTTTATCGAAAATGGCAGGCGAATACGATTTATGCTACGGGATGGAAGCTGCTAACCAGTTCGCCTTTGGTTCACTGGCAATGTCACTACTGCCAGATACCATGGCCACTCCAGACCAGGTGAAAGAATATATCAATCAATATTTACGTTTAATCATCGCTCACGAAGTTGGACATACTCTTGGTTTACGCCATAACTTCCGTGGTAGTACCCTGCTACCACCACAGGAGATGAATAATACGGAAATTACCAAAACTAAAGGTCTGACAAGTTCCGTAATGGACTACATTCCCCCAAATATTGCTCCTCAAGGTACAAAGCAGGGAGATTATTTTCCCAGTATGGTGGGGCCTTATGATGAATGGGCGATTAAGTACGGCTACATACCAATTCAAACATCAACTCCCATAGCGGAAAAGCCAATTTTGGAGCAAATTGCTGCACAATCCTACAAGCCAGAGTTGAGTTATTCCACAGATGAAGATGTGTATGACCTTGACCCAACTGCCGATGCTTGGGATAACAGCAGCAATGTACTGCTTTATTCTCAGTGGCAGTTGAATAATTCGCGGGTGATGTGGGAACGTCTCGATCAGCGTTACCCAATGGCTGGTGATAGTTATAGCGATGTGAGCGAACGTTTTAGCACAGTATTGGGTAACTATTTCCAGCAAATATTTTACACGACAAAATATATCGGCGGACAGTCTTTTTATCGCATTCACCCTAGCGAAATCCCCTCTGGAGTTAGCCAACACCGATTACCATTTGAACCAATACCAGTTGAAGAACAACGGCAGGCTTTAGAAACGCTGCAAAAGTACGTGTTTGCAGAAGATGCCCTGAGTTTTTCACCAGAATTACTGAATAAATTAGCACCTTCCCGTTGGCGACATTGGGGTGCTTCTCCCCAAGTTGGTCGTTTGGATTTTCCAATTCATGACTTGGTGCAACTCATTCAGGGTTCTGTGTTGCGAGATTTACTCTCAGGCGATCGCCTCTCTCGCCTCAAGGATATTGAACTCAAAACGAAGCCAGAAAATGCACTAACTCTGCCAGAACTATTTGAAACTTTGCAGTCAGGTATCTGGACAGAAGTAATCAAACCAAAAGATAAACCAATGAAGATTTCTAGTTTGCGGCGAGGCTTGCAGCGGCAATATCTGGATATTTTAACTGGTATGGTGTTGCGAAAAGAATCTGTTCCAGAAGATGCTCGGACTCTGGCTTGGTATAAACTCAAACAGCTTGATGAGAAACTCAAGGGGGTTAATTCCGAGGATGAATACACCAAAGCGCACTTACTAGAAACGCGTGATCGCATTGAGAAAGTCTTGAATGCGCCGTTGCAAGGGAATTAAAAAGTTAGGAGTTAATAGTAAAATTCATAACTCCTCTTCTTCCATGATTTTGGCAAAATATATTTATAATGCCCATACAGACTGAGAAAACAGTTTATATCAGCTAGAGATAAATTTCACACGCCTTATATCCGGCAGTATACAGATTATGCTGTGAGTTAAAGGCTTGTTGCCTAAGTCCGATTAAATTTACAATTGAGGTGGGATAGATACAGGCAGGAAAAGCTAATGACATTGCAAAACTTGCAAAAACAGGTGCTACAATTATCGACTAGTGAACGTTGGCAATTAGTCCAAACCTTGCTGGAATCCTTACAGCATGAAGCCCGCCCATTACAAGATAAAGGGAACTTGTCCCGATTGCGGGGGATTGCAAAAGATTCAGATGCGTCAGGTAATGAAGATATTGCAGGAGAATATATTACCTATCTTACTGAAAAGTATCAGTAATGCGAGTTTTGATTGATACTAATATCGTTCTTGATTTTTTGCAAGAGCGGGAGCCTTTTGTGCAGGATGCAGCAAGGCTGTTTGAGAGGATTGATGCTGGTGAGGTTCAAGGATTTATTGCAGCAACAACAATCACTAATATATATTATGTTGTTCGCAGAGCCGCAGGTGTGAAAGTTGCTCAAGACGCCATCATTCAAGTTCTAACAGACTTACACATTTGTCCCGTTGACCGCACTATCTTAGAACAGGCGATCGCATTAAATTTCCGAGATTTTGAGGATGCGGTGCAGTTATGCCTGTGGAATGACACATGGGGTAGATGCAGTTATAACTCGTTATGTCCCTGGTTTTGTAGATGTTCTGATTCCAGTGATGTCACCTAAAGAATTAGATCGGATATTAGCCAGTGAATAAATACGCAGAAATAGAGTTGATGCTGCTCACTCATGACAACGTATCCTAAGCGCAGATCATTCGCTCCACGTGTATCGCACCCTTGAGAAACTCTACGCGATACACATCTGGATTGCTCAATTTTTCCCATTCAGCATAACCAATGAGATCATCAAAATGCTTCAGGATCAGCGCCATTAAATTGCCATGCGTCACGATCGCAATTGTGCTTGCTTCTTGCTGCAATACTTCATCAATTACGGCGATCCCACGCGCCATAGCATCACGACTTGACTCACCACCATCTAGATATAAATCAAGATTGGTAAATGATTCAGCCAATCGCTCACGCCAATCATCAAGTGGTGTTGCACACAGCACACGCTCGGTAAGTCGGTTATCAATTTCGATTGAGAGGCTCAAACGTTCAGCGAGGGGAGCAATTGACTGATATGCTCTCATAAATGGACTAGAAATAACCCGCTCGATCCCACAACTGAATAATAAATCAGCAAGAGCGATCGCTTGGAAATGACCCTCTGATGTAAGAGGTGCGTTAGGTTCCTGTGCAACTGCTTTGCAATGTCGCACAATATACAGGGTTTTCAGCATCAAGTTTCTGTTTTAAAAATAAAAAACTCAAGATGAGGCAGCAGATGATCAAGTTTCCTACTGCTACCTCTGCTTTCTCCTAACTACTCAACGCTTTTAAAAACCGTTGCAAACTCTTAAACACACTGGGCTTTTTCGCGGGTGCCGCATCTGTTGTTGTTTGCGGTTGTCCCTTCATGAGGATGAGATCCAACTCATCACCCGATGGTTTGGTAGGTAATTCGGCAATTCTTTGATATTCGCCGTTGGTTTCCAGCCAAACTTCCCACTGTCCTGGGTAGCAACGACGTAGGGCACTTTCATCGTCTACAGGGCGGAGGTAATAGGCGGATTCAATCGTACTGATAAAACGATCGCGGATTTTTCTAGCTGCATAACCGATGCCCACAGTTCCAGAATCTTCTAGGCGGGGATTTAACAAGACTAAAGGGCGATCGCCTATTACTTCACATAACTTTTCCAACTGCGGCACTTCTACGGAAGTGGGGGCAATGAATAAGAAAATTTCATCCTCTGGTTGAATTTTTGTCTGCAAGGAAGCAGCCCTACCTGTACCAATATCCAAAATTTGAAATGGTGCATCAGCCCAATTGCGGCGGGCTAGGGCCGCAGCACCAGCGTCAGCAAAGAAAATCTTCAAACGGGAATCATATTCTGTAAACACGGGCAGAAATTGTTCCGCCACGGGCATAAACTTGAGTTCTGGGAACAGAAACTCAACTTGTATGCGAGTACAACCATCTGCAAGGGCAGCTTGGACGGCTGTCTGAGATTGGGCGATCGCATCTTCAAGAGTATTTGGAAGTTCACTCATAGTTTATATGTAACTCTAGCATTACTTCCATTGTTTCAGTATTAGCTCTGATTTTGGCGTTGCTAAATTTTAATATGAATCATTTGCTCTTGATATGGGAACCTTAAAAATGAAGTATTGATATCAAGGTCTTTGATGAAACCTGTTTTGCGTAAAGGTAAATTAACAACATGGAAGGATGACAAGGGTTTTGGCTTCATCCGCTCCAGTGATGGCACTCAAGACGTTTTTCTTCATATCACTGCACTCAAAGAAACAAATCATCATCCACAAGTTGGTAATCTGATTTGCTATCAGCTAACGGTTGGTAAAGACGGCAGAATTCATGCTTGCAACGCCTTCATTCAGGGAGTTGTATCTAAACCTCTGCCGAGAGCCTCATCTTCTGGAATCGATAAAGAAATATTCAAACCTAAAGCAAAATCTTCTTTAATGTTCGAGGTATTGCTCTTATCTTTATTACCAAGTTTAGGAGCAATGCAAAATGCATTGACTACTTTCAACCCAATTCCTCTGATTCTCTATCCTGTAATGAGTTTTCTTACCTTTACACTGTATGCAGATGATAAATATCGGGCAAAGCAGGGGCGTTGGAGAGTACCAGAAAAGACATTACATTTGTGTGAATTCATGGGTGGATGGTTGGGGGGATTTATGGCCCAACGAAGATTACGTCACAAAAGTAGCAAGGTTTCATACCAAGTCGTATTTTGGGTAATAGTAGCTATTCATATTATATTTTGGTTGGATTGGCTTTTCTTTGGGAAAAGACTAGTGGGTTTATTTCTGGGCAGTGTTTTTAGAGGATAGCAGAGATCCCTTGCAAAACAAACTGCTCAGTCGAGATTCCCTGACTGCTTGCTCATTTATTATATCTGCTGTTGAAGTTGAGGAGGAAAGTTCATAGGAGTAAACACAAAGATGCTTCACATCCCAATTGAAGAAGTGCGATCACATAGAAGACATACTCAAAATTTTACCTATTGGTAAAAGACTCGTTTAAGGCTTTTAGCGACGGTGACATAGAGCGCCGCTCAGATAAAACCGAGATATTTTGATACGCGATACCCAAGCCAAATTCCCACAAAGCCACCAATGACGCCCAAGAATATCGAGGTGAACGATAGCAAACTTCCACCCCACAATGCAGGGATGTAACTGCCAATCGTAGAGCCAATAAACATCCCAATTCCAATGATGGTTTTACTCATTCAAAAAAAGCCTCAAAAGTAATCAAAATAAGTCATGCTTGAATTCCTTTATGACTCAAAATATTACTTTTTGGGAAAAAACTCCTTTAACCCTTTTGGCGGCGTTGCTGATTAGATGTATGAATCTTTTTGTAGAGACGCAAAATCATTGTGGTAAAAATGTAAACGCCACCGACACTTGCCTTTCCCGTTAGGAGACGCTGCACGTAGCTTGTTTAAGAGTAGGGGTACAAGCGGGGCCAGCAACGCAATGTCATGACACATAGCCTATTCACAACTACTCAACCCAGTTTTCTAATAGAAGCGTAGGAATACGAGAAAACTCTCGCACATTATTGGTGACGAGGGTAACTCCTAAACTCAGCGCATGAGAAGCAATCAGTATATCCATTGCACCAATAATAAGTCCTCTACTTTCTAGATTGCTTCTGATACTGCCGTAAATTGTCACAGATGCTTGATTGAATTCGACAATTTCTAGAGGTAGCAGAAATTGCAGCAGGGCGGTGCGGTTTTTCTGTTACTGTTGGCTTTTAGCAACTCCATACTCGAGTTCGGCAACGGTGATGGAGGAGATACCGACATCAGAAATGCTAAGGGTTTGGAATTTATCCAGTACTTTTTGGGGTTTTTGCTTGATGAGGTAAATGCAGATATTGGTATCAAGCAGGTATTGCATTTAGAAGTTCTCTCTGGTGTCAAGGAGTGGCTGATCTATAGAATTCATGAAGTCATCGGAGAAATTGTCTAGACTATCGATGAGGGATTGCCAGGGGTTATCTTTGGCAATGAGGACAATGGCGTTACCAATTTTTTTGATATAAACTTCAGTACCAGTGAGTTGAAAGTCTTCGGGCAAAATAACGATTTGGTGAGTGCCATCAGTGGTGAGTTTGGCAGTGTTCATGGTGTTATTGTCCTGAAATTAGCTAATATTTCTGGTCTGGTTAGCATGAAATTTGATAAATGCAACTCTGAAATTTGCTTGAGTAGCTCATTGTTAAACTGAATCTATGGAAATCCTAGCAGTCCTGCCGAGGAATATGATGGTTACGAAAGGATCAATATGGTAAAGGCGATCGCCTATGGCCAGTTATTTCTTGCAAAAAGCGATCGGAAACTGCATAAATATCGCACTTACTCAGGAACTTGCACGAAATTGGCGATCGCACTTCTTCGTTATAATCTAAATCACTAAAGATACTTCTCCACCCGACGTTCTTCTAGCATGGACTCCACCTGTTCATCAGTCGGCGCTGGCTGATCGGTCTTCAATAAACCTTTCATCTGCTTGATAATGCGTGATCGTTCAGGTGGTTGGGTTGGAACATCTTGTAAGGATTCAATGATCGCACGGACAAGTTCAAGGCGATCGCTCACTGGCAGTTGACGGGCTTGCTCTTTAAGCTCTTGCAGGGACATAGAAAACACTCCGACAAATGCTGTATCTAAATTTTAGTATCAGCGATCAACAATTAGTTAGTATTTTGTAGCCTAGTCGTGCATGAAGTCCTGTTTCTTTTCTATTTCAATTTTTTCCCATAACGATTGAATACGTTGCTCTACGTATTGCTTATGTTGGAGAAAAGCTACACTATTGAAAAGTGGAAGCAGTGACTCTAAATACTCAACGCGCTTCTGATGTACTGGAACCCAACTTCCTACACAACTCCAAGAGCTAGGTTCTAGGCGAAGTTTTTCAAAGTCCTCGAACTTTTTGTTATACCTTATAAAAAACTCAACAAATAAACGTCTTCTTTTATACGAGAAGTCTGTAATTATGTCAAATATAAACTGGATAAACGGAATGTCATCACATCGAAATTCTAGTAATCTCATTAGGATATGATCTTGCCGCTTCCACAAAGTTTCATTATCTTGTGCATCTGCACTGAGAATGAAGAATTTGTCAATTCTAATTGTTCCTAAGACAAGCTGATTCTGATTATAAACATATTCAATTATCTGTCTCATCAATTGCTCATAGTTGTCGGATCGCCAAAGGAAGGAATAGTCTCGTGTATCATCAAAATGATATAACTGAGCTTTCTGCTGGTAAATCCAATCCATGTATTCAAGGATGAATTCTGGAGCACGTTTTAGGATATAAGCAAAGTATCGTCCATTCTCATCTATATACAAGTCATTTTTTAGAGCTTGAAGATAAGCTTTTTTCAGCAAATTTAATTGATTATCAAAAAGGTCAAGTAAAACTGTACTGACTTCGTATCTCTCAAACAAGGATGATATGATTTCGACGGTCTGTTTCTTGCTGAATCTCAAGGCATTGCTCAAAGAATTGTTTGTAGTCTTCCAAGTTGTAGTTTACAAAGAAGTCTTGAATTCGTTGTTGCCTCAGTTGCTGATATTCTTCATATCCTAGATTTAGATATTGTCTCTCTAATTGATCAGAAATAATAACTTCAGAGATTGCATAGGTTTTATTCGTAAAGAGAACGCGCAAATTTTCACACAATAGACATCTCCAGAAATTAGCCATTAGTTTAAGCCAAATAAGAGTTTTATGATCATTTTCGGAGATTTCTAATTTATGACCCTCTAATTTATCTAAGTAGCTTTGAACTATCAGGCAATTAAAATAGCTACTCCCATCCAGATATGACTCAATAAAAGGAAGCACCTCAGATGAATCTTGGATAATTATTTCATTTACTGAGACACTGTAGCCTGACGTACTATATTTGTGAAGAAGAGTAAGTACATCTTTTTTAAGAAGAGGTAGTTGATAAAGTTGGAATACCCTGTACCAAATTTTTTGTCTGAGTTCAACCAGTTCTGGCGTTGGTGGTAAGGTGAAGTTAAAGATGTTTATCCCTTTGCCTTTCATCCTACTAGTGCTGAAGTCGGTGTAAAGATAATATTCAGCCACCACGATAAACAGCTTTGAAAAAATTATGTCTTCACCATCTTTAACCCTTTCCCACAGTACATCAATTATTATCTGCTGGATAGCAAATCCATAACAATAGGATTCGTGATCAAACCCAAATCGTTCGGTAAGAAGGTAAAGCGCTTGCGATATTTCGGTCGGTCGTTTTGTGACATACTCCAAAATAAGCTCTAATGCCATTTGAAGATTATTCTCATTTGAATGGTTGAATAACCCTAGTGTGCTGAGGATAGAAGGTGATGAAATATTAGAATTAGGCTCAATTTTAAATTTAGAGAGGTCTGCTAATTCCGGTTCCATTGCGGAAATGCAGTTATGAATATATACAAGGATGTCTGTTTGCTTAAGGAACCAGAACACCTGTATGAAGTACATCAGATTTTTTTCGTCTCCTGCATTTTGATATGTTTGCCATGCTTGATTAACGTGTGGACGCATTACATCTATGATTCTTTCACTATCAAAAGTATTCATAACAGGATTGAGAGCGTCAACAATTCGATACTGAAGCTGAGGGAAAAAGTAATTTAGGAGAGTAGCAAAATTGAGTAATTTTTCCTTAAAGAAGGCAAGGTAAAAAAGATAGGTAGCCAGAACTTGATCAGAGACTCGCACGATCTCATTCTCGTACATATCGAGCAATTCATGATCATGTAGCTGGCGAACAGCTTTCCAAAAAACTTCTTGGCTAATACCGAATGCTGTCTCCATTTCTTCTATCATCTTTTCATTTGAACGATCTACCGTCCTAAAAAATGCAACAATACCAGCAGCTTTCAAGAGGTTTTCATCACCGAGTTCTTGCAAATCTTTTTGGATTGAAGAATAATACTCGTCGTAAAGATTAGATACGTTATTAATACTGTCAAGTCTATTTTCTTGTTTTGCTAACAGTGCAGCCATGATTGCAAGACGAGGATTGCCTTGTGCAATGTCGGCAATTCTATTGAGATAGAGGGAATTAATAATTTCGTACTCATCCTGAAGTATTTGCTTTATCTGATTTTCATCCAAAGAGTTTAGCTCTATCTCAGTCCGATTTTTATAGGAATGCGCTAATTCTTTAACTTTTTCAAAGGCATAATCTCGAACAGTAGCAATGACCTTGATTTGTTGATCTTCGCGTTGGTCATGAAGGATTTGAATGAAGTACTCAAATGAGTTGACTCGATTCGCATCATCTACAAAAATGAGGTGACAGCCCGGTTCTGAAAAATAGACACGGAGATCCTCAAAAATATCTGCTCCTCGAAGAAAAATACATCTAACCTGATATTCAGGGTGACTTACTAAAAACTGATTGCAACATTCGAGTGTCAATCGAGATTTACCAATGCCTGCTTTGCCAAACACAATAACAAGATTACTGTTATTCAATCCTTGCAATACTTGCTCTAACTTTTCCTCTCTAAAGTGAAAAGCTATATTAAGAGGAGTAGCACCTGCTTTTTTATCGTAAGCCTTAACAAATTCGGCAATATCAATAATTTGCCCTGTATCTACCTCAACTCCAAGGAAATCTCTTGCAATGCCTGGATACTTTTGGTAGAGATCATGAGAGATAGGCCCAATACCAAAGATATTGAGGTTGACTCCTCGTTTCTGGCATTCCTCCCTCAATAAGTTTTCCTCAGATGGGGAAAGCATAGAAGTGTGACATAAAACTATCTCTTGGATTTTTTCAACAGATATTCCAGTTTTTACCTCATCAAAACATTTGTCGAGGTCTTTTTTAAACTTATTAGCAACCCCTTCTTTTTGTGTTGTGTATTCTGCAAAGATATACTTTCCATTAGGTAGTACTACTAATGTATCAGGTGTTCCCTGTCTAACTTTGTCAGCACCAATTACAGATCCAAGGGGATTGATCGGGTCGTATCCTCTCTTGTAGAGGTAAGCATCTGCAAGCTTTTGGAATGCTCCACCATCCAGTTGCAGCAGTTCGTTTTCGATCTGGTTAATTTTTGACATATAACTTTACACGGTTTAAATCCTAGTAGCGTTGCCAATAATTTAACGCTTAACTAAAGATAAATCCGGTGTCAACCTTTGCAAAACTTGCTTCAATACCATCGCCGTCCAATCTATATCAGCTTCAGTCGTATCACGCCCCAATGTGATACGAATTCCCCCCAAGGCAGCTTTTTCGGAATAACCCATCGCTAAAAGTATCGGGCTAGGGCTAAGTTTACCACTGTGACAGGCAGCACCAGCACTGATGCCGATGCCAGCAAGGTTTAGCTGTCGTACCAAGGCTTTACCGCTGAATTTTTCGCCATCGGCGTGTTCTAGGCACATACTGACATGGTGAGGTAAACGATCGCAGCCATCCCCTGTAGCAATTAAACCAGGAATCTCAGCTAATTGGGCAAAGGCGCGATCGCGTAACTCAATCAACCGTGGTGTTTCTGTAGCCAATTCTTCTGCTGCTAATTCTGCTGCTACACCAAACCCCGCAATTATCGGTACTGCTTGCGTACCAGAACGCAGTCCCATTTCTTGCCCACCACCACCCATTAAGGGCATCAATTCCACACCAGGACGCACATATAGCGCCCCTGCACCTTGGGGGCCATATATTTTATGACTGGAAAGACTAAGTAAGTCTACTGGGAGTTGTTGCACATCTATGGGTAAGCGTCCCGCAGCTTGCACCGCATCTGTATGGAACAGAGCACCATGCGATCGCACAATCTTACCCAGTTCTGCGATCGGTTGCACAGTACCTACTTCACTTTGACCATAAATTACGGAAACTAAGACTGTGTTATGTTGCAATGCCGCCTTTAGATCCAGGGGATTGATTCTGCCTTTAACATCTACAGACAAGCGCGTAACTTCCCAACCCCACATTTCTAACAACCGTACTGTCTCAGAAATTGCGGAATGCTCGACGCTGGAGATAATTATATGTTGAGGAACAGCATACAACCGAGCCACGCCCATAATTGCTAGATTATTTGCCTCAGTGCCGCCAGAGGTAAAGATTATGGATGCCGGATCGACAGCGTTAATTAAACCAGCAACTTGGACTCTGGCTTGTTCCACAACGGTTGCAGCCCGTTGTCCCCACTCATGTAAGCTGGAAGGATTGCCCCACTGTTGGGTGAGGACTGTTTGCATAACTGCGATCGCTTCTTTTCGAGTGGGAGTGGTGGCGCTGTAATCTAGATAAATTTGCATATAACTGAATAATCGTGAGGACACACGTTGGTAGTAGGCTGCTGATCTTTTCAGAATATACAGTTTTAGTGGACAAATCCTGAAAAATTCTTTGTAATTCTACCTCTAGGAGTGGATTTTTCCCTTTGCTTGGAAAGCTATTTATCTACTTAATTCAAAACATCAAATTTTGGGAATGATAAATATATCCACTCCCAATCCATTTTTAACAGATTACAGTGCAACTTATCTCTAGACAAAGATATTTTTTATATATCTTTTTACTGATATTTCCCCTCGCTGCTTGTCAACGAGTCGAGTCCTCCAATCAGCGTCCAGCACCCTTACCACAAGACCCATTAGTTCAAGTTTACTTTAACCATTCTGAGTCTTCAGAATACAAAGAACCTTACCGTCAGCAAACTCGCCTGGGGGATGATTTAGAAAAACAAATTGTCAATGCTATTACGCACGCTAAATCTACAGTAGATGTGGCGGTGCAAGAATTACGTTTACCCAAAGTTGCCCAAGCACTGGTTGATAGACAAAAAGCTGGGGTAAAAGTCAGGATAATTTTAGAAAATACTTATAGCCGACCTTGGAGTAATTTAACATCTGCTGAAGTAGGTAAGTTAAATAAAAGAGAACAGGAACGCTATCACGAATTTCGCAAATTTATCGATATTAACCAAGATAATCAACTTAGTCCAGCAGAGATTAATCAAAGAGATGCTTTGATAATTTTGCATAATGCCAAAATTCCCTGGATAGATGATCAAGCAGATGGTTCAGCAGGTAGTAGTTTGATGCATCACAAATTTGTGATTGTGGACAATCGCATTGTAATTATTACTTCAGCGAATTTTACTTTAAGTGATACTTATGGGGATTTTACAAATTCAAACTCTTTAGGCAATGCTAATAACTTGTTGCAGATTGACAGCCCAGAATTAGCATCTTTATTTACAGAAGAGTTTAACGTTATGTGGGGAGATGGGCCAGGAGGTAAACCAGATAGTCGATTCGGTTTGCAAAAACCGATGCGATCGCCTAAACAAATTACATTAAATCAAACCATAATTACTGTGCAATTTTCGCCTACTTCTCCAACTCAACCCTGGAATAACAGTAGTAATGGTTTAATTGGTAAAACTTTAGATTCAGCAACTCAATCTGTTGATATGGCGTTATTTGTCCTTTCCGATCAACGTCTTGCCAATATCTTAGAAAATCGCCATCAACAAAGTGTCCAAATTCGCGCTTTAATTGAACCACAATTTGCCTATCGTCCCTACAGCGAAGCATTGGATATGATGGGGGTTGCTCTCAGTAACAAATGTAAATACGAAGTTGATAACCATCCTTGGCAAAATCCAATTACCACCGTAGGCGTACCTGTATTACCCAAAGGCGATTTATTGCATCACAAATTTGGTGTGATTGATAGCCAAACAGTAATTACAGGTTCTCATAATTGGTCAGACGCTGCCAATAATGGTAACGATGAGACACTTGTAGTGATTAAAAATCCCATAGTTGCTGCTCATTATGTGCGAGAATTTGCTCGTCTTTATGCCAAAGTTAAACCCGGATTACCACCAGCAATTCAAGAAAAAATTAAATTAGAACAAACACGGTGTCCGCAGATAAAAACTTCTACATCAAGTGAACTACAAGCAATTAAACAAATAAATATCAACACTGCAAGTATGGAAGAATTAGCAACTCTCCCTGGTGTGGGTAAGAAGTTAGGACAACGGATAATTCTTAGCCGTCAACAGCAAAAATTTACATCTTTACAAGACTTAGAAAGAGTTCCAGGAGTTAGTGCTAAGACATTGGAAAAATGGCGCGAGCGAGTTACTTGGTAGCAGTCTTTATTTAACGTGAGTTCAATAAACCTCTCCTTGCCTTGAACTAAAGTTCAAGTCTGTACCTCTGAGACTCAGAGAGAGACAGATTTTGCGTAGTAAAACCTCTTAGAGGTCTTTTGATTTGACTAACAAGATCCCCGACTTCGTAAAAGTTGTCGGGGATCTGGGGCAGACAATTTAAATGCGATCGCTACCTAAACTAAGGAACGAGGATTTAATAAAATCCACAACTTTTTTCTGGTAGCAGCGCGCTGAAATAGTTTCTACGCAGGAAATTTGGAAGTTAATAAATCCGCATTCCTAAGCAAACTGCGGGAATGCCCATTCTGAGAAAATCGTTCTGCTATTACTTGTTGATAAACCGCCTCATAGCCATCAGTCATATGCTTAACGCTGAAAATATTTTCGACATGCTGGCGACAGGCATAGCGGTCTAACTCTGTTACTTGGTCAATAGCACTGATGCACTCTTGAATATTATTGCAGAGGAAACCCGTCTTGCCGTGGGAAATTACCTCTTCAGTAGACCCCAATTTTATCGCAATCACTGGCGTACCAGAAGCCATTGATTCAACCATCACCAACCCAAACGGTTCCCGCCAAGTGATCGGAAACAGAGTTGCGACTGCACCTCCCATGAGGGCATTTTTTTGAGTATGGTTAGCTTCACCCAGATACTCAATTTGCTTCCCGTCAATGTGCGGTTTAATTTCCTTCTCAAAGTATTCCACATCAACGACATCCACCTTGCCTGCCATTTTCAAATGCCAACCAGTTTCTTTGGCAATTTCTATTGCTAAATGCGCTCCCTTTTCAGGAGACATTCGACCCAAAAACGCTAGGTAGGGCGGATTTTCTGGTTGGGCGTGAAACTCATAACTGCTGACATCAATTCCGTTATAGACCGTTGCTAGATAGTTTAACCCTAACCTTGGTTCTCGTTGTGCATCGGAAATATTGACGTAGGGTTGTTTTTTAGCAAAACTAAATATCTTTTCGTTGTCAGGGGTAAAAATACCGTGCAACGTATGAACTGTAGGGGTTGTGACGAGATTTGCGTAGGACAGTGTGCCATGCCCCACATGAGAGTGAATAATATCAAACTCTTCTGCACGTTCATACACCGAAGCGAGATTCAGCATTTCGTAAACGCCGTAATCTTTGATGGTGCGATCGAGTCTGAGGGCACGGGGATGAACTGACGTTAGTTTTGCCAGACTAATAGAATCTCCCGATGCAAATAAAGTTACTTCATGTCCGCGTCGAACTAATTCATCGGTCAGTAACCCCACTACTAACTCTACACCACCATAAGCTGGAGGCGGAACTCTTTCCCATAATGGAGCTACTTGAGCAATTCGCATCACAAACCTCCTAAAAAATAAAAATTGAATTAGAAGTTTTTTCTTTCTGTTGCTCTAGTGCTTGTAATTGATTCACTCTGCATCAGAAAGTAACTTCAGATACTAAACTTATTAACAATTCCCTTCAAATACTAAGCTCATCTTTCTACATTTTTTATCTATCCTAGTACGGAAATTACCCACTCCTAAAGAGGTAAATCCATTCTAATTTATTAATTTTTGGTGATTTAATACAATTTTAAATATAGTTTTTTTATAATAATGAATTTTATTTAATCGTCAAAATTTCAGCTAAATGGTGATAATGGACGAAAAAGCTCTATTCTGGCCTGTTAATTATCTAATTTTCAAATATTAATTAAAGAATAAAGTGTCTAGCGACTCTTTGGGCGGCTTTCCGTACCTCAAGGATCACCTGTAGCTGCCCAAAGGGCAGATTTTCGTAAGATAGGGTAGTTTTAAATCAGGAGTGCCAAAGTTTGATTAGGAGTTCTATCCAAATTCTTACCGATAACAATTAAACTGTATTGGGGTAAGTTATTCAGCCGATTGCCCACAAGAGAGCGAGTTAAAACTCCCAACTGATAGAACCGATGATTGTAAAGGGCGCACCTGTTTTAACCCTTGCTCTTAGTTCCATTGCTGTCAACGAAATATTCCGTATCAAATAGATTACGGATATTGATAGCAGCCTTTAAAGCATCTCTACGGTAGTAAATCGCCGCATCGGTACGCAAGTAATCGGGGATTTCAAATGAGTTATCTAAATCTCCCGCCCGCGCACCCACATAAAACAGTCCCAGACCAAATCCCAAACCCTTGAAATCGCCATTTTGGAGTTCATAGGTTGTCCAAAGGCTAGCTTGATTCTTTGGCACATCCTCCAATCTATTGCCTACCACATAGGTTTTATCCTCAGTGACTTCTGCATTGGTATAAGCATAGGAAGCGATCGCCTTCCACCCTGGTAAAATTTCAACTGTAATATCCAACTCAATCCCCTGACTTCTTTGCTCTCCTACCTGAATAAAGAAATCAGGGTTAGGGTTATTAGGATCGTCTGTTATAATATTCGTCTTGGTGACTTGATAGACTGCTAATGTTGTCGAGAGTCTGCTTTCTAGAAAGTCAACTTTAATGCCCGCTTCATATTGGGTTCCTTTAGTTGGCTCGAACTGGCTACCATCAGGGTTAAATCCCTGAGTAGGGTTAAAAGATTGACTATAGCTGGTGTAGAGAGAAACAGATTTGCTGGGCTGATACACCAACCCGATTCGAGGGCTGAACGCATTATCATTCTGTTCTGGTTGGTCTGTGCCACTCTTTTGTGAAATCCAATCAAAGCGCCCGCCAATCAGTAACTTCAGGTTATCTTGAAAGCTAATCTGATCCTGAAGGTAGAACCCATAAGATTGAACAGTCCCAAAGTTACTATAAGTATAAAGAGTAGTAAGTGGCTTGGGAATATTGTAGTTGGGGTTGAAGACATCTAGAGCAGGCACAGCGAGGATAGTGGGATTATAAATTTGTACAAAGCGGTTGACATCAAAGCCAAACAAAAGTTGGTGTGGAATCGAGCCTGTATTAAACTTACCAAGCAAGTCGATCTGTCCAAAATAGTTGTCTCTCATGTAGTTACGGTTTGCAGCATATTGCTCTAAGAAACGATCGTCCACTAAATTTGTTCCTACCGTATACTCCTCGATGGCATTAAAAGCAGTTATAGAAAAATTATTACGGAGCTGCCAGTTATCGCTAAACTTGTGGTTTAGCGTGTAGCCATATTTTTGAGTGGTATAATGTTGACCATCGAGAGGATAACTTAAGTAACGACTTCGAGGCAGCCTGAAGGTATTATCGCTGAAAACAGTCGTGAAAGTCTCAGGAATCCCATTGAATTTAGTAGATTCATAGTATAGATTTAGGTCTGTTCTATCTCCCAATTTGCAAGTGATTGAGGGTGCGATCGCTAATTCCTACCTGTTGAGCTAATTCCACTAATAAGGGTGGATTTTCTAAATGAGAGTGTAAAATTTCTCTAGCATGATGGATTCTGGCAATGGTTTGTGACTTTAATCTCGGTGATGGTTGCAATCCCTCCTGATATGCCAAGATTGGGGTTAGTTGCAATGTCATCAATTCCAAAACTTTAGCTTGCAAATACATCCGCTTGGTTACACCGTGGTAAGGACAATTAATGATTTGCTGTACCACTCCTTGTATTGTTAGTGTAATTTCAGGGTAAACTAAAGTTTGCCAATCATCACCTTTTGCTAAGAGACGCAACTGGGGCAAAATTTCTCCATGTGCTGTAGGGAAAAAGGTTTTTAACACATTAGAGGACATATGGATGTCTACACCCACACGTCGTTTTTGAGGAATTTTGATGGACATCTGGCGTTGGATACCACCACCAGAGATACAAGTGTATCCTTCTCCTAGCTTCCCTCCATATTCATCTATGACGCTGCCTGAAAGCAAAACGCCAAATTGTAAGGGGTGTTCGGATTCGGTACATCTTATGATCACATCATTATGATATTGATAATCCATAATCGCCAGCGAAATTTCGGGATGTACTTCAATACTGCGAGAACCACCTTTGCCTAATTGCTTAGGCATTTCACAAGTAAATTCAAATGGTTCTGAGGTAGCATCACATACAACACTCTGGGCAACCTCATCCCATAGTTCCTCTTCTTCCTGCGCTGTCATGGTAATGGTCATAGCTGGCGATTGATGGGAGAATTAATGCTAGTAATTAGCAATAATCTTACAAGAACTAGGCCAAGATGCCATGAGAAATGGGATATTTACCATTTGAGCAATTCAAGAGTTCAAAGAGCTGCCAGGAGCGATCGCTTGTCTTACAGCAATTTTCAGATAAATAGACCACGCCCTACGGGCACAGCATTGCTGTACCCCTACAACAGATGTGGTTCAAATAAATGAAAACTGCTGTAAATAGAGGAATCCTCACAGATTATATTATTTGTCATTGCGAACAAAATGAAGCGATGTCTACGACGGGCTACGCCTACGCGCACAAGGATAGATTTTTTATTAGTTATATTGACTTATTGCATAAAGTATGATATATTATATTGCTATCTATAAAAATCAAATATAAACGTGAATATTTCTCCATCTCTCAAAAAACCGCGTGTCTCATGGCAGGCGGTTTTCTCACTGATCATATTTGTGTTCATGTATCTGCCCATACTGGTACTTGGCTTTTATAGCTTCAATCAGTCGCCCTACAGTGCAACTTGGCAAGGATTCACTCTCGATTGGTATGGCAAGTTGTTCAATGACGATCGCATCTTATCAGCTTTGCAAAACAGTATGATAGTTGCTGGTTGTGCAGTGGGGATTTCAGCAGTGCTGGGAACCTTGATGGCGGTTGGGTTGGCGCGTTACCAATTTCCTGGTAAAAAATTGTATAGCGGTATTGCTTACCTACCATTGATTATTCCCGATATTGCGATCGCAGTGGCTACCTTAGTATGCCTAGCGGCGTTTGCAATACCTTTAAGTTTGTGGACAATAGTTGCAGCCCATGTGGTGTTTTGTCTCGCCTACGTCGGACTTGTGGTGGCTTCACGACTGACTAATTTAGATCCTCACTTAGAAGAAGCAGCACTAGATTTAGGCGCTACACCCACACAAGCTTTCCTGAAAGTATTGTTACCTCAATTGATGCCTGGTATTGTAGCTGGTTGTCTCTTGGCCTTTGTCCTTAGCTTAGATGACTTTCTCATTGCCAGTTTTACTGCTGGTAGCGGTTCTAACACCCTACCAATGGAAATTTTTAGCCGGATCAGAACAGGAGTCAAGCCTGATATTAATGCTTTGAGTGTGATGTTGATTTCAGTATCTGCGATCGTTGCTCTTGTAGCTGAATCCATTCGCGCTTCTGAAGAGAATAAAAGTTTCAAATAACAGTTAAATCAATCTTTACAATCTTCGCCTACTTTAGCTTCAACGATCTCGCCTGTTCAATGGGATTAAATAGCATCGCAGTTTCTAAGGCTTTGAGTACTGTACCTGATTTGATCACAGGTGAGAACAGTAAGAATCAGCGATCGCTTCCATCGGGCGGGTAGGTTGGGAGCAAAGTTCAGTTTCCTTTACTGCGATCGCTTCCATCACCCTGCATCAAGATTGATCGCCTGACTCATTCTCCACTGTTCAATAGCTTTCAAATCTGTAGCCCTTATCCTGCATAGCTTAGAGCTTTTATTAGTGCCATTCGGCTAAGAATTTAATATTTATAACAATTGCTTAAAATCCCGGAATATTTCAAATTAAGTAAGTTTACGGTGTTAATTATTGTGCTTTATAAACACAATAGAGTATGTAAAGTTCAGTGCCAATTCAGCCCAGCAGCGTTAGTTTTTTATAAAAATATAGATGAAGTTACTTTCAATCAAGGTTATCAGTAATAGGGCTTTGAAAGTACAAGTCTAATGTTGAATTTGTTTTCATCCACTTAATTTTTTAATTTGTCGATTAATTATATGTAAGAGATAAACAGACCATAAGAGATTATGGTATTTCTGTTATAAACTTTTACATAAAAATCCAAAACAAATTCATACATTTGTGGTTTGATTTTGCAGGGATTTTTGCATCATACCTTATCCCTGAAACTACTACAGTTCGGTGTCAAAAAGCCGTCCTTATAAAATGTCTAAAACTCTTAATTAACAGTAAATACGAATTAGGTTAGTAAGTTTGGGAACGTCATTAAAAATTATGCGTTCCCCCAGCGTCTCGTAGAGAAGCGGAATTAGGAACATTTATAACTCATGTCTTGCACCATTATCAATATTTGTAGAGTGAGCAGCACTTATAACTTAAAAATTGTGGCTTGAGCCAACAGAAAGAGTTTGACTTTTCACAGTATGTGGATTCATGTCATTTTGAAGGTTTCCCAAGCCCTGATTTTTCTGTTAGCTATTTTCATTAACTCAGGGCTTGAGGACTTCCCGTGAAAAATTAGAAAGAAGTATCTGATCTACAAAAAGTGTTTTAAATGAACTGGTGCAAGATGTTAAACAACAAAAACTAAATGACTGAAAAACAGTTGAGAAATCATGAAACCATCACGCAACTTTTTTGCTCATAAATTACATCAATACCGTTTTTTATTAGCAGCAGCAATTTCTTTAGGAGGAGCATTTACACTTGTAATGCCTTCTCTAGCAGATGGTACAACTGCTGGTACTGTTATCGACAACACCGCAACTGCTGAATATAATTACGTAAATAATTTGGGAGTAAATGTTCTTAATAAAGCTACTTCTAATACTGTAACAATTACTGTAGCAGAGATAGCAGGAATTACGGTGACTTCTCAAGGCATGACAGATACAACAGGTGGTAGTGTTGTTTCTAATGATTTGCTGTACTACGATTTTTTGATTACTAATGTGGGGAATGATCCCACCCGTTTCTTTATTCCAGGTAAAGCTACTATTACAGGGCCAGCAACAGCTGGCGCAATTACCGCAGATTTAGATGGCAACGGTACATTTGAAACTACTATTCCCAACGCTGGTTTTACCACTGGTTCCATTCCTGTTAGTGGATTTGTCAAAGTGCGTGTTCCTGTCACAGTTAATTTTTTAGCAACGCCGGGTTCTAATATTTCAGTATTACTAGGTGATACAGGCCCTAACGATAACAGTAATACTACTCAAAACCAACCTGATAGTCCTGATGGCTCAAACGCTACGGAAGTCCGCACCGTTGATAATTTAGATGCAACAGCAGGAGAAACGGCAGGGGTACCTCTGAATGGAGAACGAGAAGCTAGCGCTATCCAAACAACTACCATCTCTGCGATTCCACAGGCCTTTGCTAAAGTCTTAAAAGTTCGTTCTGGGTATTCAGATTCCAGTACACCCAACAATCTGAGTGATGATAAGTTGACCTACGATTTGAGTCTAAAAATTGATTCCACAAGTCCCGCAGGTAGTACAGGATTAACTCCCGCAAATTTGGTAGGTACGAATATTAATGTAGATGCGCTGATTGGTGCCAAAATTTTGGTATCTGATGCCATTCCCGTAAATACTCACTTAGCGAGTGTAGTTACCCCTCCTACAGGTTGGACTGTTGTTTACACTGTGACGCCTACAGTAGTGACGGCAAACAATGCCCTTTGGACTAGTATTGTACCCGTTGATTTAACATTGGTAACTCGTGTTGGATTTGTTAAATCTGGCACTCTCACTGCCGGGACAACAGTAAATGGATTGTCCTTCCAAGTGGTGACAAATGGAGTCCTGACTTCCACAGCTACGATTTCTAATATTGCTCAGAGCTTTGGTCAAACTCAAGGTGATACACTCAATCAGCTAGTTTATGATGAGTCAGGCGACCAAAACCCTAGCAACTTTAATGATGATGGTACTGTTGGTTCAAATATTCCTAATAGTGGGGTAGCAAATGTTGCTAGTCAAGGGGCAGATAGCAGTAATAACAACACAGGTCAAGGGCCTGGAGGTGAAGTTAACACCTTCACAATGACTGCCCAAACTTCGATTTTGAATGGGCCGCATTTGCACCCTGACGCTGTGGGAGCGACTGATAATAATAATGATTTTTCAAACCAATCAGCGATCGTTCCACTCTATCTGCCGCCAGGATCTACCATCGATCCTGGTGCTGTCAGCTTCTTCAATACTATACTAAACCCCAATCCAACCCTGTTGAGTAATGTCTTACTAGTACCAGTTACCCCAACCAATACTAGTGACCTACCATCAGGTACAACTGTAACTTTGATCTCTGGAGCCAGTGTTGCCACTTACACATACAATGGCACTGTCTTCACCTTGACTTCTGGCTTAGGAATTGTCCTACCAACCCTCAATAATCTCCCAGTTGATTACACCCTAACTGTAGATTTACCTGGAGGAACGCCTCTATCAACAGATACAGGTAAAGCTTTTCCTGTGACAATTCGAGCTTTTGTGGATAGCAATAATGATGGAGCGTTTAATTCTGGAGAATCTTACAATAATACTATTGACCAAGTTTACACAGGTTTCTTGAAACTTGTGAAAGAATCTCGAATTATACAAGGAAGTGGATCTGCTGTTGCTACGAATGATAGCACTTTTAGCACAACAGTCAAAAAGCCTGGTGTAGGCAACATTATTGAGTATCGGATTACTTACACCAATATTTCATCAGTTCCCATCGGCTCAAATAACGCTACTATGAGTGCAACTGGAATCATTATTACTGAAAATGGTAATTCCACTAATAATAACTGGGCGAAAGACAATGATGGCAATGGAACGGTGGATACCAGTCATGTGTTTAATACTGCAATTGATCCTGCCGGAATTGTAACTTATCTAAATTTAGGAGCAGCAGTAACGGATGCAATTGGCGTTAATATCACCATCTATCTAGACACAATTCCTGGGCCACTTCAACCTGGACAGTCTGGAACATTTAGTTTCCAACGTAAGGTCAACTAAGTTATCTGATATCTAGAGTTAGGAGTTAAGAATTATTATTTTCTTCCTTGTCTCTCCCATTCCTCTACGGTTCGGTTAAAGGGAAAAGGGTAATTTTAAACCTTTACCTTTTTAGCAATTGATAGGATAGGTCAAGAGTGCTTATCTGAAATGTATTGAGAGTCAAACTCGCAATAAAAATTATGGGTTCTCTTCAAATAAAACACATCTTCAGAAATTAATTATACTTTACCGAAAACCCTTGTAAAGATGTTGTAATGCAACGTCTTTACATTCTTTTTTGAAGATGTATAAAGAATTTTATACCCCTAATTATACAAGTAGCTAAAGTTTCACTGGGGTTTAAATACCCTTATGTAACTCTCTGAAACTTTGAGTTTTTAATTCTTTAATTGGTTCTTGATGAACTTTTTTGGATAGTGAATAACAGCTATATTAAAATGTAGGGTGCCTTCCGGCAAGCCGAAAGCACTAATATCAGTTTCATTCGGGGTTTCAATTCCCTATGTAACTCTCTTAAATTTTAAATTTTGAATTGTTAATCATCCATCTCTCCTCGTGTAAAAGATATTTTTAAGCACATAAATAAACTTCCGTGTTCGCTTATCTACATAACTGTTTTCAATTAGACAATATTGGGGCTAACTTTGGAGAAGATGCTATTTCCTCCTGATTATGCAAATCTGCCAAAATCCCAATTGCTCAAATCCATTCAACTCTGATGGCAATAGATTTTGCGTGAGTTGCGGACAAAGCAACTTTGGCAAACTTCTGAGAAACCGTTACCGCGTATTGAGACTCTTAGGTGAAGGTGGGTTTAGCAGAACCTATGCAACAGAAGATGTAGACAGACTAAATGCGCCTTGTGTCATCAAGCAATTTTTCCCACAATTTCAGGGAACAGGACAACGCACCAAAGCAGCCGAATTTTTCAAAGAAGAAGCTTTTCGGTTGTATGAACTGGGAGAAAATCATACACAAATTCCCAGATTACTAGCTTATTTTGAACAAGGTACTAGCTTGTATCTCGTACAAGAATTTATTCAAGGAAAAACTCTCTTACAAGAAGTTCAGCAAAAAACCTATGGTGAAAAACAAATTTGGGAACTTTTAACTGATTTATTGCCAGTTTTGGAATTCGTTCATACCCATAACGTCATTCATCGGGATATAAAACCAGAAAATATTATCCGCCGTGCAAGTGATGAAAAACCCGTATTAATTGACTTTGGTGGTGCTAAACAGCTAACACAAACCAGTTTAGGAAGACAAGCTACAGTAATTTATACCCTTGGTTATGCCCCAACAGAACAAATGGCTGGATTTGCTTGTCACGCCAGTGATTTGTATGCTTTGGGTGTAACTTGCGTGCGTCTTTTAACTCGATGTTTGCCTTTACAAGATGCTTCTGGACAGATTAATGACCCTATTTATGATGCCATGAATGCTAAGTGGTTGTGGCGTCAACGATTACAAGAAAAAGGTATTACTATCAGCGACGACTTAGGGAAAATTTTAGATAAATTACTAAAACATCTACCGAGCGAAAGATATCAAACAGCAGTAGAAGTTCTCAACGATTTGAAGTTTACAACATCGAACATTGAACCGGTTGCCCTAAAAATTGTTTCGATGTCCCAATCTATATTACCGCTGCTACCGCAAAAAGTAATAATACCATTACTCTCCTTAGAAACCTTTGAATTTGATGTAGTGACAGTAGACACAGGTGGTAGAGAAGTAAACCGCGTGAACATCAATGCAAACTTCTTTGCTGAAGAATTGGGTAAGTCTGTCACATTAGAAATGGTATCAATTCCTGGTGGTACTTACATGATGGGTTCACCAGAGTTTGAAGGGGATGCTGACGAACGTCCTCAACACGAAGTTACCGTCGAACCATTTTTTATGGGGAAATTTCCTGTAACTCAAGCACAGTGGAGAGTAGTAGCAGCTTTACCCAAAGTCAAACAAGCTTTAAATCCCCATCCATCGAAATTCAAAGGTCTAGATAGACCAGTGGAAAATGTATCTTGGTATGAGGCTGTAGAATTCTGTCTCAGACTATCAGAAAAAACCGGACACGACTATCGTTTACCGAGTGAAGCTGAATGGGAATATGCTTGTCGGGCTGGAACTACAACATCCTTCCATTTTGGTGAAACGATTACCTCTGAGTTAGTCAGTTGTGCTATCGAACCAAAAAGCAAATTCCGTAAAGAAACAACAAACGTCGGTAGTTTTGAAGTAGCTAACGCCTTTGGATTGTACGATATGCACGGGCTAGTTTGGGAATGGTGCGCTGATTCTTGGCACAACAATTATAACGATGCACCCTTAGATGGAACAGCTTGGGAAGTTGGCGGTGATATTAATCGCCGAGTCTTACGCGGTGGTTCTTGGAGTTTCAGTGCAGAACTTTGTCGCAGCGCCAGTCGTAGCTGGAATGAGTCAGACGGTGGACTGAGGGTTTGTGGCTTTAGAGTAGTATTTTCTGTAGAGGAGATTATTTAGCAATTTAATTCAGAGGTTGTAGAAATTATGAAGGACAGAATTGATAAAGGTGACATAGTACTTATAAATAAAAGTGGGAAATATCATAAACAAGTAGGTGAAGTTAGTGAGGTTGATTACAATAGTTTCTTGGTTAAAATAGTGAGAATAAAGTTAGGTAATCAAGAAGAAACCTTTGAAGAGAAAGATTTACAATTAAAAACTAAAAAGCCGAATATTGAAGAGATAATTGCATCAAGAGATAAAATTATAGAACAAGTTGATCAGATTCCCAACTTGCCGACAAGAGAGAAAGTAGAGTTACCCAACCGTCTGAAATATCTTAAATTAGATATTCCTAAACTAGATAAGCAGTTGATTCAAAAAAACTTTGACAGTATAGATAAAATATTCACAGCAGCAAGAGAAGCAGACTCATCAGCAAACTTTTGGCAGAAAATAGATCCTAATTTGGAGAAAATAAGCTGGTGGATTAGAACAAGTCTATAAATCAACAAGTAAGTCCGATAAGAGTAAATTCAACTATGTCTTTTGCAAGAGTCAATGCGTTTCTTTGTGTCAACGTAATGTGAAAACCATATACAATCCAATCCGCTTGGGTTAAGGCTAAAACTCTTTGTCAAAGTCAATTTTTTGAACGTAGATGCGAATGCAATAGTGTCTTGTAGAGTTGCGGCTAACCGCAGGGTAACGGATTTGTGTAGCGTCTCGCTGAGAAGAAACAAAAAAAGAAATACTTATACCAATTCTTTGTGAAACTTCACAAAATCAGGCTAGGTAAGACTTTGGGCAAAATCCCCTTGTTCTATGTAACCTTACAGGTAATCGCTGTTAACTGTATTGATACAAAATCGCGCCAAGGGAGAAGACTCGCTAACGCTGCGCTATGCGCGGTATCGTCTCCCCTTCTCCCAAAGGGAGAGTAGCGCCAAGGTAGAAGACTGCGCTGCCTCCCTTTTGCAGTTCGTTTCTCATATAGTTTGGCGCATCTTCATACAGAATTGGAATTGGTATAACCAAAAAAATAACATGAGCGCCTAACGCACCGCCATAGAACATGGTGAGTTACGGCTTTAGCCTAATGCATCCTACTTAGGTGAATTCTAGTAATAAATTTACCATAGCCGTTGGTTTGGACTTCTCTACGAGACGCTACGCGAACGCTCAACCAACTGAGTGGTCGAGAGTTGAGCGTTCGCGTAGCGTCTCGTAGAGAAGTCCAAACTCGTTAACATAGGTATTTTTTTCATCAGAAATCACCTTAAGATTTACTTTATAAATAACCTTTAAGACAGTGCTTTGCCTCTTAACCTAATCTTATCAATAATTAGAGGAAAAATTTATATTTTACCAGATCATCATTGTTAGGTTTAAAACTAAATAATTGACATTGGACATAATTAAACGTAACTATATTTTTCTCGTTTTTTATGTTTAATGTCTTATGCCTCATACTTTTTCCTTCATCCTCAGCAATGATATTTATTTTTACCCACTTATCTAACTTTGTATTTATAACTGTATGATTAGAATTTTGTTATCAACTTGATAATTAATTCATATCAAATTAGCAAAAGCATTTTTTATCTTTTAAGACCAGCTTATTAGCGGTACTCCATAAAATTTTAGATTAATAAAGAGCGTTTTTTTAGATAGAATAAACTACGAAGATAAGGAGTATCTATGCGTTTTTATCAATTTGCAGGGGTTCTAGGTTGTACTACAGCAGCTTTTATATCAATTACACCCATACAGGTAGAAGCTGCAACTTTTAAAGTGATATCTGGAGTCACCAGTATTGATCGTGATCACGAGGATATTCTTAAAAACATCGGGCTAACCTTGACAGATACTAATAATACAGTTGCACCAATTCCTAGCAATTATTTAGTTGGCTTCAACATCGACTCAGCCACCAACTTTACATTCAGTGACGAGGGCGGTTTTACTCCCCTCTCAGGTACAATCGAGCATACTGGTAGTGTTACCTTCAATGATAAAATTACTGTTGGTGACTTTTCAATTGGTTTTGCTCCAGGACGTACTGTCACAGGTGCCAGCGGATTTGTTTTAAGAGATACACTTTCTTTAAATACAATTTTGTTTGATTTGAGTATTCCAAAACCTGTGGCTTTTGATGGCGAAAATCTAACCATCTCTAATGTTAAATTGTTGATTTCTCCAGAGTTTGCGACTATACTGAAAAACCCTGACTTGTCCGGTTTGTTTGCTGGAACTGCACGAGTTGATGCTCAAGTTGCTGCCGTACCTGAACCTGACAGTGTACTAGCAGTTTTGGCAGCAGGTGCGGCTCTCTTAGCAACTAGATTTTATACTCGAAAAATTAAATCCACTTGATATCTTGAAGCATAGCTAAATGCTTATTAACCGGTGCAAGGGTATTCGCAGCAATCATCCCACTAGCGGCGACTGCTGGTAAACCAATACCGGGAAATGTCGAGTCGCCACAGCACATTAGTCCTGGTAGAGGTGTGCTGGGGCCAGGAAACATACCAGCACCAGCCGGAATTGCTGGGCCGTAGGAACCTTGGTGACGACGGAGATAACGCTCGTGGGTTAAAGGTGTACCAACAAGTGTGACTTCGCAACGAGAGCGAATATCTGGAATGATCCGTTCTAAAGCTTGCCACATTATTTCTGCACGCGATCGCTTTTGTTCGGCATATTCTTGGTTCCTTCTATCCATCCCTTGCCACAGAGCATATGGCTCATTACCAGGAGTATACACATGAATCACATGCTTACCTGCTGGTGCTAGGGATGGATCGAGAGTTGAAGGGATTGATATCACTACAACATTCTGAGGTGCCCTCACACCCAATTCCCAGTTATTAACTACGATGTAATGACACCGCAAATCTGACTGTAATCCTTGAGCATCAATGCCTAAATGTAGATGCATAAAGCTATCACACTCAGGCGTAGCTTGTCGTTTGCTGCGGTACTGTTTGGGTATTGCCTTTTCTGGTAGCAACTTCAGTGTATCCCAAACCGATGCATTAGAAATTACTGCCCGACGGGCCCGAATTTCTTGGCGATCGCGCAGACGCACACCCATCGCGCGATTACCTTCTACAAGCACTTGCTCCACATGAGCGCCTAGCATCAGCTTCCCACCGTGACGTTCCAATCCTTGTACAAGGGTGTCAACTAAAGCACCACTACCACCAATCGGATATTCAAGTACTGCGTCTGGTCGATACCAGTCGGCAAACATAAATGCTACCTCTGCGGCGCTAGTACCATCTGCTGGTAGTCCAGAAAGTAGAAAACAAAGTAAATTGAGCCAATTTCGCGTAAACGAGTCTTTAACAACCCCATCCATAATCCGGCTGAAGGGGCCCGTCAGCTTGATGATATTCGCCACATTTTTTGTCATAGATGGGACAAATGGGCCCACAGTTCTAGCTGCACCAAAATCAAAGCGTAATGCGGCTGGTGGTATGGAAGTTGCTGCATTAGCAAATGGTTTCATAACAAGCTGGAGTTCCTGCCATTCGGCTACAGCATTATTACCACGGAATTTCATCAGCACTTCACAAAATTGCTCGGCACCAACCCCCGTGTCAAAATCACCTTCTGGCAGACAACAACCCCAAGTATCGTAGATTACGCATGGTAATTCAGAGCCAATTGCATCTAGTACTTGTCGCAAAGGGTTAGCAGAGGGGCTGTAAGACAGTCCAGAGTAGAGGGACGGGCCCGAGTCAAATTTGAAACCATTGCGCTCAAAAGCATGGGCAGCGCCTCCAGGAATGGAGTGACTTTCGCAGACTATCACATCAAAGCCATACCGTGCCAAAAGAGCAGCACAACTCAAACCGCCAATACCGCTACCAATGACAACTATATCTGTGTTTTGCATATCCCTTATGTTGGCAACAATGGTTTGGTTTTCAAGGTATGCTAACTGATCTAGAGTTAGCGCGTCTAAAACCCTATTCACAGAGGGATTCTAGCACAAGGGAAGAGTTTGGCAGAGCCGCCGCACACACAGAAACCATCTACTGATCATTCATAGAATAAATTTTAATATAGCAATCTTATTTGAGTGATGAAAATTATCGAACCGCCAAGCCGCCAAGAGGAGAAACAGAAAAGTTCATAAATGATTTATATAGAGTAGCCACGGCTTTTTGCGGTTTCGTGCAACTGATATTACCACGGAACAAAGTCCTGAGTCTGAAGATTAAAGACTTGATTCAGACAAACTGATGAGAAACTTAAACTAGTAACTGAGTTTACCCAAGTCAAAGCAAAACTTTTGACTATTTACTACTCTCAGATTTATCCGTACTATTTTACTTAGGACGGGGTAAACCATAGCTATCCGCAAACACGACTCAGCACTCAGATGGAGAGAGGAATTTGAAAAATCAGCAATTGGGAAATTGGCAAACCACAGTTTTAGGAATTGTGTTAGCAATATTAGTGATTCTCGGACTAAATTCCTTTGTGATTATTAACCCTGGACAAGCAGGAGTAATCAGCATCTTGGGTAAAGCTAGAGATGGCGCTTTATTGGAAGGGATTCACGTGAAACCGCCTTTTATCTCAGTGATAGATGTGTATGATTTGACAGTCCAAAAGTTTGAAGTGCCAGCGGAGAGTTCTACTAAGGATTTGCAAAATTTATCTGCCAGATTTGCCATCAACTTTCGCCTCGATCCCGTACAGGTCGTTGAAGTTAGAAGGAAACAAGGAACCTTAGCAAATATTGTATCGAAAATCATTGCACCTCAGACACAAGAGGCATTTAAAATTGCCGCAGCTAGAAGAACTGTAGAAGAGGCAATTACCAAAAGAAGTGAATTGAAAGAAGACTTTGATAATGCGTTAGGCGATCGCTTAGACAAATATGGGATAATTGTGTTAGATACTAGCGTAGTTGACTTAGCGTTCTCACCAGAATTTGCCAAAGCAGTGGAAGAAAAACAAATTGCTGAACAGCGGGCGCAAAGAGCCGTTTATGTAGCACGGGAAGCTGAACAAGAAGCACAAGCAGATGTGAATCGCGCCAAAGGTAAGGCAGAATCTCAAAGACTCTTAGCAGAGACACTCAAAGCCCAAGGAGGACAGTTGGTTCTACAAAAAGAAGCAATTGAAGCTTGGAAGAGTGGCGGCGCTCAGATGCCAAAAGTCCTCGTTATGGGTAGTGACTCAAAAAGCGCTGTCCCCTTCATGTTCAACCTTGGGAATGTCCAAAATCAACCTGATTCGAGTAAATAATACTTAGTAAGTTAGGCTAGTCCCAACTCAAACACAACAGAAAAACTAACAAGATAATAATCGAAGTTTATGTCAACCCCCAATCCTCAGAATCTCACCGCCGAAGAAGCGAAAAAATTACTGAATAAATTCAACTGTCTAGACATCGCACCTATCCTCAAGCCATCAGAAAAATCAGTAATTCGTAGTGCCTTAATTTTAATCACCAAGCTTGCTGATTATCAAATTTTAGGAATTTGTGCTGATACAGCAGAAGAAGGAATACTGGCGATGAAGACCTATTCTTTGGCTTTGGGTTATGAACCACCAAACAATTTACTTACACCGGAAGGCCCAGTTTATATCAAATTAAATGGTAAAAATGGCTTGTGTTATCTTGATTCCTATGCGGGTCATCATCGGGGAGTATTAGTATCTTGCCAGTCTTACCATGAAGACGGAATCAACGAAATGTATGGACATCTCCCCTTGGATTTATTTGTATAGAATTCGGACAATGTAGGTAAGGGTATGTGGCTAGCCCGCGTCTTGGTGGTCGAAAGTATGCTGAAACCTTTGTTATGAAGTTAAATTTGGTTTTGCAAGTCCCCTATGTATCCTTTTCTGACCACCCAAAAACTATCAATCTCTCGTTCCTATGCAGAGTATAGGAATGAGATCATCTTACCAAGACGTGGGCTAGGTATGTGCCTTACCTACTAACTAATGACCAATGAAAAATAACTAAATATTATGAGTATTATTACACTCCAGTCAGTAACAAAAGACTTTGGCATCAAAGAAATTTTAAAAGATGCCAGCTTTAGCCTAGATGCTACCGATAAAGTTGGCTTAATTGGTACTAACGGTTCTGGTAAATCAACCTTATTAAAAATGATCGCTGGGTTAGAATCGATAGATAGTGGTCAAGTTTTAGTCAACTCCGGTTCTAAAATCATCTACTTATCCCAGCAGCCAGATTTAGATGAAAATCACACAGTTTTAGAGCAAGTTTTTGCTGACAGTGGCGAACACATGGCTTTGGTGCGTGAGTATGAAGAACTGTCAGATAAATTGGTTCATTATCCAGATGATAGCCAATTGATGTCTCGCCTTTCTGTGGTGATGCAACGGATGGATACGAGTGGTGCTTGGGAATTAGAAACCAACGCTAAAATCATCCTTACAAAATTAGGAATTTCTGACTTTGATGCCAAAATAGGCACTTTATCTGGGGGTTATCGCAAGCGTATTGCTCTAGCATCGGCGTTGCTAGCAGAACCAGATATTTTGCTCATGGATGAGCCGACAAACCATCTCGATGCTCTTTCTGTTGAATGGTTACAAAGTTATTTAAATCGCTATCGTGGCGCACTTTTTCTGATCACCCACGATCGCTACTTCTTGGATCGTGTTACCAATCGGATCATTGAAATTGACCGAGGCGACATTTACACCTATACAGGTAACTATTCATATTACCTGGAAAAGAAAGCTTTAGCTGAAGAATCTGCTGTAAGTACTCAACGTAAACATCAAGGCTTGTTGCGGCGCGAGTTGGAATGGCTCAAAAAAGGACCGAAAGCCAGAAGTACTAAGCAAAAAGCTAGAATTGACCGCGCTCATGCTCTGCGGGATACTGAATTTAAACAAGTTCAGGGTAAAGTTGATATTTCTACAGTTGGTCGTCGCATCGGCAAAAAAGTTATTGAATTAAATAAAATTTCTAAAGCCTATGATGGACGTACCCTGATTAATAATTTTACCTACGAATTTAGCCCAGAAGACCGCATCGGCATTATCGGCGCTAACGGTGCAGGTAAATCCACTTTAATGGATATTATTACTGGTCAGATTCAGCCAGATTCAGGTCTTGCAGATATTGGTACTACAATTCACATCGGTTATTTTGACCAGCATTCTGAAGAATTGCTCACAGCCTTAAACGAAAATCAGCGTGTAATTGACTACATCAAAGAAGAAGGGGAGTTTATCAAAATTACTGATGGTACTCAAATAACTGCTTCCCAAATGTTGGAGCGGTTTTTGTTTCCTGGTAATCAACAGTATGCCCCAATTCATAAACTTTCTGGTGGGGAAAAACGCCGTTTATTTCTGTTGCGGGTTCTGATGAGTGCGCCCAATGTCTTGATTTTAGATGAACCGACGAACGATTTAGATGTGCAGACATTGGCAGTACTAGAGGATTATTTAGAAGATTTTGTCGGGTGTGTAATTGTAGTTTCTCACGATCGCTACTTTCTCGATCGCACCATCGACACAGTATTTTCCTTTGAGGAAGGCGGTAATCTCCGGCTATATCCAGGTAATTACTCAGTTTATCTGGACTATAAGAAGGCTGAAGAAGCACAGCAGCAAGCTGCTAATACTAAAGAGAAGCCCAAAAATGTCGAAGTCCAAAATGGTGCAGCTTCACCCAAAGATGTAGAGAATCAAAAGCGGCGCAGGTTATCCAATTGGGAAAAGAAAGAATTTGAGCAGTTGGAAGGTAAAATTGCCCAGTTAGAGGCTGAGAAAGCAGAAACCGAGAAAACACTAGCGAATGTCTCACCGGGGAATTATAGCCAAGTGCAGAAACTCTACGAACAAGTGGAATCTCTCAAGCAAGCGATCGATGTGGCGACTGAACGCTGGTTAGAATTGGCTGAGATGGAGTCTTAGAGTACGTTTGATAGTATTGGGCGAATGTGAAAATTCGCAGTGTCCAGTGATCTTACCTCTTAAAACAGTTGAGCATCCGTAATGTGGCAGCTGCTGCATAATTGCGCTTTGCCGCAAGATTAGGAGAAAAGGCATTTCCTGTTTCATTCAATGGAGAAGCTACACCGCAGTAAGCAGACATTTCTTTAATCGAATTCTGCGCCCAATGATTAGATATATCATTAAAAGCTACTGCCTGCTGCTTGGCTCCTATACTTGAACTTCCGGCATTTTGCCCATATTCAGCCGCTTTACGCAATACCGCCATCAACTCAGCACGGGTTACTATTTGGCTAGGACGAAAAGTGCCATCAGAATAGCCGAGTATAATCCCGTTTGATTTTGCCCACTCAATCATTGCAGCACTCCAACGAGTTACGTTTACATCCCGGTAAGGTTTGCTGGTCACTTTCAATAAGTTTGCTGCTGCTGGTGGTGGATCGTATGGCACAGTCAAAGGACTGACGGAGAGCTTACTGAGCGCGTTTATTACCATCGACAACATCTGTTCTCGTGTTAGTTCTAACGTGGGACGGAATGTATTATTAGAAGTGAAGCCTGCAATAATCCCTGTTTGAACAGCCTCTTGAATCTCTTTGGCATATACATCATTGCTAACATCAGTAAAGCTTATAGGCACATTAGCAAGTACTGGTTTAGTGGTAAAAGTGCATAACAATATAATCGCAGTAGCATTTACGAAATTTTTGGTAGTTATATCACTAAAAAAAGAGTTAAAAATTGGTTTGAGCATAAGGTATTATGATAGATTAAATGCTTATTATTGTAGACGTTGCTCTCTTTTAGAAGGTTTCTTAAAGTTATTAGTTATACCTGAAATTGCGATCGCTTTTAGAGGATGTTTATAAACTTGCCGAGCGACTAGAAGTCGCAGCTACACAAGACTTTACCCACCGACTTGAGTTTCCAACCCTCAATTTTTCCTTAGAGGTTGTTTGAAAACTCTAAAAGGATACTAAAAAACCCCGCTTCCATTCCTCTGCCCGAAAGGTCGAAAGGCTTTGTAACCCCCATTCCCTTGTAGAGAATGGGGGTTAGGTTTGGGAGCTTTTGATGTTAGCAATAATACTTTTCAAACATCCTCTTAGCGCTATTTTATTTTTTAGCCTTCAAATCTCGTTTCCAGCCTCTGCCTGGAAATGCTCTCTCATTGCGGCTCTGCCGCAAGTCTTGAGGCTCTGCCTCAAAAATAGGCATTCCCAGTCGGAGACTGGGAACGAGACAACCCTCATGTAGAGACGCGATTTATCGCGTCTGATAAATTTGTTAAATTAATATCATTCAAGTCGAGAATTTAACCATGCCCAATGTCTTCATCAGTCATCGTAAAAGTGATGCTCAACAAGCTGAACAGCTGGCTAATGAATTAGTTGATGCTGGGCATGAAGTATGGTTTGATGAATGGAAGATAGACGTAGGAGATTCGATTGTTGAGCGTGTTGACCAAGGGCTAGAAGGATCTAAGTATTTAGTGCTGTGTTACTCCTCGTCTGATATGTCATCTTGGGTAAACCGTGAGTGGATGTCAGTGTTAGCTCGACAATTGTCAGGACACGAAGTAAAGGTATTGCCAATTTTGCTCACGGGAGGGCAACCGCCTGCTATTCTAGCTGATATCAAGTATGCAGATTTGGTTAATGACTGGTCAAAAGGCGTATCTCAATTGCTGCGGGCAATTAAATGAGTGAGAGAAACTGGCATATTTACATTGTCCATGCCAAACAGGAAGAAAAATTAGCAGAAAAGTTAGAAAAAGACATTCGCGAAGCCGGCTATGAGGAGATAGCACATCGCGGAACTGTCATGGTAGGAGAAGGATACATTGCCGAAGCCTCAAAAGCTCTTAGTACTGGCGGGCCAGTGATATTGTGTGGAACCTGTAAAGCAATGGGAAGCAATTGGGTAGAACTCATTGTCAACGCAGCAAGAGATCGGACTTTCGATGAACCGCGAATTTTTTGTCTTCAGATGGAAGAAGACGCTAATGTAAATAGATTAAACTTTGGTGAATGTATTGCTCTTTATTGGCAAAACCCTGCAAAAGCAATTGAGGATTTGATTGCTGCACTCAAAAAGCACTATCCCCTTAATACTAATATTGGCAAGATACACTTCATGAGTTATCTATTCGCACTCGCCCTAATTTGCTGCAAGATATCAAGGCATTGTTTCCAGTTATCTTTGCATTAGGTGGCGAAGCAGCAACGGCAGAAGTTGCCCACGCTATTGTAGATGTGGGGCGATGGTGGAAATAATTCGTAATACTTCGACTCCCTTCGGCTTCTCTACGAGACGCTGCGCGAACGCTCAGGGCAAGTCGCTCAGTACAAGTTCGTAATACTTCGACTGCGCTCAGCACAAGTTCGTAGTTTTAAATTGCATCTGTAGCCTGGTTTTGGTCAATTGGTATAAGGGGATGCAGTATTTATAGTTTTAAGCAAAGTGCGATCGCCTTTTACAGCTACTCAACCCAATTCTCTAACAACAGCGCTGAATGCCAGGTATCGAATTTACAAACTCTCTCTGGTGTCCATGAGTGGGCGATCGCAATTAGTGATAAAATCATCGGAGAAATTATCTAGACTGTCGATGAGCGATCGCCAGGGGTTATCTTTGGCAATGAGAACGATCGCGTTACCAATTTTTTTAATATAAACTTCTGTGCCAGTGAGTTGAAAATCTTCCGGCAAAATAACAACTTGGTGAATGCCATCAGTGCTGAGTTTGGCGGTGTTTATGATCTTACTTTTCTTCTGTTGCAGTTGCTCATCGTTAAACTATAGATGTAAGCGACTACCTAAAAGTGAAGCAATGCGATCGCTTGTATCTCAGCAGCACCTACAGAAGAGTGGGCTTATCGCTCCGCTAACCACGACTGCAAATCAGCCACACTGGTAAAATCTAACAGTGCTTCACTCAAGTCTTCCAGAACAGGTAAAGGTAAACCAGTGATGGCAGAACGCATTTCTGAAGTCAGTTCACCAAATCGCTTTTTTAGCAGTCGGTTAACTAGATTCACTGTTGCTTCCTCGCACCATCTCTCACAAACTGCGATCGCCTATATTGGTCTTTCCTACAGAATACTAGGCGATCGCCCTTCTATAAACTGCGATCGCCTGTTGTTGCTCTGCCTACGCAGCGATATCTAACAAAAAATCGCTTTGCCTCTACGCACTCCCCAACAAACGGGAGCGGTCTCCCTCGTGCCGGGAGCGGTCTTCCTCGTGACGGGAGCAGTCTTCCTCGTGACGGGAGCAGTCTTCCTCGTGCCGGGAGCAGTCTTCCTCGTGCCGGGAGCAGTCTCCCTCGTGCCGGGAGCGGTCTGCCTCGCGCCGGGAGCGGTCTTCCTCGCGCCGGGAGCGGTCTTCCTCGTGACGGGAGCGGTCTTCCTCGTGCCGGGAGCGGTCTTCCTTAAAACTTTTATGAAACTTAGACAATTATTTCTACAAAAATCAACATCTAATGATTAAATACCGAAAAATTACTGGTATCACCTAAAAATTTTATGAGAAAAATTGCGAGTTATGCTGAACCGGAATGTAGTTTCATTAAGGCAAGCTAGCTATATAAGCATTTTAAAGGAATAAATTTATGTCTCGTCAAAAACGTACATCCCGCGTTTTAGAAAAAGCTCAGTTAAGATCCGCTGGACTGAAATCGATTGTTCCAAACATCAAATATGATGAAGATTATAGTCTGGAAAAACTGATTGAGTCAATTGACCAGTTACGTAACAAAATTGATGTTTATAATACCGCTCTGTCTGTGGTTGACTCTTCTGTAACTGAAATTGAAGAGATGGAAAAAAACTTGAGTCAGCTTTCTGAGAAGATGCTAATGGTGGTTGCTATAAAGTACGGCAAAGACAGCCGCGAATATGAGATGGCGGGTGGTGTTCGCAATAGCGATCGCGCCCGCAAAATCAGGTCGAGCCGCTTGAAAAATGTTGCAGAACAAGCCGTAGATGATAATGTTAAAACTGCATAGTAGAGTGTGTTACGCCAAAGGCTAACGCACCGTTTTTATGATCTATTGCGGTGCGTTAGGCTAACGTTATAACGCACCCTACATATATTTACACAGTGCTAGCATATATCCTAATTTTAGAAAACACTACTAGTTGACAATACCGGCTTTTTGAAAAAGCCTCACTAGCGAACGACTTGTTTTTGATACCTCGGAAGAGAAAACATACTCCCCATCATTGTTTTCATAAAAACTACCGAGGTAGTGATTACCGATAACTCCAACTATCTTCTTCGCACGTTCCAATAAGTCCTCTAAGTGTGGCCACATTATTGATGATATTTTTGTTTCATCGATAAACTCATGATGAGCAACTCGTTTATCTCTTACATCTTTGATGTCTTTTATTTCATCTTGTGATGGGAGTTTTGTACTAAGTGCTTCAGCAACAATATTTGTAAGTTCTGAGTCAGATAGAGATATCAAACATTTTTTATCAAACCCCCAATTAGTTAGTTTTTCTTCTAACTGTTCTCTATATTCTATTTTCAAGTCATTGCAGTTATCTTTTAGTATTTTGACAGCATCAGGAAGGCTTCTCAATTGATACTTATTTTTAGGCTCTTCATAAATTTTATTTATAGCAAGAATAGTATTCTTGATCAAGGCAATTTGAAACACTCCAAATAAATTGTCAAAATTATCTTTAACTAATTTTTCTTTATAATTACCAATAACTTCGTATAATTTAATTGCTTCTTCTGCATCAAAAATGTCTATTTTTACACCTTGGTTAACTATGTCTTTAAGTTTGTCTTTCGGTGTAGGAACCATAATTTGTTAGAAAAATAATTTATTTATATAAAGCATACTCACCAAATTAGCACATAATACATATAACTAGCTTATACTGCCAGCCACTCATGCCGCAAAATAACCAAACTGCCGTCGAATTCCGTGATGTTACCTTTAGCCGCAATCATCGCCCATTGGTGTCAAATCTCAATTTCACCATCCACCAAGGAGAAGCACTGGTATTACTCGGACGCAGTGGAAGTGGCAAAACCACGACAATGAAGTTAATTAATCGCCTATTTACACCCACACAAGGCGAAGTTTTATTTGATAGTATTCCGACAACTGAATGGGATGAAATTAAACTGCGGCGAAAGATTGGTTACGTAATTCAAGAAATTGGTTTATTTCCCCATTTCACTGTAGAACGCAATGTGGGTTTAGTCCCGGCTTTGGAAGGTTGGCAACCGAAACAAATTAAAACGCGAGTTTATGAATTGTTGCAATTAGTAGGCTTAGAACCAGCACAATTCGCAGGGCGTTACCCGCACGAACTTTCGGGAGGACAAAGGCAAAGAGTCGGTGTAGCCAGGGCTTTAGCAGCAGATCCGCCAGTGTTGTTGATGGATGAACCCTTTGGCGCACTCGATCCAATTACGCGGCTAGAACTTCAACAAGAGTTTCGGCGTTTGCAGCAAGAGTTAGGCAAAACAGTTGTGTTTGTCACCCACGATATTCAAGAAGCCTTGGTTTTGGCATCGAGAATTGGTTTAATGTATGGGGGAGAATTGGTAGTATTGGGGACAACAGATGAATTTATGCGATCGCAACACCCAGAAAGCCTAGCGTTTCTTCAATGTCTGCGTTCCTTCCAAGACAATTTATGAAAAATTTCTTCCTCGTTAAGTATGCCCCAGAAATTCTTCAGCATACTCTAGAACACTTATTTTTGGTAGGAATCGCGATCGGAATTGCCATACTTGTAGGCATTCCATTAGGTATTTTGATTACACGCAAAACCTATCTCCGCCAACCAATTCTCGGCATAGCAAATATTCTGCAAACTATTCCCAGTTTGGCACTGTTTGGCTTACTGATTCCGGTTCCTATAATTGGCGGAATTGGCGCAGTCCCAGCAATTGTTGCCCTGATTGTATATTCCTTGCTGCCGATAATTCGTAACACTTACACAGGGATTACTAGCGTCGATCCGGCTATTCGGGAAGCTGGGAGAGGGATGGGGATGACAGATAGACAATTGTTATTGCAAGTTGAAATTCCCTTGGCAATGGGAGTGATTTTAGCAGGAGTGCGGGTAGCAACGGTAATTGCCATTGGCATTGCAACCATTGCAGCAGCAATTGGTGCAGGTGGTTTAGGAGTGTTTATTTTTCGCGGCATATCAGTAGTGAATGATCAGTTAATTTTAGCTGGTGCAGTTCCGGCGGCGGGAATTGCATTACTAGCTGATTTTGCAATTGGCTGGTTGGAGAATAAATTAAAAATTAAGAATTAAGCAAGTTAGAGGTCATTTATAAAATAAAAATAAAATTACTTTAGGGGAGCCAGCAGGACTATACGTGTCAACTTAAGATAAAAGCTAGTCTATAATCAGCTTTTAGAAATTGTCTCTTTATCTCGTTCCCAGTCAGAGACTGGGAATGCCTAATTAGAGGCTCTGCCTCTTAACTTGCGGCAGAGCCGCAATGACTTGCATTTCCAGCCTCTGGCTGGAAACGAGATTTTAAAGGAGTTTTTGCTTAAGTTGACACTAATGGCAAGATGCCCACCCCACAAGAGATTTATTTTTTGGAGGTCGTTGTTTCATTTTACCTTCATGAAACAGAAGATTTACCATAACTTTTCAGAGCCTTTTTGTCTAAGAATATTCCTGGTTCAAGATTCGCTGACGTAAAAGTATCCAGAATACAAACGATATTATGCACCTAACGCACCATGTTATATAGCGGTGCGTTAAGCTACTTAAGATTGAATTTATAAATAGTCTCTAATGAAAAGATTTTTGACATTTTGCTTTTTAACTTGTGCTTTGTTACTGCTAATCACTAGCTGCACGCCGAATTTAAATAGTAGCAGCAATGGCAATATTATCGTTGCTTCCAAAGATTTTACTGAACAAGATATTTTAGGAGAACTTTTAGCACAGCAAATTGAGGCGACAACTAATTTAAAAGTGGATCGTCGTTTCCGTTTGGGTGGTTCTTTTGTTTGTCATAGCGCTATTACTGCTGGCAAAATTGACGCATATATTGAGTACACAGGTACAGCTTTTACTGGGATTTTGAAGCAAAAAGCAGTTAAGGATACCAAAGAAGTTTATGAAAGATTAAAGCAAGCTTATGCCCAGCAATTCAATCTGGAAGTAATGCCAAGCTTAGGTTTTGAAAACACTTTTGCGATGATTGTCCGGGGTAATGATGCCAAGCGCTACAACATTCAAACTCTCTCTCAAGCTACTCAATATACACCTCAGTGGCGCGGTGGTTTCGGTTACGAGTTTTTGGAACGGGAAGATGGTTTTCCAGGATTAGCTAAAACTTACGATTTGCATTTTGCTAAACCACCCCAAATCATGGACTTGGGTTTAATATATCGTGCTTTGATTCAAAAACAGGTGGATATGGTAGCGGGTAATTCCACTGACGGACAGATTTCTCGCTTGGGTTTAGTTGTACTAAAGGACGATAAAAAATATTTTCCACCTTACGAAGCGACACCAATTGTTCGACAAGAAACTCTAAAAAAATACCCCGAATTAAGAAAAGCGATCGCCTCACTTGCCGGAAAGATTTCGGCAGATGAAATGCGGCAATTAAACTATTTAGTTGAGGGTGAATTACGTGATATTAAAGATGTTGTCCAGGAGTTTCGCAAATCCAAGGGACTAGGTTCATCTCAAGGATAGACGAGGAGCGATCGCTTATACCAGTTTCCTGTTTCCCCATTAACGTCTGTCTATTGTTGTCCACGCAAAAAGTTCTTTAACCACCTAATGACCTCACTTGTTGTTTGCTCGGTTGCAATTTGGAGGCATTGCTGCACAATTTCTCTGACATTAGGAAAGTAGCTGCTTTCTGTAAGCACATAACTTTCTAAGAGCAATCTATAAATTAATAGCCGATTACTCTTTAATATCCAAACTTCTGGCACTCGATAAGGCAAGTAATCATTAATGGCGGTGTAGCTTGTAACATCTATTTCAATTGCTAAATCTGGTGGTGGATCTGACTGCCAATCAATTCTTTTTTTGCCTACTACTGCTCTGCAATTTTCAATGTAAAAGCAATAGTCTGGTTCAATACCACTAATTTCTTGCAAGCTCATGGTGATGGGCGTAAATGACTCGTACATACGGTTTAAGTGGTCAAGTAGAGCTATTACTATCAATGCCAACAAACTCGCATCTCTTCCATGCTCTGGTAGCGGTGCCATCAGTAAAATCTCTCCAGGTCGATATTTAATGCGAGGCGAGGAGCGATCGCCCAGTTGCTGACTTAATACTTGATAGTTTTGCCAGTTTCCCAACAGTTTCAACACCGCGCCAGGTGGTAACTCGATTCTTTGTGGTGTAATTACGGTATCCATATTGACATTTTAGATATTGCCGATCGCATTGTTTACATGGAGGATGGGCGATTACAGAATTCATGAATTCAATGAACAGATTGTTATATCAAGGGCTTTTGCTTACAAATACAAAGCCACGGCTTTTATTTGATGAGGGATCATTTGTGAACATTGCTTTCCATAAATCAGTTGTTTTTACCCAAACTGGTGGATACTTGTAACGAGAAACATCAAGAATTAAAAATCTATCTGTTTGCTCATTATATGCTGCTAAAGGAGAAATATGCCCACCTTTCTCTTGACCGATTTCTTTGCGTAAATAGTTTACTAAAACGAAATTTTGCGGTTGTTTTAAATTTTCTGCTGCTTGTTTGCGGAACTCTTCTAAACTAGTGTCAGCAGCGTGATAAACATTAACTTTAACGCCATAGCTGGCTAGTAATTTCCCTAACTGGTCTAGAGTCATACCTCCGTGAGACACAGCTTCAGGTGTTAACACTTTTTTTGTATTATCATTGCTAAAAAAGTTTTCTTGAGTAAATACTCGATATGGCTTGTACTGGGGTACTTCTGGTGCTGGGATTTGTAGACTATTCAGGATCATAACCATACTAGCAACACCACAATATGCTTGATTATTTTGAGTGGTGAATTGCATACTCAGTGGAAAGAAGTCTTCTTTTGATTTACTCTGAAATAATAATTTTTCCCCTTCAGGCGTATTAAAACCTACTAAGTTAGAGGAAAGCGGTAATGTCTGAGAGAGAACGCTTCCGCTAGAGATACATAACCCAATAGTTAAAGCTTTGAAAAATGTCTTACTTGTTTTTATTAACATAGCATTCATGAGGACTGGAGATTTCTGAAATCATATTAATAATCTCACACCATGATGCTAAACAAGTATAATATTTTAAGAAAAAATTGTATCGCCTCAATAACTAAACTAAAAATGCTTACTGTTGTTAAACCCAAGCGAGTTGCGCTCGCAATCTTTTCCTTCAACGTCTTACTTTACAGCCAAGTTGCCTCAGCGGCTTTAACTTTACCCCTACACAGCAAAAAGGGAATGGTAGTTTCGGCCCATCCCCTAGCAAGTGAAGCGGGAATTTTGATGTTACGCAAAGGTGGTAATGCAGTGGATGCAGCTGTAGCCACAACCTTTGCAATATCGGTAGTTGAGCCTTTTTCGGCAGGAATCGGCGGCGGCGGATTTTTGCTGATGCACTCTGAGAAAACTGGCGAGATGAAAGCGCTAGATTTTCGGGAACGCGCCCCCCTGAAAGCTACAAGAAATATGTATCTGGATGCAGAAGGAAAGGTGCGTCCGAATGCAAGTATCAATGGTTATTTAGCAGTAGGGACACCAGGAACGGTAGCGGGACTTTATGAAGTGCATCGTCGCTATGGTAAGCTACCTTGGCAAGAGGTAATGAAACCTGCGATCGCACTCGCTAAAGATGGCTTTGTTATTGGCGATGTAGAAACTTGGCGTTCTCTGCAAACAAACCAATCTTACAAGCAAGCACTTCTCAAGAATCCAGCACTGCGAGAAATTTTCACTCGCAATGGCGAATTTTATAAACCAGGGGAGAAGCTGGTGCAAAGTGATTTGGCCCGCACCTTAACAGCAATTGCCCAAAATCCCCAAAGTTTTTACACCGGAAGTATTGCTCGGGCGATCGCCTCTGATATGGTAAAAAATGGTGGTTTAATTACTCTAGAAGACCTGAAAGCCTACAAACCAATCTGGCGCACTCCCGTTTGTGGCAATTTTCGTAAAGCTAAAATTTGCTCAATGCCACCACCTTCATCGGGAGGTGTTCATCTATTGCAGATTTTAAATATTATCGGTGACACTGATTTAAAATCTTTAGGATGGCATCATCCCGATGCTATACATTTAATGGTAGAAGCAATGAAGATTGCTTACGCCGATCGCTCAGAATATTTAGGCGATCCAGATTTTGTCAAAGTCCCTGTACAAGAACTGCTCAGTCCAGCTTACGCCAAAAAACGCCGTCAAGAAATTAATATGCAAGTGGCTCGACCCTCGACCGAGGTCAAGCCAGTAGATAAACAAACACTACAACGTTTTAGTCAAGCTAATAATCAGAGTTTAGGAGAAAATATCATTCCGTTATCTGCTCAATCTCTGAAACTGCACGCGACTCAATATGAATCTCCCCAAACCACTCATCTTACTGTTGTGGATGAAGAACGCAACGCCGTAAGTCTGACTTTCACGATTAATCTCAGTTTTGGTGCTGGTGTGGTGACACCGGGAACTGGAATTGTCCTCAACAATGAGATGGATGATTTTGCTTCTGCGCCAGGAGTGCCTAATGCCTTTGGTTTGGTTGGTAACGATGCCAACAGCATTGCCCCCCGTAAAACTCCTCTATCCAGCATGACTCCCACAATTGTCACAGAAAATGGTCATTTCCGCATGGCAGCAGGTGCGCCTGGTGGTAGCACGATTATCACCCAGGTTTTACAAGTGATCCTGAATGTGCTGGAATACAACATGGATGTTGGTGCGGCTGTTTCTGTTCCACGCATACATCATCAATGGCTTCCAGATGAGTTGCGCGTCGAATCCTGGGGTTTGGATGCTCTAACTGTGCAAGACTTACGCCGTCGGGGGCATAAAATTAAGGAAACTGCTCCTTGGGGTAATGGTAACGCGATCGCGGTTACAGCCGATGGAACTTTAGAAGGGGCGGCTGATCCTCGCGGTGAAGGTTCCCCAAAAGGCTTGTGAGCCAGACAAGGAGAATAATAACTCCTAACTGCTAACTCCTGTACAGACGCGATTAATCGCGTCTCTCTATTGATTTTGAGCTGTTGACTCTGCGTAGCTGCTGCCGCCAAACTCGTTTGCCCGTGTGCTAGGTACTAGTGTCCAACCTGCTTTGAGAAGTTTTTGATAAGTTGCCCAACCTTTAGAACCACCTGGTATTTGATAATCTGGGACTGCAAAATGTCCAAAAGCTGTGTAGGGACGCCAAGGCTGATTGGGTTCTGCCTGCAAATACAAAATTTTCTCTCCGTCGCCACCAGACTTAGGTAACCAGCACATTTGTCGATGCATTGCAAACTCCTTTGCTTTTAGCTAATAACTAACGCCTAATGGCAGACTTTTGTCAAGTAAAATCTCACCCTTGTGGAGTACTTTTTTGCCTAATACTTTAGACAAAGTGTAATTAAGTTCTATCTACTACAGGATAATTACTTAACAAGTCATACCCTGAGAAAGCTGCTGTAGGATACAAGAGATCAACAGCTTTCCCTCACCTTCCTTCTAGGGGAGATTTTCTAATGTTATCCGCGCTTTTAATGAGTGTGTGTAACAATAACTACTATTTAAGCTAGAGTTTACAATCAGACTATTTGTATTTCTGGTTACATAAGCGCAGATTTTAGAAATTAATTATAAAGTTCCGTTGATTAAACACTACGAGCAAACAATATAAAATCTAACAGCAATGCTTGTTGTTTGAATCGTCCGTTTGATGACCAGACACAATCCCGTATTTATCTAAAAGCAAGATCATTTATAACAGTAAAAATCAAATTAACTGTAGGGTAGAATGGCGTTACTTAACCTAGATTTAGATCCCCGACTTCTTGAAGAAGTCGGGGATCTGGGCAGGAAGTTGGGTTATTAGAAAGATGGAGCATACAACTTATCGCCGACAATGCCGCGAATTGTCTCTACTAATTGGGTGTATGCAAAGTCAGACAAAACTGGTTTTGCTCCTTGCAAGTGAATTGGTTGATCTAAATCAATCCATGACTTGCAACCGCCGTATTTAGAATGGTAGGGAATTTCTTGTTGAGGTAGTTGATATGTCCGCAAGAGGAGAATATAAAGCGGCTGGCGTGGTTTCCATTTGAGGCGATCGCTAATAAAATGCTCGTTCCAAATATGGAAGGGAAGCAAGGCGTTGACAAGAAATTCGTCACTAACTGGCAAAATATCCGTAATTTCGGCCCAACTGCCGATGCGAACTGTCTCTGGATGCCAACATGATGTTACTGGATATACATGATTGGCATACTCAGCTTTGAGCATGAAAGCTTGTTGATGTTCACAAGTAGGGTAAAGCAAAATTTGCTTCTGGGCAACTTGGAAATGTCCATTTCGTTCATGGATACCGCCTTTGCGGAGCAACATAATTGTTTTGCCATTTTCCAAAGCATTTATGGCGACTGCCCATTCTTTGAGAGCATGAAAAGTTGTGGTCAATTCCATCAGCATCTACTGTAACTCTGATTTAATTTCAAGCTAAAACCGATAAAGTGTCAAACTATCCAAGGGAATGAATTAGGAAGCAGTTATGGAAAAGCGATCGCTAGGTACTTCTGATGTCCAAATTACACCTATCCTTATGGGAACTTGGCAAGCTGGTAAAAGAATGTGGGTGGGAATTGAGGATGCTGACTCGATTAAAACGATCCGAGCCGGATTTGAAGCTGGTATCACCACAATTGATACTGCTGAAGTTTATGGTGAAGGACACTCTGAGCGAATTGTTGCTGAAGCTTTATCTGATGTACGAACTCGCGTGGAGTATGCTACGAAAGTTTTTGCTAACCATCTCAAGTATGAACAAGTGATTGAGGCTTGCGTAGACGCGTAGCGGCTTGTCGTTAGACATCGTTCCCTAACCAACCTGAAAACTGATTACATTGATCTTTACCAAATACATTGGCCCTCCGGTGCTTTCAAAAGTGAAATAGTACCTATCGAAGAAACTATGAGCGCTCTAAACTTTCTCAAAGAGCAAGGTAAAATTCGAGCGCTTGGTGTTTCCAATTTTTCTCACGCCCAGTTAGCAGAAGCAGCAAATTATGGACGTATTGATAGTTTACAACCACCCTATTCTTTATTCTGGAGACAGGTAGAACAAGATGCATTGCCCTATTGTATCGAAAATAATATTTCTATCCTTGCTTATTCGTCTTTAGCCCAGGGATTGTTAACAGGAAAATTTGCTCTTGGTCATAAATTCGACCCAGCAGATAACCGTGCTAAAAATACCCTGTTTCAAGGCGATAACTTTGAACATGCTCAACAAGCGTTACAAAAATTGCGTCCCATAGCCCTTCTTCATAATTGTACCCTTGCTCAGTTAGCTTTAGCGTGGTTAATTGCTCAACCCCAAACAAATGCGTAGACGCAGAGCGGCTTGTCGTCAGACATCGCCGGGGCGCGTTATCCCGAACAAGCACTAGACAACACATTAGCCGCCCAAATTCAACTTTCTGCCGCCCAATTGGCAGAAATTGATGCGATCGGCCGGATTGTCACCGACCATCTTGATAACAGTCCAATTATGTGGAATTGATCACAATGCAGTTTGGTTAGCCATGCTAATCTCTCTCTTTTGGAGACGCTACGCGTAGCTGGCTTTTGAGTAGGGGTACAAAGATCCCCTCAACTCTCTTAAAAATAGGACTTACGCATTGACAGGAAATACTAAATATAAATGAAAGGAGAGAGGAATGGAAGTGAGGTCAGAGCATCCATAGACGTGTAGCGGCTTCCCGCAGGGTACGAGCGATCGCTATCAAAGCCTGAAACGACCTATTTTGGTAAATTTATACCATGATTAATTTGTCCAGTGCGTAAGTCCTAAAAAAGATAGTCGGGGATCAAATTGGAGCTAGATTGCAAAATCTAACAAAACGTCAATTTTAGTAACCTAAGGGTTGCGATTTACAAACTAACTGATAATTTAAATAGTAGGACACCAAACAAAATAAAACCAAACAAATAGGGTCAATGACTTAGTGTCCCCTTGTCATCAATCCAAGCAAATTTCAGCATATCAAACATTATATAAGTGGCAAAAAGCTTAATGTAGAAGGCAAAGCCGAATCCCAAAGTGGAAAAACGCAAGAATGCTGAGTTTGTTAGTTTTTAGTCCACCTTAGTTATTAACTTTCAATTACTTAATTAGTTTAACAATTTGAAACCTGTGAACTCGATAAAACCTGGTCAACCCCGACCAGGTTTTTGGTATTTTATTATGATAAAATTTTTTAATTACGGCACTCCCTGCCGGAATTCACGCTTGAGGAGCTAGTTGTGAGACTAGGATAATATTAATTTTGCTTAGAAAAACAAGCCCACATCTGTGGGCTTGTTTTTTACAGTATCAACTCAAATAAGACTGTTCCTCCGTTGGCACAGCCCGCTGCACGCATCCAAACTTCCTTTCTTTCCCGCCGTTGAGGCGACTGGTGTACCAAGAACACTAACCCCTAAGGGGTGATCGCACCAGAATAATTCGTAGAGTCTGCCTAAAGAGATTTAGCCAGTAAAACCTCATCCAACCCACGAAAAATAAGATTGTGGAAGGCTCAGGGATAAGTAATGGATGTGAATGGTAACATTACCCTGGTAGCCCAAACACCTACAGTTAATCCTGTGCGTTCTTGGTATCACTTACCTTTTGTCATGCTTGTGACTAAACCAACTACGATTTTTGGCGCGAATTCTGTAAAAGTTAAAAGGCAAAAGCAGCCAGGGTGTTGGGAGAAGACCACGCTAGCTCACTTTTTACGTTTGCCTTTGTACTTCTTAATAGCTTTGCTATGCATCCTTGGTTCACCCGTACTGGCAAAAGTTCCTGGCTCAATTAATTCCTCATCCCAACTACCAATTAATAGTCTTATGTCGCTGGCGGTGGCCGCTGACCCCGCCTCACTATTAGAGCAGGGCCAAATTTTATACAATGCTGGAAACTTTACCAAGGCAGTAGAAGTGTTACAACAGGCTGTCCAAGCATATAAGCAGCAAGGAGACAGCCTCAGCCTAGCAGTAACACTAAGTAATCTTTCCCTAGTTTACCAGCAACTGGGTGCATGGATTCAGGCACAGCAGGAAATAACAGAAAGCTTAAATTTGCTCAAAGGACTGGATGAAAACCAAAATCTGCAAAAAATATTTGCCCAATCACTGGATATTCAAGGTCGTCTCCAACTAACAATGGGACAGGCCGAGGAGGCTTTAAAAACTTGGCGGCAGACGGAAAAAATTTACAGGCAAGCAGATGATCAAAGCGGTGTGGTGCGATCCCTAATCAATCAAGCACAGGCGTTGCGAAGCCAAGGACTTTACCCTCGGGCTGTCAAAACACTCGAAGAGGTAAGTCAGACGTTAAAATCGCAACCAGACTCAAGAGAAAAGACAGTGAGTTTGCGATCGCTCGGTGATGCCCTTTTGGTAGTGGGGAATTTGAAAGACTCATACCAGGCGCTAGAAAAAAGTCTAATGATTGCTCAACATCTGCAATCAAGCACTGATATTGCGGCAAGTCTGTTCAGTCTGGGGAATCATGCCCGTAAAAAACAAGACAATATACAAGCGATCGCCTATTATCAACGAACAGTCACAGCATCTCCTTCATCCCTGACAAAAGTCCAAGCGCAACTCAATCAACTAAGTCTACTCATTGAAGATCAACGATGGGCAGAGGTTCACACTCTCTCACCATTGATTGAGTCCCAACTCGATCAACTCCCCCTCAGCCGTGCTAGTATTTACGCTCAAATTAACTATTCACAAAGTATCTTAAAAATCAAGAGTGGTGTGTTACCAACATCTAGTCAGAATTACTACTCTGGATTCAGCAAAAAAGACTCAACAGTATTACTTACCAGGGCCATCCAGCAATCCCGTAGTTTAGGGGACAAGCGGGCAGAAGCCTATGCTCTGAAAAGTTTAGGCGGTTTGTACGAAGAAACCGGACAGTGGTCAAAGGCGCAAGACCTGACCCTGCAAGGATTAGCTTTGGCACAGAGCAGCAATGCACCAGAAATTATCTATACTTTGGAGTGGCAGTTAGGGAGATTGCTTCGGGCACAAAAAGATATTAATGGTGCGATTAGGGCATATGATCTTGCTGTGGAAACCCTTCAGTCTCTCCGCAGAGATTTAATAGTCAGTAATGTAGTGAATCAGGATGTGCAATTCACCTTCCGGGACAGCGTAGAACCCGTCTACCGAGAGTCAGTAGAGTTACTGCTGAAATCCCAAAAAGAAAAATCAGATGAAAAAATATTGGAGAAAGCACGAGAGCGGATTGAAGCACTCCAACTAGCAGAATTGGACAACTTCTTCCAGGAAGCTTGCCTGCAAGGTCAGAGAGTAGCCCTCGATCAAGTGGTAGAAAAAGAAAATGCCACGGCTGCCATCCTCTATCCGATTATTCTTCAAAAAGAACTCCAGGTAATTGTCAAAATTCCCAAACAACCCCTGCAAAGCTACACTACTCAGATTTCCCGCCCAGAAGTAGAGGAACTCTTAGTAGAACTGCAAAAAAATCTTGTTGATCCCACTGCTACCAAAGCCGTCCAAACCCACTCGCACCAAGTTTATAACTGGCTACTCAAACCGATTGAGTCAGAATTGCAAAAAAGTCGGGTAGATACCCTAGTGTTCGTCTTAGATGGCCCGTTACGCAATTTACCAATGGCAGCTCTCTACGATGGCAAGAAATACTTGGTAGAGAAATATGCAATTGCTCTAAGCGTTGGTCTGCAACTCCTCAGCCCTAAACCACTGGTAAAACAGCAACTAAGAGCGCTAACCGCAGGACTGACTAAGCCGCCACCAGGTTTTTCCAACTTTGCACCGTTGCTTGCGATAGAATCTGAATTCGACGGGATTAGCAAAGCAGGAATCTCGACAACTAGCCTACTAGATAAAGATTTTAAGAAAAAGAATTTAGAGAGTAAAATTGGTGCTGCTCCATTCAACATAGTGCATTTAGCAACCCACGGTCAGTTTAGTTCCCGCCTTGAAGACACTTTTATTTTGGATTTTGATGGTGAGATCAATGTCAAGGATTTTGATACTCTCTTCAGCAGTCAGGGTAAAACCATAGTAGAACTATTAGTTTTGAGTGCTTGCCAAACAGCAACAGGAGACAAGCGTGCAGCACTGGGTCTTGCAGGAGCAGCTGTCCGAGCTGGGGCACGCAGTACTATAGCCTCGCTGTGGCAGATTGATGATGAATCGACAGCAATGTTTGTTAGTGCCTTCTATCAAAAACTCAACAATGGCAAAATCACCAAAGCCAAAGCTGTCCACCTTGCCCAGCTACAACTGCTGAACCATCCCAACTACAGAGCGCCAAGCTTTTGGTCTGCTTATGTGTTGATTGGCAACTGGTTGTGATTTGGGGATTGGGGACTGGGAACAAAGAAAATTAGAGACTCATTTATCTCTTTAAGAACTCCGTTCATCTCTTTGAGAACTCCCTTCATCCACCTCAGAACCTCAAACCTCTCAATCCCTAATTTTCTAATAATCATTCTCTGTTTTGTGGCATAAATTTAGTGAATGCGGGTGATATGTACATAGCAGCATTGATGACTAGGGATTGACTTATGAATAACTCCACCTATCAGCTAGACGATTTCGCTTTAACATTGCCGATTTCCCAATCAGCTCGCATAACTGCCCAGCAATTTGCTAACCAGCAGCCAAATCCTGAAAAAGCAGAACAAGTTCGGCTGAATACGCTGGCTGTGTGGGTAGTGAATGACTACTTGGAAATGATGGATATTCCTACTGACCTCCAAGCTAGTGACAGCTGGAACTGTGTCATGCGCCTCTGTGGGAATATAGCTGACTTAGAGGTGCCCTCAGTTGGTCGTCTAGAGTGTCGCCCTGTGCAGGAACACCAGCAGATATGTTCCATTCCTCCAGAAACCTGGGAAGAACGGGTAGGTTATTTAGTAGTTCAATTTGATGAATCGCTCCAAGAAGCGAGGCTGCTTGGTTTTATGCCTAGTGTCGCAACTGAAACACTGCCTTTAGAACAACTGCAACCATTGGAAGCGTTTATTGACCACCTGAGTCAACTGCGCCAATCCCCAGTTAGTTCACTGGTGAATTTAAGTCAGTGGTTTGCTGGTATATTTGAGATAGGTTGGCAGACTATTGAATCCCTGTGGAACGTGCCGGAACTCAGACCAGGTTATGCCTTTCGCAGTACTGAAACTTTGGAACTAAATACCCTTAACGAACCAGAATCAATTACTAAACGGGCAAAACTGATTGATTTGGGTATCCAAATTCTCAACCAACCCGTCATGTTGATTGTGGAAATCAGCCTAGAAGAGGATCAACAAACCAGTATTCGTCTCCAATTGCACGCCACTGGGAATCAAATCTACTTGCCCCCAGGAGTTCATCTCACCGTTCTAGATAGTTCGGGAGCAGTATTTCTAAATGCTCAATCGAGAAAATTAGACAATTATATTCAGTTGCAGTTTCGCGGTGAACCTACAGAGCAATTTAGCGTTAGAGTGGCTATCAATGATATTAGCATTACCGAATATTTTCGGATTTGAAACATATAGCTATCTTTCCTTTTTGTTGGTAATTTATTAAGTGGTAATTGGTTAATTAAAAATTAAAAGTGAAAAATTCAAGCTGGCTTTTGGGGATTTTTCAAAAAGTCTGTAAAAGCTTGTGGAGCTTGTTATGAGACATTAGAACAGGGCATGATTTTGCACAGGGAGATTAGTGACAGTCATGGGTAAGTTAGTGGTTCTGAAATTCGGAGAGGGTAGTTTTGAGCAGGGGTTTGCTGTTACTCTCCAAATTGGTGAAGAACACGAGCGTGCTGCAACAGAAATCACGGGGAGGCTACCTTCATTCCCTGAAATGCCGCTCTATTACAGTCATTGGCAGTCTAGTTATCGGCAGATAGGCAATCGTTATCGCCTCCATGCTGACCAAATGCAGGTGACGAATGTATCGATGATTCAAGACTGCGAAAACACTTCCCATATTTTGCGGGCACGCTTTAATACCTGGCTGCGAGCAGAGGAGTTTCGCCCTTTGAGGGAAAAATGGTTAGAAAGATTGTCGTCCACGGAAGAAGTGCGGGTGATTCTGCAAACAGAAAATAGCCAATTGCAACTATTACCCTGGCATCTGTGGGATTTGTTAGAACGCTACCCCAAGGCTGAAATCGCCCTTTCTTCACCATCCTACGATCGCATTCACAAGCCACGCACTCCAAATAAATTAGTCAACATTTTAGCAATTGTGGGCAATAGTCAGGGGATTGACACCCAGGCTGATCTAGCTTTACTGCAACAGTGTGCTAATGCAAAGGTCAGCTTTCTGGTAGAACCACAACGTAAGGAATTGACTGACCATCTCTGGGGAAAAAACTGGGATATTCTCTTCTTTGCTGGGCACAGTTCCAGTAACAAAAATGGAGAAAGTGGACGAATTTACCTGAATAAAACTGATAGCCTTACTATTGGCGAGTTAAAGTACGCTCTTAGGAAAGCCATTGAAAACGGTTTGCAACTAGCTATATTCAACTCCTGTGATGGATTAGGATTGGCGCGAGAATTAGCTGATTTGCAAATTCCTCAAATGATCGTCATGCGCGAACCGGTTCCAGATCAGGTTGCTAAGGAGTTTTTACAGTATTTTCTCGAAGGCTTTGCCAATGGGAAGTCTTTATATCAAGCGGTACGCCAAGGGCGGGAACGATTGCAAGGACTTGAGGATCGATTTCCCTGTGCGACTTGGCTACCAATGATTTGCCAAAATCCAGCCCAGATACCACCCACTTGGGATGAATTAAGGTATACAAAAACTGAAGATATACCGAATTTAGCTTACTCTCACAAACGCAGATTTACGATAACTTTGTTATCGAGTTTAGCGATTACAGCCTTGGTTTGTGGGGTGAGATGGCTAGGATTGGTGGAAAGTCCAGAGATGCAAGCCTTTGACCAGATGATGCGATCGCGCCCTGCGGAAGGACTAGATTCGCGCCTGCTGATAATCACAATTGATGATCAGGATATAGCAACTCAACGACAAAATGGCGAGTCCTTGATCGGCGCTTCCATTTCCGAAAAATCACTCAATAAACTCCTGGTAAAACTGAATCAGTACCAACCCAGAGCGATCGGCTTGGATATCATCCGTGATTTTAAAGCTAAAGACAAAGATTTAATTAATCATCTGCAAAAAACTCAGAATTTGATTGGCGTATGTAAGGGGAGCGATGGCACAGTAAATATCGCAGGCACTAAGCCGCCACCAGAAATCCCCAAAACAAATTTGGGATTCAGTGACTTTATTCATGATCATGATGGAGTTATGCGTCGGCATCTCCTGTTCATGAACCCGGAGGCGACATCGTTGTGTCCTGCTCGTTATGCCTTCAGTTTCAAACTAGCCGATCTTTATCTGCGACCTTTAGGAATTCAAACAAAGTTTACCCCTGAAGGGAATTTGCAGATGGGTAAAACTATTTTTCCAAATCTGAAATCTCGCACTGGCGGCTATCAAAATATTGATGTTAATGGCGGTCAAATCTTGCTCAACTACCGTTCCTCAAAAGAGATAGCCCAACAGGTAAACCTAACCAAATTTTTATCTAGTCCGGTTGACCCCAGTGCGATCAAAAACAGGATTATTTTGATTGGTGTGACAGCAAAGGGAGATTCTCCAGACACCTGGACTACACCTTATGGCGCTCCTTTTTATGATCAAATGCCAGGAGTGTTAGTACAAGCCCATATGATCAGCCAGATCCTCAGTGCTGTCCTGGATGGGCGGCCGTTGCTGCGGGTTTGGTCACAGTGGGCTGAGGTGGGCTGGATTTGGGGCTGGTCTTTCTTAGGGGGAATCCTGGCTTGCCGAAAGCTTTCGTTTTTTTGGTTGGCATTGGGAGGCAGTATTGCCTCTAGTGTTCTGTATATAGTTTGCTTTAGTCTGTTAATTTTGGGTGCTTGGGTGCCGTTTGTACCGTCAGCTTTATCGTTGGTAGCCACGCTTGGCTTGATGTCAATTTATAATGCAAAAATAAAACATCGGGCGATGAGCGAGAAATAGGGAATAAGGAAAGATTTTTTGATTAAATTTTTGGAGAATCAGCAGCTAAATCTACAAGATTTACATACTTAAGGGAAGGTTTTTATGAAGTCAAATTCACAACCGATAAAACTGTTTGTAGTAGTAGCTTTTAGCTGCACCAGTTTACTAGTTAGCCTGACTCCAGTCCTTGCAAAACCAACTCTTAGTTCTTCACTTAGCGATCGCTCTGATGCTAAAACGACCCTTGCTCAAGCCACAACCTTTAATCTACCTCCACTTCCACCTGGCCCTCCTCCTGGAGGTCGCGTTCGTGGTGGAGCGAAGCGTGGGGAACCGATATGTCCACTTACTAAACCTAAGCTGACTGCTTTAGTGCCCTTTACTAAGTCAGATGAAGTGATCAATGTCTGGGGACAGACAACGGTAGAACGCCCAAGTTGGTTTTTCTATGTGCCGTATACCAAAAATTCGCCCGATGAAGTTGAATTTGTGCTGCAAGATCAGGACTCTAACGAGATTTCCCGCCTACCAATCGCTCTACCAGATAAACCAGGAGTCATCCGCGTTTCTCTACCTTCCACTGCTCCTGTTTTGGCACTAAACAAACAATATCGCTGGTTTTTCACCATTAACTGTAACAAGCAAACGATTTCGCCCCCGACTTTCGTCGAAGGGGTGATTGTCCGAGTCGAACTAAATCCAACCGTAGTCAAAAAGCTACAAACACCAGAACTTCTAAAGCAGTATGCTATCTATGCCGAAAACGGGATATGGTACGACGCACTGACGATACTGGCTCAACTGCGTCAGAAAAATCCTAAAGATGCAACACTGCAAGCAGAGTGGCGGCATTTGTTAGGTCAGATCGACTTAGATGATATTGCAGCAGAACCGATTCTCTTAGAGCAACCTTAGATTAAGAAACACAAGGAATACTACGCTGTATACACAAGTCCTAAAAAACTAGTTTTTTCAAGTGTGTTATTCCTGAGGGTACGGCACTATCCCAGATTTTTGGTGCGTTATACCAATTTTTTATGAAGACGCATAGAAAGAACCCCACCGCCTACGGCACCTCCCCTTGCCAAGGGGAGGTTGGGAGGGGTCAAAATAATGTGTAGCTTCACAGAGAATTGGTATTAGGACTAATGTCCATAACGCACCCTACGAGTGACAACCCAATGTGGATTGTCACTACAGTTTTCAAATGCTAGCAACTATTAATGTGGCAAATTTCTCACCCTTATTTACTCTAAAAAATAAGTTCCTAACTCTTTTATTCTCTCTACCCAAACTTTCACCTCATCAGCCACCTTATACTTCCATTGAAGTTGAAGTATTTCTCTAGTATGAGAATCATCAAATATAACTTTGTCTTTGTTTTCAAAGACTGGCGCAAGAAATTCTACCTGAGCAGCCTCCGCAAACAAAGTTGATATCTGACTAATACTCAAATTTTCAGGCGCAGCAAGGTAACGTCCTCCTTTGGAGCCTTTTCGCGCTGCGGCAATGTAGCAGTCTGCCAAATCTTCAACATGAATCCACGCCGTCATAAAATCTGGTGGAAATGGCTGATAGCCTTGGTGTGGTTTCCCTGTAATGAACTGCTGAATTGCAAAATCCCAGAAACTGCCACGAGTTGGCGCACAACCATACACTGATGAAGGATACACAATAGAAGCGTTACCTCCATTGCTGATATATTCTTCTACTAGCGCATCTTTCAACACATTTACACCCGCTAGTAAGTCAAAACATACTAAATATTCGGGCCATTTATAACCTTTTGGCGGAGGTGTTTCTGTGATTCGTCCTCCATCGGTGGTAATCAAAGAGAAATTCCCACTGGTTGTAATTACATGAATATCTGGTGAAACGGCCCTAGCACCGTGTAAAGCGGCTTCTAACGCTATACGGTCTTTCGCAAATTGAGCTTCTTTGGTTGATTCTGGAGGCATATGCCACGCTACATTAATTACCGTTGTAATATCATGCTTGCGAATTGCTTGTGCAACATCGTTGTTGGAAATTTCTACCTCCTGAGAGCGGATTATTTCCTTGCAGAAAGGCTTTATAGCCTCAATATTACTACTAGGACGCACAAGTGCCAATACGGCAAAATCTTGTGTATGGGAAAACTGACGACACAGCGCTCCGCCAATATAGCCGGTTGCACCTACAATCAAGATATTTTTAACGGAAGAGCTTTTTTCGGATGAAAATTCTTTATTGTCTGACATATTTGAAAGTTGTAGTTAATCAAGCTTTTCAAGATTTACAAAATAGTGGTTAAGACAAATTAGATATTGTCAAAAACAATTAATAACTTTTTGCAATAACTTCTCAGTGGCGTGACTATCAACGAAATCATAGGCATCTTGAGGGTGTATAGTGTCCATAATAAAACCGTGTACACCGGACACTATCACCAGTCATAAATGAGGTTGCCACCCCCTACTCGTCTATCTAACAAGCATTACAGGTCTAAAGAATACCTTACACCAAGTGAAGTGCGATCGCTCCTCGATGCTGCCAAAGAACGTAAAGCACGTTATTCTCACCGTGATTATACAGGCTCTGCTGATGATGTTCCGCCACGGTCTGAGGTAGAGGAAGCTGTAGGCTCTAAATGCGGTTTAAGGTGGGACGCAGTGATGTGGGGCGAACGTCAGATTTTGATCACCAGAGAAAAGGGGAGTGATTCCGGGGTACATCTGTGGGTTGCAATTCTCACAAATCAAATAGGATTGCTAAGTAGATAAACAAAATTAATTACACAATGTCATTGCGAATGGAGCGTTCGCGGTAGCGTCTGGTAGAGTTGCGAAATGAAGCAATTCGCTTGCGGCTGGGATTGCAACTCTACCAGACGCTTCGCGAACGCTTCTCTACGAGAGGCAACTCTTAGAGACGCTGCGCGAACGTCAACGCTCGCAATGACTGTAATTAATTCTGTACGGTTACTTATATAACTAATCTTCATTTTGCAAGATATCATGATCAATCGGTCGCTCCTTTTTAATATCAGGACTTTCTGCTGTCCAATAGTCATCTACTTCAGGAGATTCAGAAACCATCACAAACTCAGTCTCTTTTCTATGGTTATTTCCCCATTGATCCAAAACATCTTTAATTAACACCTCTTGCACCCAAATTTTAGCGACGACAGTTAGGGGTAGTGCTAGAAATAATCCTAAAAAGCCAAAGAAAGTCACGAAAAATAACTGGGAAATTAAGGTTACAGCTGGTAGCAATGAGACTTGATGCGCCATCACAATGGGCGTGATGAAATTACTTTCAGCCTGTTGAATAAAAAAGTAGAGAATCAAGACAGCAACTGCTTTCCAGGGTTCATCCAACAGAGCGATCGCCATTGCTGGTACTACACTCAGCGTTGGGCCGAGGTTGGGAATTAAGTTCAAAAATCCTGCCAAAACCCCTAAAGCAAGTGCTGCTTTTACACCCAAAACAGATAAGCCAATTACACTCATCAACCCGACTACACCCATAGCAATGAGAGCGCCTATTACCCATCCCCCCAAGGATACTTCGCATTGATCTAAAATCCCTTCGACTCGTCGTCGATAAAATGAGGGGAAAAGCCGCACAAAGACTTTGCGGTAAGCCACGGGGTTGGCTAATGTCATTCCTGTTAAAACTAGCACTAGTAAAACCTTGAGGACAATTTCTAAGGAGCCAGATACAAAGGCGAAGGAGTTTCCTAATACCCGATTGGCGATGGGCTGTGCTTGTTGGATCAGGCTGTTTAAATCTGGGATGTAAGGAATCAATTCAGTAGGAATGCGGGTTCTCAGACCGTCAAGCCAACTATTAAAGCGTCCAAATCCTTGGGGAACCCGATAGGTTAGTTCTTGAAACTGCTGGGCAAAAGGTGGCACAATTAGCCAGAAAAAACCCACGATTCCGGCAAAAAAGATAGCTACTGAGAGAAGGACAGCGAATCCACGCTTCATACCTGAGCGTTGGAAGCGTTTCGCTAGCCGATTTAAGGTGGTGGCTAACACAACTGCGGCAAACACGAGCAAAAGTACTTCCCGAATTTGCCACAGAATGTATAAAGAAAGAACTATGGCGATTAAGCCGATCCATTGACCGAGTTTCACAGGCTGACTTCCAACAGTTGGCGAGATGCAATTTTGTTGTAATTCAGCTAGGTTAGCTGATTTTAGTAACTTGTGCGTAAATGGTTCGAGTTAATTTTGTTTCTGTGCTTGGAATCGCCACAGTAGCGCGATCGCCATAATCACAATCGGCAAAAATATTATAATCAGCGCGTTGGTTGCTGTCGCCGGAATTGATAGACTTGGCCCTGCATACTTAATTAATACCGATAACAAAGCCGAGAGTAAAAGCAGTTTCAGAACAAATCCTAGTTGATTTTCCATAAAAGCACGGCATACAAATTTTTTTGGTACATACGAATTTGCGCTGTACCATCCAGTTTCTACAATAAACCTACAGATACAATCCTTTCCAACTTTCTCTAGGAAATGCGTTCTTTTTCACGTCAAACTCAACCAGCCAAAAACTTGTCCTACAGTTAGTTCTAATTCGATACCCTCTAGGATGGGTAATTTATCAGCAGCTTCATATAATTCCACTCGCTGTCCCGGAAAAATCCTCAGCACACTTTCGTCTTCAGGGTTGATTAACCAGCCTAATTCAGTACCATTGCGCGAACAATACAATAACTTACTCAACACTTTTTTTAACCTTTGGTCTGGGGAAAGAATCTCAATTGCCCAGTCAGGATGAATTTCAAAGCGATTAGCAATTCTGCCAGTTGAAGTTTTAGGAATTCTATCCCAGCTAAACACAGAGACATCAGGAACGATCGCAGCGCTGCCGAAGGTGCAACGCAGTTCTGGGAAAGCGTAAGCAATTTTTTGACTTCTAGCTATGCCGTTAATCGTTTTGCAAAGAGTAGTTTGGAGTAAACTATGTTCACCTTGGGGCATTGGTTTTTGAATAATTTCCCCGTTGATAAAATCTGATGCTGGCTCAGTTTCTAGCAGTTTGAGGAACTCTTCTAAAGTTAATTGGGGTTGAGTTGCGATCGCCATAAGTGAGTGAAATAGAGGGGATGATTTAATTATGTGCGTTAGCGATCGCTTACTCTTAGAGTTTGCTACCTCTCCTATCCCTCGCAAACTCAAGCCGTTGATTCAGCTTTGCATTTGGAATGCAATCGCACTTTTACTTGGTACAATATTAATCCAATTGCGATCGCCACCGGAAAGAGCGGGTACGCCATCGCTCCGCAGACAAAGCCGAGATTGGATTGACAAACCTAGACGCAAACAACAATTCTCAATCCAAAATCTGGCGTTGCGCTTTCAGTGCACCAAAGGTGCGACCTAAAATCCAAAATGGTATTACTTGGACAAAACCACGCTTTGACGCACAGCACGCTTGCGATCGCTTTTACGAGTACCTCCAGCCATTTGATATTCATGGCTATTGTTACCATATTTATAAGCAATACCACGCAAAATTTTCTCAGAATAGTCTGCTAAATCTTGTTCATTTTCGATGAGCTGGGTTAGTAAGACATCAATAGTAGAGAGGGTGGTATTATATGCTTCTAGAGATTTTCGGAGGCTTTCAATTTTTTCAGTATAATCTTTGACTGTTAAACTTTCTCCGACATCGAGAGTTGGACTAATGGATTTAATGCTTGCTAAACGTACTTCAGCTTTGCCCAAACTACGTGAATTGCGTTTTCTCCTCGCCATAATTAATACTCACTTTCTAAATTTATGATAACTCTATAGTGGACAATTGTTGAAGAAGTTGTCATACGTAAAATTGTTGATTTTTCTAAAAAAGCCTTCGTAGATTGTAGGGTGTGTTATCGCGACAGCGTAACGCACCTATTATCTGTTAGGCGGTGGGTTAGGCTACGCCGTAACACACGCTACTGGATAATTTTTTTTGTAATTCCTTTAAAGGAAGATGCTGTAACACGAGTCTGTTTCTCATCACAATAAGGCGGAAGCTGCTACAGGCTGCGCGGAACACGGAAACGTCAAAGCGGAAGCTGCTACAGGCTGCGCGGAATACGGAAACGTCAAAGCGGAAGCTGCTACAGGCTGCGCGGAATACGGAAATGTCAAAGCGGAAGCTGCTATTATTAAGGTGATGCAGTAATAATACGCTTATGTCAACAAAGATAACAGAAGTTATTGGTTCCGACGGAGAAAAAATCTATATTCAATACGACGACGCTGATACTGATGAATTGCAAGCTGTCGGATATATTGACGCTAACATCGAGGAAAGGTCAAAAAAGCTACAAATAATGATGAGTAGTACGGTACGCAATTATTCCACACTGATACTCAATAGCGTTAAGCAGGGAATGAGTGATAGCGCACCAAGTAAAGTGACGATGGAATTTGGTTTGCAAGTTGGAGGAGAAACAGGAGTTCCTTTTGTTACTAAAGGAAGCGCACAAGCTAATGTGAAGGTAATGATTGAGTGGGATTTGAGTCAGGAAAAACCATCACAGAAACCCCACACCTTTTAGCCCTTGTTATCAACCACATTTTTGTAACAGCCAAAGCATCGCACTGAGCGTTATCCCGCTCAGAACTGAAGTTCAGCGGCTCATAGCTTAAGTCCACTTTAGTGGACTGGAATCTTGCTTAATCTATTTTCAAACATCCTTTAAGGGCTTCGCTCAGAATTACAGTTTTAAGCCGTTTTGAGTATATCTCACGAACATGAGCAATTACACCCTGGATGAACTGAGAAAATCAATGGTCAAAATCCTCGATTCTAAGGGGGATACTGTCGGTTCTGGGTTTATTATTCGCGCTGATGGCTATCTTGTCACCTGTCATCATGTTATTTATTTGTTGGATGCACTCAGTGTAGAATATCAAGGAAAAGTTTATCAGGCAGAATGGTGTGAAAATTTATCAAATTTAGAAGTAGATATTGCAATTTTAAAGATAAATGTTGAGTCGTTGGCAGAGGCGGTTCCAATTATTAATCCTCGACAGCTATCAACATCAGTAAAAATCTATGGTTTTCCGCCAGCGAAAAAGGCTAATTTTCCGGAAGGGTTTGATGTTTTTTCCGAAAGTATTCGTCCTAGTGCGCCTCTGAATGTAGTTTCAACTTATAAAACTCGCAATCAAAATGAAATAAAGTTTAATAATCCCTGGAATAAGCTTCCACATGAAAATTCTACCTTTTCGTCCCATAAACTTGATGCAAAAGTTGAATCGGGAAGTAGTGGCGGTGCGGTTTTGGCTGAAGATTTGGGCGGTGTGGTGGGAGTGATTCAATGCAGTAAAAGCGATGCAAGTTATGTAATTCGCTGGGATAATCTTCTTGATAGCTTAGACAAGCTAGGATTAGAACCAGAAAAAAATGCTGTTTGCCATTTCTTGGCAGATATTAAAGAATATTTTAAAGATATTAAGCTGTTCCATACTCAAGAAAGAGTTATCCTGAAAAAGCGATATATCCCGATTCAAGTAACTCTACAAAGAAAATATAAGCATGAAATAGAAACAAGCTGGACATATACAGAAGGTGAGGCGGAATTTAAGCGTCTCTATGCGATGAAAGGTTTTGATGAGGAATTGCAAAAAAGAAAAGAAGAGGAAACAAAGCGAGTTGTTGTTGACTGGGAAGAGGCAAAAAAAGAAAACCAAAAAATTATGGTTTTAGCTGACCCAGGTATGGGAAAATCTACTTTATTAAGGATGGAGGCTGGCTTAATTGCTCGTGAGCAAAGAAAGAAATTATTAAGAAACCTCTCCCCTTCAAGGGGAGGGGAGCAAGACACGCCCTTTTCTTCAAGGGGAGGAGGGGTTAGGTCAAAATTAGGTGTAAATGATGTAATATTTCCGTTGTTTTTGCGGTTATCTGATTTGGCTGAAGCTAAAGAAGAAATTATTGATGCTATTCCTCGAATTATTGAGAGGGATTATCAAAAAATAACAAAATCTATCAAATATTTATTAAAAGATAAATTAAAGAATGGTAAATGTTTTTTACTTTTAGACGCTTTGGATGAAGTTCCACAAGAATATCGCCTTCGTTTAAAACAAAGGCTCAACCGTTTTCTGAGAACTTATGACTGTCCAATTATTTGCACTTCCAGAATTGTCGGTTACAGTGGTGCTTTTGTAGATAGTGCTAAGGAAGTTGAAATTGTTCCTTTTAGTCAAAAGCAAACAGAAGCATATATTCAAATTTGGTTTAAGAATGCGGCTGATTATATTAAGGATGATTCTGTTTCCGCAGAAGGGCTGATTGTTGAAATACAAAATAAACCACAAATTGCTGGTTTAGCGCAAAATCCTCTACTTTTATCTTTGCTGTGTAGCTTGTATCAAACCAAAGGGCTGACGCTTCCCGCACGTCGCGCCCAGGTTTATGAAAAAGCTGTAGATTATATGTTAAGTCAATGGAGGAATGATAATAATCGATTATTCTCCGAAAATGTGATTGCTAAAAAGAAATTATTGGCTGAACTGGCATATAACTTTAGCAGCGAAGGCAAAGAAGTTTTTTCTCGTGATGAATTGCATAATAGAATTGAAACATATTTAAACAACCAAGAAACCCGCGATTTCCAAAATAAGACTACTGAGGAATTAATTAAAGAACTTTCAGAAGCAGATGGAATTATTCAAAAGCTTTCACGAAATGAAGAGCAATATTTATTTTTACATCGCACCTTTCAGGAATATTTCACAGCATATTATCTCAATCAAGCCATCAGAAATAATCAGAGTGATGGTATTGCTTTAGCAAAAAAACTATTTTGGGAATATGATTTTCATGAAACTTTGACTTTATTGGTAAGTTTAATGAAAAATCCCATGTTGTTGATAGAAGCGTTGTTTAAAGAAAAGGATGATATTTTTCAGACGCTGTTATTATTGGCGGGGAGATGTATTGTTGAAGTTCAGCAGAATGGAGAGGCTTCTGGTGAAATCAGCAAAAATCCAGAATTAATTGCCAAGATAATCAAGAAGATTTACAAGTTTTGGCGACGTTACCCCAACGCTATTTTTATTGAATCGGTTGTAGTGGCATTGGGAAAAGTTAATTTGCGGATGTCTCAGGAATTAATCGCCGCCCTCAAGGACTCTGAATCTGACGTCAAATACTACGCGGCATCGGCTTTGGGTAATATTGGCAATGCAGAAGCGTTAAACAAAATCATCCGCCTTTCGGAAATAGACATTTATGAAGACAAAATTTTTACTTCAGCAAGGACGTTAGCAGTTAGATTTAGCAAGCAAAAGGAGTCTTTTATTCCTGTTTATCCTGAGTTAGTTAGATTTAATCCAATACTGACATTTGTGAAGCGTCGTTTGCGAGTATTTAGATACCGAGTTCAAAAACTTGTTAACGAGTATCAAAGGTAGATTCATCCAGTTCAAAAACTTATTAAAGGAGTTCTGAGTTTCATTCACGATTATCAAAGACTCCACAATTACGTAGCTTGCTTCTTACGCTTTGGCGAGTATTACGTTAGCGTAGCCGATTACGAATTAGTCTTAAGAGGTTGTTTGAAAAGTGGTATGTTGTAATTTTAATCGAATTATTACCCCCCTTAATCCCCCCTTATAAATGGGGGAAACCGTAAACTTAGTTCCCTCCGTCTTTGCAATATAAAGGGGGGAAACCGTAAACTTAGTTCCCTCCCCTTTCCAAGGGGAGGGTTAGGGTGGGGTAAAAAATATTTGATACATCAATCATGATTTTTCAAACATCTTCTAACTGCGTTGCCAAATTTTAATTGTCTTATCCAAACTCCCGCTAACTAACATCTCGCCGGAAGCCGTAAAAGCTAATGCTGTGACTATATGAGTATGACCTGTAAACGTACCCAGCAATTCTCCGGTTTGTAGATGCCACAACTTGATGGTTTTATCAGCACTACCGCTGGCGATAATTTGACCATCTGGACTTAAAGCGATCGCATATACTCTATCTCTATGTCCTCTGAGAGTATGAAGTAATTCCCCAGTCTCCAATTGCCAAATTTTAATCGTTTGATCCCAGCTACCACTCACCAGCAGTTTAGCATCTGCACTGATTGCTAAGGAACCAACAATGTGAGAATGACCCATCAGGGTATGCAGTGGTTGTGCATCCTTTAAACTTTTGACTCCCATCAAAAGTGAGGTGCGCCAGACTTTGATTTTGCGATAGCTACCTGTCACCAGAGTTTCCCCGTCTCGACTCAAAACTAGGGAATGAGCTGCTGTATCATCTAAAGAGAGAGCGATCGCAACCTGACGTTGCATCAAATCCCAAAACAGAATTTTCCGATCATCTCCGCCTGTAGCTAACATTCTGCCATCTGGGGTAAAGGCAGCACACCGCACTACGCCATTATGTTTGTGCAAAATATCTATCAAGTCTAAAGCGCCGACGTGCCAAAGCTTAATTGTGGAATCTGCACCGCAACTCACTAAAGTCTGCCCATCTGAACTAAAAGCCAGAGAATTCACTTCATCCACTAGCCCAGATATCACCCAAGGATACTCTGATAATGTATCTATTAATTCCCCCTTGCTTAAATCCCAGAGCTTCGTCTCTCCCCGACTACCACTTGCCAATATGGGTAAAGCTTTGCCATTCTTACACGCAGAACTGAAAGCCAAGCAATTAATCCCTTTGTTGTGCCCTTGCAAAGTCTGCCAGCATTCCCAATCACCTACTATACCCTTGAGGTAATGCTCTGATGGTAGAGTTTGTATTGTATCTGCGATCGCCTTCTCATTAATTACTGGTGACGTGTCTTTTTTAGCAACTAGTGATTCTAAATACCAACTCAACCCCCCCGCATATAACAAATTACTCGGACTGATATCCAGTTTAGGTTCAGTAAGTTCAAGGGTATTTGTAGGTAAAAAGCCTGTTATTATACTTTGCTTCTCGTAACCTAATTTACCTGTAGATGGATAAAACAAACAAAGAAAAATTAATCCTTGGTGATTTATCAAATCTTCTTGAGTAACTGACCACCTAATTTTGTCTTTCTTAATACCATTAAAACTTTCTCCATCAGCAACATAAACTTGAATACTTAGCTGAGGATTATCTTTTAGGACATAAGGAAATTTACTTTCGCCACACAAATTTCCTTCATCATCTAAAATCATGCTTTGCAAGGTATCTTGTGATACCTTTTTTACCAATTTCCCCAAGCGTTCAGTTATCATCCAGTCAACGATTTGCTCCCGCAAAAAATAATCTTCCGCTTGTCGTTGGAAGTATTTGGGAAAAGGTATCGTCCAGTCGGGAGGTTCAGGATATTCAGGCGGCGTCGGCGGCGGATTTTTGGCGAGAACTTCTGCTTGTTGGCGAGAAAGTTCTTGGAGTTTTGCCAAAGGCTCACCCCGAAATCCGATTATTTCAGTGTGACAACCTTTAACTTGACTTTCCAGCAAAGATAAGTCATAAGTTTTAGGTTTTTTCACACGTTGAAGGAAGTCAGTTTGTTGAGCTTTGAGTAAGCTAATCCAATCCATCTGCATTCCTGCGGCAAACTATTGCATACCCAAGGTAAGCTATACCAATACAATTACTCAAGTTTATAACCTTAGTTAATTAAAAATTCAGTAATGTTAGTAGTCTAAAAAAACACAGTCATTGACAGATGTTTGCGGGAAAGAGATAGATGGATAGCACTTAGACATTTCATTCACTGATGCAACTTAAGTATATAGAATTAGTTGATGTCAGTTAATTCTAACGGAGATGGAGAGCGAGATACTGTTTCCCTAGAAACAGTTCTAGTTGCAAATAAAAGTTTAATCTGAGAGGGATTTCAAAGGTTGCAGTAACGTTAAGTCAACAAATACCTACACAAAAATAACCTAGTAGCGCTGATTCTAGGGGAGATCATCTGAAATAAGTATAAATGGTGAAGATTGGTTAATTTTAACCTTTGCGTTTTGGTTGTCTGGGTGTAGTACTTACATCAGAGGAGTTGCCAAAAGTATCCTTTGCTTCGATCTGTTTAATTTTCATTTGCAAGTTCAAGTCATCACTGCTAACAATTGTTTCTAAATTCGCTAATCTTTGCTCTAACAGTTCTATTTGCTGTTGTTGCAAATCGTTAGTTTTTGATTTTTGCTTATCAGAACGCCAAACAGCAACTGTACCAACAGCTGCGCCACCAATAGCAACTAAAGGAAGAATAGCACCGCTTCTGGTAACTGCTGACAGTGGGACGCAAACTCCGAGAATGGCGACTGTAATTACCCAAATTCTTGTGGTGGCAGATAATCTGACATCTTGATATTGTTCTAGATTAGGTTGAGATTTTTTAGCCATAAGTAAATCCCTTGAAAAGTTATTTGCTAGATTGGCACAATTGTTTACTAAAATACTTCCTACAATTGGGTTAAGTATAATTCTTGTACTAATATTTTTAATTACCAGTAGGTAAATATAATTCAACATTAGGACTTACGCAAAAAACCTCTCAAACTCTCATTCCTCCGTGTTGCGCCAGTTGCTTCTCCTAAGGGAGACGCTGCGCGTAGCTTGCTTCCCCGCAGGGGTACAAGTCGGGGAACCGCAAGGGCGCACTGGCTTCTCTGTGTCTCTGTGGTAGCCTGCGGCAAGCCCTCCGGGTGACGCTCCTACGGACGCTCGTTCCTCTCTACGAGACGCTGCGCGAACGCTACCGCTTCGCTAACGCTACCGCTGCGCTAACAGCAGTCGCTCATGGGGGAAACCCCCTACAGCCCTTCTCCTAAAGGAGACGCTCTTGCGTTCGGGCATCCTACGGCAGGCGCTGCTTCACCGCTTTGCGTCTACGTTCTTTCATAACCCGTGCGTAAGTCCTGAACATAAAATCCCAATCAGTGAAATGATTTTTCTGACTCCTATACAGAGGCGATTAATCGCGTCTTTACTGCTGCCTTTTGCTTACTTCGTTATTTTAGATCATTAGATTTTGCTTGCAAGGAACAGTTGTAGACTGAGAGGAAGATTTTCTTGAAGTCATAGTCAGGAAGGTACAGATGACAGTTCGGGCTTTTTTTGAAGCTGCCAAAGTTGAAGGTTTCCAGTCACCTTACGATACCATTCACCTGAAAATTCTCTATCCAGCACAGATACCGGTTCAGCTAGAAAAAAGTACCGGAATTGAGCCAGCTAATCCAGAAAACGCACCTTTTCCAGTAGTGATTTTATTCAACGGCTTTAACTGTGATGCTCAACAATACCAATGGCTAGCGGTTAAACTCGCTGAACGTGGATTGGTAGTGGTTCTGTTTAATTGGATTACCGAAAATCTACCAGGCGTAATTAGTCTTACACCTGGGCTTGATTTAGAAAAGATGAAACCCACTATTTATCGTACTGCTCCCACAGCTTCGGCTTTGCCAGCACTCCTAGCTAAATTCGAACAGTTACAAAATCAGGGAATTTTAGCAGGAATGCTGGATTTACAACGGATCATTCTCGGTGGACACTCTGCGGGTGGTATGGTATCTATCGAAAATGCTGACCCTCGGTTTTTCCCTGAAGTTGCTGCATCTTTTGCTTATGGCGCAAGTAGCACAGGATTTCCAATCATGGGGTATGAACCAGGAACCATCTTACCTTTACCAGATTCCCTACCACTTCTACTGATGGGAGGAACCCGTGATGGATTCATGCTTAACAGTAGCGAACTCTATGGTGTAAGTCCTGGGGATGCTGCCATCCCAATCATCCGTACATTCCAAGAAGCAATTGCTGGGGGACGAAATGACAGCTATGTAGTAATCTTAGAGGGAGCAAATCACTTTTCGATAGTTGATCAGCCAGACTCCACTACAGGTAGATCGTCTCTCGACTTAAAAGCTACTCAACCCCAAGAAAACTTGCATTTGCTAATGAGTGAAATTATTGGTCTATTTATTGACACTTATGTTCGCCACCAACCAGAAGCATCTCAGTTGCTTGAGCAATTATTGAATACTGCCAATCCTCTGATAAAATCCTTTGAGCGTAAGTAGTTAGGCTGATTATGACAAGTGCATCTTATATTTTTCTGGCTGGAGCAAGTCGCGGTGTTGGTCGAGAAATTGCCCAATCCCTCACAGGACAACAGCTAAAGGTCAAAGCACTCCTGAGAACAGCAGCAGTTGCTGCTCAACTAGAAGGAATCGGTATTGAGGTAGTTCTGGGAGATGCCTTGAATGTTGGCGATGTAGAACGGGCAATGCTGACAGATGAACCTATTGACACTGTTATCAGTACAATTGGCGGTTTACCATCAGACGTAGAAAGGCCAGATTACCCTGGTAATAGAAATCTGATCGATGCAGCAGTTAAAGCTGGGGTGCAAAAGTTTATTCTTGTATCTTCCATAGGTGCTGGCAATAGTGTTGTTGCTGCCTCACCCCAAGTTTTAGAGGTACTGGGAAAAGTTTTAGCTGAGAAAGACAAAGCTGAACAACACTTAATTGCCAGTGGACTCACCTATACAATCATCCGTCCTGGTGGACTCAAGTCAGAAGCAGCAACGGGTAATGGCGTTTTAACCGAAGATCCGCAGATTATTGGTAGCATTAATCGTGCAGATGTCGCGCAGTTAGTTGTTCGCTGTTTAAATAGCGATCGCGCCAATAATAAAATTTTGTCAGCCGTAGACCGAAACATGCTGTTTGGGCAAAGAGAATTTGCAGAATTTAGTTTGGATTAGTGCCCCTAGAGCTTCTTTTCAACGCCCAATGCCTTTTAGATCAACTTGTCAGGTGTAATGGGTAAATCACGGATGCGCTTACCTGTGGCATGGTAAACTGCATTGGCGATCGCAGCTGAAACACCTGTGATCCCAATTTCGCCTACACCTCGTACACCTGCTGGGTTGAAGTTGAAGTCAGGTTCGCCGACGAAGGCCACCTGAATGCGAGGAATATCTGCATGGGCTGGGAAGTGATAGGTAGCAAGGTCATAAACCACGGGGTAGCCAATGTTTGGATCAAGATGGCACTCCTCCATTAAGGCTTGCCCAATACCCATGATCACCCCACCACGGACTTGACTGGCTGCTGTCTTAGAGTTGATGATTCGCCCGATATCCATCACTGACACCCAGCGCGTCACCCGCAAACGTCCGATTTCTTCATCCACGTTGACTTCGCAAAAATGTGCCCCCCAAGACTGGAATGCCCATTTTTTGGCTTCATCGCCAGGAGCAGAGGATGCTGTGGCCTCAATTGCTGCCTGTCCGGACTGACTCAGAGTCGCAAACGCCTCCTCTGCGGTCTTAGCATTAGCAGTTTTCAGGACTTGCTCACAAGCTGACATCACCGCCGGGAGGAGAGATGCTGTCATCATGGAACCACCTGCCATGCCTCCATCTGGTAGCAAGGAGTCGCCTAACTCTACGTGTATCTGTTCGACGGGTAGCCCTAATGCGTCTGCTGCTGTGGCTGCAACAACGGTATATGCGCCAGTGCCCATGTCATTGCCGGCGGCGAGAATATGGGCAGTACCATCTGGTAGCAGCCGTACCTTGACTGATGCTTTACCCCGCCTGCCAGGGTAGGTTGCTGCCGCCATTCCCCAACCAACGAGTTTACCATCGGATGTCAAAGAACGGGGCTGTTTTGGTCTGTCTTTCCAGCCAAATTGTTCCGCACCCAAGAGCAAACAGTCAGCAAAATGTTTGGCTGAGAATGGCTGACCTTGGCGCTGGTGTTCTTTAGCTTCGTTTTTTAGGCGCAGTTCTACCGGGTCAATCTTTAGCATCCAGGCCAGTTCGTCCATCGCTGACTCCAACGCCCACATCCCAGGATTCTCTCCTGGCCCGCGCATGAATGTTGGTGTACCCATGTTCAGCACCGCTAGTTCCTGCTTCAGTTGCAAATTCGGCGCTGTGTACATAACTGGCGTGACCGCAGTACAGGGTTCTGTAAAGACATCCACTGGTGAGGTACAGGATTTAACCTCATGGGCGATCGCAGTTAAACTACCATCAGCAGTTGCTCCCAAACGCATAGTTTGCTCGGTTTCAGAGCGGTGTCCGGCGTTCGCTGTCATTTGCCGTCGGCTGAGGACGACTCTGAGAGGACGCTGAAGTTCACGGGCAGCCGCAGCACAGAGAATAGCGTGGGGCCAGGGAAAGGCTTTGGAGCCGAAAGCTCCACCCAGGAATGGTGTGACCACATGAACCCGCTCAATTGGGAGTCCAAAGAGTTCTGCATAGGTGCGCTGGCTTGCCGACACCCACTGGGACGGTTCGTAAACAGTGAGTGAGTTTGCATCTTCCCAGTGGGCAATGATCGCATGGGGTTCCATCGGCGCGTGCATTTCCGTGGAAGTTTTGTAGGTGGCTGTAAGTTTGGTTGTTGCACTCGCCACCCCTGCCGCAAAATTCCCCTTTTCAAACTTTAGCTCTTGACCCATTTGCGGTGGTGCCTCCTTGAAGGTGGCTTTCGCAGCTTCCACGACTGGCTTTTGGCTTATGTATTCCACCTTGACCAAATGCGCCGCATCACGCGCCCGCTCGAAGGTGTCTGCCACTACCAAACCGATAATTTGCCCTGCATAGTAAATTTTGTCATCCGATAACGGCAGACGTGCCTCGTAGATTTTCGAGGTCATAAAGTCGTTGGTTGGCGTAAACACTTTAGGCGAGTTTTTATGCGTGAAAACATCTATCACACCTACTGCCTTTTCTGCCGCACTAATGTCGATGCTTTTAATTTGCCCATTGGCAATGCTGGCGGTGACAAGATAACCGTGAACCAGACCTGGAATTTGATGTTCTGCGGCGTAGGTTGCCGTGCCCATAACCTTTGCCCGTCCATCCTTACGGTTGATGGCAGTCCCAATTACTTTGTTCATGCTACGCCTCCTCCTTTAGCTGATACCGTGAGGGCGCGACGAATTGCCCGCTTTGCCAAGTCAACTTTGAAACTGTTATAAGTTAATGGTTTAGCTTCTTGAAGTGCAATTTCTGCCGCCTGTTGAAACGTTGCAGTATTGGCACTCTTGCCGATCAAAAACTTTTCTGCTTCCTTTGATCGCCAAGGTTTATGGGCTACGCCACCCATTGCCAAGCGCACATTCTGAATCTGCTCGCTTGCCAAGTCAACCGCAGCCGCCACAGAGACTAACGCAAAGGTATAGGAAGTGCGATCGCGTAACTTTAAGTAAACCCCTGATTTGGCAAACGGCACTGGGGGAACAATCACAGAGGTAATCAACTCACCTGGCTCTAAGTTTGTATCTCGCTGGGGTGTGTTCCCTGGTAGTCGGTGAAAGTCTGTCAATGGTATCTGCCGCTTACCGTTGGGGCCTTCCACAACAACAACAGCATCCAGAGCAGCAAGAGAGACACACATATCCGAGGGTTGAACTGCCACGCATTGGTCACTGGCCCCAAGGATGGCGTGCATCCGGTTGATGCCCGTTGCTGCCGGACAGCCGCTTCCCGGTTGCCGTTTGTTGCAAGGGAAGGCTGTATCGTAGTAGTAGGGACAGCGAGTGCGTTGCAGTAGGTTGCCCCCTACGGTTGCCATATTGCGGATTTGCTGAGACGCACCAGAAAGAATCGCCCGGGATAGTATTGGATAATCGCGGCGAACATCAGGATGGTCTGCCACTGCTGTGTTAGTTACCAGCGCTCCAAGGCTCAAACCACCCTCACTTGTCCGTTCAATGCGCTTCATCTCTAATCGAGAGATGTCAATAAGTTGCGATGGTTCATCTAGGAAAACCTTGAGACGGTCAACCAAATTCGTACCGCCTGCAATCAATATCGCATTTTGGTCATTCGCTGCCCGTTCAACCGCATCTTTCACAGAAGTGGCACGGGTATAAGTGAAGTTGTTCATCTGAGCATCTCCTGGGGTTCATTGACCATCACAGTTGCGGCAGGAGAGGGCGGTTTTTGTCCTATTACCTGCTGGACTGCTGCCACAATGCCGTTGTAAGCACTACATCGACAGAGATTACCACTCAGTCGCTCCTTGATTTCAGCTTCAGAGAGTTCAGCCAACTGTGGAGGACGAGCAAAATCTGGTGTGACAACGCTGGCACAACCGCGTTTGACTTCATCAAGTAAGGCAACAGAAGCACAAATCTGTCCTGGGGTACAATAGCCGCACTGGAAGCCATCGTTATCAATGAATGCTGCCTGCACTGGATGGAGAGTATCGCCCATCGCCAGCCCTTCAATGGTGACGATCGCCTTGTCTTCCTGCATCACTGCCAGAGTCAGGCAGGAATAAACTCGCTCACCATCGATCAGAACAGTACAGGCCCCACACTGTCCGTGATCGCATCCCTTTTTGCTGCCCACTAGCCCCAAGCGATCGCGCAGGGCATCTAAGAGTGTGACACGCGGCTCAAGGTCGAGGGTTTGCTGCTCACCGTTAACAGTAAGTTTTACGTTGATCTCACCTGGGTTACTTTGGCTAGCGTCCTTTGCTATAGTTGCCTGATTAAGCAATGAGGGAGCGGCTATAGCTGTTCCGGCAGCAGTCAATGCGTGTCCCCAAAAACCGCCTTGGGATGTTTTTTCTACCCTTTTTTCGTGTTCCATAATTCGTCCTTCTAGATAGAATAATGCGGTAATTCTGAGAACTTAGGGATATGCATAGCTATTTAGTATTGTGTACATAATTTAAGGTTAAGTGCAGGTAAGAGTTTGGGGAAATAAGCAAAAAATCAGACAAAGTACGCTTACCCAAATAGCCGGATCATCTTCTCAGCTGTGGATTTAGCATGATATTGCTGTTTGAGGCTAAATTCTCAGTTTTGGTTTTTAGGCGATGTCTACGACGGGCTACGCCTACGCATTAGAACTTCAATTCTTGACGTGGCAAAAGAAGTAAATCTGGCGTTGCAGAACAGTGGGATGAATTTGGGCAAGCAGGAGAGATCAGCCTTAGTTGCTGCTACATCCTGCAAATATGCAACGCCGTAAATCTCAATTTTAAGCACGCCAGCGGAGTATTTGACCCTTGACAGGATTCACAAATTCTCGTCTTTCAGCGACAGACCGAGCATACTCCCGCTTTAACTGGTAGTACCACTGCGCCTGCATATCTGAGTCTTTAATCAGTCGCAGCACAGGATTATATTTCAGACCAATCTGCTGCTTTTCCACAACCGTTCGGTCTTGACCCAGGAAGGTTTGTGTTAGTACGTGCATCAATGGCTTGAAAAATCCTGCCCAAGGCAGTGTCCAGTAAAGAGCAAAAGTTACCTCGGTTTCTGTGTCTGAAATGGGTGTAACTGCCGTTAAATTAACGACTCGATGCTTGCCAATCGTGGTTTCTTCAATTCTGACTCCAGGTAAACGAAAAGAAATTTCCGTTTCCGGTACACCACCGCCAATCAGCCAGTATAATCGACCTCCATTCGCTGGTAATCGGTGTCGTCGCATCGTGAAGCCGTAGGGCGAAGCGTCGAATTGCTTTACTTCCTCGTGCAGTTGCTCATTTCGCCACCACCAAGCGCGATGAACATAGGGTGAATGAGCAGGGTCCATCAGACCTACCACTGCATGATCTATAAAACAGGGGAATCTCATGATCTCTACGAATTGCGGTGTTAGCAAAGCCCCCCGTAGGGATCGCTCATCAAATCCTGGAATGACCGGAATTTCCATGTCAGAAGCAGGCTGAGGGTTATCGGGATCAGTCATATATATCCAGATATTCCCTTGGGCTTCCCGAATTGCATAGGACTGGACGTCGAAGCGACTCAAATCCATCTGCTGTTCTTCTACAAGAGAGGGGATCGCAGTACAGCGCCCACCGGAGTTAAAGCGCCAACCGTGGTAGCAGCATTCCACTTCCTGGCCATCAAATTTACCACAACTCAAGGGCACGGCCCGATGAGGACAAATGTCCCGCATCGCAGAGACTTTGCCATTGCGATCGCGGACTAACAACACCGGTTCTCCCAAGAAAATGCGGCTGATCATCATACCTGGCTTAATCTGATTACTAGGCAGAGCATAGTACCAAGTATTACGTAATACAAAGTTATCGTTATTTTTCATAGCTAATTGCGTCTGCCTTTGACACAACGAAAGTCCTGGTTTGTGGAAAGGAAGGTTATGCTTGAAAACATTCTTTCAGATTTTTAATTGCTGTAAGTAAATTCAACTGATACACTTGTTGGTCATGTTCGTAATTCTCTCAGATTTGGGATAATCTGCGATCCACTCCAGGTGTGAAGTTGCATTATTCACCAGAAATTTGCACAAATACCGTTCTTTTGCGCGGCCCATCCAACTCAAAAAACAACACAGATTGCCAGGTTCCCAAAGCTAATTTACCATCCACAACCGGGATTATCTCACTAGTGGTCAGCATCATTGCCATTAAATGAGAGTGAGCATTAATCGGCTCATCTTTTGGGACATCTCTTAAATGCAAGTCATTATGCAAATAGCTGTCTGATTCAGGTGCTAATTTTTGCAAGAACACTTTTATATCTTCTAACAATCTGACTTCATTTTCGTTGATAGCTAAAGCTGTTGTTGTGTGCCGAGAAAATAGTAAAACTTGTCCATTTTAAATTGATGTTGAGGCCAGAAAATCTTTGAGTTGTGGTGTGATATTATAAATATTAATTTTTGGCTCAGTTTCAATTTCAATTAACTTATTAATAATTGGCATCTGTTCAATTTTATGTTTGTAATTGCAAAGAAGGTACGCCAACACAGTTTAACGCCCTCATAAATTAAATATCAACTCCAAACTCCTGTACAGACGCGATTAATCGCGTCTCTAACTCCTAACTATAGTTTCCAAACCTTGTACTAATCTTTCTATACCTTCTTTTGCCGTCTCTTTTTGTAGCGCCCCATAGGCAACGCGTAGGTAGCATCCATCATCCATACCAAAGGTTGTACCTGGAATGACTGCTACTTTATGTTCCTGGATTAGTCTTTTAACTAACTCAAAAGCATCCATCTGAGTATTAACCTTGAGGAAAAAATAGAAAGCGCCATTAGCGGGTGTAATGCTACATAAACCTTGTAAGCGGTTAAGGGAGTTTAATACTAATTGCCGCACTTGAGCGATGCCTACGGCGGGCTGCGCCAACGCACCTATATTATTCTGCAAATACTCCTCTTTTGCTTGTAATGCCCCTAAAGCTGCATATTGGGAAATCACTGGCGGACAAATCAAAATCGTATCCTGGACTTTTTTGACAGCAACAAATAAGTGTTTGGGAATCACCATGTAGCCAATGCGCCAACTGGCAAAACCGTATGCTTTGGAAAGGCTAAAGAGAGAAATAGTGTACTTGCTACTATTCCCAAATGCACCAGGGGAAACGTGTTTTACCCCGTTATAGGTAAAGTATTCATAGGCTTCATCGCTAATGTGGTAAATGCCGCGATCGCCACAAATTTGATTTACTTGGCGCAATGCGGCTTCCGAATAAACAACTCCGGTCGGGTTATTCGGGGAAATTGTGACCACAGCCCGTGTTTTGGGAGTAATTGCTTGAGCGATCGCTTCTTTTCGCAATTGATAATTTTCATCTGTCGCCACTAACACTGCACGACAACCAGCCATTGCGATCGCCATTTCGTGGTTGAAATAGTAGGGCGTATTCAGAATAATTTCTTCGCCTGGGTTAGTGATAGCAAGAATGGCATTCATAAATCCCATATTGCTTCCCGCTGTCACGACGATGCAGTTTTCCCCATTGATTTCAATGTTGTTGAAAGCTTGCAGTTTTCCTGCAAGTGCTGTCAACAATGGCGGAATTCCTTCAACTGATTTGTATAAATTATTAGTCGGTTCGGCGAAGAATTTGGGTAAAAATTCTATAGCTTCCGGTGGTGGGTTGTAAGAAACAACACCTTGTCCTAGAGAGATTGTTCCAGGGGAGTTTTTAATCAGTTCCCCAACCACAGGAATAATTGGCGACTGTACCGCCTGCATACGAGAGGTTAGGGATTCCATATTTCTTTGCCACTTACCTAGCTTTAGTATCTCTTAATATGGAAGACATGGAAGGTTTCTCTGTGACAGACTCCCACATTGATGCAAGCATACAGTGTGAGAGTCTCTCACCAAAATGATTAACCAGATTTGCGATTACCCAAAAATTTAGTCAATCGAAATCTGTTGAGGCCCACTCGCTTTGCCGTTATGTGCGTCTGTTGTGGTGATCGTGTAACTATTTGAGCGGATCTGTTGATCCAGCCAGCTTTTAACGGGATCGTCTGCAAGATTCAGCCGAAGCACACCAGAGAATAACCCACCCACAAATGAGACTGGATGCTGGATAAATTCTCTGAATATAGGTGACAATTCATCAATGAACATTAAGAAACTCCTGGCGGTGCCGTAAAAAATTATTACTTCTTAATTGATCGTAACCTGTTGAGCAATATATGGTTGGCAGTAACAAAAAATACAATTAACTGGGTGTAAAGATGAAAGAAATAGCTAAATATTGGAAAACTTGTGCTTCTATGGATAAAACTGTCTTTATTTAAAATACACAGTTACTAATAAAATTTATATGTTACTTAAGTATGAGCTTTACTATCAAATAAAATTGGGCGCGGCTGATTTGGGAAACAGCTTACTTAGAGTTATGCCAAGTTGCGAACTTTTGAGCTTAAACTCGAACAAAAAAATTCCCAACTTATTTAAGAAGTTGGGAATCTGAGCTGCTGCATCTAATTACTACAATGAATCTATAAACTGCTGTAGTTTTTCCAGAAGTGGCTGATGTTCAATTTTCTCTGCTAACTCTTGGGCATTTTGGTAGTACGATCGCGCTATTTTTTTCCGTTTTATTGTAGCGTAAAGGCTTCCCATATTCAGCAAAGTTGAAATTTCTCCCAGACAATCGCCCAGTTGTTGATAAATCACAATGGCTTGTTTGTAGAACTTCATTGCTTGGCGATGCTGTGCCAGGGTGCTGTAGGTAAAACCAATGTTGTGAAGGGTTGTTGCCTCGCCAGAGCGATCGTTGATTGCTTTTCGTGTCAAAAGAACTTGATGGTAGAGCAATAGCGCTTGTTTAGGTTTTCCTAAATCATTATAGACAGAAGCAATATTATTCAAGGTAGTTGCTTCACCAAGCAAATTCTTGAGAGATCGTTGAATTGGAAGTGCTGCTTGAAAAAATTCTAGAGCTTGCTCAAACTTGCCTAAGACATTGTAAGCAAACCCAATGCCATTTAAAGTTGTTGCTTCTCCAGAAAAGTCACCTAATAATCGCCGCATCCTCAAAATTTGGTGTTGTAGCAACAGTGCCCGTTTCGGTTTTCCTAAGTGGGTATAAATTAGTGCTACATCATTAAGAGTAGAAACTTCACTTTGAGTGTCTTGCAATCGCCTAAAGATTGGCAGTGCTTTGTCAAAATATTCCAACGCTTGCCAAAATCCAAACTTTAAAGTTGCAAAATGTAAAGTGAATCATCCGATCGCCATTCTGAACGAGCCAGAGCATAATACACTACATCTAAGTTCTAAAACTGAGCATTTTTCTGGTATTTCAAGCCGCATTTCTCGATCACACGACGCGAAGCTATATGTTCTGGTGCAGTGATGGCGACGATATGATCTAGCTTGACTTCCTCAAAGCCATACCTCAAACTTACCTTTGCGGCTTCGCTGGCAATTCCTTGATTCCAATAAGCTTCGTCTAACCGATAAAGAACTTCGACTTCAGGGCTATTTGGTAAAAAATTCAGCCCACAATGACCAATTAATTTGGCGGTGGCTTTTTCCACTACAGCCCAGACACCAAAACCGTGCTGTTGCCAGTGTGTAATAAAAAATTTTAATATTTCCTGTGTTACTTCTTTGACCTGATCTTTTGGTATCGGCCCTCTGGGTGAATACCTCATAACTGCTGGGTTGCTCAAAATGGGAGCAAGTTCATCCAGGTCTTGAGGAGTATATGGTCTTAGTAGCAGTCTTACAGTTTCTATTTCAGGCATGATATCAGAGCAGGAGGCCAAATACTACTTTAAACAAGCGTATTTTTTTTTTGCAAACATTAATATAATGCTCTTACTATGAGCATCTACCAATCTCTCAAAAAATCTTATACGCAACATCGTCGCAGTGAAAATGACTGGCGGTTGTTTTTGCGTTTAGTGCCTTATGCCCGTCGTAGCGGAGGACTGTTGACGCTGTCGATGTGCCTACTCATACCGATCGCGCTAGCTAATGCCATCCAACCACTGTTGATTGGCCAAACTATCTCCCTAATTCGCAATGAACCAAGCACTTACGAATTTCTCAGGAATCGCCCCTTGTCGCAAGGGCTAAATATCCTGGAGGGATTATTGGTAATTTCGATCGCAATCCGATTGATTTTGACAGGCTACCAGGGTTATCTAGTCCAGAAGTTAGGGCAAGAAATCACCGCAGCAATTCGCCAAGACTTATTCCAGCATGTGACATCTTTAGCTGTACGCTTTTTTGACCGCACGCCCGTAGGTAAATTAATCACCAGAATCACCAGCGATGTGGAAGTGTTAGGTGATGTCTTTTCTACTGGGGCAATTGGCATTGTGTCCAATTTGTTTTCCATGCTGGTGATTTTGGGTTTAATGTTTTCCATCCAATGGCAACTCACTTGCTTGCTGCTATTGATGTTGTTACCAGTTACCTGGTTAATTGTTTACATTCAGCAACAGTACCGCAAAGCCAACTACAAAGGACGGGAAGAACTTTCTACCCTGAACTCACAGCTACAAGAAAATGTCCTCGGCATTAACGTGGTGCAGTTGTTCCGCAGGGAAAAATTCAATGCCAAATTGTTTCGCGCCACGAACAGTCAATACACTCAGCAAATGGATCAAACCATCTTTTATGATTCATTTATTTCAGCAACCTTGGAATGGATTGGTCTGATTGCGATCGCAGCTGTTTTGTTGGTAGGTGGTTGGTTACTATTGGGAAAAAGCTTGACTTTTGGAACTTTATCTGCGTTCATATTGTATGCCCAGCGATTATTTGACCCTTTAAGGGATTTTGCGGAAAAATTTACGGTAATTCAAGCTGGTTTCACTGCCATTGAACGCGTAGGCGATATATTAGATGAACCGATAGAAATCCGCGATCGCGCCAATGTGCGCTTCTCAATATTTGATGCTAAATTCGGCTATATAGATGAGATAGTTGCAAATCTAGAATCCCCAGACCTGACTTCCCCGCCTGAACTGGGAGAAATTCGCTTTGATCACGTCTGGTTTGCTTACAAAAATGATGATTACGTAATTAAAGACTTAGATTTCACCATTCATCCTGGTGAAAAAGTGGCATTAGTCGGCCCCACAGGTGCGGGTAAAACATCAATCATCCGTCTTTTGTGCCGCCTCTACGAACCCACCCAAGGACGCATTCTCATCGATGGTATCGATATTCGGGAGGTACCACAGGCAGAATTGCGGCGCTACATGGCAGTAATTTTCCAAGAAGGCTTTTTGTTTGCTGGCGATGTTAAAAGCAACATTTCTTTAGGAGATGGCTATACTGTTGAACAGATTCAACAAGCAGCAGAGCAAACCAATGTTGCCCAGTTTATAGAAGAACTACCCCAAGGGTATGATACTCAACTTCGAGAACGGGGTACAAATATTTCTAGTGGTCAAAAGCAACTTTTAGCCTTTGCGCGGGCTGCCATTCGCAATCCCCAAATTTTGGTACTAGATGAAGCTACTGCTAGTTTAGATGTTGGCACAGAAGCTTTAGTTCAAGAGGCATTAAACGAGCTTTTGCTCAGACGTACCGCGATTATTATCGCTCACCGCTTGTCTACGATTCGCAATGTAGACCGGATTTTTGTTCTGAAGCGGGGGGAATTAATCGAGCAGGGAAGTCATGAGCAACTACTGCAACAGGGAGGGCTTTACGCTACTTTACATAACTTGCAGATGTTGGGAACTTAGACCAGAGATGGCAAAAACTCACATTTATTACAAAAATGACTTAATTTTGCGGAATATGTAACAGGGTTTGTGTTGACAATAAAGAAAAGCCTTGTTGTGAGGTAGTTAATGAAACTGGATTTACAGAAGTTTTACCAAGCTTGCAACCCTAGCAAGACCTTGGCTGTGGAAAATGCTGAGGATCGAAAGTACTATATTGATTTTTCTTCAGTGCGCGGTGGCAGGATCATTGAGGAGTTAAAGGAGAATATCACATTTTTTTCACCTGAAGGGACTACCTGCGAATTATTTACAGGACACATCGGCTGCGGCAAATCTACAGAATTGCTCAGACTGAAAGCAGAATTAGAGCAAGCAGATTTCCATGTGGTATATTTTGAGTCCAGTCAAGACCTGGAAATGGGTGATGTCGATATCAGTGATATTTTATTGAGCGTAGCTCGCCGAGTTAGTGAAAGTCTCGATAGCTTAGAAAAACTGGAAATTCCTGAACCCCAAGGTCTGAAGAAAATACTTCAAGGAGCCGCTAAACTATTGATGACAGAAGTTGAAGTTTCTGCCGAAGCATCAATTCCTGGCATTGGTAAGGTTTCTGCGAGTACTGAGGGCAAGTTTGCCGCTGAAGCGAAAATTCCAGGTATTGGAGAACTGAAAGCAAATGAGAAAGAAGGAGTATCAGTGGTGGCACTAGGCATTGGCAAGATTACAGCCAAAGCCAAAAATAGCCCTGAACTTCGCAACAAATTAAGAGAATATTTAGGTCATGTTGATAGTGTGACCAGCGTTAGTTTTAGTCCTGACGGTAAGATGATAGCGTCTGGTAGTGCAGACGGCGTGGTGATAATTTGGAATCGGAATGGCAAAAAAATCAAAGATTTTAAAGCCCACGAAAAGAAAATTACTAGCCTTGGTTTTAGTCCCGATAGTCAAAAGTTACTTTCTGCGAGTGAAGATAAAACTCTCAAATTGTGGAGTTTAAAAGGTAAAAAAATTGCCATCTTCAAAGGACATGAAGACGAGATTACTACTTTTAGCTTTAGCCCCAATGGTCAGAAAGTGATTTCTGGGAGTAAGGACACAACTTTAAAACTTTGGAATTTGGACGGCACAGAAATCAAAACCTTCAGGGGACACAAGGATAGCATTAACAGTGTCAACTTTAGCCCCGATGGCAAGATAATTGCTTCTGTTAGTAATGAGATGATGAAATTATGGAGTTTAGATGGTAAAGAAATCAAAACATTGAATGACGGAGGTCAGATCGTCAGTTTTAGCCCTGATGGTCAAACTATTGTTGTACAAAATAGTGTTTATATTACACTAAGGCGTCGTGACGGCTCTCTCCTTAAGTTGCTTCGTTTTCCGTATAGTCCGTATAGTAGGAGTAAAAGTTTAGTTTTTAGCCGTGACGGTCAGACTATTTACATCACTAGCTTCTCCAGGCAAATTATATACGCATCAATTTTACAGATTGACACTGGAAACACATTTGACTTTGATTTGACAGGACATAGAAATACAGTTACTACTGTTAGCATCAGCCCAGATGGTAAAATGCTTGCTTCTGGAAGTGAGGACAAAACTGTAAAACTTTGGAGTCTGGAAAGCAGAAAGTTCCAAACCTCTAAGAGAAATGATGTTAATGAGGTTAATGAGGTTAGTTTCAGTCCCAATGGTCAGATAGTTTCCTCTGTTAATAATAGTGAAGTAAAACTTTGGGAGCGTGATGGCACTCTGAAGATAACCTTGCCAGAAAATAAATCGAAAATTAGTTTCAGTGCCGATAGTCAAAAATTAGTTTCTGCCAGTCAGCTTAATACATTGCAACTTTGGCAGCAGGATGGTACTTTTATCAAAAGTTACCAAGGTAAATTTCTTGATGGTAGTTTCAGCCTCGATGGACGAACAATTGCTGTAGTAAGAAATAATAATACTGTAGAACTATCCTCAAGTGATGGCAAGTTGATTAAAATTCTCTCAGGTCATAAAGATAAGGTATATCAGATTAGCTTCAGTCCAAATGGAGAAATTATTGCCACAGCTAGTGAAGATAAAACTATTAAACTCTGGCGACTGGATGGAACACTTATTACCAGTCTTAATGACCTTAATAAAGTATCTAATATTAGCTTCAGTCCAGATGAAAAAACTCTTGTCACAGCTAGTGAGAATAAGACTATTAAATTTTGGCACGTGAATGGAAAACTTATTACCAGCTTGAATGGTGATATCCAAAATATCGGTTTCAGTCGTAATAGCAAAACGTTGGCTATTTTGGACAGCGATAACACTGTAAAATTTATAGGGAGGGATGGTAAATTAATTAAGAGTCTGAAATATGATCAGGAAATGTCAGTAAATTTTAGCCCTGATGGGGAGATAATAGCTATTAACAATTCAGAGCCAAATGAAGCTGAGGGGACACTAGAATTATGGCGCATGGATGGCACTTTCCTGGCAAAGCTTCAGAACAAGGACAAAAGCCCCTATATCAGAGTCTCAGGTTTTACCCCTGATAGTCAGATAATAGTTAGTTTTAATTATTATGATAATATACTATATTTTTGGAAGCGTAATGGCTCTCTTATATCAATTTTTAATAAAACTCTAAAAAGTTTAAGTCATGATTATCAGACTTTGGTCACTGTTGAAGGTGATAATAAATTAAACCTTTGGAAGCGTGATGGCACACAAATTAGAACTATTCAAGTAAAAAGTGAAAAAGTAAATTTGAGCAATAATGATTCATTCAATGTTAGGTTCAGCCCAGACGGTCAAATATTAGTTATATACACAGATTTTGGTAACGTAGAACTCTGGCGGATTGACGGGACTTTCCTCAAAACTTTCCCGTGTCTTTCTGATAAAAGTATTGAGCAGTTTGGTGATGATACTTTTTGCAATAAAAAGCCCATTCTAAGTTTCAGTTCAGATAGTCAAACCCTAGCTATCCGCACTAATAATAATAAAGTGCAATTCTGGGGAATTAATAGTAAGACGAAGGCAGAAGTAAAACTTTTAAATACTATTAATGGAGAAAATAATCGATTTGAAAAGATAGAAACTATCCCTAATAGCAATAAAATAGCAATTTCTTGGAGTTATGACGTACTAAAACTCTGGCAGCTTCCCGAACAATCAGGCAAGCAACCTCAACTATTAAAGACTTTGCCAGGGCATAAAAATTGGGTAAACAGTTTGAGTATCAGCCCCAAAAATGGGATGATTGCTTCAGCAAGTGATGACAACACTGTGAAAGTTTGGCGGCGTGATGGTACTCTTTTCTATACTTTCACTGGACATAAAAATAAGGTTAACAGTGTAAGTTTTAGCCCAGATGGTAAACTAATTGCATCAGCGAGTGATGATAAAACTGTCAAAGTCTGGCAACCCGATGGCAAAGTAATTAAATCTTTTGAGGAGCATGGTAACAAGGTAACAAGTGTAAGTTTCAGCCCAGATAATAAAACTATTGCCTCAGCCAGTCAAGATAACACCATAAAACTCTGGAGTGTAGATAGCAAAAATAATAAAAGTTTAGCAACTTTAAGCGGTGATGAGCCGATTACCAGCGTCAGTTTCAGCCCAGATGGCAAGATGATTGCTTCAGCTGGGGGGACAAAAGTGAAACTCTGGAGCATTGATGGTACTTTACTGTCAACTTACGATCGCTTTGGTAGCAATGATGTCAGTTTTAGTCCAGATGGTAAGAGTATTGCATCTGGCGGTGATGAAATTTCGGTTTGGGATTTTGACTTAAATCAACTTCTCAAACGCGGTTGTGATGTGGCACATGATTATTTGAAGAATAACCCGAAAGCAGAAAGCGATCGCTATCTCTGTGACGACATCTACAACCAAAAGTGAAAGAGCAATTTTAGAGTATAATCAGTGCGATCGCATTTTAATGGTAAGACTGCGATCGCATTTAGCAAGGTAAGTGTTCGATATACAACACTACTGGCACTTTCAGAAAACCTGTAGACGTGCTGAAATCATCTATCTCCAGGGTGCGATCGCTAGTTCGCAACTATCCATTTAGCAACCATGCTCCGACGTTCTTCCTTAATTTATTTTACCCAGATCATTGTAAGTTTTGATCTCTCAATTAACTAGACAAGGAGCCAGACAAGCCAAGGGGCTTTTGCCCCTTGTTAAAGGTAGGCAAACTGACGCCACAGTGTACTAGATACCCATCTGACCTACCACTTTTGGCGCATCCACCCGTAGACTCATCTGCTCACAACGCACAGTTAACCAAGGCTGACCTAAACCTATTCCAGAAAAAGGACTTTCGGCGGGGATTTCTAACTTAGAACTAATCAAACCTAATACAGACTCAAATTCAGCAGGGAATATTAGCAAATCAGCACCCTTGGCGCTGAAAGTAGAGGCACTTAACCATTGTCGCCATGCCAAGCTCTGCCGATTATAGCTAAGACTACACAGCTTCCGGTTTTCCTGATGCACAGTAACACGCTCTCCTTGTTCCCAGGTAAACTCAGCTGGTTCCTTCGGTAGTCCCCAAATTTCTCGACCACCAGCCACTGAATCAGCATTATCTACATAAATGTGAGAAATCCAAGCGCCGATTTTGCTCTGGTAATTAACCAAAGCGGGGGCAATAATTAACTCACTGTACTCCAGTACCGAGCCTGACCGGTAATTAGATAAATACACGCTAGCGAGGGTTTTACCAGGCCATACAGAAAGAATTTTTAACTCTAAGGGAATCAAGGGGCGCACTCGGTCAATATTTACCAAATGCAGAGTTTGGATAGCGTAGCCTTGAAGTGTCCAAGGTGCTTGTGGATATGGCATAGAACGATTTTAGATTTTAAATTTTGGATTTTGGATTGAGAAAGTAAAAAGTACAAATTTTTACTTTTGCTTTTTATCCTTTAACTTTTGCTCTACTTATCACCCATAGGACTTACGCAGACTCTACGATTTCTTCTCTTCTGTGCCAGACCAGAGGCGTTCACGTAGTGTCTCCAAGAGTTGGGCCTTGGCGGTTCGAGAAATTAAGCTTTTTGGCGATTTTTGTGTAAGTTCTAATCCATTTAGGACTTACGCAGCCTCTACGATTCTTCTCTACGAGACGCTGCGCGTTGGCAAAGCCTCTCGCAGAGAAGGTGGTTCGAGAAATTAAGCTTTTTGGCGATTTTTGCGTAAGTCCTACCATTATCTATTAGCAAATCGGCACATAAAAAAATCCCCACCCAGACATTTGCCTGGGTGGGAAATATGAGGTGGGACAAAATAATCTTCCCAAAAGAGGTAGGGGAATTATTTGCTCTCTGTAAAATCAGCGTCAATCACATCGTCGCCGCTACCAGAGCTAGATGTGGAACCGCTATCTTGAGGTTCAGTCCCTGGTGTAGCACCGCCACCAGCTTGTTGATAGATATTGCTACCAACAGCGAATAGCGCTTGTTGCAATTCTGGAGTGAGCTTCTTGATTTGCTCATCGTCGTCTTTAGCAACTGCTTCCCGCACTTCTTTCACCAAACCTTCGACTTTGGTCTTATCAGCAGCGGGAACTTTATCGCCCAATTCTTGTAGCTGCTTCTCGGCTTGGTATGCTAAGGAGTCGGCTTGGTTCTTGCGTTCAATCTTCTCACGCCGTTCTTTGTCAGATGAAGCGTTTTGTTCAGCTTCTCTTACCATCCGGTCAACGTCAGTTTTATCCAGGGTGGAAGCACCAGTTATACTGATGGACTGTTCTTTAGCAGTACCCTTGTCCTTAGCGGTGACGTTAAGGATACCGTTGGCATCAATGTCGAACACCACTTCAATTTGAGGAACACCACGTGGTGCAGCAGGAATACCATCGAGGCGGAAGGTTCCCAAGCTCTTGTTATCGTTAGAGAATTCGCGTTCACCTTGGAGGACGTGAATTTCTACGTTGGTTTGACCATCCACTGCGGTGGAGAAGACTTCAGATTTTTTGGTGGGAATTGTCGTGTTGCGGGGGATAATTTTGGTCATCACGCCGCCTAAGGTTTCTACACCCAAAGATAGCGGTGTCACATCTAACAGCAAGATGCCAGTTACATCACCAGCCAGTACCCCGGCTTGAATGGCTGCACCAACTGCTACGACTTCATCAGGGTTGACGCTTTGGTTGGGGTCTTTACCCAATACCTGCTTCACAATCTGTTGGACTGCGGGAATGCGGGTAGAACCACCAACTAACACCACTTCATCAATATCGCCTTTGTTTAACTTGGCATCCCGAAGAGCGTTTTGCACAGGAATACGGCAACGGTCAATTAAGTCAGAGCAAAGTTCTTCAAACTGGGCGCGAGTCAGGGTTGTATCCAGGTGCTTGGGCCCATCCTGGGTAGCGGTGATAAATGGCAGGTTCATTTCTGCTTGGGTAACGCTAGAAAGCTCAATTTTGGCTTTTTCTGCGGCTTCCGTCAGACGCTGTAAGGCTTGTTTGTCTTTCCGCAGCTCAATGCCTTCGGCTTTCTTGAACTTCTCAGCTAAGAAGTCAACTATTTTTTTATCGAAGTCGTCACCGCCAAGGTGGGTATCACCAGATGTGGCTAGTACTTCAAATACTCCATCTCCTACTTCCAGCACAGATACGTCGAAGGTACCACCACCAAGGTCAAAAACGAGAATGGTTTCGTTACTCTTCTTGTCAAATCCATATGCCAGAGAAGCAGCGGTAGGCTCGTTGATAATCCGCAGAACTTCAATACCTGCAATTTTACCAGCGTCTTTTGTCGCTTGCCGTTGGGAGTCGTTAAAGTATGCCGGAACGGTGATTACAGCTTGGGTTACGGTTTCGCCCAGGTATTTGCTGGCATCTTCAACTAGTTTGCGAAGAACTTTTGCAGAAATTTCTTCCGGAGCAAACGGTTTACCAACTATAGGACAATCTAATTTAACATTGCCGTTGCTGCTGAGGACTTTGTAAGAAACTTCCGTAGCTTCGTTACTAACTTCGTCGTAGCGGCGTCCGATAAAGCGTTTGACTGAGTAAAACGTATTTTCGGGGTTCATCACCGCTTGGCGTTTGGCGATTTGACCAACCAAGTTGTCACCATTTTTCGCAAATGCGACCACTGATGGCGTTGTCCGAAAACCTTCAGCATTAGCAATTACTGTGGGTTTACCACCTTCCATCACTGCCACGCAGGAGTTCGTTGTTCCTAAGTCAATTCCAACTACTTTTGCCATTTTTAGGTGCTGGCTCCGTATAACTACAAATGAATGAATGAGAATATAAAGGACTAAATTTTGAACCAACAGGGTCAATAAATCAGCCAGTTCAGCATGAAGACCTTTGGTTTGGCTTTCCTGGGGTTAAAACTCCAGACTATGCTGATATATATACTGAAGCTTAGTGGTAGCCAGTCCATGAAGGGTGGTTTCCCGAACCTTGCTTAGGACGGTTAAACTAACTAAATAGTTTTTTTAGTTGGTTCATGGATTGATTTCCTTCTCTTTGTCTAATGTATGAGAATTAATACTTTCAGTAATTAGGGTGAACCGTAACGGCAGAGTGGTGTTTGCCGTCTTTAGAGGTAATAAATTACAAAAGCACTGAGGATAGAACGAGATTAAAAGGCGCGATCGCTTTCTTAATTACGTATAATCGGCAATATTTGGGGATTGGGCATGGGGCACTTGTACTGAGCTTGTCCTGAGCGTAGCCTCTCCAAGAGTTGTATGGGGCATTGGATAAAATATTACTCAGCACTGGCTCAACCATAGCTATCCGCTAACAGCACTCACTCAAGCCTAGAGAAAAGAGTTTCCCAATCAATCACAGGTGGTCTTTGTCCTTGGTTGACGAGTTCAAAAATTTTCCTAGCACTACTTGGCTGAAAAAGGCATTCCACACAAGCGCTGGCTACGTCAATCCGGCTGGCATCACCCGAAAGTGTATCCCCTGTACCTACTACCACACCGTATTTACCCCCTGTTTTTGCCTTCAGGAGGGTATTGAGGTCGTATGAGGTATAGGGACCGTCAATGAGGCGTCCTGCGCGGATAACAGTGTAGGGTAATCCAGAATTAATAATGGACTCCTCGCCCTTTTGTTTGGCATCCAAGACGCCAAAAGCATTAAGAATACTAAAAGGAAACTTATCTTTACGGAGAATCCCACAAGAAGAGACGAAAACGAATCGCTTCAAATTCCGGGGTGCTGCTGCCACTAGGTTGCTTACACCTTGGGCATCGACCTTTGCCGGACTATTCTTTGCCTTTGCCTGACTAGATTGGGGGTTAAGAAAAATTGTTCCCCATTCAAGCAAGTTCGGGGATTGGTCAAACTCCCATTTCGTAGAAGGAAAGGCAGTGGTTCCAGTACAATTTATGATGTGGGTGACATCTGGCATTGCGGCTGGCAGTGTAGCTGGCTGGCGGATGTCACCAACGGCAATTTCCACTCTCTGGTTAAACATCTCTTCAGCTTTTGCAGCATTGCGTGTCAGCACGCGAACTTTCAAACCCTTTTCTAGCAGCTTGCCTACCACCAGTTGCCCCACTCCACCAGTGGCACCAGCAACTAGTACCAAATCTTTAACTGAAGTTTCAAAAGAAGTCATAAAGTGTTTTTGAGATAGTCTATTGCTAATTTACTAAAAAATGCGATGTCTACGACGGGCACAGCTGCGGCACATCGCAAAAATAGACCCAGATTAAAAATTTTGCTAATGGCTGTTAATTCTGTAGCTTACAGGCTGACAACTGGGAATTTTAGAATCAGGGCAAACTCCCTAAAACTAAATCAGCACAGTAGCCAGCACTTGAGGTTTCGAGCAAGCAATGAAAATTAGCCAAAAATTAATTTCGGGTATTCTAGGAATGGCTACTCTCTCAGGAACTATTGGTGCAATTAGTGCCAATCAGCAATTAAATATAGCTAAGTATCTTGCTGAACAAGAGGCTGAAGAAGTTGCTGGACTACTGGGATATTTCATAAGTCATGAGCTTGAGTCCCAGAATATGCGATCGCGAGATCAGATGCTAGCCCAGTTGCAAGAGAATGTTCAAGCACTACACAAGCAACGTCAACGTGATCTGGAGATTGTAGACCGCAATAAAATTATTCTGGCAGATGTAGTTTCGGAAGACATCGGTACGCGATTAGATCACGATCGCAATAATGAAGTTGGTAAAACTATTCACGATGGTATACCAAGAACCTATGTTGAGACCAGTTCTGAATACCCAAAGGGGATTCAATTGATTGCTGTTGCTTTTAAGACTAGCAACGGTGAAACGATTGGTGCAGTAATTTTGGAATATACACCACTTTACAAAGCAGCGCTAGCAACAGCCCATAAAAATATTGTTGTCACGTCGGTTATTAGTTTGGGATGTGGCATACTGGCATTATCAGCAGGCTATTTAATCTCTAGAAGCATCTCAAAACCGATTAAACAACTCCAGCAAGCTGTGGTGAATCTGGCTGAAGGTAAACTGGATACCAGAGTTAGTATTCGCTCCCAGGATGAGATTGGTGAGTTAGCTACCTCGTTCAACAAAATGGCGGACGATCTGCAACATTCCAGAGATGAGTTGGTCAATGCTAACGAACAATTACGAGACGAAATTACCGAGCGCCAGCAGGCAGAAGCAGAGCTTCAGCAAGCTCTAAAAAACCTGCAAAAAACTCAAATCCAATTAATTCAATCAGAAAAAATGTCGAGTCTGGGTCAACTAGTGGCGGGAGTTGCCCATGAAATCAACAATCCGGTTAATTTTATCTACGGCAACCTCCAACACGCTGATGATTACACTCAACAGCTGCTGCAATTAATTAAGCTTTATCAAAATTATTATCCCTACCCAGAGCCAGAAATTAAAAGTGCTAACGAAGAAGCAGATATTGAGTACCTAACAGAAGATTTACCTAAAATATTAACCTCAATGAAGATGGGGGCTAGACGCATCCGGGAAATTGTCTTCAGTCTACGAATTTTCTCTCGTTTGGATGAAGCTGAATTTAAAACAGCTGATCTCCATGAAGGAATCGACAGTACACTGTTAATTTTGCAACACCGAATCAAAGCACAAAATAATCGCCCTCAAATTCAAGTAGTCAAAGAATATGGTGAAATTCCTCAAATCCAGTGTTTTGCAGGGCAAATGAATCAGGTATTTATGAACCTCTTGGCAAATGCAATCGATGCTTTAGAAGAGGGTTTCCAAAAAGAACTCTGTCCAAATCCCTTGATTCGTATTTTTTCTGAACAGGTAAATGAAAATGCCGTGATTCGGATTGCTGATAATGGAGCAGGAATTCCAGAAGAAATCCAGTCGCGTTTATTTGACCCTTTTTTCACCACGAAACCAATTGGTAAAGGGACTGGTATGGGATTATCAATCAGCTACCAGATAATTACTGAAAAGCATGGTGGATCTTTGCAATGCATTTCATTACCGGGACAGGGTGCAGAGTTTGTAATTGCAATCCCGATTCGAGTCGGGAAATCAGCACAATTATCAATCAGCGATCGCCATGATCGGGTAACAGGGTAAGTGCAAGTGTTTTTCAGCCCATAATATAACTGCGTAGGCGTAGCCCGTCGTAGACATCGCACTTAGAGGGGAAATTGCGCTCGAATTGTTCGGTTCTACCACTGTCATCAGTACACAAATAGCTATAACCTCTTAAGTAGTAGTGAAATGTCTACCTAGACGCTGTTAGTCGCTCTTGAATTAAGGGGTGAAAACCTGTGTACGAATGGATATTGCCAAGCCTGAGCGAAATCTTGGCTGAAAATCAATCAAGTGTAGCTGAATCTTCACCTGCTAAAGCAGACCGGCAGTGGCGTGTCAGCCTCGCAGCGACAGAACATTTGCTATTAAATACTTTAGCAGGTGGTTCAAGAAACATAACCCAAGGATTAGTTTTAGCTGCACCAGCACCCTTATTTAGTCAGCCAAAACTGACTCAAAGTTTACAGACTGTAACTTTTACGGCCAAACCATTTAACCCCTTGGCACTAATGCCATTTCAGATGCCAGATGCGATGCCTGCGGCGGACTACATCAACGCGTCTGTAAATGAAGAAATTGCTCCCCATGAATCAGTACTTCCTTTATTACCTGCCGATCCGCTAGGGGCAGAACAGTTTTGCTTAGTTTTCACAGATAAATTTAGATTAGTACTAGTTTTAGCGACACACAAAAACGGTAAAAAAACCTTTTCATTTTCTTTTGAGCCAGAAGTAGTGCAGCAGGCTTGGCGATCGCTAGGAGCAAGGGTAATGCTGGCTAATCCAGAATTTTTTGCCCGCCTGGATGCATTAGTCCAACAGTATTCCCCGGTAGCACCAGATTGCCGTGTCGTGCTTGAGTTTAGCCAATTGTTGCTTCAGGAATTAACAGAAGTAGAAGAGACTAGGGACTCTTTACTAGGGACTGGGGAAGAAGCTCTTGAGCAGGGGAGCAGAGTTTTCCCTAATGCCCAATCCCCAAATCCTGATGTGGAATTGCTCCAAGCCTTCGCTCACGAAGTCCGCACACCTTTAACAACTATTCGCACCATGACTCGTTTGCTGCTGAAGCGGCGAGACTTAGATGGCAGCGTGATTAATCGCTTAAAAATTATCGATCACGAGTGTACCGAGCAAATTGACCGCATGGAGTTGCTGTTTAAGGCAGCAGAACTGGAAACTACTGCCTCAGTAAAATCCTCAAAAACTCAACTCACGCCGATGTCTTTAGATCAGGTGTTGCAACAGAGCATTCCCCGTTGGGAACAAGCAGCGCATCGGCGGAACTTAACTTTAAATGTTATTTTACCCCAGCAATTACCAACAGTGGTAAGCAATCCCACGATGCTGGATCAGGTACTCAGTGGGTTGATAGAGAATTTCACTCGCAGCTTACCTGCTGGTAGCCATATTCAAGTACAAGTTATTCCGGCTGGAGATCAACTGAAGTTACAATTATCGCCCCAATTCAGGTGCAAAGATTCCAATAAAGCTGCCACACCTGGAACGCCACCAATTCGCAAAGCACTTGGTCAATTGCTGATGTTCCAACCAGAAACGGGTACGATTAGTTTGAATATCGCCGCAACCAAGCATTTGTTTCAGGCGATCGGTGGCAAACTGATTGTACGCCAGCGTCCACATTATGGGGAAGTTTTGACGATTTTCCTGCCTTTAGAAGTTAGCAATAAGCACAAGTCAGGAACTAAAAGCTAGGAGTCAATCAATTTTGGATTTTGGACTTCGGCTACGCTCAGTATTAAAGTGAAATGGTGTAACCCGTCGAACTCACGTTAATTTCTGCGAACACAATAGACCCGTCGAACTTACGTTAAATTAAATAGTAATTAAATTTCTCTGACTTGCCATATGTAAAAATAGATGCCAAAAATGGATGTAAATTCTGGCTAGGAGCCAAGCATACATTATTTGCAAAAATCAAAAGGAAAATATGGCAAGTTTTGAAGTAATTGAACGAGAAAGTTTACGTTTAGTCAAGGTAACTTTGCAAAACGAAACAGTCAGGACTGAATCTGGTGCTATGTACTATATACGTGGTAACATCCAGATGAAATCTAAAGCCCCTTCAGCAGGTGGGTTTTTAAAATCCCTAGCCACGGGAGAAAACATTTTCCGTCCTACATATACAGGTACAGGTGAATTATATTTAGAGCCTTCTTTATCGGGATATCACATCCTAGAATTAGACGGTAGTGAATGGATTTTAGATAGTGGCGCTTATTGGGCTAGTGATAGTACCGTAGAAGTAGGAATTGAACAAAATAAATTTTTATCAGGCTTAGTTGGTGGCGAGGGCTTGTTTCAAACAAAAGTTAAAGGCAGGGGTACAGTGGTGATGGTAGCACAAGGCCCTGTAGAAGTAATAAATTTACGAAATGACCGATTAGTCGTCGATGGAAATTTTGCAATCGCTCGTACAAATACCTTAACTTATCGCGTTGAAAAAGCTACCAAATCTTTTTTAGGTTCAATGGCTTCTGGTGAGTTTCTCGTCAATAGTTTTGAGGGAACTGGTACTGTATTGCTAACTCCTGTACCTTATTGGCAAGTCATGATGCTCCGCCAAATTTCTGCCGCGCTACCAAAAACTTGTAGCTAAGAATCATTAGTAAGCTTGGGAAAACAAGGAATTAAAAACTAATTATTCACAATTCAACTAATTAGATTTTTTTAAAATTTTAATTCCTTTTATTAACTTTCTGAGCCAGAGAGATTATGCCAAAGTTTGTGATGCTGTTTTCTAGTTAATTTTAGATAAAGGCAAAATTGGATAGCACCACAAAGTTAACTCAGGGGATAATCATAACTCATCACTCATTTTCTATTGCGATCGCTCTTGAGGTATTGCCAACAGTTGCCAGTTGCACTGTAAATGTGGAACCTTCATATAATTTACTTTTTACAGAAATAGATCCGCCACAGCGCAGCAGCAATTGCTGTACAATTGTTAACCCCAACCCAGCACCTCCATAATTTTCAGTTGCTGCTGTACGCACCCGATAAAACCGGTCAAAGATTTTGGGAATTTCGTTTTCAGCAATACCGATACCTGTGTCGCGGAATTCTAATTGGACATAATCGCCTTGAATCCGGGCACGCACCCATACTTGACCTCCATTGGGAGTAAACTTAATGCTGTTGTGCAGCAGATTAATCACAATCTGCCTCAGCCCACCACTCACACACCAAATAGATGGAAGTTCAGTGGGTACGGTGTAGGCTACCATGATCCCTTTTTCTTGGGCTACAGGTTGGTAGGTACTGACTACTCCAGGTACAATATCTGAGAGCCGCACTGACTCTAAAGCCGTCCCTTCTAAATTACGTTCCATCTGCACCAGTTCCAATAAACCAGTAATTAGGGAATTTTGGTGATCGCACTGGGTATTTAACATCTGTAAATAACGTTGTCGCTGCGGGGGTTTGAGATTAGGGGAATTCAATAACGAAAGTGCTGTCTTCATATGCGTCAGGGGTGTACGCAGTTCGTGACATAGATTATTCAGATATTCATCTTGGAGTTGGTCTTTGTTGTGCAATTCTTGATTTAGCTGCTGCAACTTGGTAGTGCGGGCTGTGATGATTTGACGATTAATTTCATCTTGTCGCAGGAGTTGTTTTGTAAACAGTTGATTCATCAGTGCGGCTTGGGGCGCAGTTGGACAAATAAAATCAATCGGTATTGGGGATGATTCTGGCGCAATCGCTTGTTGGATACCATTTAATATTTGCTGAATTACTCTCCCCTCGACAGTAGTTATAATTAGCAACGGCTGGTTTTTATTAGTATTTACCTTCCCCGATGTCTGATTTTTGCGTTTTTTAAGTGGTCGATAAGCCAAAATTAAACTGCAAAACTGGGGCGATAACACCATCAGAAAGTTTTCGCGTCGCAGTTGGCTATCTGGTGGTAGGTGAACGGGGACATCATAAGGGGATGAAGGGGTATTTTCTTCCCCTGCTTCCCCATCTCTCCCTTTCCCACTCTCGTCAATCTGGCAAGTATAAATGAAACTAGATGCACCTACGGAGGATTGATAACGCGCTAATTCTGATTGCCAAATTTTTTCTGGTGGTAGCTTCACCCATAAAGTGGCTGCAATTTGCTGCTCAATTAGTAAGTCAATTTGTGCTCTCACCAGTGATAGCAGAGTAGCAGGACTGAGCGACAATGGTTTTGGAGGCACTTGCACTCCCATAACCAGTTGATAAACAGACAGATCCTTAGCTAGAGAAACGTTCATGAGTCAAGCACAAAAAGGATGAAGCAAGAAATAATTCTGTCTTCGATTTTCACCTTTATGTGTGCATTTTTTACAAAATCTGCATGGAAAAAAAACATGAACTTGAATTATGGGCGATTTTAATTTTGTGGAATACACATTTTAGGGTAGTACAGCTAGCTGTGCTACCCTACTTGTAATTAGGCTTGTATGTTCAGTCTTTGGTGTAAAGCGTCGCGTGCGTGTTCTCGGTCATCAAAATGGATTTTCTCAGTACCGAGAATTTGGTAGTCTTCGTGACCTTTACCAGCAAGCAAGACTCCATCACCTGGTTGTGCTTGTAAAATAGCAGTCCGAATTGCGATCGCTCGATCGCAAATTACAGTTGGCTGCACTGTGTCAGCAATTCCCGCCAAAACATCTTTCAAAATCCGTTCTGGGTCTTCAGTCCGGGGATTATCCGATGTCACCACGGCTATGTCTGCTAATTCAGCAGCAATTTTACCCATTTTTGGGCGCTTAGTGCGATCGCGATCGCCGCCACAACCAAATACGCAAATCACTTTACCAGGTATAAACGGACGTGCTGCTTTCAGCAAATTTTCCAAACTATCAGGTGTGTGGGCATAATCCACAATCACGCTAATATCTTGGTCAGGACTAATCTCTACCCGTTCCATCCGTCCAGGAACTCCCGGAAATTCAGGGATCACAGATGCGAGTAACTGCAAATCTAGCCCTAAGTGTAAAACTGCTCCTGCGGCTGCTAGAAGATTTTCTAAATTATATTGTCCAACTAGGGGCGATCGAAAAGCCACGTCACTATGAGGTGTATGTAATGTACCACTGACACCATTCGGCTGGTAACTTAAATCACTCATCCATAAATCAGCGCTATTGTCGTTGACACTGTAACTCCAAACCCGTTCGGAATCCAACGAGGCAATTAACCGCTTCCCGTAGGAATCATCAGCATTAATTATTGCCCGTCCCTTGAGATAATCAGGGCTAAATAACAACGCTTTGGCTGCAAAGTAATCTTCCATGTCGCTGTGATAGTCGAGATGGTCTTGAGTAAGATTACTGAACACCGCTACTTCAAATTGACAACCCAACACTCTACCTTGGGCCAAAGCGTGGGAACTTACTTCCATCACCCCGAACTCACTACCAGCATTTATAGCTTCTCTTAGCTGCTGTTGCAGTTCCACGGCGAAGGGCGTAGTGTAGGCAGCAGTTTGCTCAAAACCTGCCCAACGAGTATAGAGAGTTCCCATCAAAGCTGTAGCTAGATTAGCTTTGATCAGCAGAAATTCAATTAGATGAGTAGTTGTAGTTTTGCCATTTGTACCAGTTACACCCACCAGCTTGAGTTTTTGTCCCGGATAACCGTAAAAAGCACTAGCTATCTGGGCACAAGCTTGAGTTATGTTACTTGCACTGATCACCACAGCCTGATTTGTGGGAGGATTTTTCTGTGCTGCTTCCGGGGAGACGATCGCAGCTACAGCCCCTGATGCGATCGCACTTTGCCAAAAATCCCCACCATCAACCCGTCCTCCTGGCATCCCAATAAACAAATCTCCCACAATACAAACATGGGAATTCGTCTTCAAACCTCTAACTTCCACATCCTCCATCGGATGGCTAGGCAATTGCTCAACACTATCTACCGCTGTTAGTAATTCCCGCAATTTCATCTTGTGAACCTCGTCACATTCTTAATCTTGGGCTTATTCTGCATTATTTTTTTCTAATTGGCTAAATACTTACGTAACATTTGCTCCAACTGCTGCACACTAGCACGAGGAGAAGGACGCGGCAATAGTTTCTCACTCCCCTTTTCTTCCTCTGCGTCCTCTGCGTCTCTGTGGTTCGATAAATAAACTACTGGCACCTCATACTGATACGCAGCAAACCAATCTTCACGAGTCGTAATATCCCTAATTTCCAACTCGAAACTGAGATTTTGGATTTGTTCTAGCTTTTCCTGCAAGCCTTCACATAAATGACAGCCGGGTTTACTGTATAAGATTAATCGCATTGTTTATTTGAGTTGCGGCAAGAGGTTATAAGTTTAGAATAACGAACCGCCAAGACGCCAAGGAGGCCAAGGAAGAGAGATGAGAAGAGAAGGGTTTAATGTGGGTGAGTATGTTGATCAAATGGCGTTGTTGTTGGATTTGCAGCTAAGAGATGAGTATCGTGATGGGGTGGTGGCAAATTTTGAGAGAATTAGGGCGATCGCTAATCTTGTTAATGAGTTTCCTTTGGCTGAAGAAATTGAAGCTGCACCTATATTTGAACCATAATAGCTAACTTTAGTTGAAATGCCAGTCTGTGAGGGGTTTGAGGTTCCTTTGCTAATTGGGTGCAACAAAACCTTTTAGAAGTGTGCAAACCACCCGAAAACCGAAGTCGGGCGCTACATCCGAATTGCTTCCGTCTAAACGGGCAGATGAACGGCAGACGCTTGACTGACTGAACCATGAACCACCCCGCAGCAGCCAAGGATTATTATTTCCACTTACCCAAGCACTTCCATCAGCAGGCATTCCACGGTAATCATTGTGGTATTTGTCTTGGCACCATTCCCAGACATTACCATGCATCTCATATAAACCAAAAGCGTTCGCAGGTAAACTACCAACATCCACAGTCTCCTGACGATTTTCACCTTGGGGAGCAGAACCATAAGACTCGCCATTATAGTTAGCTATCTCGGTCGTAATCGTCTCACCAAAATAGAATGGGGTAGTCGTTGCAGCCCGAGCTGCATACTCCCACTCTGCCTCGGTGGGTAAACGATAGCTCTTGCCAGTCATGAGCGACAGCTTTTGACAAAAATCGACTGCATCCTTCCAACTTACTTGTTCGACAGGTCGTTTAGCCCCTTGGAAGTTAGAGGGGTTGTTGCCCATAACTGCTTGATACTGTTCTTGAGTGACCGTAAATTTACCCATGAGAAAAGGTTTAACGGTCATCGGATGCTGCGGCCCCTCATTGGGGTTTCGCTCTTTTTCTGTTAGTGGTGAACCCATGAGAAACTGACCGCCAGGAATTTCTACCATCTCCAGTGTGTTAGCGTTACCAAGGTCTTCTATAAAAAAATTTGCCTGACCAGGACTGATTGTGGTGCTGTTTCCTTGCTTATCTACCTTTATGACTTCAAACTGGAAGGTTTTTAAAGCAAATTCCTTAGGATTTACACTTTTATCGGGTAATGCTGGAGTCTCATTCGGGGACGGTACTGGAATATTATTTGCGGGAATAGATGAGGTTGATGGCAAAGCTTTTTTCTGGGCAGAGTTGTTGAGCAAGAGTTTCTCAACCAGAATTGCAAAGCTAAAACTAGCTCCCATTAACCCCAGAGTTTGAATAACTCTGCGCCGCGACCAGTTAACTGGTTGTTGTGGTCGTGTTGGCGGTGGAGGCAGTTTTTTTGAAAGGTCTTGTAGCACTTCGGTTGCGTTGGCGTAGCGTAAACTGTAATGACGACGCACCATCTTGCTTAACACATTAGCTAGATGCTTGCTTACCTGTGCTTTATGACGCCAGAGAATTTCACCTGTTTTGGCATCCTCTTCAAAGTCCACTGCCGAAATACCCGTCAATGCTTGAATCACCGTCACTCCCAAGGCATATATATCACTAGCAAATATGGGTTTAGCATTCTTTTGCTCATTAGGCATATAGCCAGGAGTACCTATGATCACACTAGAAGTGACTTTACCTTCTACATTTACTATCAGAGCGCCAAGTTCCTTGACTGCCCCAAAGTCAATCAGAAAAATCTTCCCATCCCGATGCCGTCGCATCAAATTCTCCGGCTTGATGTCGCGGTGAATTACCTGCTGATTATGTACGAAGGACAAAACTTCCAAAACATCTTGTAATAGCTTAGTGACATAACCTTCACTTAACTGCTTACCTGGAATGATTTCTTGCTTTAGGTCATGTCCTTCGATAAACTCTTGAACAATATAAAGGTTCTTATTTTCTCTAAAATGCGCTAATAATTGAGGAATTTGGGAATATTTACCCAACTTTTCCAGAACAGTCGCTTCTGTTTCAAAAAACTCTACAATCCGAGGCTCATTATGTTCAGGACGCAATTGCTTGACAACACATAACGGCTGACTGGGTTGTAGATAATCCTTTGCTAGAAAGGTAATCGCAAAGCCGCCGCCACCCAATTCTCGAATAATTTCGTAGCGTCCAACCAGCATGCCCACAACAATGTTAGACTCCTAGAAATCTGATGAATTTGAGCATAATTGTTACTAAGTGCATCTGACCAATCAACTCCACGTATTATACCAAGTTTTCTGTATAATATCCTTCTTAAGATGTAATCAGCTAAATGCCCTATCTCTTAATATTCCAGCATGAATTTTGATTCAGCCGATGCCATAACAATAGCTGCTGCTGTACGTGAAGGCAAAGTAAGCGCGGTGGAAGTTACCAAGGCTGCGTTAGCACAAATAGCAGCGCGGGATCATCAACTCAACTGTTTTACGGCTGTGACTGCCAAGACAGCTTTAACAGATGCAGCCCGTATTGACAGGGAAATTGCCCAAGGTAATAATCCTGGAATACTTGCTGGTGTGCCTTTTGCGGTGAAAAATCTCTTTGATATCGCTGGTTTAACGACTCTGGCGGGGTCAAAAATCAATGCAGAAAACCCAGCAGCTACCCAAGATGCAACCGCAGTAATGAAGCTGAAACAAGCGGGTGCTGTGCTGGTTGGCGCTTTGAATATGGATGAGTACGCCTATGGGTTTGTGACAGAAAATTTCCATTACGGTACTACTCACAACCCCCATGATTTACAGCGAGTTGCTGGTGGTTCATCCGGTGGTTCGGCGGCGGCTGTTGCTGCTGGATTAGTACCCCTGACGCTGGGTTCTGATACTAATGGTTCAATTCGCGTTCCGGCGGCGTTGTGTGGCGTTTTCGGTTTTAAACCAACTTATGGACGCTTGTCTCGGGCTGGGGTAGCTTTATTATCTAGCAGTTTTGACCACATTGGCCCTTTTGCGCGTTCGGTGCAGGATATTGCTACGGTGTTTGATCTGCTTCAGGGAGAAGACGATCGCGATCCAATTTGTACAAAGCGTCCGCCTGAATTGGTTTTATCACAACTCAAGCAAGATATTTCTGGTATCAGAATTGCGATTGCAGCTGATTATTTCACCAAAGGTGCAGAATCGGAAGCTTTAGCAGCAGTCCAAAAGGTAGCTGATGCAATAAAAGTCACTGAATACGTAACGATACCAGAAGCACACCGCGCCCGGGCAGCAGCTTTTGTGATTACAGCTAGCGAGGGCGCAAATCTGCATTTTGAAAAATTGCGATCGCGTCCCCAGGATTTTGATCCAGCGACACGCGATCGCTTTTTGGCTGGGGCGTTAATTCCAAGTAACTGGTATCTCCAAGCCCAACGGTTTAGAAAATGGTACCGCGATCGCGTTCGGGAAGTGTTGCAAAATGTCGATGTGATTCTTGCCCCAACGACACCAATTTCCGCACCGCTAATTGGTGAACAAACCATGATTTTGGATGGGGAAGAAATTCTTGTCCGTCCTCATTTAGGGCTATTTACTCAACCATTATCTTTTATTGGTTTACCAGTTTTATCAGTACCAATTCAGCGCCCAAATGCCTTACCTTTAGGTGTGCAATTGATAGCAGCACCATATAATGAAGCGTTAATTTTACGGGTTGCAGCTGCGTTGGAGGCAAAGGGTGTAGTTTCAGCACCAGTGATTTTCAACGCTCTCAACTAAAGCTATAGCAATCCTATTTGAGTTGTAAAAATTACAGATTTCCAATGGTGGGTTTGGTATAAGCTACAGTTTTACAACAGCCGTGTTTATTCTTACCTTTGCCCTCTTTGACAGCTTTGAACTCAACTTCCAACACTCCTAAGCTACGCCACCTATCGCTTGTGCTGCTAAATGGCACTTAGAAATAGTCAGCAAAGGTTTTCTCCAAAAAACGGTAAAACTCCTCACGCACTGACTTAAAACTCCAGAGAGCTACATTTTTAAAGCGGACAACGACAGGAGTAGTATGCAGAGGTTGATTATCCTCATCCAGAAACATCAGTACATGTTCTGAACACACATCCATTGTTTTCTTGTCAAGGTTATGTTTGTATTCATCATAAAGCCCAACAAAAGAACCACCACAATCTTCAACATCTGATTTATAACGGATATATTCTGGTACAAAAGCTAAAACTAGTAACCGTGCTTGAGTAATTAAGAGTCCAGTAACATCTTCAGTTAGGGTGACAATAGTTAGGTCGTCCTCAATTGGCATATCAAGCCACACACTAAATTTGATGAATGGGATGACCGGTTTTTTAAATTTTCATTGCATCCCGTAAAGGAGAGTTGCCGAACATCCGTGAATATTCTCGACTGAATTGTGATGCGCTATTGTACCCTACCTTAAAGGCCGAACTCTCGGCGGTTTCACCTTCATCGGTCATCAGGTGCCGTGCCTCTAGCAAACGGAGACGCTTCTGATACTGAATTGGGCTCATTCATGAAAATAGCTAACGCAAAAATCAAGGCTTGGAAAACCCTCAAAATGACATGAATCCACATCCCGTGAAAAGTCAGATTCTTTATGGGATATCCACACTAATAAGCCGGGAAAATAATTTGAGGAGGTAGAGGAAAAAAATAAATTAACCGCAGAGGCGCAGAGAGCGCAGAGAGAGGAATCGGAGATTTTCACGACTCATTTAGGATTGCTATATAATCGTTTACGATGCTGTGAATCAGGTGATTGTAAAATGGAAAAATTAAGCCTTCGATTTACTAGCATTGAGTCTTTTCAGCAGGAGGAATATCCTCTGCCGCTAGTTTCAAGGTTCTAGGGATCTGAATTCCCTGCACTGCAATTCTAGTCACTATGAACAAAGACATCGCCAACCATAACAGATGGGCACTCTGCAACTTCCAAGCGAGGGCTGCTGTAGGAATAAACCCTAACCCAGTTGCGATAAAAGCCGCATTGCGGAGGATTAATCCTTCTGCCAAACCAAAGAAATAAGCTTCAATTGAGACGGCAAACGCATACAGCCCCAGCACACTCATTAGCCAGGGAATGTAGGGATCGATTTGGGTGGTTATTTCCGTATGATTTGTGAGTAGTCCAAATACGGTTTGCGGAAACAGGATGCAGGTAAGGGACATGATGACTGCAAACATCAGAGTCACGCCTATAGAAACGCCAAGCAGTGGCACCATCTGCCCCTGCTCCTTTGTGGCATGAAAGTTGCCCGTCAAGGTTTCTGTTGCATAAGACAAGCCATTGAGTATTTGAATTCCTAGCGTCATGAACTCAATCAGCAAGACATTTTCCGCAAAGGCGATTCTTCCCATCCCAGCAAACAGATTAGTAAAAGCCCAAAAGGTAAACCCGATCGCCAGTGTCCGCATAAAGAGATCCCGACTCAGGGCAAAAGTCTCATTCCAGGCAGATTTGTCCCAAAGCTGAGGCGCGACGGCACGGATTTCCTGCCACTGGATTTCACTCTTCACCCAAATTAGTCCTAGCATCATCATCAGAAATTGGCTCAGAGCTTGTGCCAAGCCTGCTCCCATGCTTTCCAAACCTGCTCGCATAATCATTTGGTAACTCAAGATGATGTTGACGACGTTGCCAAAAACTGACAATACTAAGACTTTCTGGCTCTGTTCACGCCCCATCAGCCAGCCAAACAGCACCATATTCACCAGAACCGCAGGTACACCCCAAATCCGCGTGTTGAAGTAGTCCACCGCAGCCGCTTTTACCTCTGGAGTATTGTTCAAGACAATAAACCCCAACTCTCGCAGTGGGTATTGCAGGAGCAAAACAGCAAATCCCAAGCCGAGGGCAATTAAAACATTCCGTAAGCCTAGCAGCAGCACTTCCGCTTGATCATTTCTTCCAGTCGCCTGGGCAGTCGTGCCGGTGACAGAGAGACGCAAAAAATTCAATGCTCGATAGAAGTAATTAAACACAACCGTCGCCAGTGCAACGCCAGCTAAATGACGAATGTCTTGCAAGTGCCCTAAAAAGGAAACGCTAACCATTCCAGACAGTGGCACCATTAGATTGGAGAGCATGTTAGCGATCGCTAATCTAAAATAGCGAGGAATCCATCGGTCTTGCAAATCATTATTTACTAACATTTGGAATCGGTTAGCTGATGCGATTGAGCTATTTAACTAATTACTAATTCCTAATGGGCTACACCCCACTACGTACCCCTACGGGGATATTGCTACGTAAAGCGTCTTGTAGAGAAGACCTTAATTTGTAATTTTCAGGCGTTTCACCACACCCCACGGGTGACGCTCCTACGTCGCTACCGCTGCGCTAACGGCAGTCACTCATAGGTGAAACCCGCTACAGCCCTTCCCTAACGGGACGCCTTGCGGCGAACGGGCATCCTACGGCAGGCGCTAGCCTCTCCCAATGTGAGAAGACCATGCTGCCTCACCAAATTGTCAAATTGGTGGTCTTGAATTAGTTGTAAATAAATCCTAAACTAATTTAATTACGAATTATGTAGCTTACTTCTCATTTTTGGCGAGTATTATCTAATTACTAACTATTTTAAGGAACTTAAAAAATTAGGCGTTGCATAATTAAGGGATGAAATGTCCATACTGTGCATCGAATGGCACTAAGAAAAGCTACTCGCTATATGGAATAAGAACTACAGCTTTTAATGCCCGTATAGAACCCATTTGGGATCTGGTGTACCGGGAGATTAAAAGTATTTTTTATTACTTATGTACTCAAGCAGTTTAACAGATGAAGAGTGGTCA
>NZ_JBALCP010000130.1:0-3565 GCF_036919675.1 Nostoc sp.
AACCCCCTAACTGTTAAGGGAGAAGTCGGATTTTCTTGGCTCTGTTCAATATAACGGAATGTAACAATACTATCTTTGGCAACTTGGTATAAGAAGTGGACTCCCGCTACTTCGAGTTTAAATTAGCTTCTTGCCATTATAGATTCTGGCATACTAACTTTTGAAGTACTTTTGGGATTCGGAAAAGTTTTTAAATCTAATTCAAAGATAGGATTTTTAAATACTCTTGTACAGCAGTAAATAGTCCTACATCCAAAGCATCGGCAATCAGGGCATGACCAATAGACACTTCAAGTATGCCAGAAATTGAACAGAACTTTTCTAAGTTTTGGAGATTTAAATCATGCCCAGCGTTCACTCCTAAACCAATTTCCTGAGCCTTTTGTGTTGCTTGTTGGTAGTCTTGAAATACAGACTCTACATTGCCATTACGAAAAGCTGTAGCATAAGGTTCTGTATATAGCTCAATGCGTTCGGCTCCAATCTCTTTAGCACGTTTAATTTGAGTTAAGTCAGTATCCATAAACAGGCTGACTCGAACTCCGAGGTCTTTTAGCTCTCGAATGATTGGTCTGAGCCAAAAGCCATCTGTAGTAAGATCCCATCCGTGGTCTGATGTGAAAGCATCAGGTGCATCGGGAACTAAGGTACACTGCGTTGGTTTGATTTTTCGGACTATCTCTAAAAATTCAGGTGAGGGATTACCTTCTATGTTGAACTCAACAGTCAATATCTGCGCCAGTGCATCGACATCTTCGGGCTTGATATGTCGTTGGTCTGGGCGTGGATGAACTGTGATTCCCTGTGCGCCAGCTTTAATGCAGGTAAAAGCCGCTTCAATCACACTCGGTCTACCAAAATTTCGAGTATTCCTGAGTAAAGCGACTTTGTTAAGGTTAACGCTGAGATTGGTCATACTACAAAATTTAGTCCATCGTTAAGTTTGTTATTTACCGCCTGACATATAAATGATTTGTGGATTTTACGAATAGTTGGATATGGATCTAAAGAGTATTTAAATGGCTCGGCATTATAAACTTGAGGTACGAGGAATATATCTGCGATCGTTGGTTCATTGTCGGGAGCGGGTACATACAATTTCCAGTAAAACTCAATTGGTGTCTCATTCTTTCTGTCGTAATCACTAACTTGTTAATTTAGCTTGTAACATGATTCGTAATTCCAAAATTAAGAATTACGAATTAAGAATTAGGAATTATTCACTTTGCCTTGCCAAACAATTTCCTTAACTTTGATTTCTTTCGGGATCAATTTAATTTTGTAGAAGGTATCTGCAACCTCTTGTTGTTTAGTAATTACTTCATCTGTGAGCGGAAGTACATCATACTCACGCCGCTTTTCTGCTATTTCCAACACAGGAGCATCTATACCCAAAGCAGGGGAAAGAAATTTAGCAACTTCACCAGGATTATTCTTTGCCCAGTTGCTGACTTTCTTGACCTGATCTAGAACTATTTTCAAGGCATCCGGCTTGGTATCAACAAAAGATTTTGCCGCCAGATAATAACCACGATTGGGAGCTAATCCCGTCGCGTCGGCTAAAGTCCGTGCGCCTGTTGCTGCTTCTGCTGCGGCTAAGTAAGGGTCCCAAATTGCCCAAGCATCAACGTTTTTTCTCTCAAAGACAGCACGAGCATCGGCGGGAGTGAGAGTTACTCGTTGGATGTCACTGTACTGTACTCCTGCTTTTTCCAGTGCTTTCACCAATAGGTAGTTAGCATTAGAACCTTTAGCAAAAGCAATTTTTTTGCCCTTGAGTTCAGCCACACTTTTAATAGGTGAATCCTTGGGCACCAGGATGGCTTCAGCCTTGGGACTCCAAGGATCGTAGGCAACATAAACCAAAGGAACACCCCCAGCTTGAGCAAATATAGGTGGTGATTCTCCGGTATAGCCAAAATCAATACTGCCTGCATTCAATGCCTCTAGGAGTGGGGGGCCAGCGGGAAATTCCGACCAAGTTACGGAAGATCCTGAAGCTGCAAAAGCTTTCTCTAATTCCCCTCTCGCCTTCAGTGCATAGAGGACAGTTGACGCTTTCTGGTAACCTATGTGAACTGTAGTGCTGCTAGCTGCTGGATTGGGGCTAGTTGTCTCTTGTGTGCCATTGTTGCTTGCGCTTGGAGAACAAGCAGAGACAGCCAAAGTTAAACTAAGTGCCACTGCAAACAGTAGGGAAAAGGTGCGGATTTTTCGTTGTTGGAACCTTTGGAGGAAGGCAAAACCTATACCCAACAGTTGGGTTGGAGAGAACTTATTCAATATCATCACTCTGCTTTCAGGGTAAATTAATATCAGACTTCAGCAAATCTCCGGCATAACTCCGGCAAGTTTATTGATTTACCGTATGATTAGAGAATGATAAAAATATCACATAGTTAAGACGAAAAAGCAAGTTTATTCGCTGAATAAAAAATTTTTCTTAAAGCTATGGGTATTAGTGTCAAATCTAAACTCAATCGGATCACAAAGCAGGCGATGACAGATAATATTCTTCAACAACAGATTGAGTACTATCGCGCTAGAGCCAACGAATATGATCAGTGGTTCTATCGGATAGGACGCTACGATCGCGGTATCGAAAACAATCAGCGCTGGTTTAATGAAGTAGCTGTTATAAAAAATACATTACACCAAATTGGCGTGGTGGATGATATTTTAGAGTTAGCATGTGGAACAGGTATCTGGACGCAAGAGCTTTTAAGTATCGGTAAAAAAATTACTGCGATCGATGCCTCTGAAGAAGTGATTGCAATTAATCGCTCTAAGTTATTTTCACTGAGTGTTGAATATTACTTAATTAATTTATTTGCATGGCAACCTGATACTGAATATGATTTGGTGTTCTTTGCCTTTTGGCTGTCTCATGTGCCACCAAAATTACTCGATTTATTTTTGACGAAAGTTTATCAATCTGTTCGCGTTGGTGGACAAGTATTTATCATTGACTCTTCTTTTGAACCGACATCCACGGCTAACAATCATATCCTTGAAGACGACGGAAACATATATAAAACCCGTAAGTTAAATAATGGTCAAGAATTCCAGATTTTCAAAATTTTTTATCAGCCAGATGAACTTAAGGATAAGCTAAAAAAAGCAGGTTTTCAGGCTGAGGTGAAGGTGACAGATAACTATTTTATTTATGCACAGGGGAAAAAGGTTTAGCAGATGCCCACAAACTTGTGACACACTCCTGAGAGCATGTCTCAGAAGTATCAAATATTTGCTGATCCCCCCACTCCCCACGCCAGTCGCTCCACTTGGAGAAACCCCAGACGCTCTCTACAAGACTAGAGGCGAACGCGGACTCGTTGGCGCAGCCTCTGGTAGGGCATCGTCTCACGCCACTTGACGCCAGTCCGCTCAAGTCGCCAGACCTGCCCACACGGCTGGCTCCTCTACTTGAAGCCCAAGACCGCATTGGCTGCCCATGAGCAAGTGGCGTGGATTTAGGGACTTCCAAGGAATAAATTACTCAAAAAAAATTATAAGCTGACATTTAAAAAATAATGATAATCATTATGAAGGGGTGAGAGGTGGT
>NZ_JBALCP010000131.1:0-73841 GCF_036919675.1 Nostoc sp.
GGAACCACACTGAACCCTTCCCGAACTCAGAGGTGAAACGCTGCTGCGGCCACGATAGTTTAGGGGTAGCCCTACGCAAAAATAGCTCGATGCCAGGGATTTTAATACAAACAAAACCCGCTAGCTCACATCACTGCTAGCGGGTTTTCGTTTATGCTGAATTTAGTATTGCATAAATCGCTATAACTTATGACCCAAGAACTTTGGGATTTAAGAAAGTCCATTCTTGATGGACGTTATGACGACGCTTTAGTAATTGTTGATGAGCTAGAGTTGATGAGTCGAAAGAGTTATATCCGAAATATTAGGAGTTTCCTCATCAGGCTCATTATTCATTTGATTAAAAATCAAGTTGAACAGAGATTAACTAATTCCTGGGTAGCTTCTATTAAAGGCTCGATTTTAGAAATTCAAGATTTAAATTTACAGGATAATAAGACTTCTCATTATGTGAAGCAATGTGAATGGGAGGATTTGCTCGATGCTGCTTATGATGCGGCAATCGATCCTGCATCTGCTGAAATTTTTGATGGTTTGTATACACCTAAGCGACTGCAAGGAATGCTAGAAAAACTACTGATTATGTCCGTAGCAAAAGATTTTTTAAATTTGACTTATACGAATTCTCAAAAGTCTTTGCCTGGTGCTATTGATGAGATATTGATTGATTTATCTGGTGGAAAAGAGTGGGAAGAAGGTAAGTAAAATTGATTACATGAGGGATTTATAGTAAATTTCTGACATTACCCACTATCACCCAAGACATAGAAAACTATCAACTCACAGGATCAAAACTCTTACCCATCAAAAAAGTCCGAAATATACTCTGGGCAAAGGTTATGGTGAATGCGATCGCAGAACTTGTGAGAAATCCGGGTAACACCTTAAGAACAGAATATGGATATTTTTAAAAATTACCTACTCTTCCAATAGTTCAATAAAATCTTCAATTGATACACCAAAAGCACGGGCTATTTTTTGAACAGCAGTCAGGTCAACCATATTCATCCCAGGATGCCGGGCATAACTTTTCACTGTGTTGTAATTTACCTTCGCACGTTCAGCCACCTTTTTGATTGTCCAACTTCTTTCTGCTGCAAGTTCTCTAATCTTTAATCTAACTAGCCCCATTTTTATTTTGACAAAGGCGAGATTCCACCTTTTAATTATCAGTAAATCGAAAACTTTTCTAAGTTGACGAAATAATTAGGGTTTCAGCCGACGTTGTTGGGTTGATGACCGCGTAGGCGCAGCCCGCCGTAGGCATCGCTTGCACTGCACTCTTAACGTACCAACAACACATGTCCCTTGAAAAGCAGACTCTAAAAGGATTGCGACAAATTGTGTTCCTCAACTCAAATAAACGGCTGATAAGGGTTTTGAAAAACTTTTCGATCTACTGATTATTTATGAGGTGGAATTCCACCCATACTATGAACAACATCAAAAGCGAGCGCTCGTCCAGCCTGGAAAACTAACAGAGCGATCGCTATTCCTAACACATCCCACAAAGCGGGAGTGATTAACCTATAATAACAATCTCAAAGCCAAAATAAAATAGTCATCCTTGGTGTATTATTCGACAACTACCCAACATACAGCGCCTGGTAGTAGCTCGGTTTCGTCGTTGGAATAATGCAGACTCAATTTAGCCAAGTTCAGTAGAAAGCGATTCAAAAATGACTCTTCATATACATCTGTGATCGCTACCTTCGGTTTTGAAGCCAACTATGGGAGATGACTCCCATGCTTAGGTTATAGGGTTATCACCCTCTCCCTGTCGTCCCGTGCCCCCCTCCCCTCGTGGTGCAGACATGATTTGCTTTTGCTGTTCTTGTAGCCAGGTTTCAAAGAGTTCATTTAACAGGCGCACTTTCATGAATTCATCTAGTTGTGCGGGGATAAATTTTTCCAGCCGTAAAATCACGAACCAGTCAGCGATGCGGGTAGGGGGCAATATCTGACCTGGTTGACTGCTAGAGAGCATTTGCACCATTACCGGATGTAGCGCATTCAGTTCAATCGGACCCACTAAGCCACCAGTTTGGGCTTCTGGTCCGAGTGAGTATTCCCGCGCCAAATCAGCAAAAGAGTTTTCTTTTGCCTGAATCCGAAAGTAAAGTTCTTGGGCAATTCCCACATCTTGGGTTCGGAGTAGAGAATAAATTACTTTGTCCAGTTTTGCCTTGGACTGAAAAAAGTAGGATTCCAGTTTATTACCCCAAGTGGCTTGCTTGAATTTTTCAATTTTAAGCTTACGAGTGATAATAACTTCTAGTTGTTCGGGAGTCACACCTTGATGTGCCATCCAAGCCTGGATGTCTTCTTCATTTTTGAATTGTTTTTCGGCGTAAAACTGCTGTTTAGCTTGGGATACTTCCTCAGGTGTAGATATTGCTACGTTCGCGGAGCGTGAGCTTTGATCTATCGCTTCATCAAGGATCAATTCCCGCTGCAACTGTGGCAGCATTTGGTAACTTGCCAGTAATGAAATCAGTTCACTAGCTGTGATTGTACGATTACCGATTTGGATCGCTTCAGTCATTAGCTTTCGGGCATCTCAAGAATATCTGGTTTGTCAAAGAAGCTGTAACATAGCCCATTCACTGGGAGCTTTTGTCTTAGTCCCACCGAGTCAGGTATGTTAACCTTACTTTCGCAATAATTAAATAGTGATTTGCTAACATACTTTAAAATATACAGTTTATATAAGTTTTTATCAAAGATTCTACGTACATACGACCAGATGTGAAAACGTTCAACTTGTATGACAACGCCTGAATGACGGTTTTGTAGATACTCCAAAGAATGCTCAAAGACGATGTCTGGTGACAAGCCACGCTTGCCTTGCACATCTAAAAATTCTCGTTGTCTGTTAACAAGTTATCAGAGATAGAAAAAGGCAGCACACCCAATGCTGCCTTTTTCCATGAGAGATTTATGTATCCTTTAACCAAAAATTCTAACCTCTACAACAACTCTAAATAGTTCAAAAGATCCGCCATTTCTTGGGCACTAGGCTGGAATTTGGGCATTGGCGGTGTTTCACCACTGATTACTTGGTGAATCAGTCCATATTGAGACTTATGCTTTGAAACAGCTTGCAAACTGGGGCCTACTCGCCCGTCTGCTTCCAAGCCATGACAACCAGCACAGTTAATTTGAAAGATAGCGTGTCCTTGAACTGGGTTTCCTGTTAGGGACAGAACACTCTTGACGTATGGATCGGAGGCTTGAACCAACTGAACACCAAAAAAGCCCAAAGTGACTGCTAGCAGTATGGCCAGCGTCAATAAAACGATGCGCTGAATCAAAATTTCAGGTTTGGTAATCTGGTTATCCAAAAGGTTTGCGGTGAAAGTTTAGGTGTGCTAAAAAGTTTTTATTTCCTACACATAGCTTAAAAGTTCTTGATTGTGTCTGCAACCACAGAAGACAATTTTCTTGTGGGCAGTCATCCTCCAAAAAGGCTGTAGAGCGCAGGATTCATACCAAATTTGGTAAAATCAAAAATAGGAAACGAATATTTAATAATTACGAAGAGGAGATTTACGGTGGTTGAACCCCTGCTATCAGGTATTGTCCTTGGTCTAGTTTTCGTCACTCTCGCCGGACTGTTTTACGCTGCCTATAAGCAATACAAGCGACCCAATCGGTTGGGGGGGTGAGAAGTGTTGAGTTATGAGTGCTGAGTTATGAGTGGGGGAGATAAGGGGGACAAGGAGGACAACATACAATTTATCTCCCCCTGCTTCCCCACTCACCCTCTTCTCTCATTCCAAAATTCTGTAGAAAGTAAGTGATGTGTTGCCATAAACTTTGTTGCGGCAAATTTCCCAAGCGGAAATCTCTGGCGGTGTCCAACCTTGTGAGCCGTGTTCAACTGCGATTTCGCCGCTAGAATCTAAAAGCTGATAGTGAGCGATCGCTTCTAAAACTGGCTGGTACAATCCACTGGCATAAGGTGGATCAAAGTAGATTCTGTCAAATTGCTTGCCTGATAAGGTCTTTAACTGCTGGATAATATCTCCCCACAATACCCGAAATTCTTGCTCGGTATTAGCTACTTGCTGCCAATTTTGTTGAATAGTGGCACAGGCTCGGCTCGATTGTTCAATTCCCACTACTAAGCTGGCTCCTCTACACAAAGCCTCTGCACCCATTGAACCAGTACCGGCGCACAAATCCAGCCAGTGACAACCTACTATTTCTCCCTGCCAAATATTAAAAACTGCTTGTCTGACTCGCGCACTGGTGGGTCTAGTTTCTTTTCCTGGTAAAGTTTTTAGCTGGCGATTGCCGTAAATTCTCAGACTCATAATCGATTAGTCGTTAGTCATTGGTCATTAGCCATTTTCATTTATTAACAAATGAAAAACGACAAATAACAAAAGACAAATGACGAAAATAGTATTAGGCAGGAATTTTTTCGCGGACTTGAGCAACAAAATTAGACAGGATTTGCAATCCGATATTGGAGGATTTTTCGGGGTGAAATTGGACTGCAATCAGGTTTTCGTGGGCGATCGCAGCTGTGACGGTTTGAGTCCCGTGGGTGACGGTTGCTGCACGGATTTGCTCTTCTATGGGGTCAACATAGTAGGAATGGACAAAATACACCCAAGGATCGGACGGTAAATGCTCCCACAAAATACTTTTTGGCTGAGTCACTTCCAGTTGATTCCAACCCATGTGAGGAATAGTGATGTCAGGTTCTGGACGAAACCGCCGCACTTTTCCTTTAATAATTCCTAGCCCTGGTTGGGTACCTTCTGCACTTGATTCAAAGAGAATTTGCAATCCTAAACAAATTCCCAAAAAAGGTTTACCAGATGCGATCGCTTCTTTAATAGGTTGTTCCAAACCACGCGACCGCAAGTGTTGCACTGCTGGATCAAATGCTCCCACTCCCGGTAGGACTATTGCATCTGCCTGCTCTAATTCCTTTGGAGAATAAGTAACATTAGGAGTTGCCCCAGCTTTTTCCAAGCCTTTGCAGACTGAGTGCAAATTTCCCATCTCATAGTCTACGACCGCAATAACTGGCATTTACCTGCTCCTTGTAAATTTATTATGGAGGGTTTTTCTATTCTAAATAATATTTCTATTCTAAATAATATTTGTTATGAATAAAATAATTCTATTAACTTCCTTTGACACTTGCTAAAAGATCAACTGTCAAATTCTTCTGATGAATTTATTACTAGAAGTTACAAAACTTGAGTTGATACCCCATGACTTAACTTTTTTGCGCCAGTTACCGGTAGATGTCCAACTTGCCAGTCATCAGGTAATTGAAAAAATCAATGCAATTCAACCTGATTAGATCATCTATTATGGCTGGCTGCAAGCCGTACACAATTAAGTGTGCAAGCAGGTGCTAGCTGTAAAGAAACTATTTTGCAGACAGAAGTTGATTTAGAGAAATTAGTGGTGGGAGCAGTGGCAATTCAGATTAGCCATGATTGCGGTAAATTTGTTTGCGAACGCGAGTGCGGATGCACCAGAAGGTGTTTACTATTCAGTATTGGACTACTTAAGTCAATCAATTTTGGATAATGGAATTGACGATAGCGTAGCGTAAAGCCTGCGGCATGGCAACTCTTAGAGAGGCTGCGCCAACGCTCGTTAGCGAGTCCGCGAGCGGATGGTTAGATTTGTTTTGACCACGCTTGGACGGGGCATGAACCAAAAAAATCTAAAATCTAAAATCTAAAATTCGTAGTCAAAGCCAACTCACGGCGCGTTGTATCTTTGTTCACGTTCCGGTTCTCAATCAAGAAAATTTGATGGAAATTCTTGCAGATTTTTTATTAATTATTAACAAATAGGCACTTTTATAAACTTATTAATGTCTGTGATATTGGAAAAAATATCTAAGTGTATGTTGCCATTGCTACTGATTTTGCCAATTGCTCAATCAATTCCTGCCACACCACCACTTGAAGAAGTCCTGCAACCACAAGAAGTGCGTCCTTTACCAGGCAAGTTGGATACAGTGCCAACGTTTAACAGCAATAGTCCAGAATTGGTGTTGAAAGAAGGAATTTTACTCTCCACTTTTCCACCAGATGGCAAAAAAGTGCCAACAGCGCATCTGAATTTTCCCTTTCGGGGACGATTTGATATTTTTGCCCATCATGTTGCTAAGGCTGAACCACCAGAGAATTTGCGTTCGCTGTATCTGGGAATAATTTTGCATAACCCTGGTTCTGAACTAGTGAAGATAAATATTTGGCAGGCGGCGAGTTATTTGAGTCAACCGGATGCACCATTTATTCAGTTACCATCCTTTACCCAAAATCTTTTAGGTACAATTTTTGCGGGGCCAGGCGATCGCGTCATGTCTGATGTTTTAAGGGGACGGCGACAAGAGATTTTTCCTGCCCAAATTGAGATTCCACCAGGGCAAAGTCGAATGTTACTCAATCTGCCAATTCCTGTGCAGGGACTGACACCACCCGTGAATGGTCGGTCTACATTGATCCGATTGCAAAGTAATGGCACTGTCTATGCAGCTAGCCTAGCCATGTTTGCACGGGTGAATCTCGATGGCAGTGAGCGATCGCCGACTTTAGAAGAGTGGCAGAATTTACTAGATAATGGTGATTTGGCTGGACCACGGGATAAAACTGCTACTCCCTTAGAGGAAACTGACAAACCAAGAATCTATGGGCGTGTTGCTGGAGTGGCTGGTGGTTCACGATGGAGAGCCTTATTAGTAGATAATCCTAAAGCTAGGTATCTGACTATTCCCCAGCCTGGTCAAGTGTTTTCCTACGCTCTGAGTACCCTGCATGGCGGTACGTTAGGAACTGGTCAAATTCAAAGTGCACCTATGCTGGTGCGTTATCCTGACACCGCATATCGCGCTCATGGCAACTATGGAATTCAATATAATCTAAAGTTGCCGTTATATAATAATACTCAAAGTTTTCAAACTGTTAGTGTGTCGATGCAAACGCCCCTAAAAGAGGAACAGTTGGGAAAACCAGGGTTACGCTTTTTGAGTACACCAGCCCGTGAAGTATTCTTCCGAGGCACAGTTCGGGTACGTTACAAAAATAACCTTGGTCAGCCACAAACGGAGTATGTACATTTGGTGCAAAAGAGAGGTCAACCAGGAGAACCGTTAGTTTTATTAAATATGAAAGCTGGCGATCGCTCCTTAGTAGAAGTAGACTTTCTCTATCCGCCGGATGCCACACCACCGCAAGTCTTAACAGTGTCAACTCAAGCTGCACCTCGGTAATGATTGATAAGTAATGGATAAGAGCTTTTCTCCAATTACCTATTATCAAAAAATATTAGTCAGATCATTCACAAAGTCCCACTGTTTAACAACTTGGCGCGGCTCAAAGGCACAACAAGGCGGTCAATGTTGCTCCATGAATTAACTTCTTCATATTAATAAAGCTTTTCACCCCAAGTTTGTGTATTTAGGGTGAATACTTATTTCGCTCCATGCGTTGCAATAGAAATAGCAGACTATAACAGGCAATAAAAGGACGGCATGGGAACCGATCAAAAAATCAATCAAGAAACTGAGTTAAATTCGCTCCAGCTCCTTATTGGAACCCTGATTTTACTGGTAGAGGATGAGCCAGATATTGCAGATTTGCTCATCTTCATTTTGGAAGCAGCTGGTGCAGAGGTGATGGCTTTAACCGATGCAGAAGCAGCCCTTGCCTTGGTAGAATCGCTTCATCCCGATATTCTGCTGTGCAATGTGAAGTTGCCTGATCATGATGGAAATTGGTTAATTGAGCAAATTAGAGTGCATTCTTGCCTATCTCTAAGACAGTTGCCTGCGATCGCCATCACTTCTTATACACGGGAAGTCTCAAGTCATAAGGCTTTGAATGCTGGTTTTAATCGATTTCTAGTCAAGCTTGAGAGTCCAGAGTCAATCGTAGGTGAGATTGTTCACCTGCTATCTACCGATCTTTAAATATAAATACTCGGTCTTCATCCATTCATGAGAGGTTAAGACAAGATTACTTTTGTCAATTAGTAACTCTACTTAAAATGTGTTGATCAATGGGATATTAGATTAACGTGAGCTTGACGGGTTGAAGAAGGTACAAAAAATATCTCAAAGTAAAAACCTGCAAAAACACTGGTGAGTAAAGCTAACTTTTCTCTATCTAAGGAAACCCTATGATTTTTCGCAGTACAGAACCGAATATCTCTATCCCTGAACAGCCCTTAACGGAAATTGTCTTGCAACGAGTGATAGAATTCGCTGACAAACCAGCGATGATTGACGGGCTAACTGGTCGAACGATAACTTATAGAGAACTAGCAGACTCAATTAGCAAAGTAGCTGCTGGTTTTGCTGCGAGGGGTTTTTCTAAGGGGGATGTAGTTGCTATTTATAGTCCTAACTGTCTAGAATATCCCATCGCTTTTCAGGCGATCGCTAGTTTAGGTGGAGTTAGCACCACGGCAAATCCATCTTATACAGCTAGCGAACTTGCATATCAATTAAATGATGCTGGTGCTAAATATTTGCTGACAGTACCAGAACTGCTAGAACGTGGATTAGAGGCCGCTAGTCAGTCAAAAGTTGAATCAGTATTTGTGTTTGGTAACGCTGCAGGTGCAATCCCATTTTCTGTACTCTTAGAAGATTTTGACTCAGTACCAAAAGTACAAATTAATCCAAAAGAAGACGCGGTTGCTTTGCCCTATTCTAGTGGCACAACTGGTTTGCCTAAAGGTGTCAAACTGACACACTATAATCTAGCAGCCAACGTGTACCAACTTTCAAACCGCGAGTTGATAAATTCAGCAGAGACAATTATTGGCATTCTCCCATTTTTTCATATCTACGGGCTGCAAATTTTCTTCAACTATAGCCTTTATTGCGGTGCTACCCTAGTTGTGATGCCGCAATTTGATTTAGAGACTTTTTTGAGGCTAGTGCAGAAGTATAAAATTACTCGCGCTCATTTAGTACCCCCGATAGTGTTAGCCTTAGCAAAACAACCAATAGTAGATAAATACGACCTTTCTAGCTTAAAGATAATTACCAGTGCAGCTGCTCCACTGGGTAATGAACTGACCTTGGAATGCGAACAGCGTTTAAATTGTGTCGTCAAGCAAGCCTATGGTTTGACAGAAACCAGCCCAATAACGCATATCAACCCTGACGAACGTGAAAAAATCAAATCCGGTTCTGTTGGCCCCTGCATAAGAAATACTGAATGTCAAATTGTAGATATTGAAACAGAGAAACCCTTGGGTTTCCACGAGCAAGGGGAGCTATGGATTCGCGGTCCACAAGTGATGAAAGGGTATTTAAATAACCCTGATGCGACGGCAAAAGTAATTGATGCTGATGGTTGGTTTCACACTGGTGATATAGCTTATGTAGATGAAGATGGTTATTTTTATATAGTTGACCGGATTAAAGAGTTAATTAAATACAACGGATATCCAATTGCGCCAGCAGAACTAGAGGCAGTATTGTTATCCCATCCAGCAATAGCTGATGCTGCTGTAATCCCCAGTCCCCATCCAAGCACGGGTGAAGTTCCCAAAGGTTTTGTTGTCCTCAAAGGCGAAGCTACTACTGAGGAAATTATGGAATTTGCAGCAGGACTTGTCGCACCACATAAAAGAATTCGTCGGTTGGAAATTGTCGATAAAATCCCCAAATCAGCTTCCGGTAAAATTTTGCGTCGGCTTTTAGTGCAACGAGAAATAGCAAATATAGGAGAAAAACCACCAGAACCTCAATTGACCCCAAATTTGCAATTGCTTCAACAATTAGCATCTTCCTCTGACGAAACAAAACGCCAAGAACTTCTGGTTAATTACATTAGAGAAAAAGTTGTCAAAGTTTTAGGGTTAGATGAATCCCAACATCTAAATTTACAAAAGCCACTAAATGAAATGGGTCTAAATTCTCTGAGCAATATCGACCTAAAAAACCGAATTGATACCGAACTTGGTGTAAACTTACCTATAGAAATTTTGCTGGCAGGGTCAAATATTCATCAATTGGTAAATATATTGCTTGAACAATTAACATCAAAAAGCATTGCGACTAATGATGTCATAGATTTAGAAGCTGAGGTGATTTTAGACCATGCAATCTACCCAAAACATAATTATGACTCATTTATTACCGAACCAACAGCCATTTTCCTCACAGGATCGACGGGATTTTTAGGAGCTTTTTTACTGCAAGAACTTCTGCAACAAACTCAAGCTGATATTTATTGCCTAGTTCGTGCTAATGATAATGATTCTGCTCAAATCAAAGTGCAAAATAATTTAGAATCTTATGGTATTTGGCAAGACGCTTTTCGGAGCAGAATTATTCCGATTTTAGGCGATTTATCAAAGTTTCAGTTGGGTTTGTCAACCGAAGATTTTCAAAAGATTGCTAGTCAAATTGATGTAATTTATCATAGTGCAGCTTGGCTAAATTATGTTTATCCCTACGAGGCTTTAAAGCCTAGCAATGTTTTGGGAACGCAAGAAATTTTCCGATTGGCAAGTTTTGGTAAAGTTAAACCAGTACATCATATTTCTACCGTTGCTGTTTTTGAGTCGTCTTTTTATTTGGGAAAAACAGTTAGCGAATCAGACCCACTTGCTCATAGCTCTGGAATGAAACTTTCTTATTCTCAAAGTAAATGGGTTGCAGAAAAATTAGCTACTATTGCACGCGAGCGTGCTATTCCCGTTTCTATTTACAGACCACCCTTTATTTCCGGTCATAGTGAAACAGGTGCTTGGTATACAGATGATGTTATTTGTCGAATGATTAAAGGTTGCATCCAAATGGGAAGCATGGCTGGTATAACTGATATATTGGATTTATCTCCTGTTGATTATGTCAGCAAAAGCATTGTCTATTTATCAAGACAACGCGAAGCTATTGGTAAATCTTTCCATTTAAACAATCCTCAACCTATTTCTTGGAATCAGCTAACTGATTTTATTCGTTCTTTAGGCTATCCCATTAAGCATATTTCTTATCAAAATTGGCAGTCACAGCTTAGTAACCAAGCTCGCTCGCAATCAAATCCTTTATATCCTCTTTTGCCTTTCTTTCTCAAAAATTCTCCAGAGCATCAACAAGCTAGAGAACCGGAAATTAGCTGTCAAGCAACGCAGATCGCACTGGCAGAAAGTTCGATTATCTGTCCTCCAGTAGATACTAAATTGCTGAATACTTATTTTGACTACTTTATTAGTAGCGGTTTTTTGGATGCGAAATGATGAATATTACTAAAACACATCTTTGTGCCTTTGGAATTTATCCTGTTGTGTTTAATGACAACGGTGATGATTCTTTTGAGTCTTGGCGTTGGACAAGGTGCAGAGTGGTAGAAGGAATTAAGCATTTTGGCGATCTTCCACTCTTCTAATCTCATCCAAAAACTTTAGCTGCTGGTATATACAGCTAATCTGCGGTAAATCCACACCCCTAGAATGCGCTTTCCGTAATGGGTTCCCAAAAATTGCTTCTACTTCCAAAGGCCGTCTTTCGTCGTAGTCAATTTTCATGCTGGTACGATAAGGCTTCATCTTCACGGTGTAATCTAGCATTGTTTGAATGAAGCTATCAGGAATGATGCGTCCGCAACTAAAGGAACCTGCTGCAACTTCATACATCAACTGTTCAACTAATTTGCGGGTATGGACATAGGACATTAATTCATCTGTTCTAGCGTTGAGAATTACAGACAGTCCATTATAGGGAATATTCCACACCAATTTTTTCCATCGCCCTAGTAATAAGTCATCAGCTAATTCCATTGAGATACCAGCACTCTTCAAGTCATCGGCAATTTGCCGCATCTTATCTGTAATCCCAGTAGGATCATAGCCAGAAGCATATCCTCCTAGTGTAATTTGTCCATAGTCGAGGTGGCGGATATGTCCTGCTTCGACTTTATTGGAACAAAGAAAACACAACCCACCAATAATGCTGACATTGCCAACTATTTTGGCAACTTCTTCTTCCACCGCCAGTCCATTTTGCAATATCAACACTACCCCATCATCCCTGACGAGTGGCGGTAAAATCTGCGCCAATAAATGGTTTTGTGTCGTCTTTAGTGCTACCACCACCACATCGCATTGTGGCATTTTTTCTACATTATTGTAGGCATTGACTTGAGTCAGGGTGAAATCACCATCTTTTGACTCAATAACCAAACCAGATTTACTGACATATTCATAATCACTCTTCAGCAGAAAGTGGACATCTAAACCAGCTTTTTGCAGTTTGGCACCATAAAAGCCACCTAATGCACCAGTTCCTAGAATGGCGTAACTACGCTCGGACATTTTGCTAACAATGAGATTTTTCTATGATGATCATAAGGCAAATACGCCGCACACACATAGCCAAAAACTGCTGGTGTGGCATTAGGTAGTGAACCACGCGGGAGCATCCCATTTTTGCAAAAATATCAAATAGCGGTGCGGTAATTGACCATCTCAAAACCTGTGCCAAATAGAACATTCTCGTCAACGCAACGTGTATTTAACTTCTTGGTCAATTATGATGGCAGGTTTGGCCGCTTATACATAGACACGTTCGCGGAGCGTCTCCTAGAGTTGTGGCTGACCACAGGGTAGGACACAAAGAAAGTAAGAAGCCAAGAAAACTTGGCCCAGCCTCACAAAGAAATGGTACAAGTATGAACGATGCTTATAAACATTACGTGTAGGCGTAGCCAGGCGTAGGCATCATTGGCTTAAAAACTGTGTTTACAGCCTCGGTTTGACAAAATTTTAAACTATTACTTATTGACTAATAGTTGATGTTCTTAATCTGTCAAGAATGGTCGTCATCTGGTTTATGATACTGATTTTACCCAATAGGCGCTGGGAGCACATAGCTAGCTGTACCCTCCTACAAACGACTCTGCCTTGGAAACCATATAACCCTAAGTGACTAGGGTGAGATGTTGGATATATTTGTTAACTTTATTGAAAACCCTTTGCTGGCTTTTTTTGCCCCTTACCCTTGGGCTTAGATTTATTAACTTCTCCTAAAGCTTCTTGAAATAAGTTGTGTAGATGTATAGGAACGCTAGCAATTTCTGGTAACTCTGGCTCAATAGGTTTGTTGAATTCTTGCAAAAGTGCGTCTAAGTCACTTTCAAGGCTAAATGGACGTTGCAGATATTTCTGCAACACCCTTTCTAACTGAGTTGGATACTGTTGCGCTAACCGATGCCAGATAAAGGCGTTAATACTTTTATCTTCGAGGTAATACCGAATTAATTTTTCAGCCCCTTCAAGACTTTGCCAGTCCTCTGTTGATAAAATTGCTTGTATCTTACTATATGTTGGTAAAAATATTTGTCCCCAACGAGGATCAGAAAGAGCCGTTACCTGTTCTGCTTTTTTGAGTTCCGCAGGTAAATCAACTTTGGGCATAACCATTTTGCTATTGCCACTTTTGCTGTTAAACATCTGAGAAACTGCGTTTGAGTCAGCACCAAATTCTTGTGCTGCTGCTTTGATTTCCTCATCTGTGATGCCAGCTGCTTCTGCCACTTCAGCCAAGGACTTGGAAGTATCAATTCCTGCTGCTGCAAAGCTTTTTTCAGTGATTAATTCTTGGAATTGGGCTATTTTTTTATTAAGCTGGTATCCCGGCAGTGTGATTTCATCAGTGCCAAAAAAGTTCACAAACTGCTGATGATATTGTGCTACTGACTCCCAAGCCTCTTCTAGCAAGTCTGGAGCATCGCTGTAAAGATTACTTTTATAGTTTTCTTTGAAATTACCAATTGCTACAGCAAGTTTTGGTTTACCCAATTTACCCATCATTGTGTAGGGGCCAGAAAACATCCAGTAGCTGTCGGTAACGGGAGAAATGCGAGTTAGTAAGATTTCTCCTAGTTTCAACCGAGATATTGCCTGTAGTGTTTGGGTATTGTTTGGCTTGACGATGTAGCGTTTATCTGTCAACCAGTTCGTCAACTCAAAGCCATCAGGTAGGATGTTAGTAATAGCAAATAAGCCAATAAAACTATGATGCCAGCTTTTGATCAGGTTGCGATCGCTCCCTTCTAAATCTGGATGGCTTTCGATAAACAACTCTAATGGTGACTTCTCACCAACTTTGCCTACTGTCAGAAAGCTATCGATGATTAAGTCCTGCTGCGTACTATCCCCACTTCCACGGCGCAACTGTGCTGCTGCATAGGTTTCGAGTGCTTGTGCAAGTTCGCCTTCTGCATCAAGAACAAAATCAACTAAGGCTTGTTTTAATTCGTGCGATCGTTCTAATATGACATCCACAAGTTCATCTCTCGGTGCAACAGATGTAAATTATAGCTTTTGAGAGAATTGCTTGTTTGATAATTTAGCAACTTCCCTATGGAAACTGCCATATCTCCTCTAAAAATTTTCAATAGGCACATTTATATCCAAATTAGATGATCTGACGCTGCTAGCTCCTACCCTGCAAAGTTTCTTTGGGAGATGTCTACTGTGTCAAGTTTAAATTGATCAGTAGACAAGACTTTAGTCCTGAGAAAATAAAGACTAATACCATTTCACTTTAATAATTATACAAATACGTTGGTAAGGGCATGGCATTGCAATGCCCCTACAAGAAATCTATCTGTATCAGGGTTTTCGTGAATTGGTATAAAGTCCTGACTACAAAGCATCAATCAAAACTAGTTTGAAAAATCACTACTAGGTAGGAAGCCAAAAATCAGAATCTTGAGGATTTAAAAATGTGTTTTTAGAAAGCAAAATAAAAAGGCAAAAGAAAATCTTCTTTTGCCTTTTTACTTTTTACCTTTTAATAGAGACGCAAAATTTCAAGTCTCTATTCCTCGTCGAAATCATCTTCCTCGTCCTCCTCTTCTTCCTCGAAATCGTCTTCGTCTGCTACTTCATCGGCGATTAATTCATCGTCATCATCTAAAACTGACCTTTCTGCACGTCTGCTACCAAAACCAGATTCTCCAAGAGTAGGAGAATCTAAATTATAGGTGCGAGCAGTACGGTCATCTAAGACCATATCCAGGGGATCATCAACTTCATCCAAGACACCACTGCTAATCTCAGCAGCATAATCATCGATCGCACCGGGTTCATCATAGGTATTGTACCCAGTACCAGCCGGAATCAATCGCCCGATAATCACGTTTTCCTTTAATCCACGTAGCCAGTCAGATTTACCTTCGATGGCTGCTTCGGTGAGTACCCGTGTTGTCTCTTGGAAGGATGCAGCAGAAATAAAGCTGTCAGTATTCAACGATGCTTTGGTGATACCCAACAATACTGGGGTATACTGTGCCCTAGCACCGCCTGTAATTGCCATAGCTTCGTTCACCTGCTCGACTTGGCGCAGTTCCACCAATTCGCCAGGAAGCATTGTGGTGTCACCACCATCATCAATCCGGACTTTGTTAGTCATCTGGCGAACAATCACTTCAATGTGCTTATCAGAAATATCAATTCCCTGAGATTGATACACCATTTGCACTTCATTCACCAAGAATGTCTGTACCTTCTGCAAAGCATAGCTAGCACAAGCATAAACTCCGTCTTCGGAACCCAGGCTAAAGAAAATTTCCAAAATTTCGTGGGGGTTGGATGGACCATCTGTCAACGGTTGTCCCGCTAACACAGTCGCTCCATCTGGCACAATCAAATTTTGTCCTGGTCCTAGAGGATAATCTGTAACCACGCCATTTGATTCTACGACCTTGATGGCGATCGCTTCATCACCATCGCCGTAAACTACCTTAACTTCACCCGCCCGCCGACATAAAATGCACGCTTCTTTCGGTTTACGAGCTTCAAGCAGTTCCTCAATTCGGGGCAAACCTTGAATAATATCTCCGGTTTTGGCGCGTTCAAACACCAACAACACCAAGTTATCACCTCGTTGTACCAAATCGCCGTCTTCTATCTGCAACACAGCACCAGGGCTGACCCGATAAGGGCGACCGATGCGGGTAGTAATAACGTAGTTTTTAGTACTCAGAGCTGATTCCCCACCAGGTGCAGCAGCGGCACTTTTAATATCCACTACTTGCCCTGATTCTGGGGCAAAAGATCCCGGAGCAACTTCTGTACCTTCTACTAGCAAGTCACCTACTTTTACTTTGGGCTGAGTACTAGTATTGGTTGTGAGCATATCGGTGTGACGTAACACCAAACAGCGACGCACGTTTTCGGTTCCTTTTTGCACGCCCCGCACTATCCCCCCTTCTTTACACAAGATTTGGGTCCGTGCTACTACAGATCCAGGAGCGATGGTAAGCCCATCTTGGACTTCAAGTGTTGTCTCAGTGCTACCTTGGGTGGCATCAGCGGTAATGTCTCGACGAATTACCAAGGACTCCAAAATCACCAGTTGCAAGCGCTGAACTTCTGGGTCTTCAGTATCCTGTACCAATTCAATATCTGCTGCTAGGGGCGAAGCATTGTGGTCTTGTTCCCCTTCTTGCTCAATTTCCAGCACTAGCTGGGTTCGCAGCAGTTCCACACCTTCAACAGATTTGACGCGTTCCGAATCTTTGTAAGGTAGTCGCTGCACAGCCCGCAACTGAATCGAACGCCCAGTTTTTTGACTTACTGATGTAGTTGATGGCACGTCCGGATTATCCGGTACGGCAAACTCAACTACTGGACGACTTAACAGGGCGGGCCCTTCTGGTGTCTCCACATACTGGATATAGCGTAATTCCGTGGCGACGCTGCCTTGAAATTCCTCGCCAGGTTGGATGAAGGTATTATCTCGCCCGATGACTGCTTCTGGATCATCGACCATTAGCAGTTCCCCTGGCTTAACCACCACTTCCCGCAGGATGTCGTTTTTCTGGGTGACTTCTACCACACCGCTGTTTTGGCAGAAAATATCTTTTACTACCTCGGTGCCAGCTTCCACAAATTGACCGTCTTCTACCAACAGCAAGGAGATATCTTTATTAACTTCGTGGCTTTCTTCGGGAATCCACAAAAGGGTACCGCCCTGCACGACTTCATAACCCAGCTTGGCTTTGCCTTTTTTCTGGACTTCTACACCTGCGAATTTCAGGAATCCACCAGTGGTTGTGCGATAGCGGTCATCAATTAACTCAGCTACCACTTGACCATTTTGCACTTTTGTGCCTGGTGTAGCCCGGAGGTTAAATACCTGGTTATTGCCAGTGGAAACTAAGTAATTATTGCGACCTTGGGAACTTTGGACTGTTACCGTTGCCTGGTCTAAGACTACAGAAGCGGTAATAATCTCTATTTCCCTGGTACTTTTTCCTGGAGTAGCTTCGGGCAAGCGCACCACACCGCCGTGCAAAGTGGTTAACTTGGTTTCTGCTAAAACTCCATTCGAGGCGATCGCATCACCATTTTTGACAATTAATTCTGCGCCAGGCGGCAAGTTATAAACTTCCCCAGACAAAATCCAAATCAAGCCACCGCGTGCGGCTGTGGTTGTAGTATTGCCCTGACGGTCGGTTTTTTGTTCTGGAACTACTTCGGCAAACTGCACTTCCCCTGCCAAGTCAGAGGCGACATCTTTTACTGCTTTTTCTGTATTAGTCCGAGTTGTGCGTCCACCGAGGGCAACCTCTGCCAACAACTGACCTTGTTTTACCTTATTTCCATCAAATACATATAGTGTTGAACCTTGAGTAAGATGAACCTCTTGGTTGTCTGGGGTAACATCACCTACTTTTGTTGGCTCCAAAAGCAGGATGCCATTAGCCTCAACATACAGAGCATCTTCTCCGTGGCGGGTACGATATGTTCTGGTTTTCAGTTTGCGGGGAAGCTTGACAGTCCCATCGATTTTAGAACGAACTTGTTGCGCGACTTCCCCAGTAAACACACCACCTGTGTGGAATGTCCGCATGGTTAACTGGGTACCAGGTTCGCCGATACTTTGGGCGGCAATAATTCCTACTGCTTCGCCCAAATCCACCATTTTGGCGTGGGCTAAACTCCAGCCGTAGCAGTGTTGACACACTGAACGTGCAGCTTCACAAGTTAGGGGCGATCGCACCACAACTTCTCCCACCCCAGATTTTTCAATTTTCTTCGCCAAGTCCTCAGAAATTGGGGAATTGCGCGGTGCAATCACTTCTTTTGTGACTGGATGCACTACATCTTCGCCAATTACCCGTCCCATCAAACGAGTTGCTAGAGGAATCAAGGTTTTGGCACCTTCTGTCATTGGTCGAATGTTAAGGCCTCTGGTGGTGCCGCAGTCAAATTCCCGAATAATTACATCCTGCGATACATCCACCAATCGGCGGGTAAGATAACCAGAGTCAGCCGTTCGCAAGGCAGTATCTACCAATCCTTTTCTGGCACCGTAAGACGAAATAATGTATTCCGTCACAGTTAGTCCTTCACGGAAGTTGGTTTTGATGGGCAAATCGATAATTTCCCCTTGAGGATCTGCCATCAGTCCCCGCATACCCACCAATTGCCGGACTTGAGAAATGTTACCCCGTGCTCCGGAAAATGCCATCATGTATACGGAGTTTAGGGGATCAGTTTTCTTGAAGTGAACGACAACTTCATCTTTCAAGGCTTCACTGGTGCCGTTCCAAGTATCGATTACCTTTTGGAAGCGTTCTACTTCAGTGATTTCTCCCCGTTGGTAACGGGTTTCTGTGGCGCGAATTTCTTCTTCGGCTGCTTCTAGCAGCAATCGCTTAGTTGGTGGCACCATCAAGTCATCTACACTGATGGAAACCCCTGCTTTGGTAGCGTAGCGAAATCCCAAATCTTTTAGTTTGTCCGCCATTACTGCGGTTCGCGCCGTCCCATAATTCGTAAAGGCCCAAGAAATTAAATTTCTCAGTTGACCTTTGTCAACCACCCGATTGCGAAAAATCATTTTTTCGTTAGTCATTTAGTCATTAGTCCTCAAATTAATAGTTAGGAGTTAGGAGTTAGGAGTTATTAATTACAAACTCCTAACTCCTAACTTTTCACTCCTTACTTTTAGCTTGCAAGTGCTTCCTGAATGGCATTATTGTAAATAACGCGACCAGGAGTTGTGTATATATACTGTGAAAGTACATTACCCTTAGCGTCTTGTCTAACTCGGCGGAACTTATAAAGTAATGTCCGGCTACCATCATCGTTTTCCGTCACTTTCACGGGTTCTGTATCCGGTTGGTCTGATTCTATTTCACCGTCAAACCGCACGTAGATATAGGCGTGCAAGTCAATTTGCTCTTGCTGGAAAGCCATAATTACGTCATTTAGTGAAGAAAAGTACTTTCCTGCACCTTTTGTCGCACCGGGATTTTCTGCTGTTAAATAATACGCCCCCAACACCATATCTTGGCTGGGCGTAATAATAGGTTTACCCGTGGCTGGTGACAAAATATTGTTAGAAGCCAACATCAGCAACCGCGCTTCAGCCTGACTTTCTAACGACAGCGGGACGTGTACTGCCATTTGGTCGCCGTCAAAGTCGGCGTTAAAGGCTGGACATACCAGAGGATGCAGTTGAATCGCTCTACCTTCTACTAAAATTGGTTCAAAAGACTGAATACCCAAGCGGTGCAACGTTGGTGCCCGATTTAGCATCACAGGGTGTCCTTCAATCACCTCTTCCAGCACATCCCAAACACTGGGGTCATTGCGGGATATCAGCTTTTTCGCAGCTTTGATATTATTTACCATGCCGCTACGAATGAGGCGGTTAATCACAAATGGTTGAAATAGCTCAATCGCCATTTCTCTAGGCAAACCGCATTGGTGAATTTTCAGCTTTGGGCCGACAACAATAACAGAACGTCCAGAGTAGTCAACCCGTTTACCTAACAAGTTTTGTCGGAAACGTCCTTGCTTACCCTCAATAATGTCGGACAAAGATTTCAGGGGTCGGTTATTTGCCCCTACCACAGTGCGTCCCCGCCGACCATTGTCAATCAAAGCATCCACTGCTTCTTGCAGCATCCGCTTTTCGTTCCGTACAATAATCTCTGGTGCCAAAATTTCTTGCAAGCGTGCCAAACGATTGTTGCGGTTAATCACCCGCCGATACAAATCATTTAAATCGCTAGTGGCAAACCGTCCGCCATCTAGCTGCACCATTGGGCGCAAGTCGGGGGGAATCACGGGAATAACTGCCATTACCATCCACTCTGGTTTGGAACCAGTGGCGATGAAGTTGTCAATCACCCGCAGTCGCTTAATTAGCTTGGCTCTCTTTTGTCCCTTGGCGTTACCAATTTCTTCGCGTAAGCTTTCGGCTTCTTGCTCTAAATTAATATCGGCAAGCAAGCGTAGCAGTGCTTCAGCACCAATACCTACCTCTACACCCTGTAGCTGAGAATCTTCGCTATAAATTTGGTCTTCAATTTCCAGCCACTGGTCTTCACTCAGTAGTTGTTTGTAAGTTAAAGTTTCGGCATTACCTGGACTCAGGACAACATAAGAGTTGAAATAGACAATCTGCTCGACATCCCGCAAAGGCATATCTAATAGGATGGAAATATAGCTAGGAATGCCTTTGAGATACCAGACGTGAGCTACTGGTGCGGCGAGCTTAATATAGCCCATGCGGTGGCGACGCACCCGTGACTCGGTGACTTCTACCCCACAGCGCTCACAGACAATACCTCTGTGACGAACTCTTTTATACTTACCACAATGGCATTCCCAATCTTTCGCCGGCCCAAAGATGCGCTCACAAAATAAGCCATCCATCTCTGGCTTGAGAGTTCGGTAATTAATTGTTTCTGGTTTGGTGACTTCACCGACTACCTGACCATTGGGCAATGTTCTCTCGCCCCACTGGCGAATGCGTTCAGGGGAAGCCAAGCCGATTTTTACGTAGTCAAACTGATTAGTTTGGGCAGGTCTCATAATTAATTCGTAATTCGTAATTCGTAATTCGTAATTAACAATTTCTAATTCGTAATAGTGGCGATCGCACGCAGGCTACACCAACGGAATTCGCAATTCGTAGTTAAGAAGTAGTAATTTGTAGTTTTGAATTCACTATTTTTCTTCAATTACGAACTACAGATTATTAAATTTATCTTCAATTACGAATTACGTTAGCGAGTTTGCGTACTCCTACGGGCATCTTGCTAGCAAGAGCGTCTCGTAGAGAGCGTCATCATCAATTACGAATTATTCGTCATCTTCCAACGATTCGCGAGAAAGAGATTCATAGGTGGGTCGAGGAGGTGTGCGACGGGCTGATTGGTCTGCCATTAAATCGACTTCCACATCTAAGGAACTGCCATCTGCTTGGGTTTCTACCTTGTGTACGGCAATGTCTAACCCCAATGATTGCAACTCGCGCATTAGCACCTTAAAGGACTCTGGGGTTCCAGGTCGAGGAATTGCCTTACCTTTTACGATCGCATTTAACGCTTCATTCCGTCCTTGCATATCGTCAGATTTAACTGTGAGCAATTCCTGTAAGGTGTAAGCCGCACCAAAGGCTTCCAATGCCCACACTTCCATTTCTCCAAACCGCTGACCACCTTGTTGTGCTTTACCACCCAAGGGTTGCTGAGTCACCAGTGAGTATGGGCCTGTGGAACGGGCGTGGATCTTATCATCCACTAAATGCACCAGCTTCAGCATGTAAGCCACACCGATAGTGATTGCTCGGTCAAAGGGTTCGCCTGTACGACCGTCATACACCATGATTTTGCCTGGATTATCTGGGTTATATACCCAGTCTTTGCCTGTTTCGTCTCGTGCTTCTTGCAATTTGCCATGCACGATTCGGCGGGATGACTCTTCACCGTACATTTCGTCAAAGGGAGTAATCTTAAATCGCACTCCCAAGGTCTGACCAGCCCAACCCAAGAGGCACTCAAATACTTGTCCGACGTTCATCCGACTGGGTACACCCAAGGGGTTGAGTACAATGTCCACTGGTGAACCATCGGGCAAATAAGGCATATCTTCCGCTGGTAATATCCGAGAAATAATCCCTTTATTACCGTGGCGTCCTGCCATTTTGTCACCAACTTGGATTTTGCGTTTTTGGGCAACATATACTCGGACTACCATATTGGCTCCTGGTGGCAGTTCATCACCTTGTTCACGAGTAAACAAGCGCACATCAACTACGCGACCTTTTTCACCGTTTGGTACTCGCAGAGAATTGTCCCGCACATCACGGGCTTTTTCACCGAAAATAGCCCGCAACAGTTTTTCTTCTGGCGGTTGGTCAGATTCACCTTTGGGTGTGACTTTTCCTACTAAGATATCACCAGCTTCTACCCATGCTCCAATGCGAATGATTCCCTGTTCATCCAACTGACGCAAGGCGTCTTCGCCGACGTTGGGAATTTCTCTGGTGATTTCTTCTGGCCCCAGTTTTGTCTGTCTAGCTTCAATTTCATATTTTTCAATGTGAATTGAGGTGTAGACATCATCCTGTACCAGTCTTTCAGAAATTAATATTGCGTCTTCGTAGTTGTAGCCTTCCCAAGGCATATAAGCAACTACAATATTTTGTCCTAGCGCCAATTCACCGCCTTCGGTGGAGGAGCCATCAGCTAGCACCTGACCAGCAACAACACGTTCACCAATACGGACGAGAGGTTTCTGATTTAAACAGGTATCTTGGTTTGAGCGTTGGTACTTGGAAAGGGTGTACTTAATTTCTGAGGTGCTAGGTTTAGGACGGACGCGAATTTCTGTGGCATCCACATAGGTGACATCGCCATCGGTGCGCGATACAACCACCATCCCAGAGTCTCTTGCTCCTTGCGCTTCCAAACCTGTACCCACCAGAGGACGCTCTGGCTTCAGCAGGGGTACTGCTTGCCGTTGCATGTTCGACCCCATCAGCGCTCGGTTAGCATCATCATGCTCCAAGAAGGGAATCATGCTGGTCGCTACCGACACAATTTGTACTGGAGATACTGCTACGTAGTCCACCTGTTCTGGTGTTGTGGTGGAAAATTCTTGGCGATAGCGGACTGGCACTTGCGGTCCAATAATGTGCCCGGTTTCATCTACAGGAATATCTCCAGGAGCAACCCGCAGGTCGTCTTCTTCATCGGCTGTCATGTAGGCTGGAGGCAGGTCAAATCTGACTCGCCCATTTTCCACAGGTCTAAATGGCGTTTCTAAGAAGCCGTACAGGTTAACCCGTGCATGGGTTGCTAAGGAGCCAATCAACCCGGCGTTCGGGCCTTCTGGGGTTTCAATGGGGCAAATGCGTCCATAGTGACTAGGATGAATATCCCGTACGGCAAACCCAGCCCGTTCCCGGGTTAAACCACCAGGGCCAAGGGCACTCAGACGGCGTTTGTGGGTCAGTTCTGCTAGGGGATTGGTTTGATCCATGAACTGACTTAACTGGCTGGAACCAAAGAATTCTTTAATTGCTGCTACCAGTGGTTTCGGGTTCACCAAGGAAGCGGGGGTTAGTACTTCTGCATCGGATACGGTCATCCGTTCCCTAATAATTCTCTCTAGTCGGTTTAAGCCTACCCGCACTTGGTTTTGCAGCAATTCACCGACGCTTCTCACCCGCCGATTACCTAAGTGATCAATGTCATCTATGTTACCAATATCATATTCCAGGTTGATCAGGTAATCCACAGCTGCCAAGATATCGCCAGCAGTCAACACCCGCATTGTGTCTGGGACAGAAAGGCGCAATTTCTTGTTGAGTTTGTACCGTCCGACGCGACCAAGGTCATAACGTTTCGGGTCAAAGAAACGAGAGTCTAAGAGCTGTTGTCCACCTAAGACTGTGGGTGGTTCACCAGGACGCAGTTTGCGATATAACTCCATCAGGGCTTCTTCTTCAGAGAATTGCCCTTCTTTTTCAATGGTTTTTTGAAAATATTCTGGATGGCGTAAGGCGTCAAAGATTTCGTTGTCTGATAACCCTAAAGCTTTTAGTAGTACCTGCGCTGAGAGTTTGCGGGTTTTGTCAATGCGTACCCACACCAAATCGTTACGGTCTGTTTCAAATTTCAGCCATGCTCCCCGGTTGGGAATTAAGCTAGCTGAATAAGTCCGTCGCCCGTTTTTGTCTATTTCTGATTTGTAATAAACCCCTGGCGATCGCACTATTTGGTTGACAATTACCCGCTCGGCTCCGTTAATAATAAACGTGCCGCGATCAGTCATCAAAGGCAAATCCCCAATAAATACCTCTTGCTCTTTGATTTCCCCTGTTTCTTTGTTAATCAGGCGTGTAGGGACATACATTTGAACGGCATAGGTACTGTCCCGCCGTTTGGCTTCTTCGACGCTATACTTTGGCTCCTTGAGTTTGTAGTTATGACCCAAAAAGTGCAGTTCTAATTTGCCCGTATAATCTGTAATAGGACTAAAGGAGTTAAGTTCTTCTATCAGCCCTTCTTCCAAAAACCAGCGAAAGCTTGACCGCTGGATTTCAATCAAGTCGGGCAACAGAAAGGCGGGTTCCATATATGTTTCTTTAGTCATGCCTCTTCCTTTGTCAACCTGGTAACATTTTCCCTTGGACACTGCTGTTTGACGCTTCCCATTGCTAGCCAGTGTCCTTAGCTAGTTTGGGAACTTCTTCTGCTATTTACAGGTGTGGGCAAACGCAGCGATTAAAGCTGGAATGAGCAATTTGCACAAGGGGTACCCTAATCGGGTACTCAGACGCCAAAAACTCACTATAGTCTTGATTTAAGAAGAATATACAGTTGAGATATTCCTGAGTTTTATCTACTTTCTTCATTTCCCCTCCAAAAAGCGCGTTAATTTGCTGACGCAGCTCTAGACGGTGTGTCTTAAATCACCCCGCTATTTATACTCTCAGTAATATCCTAGATATCCTAAGACTGAGGGAATGATCCGTACCTTGTCGGCTTTGAATCAGAATCACTTCATTTTGCTGAATTGTACTCACAAGGCAATTTTGTTTAACGATTTTGAATATGTTCAATACACACCAAGCTGATGTTGTGCAAAAGTTTAGCTCAACCTGGGTTGGCACGGTTAGTCATGTGTGGAGAGCATCCGCTTGTAGAGATTTGGAGCATGGCCAAGCCGATAACAGCACGGAAAATTAGGATCAGAAATTTTAGCTTCCTTCCTTTCTCATTATGGCGCAAGCAAAATGTTTTTGAGGCAATAATAGTATCATATTTTTGTCCCCCTAGAGTTTTATTTTTTTTAGCACAACTGAATAAAAAAGATTAAAGCCCACTTTATATTGACAGACCGAATAATTCACAGGCATTCTGGGTGGTTTGATGGGCGATCGCCTCTACTGTTTCCTGACGCAGTTTAGCTACTTGCTCGGCTACATAAAGCACGTAGGCAGGCTCGTTGCGCCTCTCGCCCCGTTTGGGAACTGGGGCCAGAAATGGGCAGTCTGTTTCAATCAGTAGGCGATCGCTACTCACCATCGCAGCTGAGGATTGGATCACTTTGGCGTTTTTGAACGTTACTGTTCCGCTAAAGCTGATGTAGAAGCCTAAATCGAGAAACCATTGAGTTTCTTCTGGCGTTCCTCCCCAGCAATGCATGACGCCCCGCACTCTTTCTCCCTTAAGTTTCTGCCACTTTTGTAACACTTCTCTGGTTTGGGCAGCAGCGTCACGGCAGTGGATAATCACTGGTAAGTTGAGTTCAGATGCGATCGCTAACTGCGACTCAAACACCATGCGCTGATGCTCATAGTTATCAGCTTTGTAAAAATCCAGCCCCATTTCCCCAATTGCTACCACATTCGAGTCAGAACTCGCTAAAGTTTTGATTTTCTCGGCTGTCTCGCTATTCCATTTATCAGCATCTAAAGGATGTAATCCCACGGCAAAGCTGATTTCGGGAAACTCTTGGGCTATGGATTGAATACTGGTAAACTCCTCCGGATGAACACAGGAATGTACTAAACGCACTACACCTGCTTCTTGCCACCGCGATCGCACTGTTGCTAAATCGGGCTGGAAACTATCAAAGTTTAGATGAACGTGCGTGTCTATCAGTTGCATTCTTTGTCCTTTGTTGTTTGTCCTTCGTCATTTGTAAGAGAAGTTCTGTACCCTTGGGGATGCCAAAGCCATCCGATCGCGGACTCCTTGGCGCCGCCTTTCGTAGAGAACAGGCGGCGCTATCGTCGTCAGCCGACGCTCAGACTTGTCTCTTTGCTTTATGACCAATGACTAAGGACAAATGACCAATGACTACCCAACTATTTGTGTGAGAGGTTTTAGTCTGTGAGCCAATCTTGACTTTTTCCTTGCTCCATTGTTAGGGTGAAGGACACCCCGTTTGATCGCTTTATCGATTTTACCGTAAGCCTCCGATAACCGATCCTGTGCTTCTTGTTTTAATTCTGGGGTAGGATTAGCTGTATAGGCAGCTACAGCATTAAAGTATTTCTTCATCAGTGTCTTTACTGCTGATTTGTAAGCTTTATTACGCAGTCGGTTACGTTCTGCGATTTCGGCACGCTTGAGAGCAGACTTTGTATTCGCCACAGTCAATTCCAAAAATACTATTATTTATGTACACATACTACTAGATTTACTAATATAGCATCCAAATTGCCAATACCATAATTTCCTAAAAAAATTATGGTATTGGGCATGGAGCATGGATGAATAATCAATAGTTCTTCTTTCCCTGCTTCCTCATCTCCCCGTCCCCAATTCAGTGTGTCGTCAATTTAGGAAATGCGTTAAAATAAGGTACATAAAATTAAATAGTCACCCTAACTCACCACAACCTGGTTAAGCAATGTGATTGCCAATAAATATAATAATCTGTCCATAAAGCGGATGTATTGTTAGAGGCAAAGAATTGTAAAGAGCTAAATTCCAGGGATTTCCAAGTAGAGAACCGACATATGGTGTCTGTACACACGTTAACTACTAAAAAGTTAGGAAAATAAGTAAAAATTATACTCAGACCCTACCCCCTGTAAATCCGGGGGCTTGGATGTGCAAACACACCACCTGCACCCGCAAGGAGTGAGGGGAAGGGCATAAAGGTAACGGGAAATGGCACGCCTGCTTCCTGCCTCAAGCCTAGCAAGGTTTGTCGGACTGAGCAATTAAATCGCCTTCTCAAGCAAACCAAGTGCTGGCAGCCTTGAGAGTATCAAAAAAATCCAGGTTAAGCTAGAGAAGAGAATTAGAGTCAGCTTGCACACCCCAGTGGGTCAAGAGCAATACTAAATCTCAGGTGGCAATATTATAATTTTGGCATTGTCCTTACTCCATGCTGCGAATCATTACTCAGCAGGCAGACGTCAGAGCAGAACTACAACGGATCTGCGATCGCACCCATGACGAACAGGTGGTTCACAAAGAAGCAACGGTGCGGGAAGTTTTGCAAGCAGTGAAGCGCCAAGGCGACAAAGCTGTATTGCATTACACAGCCGAATTCGACAAACAAACCCTGAAAGCAGAAGAACTCCGAGTTACAGGCTCAGAACTAGATGCAGCCTATCAGCAGGTGTCAAAGGAGTTGCTTGATGCAATTCGGCTAGCTTACCGCCAAATTGAAGCGTTTCATCGTCAGCGAGTACCCAAAAGCTGGGTACACTTCGGCGACGATGAAATAGTGCTGGGCAAACGTTACACCCCCGTAGACCGAGCCGGGTTGTATGTGCCTGGTGGTCGCGCCGCCTATCCCAGTACAGTGCTGATGAATGCAATTCCGGCTCATGTTGCTGCTGTACCCCACGTGGTGATGGTAACACCACCAGGTTCAGGGGGTGCTATTAACCCAGCAGTCTTGGTAGCTGCCCAAGAAGCAGGAGTACAAGAAATTTATCGTATTGGAGGCGCACAAGCGATCGCTGCTTTAGCCTATGGCACAGAAACGATTCCGAAAGTGAATGTAATTACTGGGCCTGGTAACATTTATGTCACCTTAGCGAAAAAACTTGTCTACGGCATCGTCGGCATTGATTCTTTGGCAGGTCCTAGCGAAGTGCTGGTAATTGCCGATGAAACGGCAAATCCGGTGCATGTAGCTGCTGACTTGCTGGCCCAAGCCGAACACGATCCAATGGCAGCAGCAATTTTGCTGACCACAGATGCTGCTTTGGCAAAAAACGTGCAATTAGCCTTAGAAAGACAGCTAGTGGATCACCCACGGCGAATAGACACAGAAAAGGCGATCGCTCATTATGGGTTGATTGTTCTTGTAGAATCGCTCCAAGCAGCAGCAGAACTCTCAAATGAATTTGCCCCCGAACATCTAGAATTAGAAGTAAAAGACCCTTGGGCACTACTACCACAGATTCGCCACGCTGGGGCAATCTTTTTAGGTTACTCCACACCAGAAGCTGTAGGAGACTATTTGGCAGGCCCTAACCACACCTTGCCAACTTCTGGCGCTGCCCGCTATGCCTCAGCATTAGGGGTTGAAACTTTCCTGAAACACTCCAGTATTATTCAATACTCCCAAGCCGCGCTGCAAAACGTGGCTAGTGCCATTGATGTGCTAGCAACGGCAGAGGGCTTACCTTCCCATGCTGATTCAGTCCGACGCCGTATTCAGCAAGAATAGTGATTTGGAATGGTTAATTTTTTTCTAATACTGTTGGCAAAAATCACTCGATAGGTTCCAAATAAAAGTTTGGACAGCAATGTCTGACGACAAGCCCTCCGGGTGCGCCAGTTGCTTATGGAGAGCCACTGCGGTGGATGGGTTCCCCGGCATAAAGGAGCCAGCGCTGTGGGCGGGTTTCCCGACTTGAGGCGACTGGCGTCAAGTGGCGTGGAGATCCCCTTGGCTTACCGCTTTGCGTCTACGCACGCCACTTGCTACCTTGCTTTAAGCCTTTTGGCGGGCGTCTACAAGTTGGGCATTGCCCACCTAATCCAGTGGTTTATTAAGGAAGGAGTTACCTGCATAGTAAGCCAGTGAGCAGTTCAGAGGAGAGTTACCCTCCCCAAATAACTGGCGAAAATATTCTCTACGCTAGTTGCTACAATGCACTAACGTTAAAGTGAGTGAAACCGACCTATAACGCAGCCTCGAATATATAAACTAAGTAGGCAGATGGGAAATTAATTTAGTGTAGCTGGCAACAAGTTTTGCTAGATACTTATGTAAGGGGTCTACTTTTTAGGAGACGAGAGCGGTGCTAAAGAATATTGTGGTAGCTCTGGACGGTTCGGAAATAGCAGAACGAGTAATTCAGACTTTAGATAATTTGGCGTTGTCAAAAGATGCCAAGGTTATTCTGTGTCATGTGTTTCCCACGCCAGAGTCAGAGATGGAACTACCCGCTGATCGTCCTCAGCCAGAGTCCCCAACATTTTCTTATTTTCATATTGAAAAACAACTGCAATCCTATCAGGAAAAGTTATCAGTCACTTGTGAGTTAGAACTGGTAACTGGTGATCCTGCCGAAGAGATTATTCGCCTTGCCAATATTCACAAAACTGACTTGATTATAATTGGCAGTCGTGGGTTGATTGGGATGAAGCGAATTGTCCAAGGTTCTGTTAGCAGTCAAGTTGTGGAAGAGGCTAATTGTTCGGTGTTGGTGGTAAAGCCAAGGTAAAAATTCACAAAGGGAAGCAATGACTATAACCACCCCAAAACTAACCTTTGAAGAATACCTGAAATATGATGATGGCACTGATACCCGCTGCGAATTGGTGAGTGGAAAACTAATTCCCATGAGTCTAGGAAGTGGACAACATGGGGCGGTAACAGAATTTATTAATGTTTGCTTTCGAGCAGAAATTCTCTGGCTAAAGTTGGATTGGACTTCTAAACAAATGGTTATCGGTGTTCGTTCCCCCCGTGCTTGCAGATGGGATACATCGAGAATTCCAGATGTCGTTGTGATTCCATGCCTCAGTGGCGGGAGTTGAGAAACCGAGAAGCAGTTATTGAACTCAACAAATCACCTCCTTTGTTGGTGGTAGAAGTCGTCAGCGAATCAACAAAGACCGTAGACTATCGAGCCAAGCGAGTTGAGTATAACGTTCTAAATATTCCAGAATATTGGATTGTCGATCCATTAACGAACAAAGTGACTGTCTTCACATTGATTGAAGAACTATACGAACCAGTAGAGTTTTTTGGTACTGATCGCATTCAGTCTCAAATTTTTCCAAAGTTAGAATTAACAGTTGAGCAAGTGCTATCTGCCGAAGATTAAAAATAATTTAAGGGTTGAGAAAATATAAATGGTCGCCGGGTTGCGATCGCAAATCTTCCACAGTCCCCTGAATTTGTAACTTGCCTTGATTTAGTAGCACGATCCAATCAGCACGGTTGATTACTCTAGGACGGTGGCTAATCAGGATCGTGGTTTTACCTTGGCGCTGCAACAACAGTTGATCTAAAACTTGAGCTTCACTAACTGGATCGAGTCCAGCAGTTGATTCATCTAAAATCAGGATTGGTGGATCGTTAACGATGGCTCTTGCTAGAGCCAGTCTTTGCCGTTGTCCCCCAGAAATATTTGACCCAAATTCACCTAATACAGTTTGATATTTTTCAGGTAGTTTACTAATAAAATCGTCTGCCTCAGCAATTTGGCAAGCGGCGACAATTTGCTCAAAGGTGAGGTGAGGAGAACCTAAGCGGAAGTTTTCAATAATTGAGCGACTCCAAAAATGAGCATCTTGAGGAACGAGAGCAACTTGTTGCCGCAAACAATCAAGGGCTAGGTCTTGCAGATTATAAATCCCAATGCGGATGTTACCAGAATTAGGTGTATATAATCCAGCAATCAGTTTAGCGAGAGAACTTTTTCCACAGCCGGATGTACCAATGAGGGCAACAACTTTACCGCCAGGAATCAAAAGGGAAAAATCTTCCAGTAGCTCTAGCCTGCCAGCGTAGTGAAAGTTTAGATTTGTGCAAATAATATTTGCATTACTAGGAATTTTAGCAAAGGGTTTGTCAGTATCGCCTTGAGTTTCAGATGTGGAATCGATAACTTCTGTTAAGCGTTCGGTGGCAGTTTTGGCACGCATGAATTCATCTATAAATCCAAGCACACTACCGATGAATGCCAAAAAATTCCCATTCATCCCGTTAAATGCCAGCAGTTGACCAATGCTGAGTTCCTTACTAATAACTAGGATGCTGCCGAAACCAATTAAACTAACGCTGCCAATAGCATAAACTAACCCAGAAAAGATGTTGTTAATAATTCCAATCTGAATTGTGCTAAATGTTTTGTTTGCTAGCCGACCAAATCTGTTCTGAAATTCTTCCCAAAATTGAGGACCAGCAGTAGTAGTTTTGAGTGTCAGCGCGCCTTTAAAGCTTTCAACGAGAATGCCCTGGTTTTCTGCGTCTAAGACCAATATACTTCTGATTTTTTGTTGAAGTGTGGGTAGAAACACAACCGTAGATAAACTCATGACAATCGCAATAACGAAGGCAAGCAAGGTGAGTTTCCAGCTATAGAACACCATGAAACCCAAAGAAATCGTTCCGATAAACAATTGGGTAGGCAGACTGATAACTGTTTGAGAAATTAGCTGATTAATTTGTTCAATATCTTGCAATCTGCTAACAATCTCGCCACTGCGACGTGATTCATAGTAAGCCAGAGGTAAGCGCAGAATTTTCCTAGCAAATTCCAGAACTAGCCCTAACTCAATCCGTTGGGCAAAATGGGCAATCAGGTTAGATTGAACTAGTTGCAGACTACTTGACACCAAATTCATTACTATAACCGCAATAATCACACCACCAAGAAGCTTGGTATCACCTCGAACTAGTACATCATCCGTTAGAATTTGAAGCAGGAAAGGAGACGTTAATGAAAGCAGACCGATAACTATAGAGCAGAGAATAGCCTCGAATATTATGCCTCCATAAGGCAATGCACGCTGCATAAAGCGCCAAAGACCCTTGACTTTCTCATCCGGTTGAGCATAAAAGCGAACCGAATCTGGCTCTAGTAAAAGCATCACTTGATCTGACCAAGCCTCCGTTAATTCTTCTCTAGAGACATAACGGATGTTAAAGGCTGGGTCGGCAATTATATATTTCTTGCCTTTCTGACCATACAAAACAACCCAGTGGTAGCCTTTCCAGTGAATGATTGCTGGCAGTGGTGCTTGGTTCATTCGGTCTAATATTTCTTTTGATGCCCTGACCGAACGCGCATTAAAACCAAGTGCCTCGGCTCCCCGCCTCAATCCCAACAATGTTGTTCCAAGTTGCCCGGTGCCTACTGCTTCCCGGATGCGATTTAGTGTTAAGTTACGCCGATAATGTTTTGCAATGGAAGCAAGACAAGCAGCTCCACAATCTTCTTCACTATGTTGTGTAACAACTTGGTATTTCATTTTATACTCCAGTACCCAATAACATCGTGAAAAAACTCAAAAAAAAATAGCAGGGTTTCGTCCCTGCGTGGTTAAAAATTTGACCAACAGTTTGGTTTTACTATCACTACTAATCAAAACCAATCAAAATTTAGTAGGAAGGATAGAGAGTCAAATAGTTTTACCTGTGGAATTTTTTCTTTTTTGGTAGTTTTCACAACTTTTGTAGTTAATGTTGATTGAACTGTTTGTTTCTTTACTCCTGATTTCCCAGTTGATCTCTTAACTTCAATAACATTATGATTATGAGAAACCTGCTTAAAAACTATCGAGCTTTTACCACCACACAGGCTTGCTTCTTCAGTTTTAGTCAGGGATATAAACATTGGGGAGATTTGAGTAGTTTTCATAATTCTAGTTAACCTAACCTGCTAATATTGATAGAAACCCTGAAAAGATGCCAAATAGGCAAAACCCTGAATATAAAAGTGTTTTAGATTTTACTCTGCGGAGAGTGATTAAACATGGATATGGTCAATTTATCAAGTAGTAACGTTTATTTCCCTACTTGATTACTCAAGGTGAGTAGTATCTTTAGGAAAAGCACTAAATAAGTCTATCAACAGTTGCCTATTAGCAACCGTTGATAGCCTTTGTTAACTTTGTTGAAGAAAAGTACTGGGTAATAATAAATCTATACTAGGATATCTTGCGATAATCAATACAGTTGATTGCTTGCCAAAAAGCAAATTAACCGATTCTAATCGGATAGTTTGTTTAAGACACTTCATCCTACTAAAGACGCGGTTAATCGTGTCTTTACGTTTATTCTTTCCCTTCTACTAAACCTCAGTTAACCTACTTTACTGTTTGGGTATTATTGTTCTGAGCTGCTTGGGTGAGGTCGCCGACAACCTTACCAGTGTTAATATTAACGGCGATTTGAGTGACCGGAGCAGTGATCACAGTAATAGGATAGAAGTATTGGGGGTATTTAACTAGTTTGTAATCATGCTTCTTCTTCGGGGGAGTCGGCTTAGGGGGATTACCACCAGACAAACTCGCTTCTTCGTAGGCGGTTAATGTAGTGAACAACATGCTTTCCATAATCTTAACTTCTCGCTTGATTGTTGGGATTAACGTCACTTCAAAGTAATAAATATAAACGTAAAAAGTATATATAGTTACTGTTTCGTGTCGTTAAAAGTATCTTATACGACTCTTGCTCAAAAGGTCAAGCGACTAATTTTGTAATAAATATCTATTACACCTCTTCAAAAAAATATTACATAGATATTTTGATACATATATAGATAATTAAAAAAAGCTTTTAATTATCTATCAAAAAATCGCAGACGTAGATAACGTAATTATCATATATGTGTTCATAATATAGCGCTCTAAAAACTTAATCTTTTCATAAATAATATAAGTTAAGTTTATTACGTATTAGTACTTAGAAAAGCACGAAAATGCCCAGATTTAAGATGTAATAAAGCAGGTAAGCAATAATTTTATACGGGACATACTTAAATAACAGTAGAAAATTAAAAAACTGGGATTCTGTACCTTTGAATAAGTATTTTTACATAAAAATACTTATTTTAAAATTATTGTATACACAGTTAATCTGAATAAATATAATTTCTTTTAATATAAATACGCTTCAGTTTGCTTAATTCTTGATTAATGCGAAAAAAGCTTTAAAAAAGCTTTATCTAGTATACCTTGTTCATAAAGAAATAAAGAAATGATAAATTTTTATAGAAAATTTATAAAGATTTGGTGTTCTAACTAAAATGCGCTAATTATTATTTAGACTTAACTGTATAGAAACCTTGTATTTACATACTAACTATATCCAAGCAAGGCACTTATCAGTAATAAAAGTAAAAGCCGTTGCTTTCGCCCTCCAGCGCAAAAACGCCAAAATTATGGGAATTTTGCCAAAAATCTGATTGAAACGAAAGAGAGCTTTTATTTTTTGGATATCCCTAAATCTTGGTCGTCACCCTAAGACTAGGTAGATTTTTTTGCTAGATTATTAACACAACCAAAATGTTTTTTAGCATCCATGTTCATTGACCCCCAACCAGACTTTATCCGCCTAGTCGAAAACGACGAATATCTTCCGCCAATCAGCATATGGACAAGGTTGGGAGGGATATTTTTAATTGGAAGTATTGGCGCTGCCTTCAGCCTTGCTAGTGTCTTTAAATACAACATAATAGTGAAAGCTGATGCTACCGTCCGCCCAACCGGCGAAATACGGTTAGTGCAAGCATCATCTGAGGGAACAATCAGAAGCATCAAGGTGAAGGAAAATCAGGTTGTAAAAAAGGGAGATGCGATCGCAGTGATCGATAACTCCGAATTAGAAAGTAGAAAAGACGAAATACTCGGAAATATCCAGCAAAATCAGTTACAGCGATCGCAGATCAATGGACAACTAAAAGCCTTAGAAACTCAAGTCACTGCTGAGTCCAATGCAATGCAACAGGCGATCACATCTGCAAAAGCAGACTTGAGTCGCAACCAACGAGATTATCGAGACAGGGGAATTACAAGTCAGACAGAAGTGGACGAAGCACAAGCCTCTGTGGCGTTAGCTAGGGATAAACTGAACCGATATAAGGGGCTAGCTAACACTGGAGTGATCCCTGAAGGCGAAATTAAGGAAAAAGAACAAGATTTTAAAGCTGCACTTGCTAGATTGGAACGTAGCAAAATTGGACTCAATCCCAGTGATGCGACTGTGGCGATCGCCCAAGAACGCATTGCCCAAGAATTGACAAAGGGTAAATCTACCCTGGCGGCATTGAACAAAGACAGACAAGAAATCATCAGGCGTCAAATAGAAATCCAAAACCAAACTAGCAACGCTCAACAAGAACTCAAACGAGTCTTCACGGAACTGCAAAAAACTGTAATTCGAACCTCAGAGGCAGGTACTATTCTGAGACTGGAATTAAGAAATACTGGGCAAGTTGTGAAGGCTGGGGATGTAATCGCTCAAATTGCCCCTAGTAATGCTCCTCTGGTAATCAAAGCCCGTGTTGCCGCTTCTGATATTACCAAGGTAAAAGTATGTAAAGTTGTACAAGTCACAAAATGTACTCAAGGGAAAGTCCAAATGCGGCTTTCTGCCTATCCGTACCCCGATTATGGCATACTCAATGGTGCTGTTAGAGGTATTACTGCCGATGCGATTATACCTCAATCTAACAGTAATATTCCTGCTGCACCTTACTACGAGATCACAATCCAGCCCGATAGATTTGATCTGATTAAGGGCAATCAATCTTATGCGATTCAACCTGGTATGGAAGTTACAGCCGACATTATTTCTAAAGAAGAGACTGTTCTCACATTTATTTTGAGAAAAGCAAGGCTGCTGACAGATTTGTAGGCTGATTGAGAATAGGCATAGAGACACATACAAGGAAAATCCTCTTTGTCTCCACGTTGAATCGATTCAACGTCTTTGAGTTGCCAAAAACTGACACAAGCTTAACAAACTCAGGGTTTGACCCAAATTCAAGGGTTAAATTGAAATTATTTTTAAGCGGGACTGAACCCCAGCGATGCTAATGTGGCGATCGCCCAAGAACGCATTGCCCAAGAATTTTTCTCTAGTCCGCGCAGGCGGACCTGGAGTAAGGTTTTGCCTATGCTTATTTAACATGAGTTAAACGACTCATGTAATAACCGCCTAATTAACTTAATAAAGAAACCTTTTAATTAGTCCAATTTTGTTTGAAGTATGCGGTTTAACTAATCAGAAACTCAATATAGAATATTCTATTGCTGTCAACGACTATCTGAAAAGGACTCTCGACTACTATATTGCAGCACCTCAAAATTTATTAGTCATCGAAGCCAAACAATCAGATTTAGTTAGAGGATTTACTCAACTCGCTGTTGAATTAATAGCACTTGACCGATAGACTAAATCCACATCTGAACTTCTATATGGAGCCGTTACGACTGGTGAAGACTGGCGTTTTGGACTTTATCATCGTGCGAATCGTCAGGTGACTCAAGACCAAAAACGCTATCAAGTTCCAGAAGATTTATCGGTGCTTGTAAAAATTATTGCAGGTATTATTTCTAGTTCTTGAGAAAACTGGGGATTGGGGACTGGGGAGTAAGAATTTTAGATTTTAGACTTCGGCTCCTTTCGGCTGCGCTCAAGGCAAGTTGCTCAGTCGAACGATTTTGGATTAAAGAATTGAAATTTAATCTAAAAGACGCTCTCTTATGAGACGCGCAAGGGACGCGGACTCGCTCTAAGCGTACCCCTGCGGGGAAGCAAGCTACGCGTAGCGTCTCTAAGAGTTGCCATGCCGCAGGCTTTACGCTGCGCTATCATCAATTCCATTATCCAAAATTGAATTGCCCCATGCCCAATCCCTTCACGTCCAGTCAATTCAACGCCCTTGAGTTGCCAAAAACTGACGCAAGCTTAACAAACTCAGGGTTTGACCCAAATTCAAGGGCAAAATTGAAATTCCTTCCAAGCGGGATTGTACCCAACCTTCTCCCCAGTACCATTCGTGAAACCCGTCAATGCCTCCACTCAGTAGCAAACGGAGACAGTTGGATTTTACAACGTCTACTTGATGATGAATCGAGACTGGCCCAGTCCAGGTAGTAAACTGGAATCCGGGAAGCAGTTCCTCTGGCATTCCTGGCGCAAAGCGTTGCCCTAAGAGCCATTTTTCTAGTTGCACCGGATGCAGCAGACTGTCACGAATTGCATCTGTTGGTGCTTCTATTTCGATCCGCAGTTGGCTTTGTTGAAAATTACCCAGCATTTTTATCGGATTACCTAAAGGTGAGACATCGCTATTTCTAATATTGCAAATACAATCACTAGTTATTATGGTGTCACTTTTCTACCAGCAGAGAACTTAGAATAGAAAAAGTGAACTGTTAAGAAATGTAAGGTTTTTCATGGCGGATCAGTTAATTCGTGCAACAGCAGCCGAAGGTGGGATTCGTGCCGTAGGTGTGATTACCACACGTTTAACAGAAGAAGCACGGGGACGCCACAAGCTTTCTTATGTGGCAACGGCAGCACTGGGTCGGACTATGGCGGCGGGCTTGTTGATGGCTTCTAGCATGAAGCGAACTGGGTCGAGGGTCAATGTTCGGGTGAAGGGCGATGGGCCTTTAGGTGGCATATTGGTAGATGCACGTTTAGATGGAACAGTCCGCGGGTATGTGGGAAATCCATCTGTGGAATTACCTCCTAATGCCAAAGGTAAGCTAGACGTTGGTGGTGCGGTGGGTGGCGGCTACCTCTACGTTGTGCGGGATATCGGTTATGGTTACCCTTACTCTAGTACTGTAGAACTAGTTTCTGGCGAAATTGGCGATGATGTGGCTCATTATCTGGTGAATTCTGAACAAACACCTTCAGCTTTAGTTTTAGGTGTCTTCGTGGGAGCAAGTGGAGTAACGGCTGCTGGAGGATTACTGCTACAAGTGTTACCCAAAGCCGCCAGAGACGAAGCCTTAGTAAAAACCTTGGAATCACGGGTAGCTAGCCTAGCAGGATTTACCCCATTGTTGCAAGCTGGGAAGACTTTGACTGAAATCCTCAGCGACCTGCTAGGAGACATGGGGCTGGCAATCTTTCCTGAAAGACAAATGCTGCGCTTCCACTGTGGTTGTTCTTTTGATCGTGTTTTGGGGGCACTAAAGATTTTGGGAGAAGCTGAACTACAAGATATGATTATTAAAGATAATGGTGCTGAAGCAACTTGCGACTTTTGCGGCAACGTTTACCAGGCAAGTAGCGAGCAGTTAGCTCAACTAATTGCCGATTTGCAAGCTGAATCTACTGTTTCAGGATAAAGTATAAAACAGCACTAATTTTTCAGATAGTTAATGGTATTCTGTGGAGAGAGATAATCAAAAAGTAGCTTTTTAATCACGAGAAAGTTACTATGGCAACAATGGAATTATCGACCTAAAACAGAGCGCTATTCAATTATTTTGGTGTGAGAGATGACAGAGCGGGATATTCCAGACAGTTGGTCAACAGGCAAAGCAAGAGAGCCAGATCAAAACACAAGATTATCCCGAACAGAACAATTCGGTGAAACTCAACCAGTTGATGTCCCAGCTACTGATTCTAGCTCCAAGTCAGTGAAGCGGCGAAAAACTGCCCAACTCAGTAGAAGTCCTGGGAAATGGCCACGCTGGATGAAAAGCTGGGTGTGGTGGCCAGTACTGCTGATGTTAATTACCGGCGGTGTCGGATTCTTGGCAATGGCAATGCTGCTGAAGTTGCCAGCTGCCCCTAATTGCCCATCGATTTTCTGGCCCCTAGCTAGTGCTTCTGTGCGGATACACTGCGCTCAATTGGCGGCTTCTAAACAGACAGTGAATGACCTACTGCAAGCGATCGCTCTGGTGAAGCAACTACCACAAAATCACCCGTTGCATGGAGAAATTGATCGTTTCATCCAAGAATGGTCGCGGGATATTTTGAAGCTAGCTGATCAAAGTTTCCAAACAGGGAATTTAGAGGAAGCGATCGCTACAGCTGAGAAAATACCCGAAGACGTAGCAGCTCATAAATTAGTCGATGAGCAAATTGGCAAATGGCAGTCAATTTGGTCAAAAGCAGAAGCCACATACAACGGTGCGATCGCCGAAGTCCGGGAACAACGCTGGCAATCGGCATTCATGCTGTCCGCCAAAATGCTGCGCGTAGACAATCAATACTGGGCAACTACTAAATACGACCAATTGAATCGCCTGATTGCTACAGCGCGGGAAGATGGCGATAAGTTAGGAAAAGCTGAAAACTTAGCTTCTAGTAAAGTAGTTGATAATTTACTAGAAGCGATCAAGCTAGCTGAGTCGATTGGGCAGGAAAGTTACCTTTACCAAAAAGCTCAGGAAGCGATTCCGGCATTTGGACGCAAAATGCTGGAGTTGGCACAGGCAAAACTAGACAAGCGGGATGCCGATGAAGCACTGAATATTGCTAGACAAATTCCAGAGAGTGCGAAACTACAGGGCGAAACAGATGACTTTATTGCCTTGGCTGACGCGAAAAGGAGTGCTTGGATCGGTAATGTTTCTGGTTTAGAGGCTGCGATCGCCCAAGCACAACAAATTGATCCTTCAAGACCAGTGTATAACGAAGCACAGCAATTGATTGCTCGTTGGCAGTTGGAAATTGAAGATGTAGCCCATCTAGATAAAGCGAGAATATTAGCTAGCCAGGGAACAGTCCCTAATTTAACAGCAGCGATCGCCCAAGTGCAGCTGATCCCTGGTAGTAACCCCCGCGGCACAGAAGCTAGGCAAGAAATAGGTCGCTGGAGTGCCGAAGTTGAGACAATTGAAGACCAACCTTACTTAGAACGGGCCGACCAGATAGCAATATTCGACGATATCAACTCCTTGCAAGCAGCGATCGCCCAAGCCAGCGAAATTCGTAGAGGTCGTGCATTATATCTAGAAGCACAGAAAAAAATTCGTACTTGGGTAGGAAAGATTCAGCGAATTCAAGACCAACCCTACTTGGATCAAGCACAAGAACTAGCTCAGAGTGGAAATCTCACTGCCGCGATTAGCGCCGCTCAACAAATTGCCTCGTCGGGAAGGGCGCTTTCTAGGGAAGCACAAGCTGCGATAAATGACTGGGAAGGGCAAATCCGCACCAGAGAAAATTGGAAAAAAGCCCAGGAAGTGGGGGCGGCTGGCACGCCAGAAGCCTTGGTTGAAGCAATACGGTTGGCAGATCGGGTTTCAAACAATAGCATCTTACGGATGGATGCAAATCTGGCTATTGACCAGTGGAGTCAGCAGTTGTTTGAAATAGCACGTTCTCAAGGTCAGTCTGATATTGCCAAAGGCATTGAGATTGCCAAATCGATTCCCCGTGGTAGTGCTGCTTACAGTGCAGCGCAAGAGCAAATTAAGACTTGGCAGGCATTTCTCAATCCTCAACCGTCACCTCAGCCTCAGCCTCAGCCTGAATCTCTACCATTTCCTTCATCAACTACTACTAATGGGCAGTAATATGCTTATTAACGATTCAGTTAAAACCTTTTAATTCAGCATTTTCAAAGTCAGTAGACCGAAAACTTTTGAAAGTTAACGAAAGAATCAAGGTTTCAGGTAATGCTTTTGGGCTTTGCGTCACAACCACAGGCGATCACTTTATTTCTCTATCTGGAACAGAGGTGCTTGAAAGGTAGATTAGAAGCTGATTTCGGCAGATGGCATTCCCAACGTGAAATGAAGGACTGATAAGGCTTCTGGAAAACTTTTCGGTCTACTGAAAGTAGAACTCTTGCAAAAGTAGCTTACTTTAAAGGTAAAGTATAAATAGCTTGAATGTGCTTGAGTACTGCGCTCTAGTTGTGTTTTAGGGACTTCTAGAAAATAAAATATCCACTCACTAATAATGATAATCATTTACGATTATCAAAACAGAATTCAGGAGCCAGAATTCAGAATTGAATTCTGTGCGAGTGGCGAATGAATAAACGGGTTTAAGACAAGAGCTAAATTGAAAATTTAGCGGTCTACAATTAGTGGCAGGTTTGAATCCCCCACTAATTGATTCTGACTCCTGACTTCTGAATTCTTCTTCAATGATTCCACTTTTTTGGAAAAACGTTTGAATAAATAATGAAACAATTACTTTAAATGATATCTATGCTGGTTTAATTATTGTGGTTACTGTGTGTTTAGTGTAAACTTATGCGCGACAGAAATCCTTGGACTATGTGGATAGTGGTTGTAGTGGCTGTTAGTGCAACGGCGATAGGCATTCACAATTTGGAATGGTTCTTAAATGTTACTTGTCTGGTAGATACTATGCCCACTGCTAGTAGACATTGCAAGCATCTGCGCTAGCTTTAGTAAGATTATGCGCGTAACTTAGACAAAGAGGTGTCAATTATTCGCGGATTAATCCTCAACGGCTTTGCCACGAACCGAAACGGGAGCGATACGATTTTGTTAGATCGAACTTTAATTCTCAGTTACAGAGCTAAATTATCAATAAGAACAGTTATCTAGCTGCGATCGCACCCCTGTATATCAGGGAACTGGAGTGTAGGGAGAAACTTCTCTCAATGTGTCTCAACTTACAACTTTTTCAAGTATATAAACCAATACGGTTGGGTTAAGGAGAATCGTAGGTTGGGTTGAGGAACGAAACCCAACATTTTCAGTGGTTTGTTGGGTTTCACTTTGTTCAACCCAACCTACGCAGTTTATGGTTTTTGACGCTAACCCAAGCGTATTGGTATATAAATCACGGGTTAAGGTAGCATAGCTAGCTGTGCTACCCTACAAAAATTTATTCCCCGATCGCTTCTCCCCATTCTTTAATTACAGAAAATAGTGATGAGTAATCATCATCAGCAAATGACATTTTTACGGCTGTTTGCAATATTTGTCGCACACCTTTAATACTGCTGAGATCCAAACTCTGAAATTTCGCTTCAGAGATAAACAATTCTGTATCTTTGAGCAAGTGTTTTATAGGGAAATTCGGATCAGCATAATTGCCATCCAACATCCGTTGTAGCTTCTTGTCAAAAGTAGGTGCGTAGAGTGAACTGTCGCGCAATATTTGCATAAACACATCCACATCGACACCCTGACGCTGGACAAAAGCTAGACTCAGAGCAAAGCTAGTTGTTAGGGAAGCTATTAGTTGATTTAGTGCCAATTTGAGCGCCGCCGCAGATCCCACAGGGCCTATAAGTAAAGGTTCTGTCCCAAAATTTTGGAGTAACTTCAAGTGGTGTTCATATTGTTCTGGTTCAGCCCCTACCATAACACTCAACTTGCCAGCTTTTGCTTCCGGGATACTCCCTAATACGGGTGCTTCTAAATATTCACCACCACCCGCAACAACTGCATCTCTAATTTCCTGGCTTTCTGTGGGAGTAATTGTTCCCATTTGGATGATAGTGCGCCCTTGCAGAGTTTGCCAAGCAGTATCTGAAAGCAGCACATTATAAATCGCTGGGGCATTAGTAAGCATGAGGATTATGCACTCAGCAGCACGAATAGCGTGGCGGGGATGTGTGACAATTTCAGCCCCAGCTGCTTGTAGTGGTGCTAATTTTTCTGGGGTGCGATTGTAGGCAACTAGCTGTATATCTGCGGCTAATAACCTTTGAGCCATTGGTAGTCCCATCAGTCCAGTTCCCAGAAATGCCACCTTCATTTTTCACGTTCCTTTAATACAGCGTCACAGCCCATCGTGGACATCGCCTTTGCATTGTTTGATTCAAATTAGTTGGGAAGTAGTTACTTAAGACTTAAGATACAATCCCAAATACCAGTTTCCTACTCCTAACTTTCTATTCCCTAACTCTGGCAATCAACCACCAGCAGCAAAAGTCACCATAATTATCACTGAAAGTAAAATACCAGGGGTAAGTAGTGTTGCTAGCATTAGCAGGTCATGAGTAGACATAATTATTACTTTGGTAGTGTGTTTAACTTTACAGTAATCACTGTTATGCTAGTCTAAATCAGACTAATAGTGCATTCTTAAATAGAGTTTTAACTTTTCTTTCTTTACGTTTACTCAGGCAGCGTCAATCCTTTTAGTGGCTGAGAAATTTCTGTCTTGTCTAGACCTTTGCTCTGAACTAAGACTCCAAAGCCGCCCAGTCCGGTGGGATCTATAAGTTGGTGTAGTGCGTCCCGGCGCTGTAGTAACTGTAAGAGGGGTTGCTGTTGATCAGAAAGGGCAGCAATGCGATCGCCTAACCCCAACGCCATCAAAAATAATCCTTGCTGGATAAAACCAACATTCTTTAAATTGTACTTTTCGCCCCAGCGCTCCAAAGCCGTAAAGTCAACATGGGCAGTGATATCTTGTCGCCCAATATTAATATAGGGGTTGTCATGGAAACGATGATGATAATAACACTGTAGCGTTCCTTGCGATCGCCTGGGATTATAGTAACGGTTGGCGGGGTAGCCATAATCAATTGTTAACACATAGCCGCGCTGCAAGCGGTCTGCTACTATACTCAACCAGTCTAGAGCAGCTAAATTAATTTCACTGCGGTAATCATCTGGGTATCCACTTTGGGCAAAGTCGATTTCCACTAAGTCTAAATATTCAGCCAGTTGGGGCGTTGAAAGTTCTCCTGTGACTTCTACAAATGATGGGTATGGGGCATTGGTTTGTTTCTCATTCTTGTCTGTTGTCACATAAATTTCTCGCAGTTCTCCCGTTTCTAGGATGAATTGATGCACGGGGAACGCATCTACTAACTCGTTAGAAAAAAAGCAGCCAGCGATCGCCTCAGATGGTATATCCTCTAAATTGCACCAACGCACGGGTAAATCTTGCAAGCGTTGCTGCTGTTCTTGTCTTAAAGTTGGGGACTTTTCAACAATGACGTACTCCAGTGCAGTAAAAAAATCTGGATAGCGTAGCTGATGATATTTGAGGATATGCAATGCTAGCAATCCTTGACCTGCTCCCATTTCTACCAGAGAAAAGGGTACAGGTTTTCCTAAAATCTCCCACATTTGCAAAAATTGTTCTGCTAGTAACTCGCCAAAGTCAGCACAGAGATTTGGAGAGGTGAAAAAATCACCACCTTGAAAGCCAATTTTGACTGCATCGCTGGAATAGTAGCCATGTTCAGGGTGGTATAATACCATCTCCATGAATTGGGCAAAAGTAATTCGTTGCTGGGGACTGGTGGTAATGTGATTGGCGATCGCTGCACACAGCAAAGGATTTGAATCCATAAAATTTGAGGTTTGAGATTAGGGTGTTGAGAAAATAAATAAATTATGAATGATGCAAAACAAAATTCATAATTCATAATTACCCTAAGGGTCTACAAACCCCATAATATCGACCACTGTGCTATAAGCGCTGGCATTTATTGACAGACAAAACTTGAGAAGTTTGCAGTTCCATGCGATCGCCCACCAATACAACGCCACAAAATGGTTTAGTATTTACTACATACATCAAATCCTTACTTTGTCAATACATCCTTCAAAGCAGAAATCGACGGTGCAAAGAAGTAGCCGCCACCAGTAGGAATCACCCAGTCTTCAGGTGCAGTCAACTTCTTAGTTCGAGGTTTACCTTGGTCATCCTCAAGGTGGATAAAGAACTCGCGTGTGCGATCGCCATTTGGTTTGTTATTTTTACTTTGACCAATAATTGGATCGTGACCAAGAGTTAATTTACCTTCAGACTCGTGGCCGATAGCAGCCTCTTTACTGAAGTCTGGATTGTTAACCCATAACTTGGTTACAAACTCAAACTGGTCTTCAATTGAGGTCTGATAAGCCAAAAAGTGCAGACCACGATCAACAAAGTTCGGGTCTGGTAGCGGATTGTTCGGCGTTGAAGGAGACACCGGCCCATAAGGAATGCCGCGACGGAGCAAGCGGTGTGTTTGAGTGGTCACTTCACTGCGCTCAATCTCTTCGGGGCCAGGACCTCCACCTCCTGGTGTTTTGTCGTTGCGTGGATAAGTCTTGCGGGTATGGGCAATAAACGGGCAACGCAGACCCGTTGCATCGGCAAAAGGTGGAACTACATCGTTTTTAAAGAAATGATTTTCGGGTGGATCATCACCGTTAAATTCAAAATCATTATTGGCATCGTCATTATCACCCAAACACGGGGCATCTGCTTCGGGCGTGCGGACAGTGGGAGCGCCACTAGTCCAGCGGCCAATCAGCTTTGCGCTCACCTTTCGAGGGTCGGTGTTCAGGTAGGCAGCTTTTTCGTTCAAAAAGTGGTGGAACTTGCACACATCTTGACGCAATCGGCGGAATACAAGGTAAGAGCCATCATTCGCCCAGTCTAGTCTTAGTCCTGCCGACACAACCTCACCTTTGCTATCTTCCAACGTTTTAGCCTCATTGTTTTGACCCTCATAGCCAAAAACAAACTCTCCTGGCCACAGAACATCCTGTCCTGGTTTGCCCTGGTTTGGGTTCTCTGAATTCTGCCGAGGAGTGAGAAGTTCTTTGGGATTGTCAGAAAGCCTGCCACGAATACCAGGTTGTGATATTCCATCCTTGTTGCCGAAATGTTCATGTCCAGACAGGGGTGCGGGTAAGTTGGCTCCCTCTTCAAAGAAGGTAATTCTGGCTCCGCTACTTTTTGCGTTGCCTGATGTTGTTAAGGGATTTATGCAGCAATTCTACCCATATTTCATGGTTAGGAAGATTGCGTTGTGTAAATAAATTATACATATTTGAAATATGGTCACAAATAATAGATGCGAGATCCAGCAGGGGTTTTGTATGTCTGCCCCAACCCTGTGACAAGCAAAATTAAAGAAAAATAATTTGAATTTTTTTTAATCGGACTTACGCAAATATCGCCAAAAAGCTTAGTCTATAAATAGAAGAAGCACTTTGAACCCTTTCTCGATTTGCTGAAACATCAATATATTTCGTCCTATTTTTATAAGGACTTCATTGACTAACTCACGATACTCACTTTTGATTATCAAGGAGAAACTAACGAGTAACAACTAAGTAATTGTTATGAATCTGCGGTATAAGATACTTCTATTAACTCCAAGCTAGTGGAGAAAAAGTTTATATGTCAAGTTGTATAGATTAAATTTTCATAAAAAGCTTTTTTCTGTAAGAAAATCAGAGGTTATTTATCAAGTAAAAATAAAATTCCTGTAGGTTATGTTAGGCGCATATTTAAATATTCTTTGTCACGAAAAACATAATTAAAGCGCCTAACACACCGCTACAAAACACGGTGCGTTAGGCTAAAGCCGTAACACACCCTAACTTTTGATTTACTTTATAAATGGTTTATTAGGTATTGATTTTCACCCAAGCGATCGCAATGTCTACGACGGGCTACACCAACGTCAAGTCGCTTCTCTACGAGACGCTGCGCGAACGCTCCAATTAAAAATTAAAAATTATTAATTAAAAATTGCAATTCTTTGGGGCTTGAACCCACCACTGATTGTAGACTACTGAAATTAAAGATTTCAGTAGGGGCTTGTACCCAAAATTAATTAATTAAAAACTATTATTCTTCTTAATTTTTAATTTTTAATTAAAAAAAGGTCAGCCCAATTAATCGCGTCCAAGGAAATTTGATTACCTAGTACAGCATGGCGTAAATAAGCAGACCATTGAAAAGCCCTAAAGAGCTTATTCCATAATACTTTTGACTTTTGACTTTTGACTTTTGACTTCCGCCTTGCGGTACTAGCCACTCACCAACGATACCAGCACACCATTAGGATCGCGGACACGAGCAATAGTTTGTCCCCCAGGCTGAGTTTTAGGAGCATCTAGTGTTTTTGCGCCTGCCCCGATTGCTCTCATATAAGCGCTGCCAACATCAGGAGTGATAAATGATATTTGGATTAATGGCGGTGGTTGTGTCGCGTCGTTGGGATGGAAGCCACCAGGAAATAATTTATGTGCCTCGCTACTGGAGGAGAAAGCTAGTGTGGTGTTTCCGGTTTCGATTTCAGCCCAGATAGATTGCCCCTTATCCTGGAGAGTGCGACGAACCAGACCAAAGGCTTTTTCGTAAAACTCAACCGTCTTAACTACATCGTCTACCCAGATGAGCGTGTAACCAAATTTCACAGTTATTTCTCCTTCTTAGAAAAATCAGTGCTAGCGAGGATCTTTGCTACTTCACTGTATGCGATTTGAATACACAGTAGCTTAATCCAAAATGTTACGATCTGTTGCTATTTGTGCCCCTATTTGCATCATTTCCATATCTGATGGCAACTAATAATCAGGCCCTTGACAGTGATGTGCTGCTAGCAATCCCCATAGTTCTCTAAGGATCAAAATTGGTACAACCAAGTTGGCGCGAACCTGCAAATTGCAGAGAAAATCTTGATGACAAGGCTCGATTGACTTTAATTCAATATCAGCGATCGCCTTTACCCGTCCTGCCAATCAGCTAATATGGTTAAAAACCTTCATGCTTGCGCCATTAATATTCAAAAAGGCAGCAATGGTTTTTACCATTTCATGTTCCATTGCTTTATCTTGTTTGTTTTACAACAAATTTAAAGGTGCAGTAGATATAAATTTGAGTTGATCACTCTCACCTTAATGAATTAATGCTACTCTTTCTGAGTCTGCAAACATTGGGGCAAAGATACGGTAAGCTGACAATGCTGCTTCTTTAACAGCTGCATTAACAATTGGAAATGTCGTGAGGATGTAGCTAAATTCATCTTCGGTTAAGCCGTAAAGGTGTGCTACCATTCCATCGAGTTCTGCGCGGAGTTTAGCGCGTTCTGTTTCGTCGGTAACGCCTTGTTGATGGGAACCTAGACCAACTTCTTCTGCAAGGTCGTCAAACTCTGGTGTGGTGCAGATGAGTTTGGCGGCGCGTTGTACAATATCGTTGAAGTAGCGATCGTTTTTTGTTAAGCGTGGGACGGGTAGTTGGTAGATGTAAAACATATTAATGTTTGCAGATACCTGTTGACGTAATGCAAAATCTACACAAAAGCTATTTAGCATAGCACCAATAAATACTGTAGATTTATTGTCTTGAGTTGGTGATGCAATATTAAGAGAATTACCAGAAAAAACATTTTGGGGTAGGACTGTTCCAATCAAAGTTCTAGCATCCGTACTCCTTCCTATTGCACGGTATGAAAACCGATAGGATTGATAGTCTAATAATTGACCATTGTCGTTTTTCTTCTTTCCTAATAAAGCTTTTCTCGCTTCCTGTTCATCCACCCAATATCTCGGTTCAGCATATAAGTGGGTAAACTGATGAATCATTTTACCTTCATAGAGCGCTAATGTACCTTTCTCTGGCTTTTTCTTGAAAAGAAAAGCATCATCAGTCATATTAAATTCACGATGTAGTTCTAAGTTCCATTCATCTTCAACTTTTTCACCCAGCAATGGGAACTTGATCATTTTATCAGCAATGTGAAAATCAAGCTCATTTTTGAACTCCATTACGGAAAGAGAATCAGGTGATAGCTTTCGCACCAAGTCAATACTAATTGTTAAACCATCATTTTTTGGGAACTCTTGCAATTCTTGGACATTATGGCGCATAAAAGCAGCAGGAAAATTTTTTGTTTTGCCTTCTTTTTCAAAAGTAAGAACAACAAATTTAAAACGGCTATCAACACCTTCAAAAATTGTTTTGCGATTTTCAAAGCAGAATAAACCACTAACTTTAGTATCATTAAATAGCATTTCTCGAAGCTTTTTCGCTCCTAAATCAGTATAAATACCACTTGGTATAACAATGCCACATCCACCACCATGACGTAAAAGATTAAAACATTGTTCTAAAAACAGTTTGTAAAGATTAACATCTTTACCGTGACGTTTACCGTTAATTATAGGAACCTGATTTTTATATTGTTCAGCAAATCTAAAATACTCTCTTTGATGATTGTAATCGCTTTGATACTTTAACCATAATTTTTGTATTTTTGTGTCTATCAATAAACGTTTTAGTTCAACCTCAAAATCTTTGATATCCATCTTTTTCTTAGACACGACATCACTGTATTCAGAGCAAAATTCCTTAGCATCAGGCTGAAAAGTTTCCCACGGTGGATTAGTTATAATCGCATCAAAACCGCCGCGTTCTAAAACCTTGTCAAAGTGATAACCCCAGTGAAACGGCTTCAAAGCTGCAATATCCTCAACCTTCAAAACACGCTTCTGTGATTTTCCAGTTAACTGAACCTCTTCATACTTGATACCCAAACGCTTACTAAACTCATCCAACAGCAAAAGATTTAACTTTTCTTGCGATTTTTTGTTGAGTTGTTCAATATTTTTGCGAAGGTGTATCAATCGAGTATCTTGAGGTGTATCTGTATCAGGTAATGCTTTAGGTAAAAAAGCGTGTTTTTTGTACAAATCAACAGATTTATTCTTTTCTTCGAGAATTTTCTTATAACTATCTGCGGCTAAAGACTGTAATAGATTTCCTTGTAGAGAATTTCCGACTGCATCAAATGCTGTTTCATCTACCCGAATTAAACCAATTAACGAATTACCAGCCATAATATTAAAATCAATATTAGGCAATGGTTCTAACTCTTCAACATCGTGAGCAGAAGAAACCAAAGCTAAGAAAAGGCGCAGTTTAGCAATTTCCGTTGCTTCCTCCATGATGTCTATACCATAGAGGTTATCAGAAACAATCCGCTTTTTGATAAAATAAGGTAGTGATGGATGGGAATTTTCTATATCTTCAAGTTTCTTTTTGAGAGGAGAATCTCCCATCAATTTAATTGTCCCAATTACCGCACTATAAACTTGGATTAGTGTCTTCATCGCCGCCACAAGAAAAGCACCAGAACCGCAAGCTGGGTCAAGAATTGATAAATTAGGAAGAATATCTTCTATTAGTAGACGACAAACGTTTGTATCCAGCTTGATCAGAAGTTCGTTAATATCTTCAAATCGCTTATCCTTATGAGATAGCGTATCATTTACGCGGTCTACAATTAACTTGTAGATAGTTCTATCACAGAGATATTCTGTAATCTGCGGTCTAGTATAATACGCTCCAAAAGCTTTTTGATTAATATATTTCTCAAAAATAAATCCTAAGACATCAGGATTTATCTCATCATCTTTCCCTTCCGGCGTATCATCTAGATTCCAAGAATAACGCCCAAATAAATCTAGAACTTGCTCAAATGCCTGATCAACTATAGATATATCATATTTATCTTCAATATGATGCTTGAGAAATAGTCCACCATTCAAGTATTTAACTTTTCCTACCAATTCTTGTACAGATAAATCGCGTTCAAACTCAGGTTTTGCAAAACTTTCAAAAAACAAAGCTTTGAGAAATTTAGCATAAAAACAATTTTCACCTTTTTGCTTGCTTTGTTCTAGCTTATTTTGAAGATAATTTAAATCTTCGTTATCAATAAAACCCTTACGCTGGAGAAAATAAACAAACATTAGGCGATTGAGAATTACCGATGTGTACCAACGTCTATCTGTCTCGTTATCAATTCCTTTAACAAACAGCAAAAACTTCTGGTGTTGCTCTTGAAATTCCTTGTAAAACTTCTTAGTTACTGGCTCAACATCAAAGCTGCGTTGTAGTTTATAGGCAATTTCGACAACAGTCGGTTCACCATGTTCTAATTCAGTAATATCAATAACTAAAGAACCAAGTTTGCTTAAAAATAAGTCTCCTGGTTGACCTTTCACATATAAATGGTCACGAACGTAGCTTTTACTTCCTTCTCGTTTCACCCAATACCAAAGACTACGTGTGCGTTCTTGAGCAATAAAAATTAGGAGATTTTCAGCTATTAGTTTAGTAATTTCTTGATGAATAGCAACTCTAACTTTAGCTTCTGGTATTTTCCCATCTGCTGCGGTGATTTCAAAGATTGCAACTCCTGAAAGTTCAGCAATTCTCTGATATTGATACGTTTTATTCTCAATCTCTAAGGTAACAGCTTTTTGTCTTGAAGGTTTAGCCCAACCTAATTGTTCTATAAACAAATCACTAAATTGAAAGTTATAGAGTAAATCACGTGTTCGTTGAAAATTCAGTGACATAATTTACCATGCTTGAAGAATAAAAAAAGAGCATGGTAAATTTGCCACTCAGAAAATAAATCTGTGGCTCTAAAAATTAAGTCCGCCAGCGCAGACTTTAAGAAACCCTATTTATACGAGTTAAATTTTTAACCATGCTTTTGATCCTTTATAAATCCTTTATCTTTCTTTGCGCTTGGGAAATTCTACTGAAAAAATTATTGATTTATTTTAGCGTTGGCTTCCTTTTTGAAGCCACGATTTTTAATTGTCAGGTATATTTGCTGATTACTTTATCAAAATGCCTAATTGCTTTATCAAAATGCCAGTTTACTTTCTCAAAATACTTAAATGCTTTATAAAAAAGGCATTTGACTTACTCAAAAGTTCATTTGACTTTCTGATTTTGGTGTTTTCCGCAAGCAAAATGACATTTGACTTATTCAAACCCCAGTTTGCTTTCTGATTTTGGTGTTTTCCGCAAGTAAAATAACGTTTGACTTATTCAAACTCCAGTTTGCTTATTCATTTTGATGTTTTCCGCAAGTAAAATGACATTTGACTTACTCATTTTGGTGTTTTCCGCAAGCAAAATGACATTTGACTTACTCAAACCCCAGTTTACTTTCTCATTTAGGTGTTTTCCGCAAGTAAAAGCCTGGGCTAAGGTCATTCGCACGCCACACGCCAGTTGCTCATGAGGGAAACCCCTCGTTTCTAGCCAGAGGCTAGAAATGCTCCTCATTGCGGCTCTGCCGCAAGTCAAGTCAGAGAGGCAGAGCCTCAAAATAGGCATTCCCAGTCGGAGACTGGGAACGAGGTGACGCGGTGAAACTTACGAACCTTGAAATAATCCTAAAGAACAAATAATCTGAGGTTCTCGCTTTTCTAGTTCTTCTGTCACAATACACAAACGGTCGTCCATCCGTAGCGCCACTACTAACTCAGCCAACTGCTGATTATTAATGCCGCTTCTCAGTTGGCGGTTGAGAGTATCAATGGCTGACTGTCGCAAAGGATAACGGTAAATCTCATCAATTGCTTTTAAAAGTTCTTCACTGACAAATAGTGTTCCTTTCATCTGTTGAACATAACTCTTCAGTCGTTCATAAGTGCGGAATCTTGCACCTGATGGTCGCCCTAATTGACCGCCGGCATTTTTCTCTTCTTCAGCAATCAATTCAGCACCCTTTTTAACTAACTCGTGATGCTGTTTGTTTCTGGGTATCGCTGGGGTAGATTCTTCACACGCCGCCACCCGAAGAACGGCTAATTGTGATTGAGTAACGCTATTTCCATCGCAGTCAACATAAATTAAAGAATCATTCCCCTCAGTGGTTTTCATATAAAGCAATACCCCCTCTGGTTGCACAGGTTGAGGAGTATGGGCGCGGGTAGAATAAACCACATTTTGCATTTCCTCAATCGTTTTTTTCAAGCCCGGATTATCATCAGTGGCTTTTTTCCAGATTTGAAATGCTTCTGAAGTCAAATCAACTTCTGTATCTTCTTCGCCATCTAAAACTCCAGATTTCTCGTTGTAGAGGTCGAGAATTACTCGTGCATCATCATCTTCAAAAAAAGCTTCATCAGTTCCCACCACTTCAGCATTTTCTTGCAGTCGTTTGCGGAGTCGTCCTCGCAAATTAATAATGCGTTCTACTCCCTCGGCTGGTAAAAAAGAATAACAGAGAATTTGGTCAGCATTTTGTCCAATGCGGTCTACTCGTCCGGCACGTTGAATTAAGCGAATAATAGCCCAAGGTAAATCCCAATTGACGATAATTGCACAGTCTTGCAGATTATGACCTTCACTCAAAACATCGGTGGCTATTAAAACCCGCAACTCATTTGATGATGAAATTTGCTCCCGTTTTCCATTACTCACAGGGCTAAATCTTCCTGTCATTACTGTAGGGTTTTTAGATTGACCTGTCACCCCTGCCACATTAGTAATATGACTCGACTGCAAATTGTCTGCAAGGTAGCGGACTGTATCGGCAAACTGGGTGAAAATTAGTACTTTATCCTTAGGGTGAGTTTTTGTTAGCAGTTTGATTAAGGCAGCAAGTTTTTCATCTTTTTGAGAATTCCACTCACCACACTGTTGCAGCACATTAATCAGTGCTTTGGCATCCTCTAGTAAATCCAGTTTCAGTTTTTTAATGTCAAAAAGTGTAGAACGCAGCCACTTAAATCTTCGTTGATATCGAGTTATATATTCTTGATAAATTGACTCTGCTCTTTGACGAAAAAACTTTTCTGTTTTAGATGCCTTATTATCCTCATTAAAAAAAGGAGTTACTTCTTCTTGTCTCTCTACTTGCAGCGAAGCAGTGGAATCTTCTTCTTCAATTTCTGTATCAAACAAAGCTGCTAGCACAGAATCGGCATCTTCATCATTATTACTTGTATCTAATAACTCAGCATCCTGAGTTCCAATCGGAATATCAAGCCCCTGCTCTAGGGCATATAAATAAATGAAATTCCGTAAAATGTGACGTTCAATTGATTGAATAAAAACAACGCCACTACTTTCTAAACGTTTAAACAAATTAGTGCGAGAAAAACCCATTAACCTCCTACCACCACGAAAAAAACTATTAAGAAAGCGTTGTTCAGTATCTGTAGGCGGTTGTTTGTGTTTAGCAATAACGTAATTTCCTAGCCCATAACGAGGTAAATTCAGTTGATTAATTACTTCTACTACTGACTCGGAGTAAAGACGAGAATAAAAGTCAGTGTTAGAACCTTCTAGAGGAAACTTGAGACTACGAGGTAGACGCTGGGGAAAATAAGAATGTCTGCCATCAGAAAATTCTAAATATTTACGCCCTGTTTCATCTGTGTGGGCATAATTATCTTTAATAAAAGAGCGAGTGCGTCGCACCATGTAGCGCTTCATCAATTCTCGCCAGTCATCAGGGTGTTCGCTTTTCTCAAAGGCAGCTAAAGAACGTACAGAACATTGATGCTTTCTAATAAACTCTAATTCTCCTACAGAACTGCCACCAAGTTCATTAATTAAAGCTTCTGGTCTTAATCCCAAATCTTCGTCTTCTGGCACAAATAGCCGCAATTGGGCAGAAAGGTCAAGATAACTTTTATTGTAAGGAGTAGCTGATAATAAAATACATTTACTTTCGTTAGCAGCAATATATTCTGTAATTGCTCGATAACGTTTGCCTTCGCGGTTACGTAAGTTGTGACTTTCATCAATTAACACAACTCGGTAGCGGCGGAGTTTTGGTAATTTATTTTGTACTTGACTAATTGGCATAACTTCGGCAAGTAGCCGATAGTTATTTACATATTCTTGCCACATTTGCACCAAGTTTTTTGGGCAAATAATCAGTGTTTCTAAAAAACAATCTTCTTGTAATATCTTGGCAAGGGCGGTTCCAACTAGGGTTTTGCCCAAACCAACCACATCGCCCACTAACACGCCACCACGCCTAGTTACATGACGTGCTGCTAGCTGCACGGCGGCTTTTTGGAAGTCAAATAAGTTATTAAATTCGCGGGGGATGCGGAACTCTGAAAGTCCGGCGATCGCTTCATGGGATAAGTGGTAAGCTATCTTGAGGTAGATGTAGTAAGGTGAGATTAACTCAACTCTTGCCCAACTCTGATCAATAATTTCTGCCAGTTCTTGGGAAATATCTACACAACCGTAATCTTGCCAGCGATCGCTAAACCACTTTTGCAGTTTATTGCAAGCATCGTGATCTAAAATATCAACATTCAACTCCCCTTGTTTCGCCAGTCCTGGAAGGGTTAAATTACTACTACCCAAGAATCCCACTGTGGGAGTGTTAGGGTCATGGCGATGCACAAGATATAACTTGGCGTGGAGAGGATGACGGAGAAACAGTTTAATAATTAGTTTCTGAGTTTTTAGCTGATGACTTAACCGCCGCAACCCCGCTTCATCCTGATTAGTCGGCGCGCCGATAGTCAACTGCTTGCGAAATTCTGCCGCCATGCATTTTTTAAACCGCACGATGGCACTATTATCAATCCGTCCATCACTATTACTAAGGGTAAATGCCGCATGAACTTCATCACTTGGCAAGCTTTGCATCCCTATTAGCAAACGGCAACAAGCTTTTTCACTACCAACATACTGTTCAATTAAATCATCAATTCTTCGCCAACCTCTGAGGTTGAAGTAGCCAACGCAAAAATCTGCCCGATAAGAGACTTTAAGAGTTTCCCTCAAAATCGGTAGCAGTTGTAAGTCGATGTTATCAAATATGCGGGGCATTACTCAAAACTCTATAAATATTTCGTACCTATGTTATATGAGTAAAAAATTTTTCCAGCCAGATTAGTGAAAGGTGCAAGACAAGAGACGCGATAAATCGCCGTCTGTACAATAATCAGTCCTTCGTAGAGACGGCGATTTATCGCGTCTTCAAAAATTACGATTTATCGCGTCTTCAAAGATTACGATTTATCGCGTCTTCAAAAATTATAAAAAAATAGAGCAGTTGCACTGTAATACAACTGCTCTAAAAAAGTACTTGGATAGATATTTTCTACCTATCCACAGAACCCATGATTACGTCAACACTGCCGAGAATCACCACGATATCTGCAACCTTCATTCCGCGCAGTAAATGTGGGACAATCTGGAGGTTGTTGAAATCTGCTGCGCGAATCTTCCATCGTGCAGGGAAGACATTATCCTCCCCAACTAAATAAATTCCCAATTCACCTTTGCCACTTTCTACACGAGAGTAGATTTCACCCTTAGGAATCTTGAAAGTGGGGGAAACTTTTTTGCCGATGAATTGGTAATCAAATGCGTCCCACTCTGATTTTTTACCTGCGGCTAAACGCTTGGCTTCCAAATTTTCGTAAGGGCCGCCAGGAAGTCCTTTAATTGCTTGGCGAAGAATCTTCACAGATTCGCGCATTTCCCGCATCCGCACCACGTAACGCGCAAAGCAATCACCCGCAGTTTCCCACTGCACATCCCAGTCAAAATCGTCGTAGCATTCGTAATGGTCAACTTTCCGCAGATCCCATTGCACGCCAGATGCGCGTAACATTGGGCCAGAAAGTCCCCAGTTAATTGCTTCTTCACGGGTGATAGTGCCAAGACCCTCAACACGTCGCCGGAAGATGGGGTTATCGGTTACTAAGCGTTCGTACTCATCAACTTTGGGTATTAAGTAGTCGCAGAATTCCAGACACTTATCTACCCAACCATAGGGCAAATCGGCTGCTACTCCACCAACGCGGAAGTAGTTGTTATTCACCATCCGATAGCCTGTGGCGGCTTCCCACAAATCATAAATCATCTCCCGTTCCCGAAACTGGTAGAAGAAGGGAGTTTGAGCGCCCACGTCAGCTAGGAAGGGGCCAAACCACAGCAAGTGGTTAGCGATGCGGTTCAACTCCAGCATGATGACGCGGATGTAGCTAGCGCGTTTGGGGACAGCGACACCTGCAAGTTTTTCTGGGGCGTTGACGGTGACGGCTTCGTTGAACATTCCCGCAGCGTAGTCCCACCGACTAACGTAAGGGACGTACATTACATTAGTGCGGTTCTCAGCAATTTTTTCCATTCCCCGGTGCAGGTAGCCGATGACCGGTTCACAGTCAACGACATCCTCGCCATCCAGAGTCATGATTAGCCGCAGAACCCCGTGCATGGAGGGGTGGTGTGGCCCCATGTTTAGCACCATAGGTTCAGTGCGGGTTTCTAGTCTGGTCATAGATTTCCTGTTCTCCCGTTGTGTTCGTGTAGCGTGCCGAAGCCAAAATTTTGAATTGAACCGCCAAAATGCCAACCAGACCCGATTTATCTAGTCTGCCAAGCCAAAATCAAGCTTGCAGGAGCAATACTCTCAGGAAAACTGCCTTTGGGGCGTCTAGATGTATTGCCCATACAGGGGTATGTTGGAGAAGGGGTGACAGAGGAGGGATTTTACTTGATGTTTAATTTTGTTGCACTTCTTCAATTATTATATGGAAGCTCGATTTCAGGGAGTTGAGGCGCAGGAATTTTTTCATGTGCCAGTTTTGGGTGGGCAGGTAATTGAGGGTTTGGCGGTGCGTCCGGGTGGGCATTATTTAGATGTGACGGTAGGCGGTGGTGGTCACAGTCGCCTGATCTTAGAGTCGGCTGCGGATGTGCGGGTAACGGCAGTTGACCAAGATGAAGATGCTTTAGTAGCGGCGCAGAAGAATTTAGCTGAATATGGCGATCGCGTACAATTTATTTATAGCAATTTTGCAAACTACGAGTTTACCCCTAACACTTTCGATGGTATTTTAGCCGATTTGGGGGTGAGTTCTTACCATTTAGATCAGCCAGAACGGGGTTTTAGCTTTCGCCACGCCGCAAATTTGGATATGCGAATGGATCGAGGGCGATCGCTAACCGCTGCTGATGTGATCAATAATTGGGATGAAGCGGATTTAGCAGACATTTTCTTTAAGTACGGTGAGGAAAGATTATCACGGCGCATTGCTCGTCGCATTGTCGAACGCCGGCCATTGCACACGACTGTTGAGTTAGCTGAAGCGATCGCTTCTTCAGTTCCCCCTAAATACCGTTATGGGAGAATTCACCCCGCTACCCGTGTTTTTCAAGCTCTGCGAATTGTCGTCAACGATGAGTTAAAATCCCTAGAAACCTTTTTGGATCAAGCACCAAATGCGCTTGTCCCTGGCGGTAGAATTGCGATTATCAGTTTCCACAGTTTGGAAGACCGCCCGGTGAAGCATGGTTTAAGAAATTCACCTTTATTAAAGGTATTGACAAAAAAACCGATTATTGCATTACAAGAGGAAATTGAGAGAAATATGCGATCGCGATCGGCCAAACTGAGAATAGCAGAGAAGAAGCAGCAGTGAGGTGAGATACAAATGGGAAAAATCTAGTTAATCATCATCTCATTAGCGCAAGTCATGGAAAAAGTAGGAATGCACCGCGAAGGACATCTCCAAGAGAACAAAATAGATAAAAGAGAAATGGCGTAGTGGTAAATTACTCTACGCCATCCTTGAGAATGGATTTTCCTCTACTCGCTCTTGACTTTACCTAGTGAGAAGAAATCTGACAGCCTGATTTTTAAAGCAGAAATTACCAGGATGACAGTTTTCAAAACATTATTAAGATTAACCAACCAACGGTGATAGCCTTTGTGCAGCATCTCCCTATTGACTTCGTACAAATCCCCTAGCCATTCTTCACGTCGTTCTGGGGGGAAGAGGTAAGCAATTGGGGAAGCTATCCACCTACTAGCCCAAGTTTCAGCAGGATCAGATTTTTTATACTTGCGTAATCTCTTGTTTAACTTAGAGAGCTTCTCTAAATTTTCTACTGAGTCTTCTAAATCATTCACCACTTTCTGAGCTTTCAACTCTTCTACAACTTTTATCACTTCCTCTAATTTTGATGTTATGACATCCAGGTGTTGTGTCTTGAGTTGAATTTCTTTAATAGCAAATTCCCAGTCGTTATCTTCGAGTTCAATACCTGCTGTTCCATTAACTAGGCTGCCAGATAAGTAAGTTGGAGCGGAAAGACTGGACGGCTTCGAGAGTCGCAACGCCGCTACCTGTAAGTTTGTAATAGCGCCGTCTTGCTCCACCTCGTTCTTCACGCCCTTCATCTCCCCAACGGGATTCGACAAGCCCTTTCTTTTCCAGAGAATGGAGAACAGGGTAAAGGGTGCCAATCCCCATCTTAGTGTTACCGCCGCTAGCCTCTTCCATAGCCTGCGGAATTTGCAGACCATAGAGCTCTTTGTTGTAGAGTGCGAGCAATACGATTTCTTCTCTTGGTGAAACTTGGACATTGGTTGAACCTTTGTTAAGTATGTGAGCTTGTTTTGGCATCATAAATAAGACCTAGTCTGTGATTAACTACACTTAGACATTTCTCGTTGTTACGACCCCTGTTATGGGGCAACGAGCCTACTCGCTGTTACGACTCCTTTAAGGGGGCAGCAAGACTTTTATCTTAAATTCAGTATATCTTATAAATTTGATAATTCCTGTTAAACATATATGCAGCTTGGGCAAGCCGTACTTGCTGCTAACACTTTAAAACTTGCAGAGCAATTCCTTTTGGGAAATGATATCAACTTCGCTCAAACAACCATCTGTTAACCTAGCGCTGTTGAAGAGTTAAAAAAGAGTATATGGAAATTAGCAATCTGTTTACAGCAGGTGGCGTGGTCATCTCGCCTCTGGTGAGGTTCTCCTTGTTAGTGGTGGCGCTGATTATCGAACGTATCAGCTTTTGGGTAAGGATAAATAATCGGCAAAACAAGGGAGTGTCAGAGGTGCTACAGCTTTATCGCCTTGATAATGTAATTAGTGCTGTGCCTAGCAGATGAAGCGGAACTAGATAATGTAAATTAGTAATCGGTAATTGGGATTAGTTCACTACTTGTTACCGATTTTGCTCTCCAATTTTCGACTCTAATAGTGTTCTAAAATGACGAATAGCTTTTTTCGTTAAAGTTTTCGAGGGAATACTCTATGACTATTTGGGTAAATGAGCAAATTGATCCGTCTGGGATGATTCATGCCTGTATTGCCACTTGTAATGAATCTCAAGCCAAAGATTGTCATGATTCCTTTGAGAATAATTTGACCGAGATGCAAAAGGCAGCAGGTTGGGTAGCGCAATTGCGGACAGTCGATTCTTGGGATGAAGTGCCAGTGAATTCTTTAAAACTCAATTAATTGGGTGTTATGGAAAGTATGCTGCATCGGTTAGCCATTTCCTAGCAGACAAGATTACCTTTGTATTTTCAACTTGTCTTTGGGCGAAACGGGAGCAACGCTCCAAAGTGAGGTGCTAAAAATTAGCGGTATAAATCACCTATTTAATAGTGCGAGCACAGCGAAATAGCTGTTTTTATTGAGAATATAGCTATCTAACTGAGAATTCAAAACCAATCTAACTTTGGAGTATTGCTGCCGACGAAACTCCGACGCGCTTTGCCTCACCAGATGCCTGTTTAGTCCTGCTTTGCTGACAGTTAGACTATTTTGGTTTTGACTGCAAATCGTCTGAGATGGAGGTCATTATTTGGGATTTTGAGCAAACATATTTCAGGCGGGATCGCTTGTCTACCACAAGCTGCACCTATGCCAATCCCTACAGCGATCGCAGCAAATCCCATTAGAAGAGGTTAATGAAGGATAAAATTCGGATTAAAATTCTCAAATTATTAACAACTGCTTCCAAAAAAATTAATATATTAAAGAATATTGATGATTTTTTGGAACTTTTAAGAGTTATCATCTATACCGTAGATTAAATTAAAAAATTTGCCAAAACCGAACCAATTTAGTGAACTATCCCAGAGTTTACACTTCGGAGCAAGCCTGTCCCATTAATTTAGTTGACGAAAGGGGACAAGCGGTTCAAATTTCAATTCATGCTCCCAGTCAATATATCTGTGCCAATTGCGAACGGATATTACCAGATTGGAAACGGCAGCCATTTTTACGAGTAGTGATTGTCTTACAGCAGTCGCGTTATCAACTAGTCCAAAAGACGGCAGAAGTAGAGACAGAGAAAGAACGCTTGCGAGAAAAGTTTATGAGATTTGGCTGCGATTTAGCATTTAATCTCCGCGATCGCGCCTATTTAACAGACCTAATCGACCCTCGTACAGGCTATCCTTTACTGTCTCATCCCGGAGCAATTCCCCATGATGACACAGCAGTTGTCAAAGCTTTGCTCAACTATCCAGTGATTAAAAATCAATGCCGTGTGCTAGTGCATCCCGACTGGGGTGCAGCAGTTTATCCTAGCATTTTGATATCAGAAGCTCCCCCAATTGTGATCGAATGGGTTACAAAAGGTATAGCAGCTATGCATGGGTGGAAAGAAATTGGTCAATAGTCAAGGGTCAAGTGTTGAAATATTGCTTGATTTATCAGTGAGAATATCATCGCATAGATGGCGATCGCTCTCGTTGACATTCCGGTTATTGTTCAGATAATTCCCTACCCAATTACAACTGTGCTGGAGAAGTTCATTTAAATCGAAATTCCATAATGCAACTGCATCATTACCAGCCGCAGCTATGCTTTTACCATCAGGACTAAAACTCACATCTCCTGTACCAAAACGTTGATAAGTAGCCAGTGCTGTATCTTCGTCAACACTCCAAAGCTTGACTGTATTCGATGTGGCTGAGGCAATCATCTTATTATCAGGGCTGAAACTAATGCCACTGACAGGGTAACTTTCTTTAAGTGTTCTAACAGGAGTGCCATCAGGCTTCCAAAGTTGAACAGTTTTATCATCGCTAGCTGAAGCAATCATCTTACCATCGGAGCTAAAAATGACACGATTAATTTCACTGTCATGCTTCATCAAGGTTTTGGTTATGATTGGTGTACCATCACGCCGCCAAAGTTTGATAGTTTTGTCACTCGCTGAGGCAATGATCTCACCATCTGGGCTAAAACTAACGCTATTGACCTCATCATCCTCTTGTATGGGCGCAATCGGAGTATCATCTTTTTTCCAGAGTCTAACAGTTTTATCTTTACTTCCTGAAACAATCGTCTCATCTTTAGGACTGATACTCACACTGGTAATCTGATTTGTATGCCCTTGAAAAGTTTTTAAAAGCCGGGCTTCTATGCCAAGCTTGTTTGAAATCTGCCAGAGTTTTACAGTGTCCCTACCCCCAATAATAGCTAGTGTATCGCTGTTAGAAATAAATTTTATGTCACTAACCCAATTTCTATCCTTTTTTTCCTGTAAAGGTTGTAATAATCTCAAATTTTTGCCATCAATCTGCCAACGGCTTACTTTATTTTCCTCTGTACGAATAGCTAAAACTTTACTATCTGAAGTAAAACTTATGAGTAAATTATGATTCTCAGGATCATTGAATCGCTCTATCTGACTATTATCAATAGCCTGAATATTAGTATCTTGATTCAAATAATTGCCATCAATTGACCAAACCTCTATAGTGTTTTTATTTGTTTGAAATACTATAGTTTTACCATCAGGGCTAGAACGGACATTTCTGTATCCACTTTTACTCTTAACTTGGATATACCTAATGAAGCTACCATCATGACGCCAAATTCCTACCTCTTTGTTATTACGGCCATCAGTAATTATGTTTTGAGAATTAACCTCATAAATTGTCTTTGCTTTCTCAATTTTTGAGAGTGAATTACTATCACGTCTCCAGACTTGTATGTACCTGTTTATGTAGTCACGATATAGAATACCTACTGTCTGACTATCAGAACTGAAAACTATAGAATTATTAATATAATATCTATTTTTTATATCTTTATTTAATAAAATTGTTTTCAGCCGTGTACCATTAATATTCAATAATTGCACTGTATTTGGATTATCATCTAAATTTTGAATGGCTAGTATCTCTCCATCAGGACTGAACTTCATGTTTATTAACTTACTACCACTTCCTGGGAGAGTCTTAATTAATGTACCGTTTCGTTGCAGGAAGTTTACAGTATTATCATGATCTAAAATCACGAGACTTTCACCATTAGGACTTAAACTCATACTGTAAATTGGAGTGCCATAACCGACAAGCGTTCTTACCAATGTGCCATTTCTTTTCCATATTTTGATAGTTTTATCTTCACTAGCTGTAGCAATAGTTTTTCCATCTCGGCTAATACTAATTTTGTAAACCCTGTCCTGATGTCCTGTGAGAGTTGAGATTGGCTTACCATTATTTCCCCACAACTTAATACTGTAGTCATCATTACTAATAAGAGCAATTATTTTACCGTCAAGGCTAAAACTCCCATCTACAGTTTCTCCTAGAAGAGTTTCTTCTACTAAAGTGCCATCACGCCGCCAAAGTTGCACCATGTTATTCTGACTCGCAGATGCTATCATCTGACTATTTTTGCTAAAACTAACCCTCGAATTATTACCTGGGAGAGTCTTGATCAGAGCACCATTTCTTTGCCAGAGTTGCACCCTGTTTTTATTGCTGATAGAAGCAATTATTTGACCATTTGAACTGAAATTGACGTTTTTTACTGAACTATCATCAGAGGTTAGGAAGTTCCTATGTTCAATATTCCACAGCTTTATAGTTTTGTCCTTACTCCCTGAAGCTAGTATCTTTCCATCTGGACTAAAACTAAGGCTTGTGATTTCGTCTGTATGACCATTAAGTGTTTCAATTGATCTTTGTTCGTTGTATAAAGAATTTACAGAAGATAGTAAAATACTGTTGGAATTTGACTCAGCAAAAATTTCGTTATCAAGGTTAAACTGCTGATTTTTATCAACAAAAAGTAATATATTCTTTTTAAAATTGTTGTTGCTGTGCAGCAGCTTTAAGGCTCCCCATCCGATAGTATTAATAGTTTGGCCATTATTGATAAACCTAACTCCAATAATTCCGTCTCCATAGTAGTAGTCCTTGGATATATGCCAATTAGACTTATCTCTAACTCTATTCAAAATCTTAATAATGCCGGAACTATCTATAAAGGCAAGATGTTTACTATCAAGACTGAAATTAATATTTTTGATATCTCGATCATAACCATCAAAAGATTTAAGTGAATTATTCTTAAAATTCCATATTTTTAGACTTTCATCTTCACTGCTAAAAGCAATCATCTGTCCGTCTGGACTAAAAGTAATATTAGTAATACTCCTTTTATAAACTTTAGAATTTATCCTGAATTTAGCCTGGAGATTTTGGAGTTTTGGAGTTGTATTAATATGCTTAGAAGGAATTGTTTTCTTAGTAGGATTAGCAATAACCTCATTTTGATCATCTGGAGAAGCATTGATATTACTGAGAATTTCTGTACCGTCAATATTCCAGAGCTTCACAATTCCATTCTTAGTTCCGGCAGCAATCATTTTGCTATCAGGACTGAAACTGAGGCTGGTAACGCCACTATCATGTTGAAGAGGTTTCCCAAATCTGCTGCCATCAGGATTCCAGAGTATTATTGTTTTATCATCACTAGCAGAGGCAATCAACTTGCCATCAGGACTGAAACTAACTGTGTTAACAACATCACTATGCCCCTCTAAAGTCTTAATCTCTCTAATTCCATAACGTGCTGATTGTAAAGCTGCTAATACCTGGTTCCTGGTATTATCTTTAATTCCAATTTTCCACCACGAATTTAGCTGTTTTCCTGCATTTATCCCTTGTATCAGTGCCTCCATATCTTGATAAGCAGCTAAACGCCCGTCTGAAACAGCACTCAAGGCATTAAGTTGGGAATTCTTACCATCAATGAGTGCTAGTAAGGAAACGATCGCAAACCCACTAGCTACGACCGCTAATCCTGCCAGTCCAATTCCAGTTCTCCGTGCATCTCCTAATTGCTTTTGCAGAACCCTATTAAGTTCTTCTTGAGTGCGCTGTTGCTGTTCTTCTGCTTCTTTGATTTTTACCAACAATTCTGCACTGCGTTGTTGGCGGATGAAAGGCACTAAATAATCATGAACCAATTGATAGCGGTTAGCCGGAGTTTCTAGTACCCGAAACACCAACCCAGAACCCACTAAAATCTCTAGCACCAAGTCTAAATTTTGTGCCTCTGTTGCTAAATCTTTTTCTAATTCAGCGCGAGTTTTCAGGGGACGGGTATTATTTTCATTTGTCAGCAAATACAATACTAACTGGGCAGCACGTTCATTTTCAAAGCCACAATCTTTAACGACTTCTTCTAAAAATTGCTCTACCAATTTTTCTTTTAACCAGTGTTTTCTATACTGCTCTAATGTTGTAATTTTCTCTGTTTGCAGTTGTGCCCCGATCACCTGCAATTCAATAGGACGCACTTCTCGCAACTCTTTTGCTAAATCTTCTACCAGCGCATCTATCAAATCAGGTGCTAGGGAAAACTGCGAGTTTTCAGTGAAGCTTTGAATGACAGATTTGGCAACTGATGGTGAAAAATTACCCAAGTAGTACAGGATATTCTTATCTAGAATGTCGTCGTCAATGATTGGTAATTCTGTGGTGCGACTCCACTCTAATAAGTAATATAGATAATCCTGTCTGAGTAATAAGATAACTTTTACATAGGAAATATTTAGACAATCGCGCAAAAAATCATAAAATGGTCGTCTGCTAGCTTGGTCTTTGTAAGTAAAGAAAAACTCTTCAAACTGGTCAAAAATTAGGACTGTCAACAGATTACGATTTTCGTTTTGCTGTAACTGTTCGATAATCGCTGCTGATGTTTCAACTGGTGCAGACAACCGCAGTCCTCTCACTTCCTCCAGTTTTTCTGCCACAAGCCTGCCACATTCCTTCTCCCAAGCAGTATAAACTTGCACTAAAATTGGTAGAGTTTCCCGTCCATCAAATGGGGTAAGTTGTAAGACTGGGAATAACCCAGCCTGCACAATCGAACTTTTACCCACTCCCGATTGTCCGTAAATTACGGTGAGTTTACAATCTGTCCTGCCAATGCGATGCAGTAGGCTTTTAATATCCTGCTGTCGCCCGAAAGCTGCTACAACTTCCCCAGCTATCTCTTTTGATTGTGGATTGGGTGAGTTGTCTGGGCTAATTACCTGTCGTCGTGGCTGCAAACGTCCCGCCCCTATAAAAGCTCGAAACCCATATTGGCTCTCTATTTCACGCTGCTTTTGCTTCAGATGAAATGCTTGTTTGTATTGTTTTTGTTCAAAGTAAAGGCTATGCAAATCTTCCAAAATCTGAATATAAAGCAGCGGATTATATTGAGGCTGACTTTCATTACTGGCTATTTCTAAAGTATTAACAGCTTCATTAAGTTGCCCTAAATTTCGCAGGCTTTTTGCTAAAAAAAAGTGATATTGTCCCTGTTCTTGTGGTAAAAAGTTAGGGATTTTCTCTAATGTTTCTAGAGCTTTTTGAGCTAGTTCATGGGCATCATTCCAGCGTGACTGTTCTAAGGCAACTTCCGCTAAAAAGCCATAATCTTGAGCAACTTGGTTGGGTATGTCATAGTTTTGATGCAGTTTCAGTGCTTTGTGAGCCAGTTTATGTAATTCTTCCCAAGCTTTTAAACGGCGCAAAACTTCCCCAAGTTGACTAATATGTTTAGCAACTAATTCCGGATGTTGAGTCCGTTCAAAAATCTCTAGGCTTTGCTGAAGATAATTTCTGGTTTTTTCCCAAGAAGTTTGATTTTCTGTGCGCTGCTGTTTGGCTTGGCTGTAAGATGCTAAGGCGATATTCAGCAGTAATATTCCTTGGCGATCTAAATGGTTATTTTGTTGCCAATAAGTCAAGCTTTGCTGATAATGTGCGATCGCTAAATCTAGCCGATTATTTCTATAGTCCAGCAAGCCCAACATAAATGCCAAACTAGCTTGGAGTTCTGGATCTGATTCTTGTTGATCGCTAGCTAAATCCTGTTGCACAGCTTCTAGGTCGTAACCATCTAAAGTAAAGTCAGTATTACCAGTAAAGGCCTGCTCTGCCTTTTGGCGCAAGGAATTCACCATATCATCGGGTGCAATGGTAAATTGAATCGGTGGACTAGCCCAGCTATTGAAATCTGGTGCCAACCGCCCCAATTTATGCAGTATTCTATCTGTGACCCACAATATTATGGGGAAAGCAAAATCGCTCTTGAATTTATCTCGCGCCTTATTAGCTGCAACAAGTAGATCATCGAGTGCTTGAACTGACTCTAAACCCAAAATCATCAAAGCGGCTGGCGGCTGATTTTCTACTTGGTGCAGGATGCTGCTATAAAGTTTTGTGGTAGATGACGGTAGGACTAATTCAGCAAATTCAATAGTGCATTCTCGGCGTAACCGTTGGAGTATCTGCTCTCGAAAGCTAGTGTAATTACACCGCACCAGAATTAAGGAAAATCGTCTTTGAGTTAGTTTGAGTGTGCGTGCTAGTGTTTGCAGCGATCGCTCATTATCTGGCAAGATATTTTCTAGTCGGTCTGATTTAGTCATGATCTGATTTCCTTAGCTGCTGCCACAACTTAAATTTTGCCGTTTCTGTCAAAAGCGGATTGAGAGCAAACCAGCGCCCTTGACTATCCTGATATTCAAAAACGAACAGGCTACGCAACAGGGTTTGGTATTCTTTGTCTCCCTTGACTCTTTGCTCTTGTACTACTTGAAACAGCAAATCCCATTCTTGATCATCAACGGAAAGTGTGAGGCGATCGCGGGCGTCCCGAATTACAGTTTCTAGGATACTCCGAGAAATTGGCGGGTCTACTTCCTGGAGACAACGAAATAGCATTCCTAGCAAATTTCGTACATGACCACCACTAACGCTGCATAACCGATATAAAGTATCAGGAGAATCAAAAACTTTTGTAATTAATCCTAGTCGTTCCTGTGGCTGAATATCCGGAAAGGCTCTGGCCAGAACCATCTGCTGCAATAGCTGCATTCCTTCAAAATACTCAGATCCATCTCTGAGTTGCACTGGAATCATCGGCAAAACTCTCGGTTCAACTCCACCACCTAAGCGGTTTTTCAGCACTTCGCACTCATTAGAAAAAATCAACGATAGCGGTAAAGTATAAACCAAATGGCAATTTAGTTTGCGTAACTGTTCCCCCCGCTCAATAAAAAGATATTCTGGTAGCGATCGCCCTGATGAAGTGGGTCGATTGTCTATTCGATCGAGATTATCAATAATCACCACCAGTCCTTTTTGACCGCGTTGCTTTAGTTGCTCAGTCGCAACTTTGATAATCTCTTCGTTAATAAACTGCAAAATTCTATTCGTTTGCGGTTCCAAATACTGCCTTAATTTGGAACGTAATTTCGGACTATCTTTCGTTTTCGCTGTGATTTTGCCAATACCTGCGGGGAGAGAAAATTCTAATTGACCCTCAGTGCTACCCTTGATTTTAGCTCCTAGCAACTCAGTTTCAGCCGACACTACTACTGGTGTTTGCAAAAACTCCCATACGCCATCAAGGAAAGATTTAAAACCTTGGGGTTGCAAAGTAACGTTAACCTGCTCTAAACTTTCACCTACCCGACGGGCGATCGCCAGCATAATATCCGTAATATCTACGTCTGCTTCATCTAAGTCTTCAGTAGACTCAAAGTAAACTACATGAAATCCCTCACTTTGCAACTCCGTTTTCAACCGCGATAACTCAGTAGATTTACCACAACCAATATGTCCGGTAAATAACTGGCAGGTGGGTTTATTCGAGGATAATCGGGTGATAGTTCGCTTCAGGGCATCAATAATTTTGCCACCCCGCACGGCAGCAAAGTCAATATAGTAGAGTTCATCCGCTGAATTTGTTAGCACTAATGTTCTACTGGGATCGCAGGCATCAAAGAACCTCTGTAAATCCAAGTTCATGATCATTTTTGCGTTTTATTTATGATTAACTGAATACAGGTTTAATCCAACCTATCGTGAACAATGAACTAGAAGTATCTAGGCTGGCTCTCCGTAATTATACCAGGTTTAGTTGGATCTATAATTTAACTTCTGGTTGCGAATGTTAACGAAATTCAGCATTACTCAAGGTGAAACAAAAAGGCGTAGGCGAAGCCCGCCGTTGGCGAAGCCTCTCGTAGAGAAGGCATCGCCAAAAAATAAGTTCTTTTGACCAATGCCCAATGCCCAATGACTTTATCAGTTATTATTCTTAGGTTTACGCAATTTCTGAGAACCAATTGGGCCGAGAATTTGGTTAAGGTCACGCAACTGTTCGGCTGTACCCATCCCAATTAGCCGATCTCCTGACATTAAAACTGTATCACCAGTAGGACCACCGATTAAAGTCCCATCAAGGCGGCGAATTGCCAGAACCAATGCCCCAGTTTGCGATCGCAATCTCGCTTTTTGTAAAGTTTGACCGACAAAAGGACAAAAAACCGGATCGAGTAAAAATTCTTCCATATACAACTGGCGGTCTGCACCTGTCAAAATCCCGTCTACAAAGTCCAACACTTGCGGTCTGAGAGCCGCAGCAGCCATGCGCTTCCCACCAGTAATATAGGGGGATATCACTTCATCTGCACCACCGCGTTGTAACTTCTGCAAAGCTTCTTCTGTACTTGCGCGGGCGATCGCTCGAATTCCCGTATTCAGTGTTTTTGCTGATAAAACAATATATAAATTTTCGGCATCTGAAGGAAGTGCTGCAACGATACAAGTCGCTCTTTCAATACCAACTTTCAGGAGTGTATCATCTAGGGTAGCGTCACCTTGGTATGCCGTGTAACCTTCCATCTGCGCCCTTTGTATAGATTCCATCTCCGAATCAATCACCACAAAAAGTACATCTTCTGCCCGAAATTCCTTGGCAATTTGACGACCAGTCCGACTAAATCCACAGATGATGTAATGTTCTGATAGGGATTCCATTAACCGCCTCTGTTGTTGTAGCCGAATTCCTTCTTGAAAGTAGCCTTGAATGATCGCTTCTGTAAATCTGTTGACAATGTAACCGATATTCATTACACCCAACAAAATCAGGGCAATTGTAAACAATCGTCCTCGGCTACCCAGTGGGTGGATCTCTCCATATCCCACAGTTGCTAAAGTGATGACTGTCATGTAAGCCGCATCTTCCCATGACCAGCCTTCTACTAACCAGTACCACAAAGTGCCAATGACGAAAACACCGCCAAGAGCGATCGCCCCAGCCATTAACTCCTTTTGTATCCGTTGATATTTTTGCTCAAGTGTTGAGAATGACGTAACAATAGTACTTTTAGCCTACTTTTTTTAGTTTTCTACTAACTTTATACCATTCGTCCTTTTTAGTACATTTAAACTACAAGTTATCCAAACTAATAGTCCAAGCTCAATACTTCTAATACCAATTCTCCCTAAACTTGCACTTAATGATTATTCCTTCTTCCTTGGCGTACTTGACGTACTTGGTGAACCAGCGCTGTAGGCGGGTTTCCCGCCGTAGGCGGCTGGTGTTAGCGCAGCGTTAGCGAGTCTTCTCCCAAGGGGAGACGCCAAAGGCGAACGAGCGTCACCCGAAGGGCGGTTCGTTTAATAAAAATTAAGTGCATCTTCATAGCGAATTGGTATAAGACTTAAAATATTTATCTTTAACTTTACCAGGACTTATGCAAAAAGGCAGTGAAAGCCTTGTTTACCGTAGGCGCAATTCATGAATTACCCCTACATTTCGTACTTGATGCGTAAGTCCTATTTAAATGAAGCTCTATGCTCAGAAGCATGTTTGAAAGAGAATGTTGGTATTACTTCTTCGATTAATTTATTAGCTTTACTGAATCATCCAAGCCCAAGATAATTATCAAAAAAACTGTATTAAGCAATACGGTTTTTTTGGTAAAAATCAGCTGTGTCAGGTACACCAGAGCGCCTACTGTAGGCGATATCTTCTCTACGAGAGGCTACGCCAACGGTGAGCTTCCTGCGGAACGCTACGCGTAGCTTGCTTCCCCGTAGGGGTACCCTAACGCAGAACTTTTCGGGCTACTGACATTGTTCTAGTACTGATCAATCACCATACTGTACTGTGTAGATAGTAGCTGCAAGGTAAATAACTAGAGATGATTGCTGCTGTTGTTCGACCTCTGAATTTGGTAATTGGTTTGCTCTCAAGAAAGAGGAAAAGCGAGGAAAATTCATTATTTACAATGGTGGCCCGACTGCGGGTTTTAGCCTTATGGGTTTCAATCTAAACCAAGCTATTAATTCTAAAGGTAAGCCTTTTATAGACCCAATCAAATCTCGATGGTTTAATAACTTAGTTTTTAGGCAAGCAGTTGCCTATGCCATTGACCGCAACCGAATTAAAACTAATATCTATCGCGGTTTAGGTGAAATACAACATTCGCCAATTGCTGTTCAAAGTCCCTATTACTTGTCCCCAGCAGCAGGGTTAAAAGTTTATGATTATAATCCCCAGAGAGCTAGGCAGATGTTGTTAGAGGCTGGTTTTAGGTACAACTCTCAAAAAGAACTATTAGACCAAGATGGAAATCGGGTGCAATTCAATCTCTTAGTGAAATCAGAAGATCAATCAAGAATCGATGCCGCAGTTCAAATCCAACAAGACCTCAGTCAAATTGGTATCAAAGCAGATATGCAGGTAGTCAGTTTTAACATAGTATTGCAAAAGCTACTTTCTCGTCGAGATTGGGATTGTTATGTTGGTGCGTTTGGTGTTGCCGGTGCACATGTTGAACCTAATCTTCTATCTTTATTTTGGACTAGTCAAGGCTCATTTCATCAGTTCAACCAAGGTGCTCTACCAGGAAAACCCCCATTGCAAGGATGGGTAGTTTCTGAATGGGAGAAAGAAATTGACAGTCTTTTCCGCGCCGGATTTAAAGAACTAGATCAGAGCAAGCGTAAGGCGATTTATGACAGATTTCAGCAAATCGTTGCGGAACAGTTGCCGATATTCTGCCTTGTGAATCCAATCTCGTTTCAGGCGGTGCGTGAACGTGTCAATCCCATCAAGTTTTCTGCCTTGGGGGAAACTTTATGGAATATTGATGAACTGAAAATCACAGAAAAATAATTCCAACCAGAGATTTAAGGCATCATAACTAATATCATGTCCGCTTGATTACTTATTAAACCCGAAGAACCCCAAAGAGCCAAAGCGTAGCTTTGTCTCCCCTAAGAGCAGGCTCTTAGGGGATTAAGGGGAGCCAGCGCTGACTAGGGGTCTCCCCAAGTGAAGCATATGGTGTGTGGGGTACAACGACTGTGGAAATCATAACTAATTACCCGGACTTGATATAATTCATAATTCGTATAGATCACCCTCAATAACTTTCAACTCTCTTAGTACAGTTTTGCGAAAAGCGTAGCGTTTTTAATGCATCCTGATGGATTGCCATTGTAAAGGGACACATTAAGAATGTCAGCTGACGCATTAGCATTGTATTGGGATGTATTGGCATTGTAAGGAGATGCATTAACAATGCGACCGATGCATTAGCATTGTAAGGAGATGCATTAACAATGCGACCGACGCATTAGCATTGCAAGGGCACGCATTACAGCTATTTTCAGGTAAATAGACCACGCGGTAGGGGCGCAAGGCCTTGCGCCCCTACGACAGATGTGGTTCAAATACTTGAATTCTGCTGTAACAATGCATCCCGAGACATTGGCATTGCAAGGGATTGCCAAATTTAATTCGCTACGAATTAATGAAATGCTGTATTTAGATCCCTTGGAGTTTTCCCGCACACAGCAAGGGGAATTTCCTCATGTGTCTTAGCACCATCAAAACCGCAGGCTAGCAACGAGTCAGGCTTGGACATCAGTGAGAAAACCCCTGGACTGGACTCTACTCAAGACTTGCGATACCTACGACGGGCTGCGCCTACGCAAACTGCCTATTACTCAAGTGTTGAGTGCAAAGTTTTTTTTCACCACCGCCAAGCGTTTGAGGTTATATAAGCGTTAGCCTAAAAGGAAGTACAAGTTGTACTAAATAAAAAGTATTTTTTAGGGATTTCTAGGAAACTAGTAAATAACTATATAATGAAAAACTTTCAGGAGGAGCGGTAGTGAGCCTACAAACTCTCGTTGACCAAGCCACCATCCCCCCAGATTCAGGGTCAGCATCCAGTCCCTTTGATACAGATAGCTTTAATGAAGCTGTCATGTCTACCTACGCCCGGTTTCCTTTAGCCCTAGAACGGGGCGCTGGATGCCGGGTTTGGGATACACAGGGGCGAGAATATCTGGACTTTGTGGCCGGAATTGCCACTTGTACTTTGGGACACGCCCACCCAGCTATGGTAGAAGCGGTGACACGCCAAATCCAAAAGCTGCACCATGTCTCTAATTTGTACTACATTCCTGAGCAAGGTGAATTGGCAAAATGGATCGTTGATCATTCCTGTGCCGATCGCGTATTTTTCTGCAACTCTGGAGCTGAGGCTAACGAAGCCGCAATTAAACTGGCGCGGAAATATGCCCATACAGTATTAGACATTGAAAAACCGATTATTCTAACCGCCAATGCCAGTTTCCACGGGCGGACTTTGGCAACGATTACCGCCACTGCACAACCGAAGTATCAAAAGTATTTTGATCCTTTGGTTCCTGGTTTCCACTACGTAAATTACAACGATATTAACGCTATGGAAGTAGCGATTAGTGAGTTGGATGAGGGCGATTATCGGGTAGCAGCAATTCTGATTGAGCCATTGCAGGGAGAAGGCGGTGTGCGTCCAGGAGATGTTGCCTATTTCAAAAAGCTCCGGCAGATTTGCGACGAAACTGGCATTTTATTGATTTTTGATGAAGTGCAAGTTGGTATGGGGCGTAGTGGCAAATTATGGAGTTATGAACATCTCGGCGTTGAACCCGATATCTTCACCAGTGCCAAAGGCTTAGGTGGCGGTATCCCCATCGGCGCAATGATGAGCAAGAAATTCTGCGATGTTTTTCAACCAGGGGAACACGCCAGTACTTTTGGCGGAAATCCTTTTGTGTGTGGTGTAGCACTCAGTGTTTGCCAGACATTGGAGCGGGAAAATATTTTGCAGAATGTGCAAGACAGGGGTGAACAATTGCGATCTGGATTGAGGGCGATCGCAGCAAAATATCCTCAGCAGGTTGGGGAAGTTCGGGGATGGGGTTTAATCAACGGTTTTGAGTTGCGAGCCGACATTGGGCTAACCGCAGCCGATGTCGTCAATGCTGCCATCAACGAGGGCGTATTGCTCGTACCAGCTGGGCCAAAAGTAGTCCGGTTTGTGCCACCGCTGATTGTCACAGAGGCGGAAGTAAACACTGCCTTGGAAGCTGTAGAAAAGGCGATCGCGATCGCCACAAAATAAAATATCAACCTCTCGTTCCTTGGCTCTGCCAAGGAATGGGTTTAGGGAGGCTATGCCTCTAGTCTTTGGCGGCAGAGCCTCTAGATAGGCATTCCCATGCAGAGCATGGGAACGAGTTTAAACGAGTTTAATCTTTGCGTCCTTATATCCTCTTCATTCTGGGGAAATTTCCCGATAAGCTTGCCGACACTGTTCATAATTGTCTGGCAAAATTTCGGCATTACCAAAACATAATTGCTGTTTGAGTCGATGGGGGATATTATTCCCCGCACCTCTCGGTTAGATCCGTGCATACGCATTTCTGTGTACACGGCTCCCGATGTTCTTAGCTT
>NZ_JBALCP010000132.1:0-11327 GCF_036919675.1 Nostoc sp.
TCTTCTCCTTTTTCTTTTATATATATGTGCTTTTCCCGTTCTGGAATCGATTCGTCGCACTTAAACAACTTCATTGGCATGGCTGATTGCTCCTTATGCAATAGCTGATATCAAGAAAGATGCTTCAATATTTGTATTCTCATCAGAGAACTTCTTTAACTTCCTTGATTTCAAAATCCTATCAACCTTTTTATTTAACAATAGTAATTTTGATAACAATCACATGAAGATATATTGTAATTTATTAATAGATTCAATTATAAATAGACAGGTCTAACTAAATTTAAAGCAATATTTATTTTTATATATAAAATACTTTGAGTAAAGTAAATAAACAGACCCTTCTAACTAAAAATAAAGAAATAAATAATGTAATTGCTGTCCTAATTCTGGATGTCTCCGTTGGATAAATAGGTGACAGTTGCTTAACTTCAAACAACAATAAAAAGTTGGTTATTGGCGGCTTTGAGGCTATCTAGCTGAGGCAGTCCGTTGCGCGGCTTTGCCGACTTTAAGGAACTGCCGTGATCATTAATTGTAACCACTAATACTGTTTGTAAATTAATTTAAAAGTGCAAGTAAATTTGCCAGATGTATGATATTCTTTATTTATAGGGAATCTAATAAAAGGACGAAAACTCCTTAGGTTTCTTTGAAGTGAGTTGTCAGACCAGCCTCATCATTTATTGGTGATGACATAACGTTAATCGAAGTGGAGCAAAGCCGCTAAAAAATCGGTTTTTCGTTTGGCGAAGTCGTTGCCATAGGGTAGGCTGGACTGATTTTTTTATGTATCTTCTTTCCAGTAAAAAGAATATTTGTCTTACTATGATGAAGCAAAAACCTCTCACTCACTTGCCGTAGCTGTGGAGCTTTTTGAATTTTTAGTAACAGTATTGCAACTAATTTTTAGCACCCTTGTTATATCTCGCGTCCCACTAATTATCACTAATATTTACTGCTATATCTGTAAGAAGCTGTTTAACTTCTAGCTGATAACCGCAATATTTATAGTGTTGGATAGACGGTTTATGTCCACTGTCTGACTATGTTAATACTGTCATAATTTGGGCAGTCAACTCTTTCAAAAACTACAACTCTATTTTGATTCAGCACTCTACTTGATTACACCATAATTTTGGAGCCGAATCAATAAGTCTACGCCATTACTGAGGTTTTTATGCGAAAAATCGCTATTTATGGAAGAGGGGGAGTTGGCAAATCCACAACGACTCAAAACGTAGTGGCTGGACTGACTGATGTGGGTCGTAAGGTGATGGTTGTAGGGTGTGACTCGAAAGCAGACTCTACCCGCCTCCTATTGGGGGGATTCCACCAGAAGATTGTACTCGACACGTTGCGTAAAGAAGAAGATGATGTCAATCTAGAAGACTTTCGCCAGGAAGGATGGGGGAAGACGCTGTGTGTGGAATCAGGTGGGCCGGAACCTGGTGTGGGATGTGCAGGTCGAGGCATTCTGACATCAATCGGGTTGCTGGAACAACTTGGTGCTTTTGATGATGCAGTTAGACTTGATTATACATTTTATGATGGTCTGGGTGACGTAGTGTGCGGTGGATTTGTCATGCCCATTCGTGAACGCAAAGCTCAAGAAGTTTACATTATCACTTCTGGGGAAATTATGGCAATGTATACCGTCAACAACATCTGCCGAAGCATTCAGAAGTATTCTTCTATAGGCGGTATACGTCTGGGAGGATTGATCTGCAACTCTCGCAAAGTCGATCAGGAAGATGATTTGATCAAAGCTCTGGCAGAGAAACTGGGGACTCAAATGATCTACTCTATACCCAGAGACAATATGGTGCAACGAGCAGAGTTCCACCGCAAGACGGTGATTGAATATGCTCCTGAGTCTGAACAGGCGCAGCACTATCGCAACCTGGCAACCACGATTGACAAGAACACAGATTTTGTGACTCCGAAATCTATGTCTAACGATCAGCTTGAGGAACTGCTGGTAAGGTTTGGGTTGTTTGACTAAGACGATGCAGTAGGGGTTATCCCTCATACAAAGTATCTGGAGCAATTGGCAACCTCTTACTTGAAAAAGCAGAAAAAACTGCGTAAGTTTCTTACCACCATCTGAGAAATGGGCATTCTCACCCACGCCAAAATTTGTCTACCTCATTGAAGGAGTAGAACTTATTATGTTGACTGAAGAGGTTTTGGTTCAAAAATTTATCACCGTAGCTCAGGGGCGCTGTCCCAAACTCGGCGAGCTGCTCCAGTACTGCCACGTCGAACTCGTAAATTCCTACTGGGGCTGCCCCCCGAAACTTATACAACATTTTGTTGTATTTTATCCTAACATGCTGTTTGCTTCAATCAATGCCTACAAAGACATTTTCAGAGGCGTTGCCCAAGATTTGGGGCTATCGGACGCTGTTTGCATAAACGCCACACGCATTATTCGCGATCCCGCCTCAAGGTTGAAGGAAAAGAATCCCACTCTCTGGTTGGAACTCCAGTGGGTGGCGGTGCCCACTAGGAAAGGCAATTGGTATTTAGATCAGGACTTACCGCACTCGGACTAAAAGTTGGGTTATTGTAGCAAGATATTACAGGAAAGCTGAGAGTTTGTAAATACTTGATGCCTTGCGATTTGAGCATTTTCTCTAGGTGATCACCGACTTGGTTCGCAGATGATCAAAAGGCGATCGCCAAATAGTATCCAAGAATGCAAGTATATTAGCTAGAGGTATGTTATGCTTGCGAAAAATCACTGAAATTGTCAAAACATAAATATGCCTTCCAACAAAAACGCCAAAAACTAGAAAACCTTGCTATTGCCCTAACAGATTAAGTTTGTCCGCTACGGCTTTTTCTAACGGAGAGATACAGTCTCATGAAACTAGACGTGAATCTTTGCAACAACTTGAAGTCAATTAGAACTCGCTTGGGCATGAGTCAGCAGGATTTAGCTAACAAGGCTGGTGTAACCCGTCAGAGTATTGGTGGTGTGGAATCAGGACAATATGCTCCTTCAGTTGCTATCTCACTGCGTTTAGCCAAGGCGCTTGGCTGCCCAGTTAAGGACTTATTTTGCTTCGAGGAAGATTTACCAGAAGTTCAAGCAGTTCTTAGCAAACCAGTCAAGAGCGGACAGCAATTGCGAGTTAGTCTAGCGCGGATTGGTGGTCAATGGATAGCTCATCCCCTTGTTGGGAACGATGCTTTTCGCATAGAAATGATTCCGGCTGATGGTGAAGCAGTTGCGATGAGCCACCCCGTTGCAAAAAGAAATCTGAGCAAAGGAAGCTCCAATTCAGAACTTTCCAAGATTTCCTCTGTTGACAAACTGGCGAAAGGGTTAAGAGGTATAAGCACACTGCCGTTCTCCGGTGGGGTTAAGGCAGAGGATCTGGAGGGTAAATTACAGAACCAAACAGGTACAAATAATAAAGTTCTGGTTCGGCTGCTTGATGATATCGATAAATTGGAAAATACAGTTGTGATTGCTGGTTGTACGCCGATGATTTCCCTCTGGGCAAGAGCAGCTGAACGTTGGCATCCGCAACTGCGAGTTCATCATATTTTCGCCAACAGTATGACAGCATTGCGTAGTCTGTGCCGAGGTGAAATTCACATCGCTGGGATGCACCTGTACGATCCGGAAACTGGAGAACATAACATTCCCTTTGTACGCGAAGCTTTAGCTGGTAGGAGTGCAGTTTTAATTACCCTTGGAGTTTGGGAAGAAGGACTTTTAGTCCCACCAGGAAACCCAAAGGGAATCAAAACAGTCAGCGACTTAGTGGAATTAGGAATAACTATTGTCAACCGTGAATTAGGTTGTGGTAGTCGTATGCTTTTGGAACGCAAACTCCAAGAAGAACAGATACCATTGCACACCGTTAAAGGATTTGACCATATCGTTCACAACCATCAAGATATCGCTCTATCCGTAGTGTCAGGAATTGCTGATGCAGGTGTCAGTACGGCATCTGTAGCTGCTGCCTTTGGGTTGGGATTTATTCCCCTACATCGATCGCGCTACGACTTGGTGATTCTCAAAGAATACTTAGAAGAAACACCAGTACAGGAATTGCTCAGTACCTTGGGACATCGGCTAGTCCAATCACAATTAGAGGTTCTCGGCGGCTATGACATCAGCAATATTGGGGAAGTTGTAGCGAATATTTAGGGTGGAGTGTCAACGTAATTCGTAATGGGCTAAGTCCCGCGCTACGCTAACGTAATTTGTAATTATTACCCTATGACTAAGGAATATGTCTTTTACTTTCCACAACCCAAATTAGTTGCTCTATATTTCAATTACGAATTCCTCAAGCAAATCAAAATCACACAACAAATTAGCTGCTCATGAATCATCACTTCACTATGAACAAACATCCCATTCAGATTAATGATACAACCTTAAGAGATGGTGAACAAGCGGCGGGTGTAGCCTTTAACGTTGAAGAAAAAATTGCGATCGCCACCTTTCTTGATGCCATTGGTATTCCAGAATTGGAAATTGGTGTTCCGGCAATGGGGCAGGAAGAGGCAGAGTCGATCCGAGCCATTGCCAATCTGGGATTAAACGCTAAATTACTGGGCTGGAACCGTGCTAATTTGTCTGATATTCAGGCATCGATAGATTGTGGTTTGGAGCGAGTGCATATTTCGGTTCCTGTCTCAGAAATTCAGATTGCTGCCAAGTTTGGCGGCAATCAGCAGAAAATGCTGAACCTTTTGCGGGATGCGATAAATTTCGCTTGCGATCGCGGTTTATCTGTATCTGTTGGTGGAGAAGATTCTTCCAGAGCGGATGAATCTTTTCTGCTGGATGTGGCGTATTATGCTCAAGAGTTGGGAGCTTTCCGGTTTCGCTTCTGTGACACTGTAGGAATTCTCGATCCTCTGACTACTTACAGCAAAGTTCGCTCTCTTGTCCATCATCTGTTCATTCCCATAGAAATGCACACACACAATGACTTTGGACTGGCAATGGCGAACTCGCTGGCTGGTCTTGAAGCAGGGGCGCAATCGGTTAATACCACGGTAAACGGGATTGGTGAACGGGCAGGGAATGCGGCGCTGGAAGAAATTGTGATGGCACTAAAACACATCTACGGTATCCCAACGGGCATTGATACAAAACGGCTGTTGGAATTGTCTCGGTTAGTTGCAAAAGCTGCCAACTGGCCAGTTCCTCCCTGGAAAGCGATCGTGGGTGAAAATACCTTCGCACATGAATCAGGCATTCATGCTCACGGTGTGTTGCAAAATCCGGGCACTTACGAACCGTTTGCACCGGAAGATGTTGGTTGGGAACGTCGCCTTGTTGTAGGCAAACATTCCGGTCGGCATCTGATATTTAGTGTGCTACAAGAACATGGAATCACGCTCAGTCAGCCAGAAATTCAATCAGTGCTAGATGCTGTAAAGCATAAGTCAGTAAAAGTTAAGCGCAGTCTCACGGTTGAAGAACTACTGAGTTTGGTTCCCCAAGGGTGAACGCACACATTTACTGAAATATTAAGTTGCATTGTGCTTTTATTCATTAAAACGTAAGTACATCGCAATTATTGTACCAACTGCTAAACTATTACCAATATAATTGGTAATAGATATGCCAAGAAAAAAGCAAGGATGGATTACGTTTCAATTGTCTTCAGAAGAACTGCAATTTTTGGAACAGTACTGCCAGCAGTTCCAACGCACTAAGACTGATGTGTTACGCTCCTTGTTACGTAGTCTCCAAACAAAATTACGAAAACAGCAAGGGAAGCAGTTTGATTCTGGGGAGGTTGATCTTGACTTACTTTGAGCAGTGGTGAAGAATCCTACTGCTAAAGCCAGTTGTCTTATGCCCAAACAAACTCGTAATGGGGAAGTTGATAGTCTCTCTGAAATTGTAAAAAGCGTTCAAGTTCAAAAGTTGACTATGACAATTTCTACAGAACTAGAGCAATGCCTACTGCGGGCTGCACCTATGCGCTACAGTGAAATTCCCTTCAATTACAAAATTGGCTGGAATGATTTTCTAACTGTTCTACTGATGAAACTTCCGCGGCTTGAGCAGAGTTTCTTGATGCAGAGGTAAATCAGATTTTTGATGCTCCAATGCCACTTGATGTCCAGGGTAGTCAGGATTGGTTAATTCTACTAAAGCATTTTTTTTCTACCATGCTTAATTTTCAGTCCATTCATACCACAGCAATGCAAAAAGCCCCATATAATTGGGCTTTGATAAAAAACCTGCTCTCAACTGAGGCAAGCTTAGAACTAGCTGTAAGTTTTCCCTACGAAGAGTTTCGTTTGTCAGAGGGAGAGGGATACGGATACTCTTGGGGAAAGATGCTTGCCACTAGCGAGGATATTTCCTTGATGCTCAAATCCAGTGATAATCGCTGGCGACAGCGGATGGAACAAGGCAGACTTACTTATGATTTGGGACATCTAAGTAATGTCTGGCAACAGTTGATAGAAGGACTGTGGACAGATTCTTACCGTGCAGCAATAGCCGAGATGTCTGGGTTGGAACTAAATAACTGTGTAATGGATATTGGATTTCGCCGATATAAATTAGGACAGTTGCATCACCCCCATACAGATGAACCGAACAAAGTTTTAACTCATCTGCTATTTTTCAATCAACAATGGTCTGAAGACTGGGGAGGCTGTTTGCGAATTCTTAAAGACTCCCAACCGGAATCTGCCTTCCAAGATATTCTCCCCTTGAGTGATTCCTCAGTTGTGATTGTGCGTTCTAACAATTCTTGGCATATGGTAACTCCGCTTACTTGCCCTGTATCTGAGTGTCGGCTAGCTTTACGAGTTGCTTTTTTTCGGAATAGTCGCCTAACTTCAGATTTAGGAGAAACCCAGTTAGCTGCGTAGCAGTCAAGCATTTTCTCTCCACTTTTGTCAGAAAATCAGGAGGCTGATTTTCTGGTTCTTCCTTGTCCTGCTTATTTATCGTCGTTGGTAATCCCTCTGAAATCGTAAAAAAGTGTTGGAGTTCAAAAGTTGACCATGACTAATCCTACAGAACTATTGCGATCGCGCTATGGTGAGATTCCATTCAACTACGAAATTGACTGGAACGACTCTCTACAAACATTACTATCTCACCGTTCAGTTCGGTCTTATCTGTCTGATCCTTTACCACCAGGAACCTTGGAATGGCTAGTTGCTGCTGCTCAATCTGCTGCTAGTTCAGCTAATTTGCAAACCTGGAGTGTGGTAGCGGTTGAAGATCAAGAACGCAAAGCAGAATTATGCAAGCTGTCTAATAACCAAGTATGGGTTAACCAGGCTCCTGTATTTTTGATTTGGTTAGCAGATTTAGGTCGGATGGCTCATATTGCTGACAGTCGCGGACTACCTCATGTGGCTCTGGATTACATAGAACTGTTGTTTAAAGCAATAGTCGATGCCTCGGTGGCAGCGCAAAATGCGACTTTAGCGGCTGAATCTGTTGGTTTAGGAACGGTATATATTGGCGCAATCCGCAATAACACGCAAGAGGTAGCAACGCTACTAAATTTGCCACCTTTTGTGTTCCCCGTATTTGGATTATGTGTGGGTTATCCGAATCCTGAGGTACAACCTGCTATTAAGCCACGTTTACCGCAGTCAGCTATACTGCACCGGGAAACCTATAAATTAGCAGAACAAGATGAAGCGATCGCTCACTACAACGATATAATGAAGGAATTCTATATTGAACAAAAGATGAATGCTGCTGTTGATTGGTCGCAAAACTCAGCCGAGAGGATTGCAACTTTAGACTATTTAAAAGGATGCAAAAACTTACGTGAAACTCTCAACAACTTCGGCTTAAAGTTGCTATAAAAGAAGTCAGCAGCCAGAAGACATAGAGAATTCTAAGCATCCACCGTACCCCTAGTGCCGCAAGGCGGAAGTCAAAAGTCACTCAGTCAAAAGTCAAAAGTATTATGGAATGGGCTTTTTAGGGATTTTAAATGGTTGCTCTATTTATACCGTACCCCTAGTAGAGAGCAAGCTACGCGCAGTAGGGACTAAAGAATAACTTCTGATGTCTGCACCAAAACTTCTGACGCTTAAAGACTTGTTACTGCTTCATTAAAGACTTGAAACTCTACACCCAGTCTTAAAAGATAATTTCAGTGCGTAAGTCCTAAGAAATAAAAAGACCCGCTAACTCGCCAGCGCCAGCAATTCTCCTGCTTGAAACCTTTGTACTAATTTGGGGAATCTGAAGGCATTTAAGCAGTCAACAGGCGAACGATTTAATGGGTATTCCAGCAAGCTTTATCTTTCAAAAAAGGGCTGAACTGGAAGAATCCTCTTGTCATGAGAATTGCTGACCAAAAATGTAGAATTTACCCTGTGAAACCAAAGGAGCTTCAAACAATGAATATAAAGGAATTGTCTACCAAAGACCTTAACAAACTACGCTCTCAAGCCAAAATAATTGTTAATCGAGTGGAGATTTTTGTGGAAACTTACTTATTAGAAGCCTCTGTTGATGAGAAGATGATAAACGAAACCTTACAAGAGATTATTAAAGCTGCGAATAGCTTAACAACCGCAGTATCCAAAATTAAAACCTCAGAAGCGATACATGGTGACTTGAACGGTTCAAAATAGTTTAATCGGGCTGAGTGGAACCCCATAGCTAAATTATGGGGATTGAATACAGTTCCGAGTGCTGAGTAATCGATGCTAGATACTCAGCACTATTTTGGTTATGGAGATAAATCAATCTAGACTATTAGGAAGTACTATGCTAAAAGGGCTAGTTTCAAAGTTAAACAACTGGTTACAAAGAAATATAATTGTCCGCAACCTGGAGTTTTTTCAAGACTTTATTATTATTTCTCTCTGTCTTGGTTTATTCTGTGTGATGCTGATCCGACTAGGAGATATGTTCTTCTCCTTTTTACATCCCTTGGATTTGCGGCAAGTAACATCTGATATCCTGTTCATTTTGATTTTAGTAGAGTTGTTCCGCCTATTAATTGATCATCTACAACAACAGAGGACATCCGTGACCGCAGCAGTAGAAATTACTATTGTTTCTGCTTTAAGAGAGGTAATTTTACGCGGAGTTCTCGAAATTCCTCGTGACCAAATTTTTGGAATAGCAATATTTTTATTAGTGTTAACAGGAATTATGGTAGCTTTACCTTGGATATCTCGTTTTCTTGAACAGGTCAAAATTCCTCACCCAGAAACAACAGAAAAAACTCAGTTATTGGCTGATAATCATCTAGTTTCTGATTAATTGTAACCACAAATACTGTTTGAAAATTAGTTGGCGATCGCAAGTAAATTTGCCAAATGTATGATATTCTTTATATATGGATAAATAAAAGTACAAAAGTTCTTCAAAAAAAATAAGGTACACATAAGAATCACTACTATCATGAGCTTGGACAAGGCAAAATTTTCTTTTAAAGGTATGGTTTTTGCATCTTGTTAACTCATCTCATAAGCCAAGAAGTGAGGTTGATTCAGTCAAACATATCTGGTCGGGGTTCAGGCAAGAATAAACGCTTTCAGATGAGATATGCAGTGTTAAGCGCCTTTTCAGTATTTTTCACTCAAGCCCCTGTTTTTTGTCTATCAACCTTCAATGGCACTGTAACATTGGGCGTAATAATGCCCAAAACCTATTTGGTGGAGTGCATCAGATTCCAAGGCTTCTACCTATCAAAATGAAGCTCCCCTGTAAAAATAATTCTCATAGTGAGAATTGCTGTTGTTATAGCAATCCTAAATGAGATTCAAACTTATAGTACGTTTATCCTAAAGCCCTGGTGGAATATGTGTGTCGCCACGATCGCCATCTTTGTTGCTGTCATCTTTGGTCAGTTTAAAGCTGGCTTGGCAAGACCTTACGATGCTGTTAAGGCAGTACTGAACATGCATACCCTGCTTGGCTGGTCACTGTCTGGAATTATTGCAGCGATTACAGCTTGGCGTTATGTACTTCGCACACGCAACTCTGAAAAATTATCGATTCATTATATAGTAGCGGGGCTATTTTTAACCCTAATAGTTGGTTTGCAAGTATATCTTGGAGATGAACTTGTTTGGGTATATGGACTGCACACAGTGCCAGTTGTTGAAGCATTAAAAAATGGTATTTTGCGATGAACTCGGAACTAATTGATCAATTAAGTACACAACTAGGTACCAATGGACTGCCTTACACCATTCCTATTCATCCCAACTTAGTCCATTTCACTTTGGGTTTGTTCATCATTGGGATTACCTTCGATATCGTTGGTGTGCTGTTTCCCTTGGAAATATGGGTCTTCAAATATTTTGCGATTACTGTTAAACGTGCCAACTTCTTTGATGTTGGCTGGTACAACATGATCGCTTCCAGCATTATCACTTTTTTCACTGTGGCGGCAGGCTTTTACGAAATGCTTTTAGCAGCACCACCTACTGATGTCAAGAGTGCCTGGGGATTACAGGCAATGCAAACCATGATTTGGCATGGTATAGGTGGCATCTTTTTATTAGCACTGATTCTTGGGATGACCATCTGGAGAGGATGGCAACGCTACATCTGGGACAAACAAGCATATAAACAGACAGATAGAGAAGTGCAGTGGATCTATCTGTTCGCAGGGATAGCAATCATGTTCATTATGTTCATCCACGGCACACTAGGAGCGCAACTAGCCACCGAATTTGGCGTACACAATACAGCAGATAATTTGCTGCGATTGGGGCAAGACCTGAACACAACACTTAAATAAGTCATTTGCCCAATAACCAATGACTATGAACATCCGCAAGATTTTAAATATTTTAACCGTGATTACGGGTGCGATCGCCGTGACCACTATCAGTCTCTGGATTGGTAAACAGGCTTACTCGTGGCTTCCCCCGCAAGCAGCAGCTAAATCGCAACTAATTGATGATTTGATCAGCTTTTTAGTAACTCTCGGTGCCTTCATCTTCTTGGGAGTAACAAGTACTCTGATGTATTCTGTGATCTTCCATCGGGCAGTCAAAGATGACTTCACTGACGGCCCTTCAATAGATGGTAATGTGGCAGTGGAAGTCGTCTGGACAGTCATCCCAATTCTCTTATGGATAACGGCAGTTTCCATAAGAGAATTGGCTCTCAAATGCCCAGATAATATCATACCCATTTTTCAACCTTCCCATAGTCCCGAACTCAATCTCATTGAGCGACTCTGGGAGCATATTAAGCAGGCATTGTCTTGGCAGCAGGGCAAGAATTTAAATGAATTACAGCAGTTTGATATCAAACCAGCCACAAAGCTCATAAACTGTAATAAATGTAAAGAATAGTATTTAAAGATGGCAGCATATTCAATTGACTT
>NZ_JBALCP010000133.1:0-39886 GCF_036919675.1 Nostoc sp.
CGTCTCTCAAGTTCTCAAGCATCGCTGTGCTTATCTTAATAACCAGCTTTAGAACCTGTTTAGTTCGTTTGTTCTAACAAAGTTGACATGCTCCCTTAACCGCAGAGCCGCAGAGAGAGGAATCGGAGATTTTCACGATTCATTTAGGATTGCTATAGCATAAATATAATAATGTGAGGCGGAGCCTCAACTATATGCATTCCCAGCTTCTAGCTGGGAACGAGGAACTAACGAGGAACTATGCAACAAGAGTATGAAGCTTATAAGGATTTAGCAGATTCTCTCAAATCTGCATCGGCATTACTGAATTTAGAAGGCAAATCGCAACTGCATCAAGATATAAGTACCATTTGCAATCATTTAGTTAATCCTAGCTTTCGCATTGCGGTATTTGGCCCCTTTAATCATGGCAAATCTACCTTACTGAATGCCATGCTAGGGAATCGCACCTTACCAATTGATTTAATTCCCACCACAGGCGCAGCGATTACTGTCAAGTATGGCTCTGATCTGCAAACTCATATCATGTTGGTAGATGGTACAGAAATCTATCGCAGTGGCACAGAAGTTTTACAAGAATTTGCAATTCTTGATGGTAATAGACAGAGGCGAAAAGATGTAGCATCTGTAGAAATTTTTTGTCCGCATTCTTTCTTAGAAACAGGTGTAGAATTCCTCGATTTACCAGGAACAAATGATAGAGAAGAACAAGATAATTTAGTCCGAGAGCAACTATTAAGTGCAGATTTAGTCATCCAATTATTAGATGCACGGAAGTTAATGACTTTGGGTGAGCGGGAAAATTTACGAGATTGGCTATTAGATCGCGGTATTAAAACAGTTATATTTGTTGCCAATTTTATTAACTTACTCGAACCCGACGAGCAAAAACAAGTCCAAAATCGGCTGGTGTTTGTTGCGGAAAGCTTTCGAGCCGAATTACCTCCAGGTTTTAGTAATTTATATCGCGTTGATGCTTTACCTGCCTTAAGAGCGAGATTAAAAGGCGATGTTGCTGCTGCCAATAGTAGTGGTTTAGCAGCTTTTGAAACAGCTTTGCAAAATATTGTGGGGATTTTGCAACCAAATCGTGGTAGCGTGCGTTTGCCAAGAGTGCAAGCGATCGCTTCTCAAATCCAACTCTCATTAAAAGCTAAAATTGACCATATTGCTATTGAAATAAAATCCTTTGATGATAAACAAAATACTAAAATTGAAATTAAACAAAAAGCAGCCAACTTAATTTATAAAGGTTTTGCTATTAGTGTGGGAGAATTACGAGATTGGCTAGCATTACCCAAGCTGCTCACAAAATATCAAGCTGAAGCGGCAGTTGCATTGGCAGAAAATAACTTTAAATCTTGGCAAATAAATACTCTTAAAAAAGACCTGACTCAGTTGCAATTGGCTGCGGTGAAATGGCTTGATCAAGCTTATGAATTTTTCCACGAAGAACGACCGCAAGATTTATTAATTCCCTTTCCTAGTGAACCACAACTAATACTACCCTCAAAGTCAAGCAATACTGATGATTTGAGTGAATCTGGTTCCATCGCTGTTGGTGGTGGTATTGGTTGGTTGTTAGGCGGCCCGGTGGGTGCTGCTGTCGTCGGGAGTATTTCTTATTTATTAAACAAGAATATCCAAAACCAAGACGAACAATTAGCAAAGGAATCTTATCATCAGGAAGTTGCTAAACTTTGTATAACTGCAATTGAAAATTATTTATCTTGCTTCAGCGTTCAAGGGTTATCAATTTTGACTGAATATGAGCAGAAAGCCGAAAAAATAATTTGTTTTGAACTCAGTCAAGAACCACTAGAAATTACTAATAAGCGTGAAACTTTGCAGCGGTTACAAAACGGTTTTAATCATTTGCTACAAGACTTAGAAAAAGTCAAAATTGTCTCAAATTATCAACCTTATAAAGAAATACCAAAATATCCGAATATCAATAGCAAATATTCGCCACAGCCAGAGAGAGTTAAAACTTTCTCACAAAAAGATCCAGATATTAAGCAACAATATGAAAATCGTGTTAATAATACTGAGACAAGGGTAAAATCTGTTTCTCCACCACCGCCAAAAGCTTCTCCCTCTCCACGTCCAGAAGAGTTGGAGGCGAAATTTCGTGATTGGGAACTCAATGAGGAAATAGCGCGAATGAAAGCAGAGATGCGTAGCCCTAAGGCTTGTCGTCAGACATCGCCTGGTTCTCAAACTGGCAAACAGCAAAATACAACTCCAAGCAACAAAACACCCAACCAAGCCCAAATAGATAAGATTACTCACGCCTACGACATTTTAGGATTACAAGCAAATGCTTCTCAGGCTGAGGTAAAGCAGGCTTATCGAACTTTAGTAAAGAAATGGCATCCCGATTTGTTTGTGAATCAGCCGCAACTGCAAAAACAAGCACAAGAGAAAATGCACTTAATTAATGAAGCTTACACAATTTTGAGTGAGAAATGAACAACCAGCTCCCCAACTTCTTTGAAAAGTCGGGGAGCTTTAGATTTCATCCTAATTTGATTAGAATTAGGAAACTGTTTAGGTGAGACTTATGCAACTGTTATCTTTGAGGAATGGCTTTTTGGCGTTAACCTTGACTGCGATCGGCTCAGCCGGTGGGTTAATCACAGCCTGTAGCAATACGGCTTCCCAGAACCAAAGCCAAGCCCCAAACGCAACCGTTACCAATGTTAGCGACAAGCAGATGAATCACAGCATGGGAATGGATTTAGGCCCAGCTGACGCTAACTTTGATTTACGATTTATCGACGCTATGATACCGCACCATCAAGGGGCTGTGGAAATGGCTAAAGAAGCGCAGCAGAAATCAAAACGCCCTGAAATCAAAAAACTAGCAGACAATATCATCAAATCGCAAAACCAAGAAATCACTCAGATGAAGCAGTGGCGACAAGCTTGGTATCCCAAGGCGGGAGATAAACCAATGGCTTATGACAGTCAAATGGGTCACATGATGGAGATGTCGTCTGACCAAACGAAAGCCATGATGATGAGTCAGGACTTAGGTGCAGCTGATGCTGAATTTGATCTGCGCTTTATCAATGCGATGATTCCTCACCATGAAGGGGCTGTAACAATGGCAAAAGATGTCTTGGGTAAGTCTAAGCGCCCTGAAATTAAGCAATTAGGCCAAGAAATTATCAAAGCACAAAATACAGAGATTAAGCAAATGCAGCAGTGGCGAAAAACTTGGTATAACAAGTGAGCCTAAGTACAGTTTTGCATAAAATCGTAGTGTTTTTAATTGCAGAGGGATGCATTGGCATTGTAGAGGGACGCATTGGTATTGCAGAGGGACACATTGGCATTGTAGAGGGATGCATTGGCATTGTAGAGAGATGCAGTGGTATTGTAGAGAGATGCATTGGTATTGTAGAGGTATGCATTGGCATTGTAGAGGGACGCATTGGCATTGTAGAGGTATGCATTGGCATTGCCAAATTTAATTCGCTACGAATTAATGAAATGCTGTACTAATACCCAATACAGTTCAGTTAAGCATTTAATTTCTTCTCTTTGTGTCCTTTGCGTCCTTTGCGGTTCGTTCAAAAAATTTACTTTTACAAAGAGTTTCAGCCTTAACTGAACTGCATTGTACTAATACCAATCCTGGTTTTGGCTGCGTCATAGTTGTCATAGATACTCATTTCCGGGCTATCCCAGTCATCTGCAAAGGTTGCTAGATGCGATCGCAAAATCTCAGCCTGCGCTTCGTTAATTCCTTGAGAGGCTAGGTCAATCTCATCCGACCTGATAAAAGTTACAATTACTTGCGTTCCTTCATGTACATCGGTGGGTTGTTCAGTGAGTTCCACTCGACCATTGCGATATGTTCCTTCAACACTAGTCAAGATTTTTAACCTTGTTGCTTGTGAATAGTTAAACTGCTTTATAAAACTTTCTCTACCAAACTTTACTCATATTCAGAAGAAACCCAGGCAATACCAACTCACCACTAACGGTAGCAGGATTATCCAAACATTCCTCTGGCAATCCAGGACGATAAATATAAACTTTACGCTGCTTACGATCAATCAACCAGCCTAACTGTATTCCTAGCTCATTCATATATTCTAGGACTTACGCATTGACAGAGTGGTAAAATAATGCAGTTGAAAATAGGTGTCATCTACTTGTAGGTATTGGGCAATTGAGAGAAATCAGCAAACCCTCGACAGCACAATGCAATCTAGAACATTACACTCTGTTTCTGCGATCAGAACCAAAGTATGGGGGGTGTAGTAGAGTATCAGAAATACTAGGAGACGTTTCACACGACAGTGTAAACCGCTTTTTGGTGAGGGAGCGATATGAACCAAAAGATTTGTTTAACCTTGTAAAGACAGTTATCAATTTAAGAGGAGGGATTTTAAGTGTTGACGATACAGTAATAGAAAAGCTTTATAGTAACCCTCAATATGCAGAATTAATAGGTTGAATTCACGAGGGGATGCTGTTTCACTACTATTCTCCTGAATATACTGAGTGATAGCTTGACAAAGAGCGCCGTAGCCATGAACAACCTGAGAAATGCTGTAGCCAAGTTTTAACGACTCTTTCCCCCGGCGCTCTGCGGAGGCTCTGTGAACACTTTCTATAGAATTGTTATGTGCTTCCCCAGATTCATCTATATCAGCACGTAATACCTCAATGAGTTCATCGTAGAACACAGGTAATCCTCTTTCCATTTCGTCGCTCGAACTCATGGAATCAGCAAGACGCGCGATCTTTTTTGAACACAAGGCGAGAATTTCGTCACGTTCTGCTAAGAGAAATTCATGTAACATTAATGAATGTTCTTAATTTTAGACTTATTCTACCATCAGGAGAGCGCTAGAACAGCGATTGCCCAAGGGGCAGTGGCAGAGCCAATCGCACCCACCCCGATCCACCCCAGAACAATTTCCCATCCCCTCGCCGAGGCTAATTATTTAACCCACATTCTGCACGTCATTTTGTAGTACAAAAAGTAATACAAAAATCTGGAAATAGTTACTGAATTATCTGAGTATAAATACTAAATCTCTATCATCACTATATATTTATCACTACCAACATTTTTTCATTGTCTAGGCTGAATAATGCTACTGTTATAATCCCAGATGTTGCTGAGAATAACGGTATTATCAACATCATTAAGATAGTGTTAATTACTGCCTGAACAAACGTTGGATAAACAACTTATTTGTCAGGCAGTAATTATCTAGAATCGCAGCCCGATTATTGCCTTGATGTATAAACTTAGGTTAAAAATCACTCAAGTCACTTAGTCGTGAACTGTTCCATCGGGCATTTTTGTTCCAGTTAATCCGACTCTCCGCATATTTGCCCCGTCGATATCTGCGCCAGTCATGTCTGCCTTATCTAAATATGCCCCGTCCATATCTGCCCCAGCTAGCTTTGCTCCTTTCAAGTTAGCTTCACTCAGTTCCGCTCCCCTAAGATCCGCTCCGGTGAGGTCTGTCTCACCTAAGTTTGCTCCCCTCAAGTTGGCTCCACCTAGCTTGACACAGCTTAAATTGGCTCCACTTAAATTTGCTCCGGTCAAGTCTGTTCCACTCAGGTCTGCATCAACCATTTCTGCACTAATTAGGCATACTTCAATCATTTGTGAATCAGCAAAAGTTGCCTGATTCAGTTTCGCCTGACTAATATGTGCATTAGTCAGATATGCTCCCTTTAAGTCTTTACCAATCAAGTCCGCTCCCTTTAGGTGTACCCCAATCAGATTTGCATTAGTCAGACAGACCTGAATTAAGTTTACGTTACTAAAGTCCCGTTCTCCTGCTGCGTATCGTCTCAGAAGTTCTGGAGTTTTCATAATAAAAAGCAATATTTGCTTATTGAAAGTTAAGTAAATATTATCAGTTAATCCATGAGTTTATTGTTAACTAATGTAAATAGTTATCAACTATCGTCCGAAAGCGATCGCTCATAAGAGTAACTAGCAACTTGGGTTATATCTGCGAAACAGGCTTCAAGAACTAAATATTTTTTCTTCTGCTTTCTCCGGAAAAATCGTCAGGACAACAAAAGGAATTTAAGGACAGGGAATGGCGATCGCTTTGTTGGTTAATTCCTCAAAGAGAGTTATATTGCAAAATTAATCTGGCTACGTTTTGTGTGTGCCGTTAATCAACTTATACAATTCAACTATCAATCAAGCTCTTGTATATACTCGATTTCAAACGCCTGGTTGTTACAATTTTAATAAGCAGATGAATTAGGAACCATCTGGAAATATTTTTGAGAACAGACTGTATATTCATTAAATGAATCTAGGCTTGAAAGTAAACATCTATATCAAACAATACTAATGTCACATACGTTGATTAATTTAACATTGCCAATAGTCATTCAAGAAATTGAAAATGTCTTGGATGAGTACCCTGAACATCCTTATCAATTAGCTTTTTCGATTCATGAGTTGCGCCAAAAGTTAATTGCCCACATTCTAAGTCATGTCCCTAACCGCTATGTAGTCGAAGGGGTACAGGAATTATCCAGCACCCCCAAAAGCCACTACTATTTACCTGTACAAGAGCAGATACAAATAGAAACAGTGGTTCACGGTAGCATTCTGCATATCCTGCGCGAAAACGCTGATTGGCTAAGTCGCCAGATCCTAACTCTGTCACTCTGTCTCTTGTTGGGTCAATTCTGCTCCCTAGTCTGATTTAATAACTTCATGCTCTTGGGTAACAGTCCAAAAGGCTTGCCATGTACACCCAGATTTGGACAGCACTCGCCTGATATCACTCACGGCCTGTGGCAGCAGTTGCAATTGGGTTCACCGCGCCATTTTGGGAAAATTGTACGCTAAGAAATTCAATAAACCTCGACCGAGAAGAGTCGTTGCACGGTCGAGGCAATCAAAACGGCTCTCTACAAAGTGGGTGCTTTGAGTCTGTCCACTAGTCTACTGGACGATAAGAGCGTGTCCACTGGACTGCTTACGAGTTCCAATAATGGGGATTTGAAATCTTACATTTTCCCCCAGCGCTAATATGTTGTGCATTTTAATTATCAGCTTTACACAGCAAAGATTTTGAAAGTTAAGTGGCGGCTAACGACAGCCTCGCTAATTTCATCCCTACTTATTAGTCTTTGGCATTGCACTGTCAAGGGGTTTCGCCAATTCTAAGTTCCTGTTTGGAACGCTTGAGTGCTTCAAATAAGACTTGAATCTGGGTGTAAGCCTCTTTCTGGGAAATTGTACCTTGGTTGCTTAATCCATAAATGTCGCTAATCTGATGCGAAAATTCCTGTACATTAGCGTTAAAAACGAGGTTCTCTAGGGTAAATTTTCCCTTGTAGCTATTCATAAACTCTTGCTCTAAAGATAATTAAAAAAACTGATTCATTATTGGTTTCTATGCCCATTTTTGTCGAAAACTATAATGTTACGTCGGTTGTCGTCAAAACTTATTCGACCGTAATCGCACAGATGTTGTTCATAATCTTTCTGTACTATGATTAGGATTTTCAGCGCCAAATATGACTAAAAAAGTCGTAGTCTTAGAGGAGGCGAGACTTGTGGGTAGGTCGAATAAAGATTAAAAGATAACCTCCTGAGCAGGTCAAATAAAAAGCTCTTTTCCTGTAATATGACAGAGCGTTGTTTGGTTTGCTCATTTAGTGATTGACTACGAGATAAAACGTAAAGCTTTGAAGAAGGTATAAGTTAACAGCTTTCCCCACCCTTAGACATTGGTACGAAGTACAACGGAATATGTTCACGTTAGTTGTACGTGAGCATATTTTTGCAAACCTTAGCAGTGATGGCATTATCTAGACTCTATAGATGATTCTTTTTGTCAATGCGTAAGTCCTATATTCCTCCATTTTTTCCTTCAAAGTCTGGAGGTTGTCGCTAGGAGATTTGAGTTCGACTACAAAATCTGGACAAATGGGTACAAACCTTTCTTGTTATTTTGGAGACAGAGAATTCCACCGTTCTAGTTTAATCCAGGAAGCATCTGGCGTAGACACGCAGTGGCTTGTCGTCAGACATCGTTCTGCACGTGTTGATAACTTAAATCCTCTACTAGAGCTAAAAGTTATACCTGTACCATCTTGTTCCGACCAAACCCACAATTGTCCCAATATGTTACCTTGTCGATTTCCTGTCTCTGAACCAGTAGGAGGCATAATTAGCAATTCTCCAAATTTATTCCGCTCAATGCGTAAGTCATGATTCACCTGAGAGAACTCAAAAAATTGTTCGTCTGTCATTTGCATTGATGACGGAATTTGTAAAACCAAAGGGGATGAAAACATCAAGATTTCCTCCAGGTTCGGATGCCTAGCCGAGTAACTATATTCTCACGCAAAGAAACAAAGACGCCAAGATAGAACTTTGCGACGGCAGTCGCTCATGGGGGAAAACCCCAAGACCGCGCTGCCTCGCCTTTGCTTTTTTATCCGAAATCATTTTCAGATTTACTTGTTAGGCTGAGGAGTTAGCCGCAGATAGGGTTTTACTTCTTCATAACCTTTGGGGAATTTCTCTTTGAGTACTTCTGGATCTTTGAGTGAGGGGATAATTACGACATCCTCTCCATCTTTCCAGTCAGCTGGTGTCGCCACGCTGTAGTTATCAGTCAATTGCAGAGAATCAATCACCCGCAAAAGTTCATCAAAGTTGCGTCCCGTGCTGGGAGGGTATGTGAAAGTGAGACGGAGTTTCTTCTTGGGGTCAATCACGAAAACCGATCGCACTGTCACAGCCGCATTAGCATTGGGGTGGATCATGTCGTAAAGGTCAGAAACCTTGCGATCGGCATCCGCCAAAATTGGGTAGTTGAGGGTGGTGCTTTGAGTTTCTTCGATGTCTCCCACCCAGCCTTTGTGGGATTCAACATTATCAACACTAAGTGCGATCGCTTTGACATTGCGCTTGTCAAATTCTGGTTTTAGCTTGGCAACTGTGCCGAGTTCTGTTGTGCAAACAGGTGTAAAATCAGCAGGGTGAGAGAACAGCACTACCCAGCTGTCACCTGCCCATTCGTAAAAATCGATGTCGCCGTGTGTTGAGGCTTGCGTAAAGTTGGGTACTGTGTCACCTAGACGGAGAGCCATGTGAGATTCCCTGTAGTTAGAAAAGCATATGTGTTCTACTTTGCCATCATGACATAAAACCCCTATTTCCCAATCGGGCTTTAGCGGTTTGAAACAAAATTTTAGGTTGTCACCACTCTCGGATAATAGATCGGGGAGGTAAAGATTAGTCAAAAGGCCTGGGGAGTAGGAACTAAGGATTAGGTAACAAGCTCTAAAATTATCACCAAGGCATTTCAAAGAACATATTTTTGAATTCTCTCTCAGTGCCCAGCCTCTTTTCTTTTTGAATTACTTATGATGATAGTAATATTTTTGGTTATTGGTGTTATCCTCAGCACAATTGCGAGTTTTGTTTTTGGAATTCCCTGGTTGATGCCGATTTTCGGTGCTGCTGTCCCCTATCCCATTTTATTTTTACATGTGCGTCGTCAACAATATAAAAGTGCTTTTTACTGGATGTTACTCTGGGGAGTGTTGCAAAGTATTGCCATAATTGTAGCAACGACGATTGCACCACAAACAGCAGCAAAAAATATTCTTCGGGGACAGTCATATACTACGGAAATGTTGCACTGGATTCGTACTGGAGAAGGTTCAGAAGGTTCACTTAGTTTATTTTTACCAGAGCATTTATTGGAATATGGGATTTTTTGTATTCTCTGCATTGTCACCTTAAGTAGTGTGGCATTGATATTCGGTACTTGGATGCTGAACTACATGAGTTTTTATGTTGCAGAATTGGTGAAAGTTAGTGCTAAACCTTGGTTAGCAGCTATTTTAGGGTGGTATCCTTGGTCTATTTTGCGGATAATTGGGTTTATCGCAACTGGGGTGGCTTTAGCTGCTTTAGGATTAAATCTAGTAACTCGCATCAGAGGTGAAGTTCCTAAGTCTCCCTTTCCTAAAACTTATATGTTAATTGGGATTGGTTTTGTGATTGCGGATATCGTTGTCAAAGCAGTTCTAGCGCCTATTTGGCAAAAACTGCTATTGTCTGCATTGGGTTAAATTAATTTGTTCGTTAGAATTTCCTGGTAGGCTTGGATTGTTTGACGAGCGATCGCATCCCAGCTAAAATTTTCCAATGCATATTTTTGGGCGTTTAATCCCCGTCGTTGGCATTCTGCGGGGTTTTGCAAAGCTTCTTGCAGTAACTCTACCAGTGCTTGGACATCTGTTGCACATACCCAACCTGACTCGCTATCACGTATCTGTTGACAAATATGCACTTGGTCAGAAATTATCACAGATGTTCCTGCTACCATCGCTTCAGCTACAGCAATCCCAAAATTTTCGTAGTAGGAAGGCAAGACAAATAAATCAGCAGCTTGTAGTAAACTAACTTTTAGTTCACCAGTGACAAAGCCGGTAATTGTAGTGTGCGATCGCAGCGGTGAATTTTGAATTTGGGATATTATCTTTTGTTCGTAATCTGGATCTTGGGGATTTGTCCCAGCTAAGACAAAATGAAACTTATAACCAACTGCTAATAGCTTCTCTAGCGCCGGAATCAACAAATTTAACCCCTTTTTAGGGTCAATTCGTGACATAAACAGCACTAAAGGCACATCCTTTGGTATTTCTAACTGACTAGATAAATTTTTAAGAGGAGATTGAGGAGGAATCACACCCAAGGGAATCACCAAATCTGGCGTAGATACTCCAAATCGTTCTGATATTTTAGCTTCTTGATCGCTGGTAAAATGAATTGCTGCGGCACCAGCTAAATTTTGACGTTCTATAATTGCAACATAAAGATGTTTTAATTGCTTTTTCTTCCGTAAATCAGCCGGGTCGAGAGTACCTAAAGGACGGAAAATATAAGGTAGCTTTTGCTGACGACACACAATAGCAGCAGCACTACTTATAGGAGAGAATAGAGCATGAATATGTGCTATGTCAAACTCATGAGCATGACGTTTTAGCCAGTTTAATAAATCTAGGGAAAATTTGTAGCGACGAAATGGAGCGCAACGAAAGTAAATTATTTCATAGCCATCTTGTTTAATTGGGCGATTTAAGGGAATATTCAAAGGTGTTTGACCATTATCACCATTACTATCAGTTGTGAGAATTGTAACTTCCACTCCCTCTTTTCCCAACGCTGGAGCTAATCCTAGTACCATTTGACTGGGGCCGCCGTAAATCAGAGAAATTGAGGGAACGATTTGTAATATTTTCATTTTTTTGTCATTTGTCATTTGTTAATAACCCATGACTCTTGACTATCAACCAATTCTTGATAAAACTCTAATTGCTGTTTAGCCAAAGCTTTGTTTGTGTATTTAATCATTGCTTTTTGATAACCCATTTCACCCAGAGTGTGAGCAAAATAGGGTTGATCTATTAATTGAACTAAGCAATTAGCAAGGGCTTGAGCATCTCCTTCGGGAAATACTAAACCAGCATCGCCAATTACATAAGGAATTTCACCAGAATCAGAACCAATTACAGGTACTTGGCAAGCCATTGCCTCAATTATTACATGACCAAATTGTTCTTTCCAGCCAACAGAAGTTAAGGTTTTAAACTTAGAAGTTGTTTCTGAAGGCAGTACTAAAGTACTCATTAAATTGATATAGTTTGTCACCTCGTCATGGGGGACACTTTCTATCAAAATTAATCTTTCTTTAATATTATTTTTTACCGCCATTTTTATTAACTCAGTTTGCAACTCTCCCCGTCCCAACAGCAGTAATTTCCAAGGTTTGTTTTTCAAATTTATTAAGGCTTGCAAAAGTGTTAACAAACCCTTTTCTTGTACAAATCGCCCAACAAAACCTACTACAAAATCCTCTTGATTAATGCCCAAATTAGCTGCTAATTCTGGTTGGGCTTTGGGAGTAAATAAACTTTCATCTACACCCAGTTGCGGCATGACTTTAATTGCTCCTTTAAATCCCCGTTGTCGCAAAACTTCTGCTCCATCTTGATTGCCAGAAATGATCCCGTGGCTGTGATTGAGGTTATATTTTTCTAATAAAGCAACTGGTAATTTTAGTTCATAGGGTAAATTCCACCAGGTAAAAAATACATTTTTTGCCTTGAGTCCCAATAGCTTATTTAAAGCAATCATCTGAGTATAAGCCAGTCCTCTAGACCCTTGTTCCACTTGAATGATTTGGGGACGAAATTGTTTTAACAAAGATATTAAATCAGTGCCAAAGGTAAGGAGTCCCTGATGATTTTGACTGAAATTAGAAACTGGAACTATTCTAAATGTACCTTCATCACGGTATTCAGTTTCAATAATTCTGTTTTGCACGCCACCTGGTTTCCAGCGCTTTGGGACTACAACTGTCACTTCAACTCCCGGTTCTAGTTGAGATAAAGCACGTAATTTTTCACAGTTGAGGTCAACGATATAAGTGTGACTAGCAACTAAGATTTTCATTGATATTTATTAATTCTTATTTATTTTTTGTCAGTTGTCCTTTGTTTTTCACTAACTCCTAACTAAACTTGTTCATCCAATCGACTGTAAATTTGACCATCGCTCCATATTGATTGGATGACAGTACCCAAGGCTTTGAAAAAACCCAAAGTGTAGAAAAAAGCGCGAGTGGCAATTTTGATGGGGGAACCGCTTTTATTACAAGGTGGGCGTCCCAGGACGTGACAGTCAAATAAACGTCCGTATAAGCGTAAAGCTTGAATAAGAGTAAGGTTTTTCAGCCCTAGTAGGAAATGGTTGTGATAAAAGGTGAGTTGATATTTGAGCGATCGCATACTAATATCATGACAACCCCCTGTTTCTTCGCCTAGATGCACTAAATGGGCCTCTGGGTCGTACCAAATCTTATATCCTGTTTGTCGCACCCGTAAACAAAAATCTGACTCTTCGCGCACTGCACTACCGCCAAACCTCTCATCAAATCTCAGCCCGTACTTAATAAAAATTTCACGGCGAAAAGACATATTACAACCCCTTGCTGTCAGCACTTGCTGGGGTTTGATGGTATGTACTAAATCAATATGATACCAAGCAATTCCTGGGTCCATTGCTTCGGGAGGCAGATATTCAATCTGTAAATCTCCTCCAGAATCACCCAATTTCATTCTGTCAAATACCCGTCCGGCCACAGCCCCCACTTCTGGATTTTGCAAATAATTTTTCGCATGGGCTGTTAATAATTCTGGGGTTAGCTGAACATCATCATCAATAAATAATATTATTTCACCAGAAGACCGCCGCACAGCGTAATTTCGCGCCCCCGGCAAACTCGCCCAATCTAAGCGCAACCATTTAATTTTACCTGCCCCCACCATCTCTTCTAGGTAGGCTTGAATTTCTGGTTGGTGTTTTGGGGTTTGGTCTACCACTAAAACTTCAAAATTTGGATAGTCTTGTTTCAGGACATCTACAATGCTATCCTGTAGCGCTTCCTCTCGACCATAGGTCGGGATAACTACAGTAATTAAAGGATAATTATTCATGATTTTTATTAAGCAATTTTTCTACTTTGATAATAACCTTATAAAAATTAATTTTGATTAACTTTAGTAAGCTACTATTGTCTTGATTTAGATTCAGTCAACAGCCCAAGAACTGACTAAAAGGTTGTTTGAAAAGTAATGCAAGAGTGTATTATGCCGTAGGCTAACGCACCATCCCAGATTTTCGGTGCGTTAGGACTAATGTCCATAACGCACCCTACCAGATTCTTTGTTGGTTTTTCCGCATGACCTGAAAAGTCAGAATTCACATTCAGTCAATTGTTTACGCTGCTGCATAGAGATTATCAAATAACTCATTTTGCTTTTCGGAGTTATGCACAATTTGCGCTTGAGCTAATGCTCCTGCACTTAAAAATTCGTAATGTTCTCGTTTATCACTTCTATCAAGAAATTGAATGATTTGTTGCAATGCTTGCTCTGCCAAATAGTCATAGGTGCTGTTTAGAATTTCCCAATATTCATTAGTTTTGATTTTATCTCCGTGCAACCAATTGCTCCAGTGCCTAAGTTCATTAATTGGTAATTCTAAAATATAGCCATTTTCGCCATGACGAATAAACTCTGGTAAAGCACATACATTTGTTGTAATCGCAGGAGTTGCAACGGAAAAGCCTTCGATGATACTATAACCATAAGTATCATGTAATGTCGCCATTATTTGAAAATGACTTTGCGATAATAACTCAATAACTTTGTCATTAACAATATTTTTATGAAACACAACATTATTTAACTTCAGTAACTTTAAATCCTCTACATATTTCGTGGTATCGGGAAAATCAGTCGGGTATCCTGAACCATGCCCCATATCTGAAATTATATGTACAATAATAGGTAAACCTAATTTTTCAGCTTTCTTGGCGAGTCTTAAAGCAACAACTCCACCTTTGCGGGCAATGTGGTTTCCGATAAATACAAGCTGGAGATTTTGCTGTTCTTGATATAGTTTCGGTTGGCTAACTCTGACTGGGAAGTTTGGATGAATAACATCTAATTTTTTGCTTACTTTTTCTTCTATCTTCCAACCTTCTATCCGCTTAATTAATCTCAACTTGGCATAATCGGAAATAGCGATAAGTTTTTGGCAATTGTCTAACGCTAACCGATTATTTAATAATTCATAAATTGCAGCTTCGGTTTTGTTTTGAGGATTTCTATATAAAACACGATGATCTTCAAAGGTGAAAAACCAAGGTTTATTTGTATATAAAATTCTATTGAAAGAATGAATTGCTTGGTATCTTCCCCATACAGGTTGCCAAGCCATAAAGCTGCTTAAAGGATACCAAATTTTTTCTATCGGATATCTGCCTGCGGGGAAAGCCTTGGGGCGGATGAGTGTATGCCGAGAATTTCGAGGTAGGTTTGGAATGCTGAGGTGTTTTTGACCTGCTATGATAACTTTTACCATTTTTATTTCATTTAAATTGTTTTTAGACGTTTTCTCTTGTTTTTTTGCTGAGGGTTGGCATCTTCTCGATCTTGTTTCTCCAGTTCTGGCAATTTAAAAAGAACTCCGGCAAAAAACCAATAATAGACAGCAACCGGATCAACATCCAGAGGATAGTAGTAGGTGTTGTAGCTAATAAACAATATAAACACCCACAAAGCTGCTCCGTAACTGCGGAAATTACGGTTTTTTATAGAGCGATAGGTTTTAAAGCCAATAATTGTTAAACTTGTTACCAAACCCAAAAAAGCTAGTACTCCAACAATTCCAACTTCATAAAGAACTTTGGGATAGTAGGTTTCTACGAGTTTGGTTGAACCCATTACACGAGCAGAGTTAGTTGCTCGACCTAAGCCACTTCCCAAGGGACCGTCTACGTTTTTCCAATTCTCTTGAAATTGCTGGACGATAAAATCTTGAGGTGGTGAAGCGTCCCAGCGACTAGTAAAACTCTCGGTTCTCTCTTGCACGACAGCAGGGTTAGTCACCATCACAATTCCCAAAACTAGAGCAAGTCCTATCCCTATGGGGATAAATCGTTTAAGGTTGCCAATTTGTCCAGTCAGCAATAGCAAAATCCCGAAGCAGGTTGGTACTAAAGCTAAGGCGATTCTCTGTCCAGAGATTACAGCATTGATAAAGACTGTCACTAAAGAACCTAAACCGACTAGCCGCCATATTGGGGAGGGATCGGTGAAGCCAGTGGCAAAGGTAAAAAAGGTACTGGAAATTAAGAACCATGCCCACTGCCAAGGGGCTACAAATGTCCCTGGTAGGCGAATAACCCCTTCGTCGGGACTATATAAGAGCGCTCCACCAAAATAACACCGGGCTTCTAGTGATGTAACAAATAGGGCATTTCCTTCAAGACCTCTAGTGCCTTGACATACACCAGTTAGTAGTAACAGGTATTGAATAAATCCCAGCGCACAGCAAATCAGTGTGAGGACAATCTGGAGGCGCGATAAAAATAGAAAATCCCGCTTATCACGAATTAGATAGTAGGCACAACCAATCAGGGGGACATAACCTAAAAATACTTTTAGTCCCAGAATTCCCACTCCTAAAGGTATTTCGTTGGGCGCTTTTTCCAATAGTCCCACACTAGGTGGGTTAAACTGCTGTCCACCATTGATAAATAATAGTGTTAGCAGACTGCAACCCAAAACAATATAAAGTGGGATTTTAATGCCTTGGGGAATAATTATGGGTAGCCCTTGTTTACGGCAAGTTTGCCAAAGTCCAATTAGCGCTGGAAGATAAAAGGCATCTTTAGCTAATTGGAGTATGGGACTATTGCCCAAGTAGTAGGTGATAGTACCCCCAATAGGTACGTAAATGATGAAGGCATATAGCGCTTGGCGCGGGTATTTGTAGGAAAGGGAGATGACGAGTATCCCCAAGACACCAGGAACGGCTGCTTTAATTCCACTTACAAAAAAAAGCACAATGCCAAAGAAAACACCGCCAATAGTGGCGATGATGAGTACGCTAATGAATTCTTTACGTGCTAGGGCTGCTTTGCGCTTTTGGGCTAACTGTTCTTTGAGGCTAAGGGTAGAAGTTTCCTTTTTACCCTGCTTTTTCGACTTTTTAGATTGCTGAGATTTTGACTTTATTTTCGGCATAGTAATGCTGTAGCCTGTCAGCCTCAGGGAAATATATTATAGTTGACAAATTTCTTTGGATTGCTGTAAGTCGTACAATCCGAATTCATCTCTAGCTGATTGATTTAATAATTTGCGATTAAAAATGCTAAATTTTAATCTTTTTGATAAAAGCTGAGATAGTAGCTAACTTAACGTGAATTTGACGGCTCATGTAGTAACCGCCTAAGTTACTACGTAAAATCCTCCCTCTGAGAGTCCCAGAGGCACAGACTTGAACGAAAGTTCAAGGCAGGGAGAGGTTTGTCAAACTCACGTTAACTTAGTCCATCAGATATTGCTGGACTTTTGAAACTAATTCATTTGTCCAGTAGTTGGTAAGTTCGGCATTGGCGGCTTCCACCATAACCCTGATCACTGGTTCTGTGCCAGAGGCGCGAACCAAAATTCTGCCGGAATCACCCATTGCAGCTTCAGCAAGAGCGATCGCTTGTTGTACAGGTTGGCAATCTTGCCATCCTAAACGGCGATCGCGATCTACGACCCGCACGTTCCGCAACAGTTGCGGATAGGTCTGGAAGCTTTGATCTACTAATTCTGCTAGGGAAATATCCGCCTCTTTCACCAAAGCTGCTACATGTAAGGCTGTTAACAAGCCATCTCCAGTCACGGCATAATGACGGCAAAGAATATGACCCGATTGTTCGCCGCCTAACATTCCCCCAGTCCGCAGCATTTCTGCTTGCACATATTGGTCACCGACTGCGGTGCGAATCAGGTTACCACCAATTTGTTGCCAAGCTTTCTCAAAACCTAAATTAGCCATGACTGTAGATACAATCAGGTTATCTGGCAGTTGTTGGTTTTGTTGTAATTGGCGTCCCCATAAATAGAGAATGTAATCGCCGTTAACTTGCCTTCCGGTATTGTCTACTGCTAAAACGCGATCGGCGTCGCCATCAAAAGCAAAGCCGATGTCAGCATTGTGTTCTTGTACTGTTGCTGCAAGAATATCTAGGTGAGTAGAACCGCAGTTAACATTAATGCGATCGCCATCTGCTTCGTTATGCAAGCAGATCACCTCTGCCCCCATTTCTGTAAATACTGATGGTGCTAATCCTACTGCTGCTCCCCACGCCAAGTCTAAGACAATCTTCATTCCCTGAAGATTTAGGGCACTGTTTAAGGGTTTTTTCAACGCCTCGCTATAATGCCCCACTAACTCAAAACGTGAGTAATGCCGTCCGCAATTACTAATAGCAATAGGTGATATCTTGCCACGCAGTCCCGCTTCAATTTCTGCCTGCAATATTTGGGGTAACTTCCCACCATCCGCACCAAAAACCTTAATGCCATTGTCCTGTGGGGGATTGTGGCTGGCAGAAATCATCACTCCGCCAATGGCATCACTGATGCTGGTAAGATAGGCAACGCAAGGAGTGGGACATAATCCCAAATACCAAACCTCTAACCCCGCTGCTGTTAAACCTGCACTCAAAGCCATTGCCAGCATATCGCTAGAGTTTCTAGAGTCCTGTCCGAGAATAACTGGCCCTATTTGAGTAGCATTGTTACGTAAAACAATACCTGTCCAAAAACCAACTTGTAATGCTAGGGGCGCACTTAGTAATTCTCCGACTCGTCCGCGAATACCATCTGTGCCAAATAAGGGATTTGCTGGTAATGGGATTAAATTCAATGCAAAACTGCTCTCAATCCCTTTGTCTAATTCGTCAGCTTCGGAAGTAGAATCCCCAGGAATGCCTGGTGTCCGAGTTATAGATGAAACCATATGTTTAAATACTCCACACAATCACACTGAAAAATAGCACTTAAGACTTTATTCAGCAATTTTGACATGCTTTTTATCTTTAAAAATTCATTCTAAATCAAAATTAGATTACGTAATAATACTTAAATAGCTTTAATTGTAAATCTTTCATGAAGTCAGTATTATTTTTTCCGTTATTAGTAAAGTTTCCACATTTTAACTAATTATTACTTTTATGCCCTCAACTTTAGTCTTGATTTTTATCTGTATTAATTCACACTTTGCAATTTTACTTCCTCAGAACAATTGTAATAAATATTACCATAATTTTCTCAGAAGTGTTTTCAGGAAAGCTGAGAATGAAAGCGAAATTTAGCTAATAACAACAAAAAATTAAAACACCAGAATGTAAAGTTATATCCCCTTCTTTGTGAAACTGCACAAAATCAAGCTTGGTCGGACTTGGGGCAAAATCCCCCAGTTCCGGAGCAACCTCACAGGTAATTGGTATTAGCGTTGTGGCTGTGTAAAAAGCTACAAAACGATGGGGTGGCTTAAAAAATTTTAATATAAATTCTCATCAAATAGTTTTAAGGTAACGTTTTAATGGCTTTTTTAGCCGTTAGTGAATCAAAACTCCGGCAGTTAACTTTTTAAAGTTGAGAATTTTAGCATGAGCAGCAATTTAGCAACCAAATTACGTGTAGGCACTAAGAAAGCCCACACAATGGCAGAAAATGTAGGTTTTGTCAAGTGCTTTTTAAGAGGAGTAGTCGAGAAAAACTCTTACCGAAAACTAGTTGCTAACTTCTACTTCGTCTACTCAGCGATGGAAGAGGAAATGGAAAAGCATAGCCAGCACCCAATTCTTTCTAAAATTAACTTTCCCCAGTTAAACCGCAAGTATACCCTGGAGCAAGACCTGGGTTATTACTTTGGTGCTAACTGGAGAGAGCAAATCAAACTATCTCCCGCAGGTGAAGCTTATGTAAAGCGCATCCGAGAAATATCTGCCACAGAACCGGAACTGTTAATCGCTCATTCATATACTCGTTACTTGGGTGACTTATCTGGGGGACAAATTCTCAAAAATATTGCTGTAACGGCGATGAATTTGTCTGATGGGCAAGGAACAGCCTTTTATGAGTTTCCAGAGATTCCTGATGAGAAGGCATTCAAAGCGAAATATCGTCAAACTTTGGATGAATTACCCCTTGATGATGCTACAACCGATCACATCGTTGATGAAGCTAACGCCGCCTTTGGCACGAACATGAATATGTTCCAAGAATTGGAAGGCAATTTGATCAAGGCGATCGGTGTAATGCTGTACAACAGCCTCACACGGCGTCGTACACGCGGTAGTACTGAACTCGTCACCGCTGAGTAAAATTTATTAAGTAAAATTTTGTAAATCTAGGGGTAACCTCTCTGGGTTCACCTGAATAAAATCAGGCGATCGCGGGGATGTTGCCCCTAATGCTGTTTGTTAGCGATCATGGCTATTATGTTGTAGCTTGTTAAAAGCTTGTGCTGCATTTTGATGACCAGGATTCAGTCTAAGTGCTTCTTGAAAAGCAGCGATCGCTTCGCTTCTTCTGGTTTTTGTATATCTAACAACCACATTCCTAAATCAGTGTATATCTGAACGCTAGGCTCGATTTTGAGGGATTGTTGATAAAGTGCCAACGCCGCTTCTGTTTTATTATGATCAGATAATAGCTTTGCCAATCTCACATAAGCTACAACATCATCAGGTTTTTGTTTGATTACCGATAGCCAAAGGACTTCCGCCTCCTAATAGTTTCTTATGTTTTCAGCATATTTTGCTTGTTTGATCAATAGCTTAATAGTCTTAGCAGAATTCATTTGCGGTAATCTTACTAATTTCTATCTACAGAATATATAAACATTGATTCCTAATTTAGTCAGCGATCAGGGAAAATATAAACAGGCACAATTGATTAAATAATGGCAACAAAAATTCCTGTTACAGTAGTCACAGGCTTCTTAGGTAGTGGAAAAACCAGGCAAACCCGCTTAGTTTTCATCGGTCGTGATTTGAAATCCTCAGAAATTGAATCGCAGCTAGTACGCCACGGCGTAAATAGAGCAACCATTTAAAATCCATAAAAAGCCCATTCCATAATACTTTTGACTTTTGACTTTTGACTTTTGACTTCCGCCTTGCGGTACTAGTAGCTTTATGAGTTAGGAGTAGAGACGCGATTAATCGCGTCTCTACTCCTAACTCATAACTTAAATCCTCAATCCTGACTTTACAAAACTATGACTATTTCACAACTATTTAACGTTGCCAATCTTTTTGTATTGCCTTTTTGGACATTGATGATTCTCTTGCCAAATTGGAAAGTGACACGGCGGATAATGGAATCATATCTGCCTTTTGTGCTGTTAGCTGGAGCGTATTTGTATTTATTTATCAATAGCATTACGCCAGAAAATGCCCAAGCTTTATCGAATCCCCAATTAGCTGATATTGCGCGATTTTTTGCAGATGAAACAGCTGCTGCAACGGGTTGGATTCATTTTTTAGTGATGGATTTATTTGTCGGTCGCTGGATTTATTGGGAAGGGCAAAAAACAGGTATTTGGACAATTCACTCCCTTGCACTGTGTTTCTTTGCTGGGCCTTTGGGATTACTGTCTCACATCTTGACTAGCTGGATTACTAAGACATTTTTCCCAAAATTTCAGCAGAATGAAGCGGTGACGGGAGGAGAAAAAGCTGCGTCATCATCTGGCACATAGTTATATATAGTAATCATAAATTGTTTGTGAAAAAGCAAATCCCCGACAACTTTTACGAAGTCGGGGATCTGTGGCTTGATAATTAGGGAATCAGTCTACTCTCATTACCTATTACCTAATTTTAAAATCATTAAGTGTTGTCATGTCTATATTCAGCATCTAACCAACAGCGTGGTAGAACTTCACCAGAAGGAAAAACGAGATTTTCTTTTTTAAAGGGATTAGGTGGCTGTTCTTCTTCACCTTCTTGTTGTCGTCCGTGAACGACATCATTATTCGGATCAAGCAATTCCTGAATCTCAAGAATTTTTACTAATTCACCAGTATCTTTGAGTTGTAAAAGCATAGAAATTGCCTCCATAAGTTTGCATAAGGTGTAGCGCGAGTCTTAACATAAACTCGTTCACATCTCAACCGATTTAGAACGTCGAGATTCCTTAATTGTTAAAGGAAATTTTACCAGATATGCAGACATGAATTACACGAGATTTATCTATGTGTATCTGTGGTTTTTATTTTTATTATAAAATTTATACAGCAAATAAATCCCCAACTCAGCATATCAATCTAAAATTAAATCAGGGAATGCTGACCGATAAAATTATCTAATTCAAATAATCTTAGTTTTAGCGATTAGATTTCGCGTTGATATTTTTCTAAAATATCTACTAAGGTGACCTGGGATTGCAGTGGTAGTAAATCGATTAAAGGAAGTTCGCTTTTACCTCCACCAATTTTTACTGGAATTGATTTCAAGACTTTTATAACTTGGTCTTCATTTACATTGTTGGAAGTAATTAAGGGATACAACTGTTCAGCAACAAGGGTATGCAGTTTGGCATTAGATAAATAAAGATACCATTTGGCAATGTCTATGTAGACGTTTTCGCCAATTTCAGCTGCTAGGGCTTCTAGTAGTTCTGTGGTGTTAGTCTTAGCCATAAAAATAACCCTACATTAAAAAAGAGCGCAAAATCTCAGGCTTTTTTCCATTATCGCTCAATTGAGAGGCTAGTCCTACTACCACAGGTTACAATCGCCCCAGCATCAGCAGTCCGTCTTCAGATGGATTTAGATGGATCACTGTAGTTAGCGATCGCAGCAATATAAATTAGATGTGCTAACAATATTCCTGTCCAACTTAAAGTCACCCCAGGCAGCCACTCCCAGGTAGTGGCTTTCAAGATGTGAAAAAACCATAAGCCAGAATTAATACTAGCAGCGATCGCCACATGGATGGCAAAATTCATCCGGTCATCTATCTTGCGGTAATCAGGGTCTTTGCGATCAGGTTCGCGAGGCCAACGAGGAGGCATAAATATTTGTTACAGATTTAAATACACCTACTCATTCTAAGGTTTTTAGGGCAGCGGTTGCTATTAGACCTCTAGAACCAGTGATAATCTAATTAAAAGTCAAGAGCAGATGGGTTAAATCCTATGAGTATCTTTGAGCAAATAGACCCCGATCTCTTTTATCCAGATAGCGACGGGAAACCAATGGCAGACAATACAGAGCAATATCGTTGGATTGTCCTGATTAAGGAGAATTTAGAGATTCTGTTTGCTAATAATGACAATGTTTTGATTGCGGGAGATTTGCTCTGGTATCCCGTCCCTTCTCGGCTGATTGCACCGACTGCACCTGACGTGATGGTTGCCTTAGGTAGACCAAAGCAAAAACGTCGTTCTTATCGTCAGTGGCAAGAAGACAATATTCCACCGCAAGTAGTTTTTGAGATTCTCTCTTATAGTAATGATACCAAGGAGATGGATCGCAAGCTAGAGTTTTACGATACCTATGGTGTTGAAGAATACTATTTATATGACCCTGAAAGTTTTCAACTAGATGGCTGGTTGCGGCAAAACAACCATTTGAATAAGCTATGGCAAATGGATGATTGGTTCAGCCCCCGCTTGGAAATTAGATTTCAAACTGGGCAAGGAGAGTTAGTAATTTACCGTCCAGATGGACAGAGATTTTTGAATTCGCTGGAACTCAATCAACGGGCAGAACAGGCTGAGTTATTGGCAGAGCAAGAACGTCAACGGGCAGAACAGTTGGCAGCATACTTACGTAGTCTCGGTATTGACCCTGACAACCTCCCATAACTGAACTGTGGATTATTGTGAAACGGTATCAAAGATTTTTTCAAAGTAAAATGCGCCCTTATCTAATGCTCTTGCAGGAAATAATCTCCTGATTTCCCGCCACTCTTACTGATTAAACGAATCGATTCAATTTGAATCGACTTTTCTAGGGCTTTTGCCATATCGTATAAAGTCAGGGCAGCCACAGAAACGGCAGTTAAGGCTTCCATCTCTACACCTGTTTCAGCTTTGGTTTTGACTGTGGCTTGAATTTGATAACCAGGTAGTTGCGGATCGGGTATAATTTCGACTGCGATTTTTTGTAAAGGCAACGGATGACACAGAGGAATTAAAGTGGCTGTTTGCTTGGCTGCCATAATCCCAGCCAATCTTGCAGTTGCTAACACATCTCCTTTTGGCACATTTCCGGCTTGAATGGCAGCGAAGGTTGTAGGCAGCATCCGCACATTGGCAGCGGCTACTGCTTGGCGGACGGTGGGTGCTTTATCAGACACATCCACCATCTGTGCCTGTCCTTGGCGATCTAGATGGGTTAAGTTGCCAAAATTAGATGGAGAATTATCTTGCATCATTTAGTTAGAACGTGTTAATATAGATTGTCGGTGAGGGCGTGTAGCTCAGTGGACTAGAGCACGTGGCTACGGACCACGGTGTCGGGGGTTCGAATCCCTCCTCGCCCGTTTTTGAAAGTTAAGAGTTGAAAGTTAGGAGTGAAGAATTAAAGTTCCTCACTCCCAACTTTTAAGTTATTCAAGGCGTAAGCATCTGGAGCGCGACCTAGTGCAAAGCGTAGCGAGTTGGATAGGTTTTTGCTCGACTGGGTGAGGAAGATCACAAGTGCAACAGAAGTCATCACAGCACCGTAGCCAAACATATCGCGGTAGCCTACAAGTTCTGCGATGATACCCAGAAGAGGAGCGGCGATCGCAATCCCCAGGTCAAGTCCAGCTATGCATATAGCAAAAATTTGCCCCCGTTCTTGCGGCAATGAGCGGTCTGCCATCATCGTGATCATCATCGAGATTAGTGTACCACCACCAGCACCTTCAGCGATCGCAGCCAGTAAGAAAATGATCGCGCTGTCAGCCTGCCACAGCAGTATTAAGGCTAAAACGTAGCAAAAAATACCGAAGGTGATAAACAAACCACGACCAAAGCGATCACTTGCCTTACCAGCAAACACCCTGATACTAAAACTAGAAATTGCCGCAACTGTAAAAAACAGTCCGCCATTGAAGTCCACGTGAGTGGATTTGAGGAACAACGACACAAAGGTTTGTACAGCACCGAGAGACAAACCAATTAGCAACATAACTATAGTTGGAACTCTCACCCGGGGACTAGCCAAAATTTGCCAAAAGTTGCGCTTGTTTACCTCAGTTTGCTCCTGTGTCTGCACTGGTGAATTAGTGACTTGTACAATTCCCAGAAGGGCAACAAAACCTAATTCAGCGGATAACAGAAATAAAACCCCGTAACCACTTGTAGCTTCTAAATACGCTCCCAAGGCAGGGCCAATTGCTAAACCAAGGGGAGTTGCCAGGGTCATGTAACCAATGATTTCACCACGAGTTTCAGTGGGAGCTAAATCCGCTATTAACGCACTGTAGCCAGTGGCAAAAGCAGCAACGCTAATACCGTGAAAAATCCGCACCAAGATTAATAGCCCAATTGATTGGGTTGCCAAATAACCAAAGGGTGCGATCGCAGCTACTATCGTACCAATCAACAAGACAATTTTTCGACCATCTTCATCGGCTAACCGTCCCAGCATCGGGCGAGATAGCAATAACCCAATGGCGAAACTGCCCATCACAATCCCAATTTCTTGTTTGCTTGCGCCCACATCATTGATGTAAAGCGGTAGAGTTGGTATAAGCGAAGATATGCTCGACCAGAATAATAAACCTGCTGTAAATAAAATCAGCAGGTTGCGCCGTAGTTCGGCGTCAAAGGTATTAAATGCTTTCAAGGTAGATGCAATTTAATGAGTTTTTATCAAGAGTTAAGAGTTATTACTGCTATCCTGCTGGAATACCTAATTTTTTAACGAACCGCCTTCTCTACGAGAGGCTTTGCCAACGCGCAGCGTCTCGTTAGAGCTGACTTTTCACGAGTATCTGGAAAACCTCACTTCTATTTCTCTCTCTTAAAAGGAGAGAGACTTTGAATTTTCCCCTTCCTGTGTCGGCAAGGGGGTTAGGGGGTTAGGTTTTTCGTGGGCTTTTCCACATGACCTCAATTGTCAGCTCGTTAGAGAAGGACGCCAAGGAAGAGAGAGAAGAATAAATAGCTAGTTTTATGACGGGAAGGGAGTAATCCTTTACTAAGACAAATGACTAATGACGAATCATTACTATTGTTACCTTAGTCAATATTTTTTGCTACTACCTCTCGCACACGATAGATAGGCCTTCCTTGGGATTCATGGTAGGTACGCATGAGCAATTCTGCCAAAAGACCGAAGCAAAACAACTGCACTCCAGTTACTAACAGGAGAACTGCCAAAATCAGCAAAGGGCGATTGCCAATGTCCTCATGGAAAGCAAATTTGACGAACGTCAAGTGAATTCCGATCCCTGTCCCCGAAACCATTGAAATCAAGCCTAACAGCCCAAAAACGTGCATCGGGCGGGTGAGGAATCTTTTCATAAACAGAATGGTTAACAAATCCATCAACACTCGGAATGTCCGCCAAATTCCATATTTACTCTGACCAAAGCGACGGGCGTGATGACGCACTGGTATTTCAGTAATTCTAGCTCCTTCAATGTACGCCAGGGCAGGTAAAAATCGGTGTAGTTCCCCGTAGAGATTCATATCTGCTAACAGTTCTGCCCGATAGGCTTTCAGTGAACAGCCATAGTCATGAATATTCACGCTGGTAGTGCGACGAATTAGCCAATTGGCAATTTTGGAAGGAAGTAACCGATTTACAGCACCATCTTGGCGTTTTTGTCGCCAACCACTCACCAAATCGTAACCTTCGTCCAGCTTTGCTAATAACATCGGGATATCAGCTGGGTCATTCTGGAGGTCAGCATCTAAAGTGACGATCGCTTTACCTACAGCATAATAAAACCCAGCAGCCATAGCCGCAGTTTGTCCATAGTTGCGACGCAAAATCACCGCCTTTAAATCAGTGCGGATTTGCGCCTGTTGTTTGAGAAACTCCCCGGAACCATCTGTAGAGCCATCATCCACACAAATTATTTCATAATTTATCTGACTAGAGGATAAAGTAGATGCGATCGCTTCTAGTAAAAGCGGCAAACTTTCCACTTCGTCATGTATCGGCACCACCACCGAAACATCTGGGACAATTGCTGAAATCACCCCATTTTCCTGACTCAACCCTTGATCAACCAACCCACTCCTCATATACTTGTGCGTCCTGTGCGTCTCTGTGGTTCGTAACTCTTGATAACTCTACCAGCACCTCGCAGCTGCTGATAGTACGACTGACTAACCATATCTCCCTGTTCCGAGAGAACATCAATCCCAATCCCATCCCGTCCCTGCTCTTTCCCAGAACTATGGATGTAATAACCATCCGCTAAATAAAGTCCGACATGGGTTGCTTTTTGGCTAGTTCCAAAAAATACTAGATCCCCGGCTGCTAATTCTGCAATAGTAATTGGTTGAGTGAATCCTTCCTGTTGATAAGCATCTCTGGGTAGCCAAATGCTCACCGAAGCAAACGCCGCCTGCATCAACCCAGAACAGTCATAATTTGGTGCTACCGTACCACCCCAAAGGTAATAATTGGATTGTTGCATCGCTTTTTGGGTAAAGGCGATCACCTTTGCTAGGAGTTTTTTAATTTCAGATTCAGAAAATGTTGCAGCCTGATAAGGTACAGTAGCAGATTGTAATGAATCAAAATCTGAAAGAGATACCCATCCCGGATAATCATCTTCACACAAATACAGCTCAACCGCTGAATTTTGATGATTTGATGTTACCCATAAATGTCGCCCAGATGCGGCTTGAGTTGCCAAGCGTGTACATTCAGGAGAATCATATAAGTTCAGATTAGCTAGACACTGATACTCCCCTGATTTTGGATTTTGGATTTTGGATTTTAGATTAAAGGACATTACTCGAGAATGATTTTTTTTAATAAAGACGAACAACTCGAAAATCTTGGTAATGGCATTTTAGATGCAACTTGGGCAGCATTTGGGACTTTAGCCCGTAATCAAATTGCGTTAACTTGGGTTGTTTACGATCCACCAGTGCCAGTAAATACTGGTGGTGCGCTAACTCCCAACGCTTTTTGGGATCATTCAGTCCGTGGTTTTACTTATCGGGGTGTTGAGCGGATTTATCCCGCCAGTGTAGTCAAGCTATTTTATCTGGTGGCGGTAAACGAATGGTTAGAAAAAGGCATGAGTCAAACCTCCAAGGAGTTGGAGCGAGCCTTGCAGGATATGATTGTAGATTCTGGTAATGATGCTACCAGCTTGATTGTGGATATTCTGAGTGGTACCACCTCAGGGCCACATTTACCAACTGGACCCTTTGAAACCTGGAAATATCAGCGTAATATTGTTAACCGCTATTACCAATCCTTGGGTTGGGAAGAAATGGAGACGATTAACGTCTGTCAAAAAACTTGGAGTGATGGCGCTTATGGACGAGAACGGGCGTTTGTGGGAGAGTTACTGGAAAATCGCAATATGTTGACAACAAATGCGATCGCCAGGTTACTGCATAGTATCGTAGGCGGGGTGGCAGTTTCAAGTGGGCGATCGCAAGCAATGATGGCTTTGCTCAAACGGAATCTCAACGATTTGCCCACTGACAGAGACGAAGATCAGGTAACAGGTTTTTTAGGCGGTGGACTCCCTAAAAATGCTCAAATTTGGTCAAAAGCAGGTTGGACAAGTCAAGTTCACCATGATGCCGCGTATATTGAGTTACCAGAACAGCGCCCTTACCTCTTAGTGGTATTTACTGAAGGGAAAGCGCAGGCAAAGAGTCGGGATATTTTGCCCTTTGTTTCTAAGCTAGTTGCCGAAGCGATCGCTAGTCTATAGCAATCCTAAATCATTCACGAACAACAAGATCCCCGACTTCTAAAGAAGTCGGGGATCTGAGGCTGACGATTTTCACAAATCAGATAGGATTGCTATATTTCAACTTAAATTCGTCAAACTTCAATACTTCCGAATCGGGCTTGCGAGTATCAAAACGATAACTACTAATCGTACCCATCCCCGTATCAAAGATACTGAAAACCGTAATATCATTACTCGTAATATAAGGCATCGGCTTCCCATCTTCGCCCAGCAAGGGAGCAATTGTTGGCACTATCGGCTCTAAACCATTGGGATCACCAACCTTAACATAATCCTCATGATATCCAATTGGTACTTCTCGCTTTCTGTCACCCCAAGCAGCACCGTAAGTATTGCCCACATTAGATGTTTCCAGAAAGTGCATTCCACTGGAACTAACAAAGCGGTTCCACAAATGGGAATGCCCATAGAATACCAATTGCACATTAGCCGTTTCTAGTAAAGGCACAACATCGCGGATAATATAATCTGCATCTTTCGGGTACTCGTAACGCACTGCTTTGATATTATTACCATCCCGTTCAATTATTTGAACTGGATCTGTATAAGCAGGAACTATATTATCACCCAGAGTGTGGGGCGGGTGATGGAACATCACAACTTTGTATTTTGCTTGTTTAAACTCAGGGCTGTCGAGTTCTGCCTCTAGCCAATTGTACTGCTTGCTGCCTTTAGCAATTGGCTCATAAATCAGCTGTCCATAACCCCAATTTTCAGGATTATTTAAATCCTTTTCTGCTTCCTGATATCTACCCTTACGCTTTCCATCTAAGCTGGGAGTCCGCCACATATTCGTAGCGTACAGTACCACCAAACGCACATCACCAAAACTGACTGCATAATACCTTTTTCCACCCTCTTTACTTTTTGGTAAAGAGAAAATCTCTTCGTAGGTATTAGTATTAAAAGAATTATCTATTAAAGATTTGTCCCGGTAAATTTTTTGAGCAACGACACGGGGAATTGTATCATCAAATTCACCATCTAAACTTCCTATCCTGGCAAATCGCCCCATCACCTCATGATTACCAACGCAAGTAAACATCGGTGCATGTTGAATTATTTGTCCACCAGTATAGGTTGTCTTAACACCGTTATGCGTCATGTCATATTTAGCACGACCTTGTAAACCGGGAAACAATGCACCACCACTATTATTATCAAACCATTCTGAGGCGCGATCGCTAACGTTGACCAAATCACCGGCAAACCATACCCCATACACTCGTCCAATTGTTTCTACCACCTTTTGCAGATTTGCTGATGTCATCGGCTTTAACTGATGGTCAGAGGTCAGCAGAATTTTTAATGGTGTATCCGGTTTTGGAGTAGCTGCAAGGCTAAAAACATCACTACTAACACTCTCGCCATCTTCTCGTCCACTCGTAACACGATAGTTTAGCCGCACACCAGGAGTTAATCCAGTCACCTCAGCTTCATGTCGCCAAATGTCGCGCTGGACTGGCTTTTGATAAACTTGGTTATTTTTGGTTTGGTTTGCAACTCTTGACTCTTGGTCTTCACGCGTGCGACTAAGTTTGGTAGTATTTGCCTTAGCAGTTTGTTTAAGATTTTCCCCGTAGGTTACTGTGTGATTAACACCAGCAAACTCAGTAAACCAAACTACTCGCACTGAGGTTTCAGTTGGCAGTTGCAAAAATGGGTCGGTGAGTAGTTGGGGTGCTGATGTCATAATTGTTTGCCCAAATAAATGCACACTTACCATAAAGCATATAACAACCGCAAGCATAGCCACTGAGAAGATTTTACGGCGGCTTTTGCGTCTGAGCATGAGTAATATACCAAATTTTTTAGAGTATTCACTGACTGAACGCAATCTTATTATTAGCCTTTTTTGCGGACAGGGTTTAAAACTTATCCTCCATAGAGTTTTTCGTTTGTTTGCAATACACTTTGACCTCTCTCCTAAAAGGCTACGGTGTACACACAAGTATGACCAGCATAGGTTTCAACTCTTCTAGTTGTTTCGTAGGGTGCGTTATGGAGACGCCGAAATAACAAATGCGCCCGCCGAAATAACAAATGAGTTCGCCGAAATAACAAATGAGTCCGCCGAAATAACAAATGAGTCCGCCGAAATAACAAATGAGTCCGCCGAAATAACAAATGAGTTCGCCGAAATAACAAATGAGTTCGTCGAAATAACAAATGAGTTCGTCGAAATAACAAATGAGTTGGCTAGGAAGAACCGCAGGCATCGCCATGATTGCAACAATTTAGCTTTGTCACGCCAGCGTAACGCACCCTTCTCTTATTGGAGACGCTACGCGTAGCTTGCTTCCCCGTAGGGGTACAGGTGACGCTCCTGCGTCGAAGAGGCTGCGCTAACAGCAGTCGCCTGCTCCGGGAAACCCTAGCAAGAGCGCTGCTTCACCGCAAATCTTTGGTGGATGAAGTTTTTCCGACTTGTGTGTACACCGTAGCCTAAAAGGAGAGAGGCTTTGAATTTACTCCCCTTCTTTACAAGGGAAGGGGCTGGGGGTTAGGTCTGTATTGGACTCAACCCAGAAGCGCTATAGTTTCAGTATTACGCTTCATCTGTAAACTTCTCCACCTTTTATAAAGTTTTATACTCCATTTTACCTAATCCAGTGTAATTACTGGACAAAATATCATCCCGGTAAATTAAATTTATATAATTTGTAGCTTTGTTGAAACATACTACTTCTATAAATATCTCATTACAGATTAATTGGTTTGAATTTAGAGGTATACAACAATTTCAACGCAACAGATTTTTATCTGATTAGCAGCAATTTTTTAGATTTTAAAAACTTTGAAAATACTGCGAGGTGTAAGCTTCGTGGTCAGAGTTTACTGTGCGGTTTTTGCTAAAAATACACATCTGCCACAAGCTTGATATTTATGTCCGTATTAGAACTGCAAGAGTCTATCTTAAATTCACTTCAAAACCTGAAAAGTCTTGATACGCTCAAAAAATTGTTTTGGAATCAGTTGAACTACGAACGAGTTAATAAAGAACTTTCTCGGCGAAAATTGACTGATGCAGTTCCTAATGAACTTACAGATGATCCCTTATTATTAGCATCCGGTGGTACTAATAATGCTTTTCACGTTATTTATGCACGTTTGAGTTCAGAAGAGTTGTCAAGACAAGGTGAACGAAGAGTTGTCGATTATCTTTTGAAAGAACATCCCTATGCACTATTTGTATTTTCTAATAAATTGCGATCGCAGTGGCATTTTATTAATGTCAAATATGACAATACTCTGCAAAAACGAAAGCTATTCCGGCGCATTACCGTTGGAGAAGGGGAACAATTACGCACAGCCACAGAAAGAATCAGTTTGTTAGATTTGTAAAAACATTCTAATGCTTCAGTCTTAGATATTCAGACACTTCATGATGAAGCATTTGATGTTGAAAAAGTTACCCAGGAATTCTTTAAAGAATATCGTAAAACTTTTGAGAAAGTTGAAGGACTAATTGACTGGAACACAGACAAGGAACGTAAACGGTTATTCACCCAAAAATTATTTAACCGTCTAATGTTTATTGCATTTATCCAGAAAAAAGGTTGGCTAAAATTCCAAGGAAGCATAGATTATCTATCAGCTTTGTGGGAAGCTTATCTAAAAGATGATAATACATCAAATAAAAACTTTTATAAAGATAGACTTTCTCACTTTTTCTTTTTAGGACTGAATAACCCCCAGGAATATGATATAGCAAGTATTAATAATGGTGGTTTACTTAAAGACCTGATTGGTCATGTACCCTACCTGAACGGTGGTTTATTTGAGCAAGATGAAGATGACATCAACGATGAAATTATAGTTTCAGATGATTGTATAAACAGTATCATTCATGACTTCTTTCAACGTTTTGCTTTCACCGTCACCGAGAGTACGCCGCTAGATGTAGAAGTAGCAGTAGATCCAGAAATGCTAGGAAAGGTGTTCGAGGAACTCGTAACAGGAAGGCATGAATCTGGTAGTTATTATACTCCGAAACCGATAGTTTCGTTTATGTGTCGTGAGGCACTAAAGGGATATTTAAAAACACAGGTATTAGGAGAAGCAACCAATAGTATATCAGAATTTCTTGATGAACATCATCCAGATAATATTAAGAATCCAGAAGCAATTCTAGAAGCATTGCGCCGCGTCAAGTGTTGCGATTTAGCTGCTGGAAGTGGTGCTTATATACTGGGAATGCTTCATGAATTATTAGATTTGCGCCAATGTTTATTTGCTAACAAAGGTCTAGATTCCAATACTGTATATCAGCGGAAGCTAGATATTATTGAAAATAATCTTTACAGTGTAGATATTGACATTTTTGCAGTCAATATTGCCAGATTACGGTTATGGTTATCCCTGGCTGTAGAATATGAGGGTGATAATCCGCCGCCACTACCAAACCTAAAATATAAAATTGAAGTTGGAGATAGTTTGATTGCTCCAAGTCCTGCAACCACAGGAGTGATTAGACATGAGTTTATCAGCCAATTTCGTGAGAAAAAAGCTGAATATATGCGGACTCATGAAGGGGGTAAGAAGCAAAAGTTAGAGCAGGAAATTAATGAATTAAAAACTCAAATTACGCTGATACATTATGGAAATCCAAAAGTACCTGAAGGTTTTGATTGGGCAGTAGAGTTTGCAGAAGTATTTGCAGATGGTGGGTTTGACCTTGTGATAGCAAATCCACCATATGGTGCAAGTGTAGATGATAATATGCGTAATCTCTATTTTGATCGTAGAAGTGAGGGCGCACAATCAAAAGATACTTACGGTCTGTTTATGGCTCGTGGTCTACAATTGCTAAAACATAGTGGTCAATTATGCTATATTATTTCAGACACTTGGCGAACGATCAAGAGTCACAAACCATTGAGAAAACGCCTACTAGAAAATACGACATGATAAAGGCGGTGAAAGTGATACTGACGAAGGTTGGTTGCCTAACTATTATGTGCCTACACAATATTTTATTGATTGGTCACAAAGTGCTGTTCAACGTCTTAAAACAGCCACTATTGCTGATGTGAAGGAACATAAAGGGCAGAGTAGCAAGATTAACTCAGGAGACAGCAGAAAACGTGCTGCTGTTATTCGTAACCCTCATTACTACTTCCAGCAAGGCTTAACTTTCTCACCTACAGGTATTTATAGCCCAACATTTCGCCTTGGTTGCGGCGCTATATTTGGAAACAAGGGTTCGACGATCTTTTTTAGAGGAATAGACCCAAAAGTTATGCTCGGTATTTTAACAAGTACTCTAAGTCGATATTTGCTCAAGTCTTATGCCTCTCATACAGTTGAAACTGGAGAGGAAGTATTGACACGATTAATATTACCTAAATTAGATACAAGTTCTACAAAGAGAATAAAAGGTTTAGTTAACCAGATTATTCAAAAACAAGCTGATAATCCATGCTACCCATATTGTCTTTACGAACAAAAGGAGATTGACGCGATGATCTACCAACTTTATGGACTAAGCGATGAGGATATTCGTGAAGTTGAATTATGGTATTGTCGCTGATATAAAAAATTAGCTGAAGCACAGGGCTTACTTGCTGAAGCCTGCGAAAAATATGCTGACTACTTATCACTTTGCAACCAAGGGTTAGAACATCAATTAAGCATAGTGTCACATAGCCAAGCAACAGAAGCTGATGAGCAAGTCACTACAATATTATATAGTTTATAGGAGAATATAGAAGAGAATAAATCTTGCTTTCAGTATGAATACTTCCTCAAAAAAAACTATTTAAAAATATGTTTTAGATTCCTAAGATTAAATTATAGAAATCTATCCTCAAGAAACTTAAAGGAATTGTTTACTGTAAATGTTGGAAAAAAATAATAGTATAGAATTAAACTCAATAGGGTTAACCCTAACAATGACAGATATTTACAAAGATGTCCTAACTGTATAAGGTTAAAAAAATTATGCAAGCAGCTTTACATATCACAACTAAAGTTTTACCAGAAAACAAAATAGAAATAGAACTTCAAGAAGCCGAGATTGGTGACACCGTTGATGTATTTGTGATTTTGCCAGAAAAGTCTGCATCAAAACGGGGTTCCGTCTTAAAGTTAATAGAACAAGCCCGCAGTAAACACGCTTTCAGAACCACCGAGCATATAAATAGACAACTGCAACAGGAACGTGATTCATGGGACAGTTAATACTAAATAATTCATAGTTCATAATTCATAATTCATAATTTAAGAGTGTGAGGGTGAGTAATAATAATTTTGTATCAATTGATGAGAGAACGAAAAAATTTGCAATCAGGATTATTAAAGCTTGTTCCTTTCTCGACGAGAAACCTGGGGTTTGTCGAACTTTAGGTAAACAATTGTTAAGAAGTGGGACTTCGGTAGGTGCTAATGTTCGAGAAGCTCAAAGTGCTGAATCTAATGCTGATTTTATTCATAAGTTACAGATTAGCTTAAAAGAGTGTAGAGAAACTCAATATTGGCTAGAAATATTAATGGAATCAGAAATGGTACATCCAACAAAATTTAACCCCTTACTACAAGAAGCTAATGAAATTGGCAAAATACTAGTCGTTTCCATCAATAAGCTAAAGCAAAAACCCAAATCATAAATTATGAATTATGAATTATGAATTATGAATTATGCATGATATTATAGATAACCGCAATCAAAAATTAGTAGACCAAATCAACTGCGTTCTCGACTCATCAGCAGCAGCCCATTTTGCAGTAGGTTACTTTTTCCTTTCTGGCTTCACCGCCATTGCAGAACGTCTCACGAATATTAAAGAACTACGCTTACTAATTGGTAACACCAGCAACCGCGAAACTGTCGAACAAATCGCCCAAGGATATCGACGACTAGAATTAATTGCAGATAAAGTTGAAGCTCAAAAATATCCGAAACGTAGTGAAGAAAAACGGATGGCTAACGATACAGCAGCCAATATCCGTTCTAGTATAGAGTTAATGGATCAGACAGATGAAGCTGAAACACTAGTAAAAAATCTAGTGCAGATGATTGAAGAAAAACGGCTTCATGTCAAAGTTTACACCAAGGGAACTTTACACGCCAAAGCCTATATTTTTGACTATGGTATTATCTATGATCACAAAGGTAGAGCCTTAGAACGGACAGAAAAAGGTATTGCTATTGTTGGCTCATCTAATCTTACCCTTTCCGGTATCACTCATAATACTGAACTCAATGTCATAATTCACGGAAACGATAATCATACAGAATTAACCAATTGGTTTGAGGAACTGTGGAAGGAGGCGGAAGATTTTAATGAAGCCTTGATGCGTGAAATGAAACAATCTTGGGCGGCTTCTCCAGTCCGTCCCTATGATGTTTACATGAAAACTCTCTATAGTTTAGTCAAAGATAGATTGGAAGATCCCACCCCAAAAGACCTGATTTTAGAAGACGAAATTACTAAACAATTAGCAGATTTTCAAAAAGTTGCTGTTAATCATGCTGTGCAAAATATTCGAGATTATGGTGGCGCTTTTGTCAGTGATGTAGTCGGACTAGGTAAAAGCTTTATTGGTGCTGCAATTATCAAATATTTTGAACAAACAGAACGCGCCCGTCCCTTAATTATTTGTCCTGCACCACTGCTAGAAATGTGGGAACGTTACAACGAAGTATACCAGCTAAATGCTCGTATTCTATCAATGGGAATGCTGAAAGAAGACGATGAAAACAGTTTCAAACTTTTATTAGATGATTTTAAATATAAAGATAGAGATTTCGTATTAATTGACGAAAGCCATAATCTCCGAAATCACACTACTCAAAGATATAAAGTAGTAGAAACATTTTTAGCCACAGGTAAACGTTCTTGCCTATTGACAGCAACTCCCCGCAACAAAAGCGCTTGGGATATCTACTACCAACTAAAACTGTTTCATCAAGATGACAAAACAGATTTACCGATAGACCCTCCCGACTTAAAGCAATACTTCCAGTTAGTGGAAAAGGGCGAAAAGAAATTACCAGAGTTACTATCTCATATCCTCATTCGTCGCACCCGCAACCATATCTTACGTTTTTACGGCTTTGATGCACAAACACATCAAACAGTAGACCCCGCTAACTTCCGAGAATATCTTGACGGAACCCGACGCGCTTACGTAATTGTCGGTGGGAAACATCGATTTTTCCCTAAACCAGAACTAGAAACCATTGAATACAGCATTGAAAACACTTACCAAGGGCTTTACCAAGAATTACGTCAATATTTAGGCATATCTCGCAAGCGTCAACTAGCTAAACCACTACTCAATGAACTCAGCTATGCTCGTTATGGGTTATGGAATTATGTTTTAAAAGACAAACAAAAACAAGAGCCTTATAATACTTTACAACGCGCTGGCGCTAATTTGCGAGGACTAATGCGGGTGCTATTATTTAAGCGCTTTGAGTCGAGTGTTTATGCTTTTCAAGAAACTATTCAAAAATTATTGATAGTCCATGAAAGGTTTTTGAATGGACTATCTCAAGGATTTATTCCCGCAGGAGACGAAGCACAAATCTTGCTATCAGCAGATTATAACCAAGCTGAAGAACAAGATTTGATGGATGTATTACGTCAAGTGTCTGGTAAATATGACTTAGCAGATTTTAATGGACATAAATTACAACAGCATATCAAACAAGATATTAACTTACTCAAAAAAATTCAGGCGTTAGTTGAACCAATTACACCTGATAAAGATGCCAAATTACAGACTCTGATATATTGGTTAAATAAACCTATACTCAAAGATAAAAAACGGCTAATTTTTACTCAATACGCTGATACTGCTAAATATCTGTACGATAATTTAAACCCACAAGGTAAGCAAAATGATATTGATGTTATTTATAGCGGAAGTAATAAGAATAAAACTCGTGTAGTTGGCAGATTTGCACCTAAAGCAAATAAAGAATATAAATTTAAGCCTGGTGAGTCTGAAATTAATACGCTCATTGCTACCGATGTATTAGCAGAAGGTTTAAACCTCCAAGATGGCGACCTTATAATAAATTATGATTTGCATTGGAACCCAGTAAAACTAATTCAACGTTTTGGTCGTATTGACAGAATTGGTAGCGATAAAGATGTAATTTATGGGTACAACTTTTTACCCGAATTAGGTATTGAACGTAATATAGGCTTAAAGCAAAAGCTAAAAAATAGAATTCAAGAAATTCATGACTCTATTGGTGAAGATGCTGCAATTCTTGACCGAACTGAACAACTAAATGAAGAAGCAATGTATGCTATTTATGAAAAACAGGGGAAACAGTTGAGTATTTTTGATATGGGCGTGCGATTCGTTGGTTAGCGAATCACGGTAATCAGTCCGTAAATAACTAACCCAGCCCGACAGCAGATTACTGTCATTAAAGGCTGAACTCTCGGTCAGATGTAGGTGAAAGCCCTACCAATCAGACTCAGATTTGACTCCTTACCTGCCCACACCGAACAAGCTCGGTTCTTGTAGAGTGAAGCTGGGAGCAGGGTGCAATCAGACAGCCGTTGCGGGTTGACACTGGCGCTAACAGGGAGTTCCCATGATGAAACAGAGCCTAGAAAAGCAACTTATCAAAAGGCAGGGCGCAACGTAAACCCCTGACCTCGCTGGAGATCATTCCCGCCGAACAAGTCCATAGTAACGGCAAAGAGTCCAGGGAATCCAGCAGTTGAACTGGCTACATCTAACGGAACAATCAATCTTACCGAGGGAACGAATAAAAACAAGTCAAAGGTCTTGGGGAAGTCGAACCCCAGGTAGGTAAGACGGGATACGGAATTCCTTTGATTTGGGTAGGACGCAACGTAATTGTTGCGAGGTGTTCAGAATACACTAACCAGAGAAGAGAAAATGATTAGACACAGTGTAAAAACTAGTGAATCTTGGAGAGCTTTACCGTGGAAGAAATTCCGCCGAAATCTTTTCCGCCTTCACTCATCGCGTGTATAAAGCTGTTCAAGTTGGAGACAAGCGGAAAGCTCGGTTACTCCAAAAGCTTATTTTAAAATCAACCTCGGCTCGATTTCTTGCAATCAGACAAGTATCTCAGCTAAACGCTGGTAAAAAGACGGCTGGTATTGATGGCAAAAAATCCCTCTGATTTGAAGAACGCTTCAACCTTGAAGAACTACTGAAAATGAATAGTGGAAATTGGAAGCATCAAGGACTACGGGAAATCCCCATCCCCAAGAAGGACGGGACTACCAGAATGCTTAAGATACCTACCATCGCGGATAGAGCTTGGCAATGCCTAGCAAAATATGCACTAGAATCAGCACACGAAGCCACTTTCCACGCCAGGAGTTATGGGTTTAGAACTGGGCGCTCTGCCCATGATGCACAACAGTACATTTCTGCAAACCTCAAGTCCAGTGCCATCGGAATAGAAAAACGAGTAATTGAACTCGATATCGAAAAGTGCTTCGACCGGATTAACCACTCAGCAATAATGGACGAACTCATTGCCCCCAAAGGCTTAAAACTCGGAATATTCCGATGCCTCAAGGCTGGAGTCAACCCAGAATTTCCCGAACAGGGTACACCGCAAGGTGGAGTGGTTAGCCCATTGCTAGCCAACATCGCACTGAATGGGATTGAGAGTATACACAGATACCACATTAACTACAAACGTGGCGACAGAATAACAGATAAAACACCAGATAAACGCATTATCGAACCATCAGTAAGATATGCGGATGACATGGTTATTATACTCCGACCCGAAGATAATGCGATAGAGATACTTGAAAGAATCAGCGAGTTCCTCCGCCAACGCGGAATGCAAGTAAGCCAAAAGAAAACCAAAGTTACCGCCGCGACAGATGGGTTTGATTTCCTCGGCTGGCACTTTAAAGTCCAGAAAAACGGAAAGCTCAGAAGAACACCCTCAGTGGATAACTTCAAAGCATTCCTAAGACAAGTAAAACACATCGTCAACAACTCGAATTATGGTTCTAAGGTAAAAGCTGAAAAGCTTTCCCCAATAGTTAGAGGCTGGAGGAATTACCATAAATTCTGTAAGATGAGTGGGGCAAGGTTCTCACTTTGGTTTTTAAACCACAGAACCTACACGGTATTCAACAGGGAATCAAAACAGACACGCCACTCTAGCGAAAAGCTAGTTAAAAAGGCATTTCCAAAGGTTCCTAACTCCGAAGGTAAACATGTCATGGTCAAAGGGAATAAATCACCCTTTGATGGAAACCTCGCCTACTGGAGCGAACGCAATAGTAAGCTCTACGACGGTGAAACCTCTAAAGCTCTTAAAAAGCAAAACTATAAATGTGCTTCCTGCGGTCTGAAATTTTTTGATGAAGAACGGGTTCATCTACATCACATAAATAAAAATCACGCCAACTGGAATAAAAATAATCTTGAAGCAATTCACGAGAGTTGCCACGATTACCAGCACATGAGCAAAAGCGCAAGCTAAGAACATCGGAAGCTGGGTGCGGTGAAAGCCGCACGCCCAGATTTAACTGAGAGGTGCGGGGAATAATATCCCCCATCGACTCAAC
>NZ_JBALCP010000134.1:0-470735 GCF_036919675.1 Nostoc sp.
TTGGAAAATGTGCCTCGAATGTTACAACTTCGAGCTGCTTATCTCAATGGTCAACTTACTAACTGATATTTTTGCAAAGGTGAGATGCTCCCAAAGTAATCTGATGTTTTATAATCTCTTCATGAGAAAATACCGAGGATAAAACTACAATTGTTTCGGAAACATTAACTTTATGAAGATAAGTGAAGATTTTCTTTTCAAGGTCGAAACCTACAGCAAATCGAGAATCTTGACCATTCTCTTTTCTGTGAAGACAGTTGTAGAGTGCTCTGAGTCTTTGAGTACCATCAATAACATACATATATGATGCTTGCTCTTCAGTTTGAGATGAAGTCATAAAATCGTCCTGAGAAAACATGAAATTTTTCTCAGGACTTCGCCAAAAAAGTAGAGTTCCGATAGGTAGACCGTTATAAATACTGTCAAAAAGTTGAATAATTTCTTCTCTACCCCAAACAAAGCGCCTCTGAAACTGAGTGCAACGTCAGGCTTAATACTGACAAAATAATCATCTATGATTTTACCATTAGGTAATTCTATTTCATCTTGCCTCACATGACACCAAGGATAATCTAAAACCATTTTTGATTTCAAAATCTTCCATTTTTTTAAGTTGATCATAAATAAAAAAGCAATGAATGTAAAAAAGTATAACAGATGCATCTGATAATCTAAACTTTGAACTTACACTGGCTTTTATGTAACATAATATATATAACCAGTATGCAAATAAATATAAATTTATTTACAGTAAACAAAAGGTTTCCGTTGACTATTAGTCGAGGTACAACGGCACAGACAACGAATGTATGGGTGAGGATCTCGCATGATGGGATCGAAGGCTGGGGGGAAGCATCGCCATTCGGTGTGGGTAATCATCGGCAATCAACTGATACAATCAAAGACGCTTTAGAGCAAGTTGTGCCGCTGTTGCAAGCATTCAGCCCCTTACAGCGGCAGCAAATTGAGCAAGTGTTTATACAAACTCAAGTTCCTTCTGCTGCTAGAGCAGCCTTGGATATGGCAATGCACGACTGGTTAGGTAAGCGCGTAGGATTACCCTTGTGGCAAATTTGGGGACTCGATCGCAACACCATAGTACCGACTTCAGTCACAATTGGGATTAATTCCCCTGAAGGTGCCAGGGCTAGAGCGCGAGACTGGTTACAATTTACTGATGTCCACCTTTTCAAGGTGAAGCTAGGTAGTCCAGATGGCATAGATGCAGATAAAAAAATGCTCCTAGCAGTGCGAGAAGAAGCACCATTAACAGAATTATTTGTTGATGCCAACGGGGGTTGGAGTTTAGAAGATGCGATCGCAATGTGCAATTGGCTGGCTAATTTAGGTATAAAGTATGTAGAACAGCCATTGCTACGTGGACAGGAAAAAAGTTTAGCAAAACTCAAAGAACACTCACCCATGCCCATCTTTGTCGATGAAAGTTGCTTCACAAGCTCCGATATTCCTGATTTGGCAAACTACGTGGATGGCATTAATATCAAACTGATGAAATCAGGGGGACTAACCGAGGCAATGCGAATGGTACATACAGCGCGAGCTTATGGGTTGCAAGTAATGTTCGGTTGCTACTCTGACAGTTCGCTAGCTAATACAGCAGCATTACAGCTAGCGCCACTAGCTGATTATTTAGATTTAGACAGTCATCTCAACTTAATCGATGATCCCTTTACGGGTGCATTGCTAAAAGAAGGGAGAGTTTTGCCAAACGATTTACCAGGTTTGGGGGTACAACACAGTGCGATTACCACTTAATCAACGAGTAGCTATCTTGCTGCATGAAGGAATTAGCGGGTATCACGGCAAAACTGGGCTAGCAATTTTACGTTACAGTGAAGCCCCAATCGTAGCCGTAATCGATCGCGAGTCTGCTAGCAAATCTCTGACAGAATTAACAGGTATCAAGCGTGATGTACCAATTGTGGCATCGATAGCCGCAGCCCTGGAGTACAAGCCAGAAGTCTTGGTAATAGGCATTGCTCCAGGAGGTGGCGCTGTACCAGATGATTACTGGGTGGAAATCAAAGACGCTTTAGAAGCTGGAATGTCGCTGGTGAACGGTTTACATACACCAATGGCAAATATACCAGAGTTAAATGCACTACTCAAACCTGGGCAACTAATTTGGGATGTACGAAAAGAGCCGCCTAATATAAGTGTTGCTAGTGGAATAGCCCGCACCCTCCCGTGTCAGCGGGTGTTGACAGTGGGAACCGACATGGCGATCGGTAAAATGTCAACTAGCCTAGAGTTACATTGGGCATCAAAACAACGGGGCTGGAGTTCTAAATTCCTCGCCACCGGTCAAACTGGGGTGATGTTAGAAGGGGACGGCGTAGCTTTAGATGCCGTGCGGGTAGACTTTGCCGCTGGTGCTGTGGAACAAATAGTCATGCGCTATGGCAAAAACTACGACATCCTGCACATTGAAGGACAAGGTTCACTGCTACACCCTGGTTCAACAGCAACTCTACCCCTGATTCGTGGTTCGCAACCAACTCAACTGGTTTTAGTACATCGGGCGGGACAAGTTCATGTACGTAATCATCCCCATGTAGTAATTCCACCTTTACCAGAGGTAATTCAGCTTTATGAAACTGTCGCTAGTGCCGGTGGTGCTTTTGGAAATGTTCCTATAGTGGGTATAGCCCTTAATACAGCACATCTAGATGAGTCTGCGGCTGAGGAAAGCATCGCTCAAACAATAGCAGAAACTGGACTACCTTGCACCGATGTAGTCCGTTTTGATGCCAATGTGCTTTTGGATGCAGTGATGAAGAATTAGATGTAGATTTTACTTCATCCGAAAATGATTGCAACAGATGGAGTGCTAAATCCGATTACCAGTGGAGATGCGAAATCGCCGCACTAACGTGCCTCTACTCTTTTATACCATTTTGGATTTAATAGCGATTCAAAAAATGTTTGCGATAGATTACCCCACCCTAACCCTGCCCTTAGAAAGGGGAGGGAACCGGATTTCTGATCTCCCCCCAATACATTGGGGGGATTAAGGGGGGTGATATCTGGATAAGCGGAGGGTTTTGTCTATGTGTCGCATTCTTTTTTCAAATTGGAATTTAGATTTTGCAATTTAAAAAATTGCGTAAACGTATAGCGGTGAGTCAACAGACATCTTGCTTTCCCCGGCTGGGGCAGCTTCGCCTAAATCCCCCATCCCTGATAAGTCAATTCCTACTACTTATCAACTTTTTTGTCAAGTACTTTTGACAACTTGTAACAATATTGCTAAATTTAGTTACATAAGTAAACAAAAAAGAGAAAAAACTATGTACACCACCACTAATGAAGACGGCATTCTCAATAACTACGCAGATGAACCCAAGATACACTACGCCGAGTATCCAGCAATTTGGGAACAACGTAAATACGTTTTGCAGGGTCTTTTTGCGACTTTAATTGTCACTATTTTGCTAATTACTCTTACTGCCGACTGCGAAAACCCTGTTTTCCATTAACTTGGTCAAAGAGGACATCGTATTTATCAAAAAATGCGATGCCAGTATTTACAAATGTAGCAAGTTCTGCTTTTGGCGAGATACTCAAATTCCAGCGATTAAATCCGTCGCGGGTTCCTGGTGCCAGGCTGTAATCAAAAATGCTATTAATTGCTAGCTTTAGAGAATTTCCTGAACCTAATACTCCTAGTTTGAGTTTACCTGCTGTGGAAGCTGACTTGAATTCAGTCCAACCATTAATAGTTCCGGTATCAGTGATCATTTTGCCATTACAAAGATTTTTAGCAGAACTCCCAGCAATAGTTAAACAAACTTTGCTCAGTTGAGAATCCCATCTGTTACCGGGTACACCATTAATTTCGCTTTGTTTACTCCAAGCAGCCATTTTGAAACCTGCTTGATTATTGGCAGTCAAACCGAGAATTAAACTGCCATTGTTGTTACTACCACCATTTCCAATCACAATAAATCCGTTACTCAGATTGCCTGGTAATTTTCTCAACGGATTATAGGGAAGTGACTTTTCAAAATAGTTGACACCGATAATACCAGAAAATGGCACATTACTCTTTGCTGAACAATTAGGCTTTTGGGCAGTACATTGGCGACCAGTAACAATCTGTACCGGAACAGGTTCTGCGGTGGGAAGCAAACCAAACCGGACATTAGTATAAACTAATTCACCCTCCAGGATAGTACCATCACTTAATACCTCCTTAATATTTTGTCCCGTTCTGCGGATTGGAGCATTACCTAAAAACTCTTTGGGAACTCGCAGCCCTGCTGAACCTGTATCTAATAAGATCCGCTTTGGCTGACCACCTGCGATCGCCATTTCCAGAAAATAGCCGCGAACACGTTGACCGAGGGAAGGTTTTGGATATAAAGGTAGGGATATGGTATCAAAAGTTGGCTTTCGGGGTATATTTTGAGAGATGTCACGCAACGCTGGGTTTGGGAAAAGAGCCGCAAATGCTGACTGGCGTTGCGCTACTGGTTCAGATGCGATATCCCAAAGGCTTTCGTAGTAGAAAAAGCCGATACCTAAACCGCGTTGTTGCACTGCTTCTACCTGGGATTGAATTTGTGATATGGAAACTGGACGATTTCGTAACCCCGCCATAATACCGATACCAGTTGGGATGACTTGTTTTGTTTCTAAAATTTCTGGACGGGTAATTTGAGCGATAAAACTTTCCAAATCATTACGGTACACTTGCATGACTAACTCATCGACAATACCCAACCGTACCCAGTTGAGCCAGTCTTGCAGTTGCACCTTGTAGGCGAAATCATAATAATTAGGAGCAACTGAGAAGATAGCATTCGGTTTTCGCGCTTTCACGGTTTGCTGGAGGTCTACCATGAATGCCGTGATTTTATCTGCCCGCCATTTTATCCATGCTTGGGCTTGGGGATTAGGTGGAGGAGGCTTGCCAGTTTCTTGAGTATATAGACTAATTGTGTACTTATCGTAACCAAAATCCACAGGTAAACTCGTATTATCGTCAAATTGAACGCCATCAGCATCGTATTGAGTAATGACTTCCATCACGAGTTCGGTGAAAAACTTTTGCACTTCCGGGTGAAATGGATTCAACCACGCTACTTCACCCGCAGCACTAATTGAAGTTTGAGTCCCATCCGGCTTTTGTGTCAGCCAATCTGGATGCTGGGATGCGAGTTCCGAAGTTAGGGGAACCATGAAACCAAATTCAAACCAGGGTATTGCTAGTAGCCCTTCTCTGTGCGCTTGGCTGATAATGTCTGCAATCACATCTTGTCCATCTGTTCCCTTGAAGAAAAAGGGGATACCCATTTTTTGCATGATGGCACTGGGGTATTGTGTATAACCATCGTTCCACACTACTGGATAAACAGTGTTAAAGTTTAACTGCCGCAGTTGGCTCATGGCTGCAAGCACCTGTGAGCGATTTCTGAAAACGCTAAAATCATTACCACTCAGCCACACCCCCCGAATTTCCTGACGAGGTTGAGGAGGTAGTTGGGCAACTGTAGGGGCAAAGCTGTTGAGTAGCAATACCGCAACGAACGATACCAGACATAATAATGGCAGCAGACGCTTCCTTAAAAGCCACCAACCTTGACGAATGAAAGGCGATGTTTGGCAACAAGTTACAACTCTACCAGACGCTTTGTGTAGCTTACTCCTATGTCGAAGTAAGCCTCTACGCACGGGGTTAAATAGTAAGTTAGTTAGAGTAGCATTAATTTCTATGCTTTTTTCCCAAAACTGAGTTGTCATTACTGCTGCTTACTAAATGAGGTTAATTAGTTATATTTCATTCCATATCAACGTTAAATTGCTGCACCAGGAAAACTGATACAGTAATTTAGCTGCAAGATAGGTGACGCATTTATAGAGTTAGTAGTGCCAAATAGAAAAAATAACTATACTCGATTTAGCCTATTAACCTGAGTAAAGCCAGATTTAGTTCTGTTTAGATTTTCTTTACGAATCAGATATCAGGACAGGTTATGACTATTATCCACGCATTAATAAACGGTAAAGAAGCATTCGGCTAAGTTCATTCTGTTTATCCATTTCAAGAAGGATTATATCTCCGTTTTTGAAAAAAACTTGAAAGTATTTAGCATCAAGGTAATCGTCATTGTTTTTACCTTCATCCTCTACTTTTGTTTCCTTGATATCTTTATACTTTAGGTAATGTATATTGTCTTCTACGTCTATAACGTTAAATACTATCATCGCCCTTGATTGCTTTTAAGTTAAAGGTTACAACCTTGAGAATAAGTCGTAGAGCAACTCTAAGTCTGTACCAATTTGTTCAAAAGTAAATAACTTCTGATGATGCAGAATTAAAATTTTTCACAATTTTTACTGGAGTTGAGAAAATTCTCCAGGCAAGAAATAGCTCAAATGCCCTTGCAACAAGTGTTGTAAGGGCAGATTGTCTACGCAGATGAGTCAGGTATGGATAATCGAGACGACTATGGCTATGGTTAGAGCCCTAAAGGCGAACGCATTCATGCCTTGAAGTCAGGACGCAGAAGTGGTCGGGTAAATATGATCGCAGCCTTATGTGAGCAGTAGTTGCTGGCACCTTTCACGATCATAGCAGCCTGCAATCGAACGGTATTTCAGACTTGGCTGTTAACCTGATTGATACTAGTGCTGAAACCGGGGCAGAAGCTGGTGATCGATAATGCCACCTTTCACAAAGGTGGACAGATTCAGCAGTTAGTTGAAGCCGCAGGTTGTGAGATTTGGTACTTGCCGCCCTATTCACCTGACTTGAATAAGATTGAGCGATGTTGGGCTTGGCTCAAGAGTCGGATTTGAAAGCGGCTAGACCGTTTTGAAACTTTGAGAGAGGCTATGGAGCATATCCTTCACCTAGCATCCTAACTAAAGTGGCGACGACTATATTAGTGGGATAGGTTCAGGCTTGTTTGGTGTTTTATTCCAAAGTGTTTCCAATTTTGTCGGAAATTTATTTGGTTTTTTTGCCAAGCTGTTCGGATTTACTAAGTCTGATTATTTTTTGGAATCTGATCAGGGGCAAGGCATAAACCAAGCTTCTGTAAAAGAGTCAATTGAAACGAATCGGGATAACACTGCTAAAATTCCAACCACTAACCGCCGTCGTCCTAATGCCAGACTTGACGACTACTTCCTCAACATGGCTCGTGATATGAAAAAGAACTAACAAAAGCCATAAATTGGAGGGTAATCTTAGTAATACGTAGCCCCAAAGCGATTAATGTATGCAGGTGCAGCGCGGGTGGTAGTGTCTTTATGGAACGTTAATGATGAAGCGACATCGTTCTTGATGAGCCAATTTTACAGCCAAATGTTACAGCAAGGGAAAACTCCCGCTGCCGCCCTCAGAGCCGCATAACTAAAAATGTGGGAACAAGAAAAGTGGCGTAACCCCTATTCTTGGCCGGCTTTTACCCTGCTGGGTGAGTGGCGTTGAACGAATGTTCGTACTTAGAACTAAAGTCCTTACTACGAACTTGCTTACCCATCAATTTAAACTTGAGATACTACTAGAAACTAAGCACAATTATACTTAGTTTGTGCCTAGCTCTCGCATTTTTTGATGTCGCATGAGCATACAATCAGTTTGTTCAAATACTTCTGCCTACACTGCTATAGTGTGAGGACACTTTTTTGGAAAATCATCCAGCCACAATTAACGGATTTCTATGTGCGATAGCACCTTTAATAAGAATAATATCCAATTTGAGGCTGGACAAGAGCTAGAGATATTTTTTAGATTGAATGTTTCCTTGATTTTTTAACTTACCAAATCAACTAAGGCGTTGCTCCGAAAGCGGACTATAGATGAAACTGAGCAGCCGCGATAATTCTCAGAAGTGAATACTGATAGTGTGATATTAGCTTCACCGGGATCTAATATGCGTTTTACCTTGCAGGTTTGCATTTTGTTGTTGCAGTAAGCAATAATGCGATCGCCAGCCTTGACATCCAACGCTTGAATTTTCAATTAATACCAACCTCGCCCAAGAATTTGTTTAGCTAAAGGAAAAATATATTGCTATATTTTCCTTGCTCAACAATTGCAATGTTTATTTTAGTATAACACAAAAATCAAGATCATTAATATTATCAATTTTATCTTGGTAATGTCAAGTTGATTTATGCTCAAAACTCTATTAAATGCTGGATTTTCAGGAAATAACGATCCAATCCCAACCTTCGCGCAGGGTTTAGTACAGCACGGCATAAATCCAGCTACCATCTCAATGAATAAGACTTGGGGCAAAATCCCTTGTTAAAGGTAGGCAAACTGACGCCACAGTCTACTAGGTCGGAAGCCTCATCTTCAAAATCCAGATGGGGTAAAGCTTTGCTTTGCTTTAACTTCTTTGCAGAAGATAGGAAACGTCTTTGCTCTAAAAACCAAGCAAAGCCTGCGTAGGCAGACTTTGCTTAGGTAGCCCCAGACTTTAGTCTGTGAGCGCTTTCATATTTTTGCAGGAGATTGAATAACTAATTTCAATCAACGTCTTTAACTGTCCTCTTCATTGCGTTGCCAGCATCCTCAGCCCCACGCTGAACATTTTTACCAGCATCCTCAGCCCCACGCTGAACATTTTTTGTCACGTCATCAGCAGCATTCTGGGTATTACCCTTAATATTTTCAATTCCTCGCTGAGTTCCCTTAACAACACCTTTGCGAACTTCTTCAGCTGAACTGCCGATATCTTCACCCAGGTTCTTCACTCTTTCACCAAGGGGTGTACCTTGCTTGAAATTTTGGCCATATTCCCCTGGACTGTTAACCCCTTTTTGGTCAATGTTCTTTTGAGCATTTTTTGCCATCGCATCCCCTCTGTCATTCGCTGCCTTTTCATCTTTCGCTCTAGGATCTACATCACTAAAGTTATTTATTCCACCAGCAGGTGAAGAGAGAGGATAATCTTTTGTGGGATCGTATCGTTTGGAATAAGGTGATTGAGCGTCAAGCTTTGGTGGCTGTGTTGCTGTTCCTGGATCACCACAAGCTTGTGTCAGAAATAAGAACATTCCTGCTAAAAAAACAGTTAAAACTTTCAAGGGACGAATGTTTTTCAGCCAATTCATTGCTTTTTTCATACTTCTAACTCCTGGGATTTTTGTGACTAAGTTAAACTTCAATCAAGATAACATTTGGATTGATTTCAAATGCCAAGCATTAAGACAAAATAAAGGTTCTATCTGCCTAATGCTGGATTTTTTTGTAATTCAGGTCTTGTACCCGCTTTATCTGACTTATCTTTCAAAAAGCCGGAAGCTTCTTCAACAGCCTCTTTTACAGTCTCAAGACGATCTTTAACCCGTTCTCCTATATTTGATTCATTCTGAATCAAACCACCTGGTTCAGGTTGTTGGGAGTCCTGATCTGTGATGATTGGCAGTTTTGCTTCTTTATTGACTCGATCCGCTGGTGTCTCACCACTAGGATAAAGTATCTCGGATTCTCTATTTGTAGCAATTAACAATTGTGAACTTGGTTGTAAGCTAGCTTCGTCACGTCCCTGATTGGCTTTTGGGTTTGTTATTTTTGGATCGGTGGACATTCGGTTGTTGGTATACTTGTCTCCACCATTCTTATAAGGATTGTTTGCTCCGCCAGCTTGCACAGCGGGATTTTGTGGATTTGCACCTTGAGCATTTGCCCCACTACAAGCAGTGCTAACTATTAACAATAGTCCAGCGAAAAAGATAGTTAATATCTGGCGCAATCTTATTTTTTTCAAGAATACTCTCACCGCGTTCATGTAGTCCTCCTTACCAAAATATTAATCAGCTAATAGTTTACTGAACCATTGGATTGGTCAGCAAATTGTGCTTGTCTTGATGTGCTCACTTTCGATAACCTTTATTAAGGATATGAATAATAAAATTAACTTTACCTCTAGCGCAGGCCACATTTTAATTAGTAATCATAGAATATTTTTATCTAACTCTAGAGAGATATAAAATAAAGTAATATACTTTTCGGAAAAAGAACTACATCAACCTGTTTGATCCTTCAAAAGCTTTGAATAGGTAGCTGATGTACTGTAATAGTTGAGGCATTCAGCCCTTGTTGATCTAACCGTTAAATTACTAAATTCATGAAGCAATTTTTACGCTGGATAATTTTGGGCGGAACGCTGTTTTTTTTAGGCAAAGCTCTGAAGGATAATTGGATTGAAGTGACTGCTATCCGTATTGATGGGGTAGGATGGGCAATTATGGCGATCGCTACAGGCGTCACTTTACTGGCACATACTTGGGCAGGCTGGATCTGGACTTGGATTCTGCAAGAGTTAAATCAACCTGTATCATCTCCCCAATTCATCCAAGTTTACTTAAAAACGAACATAGCTAAATATTTGCCAGGTAATATCTGGCATCACTACGGGCGAATTATGGCAGCAAAAAATGCCAATATTTCTGCTGGTGCAGCTACCTTAAGCGTTTTGCTGGAACCGCTACTGATGCTAGCGGCTGCTTTAATCATCATTGTCCTATGCAGTAGCCAATTTGCGGCAGCTAATACTACCCTTGTTCTGCAAATATTACAATTGCTGAGTTTAGCTGTAGTCCTTTGTGCTATTCATCCTTGGTTTTTAAACCCAGTTATTCGCTTTTTATACAGATTGAAAGCAAAAAAGTCTGCTGTCACCACTGAGGCAACTGTTCCCTTCAGTCTTAAAAGCTACCCTTTACGACCTTTGTTAGGAGAATTGGGCTTTATGGGACTACGTGGAACTGGGTTTATATTAACTATGTTCGCCCTGGATTCACTGAATGTGAATCAAATTCCTTTGTTGTTAGGGGCTTTCAGTTGCGCTTGGTTGTTAGGGTTTATCATTCCGGGGGCGCCTGGTGGGTTGGGTGTGTTTGAAGCGACTGCATATGAACTTTTACGACACCACTTTCCAGCCGCCTTAGTATTTAGTGCGATCGCTCTATATCGCCTCATTAGTATTCTAGCTGAAACTGCCGGTGCAGCTTTGGCTTGGTTAGACGAACGCCTTGCTAAATCATGAATCAAGCGACACTCATTTTTGTCTATCTACCTTCATCTGTGAAAATACACGATAATCATCCAGATTCAACTGGGGATTACTGCTTTGATCTTCTTCTTTCATCTTAATCAAGTTGTATTCTACGTTTTCTGCATAAATTGCAAACGTGATATTAAAAATCTCGATAAAATTGATTATCCACTTGCATTCATCTTCAGGATATTTTTCGTAATAACGAATTAGATGAGCAATCCTAAGTTCTAAATGCCTGCGGGAATTTCTACAAATCAAAATAGTCTTTAGTAGGATAATCACCAATGTTAGAGAGTGACCTGGAGTAACCAATAATATAAATAATGACGAAGGTTCTTTCCCATTTTCTGTTGTCAAACAATCAATCACTCGATTACAGGTTCTCAGGAACAATTCTTTAGTGATAATTTCTTGATTATAATTTTCCTTCCATAAAGATAACTTCTCTGCGAACTGCTGCCGCAAAGTTTCGATTAATTCTTGATTATCTACAGAAAAAAAGAGATATTTGTCTATACTTTTTTTAAATTCTTCAAGAGTTTGATCTTGAGTTTGTTTGATAAATATATTGGCAATATTTTCATGGCTAAATACACCCTTTTTTAAAACAATTGTTTTTATCAAATGCAGAACATTATCTCCCAAAGTACTGGGATTATTGTAGCGGTTTGTGCTTGAGACAGCAGATTGAGAACGAGCAATATACATTGCTAGTTCAAACTTATATTTGTCTTTTATCTGTCTATAAAGCCTTCTAGCAGCCTCTTGTTGCTCTCGGGAATTATTCTCATTAACAGATTGATCAATTAATAAATAAGAAGTGTAGCGATTAGCCCAATGACCTTTAGATAATTCGTCATGTTTAGTAGCAAATAATTTTATTTCTTGGTAATCTTTGCTGGATATAAAATTTTCTAGCCAGCTTTTACGGATATTTATCTCTAGAAAATCATCGGTATCTAATTTCAGACTTTCATTAGCAAATAAATTAACTAATTTTTGGATATATTTGTCTTTTCTGTTGGTTTTCCAATTATTAATTATTATGTAGATACACCGCTTAAGTGTATTACAGAACTCCTGTTCGTTATCATCTAAAAAAATGCTGTATATCCCAGGTATAGAATGGGAATACTGTGAATCAAGACCGTCTATAAATAAACCTTTGAATTCCCGCAAAACATCATCTGGCGATAATCTTTTGACAATTTTGACGAAGAAGCTATAAACCTCCTCTTGTGCAATTTGCACATTTAGTTGTCTAGAGTTAGACGTAACATAATCGGGATCTTGCTGACTAATTGATAAACTATTAGCGCTCATTCCAGTTATCAGGACAAAAAGGCTTCCTGTTCATATTATTACCAGCTTAACCTTGGTGAACAGTAGCATCAATCTATTCTTTAGAGATTCAGTAATCTTTTTACACAAATTTGATAAACTCGGACTATAAATAAAGTATTAAACACAAATTCTTTGATAATTCCTCAAAGAGCTAAGTGAAATTACTTAGTCTAAACAATCAGAGCCAATACAAAACTATATGGGCGAGTTGATTTACCATTAAATACAACACGCCCATACCTTCTACAGGTGTGACTTTACCCATAACTTTGCCGCAACTAGAAGCATAAGCTTGCCAGAGAAGAGATTGTCAAGCTTGATATTGCGTCAAACAATTTATCACTTTTCTCTACTTTTGAAACTATAATTTTGCCGCAAGTCGGGATTGGAAGCATAAGCTTGCCAAGAGTAATTATAAATTTTTATTTCTTTTGCCGCCCTATAAACACAGTTACTAAGTGATTCAACTCGATAAACTGGATTTCTAGCAAATCAGTTCTTTCCTCTGTGAGTTGAACTTGTTCGCGCAACTTCTCTATAACCTGCTCCAACAAGTCCACCCTGTCTTCAACCGAATCTTCTGGTAAACCCAAATACTGAGCGATCGCCTCCCTAATTACTTGAGTCCTGTCTTTCTCATCAATAATGGCACGAGCATCCAAGGCTTCCAGCATAGTTTGGGACAATCTGATTGATATAGTTTTATCTTTACCAATTTTTGACATATTCTTTTTGAGATACCACCGTGCTATTGTTGAGATACAAGAGATACGGTTAAGCTACCAATGGTCTATAAAATTACGCCTAAATACAGGGGTGAAGTAAAACTATGCCGTCATGTTTTCTGCTAAGAGATTGGCAAGAGCGATTTGTAAGAGCGTATCAAACAAACCTCAAAAAGAATTTTTTGCTTGAAGCCTGTACATCAGCCGGAAAAACCGCTGGAGCGCTACACGCCTTTGATTCTCTCAAAAGCGTTTTGGACTGGCGCTTCTTAGTTGTTGTCGTACCTGCGGAACATTTAATGCGGCAATATGCTCAAGATGCATTCAACCTCTTTAATATCAATCTTTTTTACTCAGGAACTGTTAAAAGTTTAGGTAGGCTGCCCACGCCAGAAGAGTTACTACCACAAGGTTATCACGGATTAGTGGTCAGTTATCAATGGCTAACCAGCTTGAAAAACGCTAACTCACTTTTCAATGATTTGTCTCGATCTGTTGCTGGCAAAGTATTTCTGGTTCTTGATGAAGTCCATCATGCTAGCTGTGACCTAGCTTTTGGTCGAGCTTGCGAAACGGCGTTTCCAGATACGATTATCTCTCATCGATTGATGACTTCTGGTACACCGTTCCGTTCTGATAACAAAAGAATTTTGGGAAACTGGCTGACTTATGTGCAACTAGAGCAGAACACTTACCAGTGCATCCCTGATTTTCGATATACATTAGCTGATGCTCTCAGCGACCAAATAATCCCTCCTTTTTCATTTGTAACTATGGAAGGAGAATTTGCCTACCGTCGAGGTATCGCTGTCTACAATGGTAGAACTTTTCTCAATGCGAGTGATGAGCAACAGTTAACCGATGCTCTGAATACAGCTATTCATGTGGAAGGTGATTGGGTTAAAGAAGCTATTTTGTGGGCGCATAAACGGATGCAGCGTGATCGAGCCAAAGGACTCCCGGAATGCGCGACTTACGTGAGAGTTCCAACAATCCTGGCGGCACGGCAGATGAAAGAACGTATTCTTCACCTTACCAGCGAAAATGCTCTAGTCGTAGTTTCTAGGGATGACGAATCCGACTCAAATACTAATTTTCAATGTTTATGAGTCCCGTCAAGGACAAAGAACTGACCTAATTGACGATAGTGAAACTTCCCGACTTGAGGGCGGGAAGTTAGATGAATTGGGCAGTCGCCACCAAGAACGTCTTCGAGCTGCAAATCGTGCAGCAGAAGCGATTCCACTTATAGGTGAGTTACTAGGCCGCTCACTTATCGCCATAGATGTAGCAGCACTATTAGGACGCGACATAAAAGACCCCAAAATCCTTACAGCAGAAGAACGAGAATATGTAGACAAACGGGATTTGATTGGGTTGAGAATTCAACAGTACATATATACTAACCCAATTCCTGAAGATGAGGATAGAGAACCAGCTTACAGCCGCAAACTCAATAATCACATCAAAGACTTGCTGGGGATTAAAGACCGTTCCAAATCTGTGCGGATGGATAATCCTAAAAAGGCTGCTGAGAAACTACTTCAGTTTTATCAAGGAGATAGACTTAAGGATTTGATTGACCACTTAAGCCAGAGTTTAAACGCGAATGCTGTCGAGAGTGAACCAGCCAGTGAGCGGTCTAATCACCGAAATAACCAACATCCTTCTCCCGATACAGTACTATCTTCGATTTCTCCTCCTTCTACTGATATTGGAAACACTAGGGCAATGGAAGCTCACAAAAATCAATCAGTTTCTGACGAAATAAAATCAACGATAAAACAAGCACCAATTGACGCATGGGTTGAGTCAGAAGAAATATCTGCGTCAGTCTCTTCGCAATTGCCTATGAAATCAGTCTCTGACACTGCCGCAAGTGTACCTCTCCTGATGCCTTCTATGAGTGACAACGGCACGTTGGAATTTGTAGGCAATTATAAAGTTACGGAGAGCGAAGTAACGCAGTCGCAAAACTCAGATACAAACATGGAGTTGACGGCAGAAGAACTGGCAAAACGCTTAAAGATTAAGCCACGGTCAGTTATGGATACGTCGTACAAAAAACCTGCTGAATTTCCCCAATGGTCGCAAAAACGAGATCCTGATGCCATAGCTTGGCAGCGTAGTGACAAGAGAAAAGGACGCATTAGTTTGTTCATTCCTGTTCAAGAAGCATCACAGGAATAATTGAGTGTCAGGAGATATTCGATGCTATCAAATTCTGTTTTTGATGCCTGGTGTTGTCGCCTTCATCTATCTCAACAAACGCAACATTTAATTGAAAAAATCCGCTCATCAGAACCATCCCGCCGCGTAGGTGGTGGACGCAAAAACGTTTCTGGGCGTTATCCCAGTCGAAAAATGGGAGCTACTATTCAATTTGAGTCTCACCGTGTTGAACTTCCTACTATCTACGAATTTGAGCATGATGAGGAAGTTTTAGAGTTTTACGACCAACCCCCTCCAATCAAGTTGGACTATCAAGGTAAAAATGGGCGAAATCTTGGAGTTTTGCATACACCAGACTTTTTCGTAATTAGAAGTAATTGTGCTGGTTGGGAGGAGTGCAAAACTGAGGAGGAGTTAAAAAAATTAACCGACAAAAGTCCAAACCGGTATTTTTGCGATTCTGAAGGTAGATGGCGCACTCCACCAGGAGAAAATTATGCACAACAGTTTGGGCTTTACTACCGCCTATGTGTAGACACCCAAATTAATTGGGTTATCCAGCGCAACACAATTTTTTTGGAAGATTATTTTCGAGATGAGTCTTTTCAGTCAGGAACTGTAATTAATGCAGAAATTCAGCAGTTAGTATCAAAATCACCAGGAATTTCCTTGGCTGATCTACTAAATCATGGGACACAAGCTAGTGCAGACGACATTTATGCTTTGATTGCCACAGAGCAATTATACGTTGATTTAAGTGTTGCACCATTAGCTGAACCAGAACGAGTTTGTGTTTTTCCCGACGAGCAGACAGCTACTGCCTATAGTTTGATGCTAAAAACAACAACTTCATCAACTCCCATAAGTTTTTCTGCGATTAACCTTTCTCCTGGGACATTAATATCTTGGGATGGCAAAGGCTTAAGTATTATTCATGTTGGAGACACTGAAGTTACTTTACAGGACGAACTGGGGCAATTGATTCAACTGAAAAAAACTTTATTTTTAAATCTGGTTCAGCAAGCAAAAATAAAAAGCTTACAAAAATCTGAAACACCAGATATAAAAGCAGAATCTTGGGAGCAATTTTATAAAGCAAGCCCTGAAGACCAAGCAGAAGCCCTTCTTCGCTACAAAGCTATTGAGCCATACTTAAATGGAAATCCACCTGAAAACGAAACAGTTCCAGAGAGGACAATTCGCCATTGGAAAATGAAGTATTTAGCAGCACAACAGCAATACAGTTGTGGTTATATCGGGCTTTTCTCGCATCGCAGTGCTAAAGGCAACCGCACGCGAAAACTACCAGAAGAAACCTTAGTGCTGATGGAAAAATTTATCCTTGATGACTATGAAACCCTCAAACAAAAGAAAATGTGGGAGGTACATAGTGCTTTAGTTAGGGTGTGCGAGCAACAAAGTGTTATTGCTCCAAGCTATAAAGCGTTTACAAAAGAAATAAAGAAACGTTCTAGTTACGAACAAATCAAAAAACGCCAAGGTCGTCGGGCTGCATACAAGCAAGAAAGTTTTTATTGGGAACTGAACAGGACAACACCCAGACATGGCGATCGCCCATTTGAAATTGCTCATATTGACCATACAGAATTAGATGTTGAATTGGTGTGTTCCCGTACTGGCCGTTCATTGGGTAGACCTTGGGTAACTTTTTTGATAGATGCTTATTCCAGAAGATTTTTAGCTGTTTATTTGACTTTTGACTCGCCTTCCTATCGCTCTTGCTTGATGGTGTTACGATTGTGCGTTCAACGCCACAACCGTTTACCGCAGATAATTGTGGTAGATAACGGTGCAGAATTTCATAGCGTTTATTTTGAAACGCTATTAGCCACTTTTGAATGTACGAAAAAAAATCGACCTCCAGCCAAAGCGCGGTTTGGTTCTGTATGCGAACGTCTGTTTGGTACTTCCAACACTCAATTTATCCATAACTTGCTCGGTAATACACAGATAACTCGTAACGTTCGCCAAGTAACCAAGTCAGTTAACCCTAAAAATCAAGCTGTCTGGACACTGGGCTTGCTTTACGAATATCTTTGCGCTTGGGCTTATGAAGTTTACGATACAGATGAACATCCTGCTCTTTTCCAGAGTCCGAGGGATGCTTTTGCTGCTGGTATAGCGAGCGGTGGTAGTCGGCTTCACCGCATGATTCCTTACGATGAAAACTTTCAGATTCTGACCTTACCTACAACCTCTGAAGGAAAAGCGAAAGTTCAATCTGGAAGCGGCGTAAAAATTAACTCAATCTATTACTGGTCTAATAGTTTTCGTGACCCGCAAATTGAAAATACCTCTGTCCAGGTAAGATACGAGCCATTTGATATTGGTATCGCTTATGCCTTTGTTCGAGGACTATGGGTACAGTGCATTTCTCAATATTATGCAGAATTTCAAGGTCGTTCAGAAAAAGAACTCAAGTTAGCTAGTGCCGAGTTACGCAAACGCTCCTCAAATCATGCACGACAATCAAGAGTTTCAGCCAAGAATCTAGCGGAGTTTTTAGCTTCAGTAGAAGCCCAAGAAGCCTTATTAGAGCAGCGTTCTTATGATGCAGAAGCGTCTGAAGTCTTTAGGGTAATTGAGGGTGGAAAAGCTACTTTCAGTCGCAACGAAGAACCAAAAGTTATTCAAATTCCTTTTGGTAATACCGACAATCAAGTGACTGAAATTGAAGCAAACACTCCAGAAACACTTGTAGTTTATGAGGAGTTTTAGTTATGACAATACTTACCGGATTTCCTCTCAAGCTCCTTGAACAATCTGCCACAGAAAGGCTTGCCTATTTCGAGAATTACACGGTAGCACATCCCCGACTCAAAGAGGTGTATGAAACTCTAGTGCGGACAATTGCTGAACCAGCAGGTGCGTCATTTATTTTTGTCTATGGCCCTAGCGGTATCGGTAAAACAACTTTAAGACTGCGGGTTGAGCAGAAATTAACAGAGTTAGCATTACCTAAGTTGGAAAGCGATCGCGGTTGCGTTCCTGTTGTTGGAGTTGAGGCTGTAGCTCCAGAATCGAGAAACTTTAACTGGAAAGATTACTATACACGCGCCTTAATAGCCTTAGAAGAACCACTAATCGATCACAAATTTAATTACGGTGTACGGGGCATTTATCGTGATATTTTCGGAAAAATTAACGTTGAGTCTAAAGTGGTCGCATCTGCTCTACGCAGAGCTTTAGAAAATGCTCTCAGTTATCGCCATCCAGATGTATTTTTCATAGATGAAGCGCAACATTTTGGGAAAATGGCAAGCGGACACAAGCTACAAGATCAGCTAGACTGTCTTAAATGTGTGGCAAATATGACAGGCATCTTGCATTGCCTTTTAGGAACATACGAATTACTGACATTCCGTAATTTAAGCGGTCAACTCTCACGCCGTAGCGTCGATATTCATTTCCGCCGTTATTGTGCTGACACCCCAGAAGACGTACAGGCTTTTAAAAGTGTATTGTTGACTTTTCAACAGCAGATGCCACTTGCAGAGCCTCCAGATTTAGTTACTCATTGGGAATATTTTTATGAACGGACTTTAGGATGTGTTGGCATACTGAAAAATTGGCTAACACGCGCTCTTAAAGATGCTCTGGATCGAGAAGCAACAACCGTCACTCTAAAAGACTTACAAAAACGTGCTTGGTCGGTTGCTCAGTGTCAGAGAATGTTCAAGGAAATTCAAGAGGGCGAACGACAATTATCTGAAACAGAAACAGACGTGCAACACTTACGTTCTGCTCTAGGACTTGGAGCAAAGACAATTGCACAGCCAGAAGAAGCTCCAAAAAAGACTCTTCCACAAGGAAAAGTTGGCAAACGCAATCCCAAAAGAGATCCTATTGGAGTGAATCAAGATGTTAGCTAATGGATTAATAACATACGAATGTTGGGATTTAAAAAAGGTTTCTATTCCATCTCGTAGTCGGTTGTATCAATTAGAGCCTGTTGGTATTGGTACTTCATTGGTAGAAAGCTTAACTGGTTATATATCTCGACTAGCAGAAGCTCATTGTGTAACCCCAAAAGTTTTAATATCCAAAGAACTTGTGTCCTTTATACCCAAGACTTACAGAACTACAAATCTCTTTCAAATGCGAAGCTTGACTGGGGCACTCAATGGATTAGGGACGATGGCATTTGATTTAGTCACAGTGCTAGAGTCGATGACTCTACGTAGTGATTTGCGCTTCCTCACTCTACTAACATGGACTAATATCTTCCCCCAGAGGAAGTTACTTCGTTCTAGACGAGCTTGGTGTCCCTACTGTTATGAGGAGTGGTATTCCTCAAAAGATAAAGTAATTTACGAACCCTTAATTTGGTTTTTTGAGGCAGTTACAGTTTGTCATTGCCACAATCAATCTTTATGCCAGCAATGCCTTCACTGCAAACGAGATATTCCCCCACTAGCTTCCTATTCGAGGCCAGGTTATTGCCCGTATTGCTTAGAATGGCTTGGTGTTACTGCTGATTACCCGTCTTCTGATAACACCCCACTGAGCAAGGAAGAGATTATGTGGCAAATGTGGGTTATCAAGACTGTTGGAGAATTACTCGCTACTACCCCTCGCTTATCAAAACCTTTACAAAGGGAAATAGTTGCCCAATCGTTCTGTAGGTATGTAGAGCAATTTACTGAAGGAAACACGGCTGCTTTTGCTCGTATGCTCGAAATTCCCAAAAACAAGGTTTGGATGTGGCAGATGGGAAAAGTCTTGCCAGAACTGAATGTAATTTTGAAAATCTGTTTTACTCTTCAGGTATCTGTGCTGGATTTTTTGACTCAAGAGACTGCTAAAGAAAATTCTAGTCAATTTTCTGCTATGCCTCAAAAGCAAGTGGTAGATAGCAGCAGAAAAAAGCTTGAAGTAAAGTTTGATAGCGATCGCACTCAACAATTACTTGAAAATTTGCTTCAAAGCCATGAACAACCGCTACCTATGACAGTAGTCGCCAAACGCCTCGGGTATTCTAAGCGAGTTCTTTATAGGAATTTCCCAGAGTTATGCCGAGCGATTTCAGCCCAGTATGTTAAGTATATGAAAGAATCTCGCATCAGGCGAATCGAACAGTGCTGCGAGGAGGTAAAACAGGCTGTTCAGCAATTTCACTCTGAAGGTATTTATCCTAGTGAAGCAGCTATTTCACAGCTATTGACTAAACCTGGATGTTTTCGTGACAATGAGGTTCGCATTGCCCTTAAAGCCGCCAGAAGAGAAATTGGTTTGGACGCATAACCTTGCCGCCCTTGATTGGAAGCATAAGCTTGCCGTTGCGGCAAAGTTATGGCTAAAGTCACAACAGGAGTCTTTTGGCATTTTAAATTTTTAATGGGGGTGGAGGGACTTGAACCCACACGACCTTTTACGGTCAACGGATTTTCATTCTCCCGCAGTTTTCACTGCTACCTGATGACAATAGCCAGATCAGATTTTGAGAATTGGACTCTCCCTTTACCCTCGACTTAACGTTAGGGTAGCTCCCGTCGGGTCTCTGCACCTTCCCTCAATTTTGGATTTTAGACTTCGGCTTCTCTACGAGACGCTGCGCGAACGCTCAGTCGAACGATTTTGAATTTTGGATTGAAGATTAATCGCAAATTTCAAATCGCAAATCTCAAATTTTTGGGCTTGGCTCAGGATTGCCATGTCTGTAACCAGATTTAGGTTTCCCTGAGTTTGAGAGCTTCCACTTGAGGGATTTCTCCTTCAAGGCTCAGTTATCTAAGTCCGTAGCGTCTACCATTCCGCCACACCCCCGCAGGTACTTGGCAACTAGTATAACTAGTTATTTCGTAGAGGCAGTAAATACCTCCTCATCTATTCCACCATCAATTGTGTCTTTTGTCCAACTAGATTGAAAATATTTTTTCCAGATAGGGCGATTGTGTTCCAGAGTTGGAAATCTTCCTTGTTTCCTCACTAATCAATCTGGATGAGTTTTCTTTCTTGTCTGACTAGAGCATTTGTTTGCTAGTGGATTTACGATTACAGAATAATACTACCTTTTATCAGTCTAATCTGGACATAGACGAGGAATTCTGGCGTAGTTATGTTGAAAGCGTCATGATTATACTTTCCTCAGTCTGGCTCTTCAGCCTATGATGGAAAACAGAAGCTTAGACAAAAAAGTTATGATTGTCGCCCTGCTATATCTGATTTTGGCTGGAGCTTACCTTCTGGTAATCCCGATTGCTATCTTGCTGTACCTGAAGCAGCGTTGGTATGTAGCTACCTCCATCGAACGTACCTTTATGTACTTTTTGGTATTTTTCTTCTTTCCGGGTTTGTTGGTTCTATCGCCGTTTGTAAATTTTCGACCCCGACGGCGACAAATTGAAGTTTAACGAGATTGGTAGGTCATAACTCTCATGCGACGGATTGACGCTATTGGAATTGGCTTGGGTGTTTTTATTGCCGGCGGCTTGGCATATGTAGGATTGCAGCTAGTCGGTTTGGATAATCAGAAAGCTGGTATATGGAGCCAAGTCTTACTAGTCAGTGGGTTAGTTGGCTGGTTAGCCAGCTATTTTTTCCGTGCGGTGGGACAAAAAATGACCTACCACCAACAGCGGGAACAGTATGAGCAAGACTTTCTCCAAAAGCGGCTAGATGAGCTTACTCCTGAAGAACTAGCACGAATTCAAGCTGAAATAGAACAAGAAGAGCAATCTCAGGTGTAAAGTTATCATTGATGAGTCCAGAGTCCAAAGTCCCAATTTTGACTCTTGACTCTTGACCTTTGACTCTTGACACTTAAATGACTGCGATTTCTCATTGCTTTGAAACCCTTAGACGGAATCGTGAGTGCGCTCTGATTCCGTTTATTACTGCTGGCGATCCAGATTTAGAAACAACAGCAAAAGCGTTGCAGGTTCTAGATCGCAGTGGAGCCGACATTATAGAACTGGGCATACCCTACTCCGATCCTCTGGCTGATGGGCCAGTAATTCAAGCTGCTGCTACCCGCGCCCTGCAAAGGGGAACGAAATTAGAGCAGGTGCTGGAAATGTTGCAAGAGATTACTCCTAAACTGCGATCGCCCATTGTCCTGTTTATCTATTACAACCCAATTCTGCACCGTGGAATTGAAAAATTTCTTCAGCAAATTGCTGCTGCTGGGATCGCAGGATTGGTAATACCTGACTTACCCTTAGAGGAAGCAGCAGGCTTGCTCCAAGCAGCTAGTGAGATGGGAATTGACGTAATCTTATTGATCGCTCCCACCAGTTCTGCTGAACGGATAGAAGCGATCGCTCGTTCATCCCTTGGATTTATTTATTTAGTCAGCGTCACAGGGGTTACAGGGATGCGATCGCAAGTGGAAAACCGTGTGTCTGATTTACTCAAACAAATTCGTTGTGTTACTGATAAACCCATTGGTGTAGGCTTTGGAATCTCCGAAGCTGCCCAAGCCCGTCAGGTAATGGAATGGGGCGCAGATGCAGTGATCGTGGGCAGCGCTTTTGTGAAAAAGTTGGCCCAAGGCACACCAGAGCAGGGACTAAATGCGATCGCTGAATTTTGCCAAAGTCTCAAAGCAGCCATCAAGACCACTAACAACAGTACAAATACTCCTCTTGATTAGACGGGGAAAGTAGATTAAAAAGTATAACAACGCAGTTTTTCTCTTCTTATTTGGTAGACAATTTGACCGTTATGGTTTTGAATATTAACATCAGATATCATGATCTAAAAAAACTAGCTGATCCGCTCGCTTATAGTTTGAGTATTATGTGAAGTTAAGTAGGTATAAATTATGTGTGTGAGAGGGAGTCAGTCACAAATGATTATAGTTACGTCGCAATTGAGGGGCAAAGGCGATGAGTGAGAGTATGGCGTTTATCGGCGGGGTCGCCGTAGCTGGGCTGGCGGCTCTGGTATTGCTCAAAGGGACAAATACCCCCCTACAATCTAATTTTACTGTTGCTTCGCAAATGCCAGGGGCTGTAGTCGCGCCGGGAGTACAGCCACAAATATATCCTTACGGGCCTTATGGGCAACCAATGTATCCCAGTCAGCCACCGACTGCTCCTACTTCTGACCAGCGCCTAGAGATGGAGAAGTTGAACACGCAGATGCAGTTGGAGCGTTTAAAAAACGACAATGAACAGCTGAAGTTGCAAAATCAACAACTCCAAGGCCAAGTTCAAAATTTCAATACTCAGCAACAGTGGCAACAAGCCCAGCAGTATAACCAACAAAAAGTAACAGCACTCCAGCCGCAAAATCCTTGGTGGTCTTCATCCATGCTCTGGGCTGTGGGAGGTGCGGCTCTCACTATTGGTGGTGGTGTTGTCGTCGCTGGGGTATTGGCTTTATTCTCACCACGGCAGCGTCCAGCCCGTACTGTACAAGTGATTCACCCCTACCAAGGAAATACGCCGTCCTTGGTTCCAGTCCGTCGCGCTGAGTTTCTGCCTACTTCTCGGATGGAAGCAAGACGAGTTGAAGCCCCAGAATACGACGAAATGCACTAGGGAAAATAAACCAATTCGCAATTCGCAATTCGCAATTCGCAATTAAACTAAGCCAGACACTTGGAGCGAGGTTTTTACCTTTTCCCTTGTTGATAAACCACAGATAAACACCGATTTAAAATCTCGTTTCCAGGTTCTACCTGGAAACGTTCTTCATTGGGCTGCTGCCGCGAATTTAGGAGGTGGAGCCTGCTTTTAGGCATTCCCAACGAGGTAAACAGTATTTACTGATAACTATTAAAAGCCACTTTTAGGAGTTTCTGTGGTATTGGGACTCTCTTTAGTGGCAGGTTGGTTAGTATTGGGAAGTTTCTGTTGGGTACTCTTGTGATTACCTTGATTTTCTAGTTGACTTAGTGCCTGTTTTGCTAGATTTTCGGCTGCTTGTTTAAATAATGGTTCTATTCTATTTCGCCAATATTGAGTATTAGGCAACTTTTCTTGATGGTTTCTATAATCTAAAACTTTATCCCATTTACCATCATCCAGCGCTTTGTTGATCTCATTAGATAATGCCTCTGCTTTCGCCCAATCTTCCTGCCACTGGGCAATCATTTTGCGTGTCTCTTGGATACTAGAAGCCGCATTTGCCGGAATTGATCTCAAAAGTGCGATCGCTCCAACTATATCTCCTGATTCATACTTCTGTCTTGCTTGTTCTACAATATTGGCACTGTTATCACTAGGCTGCGCTCGTTCTGATTTCCCAGTGTCGTCAGTTAACCCCTTCGATTTTTCTGGTAATGGAGTTACTACATCCCTCGATTTTGCTTTTGGCTTGGGAGTCGGTCGAGTCGCAATCAGGGGACTATCATCTACAATCTTAGTTGCAATGCCCTTTTCGCGCAGGCAAGAACCCCATTCTTGATTATTGGTTATCACATCCGAGTGGGCCCAAGCCAAACGACCAGATTTAAGTTTAACTTCTATCCAACCTCGTTTTGTGCGCTTGCCAGTCACCTCGAAATTGGTGTTATCAGCAACTATTTGCAAAACATTATCAGAATTTATTGAACTAGGTTCAGAACGAATATTGGAATTTCCAACGACAACAGCCGAGCATTTGTTTGCTAAGGCGGTATCGTTACCTGTAAGATTAGAAGCTAGATTTTTCACATTTGGATATACATTTGTTACCAAAGCAGCCGCACCACCCGCCAATAATATGCCAATTAATATCGGCCATGGATCAGATTTGCTAGAGTCTTGACGGGCAGGTTTGACAGGATTTGCTGGTGCAACTGCAACAGTTTGCAGCCGAGATACTTGACGCTGAGATTTGGCTGCTTGGTAACTGGAATTTTTGGCAGATTCTTGAGGTGTGGAAAGTGCAGGTACAGGATTAATCGCGTCTTTACATGCTTGCAGTGCTTCCGTGGCGTTTTGGTAGCGGTCTTTGAAGTGATAATGTACCATCTTGGACAACACTGCCGCCAGTCGGTAGTTCACAATTACAGATTGCTGCCAAATGATTTCGCCCGTTTCTGGGTCTTCTTGCAGTTCTGTTGTCGATAATCCTGTTAGTGCTTGAATAGCGATGATACCAAGGGAATAGATATCACTGTTAGGGCGCGGTTTACCTTGCCCTTGTTCTGTGGGCATATAGCCAGGAGTGCCAATAACTACTGTGGGAGAGGGTTGTCCGCCCACTGTCACCAGTTGTGTACGCAGTTGCTTTACTGCCCCAAAGTCCACTAAAACTAACTTATTATCTGAGGCCCGACGGATGATATTATCTGGTTTGATATCGCGGTGAATCACGCCTTGGCGGTGGACAAATTCGAGAATTTCCAGAACTTCTTGTAACAGTTGAACTACTTGGCTTTCACCCCAGCGCTTACCAGGTATAAGTTCCTCAGCTAGGGTATGTCCTTCAATATATTCTTGTACTAAATAAAATTCTTGATTTTCGTCAAAGTATGCTAGTAGCCTGGGTATTTGGTCATGGTTGCCTAGTTTTTCTAAGGTTTCGGCTTCGCTGTGGAACAGGCGTTTAGCAGTATCAAAAACTCTGGGGTCAGTTCCGGGTTTGAGGTGCTTGACAACGCAGATGGGGTTGCCGGGCCGCCTAGTATCTTGGGCAATGTAAGTTTGACCAAATCCTCCCATCGCGAGGACTCGAATTACATGGTAACGATGGTCTAGTAGCTTGCCGATCATATTCCCTCCCCAGAGTTATTACCTAATTTTTCAGCTGGTAATAAATATCTCCAAATTTTCTTCAATGAAATCCGCTATCTTGAGAAAAGATTTAGATTAAAAACGCAGCTTTTTAATAAACGCAGACTGTTTATTTTTCTTTTAGTGCCCCTGTTTATTACCAATGCCACCTAAAATAACAAACTCAGTTGCATGGCAGCAGGCTGAAATCCTCATGCAACCTGCTTTCATTCGCGTTATCGACAATATCCGCAAGTTGCTTGATGAATCTTCCTGGACAGGAACTTACCACGATGTCCTGATTTGGCCGCCTAGCACCACTGATGAAATCAAAGCATTGGTGACTGAGTTGTTGCAAGCAATGGAAACTGCAACGCCCCAAGAAGCAGATGGAATCAGAGAGACTCTTACTCGTCTGCCGATGCCCCATCCAGGATATCATCTACGTTTGCAGCGTCAACAGCAAGAAGCGAGTATCGATTTGTGGGAACTATGTTATCAAGTGTGTTTTCTGGAATACAGCCCAGACAAGGAAGCTGCTGATGTTGATACTAGTTTAATTGATGAACTGGGTGAAGTGGATTGGCTGCGTTTGGATGCTAAGGCAAAAGAGTTAGTTGAGCAGGCGTTTGCTAAATTGCCAGAAGGGTAACAAATAAAATGGTTAATATTCAGTTCTACTTTCAATACCTCTCTCAAAAAATTAGATAGTTCATTTGATATATGTTGGATCTCGGCTTGTATTTTTATTACCAGTTATTCCCGAATAGGAGTACCGTCCCTGACATCGCCTTTAACTGTGAGACATTCGCACAGCAGCACATAGAAACTTGAACGCCAGCAGTTAATAGACCTCATGCAAAACTCAAAAAATTAGGAATGTCATTTTGAGCGGAACGCAGTTGAGAGAAAAATCTCACTACTCTGTTTAGCTCCGCTCAAGATGACAATTTAAGCATTTATGCAAGAGGTCTAAGAGGTTGTTTGAAAAGTCTAAATTGTTACTCGCCTGGGCGACTAGAAGTCGCACACCAGGTGCTTATGGGGGAAACCCCCAAGATCGCACTGGCTTGGCTACATAGACAAAACCCACCTCCGTGGGTTAAAAAACCTTGATTTTTCGTTAGTCCACGGAGGTAGACTAAGCTTCGTGTAGTAGCGAATTATATTCGCCTAAAACTTTTCAAACATCCTCTAATGATCAAGGTAAGCATACCTATTGCCTTAATATCTAATTTTCTGGTTGCAACGACGACTATTTAATTACCTTAAAATTCTCAATTGTGAGATATTTTTCTTCATCAGCTATCTGACTGTTGTAATCAATATTAATTTTGGTTGGATAGCCGAATCTAGCACTGTATTCCACATTCAGGCTGAAGGCTTTACGCTTGATAGCATCTTGAATCACATCAAACAGCTTAGGAATTGTGTTGTAGTTTTGAAAAAATTCTGGATTAACTGGTTTACCTGTAGCTACAGAAGTGACGGAAGTTGTTTGACCATTACGTACTTTAATGACTACTGGTCCCCTAGCATCGGCTATACAAAAGCAACTATTGCTCAATGTATAGTCATAATTGGAAATATTTTGCCCACTCCAGAAACGGCGATTAAATTCTAATCGCTTTTGTGAGCGCCTTAAATTCCAGTTATTACTCGCTGGCGATTGTGCTTGTGCTATCTCTATGGGAGATTTGGACATTACTGGTAGGTTCAGTCCGAAAGATAACAATAACCCCGCACTGATAATAATAGGTAAACGCATATCAATCTATTGAATTTCAGAAGTATTATACATGTATTATATATTAATTCATCTACTTATTATTTAAGTACACTTTATATTTTTATTAAAATTCTTTAGTGGGTAGCCAAGGGCAAATAGCAAATTTCTGGCTGTAAGGAACTGGTTGTAAGTGTAGTCTATAGCTAAATCAGATCCGACACAATCGCATACACGGGAGAATATTTTCTGTATGCCTTAGAATCCTTACTGTAAAAAACAAAGTTTTTATTTCAAGTATGAATGATTCACAAACTTGGTATATTGTCAAGCGTTCTGTTGGTAATTGCGAAATTCTCCCCAGCGATAAAGTTGGCGACGATAATCTAGAGATTATAGAACAGTGGGGGCCTTTTAGTTTGCAAGAAGAAGCGATCGCTCGGCGTGTCGGACTTATTAGGGCTGGGAAGTGCCAACCAGTTTAAGTTAAAAGTTAGGAGTTTGGAGTTAGAAGTTATGAGTTGACAATCATGGTTTTTATTCCTAACTCCTCACTATTGACTCCTAACTTTATTCCTAACTCTTCATTTTTCTGCTGAAGCTGTGCTCTTAGCAGCAATTTTTTTACCTATCACTTCCACTGCTTTCGCGAATTGGGGATCTTCTAGGGTAGCGAGTTTGTCACGTTCATGGAGCCATAACTCCTCCATCTGCTGTTTGGTCAAATCTACCTTCACATCTGGAGCAATACCTTTATGATTAATATCTGTACCGTTAGGGGTATAGTAATGAGCAATTGTTACCGCTAATCCTGAGCCATCTTCCAAGGGACGCACCGATTGCACTAGTCCCTTACCAAAGGTTTGAGTACCAACCAAAGTAGCACGCTTGTTGTCCTGCAAAGCCCCTGAGAGGATTTCACTTGCACTAGCTGAACCTTTATCTACCAAAACCACCAACGGTTTATTCGTCAAGGCGCGTCCATTTGCCTCTTCTTTTGATGCCTCTCCTTGGCGTTCAACGGTGGAGACTATCTTACCTTTATCTATCCACATCCGGGCAATGTCTACACTAGAGAAGAGTAAGCCACCTGGATTACCACGCAGATCCAGAATATATCCAGCTACTTGCTTGGTTTCTAAATCTTTGATGGCGATTTGCATTTCTTGACCAGCATTGGCGCTGAACTGATTCAAGCGAATGTACCCAAGGTTACCTGCTGGAGTTTTCTTTTGGGAATACTTAACTGAATGGATTTCAATCTCCGCGCGCTTGATGTCAAATTCTTTTGTCTGAGCGTCGCGCTGAATCGTTAGATTGACTTGCGTTCCTGCTGCACCTCGAATCAGGGATACTGCCTGATTAATATCCATCCCCTTGGTATTTTTGCCGTCGATTTTGAGGATGACATCTTTTGCCAAAATACCAGCTTTAAAAGCTGGTGTATCTTCAATTGGCGCAATTACAACCAGTTGCTTCGTTTTTTCATCCTGACTGATCGTGATCCCAATCCCTGTGAGTTTTCCAGAGGTCTCCACTTGCATACTCTTGAATTCCTCTGGGTTCATAAATCGGGTGTAGGGGTCTTCTAGCTTTTTCAGCATTTCCCGAATGGACTTATACGCTTCCTGCGGATTACTGTAGGACTTGCTCAAGTACTCCTTACGAACAGCCTGCCAATCTACCTGATTAAAAGTACCGTCTACATATTGGCGCTGAACAATTTGCCAAACTTCATCTACCAATTCTTTGGGACTTGCTTTAAATAAAGCCTCACCTCGCGAGTGAATGCCAAGGCTAGTAACAGCGATCGTGGAGAGTGTCACTACCGTAGCACCCAAAACAAGCCTACTTTTTGTAATCACCATAATGACAGCTGCGTCAGAGGGAAAATATATAGTCAGTATGCTCAATCTAACACAGGCTACCACTGTACAGATGGAGGATGTATTCCTAATTTCAACAAAATACTTGACAATCCGGTGACCTTGCTAGTTTAAAGATACAAAGTTTTTGGGCATGGGGCACAAAAGGCAGAGGGGCAGTTCTTGCTGGGGGCAAGGGGGAGAATGAAAATTACCTCTTTCCCCTCTGCTCCCCTGCTTCTTCCCCAGTCCCCAGTCCCCAGTTACCTTACGGTTCTACCCAGCGATCATCTGCTTTAATTAGGTTAATTAATTCCTCTACACCTTTATCTTCTGAGACTTTTTTAATTTCTTCTCGGCCACGATACAAAGAAATATAACCAGGTGTTTTGCCAACATAGCCATAGTCAGCATCTGCCATTTCTCCGGGGCCATTGACAATGCAACCCATGACTGCCACGTCTAATCCAGTCAGGTGTTTAGTGGCTTCCCGGACTTTGTGCAGCACTTCCTCTAGGTTAAACAAAGTGCGTCCACAGGAAGGACAAGCGACGTATTCCACCATCGTTTTTCGCAATCCCAAAGCTTGGAGAATGCTATAGCAGACGGGAATTTCTTTTTCTGGTGCTTCTGTAAGTGAGACGCGAATTGTATCGCCAATGCCATCAGCAAGTAAGGTAGCAATACCAGCCGTGGATTTAATTCGTCCGTATTCGCCATCACCGGCTTCCGTAACGCCTAAATGTAGCGGATAATCCATACCCAGTTGATCCATGCGCTTGGCCATAAGGCGATAGGCGGCTAGCATCACTGGTACTCGTGAGGCTTTCATGGAAATTACCAAGTTGCGGAAATCCAAAGATTCACAGATGCGGATAAATTCTATGGCAGATTCCACCATGCCTTCTGGAGTGTCACCGTAGGTAAATAGCATCCTTTCAGCGAGGGAACCGTGATTTACCCCAATTCGCATGGATTTACCTTGGTCGCGCAAAGAAACTACCAGAGGTTCTAAGGTTTCGCGGATTTTATCGCCAATTTCGTCAAATTCGGTTTTAGTATACTCAGTTCGATTAAGGTTTGGCTTTTCAAACACATACAAGCCCGGATTAATCCGTACTTTCTCTATGTGCTTGGAGACTTCCAGAGCGATTTTCAGCCCATTGTGATGGACATCTGCCACAACTGGTATGTCTTGGTAAGTTTTAATTAATTTTTGTTTAATTTCTGCTAAAGCTTTAGCATGAGCCATACTCGGAACTGTGACACGGACAATTTCGCAGCCAATTTCGTGCAGACGACGAATACCAGCTACCGAACCATCAATATCAAGAGTGTCTTCGTTAATCATTGACTGTACCACAACGGGATAGCCGCCCCCAATGGTGACATTTCCCACTTTTACAGGACGGGTTTTACGCCGCTTGATAGTTGTATCAAAAGTGGGTTGATCTACTGTGGTGTTAGAAGTTGTAAGAGTTGGCAGAGTTTGCATAACCCTATTAGGTAAATTTCCTGTAGCTAAAATATCAGATTTGATAAATCTCTGTTTCCCAGATTGCCACAGTTGGTGGCTCTTTTGGACGATCAGATCGAAAAAAATGGAGAATCAGAATCAGACAGGCAAAGAAATAAAGACCAATTAAAAACTCTTCTAACTGAGTAGCGTTAACGATCGCACAGCGTTCCTTAGGAAAGCTTAACGAGGAATCAGCACAAATGTAGTTGACGATGTTTTACCTTATGGTTGGTTTACAGATGAGTGGTTAGATCAACGGTTGGCAATGTTGCAAAGTTTAGATGAGAGCGATCGCTAAATCTGTTATTTTATAATACAAATATACTATTAAGGAAAGAGGTTGAGGAGCGATCGCCCCTACTACCAGCTAAATTAGACTTATCACCAAATGCTTTAACTCCTATGCTAGAAAAAACATCTACATTCCAGAAAGCCATAGAAGCAGTAGAAGCGTTAGATCCAGAAGCTCAGGATATTCTTGTAGATTATTATCCAAAAGCGCCTCAAACAACAGCGACGGGATGACTTATTAAAAGAAATTGTGCAAGCAGAAAGTGATTATGCTCAGGGCAATGTCCGGCGTGGTTCAGTTGCAGATTTGATGGCGGAGTTAAACGAGTGAAAAATTTGGTTTGGAGTCCAACTTTTGTTCGTGCTTTTAAGCGTCTAGTCAAGAAAAATCCAGAGTTACGTTCTCAAATTGAGCAAATATTACAACAAATCGCTGAAGACTCATTTAAACTCAGTTTACGTAGTCACAAGCTAAAAGGTGATTCATCGGGTAGATACTCATGCTTAATTGATTATCGTAATCTGATTTTATTTAAATTTGTTACAAATCCTGAATCATGAGAGGAAGAAATTTTGTTGCTAACTTTAGGTTCTCATGATGACGTTTACTAAATTCACCATTATTTTTAACTAAGGCAAGCCTAATAATTAGAAAATAAGTACAGATTTTAAATGAACACCCAAACAACAACCCAACTAGCCATTCCCCCACATTTTAACCCTGAAGAAGTGGGCGAAGTCTGGCGCGTACCTTACCAAGAACGTGCCGCCGAAGCTGAAATCTGGGCAAAACAACATGATATCAAACCTGCATCTTTAGATAAAACCCGTATTTGCCTACTATTAATTGATGTCCAAAATACCTTCTGCATCCCCGATTTTGAATTATTTGTAGGTGGAAAATCTGGGAATGAGGCGGTGGATGATAATGTCAGATTATGTGAGTTTATTTATCACAATTTGGGAGTAATTACAAAAATTGTACCCACCTTAGACACCCACACAGCAACGCAAATTTTTCATCCGATCTTTTGGGTGAACGCCGCCGGAGAACATCCCACCCCAGCAGCAACTAGCATCACACCAGCAGATATTCAACAAGGTATCTGGAAAGTTAACCCAGCAGTTGCTAACAGTGTTACTAATGGGGATTATGAACTATTAGAAAAACATGCTTACCATTACCTTAAGCAACTAAGTCAAGATGGGAAATATCCGCTCACTGTTTGGCCTTATCATTCTATGTTGGGCGGTATTGGTCATGCTTTAGTTTCATCGGTAGAAGAAGCGATATTTTTCCACGGCATTGCTCGTCAAAGTCAGACGCAATTTGAAATCAAAGGTGAAAACCCCTTAACAGAAAACTATTCCATCTTACGCCCAGAAGTATTAGAAGATTTTGAGCAGCGTCCACTTGCTCAAAAGAACACGCACTTGATTAAGCAACTTTTAGAATTTGATGCAGTAATTATTGGTGGTCAAGCCAAAAGTCATTGCGTCGCCTGGACAATTGACGATTTATTAACAGAAATTAAACAGGTAGATGCTAGCCTTGCTCAAAAAATCTATCTCTTAGAAGATTGCACTTCCCCCGTTGTTGTTCCCGGTATTGTGGACTACACAGAACAGGCAGATGCAGCATTTGCAAGGTTTGCAGAGGCAGGAATGCATATCGTAAAATCTAGCGAAAATATAGCATCCTTTTTTTAACGCAAAGGATCGTAAAAATTCGGTAGAGGAACACAGAGATTTCTTCTGCGTTCCTACCCTGTGAGAAGGCGAAGCGCCTATGCGTTTCAAAAGGAACCTTATTTCTTCAAATAACCCTTTGGATCTTCTGCTACCCAACCCAGAGATGAGCTAGAACGCACTTCAAAATGGAGATGCGGTTGGCTGGAACTTGGTTGTCCACTAGTGCCTACTGTTCCCAGTAAGTCTCCTTTTTTCACTTGCTGACCGACAGTAACTTTGATCCTGTCAAGCTGGGCATAGCGGCTTTGGAGTCCGCCACTGTGGTTAATAATCACCAACTTGCCATAAGTACCTTGATCATTAGCAAAGGCTACGGTTCCAGGAGCGATCGCTTGTACAGCACTACCTACTGGTGCTAATAAGTCAACACCACTATGAAAGAAAACTTGACCTGTCGCAGGATTGATTTGCCAGCCATAAGCTAATCCTACAGTTGCCACTTGTGCTAAGGGATAGCCAGACAGAGATGCCCGGTTTGGTGTGCCTGTATCAGTAGGTAAAGGGGACTTAGTTACAACACCATTGGGCGACCAATTTACCCCTGGAACAAACACGATTCTGGGGTCTTGTTGGCAGCCATTCACCTCAAAAAGGCTATCAGCACGAACTTTGTATTTTGCCGCCACTTCTCGCCAAGTTTCACCGCGAGGCACTTCGACTACAACCCCATTGTAGGGAGGAATTTGAAGTACACTACCAACGACTGCAATCGCACCGTTCTGTAAAGCTGGATTCATGCCGATAATAGTTGTGGGAATGAGATTGTAGCGCTGCGCTATGCTCTCCAAAGTTTCGCCACGAACAACTTTATGGCGTTGGAAGCGAGATAGGGCTGGAGTTGGGCAACCACCTACAGCAGCGTTAGCACTGTTCGAGTTTGGCACTATGGATACTAGTCCCAAGGCGCTAACTAAACTACAGAGAAACAGTTGACGAAAAGGTAAAGTCATGTATACAGGTCAGGAGCGCATTAACTTTAGATTTTAGATGGGAAGAGTGGGCAGTGGGGAAAGAGGCAGAGGGGCAGGGGAGGAAGTTGCACCAAGTCTTTCCACTCTGCACCCAATGCCCAATACAACTCTTGGAGAGGCTGCGCCAACGGCAACGGCTCCATCGAGCGTTCGCGTAGCGTCTCGTAGAGAAGCCGAGATGCTCAGTACAAGTGCCCCAATCCCCAATCCCCAATTCCCAATTCCTTATAAATTGATCTATCCACTTGCCGTTAGCTTGACTACACTTAGAAATTAGCAACTGCATTGCTGTCCTTAAGCAGAATGATTATGAAGTTATCTTTAAAGCAATTGGGCGTTTATGTATTTTTACTGGTGTTCGGCTGTGGTGCAGGTTTGTTTGGGAGTCGCTATCTCTTGCTACAAAATCCCTCGTTCCAACAGTTAAGAAATGTGACAATGGCTTTGCCTCCAGAATCCATAGTTCCAAATTCTCCTAACGCAGCTATTGGGGCTACTGGGGGCGAGAATGTGAATTTTATTGCGACAGCAGTACAAAAAGTTGGCCCGGCTGTGGTGCGAATTAATGCCACCCGTAAAGTAGCCAATCCGATCTCTGACGCTTTGAAAAATCCCCTCTTGCGGCGATTCTTTGGAGAGGATGAACAACCAATTCCTCAAGAGCGTATTGAGCGCGGTACGGGATCGGGATTTATTTTGAGCGAAGATGGAGAATTACTCACCAACGCTCATGTGGTAGCAGATACAGATACAGTACTAGTAACTCTCAAAGATGGTCGGAGTCTAGAGGGGAAGGTGGTAGGAGCTGATTCTGTGACAGATGTCGCAGTGGTGAAAATAAAAGCGAATCATTTACCGACAGTGAAGCTGGGCAATTCGCAAAACTTAATACCAGGAGAATGGGCGATCGCTATTGGCAATCCTCTGGGTTTAGATAATACTGTCACTATTGGCATCATCAGCGCTACAGATCGCACTAGCACTCAGGTAGGTATCCCAGATAAGCGAGTCAGCTTTATCCAAACTGATGCCGCAATTAACCCTGGTAATTCTGGTGGCCCCTTGTTAAACGCCCAAGGCGAAGTGATTGGTGTTAACACTGCCATCCGCGCTGATGCTCAAGGACTCGGTTTCGCCATTCCCATCGAAACCGCCGCCCGCATCGCCAATGAACTTTTTACCAAAGGACGTGTGGAACATCCCTTCTTAGGTATTGAAATGGCAGACCTTTCTCCGATCAGAAAACAGCAGATTAATCAAGAAAATCAACTGAACATTCAGCAGGACGCTGGAATTGTCATTAGAGGAGTCACAGACGATTCCCCAGCCAAGCGCGGAGGACTGTTTCCTGGAGACGTGATTCAAAAAGTTAACGGTAAACCAGTCAAAACCTCAGCCCAAGTTCAGAAGTTGGTAGAGGCCAGCAAAGTTGGGGACATTTTAGTGATCGAAGTCAACCGCAGCGGTAAAATTCAAACCTTTAAAGTGCAATCGGGTGCTTATCCTGAAAGGAAGTAGTCAAGGTAATTCGTAATTGACAACTAACGCTCGTTCCGAGGCTCAATTACTCGCTCTAAGCGAACGCGAACAGCGTCTCTAAGAGTTGCCATATCGTTGGCGAACGCGAACAGCGTCTCTAAGAGTTGCCATATCGTTGGCGAACGCGAACAGCGTCTCTAAGAGTTGCCATATCGTTGGCGAACGCGAACAGCGTCTCCCAGATAAGCCTCTTGAGAGCGAACAGCGTCTCCCCTTGGGAGAAGATAAGGCTTTACCCTGCGCTATTACTACCGCAATGCTTTCGTAATTCGTAGTTGTAATCAGTGCTGGCTCTGTACCCTCACTGTCTTGTTGACCACCAAACTAGAGATTTTGGTGTTAGCTCTGTACCCTCTTAATTACGAATTACGAATTAGTAATTATTTGGTCAATAGTCTCAGAATGTTTGACTACTGACTATTGATTATTGACCATTAGACAAATGCTCTAACTGCATTCTTTGTTCCATCTGGCGCAGAAAATACCCTGTCATCATGGCCGACGCTAAAAGCCCAGCTAAGTTCTCCCTATCTGTAGTGATTTGCACATTGAAATTTTCTACAGGGAGCATTCCCACTAGCCCTTGGACATTTTGGGAGATGATTTGTTTAATTTCGGGGCTGGCGGACTGAGCAATCCTCGCTAAAACATCAGGAGACTGATGCTGTAGATATTTGAGTAACTGATTGGGGTATTCCTCAGAGTGGTCGGAAAGAAGTTGATTAGGGTGTTCCTCAGAGTTGTCATTCAAGAAGTCAGGATTAAACACCATTGGCAGTTTTATTTAGCTTAATTGCTAACTCTACTTTAAACCATTGTACAAGGGTAGCGCATTCACTACGGGTATAAGCCTTTAAAAGCAGAGGGCATTGGGAATGGGGCATTGGGCATTGAGCAATTCAATTTTGGATTAAATTTCAATCTAAAATCTAAAATCCAAAATCTAAAATTCTTACTCCCCACTCCCTACTCCCTTCAGTTCTAGTTCTAGTTCTAGTTGTTCTTCCTTCTGGCTGGTGGAAAGTATTTGCGGGAGTTGTTCGATTTGGAAATATTGGTGAAATTTCGGCGTTACTTGGAGCGAGTAGGAGCGAGAATCGCTGTCTCGGCGCTTTCGGATGAAACCAAGTTCGACGAGTTCTGGAACGTGCTGATATACTCCTGAACCGCGCAGGTTAATCAAGTCGCTTTGGAGTATGGGACTATTGAGGGCGATCGCTGCCAAAGTCCGCAATGCACCTACTCCCAATTCTACTGGTATCATCGTTTGCACTAAATCATGAAAGTCAGACCGTAGTTGCAAACTATAACCATCTGGGGTTTCTATTACCTCTAAAGCGCTATCTCGGTGGGCATAGTTGTCCATTAGTTCAATTATGCCTTCTTTGACAGTGGCGCGATCGCACGCGGCATACTCGGCGATTTCGCCGAGCGACAAGGGTTTACCCTTTAAATAGAGAATTGCTTCTATCTTCGTCGCTGTGGCTGTAATCATTTAATCATCAGTCATTGGTCATTAGTTACTAGTCATTAGTTACTAGTCATTAGCAGATGACAACTAACAATCAACAAGTGTGTGGCATTATATCCTAAATTGCCAAAATTATTGTTTGAAACGGGCATGAGAAAAAACCTAGAGAAAGTTTCCCCTCTACCTCTTCATTTTGATCAAAAGCCTCTACTTGTGAGAATAAATTCTGCGATCGCTAAATCTTGTCGAGTGGTCACTTTTAAATTTGTCTCCTCTCCCTCGACAATTCGGACTTCAATACCGCACCTTTCAAACAAAGCGGCATCGTCAGTTACTTCCCAACCTTGACGGACACCTTCAGCATGGCACTGTTTCAACAACTTGACATCAAATCCTTGGGGAGTTTGTGCCGCCCACAATTGTCGTCTGTCGGGTGTTTCTTGAATTATGCCTTGTTCGACAATTTTGATGGTGTCTTTGACGGGTACACCAGCAATTAAACCGGGACAGTGGCGAATCGCCTCGGCACAAGAGTTAAATAAATCTGAAGTGACAAGGCATCTGGCCCCATCATGAATCAACACTTGTTCTGCGGCTACTGGGAGGGACTGCAAGCCATTGTAAACAGATTCTTGGCGGGTGGAGCCACCTTGGATCAATTGCACTGGTTTAGTCAGCTTCAGATCGGCGATAATTGTTTTAAAGTCAGACCAGTCAGCAGGCTGGGAAATAATCCCGATCCAATTGATTGTACTTGCGGCTTCTGCGGCTAATAGAGTCCAAGCAATAATTGGTTGCGATCGCAGTTTCAGTAGGAGTTTATTGCGGTTACTCCCCATTCTTTTTCCGATTCCCGCAGCTGGAATTAGTAAATACACAGAATTCCTCAATCTTTAAGCTATATATTTTCCCCTAAAATAGGGAGCGAGTAAGCGTCAATAAATATTATGCGAGTAGTAGCCCTTGTACCTGGCGGAATTGGCGACCAAATTCTCTTCTTTCCGACTCTAGATGACCTGAAGCGCCATTACCCTAACGCTCAGATAGATGTCGTTGTTGAACCCCGGTCAAAGGCTGCCTACCGAGTGAGCAAGTCAGTTCACGAGGTGCTGAACTTTGATTTTCAAGACCGTAACAGTCTGGCAGATTGGGGTAACCTGGTAGGTATAATTCGCGATCGCGAATACGATGTTGTCATTGCTGTGAAGCAAAGTTGGTTGCTGGGTCTTTTGCTCTGGTTGACAGGAATTCCCATACGCATTGGCTACCAAGGCAAAGGTTCGGTTTTTCTGAGCCACACTGTGCCATTCAAACCATCCCAGTATGCGGCGGCATTATATCATGATTTGCTCCAACCATTGGAAATAAATAGCCCTGTCCCAGAGTTAGCAGTAAATGTGCCAAAACCAGATATTGAGTGGGCACAAAAGGAACAAAAACGCTTAGGGGTGCATGAAACAGGCTATATCTTGATTCATGGCGGTTCTGGCCAGTTATCCCAGGCTAAAGAACCGGATAAAATCTACCCTGTTGAGAAGTGGCATCAAATTATTCAAGCCTTCCAACATAAGCAGCCGGATCTGCCTGTGGTGGTGATTAAGGGACTTGATGATCAGCAGTTTATGCGATCGCTTCTGGAGTCTTCTCCAGATATCAAGGTGACTGCCCCAGATGATATTGGCAAGTTAACTGCTATAATTTCCGGGGCTAATTTGATGTTGTCTACTGATAGTGCGGCACTACAACTGAGCGTTGCAGTCCAAACCTATACTATCGCCCTATTTGGACCCAGCGATCCAGCTAAGTTGTTGCCGAAAAACGATAAATTCCTGGCCATTGAATCCCCCACGGGAAAAACGGCGGATGTTTCACCAAACGCAGTTTTGGAGAAAATTTGGGGTGGCTAAACCAGCAGTTTGTCCCAATTTCTGCAATCAGTCTATTGGATATCCAATGTAGTTATGCGTTTATTAAATGACCGCAAAACCTGGACATTACGGCTAGATTTTGCGGTCATTCAGTATTAAAAAATACGCTAGAAAACTAGATTTTTCTCTGCATTTATGCCGGAGAGGACTAAATCCATGTGCCATTAGTAGTTTATAAAGAAATAATTGATGGTTAAGGATTGTTCGTAGTTTGCGCCTTAGCGAAGACAGCGCAAACTACGAATTTATCAAATCAAAGTTGACTGTGCCAATTTTAGATTTTAGATTTTAGATTTTATAGCTGTAGCCATATTAGTTAGGACGCTGCTTGCTTGAGAACGGTTTCTATAGCATCACGTAAATTATCGGATTTGGCTGTAACCATGCACTCATCTCTTCAAATTCTCCCTTAACCACCTCTCAACATCCACAACCTCCTTCCCATCTTTCCAATTAAAGCTTTTCTCCAAATCCCAACTCACACCCCTCCCTTCTGCAAACACGACCCTATACTTCTTGAGCGAATTCTCTGGATCTTTCGCCAACTCCCTCTTTAAAAACTCCACACTCCACTTTTCCCTCCTCACCTCCCTACCCAGAACGCTCTCCACAATATCCGCCACCCGCGCATACGTCACTGTATCCCCAGCCGTAAACACTACCTCATTCCTGAACCTCGGATTCTCCATAAAGACAATTTCCGCTGTCAGTGCCCCTATATCCTCCGGTGTTGTCACTGTTACAGCCGTCTCCCAGCTTCCTAGCGCTCGCACAACGGATTCATCTAAATCAACAACCCCAAAGAATCTCTCAAAGAGAAAACTCGTGAACATCCCCGTAGACACTATCACCCATTCCGTTTTGCTTTGGCCTCGCAATAAATCTCGTACGTCTAATTGCACGTCGAATAGTTCTTGGGCTGAACCTCGGCCAATAACATCATAATCCACCCCAAATTGCCACGGTAAATACCTCGCCACGCCCGCATCTAGGACTGCATGGGCGATTTTTAGTTGGATACTACTTCCGGCTACAAAGCCCACACAACTAATGACAGTATGATAGGGTCTGAAAAGGGCAGATAGGTCGGAACTAGAGCTGTTAACAACATCTCCAGGGAGAAACCTGATGCCTAGAGCTTTCAGTTTGTCTAATTCGGTCTGCTTTGTCGGTGTGCTGGGAAAGTTTATTGTGCTTTGGCGGAGGAGAACGGTGATGGTTGTGTCTGTTGGGGCGAGTCGTGCGAGATTGTGCAGCATAGAGAGGCCAAGTTCGCCTGCGCCGAGGACGAGGATGGAGGTCATGATTAATGAATACGAGGCTAACGTTTTATCTCAAGCAATTCACGATTTAAATACAGTAGTTGTTGCACTTAGTACAGTTTTGCGTAAAAACGTAGCGTTTTTAATGCAGGAGAACGCATTAACATTCTAAGGGAATACATTGGCATTGTATGGAGATGCATTAACAAAGCAAGCCAACGCATTAACAAAGCAAGCCGACGCATTAACAATGTAAGCCGACGCATTAACAATGTAAGCCGACGCATTAACAATGTAAGCCGACGCATTAACAAAGCAAGCCGACGCATTAACAAAGCAAGCCAACGCATTAACAAAGCAAGCCGATGCATTGGTATTGCAGAATATTGCTAAATTTAATTCGCTACGAATTAATGAAATGCTGTACTTAGCAATTTAGCGATTTAAAATATCTCAAAAAAAGCATCATCTAATTCATAACCCAGCATTTGGGCCATAGACTTCAGCCGCGATAGGCTGGGGATGCCCTGTTGTTTGAGCCAATCACCTAAAATAAAGATTTTATGCATCAAAAATATTTCTAAGGCTTCAGGATTGTACTGAATACCTTCTTGAGAACTGAACTGGTGTGGTACAAGCATGGCAGCATAACGAACAAACTCTCCAGCTTTCCAATCTAGTAAAAATGCTAACCAGGGGTATTTGGCATCTAGGCGCACAAACCATAGCCGCACCTCTGGAATTTCTGAGAGTTCCCGTGGATCGCCAGGTTCGAGATCGTAATTGATATCAAAACGTAGCTGCTGTTCATGGGATGCTACCCCAGCTTGCAGCAGTTGTTCAATCACCGTTGACGCAGGCGACAGATCCAGATTGTTAATGAAGTCATTATTGAGTGCGATCGCGATTGTCATTAATTCAGCAGCCACTTTCTTGATGCTCAACTGTAGGATCGACAATCTACAGTAGCAGCTTTCAGGGATTGACGCTAGATTGACCTTCACTCACTTTGACTTTATGAATCCGCTACAAAGATTGAAGCTGAGTCCATAACGGATTGTCGCCAATTGGTGACAGGCACGTACCTCACGACAATCTCTGCTAACTTCGGTTCCTTTGGTGGGCTTACAACGTTCAATGTGATGGTAACAAAGTTGCTACTGCCTCAATCCAAAGTGGTGTTCCCAATATCCCACCGTTTAGTAATACGCAGGGCAGTTGGAAGTCTACCTCAGACAAAGAGATTACTTCCACGGGACAGGACTTCAATTACCCAACAGCGACATTACCCGGCACAATTAGCAGAAGCGATTTTCGTGCGATATTTGATCCGGAAAATGGGATAGTGAAAGAAACAGTGACACTGAGGACGTTCTCACTAAAGGCAAATCCACTCAAAGATTATCCCTCGATAGTGCAGACGTTCACTGTCACGCGGCAACGTGTAAAACCTGGACAATCAAGTGAAGGCGTGCAATTTTAACCAGCCTCGCCACAAGACCTGGATACCAGTTGATGTTTTGCTTCGATGTTCTAGGTAGCCTTCAAGACGAGCGACAGCAACCAAGCGCCCAACTAACTGTTAGCACCTTGGGTAGTTTAGGAGATTTAGCTTTCAAAATCCGAATTGGGATGTATAGACGGGGAATTAGAAGAGGTAGAAACACTTAATGAGCCGTGATGACAGCAGGTAAAATATTATGCTCTTGTGGAGGTAGGTCTAGATGAATGTATTAAAGCGTCGTATTGGTCTTGAGCAAGAATTTTTTCTGGTAGATGAGACTGGTTATCTGAGCGAGCGCGCCGATGAGTTTTTGGAAGGTTGTCACTTAATGGCGCAAACACAAGGTTTAAACCCAAAGTACTTTGTGCCAGAGTTCGTCAAAAGCATGGTAGAAATTAACACACCTCCTGCCGACACTGGTACAGAACTAGGAAGAGTTTATCTCAAAAATCTCAAATTGGCGCTTTCTGCGGCACAACAGATGGGTTTACGCCTTTACCCTCTGTCTAGCTACCCTTTGCACATTACACCCGTTATGCGCGATCAGCCTAATTACCATATCCAAGCGCGGACTGTCGGCTATGAGAAATTTTTACACGCCGGCAAATGTACAGGTACACACCTGCATTTGGAAGTCCCGCCTGGGGTAATTGACCCTGGTGTTGCAGTATCCTACAACTCGACATCAACAGACCGAGAAGAACTACTAAATATCTATAATTTAGCTACAGCTTGCGACTCAGCACTCATTTCTCTGACGCGGGCGTGTCCCTTTTATGAAGGACAGGCGATCGGACTAGCCGCGCACACAACTCGTTATCGAGGTAGTGAAACCTTTGGCTGGGAAGGAGTTTACACTGATTTACAGCCAGTCGGTGGACTCATGCCTTATGCATTGAGTGTGGAGGGTTTAGTCGAACAGCAATTTGCTCGTTATTATACTTGGTTGCAAGCGATGGAAAAAGCTGGAATTGAACCGAACCTGTTCAAAGAAGCAGGAGTCAGCTTACTCAAGTCAGCTTGGAATCCAGTTAGACTCAACAATCTCGGCACAGTGGAAATCAGATGTATAGATAGCAACTATCCCTTAATGATTTTAACTGTAATTACACTGCTTGAGAAGGCGGCTGAGCGAGTCAGGCGTGAGAAGTTAACAGTTAGACCAGCGAAAGAAATGCAGAGATTTGAAGTAGTTGGCGATCGCCTATATGTACCAGATTTTGAATATCTATCAGGTGAATTGCTCTATACCTCAGCTACAGAGGGAGTTAAAAACCCCAAAGTTAAGGCTTATGTCGATTCAATTTTGCAGTTTGCGAGCGCTGCGGGTGGCGAAGGAGCAAATTTTCTGGCGAAATTGAGCAAACACCTCGATCACTATCAGACGATAGAAGCTGGGATATTGCAAGAGTTTACCCCAACAACTGCTCAACTTCCATTAGATGACGGTTTGCGTTTAGTGCGTGAATGTTGTGACAAGCTAGAAGCACAGGTTTCATGGATAGACACAGAAAATCCCCTAGCAGCGTTGGATGCTGATGAAGGATTGTTACTACAGCAGCATTAATCGAAACAGAGTGCAAAGTTTTTCATAAATACTTGAGGGGGTAAGAGGTTGTTGGCGTTGGCAACTATCTCTTACCCCCTTAAAATGATTATCATTATTGTTGAAATTTAGGCTTTTGATTTTTACTGAGTAATTTATTCCTTGGAAGTCCCTTAATACTTACTCTTTATCCCTTGGCGTACTTGGTAAATCAGCGCTGTAGGCGACTGTTAACGCAGCGTAAAGCCTGCGGCATGGCAACTCTTAGAGACGCTACGCGTAGCTTGCTTCCCCGCAGGGGTACGCTTAGGGCGAGTTATCGAGCGTCACCCAAAGAGGCGGTTCGTTTAATAGATATTAAGTGCATTTTTATAGCGAATTGGTATGAAACTTTTTTGCTGACCTATACAAGGTTTATACACAAGTCTAACCTTCTCAAACTTATTTGATACTTTTGCTTAGTTTTCGCTCGTTACAACAAATATACATCTAGTTGCAAGCCTTGATATGAACCGCTGGCGATGCCTGCGGCGGGCTACGCCTACGCAATTCACGTATAGCGGATTTGGCTACACTTAAATATTACTTTTATAATTACAATAATTACTTATATTTAAATAAAAATTGCTACACCATTAACATAGTATCTGATTAGAATTAGCCTACTTAAAAAAGGCAACGCCTGCCCCAAGGTGGACATTTACAGCAATTTTAAGTTAAAGTTGTAATGAGTTTGTTTTAGATAAAGGTCTGACAAAGTAGCCGTCAACAACCAAAAAAATCATTATCACCACCTGTCACTTCCGCAGCATCAAAAGCCAAAACACAAGTACAGGTAAAAAAACGTTGTGCAATATCATTGCATATATTAAATAACCAATAAACGTTGAAATGGGAAAATTCCCTTAACAGTTCACAAGCTGTAATATGCAAAAACAAACAATTCCGACAAAACCAATTCGTTCCTTAGAAGATGCCCTTGAGCAGTGTCAAATCCTGGGTATGCGCGTTAGTCGTCAGCGTCGCTTTATTCTGGAATTACTTTGGCAAGCAAATGAACATCTTTCTGCTAGAGAGATTTACGATCGCTTGAACCAACAAGGTAAAGAAATCGGTCATACGTCTGTTTATCAAAATTTAGAAGCATTATCTAGTCAGAGCATCATTGAGTGTATTGAACGCTGTGATGGGCGTTTATACGGTAATATCAGTGACTCTCACAGTCATGTCAACTGTATAGATACAAATCAAATTCTTGATGTTCATGTGGAACTGCCAGAAGATTTTATCCGCAAAATTGAAGAACAAACAGGAGTACGGATTACTGAGTACAGTATTAACTTTTTTGGCTACCGCAACCCGCAAGAAAGCTGATGAGAGTTAGGAAGTGAGAGACGCGATTAATCGCGTCTGTACAGGAGTTAGGAGTTAAAAGTCTGGATTCTAGCTTTCCTAGCTAATAAAACCTAATAACCATTAGTCTCATCAATGGGGTTATTGCTAAAAACTGTCTCGTGATCATCGGCATGATCATCTAAATCTACTGGTAATAATTGTGCCTTCGCAGCTTTCAATTAGTCTGCTCATAGGGAATTTGTTCCAATTATTATCTGTGTTTGTCGTAATTTTTACAGTGTTTAAGAAGGGCTATTGCGATGCCTGCGGCGGTAAACTACGCAAATATTTCAATCTTTGAAAGGAGTCTTTGGAGAACAAAGCATCATCATCGATGGCCAATTTTTTGTCAGTCTCAGCGAGGATGGTATCAAATAAGCAGGCGTTGGTGAGATTCGCTCTTATTAAGATTTGTCCCTATGAGGTTTACCTATTGTAAGTTTGGTTTAGCTAAATTTGCCCTGATTAACTCCACATTCGATAAGTTTGTCTGCTGAAAATTGTTTTCTAAATCCCGAAATTTAAAGTACAATCCTGGCAAAGTCTTATAGCGGTTCTCAATTGCATAGAATACAGACCTAACAAGAACAGCCCCTTCCCGATCAGGAAAGGGGGGTAATAAGTAGTCGGACAAAAATATTTACAGTCATTGCGAGCGTTAGCGTTAGCGCTTCTAGAGTCCGGTGGATATGAGCCGATCCTGAGCGCAGTAGCATCGTCTTGATCCCACCAATTAGCGGATAGCCTAACAACCATTGACTCAGGCGATGATAAATTTCCCATAACAGATAAGACTTTTAAGTATTAGCAGCTAACTGCAATAGTTCATAATCTTGCAGTCCGTCGCAGTACAAAACGCCCAACAAATGCAGCATTAGGGGTTGATGGACAAGGGCAGATAATTCTCTTAACTTCGATTGGCTGGCAAATAAGCCTGTGTGTTTTCAGAATGTAAAGAAATTTTGAGCGATCGCCCCGCTGAAAATCCTCTGATTTGATTGATTGCGAAAACAGGTAACAATGGGGAAGACAAAGTTTTGTATCAAAGCTGTTTTCTGATTGGTAAAAAACAGTGATTGGGTAATTGAGTAGACTATGAGCGATCGCCCTCTAAAATTATTGTTAATCGACCAAGACCCAATTTTTCGTTTGGGATTAGGGGTAGCTCTGGAAGCAATCACTAACCTGCAAGTTACAGGAGTGGTAGAAACTGATACTGCTGCCTTGCAAATTTTAGCAGAAATTGCCCAACAGGACCCTAACCAGGTAAATTTGGTGGTTTTGGAATTCGGTAATGGTCGCTCCACCACCAGTCAGCAGCTAGGTTTACAATTCTGTCGGCAACTCAGAGCCTTATATCCCAACCTGCCAATTTTGCTCCTCAGTTCTGTTCAAGAACAAGGACTACTATTGGCTGCGAAATCCGTTGGTATTAATGGCTACTGCCCCAAAGGCACACCACTTCCTGAGTTAGTCGCCGCCATGCAAGAAGTTGCAGATGGTGGTTCCTATTGGTTTCAGGACAAGGAAGCAATAATCACTCCTAATTCCTCACTCCTCATTGCCCCTAATCCCCAGAGAGGGCCGCGAGTTCCCCACTCCCCACTTCCCTTTTTTAGACTGCGAAATAATTTACGTTTGTCAGGAATTGCTTACATTGACGCTACCCTAGCCGCAGTAACAGCACAATTACAAGTTCCCGGACTACCAGTACTAGATCGAGCAATTCTGGCTGGACAGCGGCGAGAACTGCTAGCGGCTCGTTGGTTAATAAATCGGTTGTTGGTTTCATCACAAGAAAGGCAAGACGAACATATCACCGTTGCTGATCAGCCGCCTCTGGTTCCTTCATTGAGTAGTGCCATTCAACAAAGGCAAACTGTGTCACCTTTACTTAGTCCGGGAACACTACAATCTGAGTTGTTTGCATCTTGCGTTACAAAACTTCAATTATCTTTACGAAATGTCACAGATATCCCTTTAGAAATTGACATCTTTCGTGAAGATAAAAAACGGGAATTACTTTATCTTATCCTGCAAAAATTGGCTGAACAGTTGGATGAACTGCGGGCTTCGCAAATAGAGATAAATCAATTATATGAGGTAAAATTTATCCTATTACGTGATTTATGGCAAGTAACAATTACAGAGTTTTTTGGGAAATTTTCTCGGATAAAATTAGGAAATAAAAATATAGAAATTGTTAAATTTTTGCTCCAAAATACAGAGGTTGTGCAAACAGATATTCTCAATAGAATTCCTCTAACTTGTGAGTTTTATTCTTATCTACTATTTCAAACAGAATTAAACATTGATAATACCTCCTATCCAGTAGTGAGCGCTGAAGCCAAGTCCCAAGCATTAATGATTTTAGAGAACTTGTTGATTCAGGTAGCGAATGGGGTAGTGCAACCACTGTTAAACTCTTTAGCAGATGTAGAAGCCATTAAGAAAAAATTTTATGGGCGCCAATTAATTTCCACACGAGAGATTGAACGATTTAGAAATGATTTATCGTGGAAATATCGTTTAACTAATTATATAAATGATCCAAAAGCAGTTTTTGAAAGTCGATATGAGCTATTTGTAATTGCCCCTCGCGGCATTGCCAATACTTCAGTTTATGCTCCTCGAAATCAGGAGTTAGTAAAACTTTCTAATATTCCTTTAGTAGTGACGTTACTCCTAGAATTTAGTGATGCGATCGCACCGCGTTTAAAATCACTATTAGCTTTTTTAGGTAGTGGTATAGTCTTCATCCTCACCCAAGTAATTGGTCAAGGTTTAGGTTTAATCGGTCGTGGTATTCTTCAAGGTATTGGTAGTGTTTCGTTAGTAGAAAAGAACTTTAAACGAAATAGCGATCGGTCTAAATGAAGAAGCAGGGGAAGAAGTACTATTGATAATTGATTAATGCCCTATGACAAATGACAAATGACTAACAATGATTTTATCGGGCTAGCAATTTCTTATGTTTACGCGATTAGTCTGCTTGTGATTGGCGAGGGACTGCGTAGGCTGTTTGCTGTGAAGCCGGATTTGACTCGCAAAGTGATCCATATTGGTGCAGGGATGTGGGTCTTTGGCGTCCTGCTGCTGTTTAAGCACTGGGAAATCGGAATTATACCTTTTGCTACCTTTATCGGACTTAACTACCTGTTTTACCGCTACCGAATCATCGGCGCAATGGATACCCAGGATAGCTCACCCGGCACAGTTTATTTCGCTATCTCAGTGACACTGCTTTTCGGGCTACTGTGGCGACCAGACGGGCCAGTAGATAGCGCTCCAATCGCTGTAGCCGGGATAATGGCGATGACCTGGGGGGATGCACTAGCAGCATTAATCGGTAAGCGCTTCGGGCAGCATAAATACCAAGTTGGAAATTCTGTGCGTTCCTGGGAAGGTTCGGCAGCAATGTTTGTAGCGAGTACAGTGGTCATTTTCTTGGTGCTGTTGTTGCTACCAGGTTCGTCACTGAGTCCCCTAGCAAGACATTTTAGTTTGGGATGGACTTTATTCACTACGGTAATAACTGCTACTTTCGCCACCCTAGCAGAGGCAGTCTCACCCCACGGTACAGATAACCTCAGCGTGCCTCTGGTAGCTGCGGGGGTAGTGTGGGTAGTGATGCAGGGATTTTAATGCACTCCCAATTACCTCGTTCCCAGTCTCCGGCTGGAATTTAAGTCACTAATAATACTAATAATATACATATAACTACACTAGCCATTGACACCACCTCACAGTTAGCCCCCGAAAAGTTTGGAGTGGATACTTAGGAAACTGGATGATACTTGTGAATTTCGCGGTTGGCTGTAAATCCGTAGTCTGTGATTAGCTGGTGGCGGTGAGGTAAATCAGTGGAAAGTTATCAGTGGGGAGTCAAAGTTTGAGACTTTATGTAGATTCTCAATAAAAACAGCTATTTACACTGCGATGCCTGCGGCGGTACACTGAGCGGCTTGTCTTGAGCGTACCCCTACGGGGAAGCAAGCTACGCGCAGCGTCTCCAAGAGTTGGGCAGGCTGTTCGGTATCGCACTATTAAATCAGTGATTTATAAGTAGTCGGACAAAAATATTTACAGTCATTTCGAGCGTTGGCGAACGCAAGAGCGTCTCTAAGAGTTGCCTCTCGTTGGCGCAGCTTCTCGTAGAGAAGCGTACTCCAACTCTTGGAGAGGCTGCACCAACGCTCCATTCGCAATGACATTGTGTAATTAATTCTGTCTGACTACCTACCCCTAATTTTTAGCACCTAACTTTGGAGCACTGCTTTTTGTATACTACTATTTTGAAGTTGGCGGTGTTCAGAAACACAATATGTCTGTGATCAATAACACACACTTGCTGATTGAGACGATTATATGATCTTGCCAACATGGACATACAGCAAGAACGCATCTAACAACCCAAATTCCGCACCCCGACTGCCACAATCGGTTTTTTCGTCTTTTGATTCATATTTGATGTTCTATTTCATACAAAAGGCATCAAATTAGGATTGGGATGCCTACAGTGCTCACTGAGCTTTGCCGTACCCCTACGGGGAAGCAAGCTACGCGCAGCGTCTCCAAGAGTTGGGCGGGCTGTTCGGTATCGCGCATTGACAAAACCCCAAAAGCTGAAAATTCGTAGTATGACACTTTAGGGTGCGGAATATGGGTTACAACTCGATGTGCATATTCTTTCTACTAACTTCAGTGATCCTACAGTTATGCTTCACTGTCTGAATTGAGCAGAAATTATCAAAGCATACCTGAAAGGATTTCCCACAATTCAAGAAGGCAGAAGGCTGGAAGTATCAATCGAAATTTCAGTTGTGGCTCATTGCCCACTAGTATAACAAAATTGTGTCGAGATTCGTAACACCAGACACAAGGCATCCTTGCTCCAATCCCATGCTTTTAAGCGTGAGATTGGAGCAAGGATGCCTTCTAAGCTAAAACACATTTAATTTGCATATTAAATTTTCTCAATATCTTGTGGGGTGAGTATCTTGCCCGCCCTAATTATGCAACTCGAATGCCGATTAGCTTACCTCCTGCCTTCAAGATGCATTTTTCATCAAAAAACAACTCTAATAGCATGAGTACAATCCATATGAACTTTAAGCAATTTGGTGTATTACTGTCTATATCTACAATTTTGGGAATGAACGTTATTGCCACCAAGGCTTTGGCTGAAACACCGCCTAGTCAAAAACCGCCTAGTATTACTTTTAGAAATGCAATCGCGTCTGGTGGATGTATTGTTACAGATCAGCTTCTTGGATCTGACGGTAGAAGCTTATCGCTCCTCTTGGATAAGTTCAAGGCATCCGAAGGTGGGCGTCAAAAGTGTATTTTACGTATTGATACTATAATTCCAAGTGGTTTCCAAGTCCAAGATGTACAGGTACTGTACCAAGGAAGTGTTGGAGTTAATTCACAGAGTAAAGGTGTAACCTTAACCAGAAGCTATATCTTTAATGGTGGTGCTCTTGGTGGTATAGTCTCGGCTCGCCCTATAACTACCGTGTTTAAATCTAGCGATCTTCTTTTTCAGGAGCAAGATGATATTCTTGTTGCATCTGCTTCATGTGGTGGACAAGGACAATTGGGTGCTAATGTGATTGCACAATCCTCATCAGGAAGCTCTATTTTTGTTGATTCAGCCGATTTCAGTGCTGGGGATGTGATATTTCGTATAGACCTAAGTCCTTGCAGATGAATAGACCGTGAAACGCCTCACAAAATTCCCAATTTTGTGGTCTTCAATGAGTGGTGGATCTAAATCCCCCACTTATTGATTCTACCGAATGTATTCTTCTTTAAGATTCCAAATTTATCTAGATGGAGAGTAGATTATGTTGAGATTAAGTGATGCACGTAATTTTTTCGTATTAATACCCTTGTTTTTTTTATGTTATGATGCCAATTCATATAGCATTGCTATTCCAATAGAAAATCAGCCACAATTTTCTGTTAATAAAGGATGTAATATAAATTTCGAGCCGAAAACAAGTGAGTTGAAACTTAGCTCTAAGATAGCTGTAAATGCACAATTGTCAAGAGCTAGATGTATCATTAGAATTAATACTTCTAATACTACAAAGCAATTTAGGCTCGTGCCTTTAGCTTTCAAAGGCGAAGTAAAAAAAGCACCAGCACAAGTAGCTATCTCATCATTTGTAATTGGCGATCAACCAGATCGTTTCTTATATCAAAGTCCGTTATATGGGAGTCCTTTGAAGTTTGATTTGACCAATAAAATACTTCCGACTAACTATACAACTAAAGAAAGAAGTGTTTTAGGCATTAATTTAGTATTAATAACGACCGGAGGAGAATCAGAGTTGACAGATATCAGGTTTGCACTTCAACAAAAATAATAGACTTCTTGCAAAAGTCAAAAAATCAGGAATGTCATTTTGAGCGGAACCCAGTGGAGAGAAGAATATTACAAGATGTTTAGCTCCGCTCAATATGACAATTTAAGTATTTATGCAAGAGGTCTAATAAGCTTAATTCTGATGAAGTTGCGTTTACAATCAAGGTGCTGTCATATCGGCAAAGGTAGCGAGAACTGCAAAGTCAGTACCCTTGCTGAAGTCGGTAATAATATCAGTACCTTCCTCAGAGAAAAAGATAAATTGATCTGAACCTTTGCAACCTGTGAGGATATCATTACCCTTACCGCCAGAGATGGTATCATTGCTATTATCACCAGCGATCGCTTCATCACCTGGAGTGCCAGAAATAGTATCGTTTCGGTTAGTAACAGTGATGTATAGCACCAACTGTGATTGCAACCCTAGCAATAGATGTGGAATGGGGCGAATTGGATTATTTATTAATAGATTTACCTCCCGGTAGAGGTAATGCTCAAATAATAATTATCCAAGAAACCCCAGTTTGTGGAGTTATTCTAATAACAACTCCCACCCCACTCACAAATTCCAATTGCGGCGAAAATGGAAGAAGCCTTCTAAAAACTCTTGCAAAGCAATATTGCTATTTAACTTCTGCTTACTCCACTCTCTTGCAGTTTGTTCCAGAATTTCTGAGAAACTGGGATAGACGGGAGATAGATTTACTAAATCTTTGACTTTAATTTTTTGGGACATTGCCAAAGCAATCAAATTAATCAACTCTCCAGCTTCTGTCCCCAATATCGAAGCTCCCAAAATTTCACCGTTGCGTAGCACAATTAATTTATACATGCCAGTGGTTTCGTCCCTAAGTTGGGCTGCTGCCACTGTTTTAAAATACTGTCGCAAAACTAAGACTTTATCTCGACCAAATTGGCGTTTTGCCTGCGCCTCTGTCAAACCCACTTGCGCCACCATTGGTACAGAAAACATTGCCCAAGGAATGGAGTGATAATTTACTTTTAACCTGGGGAAAAAGAGTGCATTGTTCAGGGCAATTTTTGCTTCATAATTAGCGATATTGGCAAAGTCGTAACCACCAATTACATCACCACAAGCGTAAATGCGGTGGTTAGTAGTTTGTAGTTTATCATTCACTACTAAGCTACGCCGATGCCATTTTACGCCTACCGTTGCCAAATTTAGGGATTCAAAATTCGGCTGTTGTCCAGTCGCCACTAGAATTTCATCAGTTTCAATGGCTTTATCTCCTGCTTGAATCCACTTTTTATCCTCAATTAGCCTCACCTGAGTTACTGGTTTATCAGTGAGGACGCATACACCTTCAACTTCCAACTGTGCCTGAAGCAGTATGGCTATCTCAGGGTCAAGATGGGGTAGAACATAGGGATGCTTGACTACCAGCGTCACACTGCAACCAAACCGCGCTAAAGTTTGAGCGATTTCAATGCTTTGGGGAATCCCGCCAATAATTACCCAATTTTTGGGTAATGTCGCTCCTTTTAAGGATTGCCAAATATTAGATAGGGTAAAGTAGCCAGTGGCTTGCAATCCTTCAATCTCTGGAATTTCTGGACGCGAACCACTGGCCAGCAAATAGGTACGGGCACGTAGTAGGCGATTGTTAACAGCAAAAGCGAGTTGGGGTGAAGATTGAAATTGACCACTACCAACGATGACATCTACCCCCAGCGCAGCTAGGATGCCTGGAGAATGCTGTTCTTTGAGATTTGAGGCGACGCATTGAGCATACAGCATCGCCTCTTGCCATGCCATAGATATGTGGCATTCTTCTGAGGTATCAGTGTGTGTGGCATGAATACCAAAACTAGCGGCATCATTCAACTTCTGCGCCAGTTTACCGATTTCGGTAAGAGCATGGTGATCAGTAAACCCGTAGTCTACTTTAGGTTCCACCAGGGCAACTGTAGCACGTAGTTGGATGGCAGTAAGGGCAGCGTAGTATCCAGCAAGACTGCCACCAATAATTACAACATCGTAGTCAACGGTCACGCGAATTTAAAGTTAGGAGTTAGGAATTAGGAGTTAGGAGTAGAGACGCGATTAATCGCGTCTGTACAGGAGTTAGGAGTTAGGAATTAAAACCCTTTTTATAGGGCTTCTGGGTTGAGTTCAATATAGACCTAACCCCCAGCCCCAACCCTTGCAGGGAAGGGGAGTAAGATTCAAAGCCTTTCTCGTTTTAGGAGAGAGGAATGGAAGTGAGGTCAGAATGGATTGCATACAAACGATCGCTCGCTATAAACTCATAACTCATAACTTATAACTTATAACTCCTAACTCTCTTTTAGCGCTGTTAGTAAGCGTTGGTTATCGGACTCTTCACGTACAGCAACCCGGAAAAAGCGATCGCCTAGTTCTTTAAAACTAAGGCAATCGCGGATTAAAATTTGGTGATGCTGGAGTAATTGTTGCTGTAACTGCGAAGTAGACTGTTGGGACTCAACTAGTAAAAAGTTAGCAGCACTTGCTTGGGGTTGCAATCCTGGAATTTCAGCTAAACCCTGAAAGAGTTGGTTTCGTGCAGGTGATAGCCATGCCCAGGTTTGCTCTTGAAACTCCGTATCCTGGAGGGCTGCAATTGCTGCCGCTGCCGCTAGCGTATTTACGGGCCAGGGGTCACGCCATAGCTGCCATTTAGCCAGCCAGTCGGGGTGTGCGATCGCATATCCCAATCGCAGTCCTGGGAGACTGTAAAATTTGGTCAGCGATCGCAATACTACTAAATTTGCATATTCCTGCACCACCGGAATCAGGCTTTGTTCCTCATTGGGCGGCACAAAATCCATAAATGCTTCATCCACCACAACCAAAGCAAATTGCTCCAGGTAGGGCAAAATAGAGTCCCGCGAAAATAGTTTTCCGGTTGGGTTGTGGGGATTATTCAGGAGTAGTCCTTTATCCAAAGTCCGGGAAGTTCTGAGTGCTGGAAGTCGACACTCAGACTTCTGTGTTTGTCCCTTGTCAACAATCAATGACGAATGACCAATGACTAATGACAAAGGACACTCCAGCACTTTAGCGTTGTACGCCCTCAGAGTTCGGTAGTAGTCGCCAAAGGCTGGAGTTATTAAAGTTGTCGCGGCTAATTGAGCTAATTCCCTACCGATCAAAGTGAGTAATTCTGCGGAGCCGTTACCCGGCAGAATCCACTCAGGTGGCAATTGATGGAAGTGACTGAGAGCTAGTCTCAGTTCACTATAGTTTGGGTCTGGATAGTGCTTAAGATTACCAATTTGGGACAGGATAGCAGCGATCGCGCTGTTTGGAGGCCCCAACGGGCTGATACTAGCAGAAAAATCCAGAATAGCGTCAGGGGGACAGCCAGCCAGTGCTGCTGCCCAGGCTAAATTTCCCCCGTGTGCAGGTTGCCGCATTAAAAAAGGGTTCCAGAAGATAGAACCTATGATTTTGGGGGTGCTACCTTTTCTCTAAACAGTTTTCCTGCCGAGAAAGCAGGAACCCTCGTCGCTGGAATTTCCATTTTTTCATTTGTTTTCGGGTTGCGACCTTCGCGGGCTTTACGTTCCCGTGATTCAAATGAGCCAAATCCTACCAGCGTTACCTTATCACCAGAGGAAACTGCTTCAATAATCGTTTCCAAAGCGGCAGTTAAGACTGCATCCGCTTGTTTCTTGGTAACACTAGCCTTTTCAGCTACGGCATCAACTAATTCACCTTTGTTCATGTCAAACTCCTGAAGGTTTACTTGAGATTCTTTACGGATGTAATTTGGTACATCTGTACTAAATCTTTGTTCGCAGAAATACAAAAATCATCCTTTGGGAGTATTTTTACTCAAAATGGCTGTACATCCCATCGGCTCGACTTTTCAATGAATCATTCTAAGGTGTTGTAGCCTGATGTGGATAGATGAAACCATTAATTTATATAGATTTCAGGATGTTTTGTCATTTTAGGGTACTTGTTTCACTAAAAACCACCCAAAAACTAGGAAAAAATACTTATTAAAACTGCGATCGCCAAGGGAATAGGGGAGTGGGAAGGTGGGAGATGGTTAGTATTTGTTGAGATTAATTAAGGATTTGAAGAGTTATTGAAAATCGAAGCCTCTGATCCCCGACTTATTAAAGAAGTCGGGGATTTTGTTGACTTTTCACCTCATCTGGAAAAATCAAAGCCTCTCCCTGTCCTGACTTTAATCCCTCTCCTTACCAAGGAGAGGGATAGGTTTTGCGTAGCATAACCTTTCTTGAGGTTTTCTTGAGCTATTCGATAAACCATAAATTGTGTCCAGAGAGACTTGTGTGAACACAGTAGGCATTACTAGGGAAGATGTTTGGCGATAATTATGGTCAATTTGCCGGACATGGTTTTACTTTTCCCTAGCAGAAATTTTCTGTTGCACCCAAGCCCGAAAAGCACGGGTAGTAGCAATTTCCCCATTCTTCTTCGCTTCTTGCATAAACTGAGGAATCTCCTTGACCGACACAGGCGTAAAAGTAGGGCTGGTTTCGACTTCTGAGTATTGCCCACCTGCAAGTGTGTAGACTCGCAACACACTGCCGTTATAACGCCAAAATTCAGGGACTCCCATCGCAGCATAAAGCTTAAGCTTGTCTATTGCAGACCTGGAATATTCCACTTCCAGCACAAGGTCAGGGAGCGGGTCGGTGGCGAGGTCAATATTTTCTTTATCCCGAACTAATGCTTCATTTTGGATGTAGTAGCTACTATCTGGCTCGGCTCCCCGCTGCAAATCATCCCGCGTTAAAGTTAATGAACCAGCGCGTTTAATTTCCCAGCCCAACTCTTCGCACAATACCCCAACAAAAACCTCTATTAAGCGATTTGAGTTTTCGTGCGGCATCAGTGGGATTATAATTTCTACGGTTCCATTGTCATAAGCCAGTCGGGAGTTACGATCTGAACCCATTTCAGCCAGCATGGTTTTAAAAGTTTGCCAGCTGATGTTTTGGAGTAAAACCCTATTTTCTGCGGGTGTTGTTATCGCCACCGTAGTTCATGCTAATACTTATGGTCAACTTAAAGCTGCTTTATTCAATGAATTTCCACCAAAAGAAAAAAGCAAGCGCAGAAAAACTAAAATAACTGATTTAGGTTTTGCTGAAAATGACTTGTGGATCGCTCTGCAACAAAATCTCACCATTGTCTCAGCCGATCGCGATTTTTAACATATTCAAAAAGTCAGAACATTATCTGTTGAATCTTGGCTGACAAGCTGAAAAATCATGTTTTTTCAAATCATTGTTTATCCTAATTTAACGTGAATTCGACGCCTCAGATAGTGTGTGTCTAATTAGCTAAATACAAAAGACCTCTAAGAGGTTTTACTACGCAAAACTGTCCCTCTCCGAGTCGGAGAGGGACAGACTTGAACTTTAGTTCAAGGCAGGGAGAGGTTCGAGGATTTGAGCCAGAGGTGACTCATCTACCCATTATCTTTATTATCTGCTAGGAACCTTCAAGCCCCGACGCTCAAGGATTTGGCGCACTTGTGGGCTGGGGGTGTAGTTATAGCCGTAGGAGGAGTTATCAGAGTCATCCATAATCTGAGGTGTGAGCAACACAATCACCTCATTGCGCTGATTCTGTCTGTTTGTACTTCTAAACAGCGAACCAATCAGCGGAAGATCACCCAAGATGGGAATTTTAGAAACAGTTGTTCGGTCTGCATCTTGAATGATGCCTGAGAGAATTAAGGTTTGACCATCTCTCAAGCGAATCGAGCCAGAATTAAGAGAGCGCTCAGATACCAAGAATATTTGTTGGCTACCACCTCCGCCAACATTTATGGTAGCTGGAGCTTGTGGTGCCTTGACAACAGGAGCTACCGATAGAGAGACAAAACCGTTATCGTCAATCCGCTCAATTTTGACAGCTAGAGTTAAACCTACTCGGTCTTTTTCCGCTGAAATCGTTTCTGTAGCAAGATTTGCATCGCGAACTATTTCCCTTTTAATATTGCCTACCACTTCCTGAGTCAGGTTTACATTAGCGGTTTGGCCTTCTTGCACAATTAAGGTAGGGTCTGTCAAAATCTTGGCGTTGCCATTTTGTACTTGAGCCTGCAAGCTAGCGAGAAGACGTTTAGGGAACTGGAATAAACTTGGCAAAGCTGTAGTAGCTGTACCAAGGACACCTTGTGTAATACTTGATGTGCCATCAGCGTTCCTTGTAATGATGTTATCGGTCGCTGGGGTGATATTAGAGAAACCTGGTTGTAGGGGGTTGCCAGTAGGCGCAATAGGTTGATAGAAAGTGCCACTTCCTGGGTTTGCAATTCTAGTAACGTTGCCATTTGCATCTACTACTACCGTACCTGGAGTAGTTCCTGGAATAGCTACGCCTGTGTTGGGGTCAACGGAAGGCGTTCCTGTAACGGGATTCTGGATGACAGGTGTACTAGTCACACTGGTTGATGTTTCAGCTCTTGTAGCTGGTCTGGAACCGCCAAAATTCAGAGATGCTGCACCACCATCATTAGTGAAGTAGTTGTTACCAACTCCAAAAGAAAAGCTAGTGTTGTAATCCTGGGTGTTCAAGAGGTTAACATCGATAATCTTGACGTTGACTACAACTTGACGACGGCGGATATCAAGCTGAGTTAGTTGAGCCATAGCCATCTCAACTAGCCGGGGAGGGCCAATCAAGGTTAGAGAATTAGTACGCTCATCTCCTAACGCCTGTAAACCTCTCAGTAATGGGTTAGAGTCTGTAAAAGTAACACGTTGAGTTTCAACTCTGGTTTCTGTAGTCGTCTGAGTTTGGGTGATAGGTGCAACTCCAGTACCCACGGGTACGGCATTAACACTGGTAACTTGTCGTTCGCGGCTGACCGCACTTTCTGCCCCCAAGCCGACCAAAAAATTCAGGGCTACTCCCACTGATACTTGATTAAGTCGCAGGCTACGCATAATCATGTCACGGGTGGAATTAGGTAGTTTAGGCCCAACAAAAAGTGTACGATTACTGCGGTTAGCTTCCAAACCACTCAAGCGCAAAACGTAGTTAAACACATCTTGCACTGGCTCGTTTTCTATATCCAGGGAGATTGTTTGAGAGGTCGCTTGACCTCCAGCAGCAGCAGCTTGCTCACCTCCGATATAAGCCAGGTTCAAATTAGCAGCACGGGCAAGCAGTGATAAAACCTCACGCACCGGCGCATCTCGCAGTACTAGGCGGGGTACACGTTCCTGAGTTCCTAAGTCGATAGTGCTAGGAGAAGCATCAGTATTGGAAATGGCAATATCTCCCACAGGTGGGGCAACGGCTCTCGGTAAGAAAGGTGGAGCCTGACTCACAGGTTGACCTGACCCAGCAGTTTGTGCAGGTTTTCCGTCAATCGTGATTTCCGGGTTGGGAACCAGAACACCTGGCTTTTGACCCGGTTGGGCTGGAGTAGTAGCAGGCGGTGCTGTGAATGTTGGCGCTGTTGGCGTTGGTGCTGATGCTATAGTGCCTGCGGATGGGCTAAACCTGAGTGTAATTCCATTTGGCGATCGCACCACCGGTTGACTGCTAGGTACGTTGTTGCTGCCAGTTACCGTCACCCGGATGCTATTGGCATCAAGCTGACTAACCTCCACGGAGGCAATTCCTGGTGCTGGGCTATCTTGACGAAAACTATTGCCTTGTGGTAATCGTAATTGAGTATTGATAACATCTGCGACTAAAGCCTTACCTCTTTTTGTCGTGAAAACTTGGGGGCGCGACCCTGAAGAAGTTTTTAAAGCAACGCTAATTCCACCATTAACTGGATTTAACTGTACATTAGTAACTTGACTAATTTGTGCCCAAACTGGTTGAGCTGCCAAAAATACAAAAGCGGCAGTACCTAATATAAAACTATTACCGTGAAGCTGTTTCACAGTTCATTCCTCACTTAATAAAACCTTGTTTACAAACAATTGTGAATAGTTAGGAGTGAGGAGTGAATAGTCAGGAATGATAACTCATAATTCCTAACTATACAGACGCAATTAATCGCGTCTCCTAACTCCTGTACAGACGCAATTAATCGCGTCTCCTAACTCATAACTACTTTTTCGGGGCAGTTTTAGCAGCCGCTGCCGCTGCCGCTGCTATTTCTTCTGGACTAAGTGGCATCAATATCTGTAGCTGGAATGATGTATTAATCGCTGCTGGACCTACCTGCACAGGCGTTTTATCTAATGGGGATCTTGGCTCTGCTGGAACCAAAGTTGCTTGATAATCTTTAACTATTAACAAAGGCTGTAAACGCTCAATGTTACGGATTATTGATTGCGTTTGTTCATAAGTTCCGGTAATTTCAGCATTGATACTGCTACGTTGCAGCTTGCCGTCAACCAGTAGTCCTAGACTTCCATCGATAATTGGTTCTGGTTTTTGAGAAATTGGGACAAATTTCTTCAGTTTGGCTCTTACTGCATTTATAGAAGTTGGGGTATTACCAGACTCAACTAAACGGTTCATATCCAACAGCAATGTATCCGAAGTTTTTTCGTTAGCAAATAAACCTAAAACTTGAACTTTTTGCTGTTTTGCCTGTGCTAGTTCGTCTTTAACTTTGTCAATTTGTTTGATATTGGCTTTTTTCTGGGCAACTTGCGCTTGCAGTTCCAAGCTTTTTGCTTGCTGCTGCTGATAGCTTTCCCAAGCTGGCATCAGCAGGTTTAACAAGATATAAGCTGCTCCTGCTAAACCAATTACCCCCACCAAGATCCCAATGATATTTGGTGTGAAGGCAATGCCAAATACCACAGGGTAGGCTGGCGTTGCAGAATCAAATTCCCCACCATGTTCGGCAAAATTTAAATCATCACTCAGCGTCATTTTGAAATGACTCCTGTTTGTTGCATACTACGAATTCGAGTCACTAACCCCACTGTGCCTTTTTTTTCTAACTCCCGGATTAATTCCGAAGCTGGAACATCGTTCATGCTCGATTGAATAGTGTATTTCACTAGTTGGGGTGGCTTAATTATTACACCAGTAATTGGTTGACCCACACTTGGTGTTAAGGGAGCATCTACTAACGTTGCTGTTAGAATTCTGCTTTCTGTGGACTTCAAGAACTGAGACTGTTGTAAAATCAATAAGAAATCATTGACATCGTTAAAAGACCGAGCCAATCCGGTAATTTCTAATCCCCCGGCGGGATTGTTTGCTGGCTGACCTACCGCTGCCGCAATTGGTGGGATTTGCTTGATGTTCTCGATTTGCACTGCCGCTGGGGTGCGATCGCGCAAATCTTGCAGCATTGCTGACCAAGGTCGAATCTGGTCAAATACAGTCACCAAAGCTTGGGTTTCCCCTTTTATTGCATTCGTCTCGGCTTTGATTTTGTTAATATTTCCTATTTCTGTATCTAATCTCTTGCTTTCTTGGTCAAGTTGTGCAATTTGACCATCTAATTCAACAATCTTCCCTTGCAAAAACCACCAACTAACTCCCAATAAAGCTGGAAGACCTACACCTATTGCAACTCCCACATACACTGGTGTTAAATTCCCCGTAGGCAGGTTTAGGGATATGCCTCCTTTTCTCTTAGGCTGTTCCTGGTATGCTGGGCGGTCTTTAAGAAAGTTAACATCCAAACTGTACATTTTCTCACACCAACTAGGAATAAATATTATGGTTTGAGAATTCTCAAACAGCGTGACTGTCAAAACAGATAATCCCTTCGGCTTGGTGCAGTCGCTCATGAGGAGCCACTGCGGTGGACGGGTTCCCCGGCATAAAGGAGGCAGTGCGCCCTTGCGGTTTCCCGACTTAAAGTAACTGCCGTCAAGTGGCGTGGAAACCCCCAGACGGTCTCTACCAGACGCTGTACGCAGGCTTGCTCTAAGCGTACCCCTGCGGAGAAGCAAGCTACGCGTAGCGTCTCTAAGAGTTGCCATGCCGCAGGCTTTACGCTGCGCTATCGCCCTTGGACTCTCACGCCACTTGCTCTACTTGGGGAAACCCCATCGCCCTTGGCGTCTCCCCTTGGGAGAAGACCGCAGTGGCTCCCCTTCTCACATTGGGAGAGGCTAACGCCAAGGGAGAGGACCGCGCTGCTTCACCAAAATTTAAAATCGTTCGACTGAGCGTTCGCGTAGCGTCTCGGAGAGAAGCCGAAGTCCAAAATCTAAAATTGGTATTACACCTCCCGCATTCCTAGACCAAGTACAATCGCCAAGCCAGAGCGTTGCACCTGTGGATATTTATCAGTATCAACTTCCAAGGACAAAGCCCCGATTGGATCTATTTGGGTAGTTGGCAAGCTCAATCGTTGGGTAAAGAATTCATCTAGCTGTTGGAGTCCACCTCCTGGCCCAGCTAATAAAATCTGCGCTACCTCCAAATTTTCACTTTGATTGAGGTAAAAATCGATGGAACGGCGCAGTTCATCCGTTAGTTCTCCCAATACTCTCAATATGGCTGCCATCCCAGGATCGAGTTCAGTCACGCCGGTTTTCCCACCGTCTATGGGAGTTGAGGGAATAATCATTCCGTGTAACAATTCCATATCTCGTGATGTGGGTAAGCTCATTGTCCTTGCTAAGGCAGTTTGCATTTGAGAAGTGCCGATTGGGACTGTACGCGAAAATTGCGGCACTCCGTTAACGATGATGGCGATTTCTGTACTATCGAACTCTATATCAACTAGTACTGCTGCTTCTTGCGGCCCAAATTGTCGCAGTTGATCGCGAATAGTCCGAATTAGAGCAAAACTGTTAATTTCTAAAACATCGATTTGTAATCCTGCCTGCTCGAATGTACTTATATAGGTATCCGTTATCTCCTTGCGAGTGGCTACTAGGAGTACATGTACTTTTTCAATGCCATCTTCATCTACAAAGTACCCAAGTTTCTGATAATCTACATCAGCCTCTTCACGAGGATAGGGTAAATATAAACCTGCTTCATGGTTTAGCACCATTTCTCGCAGTTCTTTGTCATCTAACTCTGCTGGCACAGGGATGATCCGAACGATGGAATCTCGCCCTGGTACACCAGTGGCGACGCGAGAAGTTTTGATTTTGCTCTCAGCTAGCGCCTGCTGAATTAATTGCGCCATTGCTGGAGTGTCGTTAATTTGACCATCGGTAACTATGCCTTCTGGAACTGCTACCGATGTAAAGGTTTCTAGTTTCAAGCCTTGACCCTGCTTGCGTAACTGAACTATATTTACCCGTTCGGGGGCAAGTTCAATCCCAACCCCTTTATTCGATTTGCCAAACAGACCATTGAAGCTTTTTACCACAAGTTCAATGCCGGCCCCTTTATTCGATTTGCCAAACAGACTAGTGAAACTTTTTACCACAGTTGTGCCCGCTGGACTGCTAAATTGGAAATTTAAATGATACTAAAAAACGGACTTTGTGCTAGGTAATTTATTTAGCCGATAACCTCGACAATTCTGCCTAAGCTTTTCACACTGAGCAAGCGTAAAAATACTGGGAAAATGATTCAATTACGAAAATTTAAACAACTTGTTGCTTTGGTACTGCTTGGCTTACTAACCAGTTGGATTGTAAGTTGCAGCACAGGTAATGTTGGTACAGGTACAAAACAAGCTACTTCCGGAGTGGCAACTGTTGAGTTTTGGACGATGCAACTCCAACCTCAATTTAGCGACTACTTCAAAAGCCTAATTGCGAATTTTGAATCACAAAATCCTGGTATAAAGGTTAACTGGGTTGATGTACCTTGGGCGGCGATGGAGAACAAAATTTTAACAGCTGTCTCAGCAAAAACGCCACCTGATGTAGTTAACCTCAATCCAGGTTTCGCTTCCCAACTTGCGGGACGAAATGCCTGGTTAGATTTAGATGCAAAAGTCTCAAACGATGTACGTTCCTCCTATCTACCGAATATCTGGAAAGCAAGTACGCTTAATGGCAAGAGTTTTGGGATTCCCTGGTATCTCACCACACGGCTAACCATTTATAACACTGATTTGTTAAAACAGGCGGGTATCAATAAACCACCCGCAACCTACGCAGAATTGGCACAAGCAGCGCAACAAATTAAAGATAAGACTGGGAAATATGCCTTTTTTGTGACTTTCGTACCGCAAGATTCCGGTGAAGTGCTGGAATCTTTCGTGCAAATGGGAGTCACTCTAATAAATGCTGAGGGGAAAGCAGCGTTTAATTCAGCACAAGGGAAAGCAGCGTTTCAGTATTGGGTAGACTTGTATAAAAAAGGGTTGCTTCCTAAAGAAGCTTTGACCCAAGGACATCGCCACGCGATCGATTTATACCAATCTGGAGAAACTGCGTTTCTAGCTTCTGGGCCAGAGTTTCTGAAAACGATCGCTAATAATGCCCCGAAAATTGCTCAAGCTTCGGGAATAGCCCCTCAACTCACTGGTGACACAGGCAAGAAAAATGTCGCGGTGATGAACATAGTTATTCCCCGCGACACTAAACAACCAGACAGTGCTGTGAAGTTTGCTTTATTTGTTACCAATGACGAAAATCAGTTAGCCTTTGCTAAAGCTGCAAATGTTCTACCTTCTACAGTCAAAGCATTGTCTGATAGTTACTTTAAAGATATTCCAGCTAATGCTTCAACAGTAGAAAAAGCGCGGGTTATTAGTGCTAAAGAACTACAACATGCAGAAATATTAACCCCCACTTTGAAGGATTTCAACCTCTTGCAAAAAGCAGTTTATGAAAACTTGCAAGCAGCAATGTTAGGGGAGAAAAGTGTAGACAAAGCCGTAGAAGATGCGGCGCAACAGTGGAATCAAAGATAAATTTTGTAATTCGTAATTATGATTTACGAATTATATTGGTTGTAGATAAAAAATCGCCTACTAAATAAAGGGAACCACACAAAACGATTAAATCGTCTGTAGTAGCAGTTGAGGTTGCGGCTTCTAATGCTGTGAATAAATCTGGATAGATTTGGCGATCGCCTAATTCTGGACAAAGGCTGTAAGCTAGGTTTGCTAGGTAGTCTAAATCAGCAGAAGTTCTACCCGGCCAAGGTTCTATTGATATTGGTACTAAATAAAGGCGATCGCCTGGTTGCAGCAGGGCGGCAAAAATATCTGCATGATCCTTATCGGAAAACATTCCCATAACCCAATTGACTGGCTCATGGTTAACTGCGTCTAAGCTATCGACATACTGACGAAGAACTTGGGCAGCAGCTGTATTATGAGCACCATCAATTAATAATTTATGCTTGTTCCAGTTAGTCCATTGCATCCGCCCCGGCCACTTAGTTTTTGCCATGCCGTTAATTATGGCTTCTTCCGAAATCTGCCAACCCTGTTGTTGGAGAATTTCTAAAGCAGTTAAAGCCAAAACTGAATTAGTTAATTGAATTTGTCCGGCTAACGGCAAAGGATATTTAATTGATTTAAAATTTTGAATAGTTTGATATTCTGCCCATCCTGACGCTAGTTGACGGGCGGGTTGAGGCGTAAAAATCGGACATTGTAATTCTAAAGCACGCGATCGCACAACTTTCTCTGCATCCGGTGGCAATGGCCCAACCACAACGGGACATCCAGGTTTGAGAATACCTGCTTTTTCTCTAGCAATATCGGCGAGGGTGGGGCCAAGTTGCTGCCAGTGTTCCCGGCTGATGGAAGTGATGATCGTAACCAGGGGTTCCAAGCAGACATTGGTAGCATCTAAACGCCCTCCTAGTCCGACTTCTACCACAGCCACATCAACTTGCTGCTGGGCAAAATACAACCAAGCAGCTGCGGTAATTACTTCAAACTGAGTTGCCGATTCGTCCTGAGGACGAATAGCAGCTTGGACTTTTTCTAATAATTGGCTCAATTCCTCAGAGGAAATTGGCTGTTCATTTAAACAAATACGTTCCGTCCAATCAACTAAATGGGGGGAAATGTAGCGTCCTGTTCGATAACCAGCCTCAGTAAGTACTGAGGAAAGATAGGCACAAACCGAACCTTTGCCATTGGTGCCAGCAACGTGAATTACCAGCATTTGGTGATGAGGATTACCGAGATTTGCCAATAGGTTGACAATGCGATCGAGTCCCAAATGGACACCAAAGCGTTGAAGGGGTTGTATTACAGAATCGATATTCAAGGAAGGGGGAGTCGGGAATTTTACTTCTTTAGGACTTACGCAAGAATTGCTAAAAAGCTTAATTTTTCGTAGACATGTAGTGGCTTGCCGCAGGCTACCGCCAACTCTACCAGACGCTACGTGAACGCCTCTAGTTTCCAAGAGTTGACGCCAACTCTACCAGACACTACGTGAACGCGCAGCGTCTGGTAGAGAAGAGCGCCAATTCTACCAGATACTTTGCGATCGCACAGCGTCTGGTAGAGAAGAATTCGGAGAGTGTGCCTAAGTCCTATTCTTTACTCATAACTCGGAAAACAGGAACTGACTGCCCCTGTGAAGAGAAACAGTCGGTTGAAGAGTGATGATATTGAGCCGAATCTAAGCTTCCCGATCAAAAAAGCCTTGAATTTGTCTTAAAGCCGCAGCGCCAATATTAAACACTGCCCAGCCAGCGGCAATGGCAATTGGTGCTAAAACGATTGCTATACGGAAATCGATATCCATATCTAGAACCCCTCTCTTAAGTAGAAATTAAAGTTTTGTCAACTGCTCTCATTTTTATTTTTAGCTGAAGTGGGCAACTTTTCCAACTACATATGTAAAGAATGTTTAAATTCTAGCTAGCTCTCCCCCAGTCTTTTCTTCTCTACGAGACGCTGCGCGAACAATTTTGAATTTTAAATTTTGAATTTTGAATTGATTTCTCCCCACTCCCTAAGACTTCTTAAACCCGATATCAGTACCCTTACCAGCATGAACTAAAGCTAACTTTTGGTAACGTTTAGCGTGTTCAATGAGTTCTGCGGCTTCAGCCTCTGTTACTTGCCGTAACACTTTGCCAGGAATGCCGATAACTAGGGACAACGGAGGTACATCCTTAGTTACGACTGCGCCAGCACCGATAATGCTACCAGCACCCACTCGTACCCCGTCTAAAATCACCGCGCCAATGCCAATCAAACTTCCACGCTCAATGTAAGCGGAATGGATCACAGCGCGATGCCCTACGGTAACATGATCTTCTAAAATTGTCGGAAAACCAGGATCACCATGTAGAATTGCCCCATCCTGAATATTTGTGCATTCGCCAATTTCAATCCGTTCTACATCTCCTCTAACCACTGCTCCATACCAAATGCTCGCCCCTGCTGCTATATTTACCGAACCCATAACAACAGCATTGGCTGCGATAAAGGCAGCTTGAGAAAAATCAACAGATGTCCAGTAAGAAGCGGTAGACACGATAGAATATGAATATGGTACCCAGGAACACTGGAGAAAATCCAACTTTTGAGGCTAGTTTCACAACCAGGATATCACAGCGTCAAGCCTCTACGCTGAGGAAAACACTAGTTAGCAATGTTACTGCTACAAGCCCGTGTCTTTGCAGGAGTGAGCAAGTAACCCAAAGTGGCGAAGCCGAAGTGTATAATCCAACCTACTAGTGCTGGTGAAGACAAAATTATGTTTGTACGCACTTCATGATGAATCCAGGTTTGCAGTACCCGATGTTTGGACCTGAAATACAGTGTCCCCATTGTCGCCAGACTATTCCGGCGCTGACATTAACAGATACCTATTTGTGTCCGCGTCATGGCGCGTTTGAAGCTAATCCTAAAAATGGAGAGTTAATCCATTTGCAATCGGGACGTCATTGGCGAAGGTGGAATAATGAATGGTATAGACAGCATACTCATCCCGATGGTATTCGCTTTGAAATTCACGAAGCATTAGACAAGCTTTATACCCAAGGCTATCGAGCAACAAAAGTGATAATTGCTCAACGCTATCAGGAATTGATGAGTGGCTACTTGGAACGCAGTACACCTTGGCGTTCTGGACAACCGGAAGCTACTGCTGCTCGACTATACGGCTTACCCGTGGAGTTTAGCCCTGATACCTCAGAAGATGCCTGTTGGGAAGTGATTAATTTTGACTTGGAAAAAGAGCCTGGCGTCCCTGTACGCTACCCCTATTTCAGGTTATTTGAGTAAAGTTAGAAGTTAGGAGTTAGGAATTAGGAGTTAAATTCAATTTATAACTCATAATTTACAACTCCTAACTTTTGTTATGCACCACGTTTCTATTCGGACTGCAAATATTCATCGTGCGATCGCTTTCTACGAACATTTAGGGTTTACAATTTCGGAACGCTTTACTACAGGCTACACCTTAGCTTGCTGGATGCAAGGATTAGGTGGCAGAATTGAACTAATCCAAATACCCGAACCAAAGCCAGCCCCAGATGCTTTTGCTGACGAACATTATGTGGGGTACTATCATCTCTCGTTCGATTTAACTGAGATGACACCAGATTTACCTAGCTGGTTGACAAATTTACAAGAACGTGTGGCACTAGCTGCTGAGAGTCAACCCGAAGTATTACAACCGTTGAAGGTACTTTTAGAACCGACACAACAGCAAATAGGCGATCGCATTTATGAAGTGGCTTTCATCGCCGATACTGATGGCTTACCTCTGGAATTCATTCGGGTTTTAACAAAACTCCCATAATTTAGCTTTTTTATTACCTTTGTTGCTAATATATTGTTTTTCTGTATTGTTGCCGAAGTAACAGATTTTATTACCAGATTAAACTCTGGTCACTCTCCAAAATAACTATGTAACTTAATTTACAGATATATCTGCTAAGTAAATGTATGGATTTTCCAGATTTTATAAATATTCCTTGCCGTTATTACTTTTAAGCTTATGGTTAGTAGCGGTTTTTTTGTTAAGCGATCAACCTGCTCATAGCCAACATGCAGCCATATCTAACAAAGAAAAATACCAGTCAACCTTGCTAGCAAAAACAATAATGCCCTCAACACTGACAGAAAACGTCCGCAAGACAGTGCTGGAGAATGGTTTAACTGTTCTGACAAAGGAAGTACATACTGCGCCAGTGGTGACAGTGCAGGCGTGGTACAAGGTTGGCTCACGCAACGAAGAACGTGGCGTGAATGGCATTGCCCACCAGTTGGAACACATGATGTTTAAAGGTACAAAAAATCGTCCGATTCAATTTGGCCGTTTGTTTAGTGCTTTAGGTAGTGATTCTAATGCTTTCACCAGCTATGACCAAACTGCATATTACGGTACTGTGGAACGAAACAAGCTGAAAGCGCTCTTGGTGCTAGAAGCAGACAGAATGCAAAATTCTCAGATTGAGCCAGAGCAACTGGCAAGTGAGAAGCGAGTAGTAATTTCCGAGTTGCAGGGTTACGAAAATAGTCCAGAATATCGCCTCAACCGTGCCGTCATGCAGGCAGTGTTTCCCAATCATGCCTATGGGTTGCCTGTAGGTGGTACCAAAGCTGATGTTGAGAAATTTGAAGTTGAGCAGGTACAAAAATATTACCGCAATTTTTACAGTCCCGATAATGCCGTCTTAGTGATTGTTGGAGATTTTCAAACCGCAAATACCCTGGAAACAATTAAAGAAGTATTTGGCAAACTAGCAAACAACAGTGCTGAGTCAAAAGCCTCACTCAACACTCAACACTCAACACTCCCAACACTCAGCACTCAGCACGGGCTAAACCATAGCTATCCGCTAACAGCAAGCACTCCCATAGTATTGCGAGAACCGGGAGCAGGGCGGCTGTTACAAGTTGTGTATCCGCTACCAGATGCAAATCAACCGGATGTGCCGGCGCTGGATGTGATGGATTACATCTTGACAGAGGGACGGAATTCTCGGCTTTATCAGGTATTAGTGGAATCAGGTTTAGCTAGTGAAGTCACAGCATCCGTTACCAGTTTGCGAGAATCTGGCTGGTATGAGGTGTTGGTGACGGCTGGTTCTAAACAAGATTTGAAAAAAATTGACTCAGTGTTGAATAGCGCGATCGCTAATGTAGCAGAAAAAGGTGTGACATCTGAGGAAGTAGAACGAGCTAAAACTCAATTAACAGCAGATGTAATTTTGAGTAACCGTGATATCACCTCTCAAGCAATGCGATTGGGCAATGATCAGACAACTGCTGGTGATTATGGCTACACAGACCGTTATTTAGCAGCTGTCCGTCTGGTGAAGCCGACGGATGTTGTTGCTGTTATTAACAAATACCTGACAAAAGAAGCCCGGATAGCAGGCTTTTTTGAACCAACCCAGAAGCCGATAACAGGAGTTGGTGACAAACCAGACTCAGCCCAAACTACAGAGAATTTCTCTCCTGGCGTACCTGTAATTCCTTCTGAGGTAGCGAAATACTTACCGCCTGTGGATTCAGTAACAGATGCAATCGCCCGAGTATTACCACAGGAATTCAAATTTCCTAACGGACTGCGGATATTACTGTTACCCGATAATAGTACTCCCACCGTTACCCTGAGCGGCCACATTCAAGCTGGGACGGAATTTGATCCAGATGAGCAAGCTGGACTAGCTGCTTTTGTCGCAGAGAATTTGCTCAATGGTACTAAGAGCAAGGATGTCTTAACTATTGCCAAAGTCTTGGCAGAACGAGGAGTGAGTCTAAACTTTGAAGTCTACCGCGAAGGTGTGCATATCGAAGGTGATAGTTTAGCAGAAGATTTGCCGATAATCCTTGAGATATTGGCTGATGTTGTTAAAAATAGTACCTTTCCAGTCAAAGAATTGGAATTGCATCGCCAACAAACTTTAACTGATCTGCAACTGGAATTAGATGAGCCATCAGAAGTAGCCCGAAGAATATTTGTTCAGTCAATTTACCCGAAAAAACATCCCTTACATACTTTTCCCACAGAGGAGAGTTTACAGCAGATTCAGCGCCGGGATGTAATTGATTTCAAAGCCAAACATTATCGTCCAGACACGACAGTGCTAGCGCTGGTGGGAGATTTTGATCTGGACAAAGTGCGATCGCTGATTAAAAATGAGTTTGGTAACTGGGAAGTTAGCGGCCAAGCACCAAGATTAAAATATCCCGCAGTATCAATGCCGGAAAAAATAGTCAGTGTCAACCCAGTTTTATCAGGTAAAACCCAAGCAGTTACTTATATGGGTTACACAGGTATTAACCGTTATGATCCTCGGTTTCACGCAGCCTTAGTATTGAACCAAATTTTGGGAGGCGATACCCTATCTAGTAGACTGGGTGCAGAAGTGCGCGATCGCCAAGGTTTGAGCTATGGAATTTATAGCTCCTTCCAAGCCGGGAAAAATGCAGGGACATTTGTGATTGAGATGCAAACTAGTCCAGAAGATAGCACCAAAGCGATCGCTAATAGCCGCCAAATATTACAGCAAATCCATCAACAAGGCGTCACTGGACTAGAGGTAGAAACAGCTAAACGCACCCTGATCAGCAACTACAACGTTTCCCTGGCAAACCCAGAGGAATTAACAGATAGAATTCTGATGAATGAGGTGTATGGATTAGATAAAGGAGAATTACACTCCTTTACCGATAAAATCCAGAAAGTCACCCTTACCCAAGTTAATCAAGCGGCTCGTGAGTTACTCCACCCAGATAAAATCGTAGTCGTTACTGCTGGGCCATCTGTGTTAACAGAGAAAAGCATTAGGTAGAGATGGGCACTAAGCATGGATAATAAAGAAAGAGAAAGCATTGATACTTCAGCGGCAAAGCCACCAGTAATTATTAATTTCCTATGAACATTTTCAGTAACTTACTTCCTCAAACAACTCAGCCGACAACATCGAAAAAACAGCGCCGAGGAATTGAAATTAAATCGCCGCGTGAAATTGAAATCATGCGGCAATCAGCGACAATTGTGGCAACTGTCCTCAAGGAAATTTCTGAGCTAGTAAAGCCAGGAATGACCACGGCTGATTTGGATGCTTATGCAGAAAAACGCATCCGCCAAATGGGTGCAACACCGAGTTTTAAAGGATATCACGGTTTTCCAGGTTCTATCTGCTCCAGCATTAACAATGAAGCAGTACATGGCATTCCTAGTCCCAAGAAAGTGATTCGCGTCGGGGATGTATTAAAAGTAGATACGGGCGCTTATTACCAAGGCTTTCATGGTGATTCTTGCATATCAATTGCTGTTGGTGAAGTGACGCAAGAAGCTGCTAAATTAATTCGCGTAGCAGAAGAAGCTTTATATAAAGGCATTGAACAAGTAAAGGCTGGTGTCTACCTGCTTGACCTAGCTGGAGCAATTGAAGACCATGTGAAAGTTAACGGCTTTAGTATAGTCGAAGAATTCACTGGACACGGTGTCGGTCGTAACCTGCACGAAGAACCTTCAGTATTCAACTACCGGACCCGCGAGATGCCAAATGTTAAACTCCGTGCGGGGATGACGCTGGCAATTGAGCCAATTTTAAATGCGGGTTCTAGACACACCCGGACATTATCTGACCGTTGGACAGCAGTCACTGTGGATAATTCTTTATCGGCTCAGTTTGAGCATACAGTGTTGGTAACAGAGACTGGTTATGAGATTTTGACTGACCGTTCTAAGGTGTAGTCGTGTCAGGACTACGAGAAACTAGATCCCCGACTTCTCAAAGAAGTCAGGGATCTGCAACTTGCAATGCTTACAAATAAAATAAGATTACTATAGTCTATTTTTGAATTTTAGATTAAGTAGATAAGCATAAATAAACCTAACTATGTAACAAAATGTAAAAAGCTAGAAGCTCTTGTGATTGCTCCACTTCACTTCATTACGTACCCTACGGGAAGGCTTACGCCAACGCAATCACATATTTAAAAATTTTCTCGCCTACCTACTTATTTGACTGATAGCTGCATAGTTAGTTTTATAAATAGTAAGTGTTTCTTTAGCTTGTATAGAGACAGACGTCCTCTCTGGAATAGCTTCTAATAAATTGATTGCTTGTTGCCATTTATTTTGTGCTTGCTGCCGAATTAATCGTGAATGAGATGAATTTTGTCCAAATAAATTAGCTTCTATTGCTAGTTTTTGGGCTGATTCTAAGTTTGCTAAGGCTTTATTTTCAATTAAGACTCTTTGACTGATAAATTTATAGTTAATCCGATAGTAAGCCAATTTATTCTTTGCCTGGTCATAAACTGATGTTTCATTAGGAATACTATCTAACAAATTTATTGCCTGACGCCATTTGTTTTGTGCTTGTTGCCAGACTTGTAGAGGATGCGGTGGATTTTGAACCTGAGAAGCAGCCTCCATACCGAGTTTTTGAGCAGATTTAAACTTGGCGATGGCTGCGCCAACCTCTGGGGCGATCGCAGTTCCTTGTTGAGTTAAAATTAAACTCGTCTGCTGCAATTGTGGACTTTGCTCTTGAATTTTCCAACTACCAAAACCTAAAATTAATAAACTTGAGGCGATGAGCAAAGCCGAACGGACTATTTTTTGTGTCGAAGATGGTACTATTTCTACATGCTGGCTAATAATTGCTTCTTTACTACTTTCCTGTTCAATCTTTTTTAGGGCTTGTTCTGCCTGTTCCCTTAAAGTATCACCTTGAATAATTAAAGCAACAATTTGTTCTTGGAAAAAATCACAATCATTCAGAATATCTGTCAATTCTTGAAATTTGCCATTACTCGATATAATTAATTCGTGGTCATCATCTAACCATTCTAAGACGAAGCCCGATTTGCCACAAAAAGCAGACACTCCTAATAAAATATTTAATAAGCTCCGACTATTTTTAATCGTATTAAAAATATAATTTAACTTCTGTTGCAACTGTAATAATTCATTTTGAGAATTACTGATATTTTGAATTTGATGCTCTAACAGATGAGAATTTTCCAAATATAAGTTAATTTTTAAGCTTTCAGCAATTACCTGAAAATTTGCACAGAGGCTGAGATGATTAATATCAAAATTTAGTTGATTGACTAACTGAACATCACTAAGAATATCAGTAGCTATTGCCTGCAAAAAATAACCCCATTCAATCCAATTATCAATTTTTGATTGTAAATCAGTTAATGAAATTTTAGTTTTTGAGTTGCCAAACTTTTCTGCTATAGCTGGATCTACCAACCCAACACTAGGTATAAACAAACTAGCTACAGTAGCTATTCGAGGAAGTGTAGCGATCGCAGAATTGTTGATGTGATCAAATTTCAATTCCTGAGCAATTAATTTTTGAATATTCCGTAGTTGTTCCTGAGCGTTATTAATCAGGATAATTTGCTCCATTATTTCATTAGAATCGCCAATAGTCAGTTTGAGACTCTGAATCAGTGTTGGCAATTCACTAACAAGTATTTCTAGATTAGCCATAAATACCCCTTAGGGATTTGTCGAAAGTTTATACGAAACAATTAAAATGGCTTGAGTAAGAACATAACCACGCCTGTTGCATCTGAGCATCCTGAGTGAGTGACATATCTCAGGAGCTATAAAATGTATAGTTCCCGGAAATCCTGCTAAAGTAACAATTGAAGTTTCAAAATTCCAGAGAAAGCCAAAATTACCCATTCACTAACTTATGAATGAAGTTGATTTAGCGTTTACCCCAGCACTAGAGTTGGCGCAATTAATTCGTCGCCGGGAAGTATCACCGCTAGAGTTGGTGGAAATATATTTAGAACGGATTGGGCAGTTAAATCCCCAATTAGGAAGTTATTTTACGGTGACGGCAGAACTAGCGATCGCAGATGCCAAAGCCAAAACAGAATTATTGACAACTACCTCCGAACTACCGCCATTTTTTGGGGTGCCGATTTCCATTAAAGACCTCAATGCTGTAGCAGGTGTTACCTGTACTTTTGGAAATCCAGCATTACTGAACAATATCCCTAACTATGATGATGGGGTTGTGACGCGGATTAAGCAAGCTGGGTTTACTATTCTCGGTAAAACAGCCACTTCCGAATTAGGTTCATTGCCTTACAGTGAACCTACGGGTTTTCCCGCAGCCAGAAATCCGTGGAATTTAGAATACACCCCTGGCGGTTCCAGTGGTGGCGCAGCGGCGGCGGTAGCAGCAGGATTGTGTGCGATCGCTCAAGGTTCTGATGGCGGTGGTTCAATTCGGGGGCCTGCGGCTTGTTGTGGTTTGGTGGGACTAAAACCATCCAGGGGCAGAGTGAGTAAAGCACCCGTAGGCGAACGCCTGGCTGGAATTGCCGCCAACGGCCCAATCGCCCGGACTGTCGCTGATGCTGCTGCCCTTTTGGATACTATATCTGGCTATGTCACAGGCGATCCTTACTGGTTGCCCGATCCCGAACCATCATTTCTCGCCGCCACTCAGACAAAGCTCGGTGCTTTGCGAATTGCCTTTGACACTAGCATTTCTCCTTTGGGAGAAGCTGACGCCAACTGTCAGCAAGGTGTCCGCCAAACAGTCGAGTTATTAGAACAACTCGGCCACCAAGTTGAACAGAAATCCCCGGATTTTAGTGGTTTAGTTGAACCATTTCAAATCGTCTGGCAAGCTGGGGTAGCTGCGTCAGGACTTCCTGTTGAAGCCTTGCAGCCAGTAAATCGCTGGCTATTTGCCCGCACAGGTTCTGTTGCAGAATACCTGCAAGCAGTTTCCCAAATGCAGATAGTGGTACGGCAAATTGTGGCGTTTTTTGATACCGTGGATGTGCTGGTATTGCCAGTTTATCTACATTCACCTATCCGCGTTGGGGAATGGGCTTCGCTGAGTCCAGAAGAGACATTCCAAAATATTATTGAATGGGTTGCCCCTTGTCCACCTGCTAATGCAACTGGACAACCTGCGATCGCAATTCCTGTAGGCTTTGATAGTAAGGGTTTACCCATCAGTGTGCAGTTAATTGGCAAACCTGCGGCTGAAGCTACCCTGATCAGCCTAGCAGCACAATTAGAAGCGGCTAACCCTTGGATTGATCATCGTCCAGCCTTTGCAATATCAGGCTAATCATGCAGGCATCCCTGGAACAACTTTCACAAATTCTTGTGTTTTCAGGTTTAGAAACAGCAGACAAAGTAAATTTGCAACCTTACACTCAAGTGCAACGCTATCGCAAAGGAGAGATTATTCTGCATGAGAGCGATCGCTTACCAGGAAAACTCTATGCTGTTGTCAGTGGAGCAATTCAAGTTACCAAAACAGCAATAACGGGGAAAGAAACGATTCTCCGCGCTTTAGCTGCTGGAGAAATTTTTGCGGCTCCTGCTTTATTAGGAAATGGAATTTCTCCAGCAACTGTGACTGCTGAATCTGATTGTGAGATTCTGACTGTAGAGCGAGATGCTTTATTAAAAGCTATTGGGCAAAATCCGGAAATTGCATTACGAATGCTAATGGTTTTTAACAGTCGGATTCAGCAATTGCATGAAACAGTCCACGGATTAGTTTCTGAAAGAGCTATTGTTCGTCTTGCCAGGTTAATTCAATATTTTGCTGCCGAATCGGGAACTGAATCAAGTCCACAAGGTGAGTGTTTAAAAGTCAAATTATCTTATTATCGCATGGCTCGGAGTAGTGGCATTACTTACGAAGAATGTGTGCGGTTAATAAAAAGTTTGAAATCAGTAATTGCCTATGGTCGGGGTGGAACGATTATAATCCTTGATGCTGAGAAATTGGATGCGATCGCTTCTGGTACAATACTACCTGAACATATTACCTAATCCGCTCTATAGGAATTCGGTTAGATTTTTGCAAAAGACTACGAGATAATATAATGTCTCAACTTTGCGCGGTTCCAGTAAAACCTTTTTAAGTGACTGGACGTACCACACGAATTAGTTTTCCTTGCAACGATTCTTCTGCTGTCACAGCCTGATTTATTCGGGCTGCAAACTGCTGCCAATTACGATTGTTAGTGCAAACAATAATACCGAAATGATTGCAATTTCGACGATGCAAGCGAATAAAATCATCCCTGTTAATGGTTAAAATCGAGCGTTCCTGGCTAGTTGCAAATGCCAGCACTTCCTCATCTGGTATGCCTTGTTCTGCATTTCCTGCTTCCTGAACTGTCAAAACATCATGCCCCAAAGTGCGTAATAATTCCACAACTGGAAGCGGAAACTGCTCATCTGCATAAAAGCGTACCATTAACTAGGCTACCTGATTTCGTTCGATGGCTAGTTCGATTTCATCGGGATAAGCTTCTGCATATCCCCAAGCATTAGCTAAATCTGTAGCTGTAATGGTTGGATAACTCGTCAAAAGGTCAGCATCACTATACCCAAGACGACGAGCTTCCACAAGTACCCAGACGGGAATACGAGTTTTAATGATGCGAGCATCTCCACCACAAACTCTAGGGGTTTTCTCAATTCCTTGCCAATTGCTACCTAGACTTTGAGCAAGTAACTGAATAGCCTGCAATTTTTCACCAGGACTGAGGGCAAGAAGTTGTTGTTCTAACTCTTTGAGTGTCACGGATGTAAATCCTCTAATGTTTTGTCAGGCTATATTTACAATTTTATTTGTTCCTGTGCAGTGACAACTAGAACTAAACATAAAGCCGCGATGCTTTCCACTCGTGGTCAAGAATAGCGTAAAGAAAGTTGTCGTACCATCTACCTTTGATTAACTCTTTTTGCCGTAGATGATCCTCACGACGCATACCAATTTTTTCTAATACCCTTACAGAAGCAATATTCTCCATAACACACCAAGACCAGATACGATGCATTCCCATTTCTTCAAAGCCGAACTTTAAAATTGCCTGTGCTGCTTCTGTTGCATAACCTTGTCCCCAATACTGAGTATTTAGTTCATAACCGATATTTGCTTCCCGCATTTTTGCGTCGTTTACACGAATACCACAATTGCCAATAAGCCGATTTTCTTCTTTGAGGACAACAGCTAACTGAAACTTTGTTCGTGGTTGCTCTTTTTGCTGATCAATAAATATCTGGATAAACTCGCAAACATCCTTTTGTGTCCGGTGCGTCCAATCGTTGTAACGCAAGTACAAAGGATCAGATTGATAGGCAAAAACCGCCTGCCAATCTGCCTTTATAAAGTCACGCATTAGCAAGCGGTGTGTTTCTAAGATCATGTCTTTTCTCTATGCGCTGAGTGCAGGCAATCTAGGAATTTTAACTTTTACATTTTGCACCCTGCTAAATCTACGTAAGCTAGTGGAATGATTAAGTTGCCCGATCAATTTTTTGCACTTCTTGATCAGATAGTTTCACATTCATAGCTTGTGCTGAGTCTTCAATGCTGGAAATCTTGCTAGCACCAGGAATTGGCAAAATAGCGGGCGACTTGGAACGCAACCACGCCAAAACGATATTATACACAGACACGCCTTTTTCTTTAGCTAACTGAGCGATCGCGGGGATATCTTGCAAGTCCTGATGGCGACGCCTACCACCAAAGGGACTCCAAGGCAAAAAGGTCAATCCTTGCTGTTCGCAATACTTCAACACGCCATCTTTTTCTGGCTGTCGTTGCCAAGGGCTGTATTGATTCTGCACCGAGATAATATCTACCACATCCCGCGCCTGCTTAATTTGTTCAACGGAAAAGTTAGAAACTCCCACAAACCGAATCAAACCAGCCTCCACTGCTTCTTTAACTGGTGCAAGGGATTTTTCAATAGTGTAATTAGAATCGGGAGAATGGTATTGCCAAACATCGATGGGTTTAGCACCACCCAACGCCTCAAAACTGACTCGAATTGTTTGGCGCAAATGTTCTGGGTTGCCGTTGCTTGTCCAGTTGCCATTGGGACGCATCAAACCGCCCTTAGTTGCCACAATTACTTGGCTAACATCGCCTTTGTAATTACTAAGTGCCTTGTGAATTAATTGCTCGTTGTGGTGCTTTTCTGACTCATCTTTGCAGTAAGAGTCGGCAGTATCAATAAATGTAATACCCAGATCCAAGGCCCGATGAATAACTTGGATTGATTCCGATTCGGGAGGGCGATTAGAGATTGACATGGGCATACCACCCAAACCAATCGCACTCACAAAGATACCAGTTTTTCCTAGCTGTTTGGTTTCCATGCTTCTAGCTATAGCTTTCTGCCCCAATTATCTACCAGCCAGCCAAAGATTTTTTAGGGATTCATCGGAAATCTTCCCTAGTACTTAGACTTGGCGATATGTGAATGGGCTACGAGGGGAATACTCTACTCAGTGATTAAGTATTCTATACACAAATACCGATGAAAATTGTAGAGGAAACCCGTACTAGATTGCAGCTAAAGGATCGACCACTCGGATATTGGTTCAGTGGGGGGTGCATTTTTACTATCTGTTTAAGCTTTTTGATTTACTGCTTAGTTTTTGATTCTGCTTCAGTTAGTCTCAGTTGTACTCGACCTTCACCAAACCAAATTAACTGTGAATTAAAGCGGTTTAATTTGCTGGGAAGTATGGAGAAACTCAAAATGTTTGATCTCCAGGAAGCATACATTCTTACAAAGACTGGTAGCAAAGGAGCGAAAACTTATCAAGTTATGATTGTGACTCCATTTAGAGATTTTGCCCTGCTGTCACATGTTAGCTATCAAGAGAATCAGGAAGTTGCCTTTAAAATCAGCGATTTTATCAACTCTGGGCAAACTTTCCTATTAGTGCAGCAGAATCAGCGTAATTATCTATTTTTCTTAAATTTATTTACATTGATTATTATGGCGATCGCTGCTTATTTTGCAACATCACCTGTAACTATCTGCACCTTCTATAAGAGTATCAATAAGGTATTTATCGAACGTAAAAGTATCCGTGGCAACCAAGTTATTGAACATCCGCTAGAAAATATTCTGCGTTTTGATATCCAAGAAAAGCAATTTAAACACTCCAAACTTTATCGGGCTGTAATTGTGCTGAAATCCTTTAAAGAAATACCAATTAATCCACAATACACTGATGAAAAGAGCATCAAATATGCAGTTCATAGGATACACTCATTCATGAAATATTAACCAATATTATTCTCATGACGTGCCACTGTGCCCTGAGACTGAAGTCACATATCTCTGATTTATTTGAGATGTCTATTTAAGTTATGTTTGGTAATTGGCAAGCAACAGACTATCCAGCCATTGAGTTAAGTTCATTAGCGAAAATTCATTTTTGAGCTAATACTGCACAGTATTTATTGAGGTCGGATCTACCCACATTTTTGTTATTTATCCAGTAACGTAAGCACTTATTTGGGATAAATTGCGATGTCCGAATAGCATCGTCAATCGCGCTATACTGCTTGTCTTTCCCTTTGCATTTAAACTCATAAACTATCATGGATCGACCTTTGTTTAGCACAATATTATGTTACCGTAGATTACATAAGATGTGTGATCAGGGTAAGATAAATCAGACGAATAAATTTGCCATTGGTGCTACATCCCCGTCTTTTCAAAGCAAAGATGTAGTCCTATTGAAAGTTCTTATAAAGCATTGTGAGTGCAAAACGTCTGCCAGAAACCATTGCCCATGTCAGAATTACTCGCCAATCCTGGCAACACGGCTTCCTTGAGGGTGAAGTGAGTGCAGGTGAGTTTGAGTGGCATTTCCAGTGGCATTTTCGCCGGGGAGAACTTGCCGTCAAGCCTTCCCAAGGCCGCGCCTTAATCAAAGAACCCCTCGGTCGATTTTTGGAGCAACAAGATTATCAGTTAGAGCCTGGAGGAGATTATGCTTTTACTATTCGGGCGGAACTTTAAAAGTTAGGAGCCATTCAATTTTGGATTTCAGATTTTAGATTTTAGATTTTTTCTTCAATCCCTTCGGCTTGGTGCAGTCGCTCATGGGGGAGACCCCCTACAGCTCTTCTCAAGACAGGAGACGCTCTTGCGTTCGGGCATCCTACGGCAGGCGCTAGCCTCTCGCAATGTGAGAGAACGCGCTGCTTCACCAAAATCCAAGTTGCGCTGTCAGCGCACCAAAGGTGCGACGCAAAATCTAAAATTGGTTGAGTGCTGATTCCGTGAGGCGATTTAAGTATCTTTCGATTAGGAGGATGGCAACAATGTCATCTATCGGCCTTGGTGGCTGTCGCAGACCCTGCGGCAATAGCTTTATTAACCCTTTGGGCGGGAACATTTGCCAATAGCGATCGCGTGCTTCTAAGCTTGTGTAGCGCTCATCCACTAAAATAATATTCAGCGGTTCTCTCAATTCCTGATATAATTGCTGTCTCCACTGCTTGGCTGTAGTTTGGTCGCCCATTACCATCAAGGAGATCGGAAACTTTTGACGCAGTGTCTCAATGGTAGCGATCGCCTCTTTTGCTAGCACGACCTGATGATAATGCAGTTGCCGATCCAGTCCGATCACCGCTAAACCACACTTATCTCGACCTGGATCAAACCCCAAGATGACTGGTTGCGTTGGTGAAAATTCACGGAAAGTCATAATAAATTAAAAATTAAAAATTAAGAATTAGAAATGTTCGCATAGCATCTCGTAGACAAGAAATGCAATCACAGCAAGTATTTTAGCTGCTGTTCAAATATGTTTAAATCTTACTAATAACAGTGTGCAAATATTTTTTTATTTTTTAAGTACTAAAAATGATTTGTCCGTTTACTATTGCCACTAATTTTACTCTCAATGGCCCGGCTGTATAAGTGTCCTCTGCTGCGATCGCTTTGATCTCCAATGGTTGATTATACTGTCTTAATTGGGTGACAAAGCGCAGAAAAGTCCCCTCTACTTGGACATTTTCGACAATTCCGGCGTTCCGGGCCCGAAATTGGGAAGCAGAAATCAGTATTTCCAGCCGTTGCTGTAACTGATAAGATGTCATGGTTTTGGAATCGGTAGTAGTTGTGGCCAGCACTGCGCCTCCCGAAAAAACCAATTGATTCCGGGCTGTATCGGCGAAAAATTCGATCTGCTTTTCTCCCCTGACGTAATTACCGGCCGAGAAAATTCGCACCACGTATTCTTGACCATCGCCAATCTGCTTGCTTAATTGCTCAATCCTATCCTGGGTCACGCGCAGTAGCTCTACATTTGCAGGATTTGCACCAGGCTCACTTAATTCGAGGTTGGCGTTGCGATTGGCTTCTTGTAAAAGTTGTATAACTGCTTGGCTAGCAGCAGCAGCTTGGGTAACACGAACTACACCAGCAGACAGAACTTGACCGCGAACTAAGGCCAGCTTACCTAGACGCAGGTCGCGGTAAGACTGATAATATTTTTCCAGCCTTGCAACTTCCAGTTCTAGTTGCTCCTGTTGTGCTTCCAATTCTTTGAGGCGCGATTCCCGTTTAGCAATCACTTGCTCTCGCGCCGTAATTTCTACATTCCGCTTTTGAATTAGTTGATCGAGCTGGACGATTTTTTGATCGCGCACTTCTATCGCTTCTTGACGGTTAGCAAGTTCGCGATCGCGTTTTTCAATAGCTGTTTTGGCTTCGCCAATTGCTTTTTTAGCTTCAACGTACAGTCGTTGACGTTCTGTCTTCAGTAGTTCTACTGCCGCCTGTAGCTCCTTTCTCTGATTGTAAACGCTTTGGAGTTCAGTTATGGCTTTTTGGTACTGAGTTACAACTTGTTCTAGCTGACCTTGAGTCCGTTGGAGTTGAGTTTGGGTTTGAGCTTGTTGATTAATGGTGCGATTCAACTGAGCTTGTGTTTGGCGTTGTTTGGCATTCGCCGCCTGCAAATATTGATTGATTACCTGCAAGTCTTGTTGTGCTTTTGCTTGGGCAATTCTTGCTTGGTTTAGCTCACTCTCTACCTGACTTTTCTGAGTTTCTGCGGTTTTTAGCTGTTCCCGCTTTTGCCTGAGGTCTGTTTGAATATCCTCTAATTCAAAGACTCCCTTTCGCAAACCTTCGTCAGCAGTGAATAAAATCCCTAAAGTTGATGCTGAAATCAAACCACCCGTAAAAATTGTTACCAGTACAGCGGTGTTTTTCGGACGAAGATTAAAAAGTGAGAGGCGGGCTTTGCCAACTCGTGTGCCGATGCGATCGCCCACGGTTGCAATTACGCCTCCCAGAATTAAAATTGCTGCGATGAGGATGTATCCGGTGGTCATCTTTAGCTACCGAAATCCTTCCAGATACAGCCTACTACTTTTAACCATTGTCTGGAAAGAAGTGGAAATTGGCAATAGCAGAAATTACTCAATTTTAGATTTACCTCTAGCTATTAGTGTCATTTTTCAAAATACAACACGCGCCGATTCCCCTTTCTCCAATTGCATTTATGTGAATTGCCTACTTAAGGTAACAGGTTTGTGCACAGTAATCTTCTTTTTGTGGATAGAAATCATCTTTTTTTCACGCAAATCCCCCAGTAGCCTAGTGACAGTAACACGAGTTGAACCAATTGCCTCTGCGATCGCTTGATGAGATAACTTCAGATCAATAGTGATCCCATCTGCACAAGGAACCCCAAAATCCCGACAAAGAATTAACAAAAAACTCACCAACCTGGAACCCATATCTCGGTGAGCGAGAGTTTCAATCATCATCTCCGTCTGTAAAATGCGCGAAGACAGACCTCGCAACATTAACATTGATAATTCTGGATTTTCCTTGAGTGCTTGCTCCACTTGTTCAATTGGTGCTGACAGTAATTCCACAGGGGTAAATGCAACCGCATGGTAAAACCTATCCGACTTATTTCCTGTCAGCAATGACAATACACCAAAAACACTATTTTCTCGCAGCAGTGCTACCGTTATTTCCTCTCCTGCCTCGTACACCCTGGAAAGTTTAACAGCACCTTTCAAAAGAAAATAAACTCGTTCGGCAGGATCGCCAGGAAAAAAGATCGTTTTATTGCGTTCAAACGTTTCCACAACTGGCGGAAACGCCCCGGTCGCCATCTGACGAAATACATTTGCTAGGGCTTTATCTTGTGTCACGATCATCTCCCTTCCCCTACCCAATGCCGGAAAAACAAAAACTGATTACCTAAGAATACACCTGAAAAATGAATAAAGCACCGTCAACCTTTCTGTACTTTCCTATACTCAAACTAATCGCTTCATAACTCTTTGTTTATAATGATACATAATTGTTGATCCTTTCAGCTACTAGTTCTTGATAAGTAGTTCCAATAGCTGTATTCAAAAGGGTTTTTTAAAGAACAAATAAAGATATCTTGAGAATATCTTTAGGAAAAATCAAGAATTTTGTCACAGGAAACACCCTTACCAATATTCATTTTTGCAAATCCTGTATAAAACAAAGACAAAACGTGCCTCAGATTCTAGTATGCTCCTAATGATCGATCGCATTAATATATTTCTATGCTGAATCTGACTGGAAAAAATGCTCTTGTTACAGGTATTGCCAATAACCGCTCGATCGCCTGGGGCATCGCCCAACAGCTGCATAAAGCCGGAGCAAACCTGGGTATTACCTACCTGCCGGATGAACGCGGCAAGATGGAGAAAAAAGTTGCGGAATTGGTAGAACCCCTCAACCCAAGCTTATTTCTTCCCTGTAATGTCCAAAATGATCAACAGATTCAATCTACTTTTGAGACAATTCGTGAGCAGTGGGGGAAGCTAGACATCCTCATTCATTGTCTTGCCTTTGCCAGCAAAGATGACTTGAGTGGAGATTTTAGCCAAACCTCTCGTTCAGGCTTCAACACCGCCTTAGAAATCAGTACCTACTCGCTGGTGCAGTTAAGTGGTGCAGCTAAACCTTTGATGACAGAGGGAGGTAGTATCGTCACCCTGACATATTTAGGCGGTGTCAGGGCAATTCCTAACTATAACGTTATGGGAGTTGCCAAGGCGGGGTTAGAAATTAGTGTGCGTTACCTAGCCGCTGAACTAGGGCCGCAAAATATCCGCGTCAATGCCATCTCCGCAGGCCCCATCCGCACTTTGGCATCTTCAGCGGTAGGCGGGATTTTGGATATGATTCATCATGTAGAAGAACTAGCTCCCTTACGACGTACCGTTACTCAGTTAGAAGTGGGCAATGCTGCGGCTTTCTTGTGTAGTGATTTGTCCAGCGGCATTACCGGACAAATTCTATATGTAGATGCAGGATATGAAATTATGGGAATGTGACGCGATAAAGTGAGGAGTTAAGAGTTAAAAATTCATAACTCCTAACTTCTAATTCTTTCCACTCCCCATGCAAACAACCAATCGCCAAGTTAATTCAAACTACGACCAGTCAACTAAAACCCCTCGGATTGCCACTGTTCACCGCAGCACTGGTGAAACCGATGTGCAAGTTACCATCAACCTGGATGGTAGAGGAACTTGCACGGCAGCAACTGGCATTCCGTTTTTGAATCATATGCTGCATCAAATTGCCTCCCACGGGCTGATTGATATAGATGTCCAAGCCACAGGAGATTGGGAAATTGATGACCACCACACCAACGAAGATGTAGGCATTACCTTAGGGCAAGCTTTGAACCAAGCACTGGGCGACAGAAAAGGCATTGTCCGCTTTGGTAATTTTCTCGCACCACTGGATGAAGCTTTAGTTCAGGTAGCACTAGACTTTTCCGGACGTCCTCACCTTAGCTACGGCTTGCAAATTCCTAGCCAGCGCGTAGGAACCTATGACACCCAACTGGTGCGCGAATTCTTTGTGGCACTCGTGAACCATAGCCAAATGACACTGCACATTCGGCAACTGGATGGCATTAATTCCCATCACATTATTGAAGCAACATTTAAAGCGTTTGCGAGGGCAACCCGGTTGGCAGTGGAAATTGACCCCCGTCGGGCTGGCGTAATTCCCAGTTCTAAAGGCGTTTTGTAAAGTTAACCAGAATTACTTACCAGGACTGACATTTATAGTATTAATTCAGCTACCTGTTTGCGATAATTGACACACTGCTTGGTGATGGTTATTATCAGCCTATCGGGTAACTTGTAATTAATACCAAACTGGTAAATAGCGATTTAATCGAGATGAAGTCTGTTGCAGATGACCCTGATTCTCAACTTAATCCGACAGACACTCCGCCAGTAGTCCTAACTTCTGAGTTGCGAAAAGTCTATCGCACTGGTTTTTGGCTAAATCAAAAAGTCGTATCTCTCAAAAATTGTTCTTTAACAGTTAATAAAGGGGAAACCTTTGGGTTACTGGGGCCAAACGGTGCTGGTAAAACCACCCTTTTAAAATTGTTACTGGGAATTATTCGTCCTACCTCTGGACGGGGATTATTATTGGGTGAGCCACTAGGCGATCGCAATGTTAAGCAACATATCGGCTATCTGCCGGAAAATCCCTATTTGTATGACTATCTCACTGGCTGGGAATTTTTGCAGCTAGCAGCTGGGCTATTCCAAATTCCCAAAAGTGCCCAACGCCAACGCATTCCCCAACTACTGGAATTAGTGGGTTTATCCCAAGCCGATGCCCACAAAAAGCTGCTGCGCCGCTATTCCAAAGGAATGCTACAGCGTGTTGGCATGGCACAGGCGCTAATTAACGAGCCAGATTTGGTTTTTCTCGATGAACCAATGTCTGGTCTTGATCCGGTGGGACGCTACCAAATGCGGGAAATTATCCTGGCGCTAAAAGCCGCTGGAAAGACGATTTTTTTCAACAGCCACATTCTTAGTGAAGTAGAACAGATTTGCGATCGCATTGCCATCCTCGCTCAAGGTGAATTAATTTGCTCTGGTTCCCTAAATGAACTCTTAGGCACAAAAAACACATATCACGTCAAAGGACAAGGTGGTGACGGGGAAATTCTCAAAAAATGGATGCCTACTCTCAGATTTGAACATGATGGTTCCTGGCAAGGTACACTACAAGACGATTACTATGATTTTCTCGCCAGTCTTCGTCTCATGGAGGGTAAAATTATTGCCATGAACTTGTCGCGTTACTCCCTTGAAGAGTTTTTTATTCAACAAATCGAAACAAAAAATAACTCACTGAATTAGTCTTGTTGTTTATTGCCAAATAGGAAATTTTAGGTGTTTAAAATTGCTATATCCATCAAGCAGGGTTAACTTTAAATTAACTTCACTAAAAATTCAAATTCAATCAACAAATTTCCTCCGGAAAATCACACTTTTCGAGGAAAATAAGAGTGTCGGGGAACTTGAATACTTAGGTATAGTCCAAATAAAAATGTTTAGACAGTACATTATTGATCGTAGTTTCAGAGTCTCAAGTAAATATGCTTAACAGAAGTTTGTTTAAATTCCTAACTCAGCCAGTTGTGGGTGTGGCTTTGTTAACTGCTGTCAATGCCGCTATGCCATGTATCAGTCTAGCTCAGGGACAACCATTACCACCAACTACACAAACACAAATAGATACTAATTATTCATTAGGAGGCGGCGATCGCATCCGTGTAAATGTATTTGAAGTACCTGAATATACAGGTGAATACCAAATTCCCCCAGGTGGAGCAATCAACCTGCCTTTAATTGGCAGTGTGTCAGTCCTCGGTCTAACAACTGAACAGGCTGCTGACGAAATTGCTAGAAGATATGCTCGCTTCCTCAAACGTCCCTTAATCTCAATTAATTTGTTATCGCCTCGTCCCATCAATGTTTTCGTTGCTGGAGAGGTAACACGTCCAGGAGCTTACACTCTCAGCTTGAGCGGAGGCGCGGGAGATAATCCAGGCGTACAATACCCCACTGTATTAACTGCATTGACAACAGCACAGGGGGTAACCCTGGCTGCGGATGTGACTCAAGTTCAATTACGGCGTAAAATAGGACGCTCCTCAGAGCAAGCCGTCAGTGTCAATTTGAAGGAACTCATTCAAACAGGCAGATTATCACAGGATATTACCTTGCGAGATGGAGACACCATAGTTGTCCCAACAGCAAACAACTTCAACGTAGCAGAATCCCGCAATCTGTTTGCAGCTAACTTTGCCGCTAGCCAAACCACACCACGCACAGTAACAATTATTGGTGAAGTTAACCGTCCCGGTTCCTATCTTGTCACCCCAGGTAACACAGATGCCCAGGGGAACGCAACCCCTAACACCGTTAACAGTGGCACTGCTAATCCCGCTGGTCTACCAAATGTGACGCGGGTAATTCAACTAGCTGGGGGAATTACAGCACAGGCTGATGTTCGTAATCTCAGGCTACGCCGACCGACACGATCCGGCTCAGAACAAGCTATAGATATTAATCTTTGGCAATTATTGCAGAGTGGTGACGCCAATCAAGACATCATTGTGCAAGACGGAGATACAATTGTTATTCCCACGGCTACTGAAATCAACCCCGCAGAAGCTACTCAATTAGCTACCACTACTCTGTCTCCTACACGCATTCAAGTTGGTGTGGTAGGCGAAGTTAAAAAACCAGGCTTAACAGACGTTCAGCCGAATAGCTCTTTAAATCAAGCTATACTCGCTGCTGGCGGATTTAATGATGCCAGAGCTAGTAGTAGTGCTGTTGATTTGATTCGCCTTAACCCTAATGGTTCTGTCACTAAACGTATAGTAAAAGTGGATTTCTCAGCTGGGATTAATGAGCAAACTAATCCTATACTCCGTAATAATGATGTTGTGGTAGTCAACCGATCTGGTTCAGCTAAGACTGGCGATACCATAAGCACTATAACTGGACCTCTAGGTATTATCTTTAGTCTTCTGAATTTGGTCGGACTCTAGTTTAAAGTACAGATGTGAATTGGGGGCGTTGGTCAACCCCCTCCGTCCCCCAAATTACACTATCTATGAGTCAAAGCTTAATAGTCAAGAGTTACATATAACCTTACTTAATCATTGATGAGAGAGAAAAAAGCTGAAAAGTTTATAACTACGTACTTTTAACAAGAAAGAATTCAGCAGTCAAGAGTCAGGAGCCAGAATTCAGAATTGAATTCTGTGCGACTGGTGAGGCAGCGCGGTCTTCTCCCTACAGCCCTTCTCCGAAAGGAGACGCTCTTGCGTTCGGGCATCCTACGGCAGGCGTTAGCGTCTCCGTCAGAAGAAGGGTGGATGAATAAATTAAGTCCGCCACCAAATCTTCTTGTTTTGTGGTCAACTTTTGTAGTAGTGGGTCTGAATCCCCCACACTCATTGATTCTGCATTCAGAATCAATCTCCATATTTTCTTAAGATTTAATTTGGATTGCTATAAAAAATAACTTTCTTATTCATAATGGGACTATTAAATTAACTCTTGTACTGCCTTTTGAGGGCAAGAACAGATGATAGAGCCGTACTCTTGCAGATAAGCAAGCTACACAAAGCGTCTCTTATTCCAAAGAAAAAGTTTTTGGTTCACTGAGAATAGCCGTTCTCGTACTCCTACAGACAAGCAATCTACGCGCCGCCTTGACCACAAAAGAAGACAAGACTAAGGTACAGAACTGGCTTGCCTTTCGGATCGCTTACTCAAAAATTGTATTTTCTATCCCCCATTTAAGGATAGTTTTAGGTACTATTACTCATTTACAAATACTGTAGACCTAAAGCCATCACTGAAAATTATTAATCTGCCATTGATAGGCTATTTCAAACTTTGTTTTAGTTACTCTAATTTCTTATGATAATGAGAATCTTTTAAAAGTTAAAGGCGAAAATTCCAGTCTGTTCGTTTATTTCAGTCATTTATTGATTATTATTATCATAAGAATTATTTAAGTAAATTAACTGATTGATGACAGATATACTATCTTAACCACAGATACCGCGTATACACAGTACAATGATGTCGAATTGGAAATGATGGCATTTGTACAGTTGCTCCGTGTCCATTTACTGGGTATCTCTGGATACTGATAATTTTCCTTCAGTACTTTCACCAGATATGTGCCAGTTTTTGGAAAACGAGCTAAAAGGGCTTTTCAGCCATATTTCCGTGGAAATTCTCAGGTGGTAACCTCATAAACCATGTATAAACTTAACAAACGGCAGTTACACGACCAGATCCAATATTGAGTTATTTACTAAGGCTAGAGCTACTGACCGTTGACGATTCAGTTTTTGCAACATACCCTATTTTTTCCCTATGATGATTCATGGTTTCGGTTTTCTTAGTTTGAGCGCATCTCTTGTACTTCCCTGGGCATTAACAGGTCTGGTTGCAGGAGAGAGAATAACAGAGTCTTTAGTTAAAGATGTTCGTCAGTCATTCACTGCTCAGGAAATCCCACTACCAAGCCGCAAGCTGATCAGTGCTATTTCAACTAAGACAACATACTATGTTAGTAGTAACGGAAACGACAGACATAGCGGACTCTCTACCTCATCCGCGTTTAGGACACTTGACAGGGCAGCAAACCTGACTGACCCTGGGGATACAGTACTCATTATGAACGGAGTATACAAAAATACAAGCAAAGTTGGAACAGTACTAGATATTAAACGCTCTGGAAGGGCAAATGCATGGATTACGTATAAAGCATATCCTGGACATCGGCCGAAACTTCAGAGCAATGGATGGCATGGAGTTTCGATTTCCAATGGAGCGTCATATATTGAGGTAAACGGGCTGGAGGTTGTAGGGAATAATAGCAATATAACCCTTGGTTATGCCCGGAGTCAGCAGAATAACAAATCAAACCCGCTGACGAATGGAAACTGCATTACCATAGATGGAAAAAATCGTCTCACCCACCATATACGTATTCTTAATAACAAGGTACACGATTGTGGAGGTGGAGGTATTGGAATGATAGAATCGGACTATGTGACAGTGGATAATAACCAGGTGTTTAATAATGCCTGGTACTCAGTCTTCGCCGGTAGTGGCATTTCGCTGATCACCTCTCGGAATTATGACAACAGCCAAAATTACAAGATGGTTGTGACCAGAAACAGGGTCTACAACAATCAAATGTTAATTCCCTGGATTCAGAACAAAAAGTTCCAAGACGGTAATGGCATTATTGTTGATAGTCACAGAAGGTTTGGGTATAGAGGACGTACTTTGATTGCAAACAATATCTCATATAGAAATGGTGGTTCGGGCATTCATACTTATGAAAGCGAACATGTAGATATTGTTCACAACACAGCTTATCTGAATAACCAGACTCCGGTAATTCATTACGGGCAAATCATGAGTAATTATTCAAGTGATATCAAAGTTGTCAATAACATCCTTTATTCTGCGCGTAACAGACCAATAAGCTTAATAAATCAAAGTCCCAACAGTACTTTTAACTATAACCTCTACAACAATAATGGTTCTCGTCAAATTGCTGTTGGAGCTAATGATATTATGGCAGATCCACAGTTTATTAATGCCTCGACTGGTGACTTTAGACTGAAACGGACGAGTCCGGCAATAAATAGGGGTTTTAGGTGGAATAATTTAAAAACTGATGCTCTAGGAAACCCTCGTGTGTATGGTTCAGCCTCCGATAGAGGGGCATACGAAATGCGGTATTAGTGAACAATGACCTTTGCCAATTTACGAAGATTGACATAAAACAAAACTGGGTGATGCGTGCCTATTGTTGCCATCAGGTAAAAAACTGATTCAATAAAACCCTGTATGGTTTTTGTGGAAGGAATTTTTACTGTCCTATCTGCATGCACTGCGGCTCTATGTTTTGCTTAACACTCAAGCACACACTTACCTTGGGTCGTTTCGGCAAAAGTTAAACCTACTTTTCTTTTTGGCAAAGGTATTGGGTAAATAGTAGTATGGTATAGGGTTGTATGGCAAAATCCTGATTTCTAGAAAGTTTTTGTCTACAACCCGTTGTTGTAAGCCACATTCTGAACCTAATATAAAACCTTGATTTTAATGCTGTAGCATAAAGAAGAGGGCGGTAGAACCAAATTAGATATAGTCACTTTATGGGACTTAGACAAAAAATACCCAAGAATTGAGCCTCAAATCTATATATAGATAGACTTTGACACAGTTTGGCTTAGTTGATTGATATATCTGGGTTTGGGCTAATTTTGAGCATTTGGTGTTTTTCCCTTACCCTGCATGGGTTTGAGGCTTGTTTTTTCCTCAAAATTGTTTAAGTCCTGTTAATTGCTATTTAAAAAGTTACGTTTTTCCATAACAGATATCAATAAATCAATTACCTAGATGCTTGTAGGATAATTTATTTTCTGGAAGTCTCTTAGCTCGACTTTATCCATTTTTCCGAATTGCAATGCTTATGGCAAGCTGATAAAAAGTGTCTAATTATCCTTTGAAACCGTCATCCATCTGTAACTATGACTTTATCAATGTCACGCAAATTAGTCACATTGGAAAAAATCTTGCGTGACAAACTATAATTTTTGTCAAATAACAAGGCGACGTTATTTGATTTGGATAAAGTCGAGATAAACAATCTGGGGTCAGAGGAACTACGAAATTCTAGTCAATGGTTTATTGATATGTCTTTTAGTAGCCCCTAAACTTTGGAGATTTTACTTTTTTGCAAGTCCCTTAAGTTCTTTTGTCAACTCCCTTGGTTTAAAATATTCATGCTCATGATATAAATAAATACTAGAATCATTTTTATCAATGATTCCATTTACGACTAAACCCAAGACGTTGTAATTGGATCTCTCTAATATCTCTTGAGCAGCGTTAGCACTATTAGAATCAATTACCCCAGGTCTAGCTACTAACAAAATCCCATCAGTCATTTGGCTTAAAGTCAAAGCATCGGCTGCCAAAAGGAGGGGAGGAGCATCAATAATTACAAAATCATAGTTATTTTGAGATGAGAAATTTTCAATTAATGATGCCATCCGTTTTGAGTCGAGCAAAGCAAGTGGGTTGGGAGGTCTAACTCCAGCAGTTAAGACATCAAGATTATCCATTACCTTAGATACAGTAATGTCAAATTCAGCCTGACCTACAAGAACCTCGCTCAAACCAACTGCATTGGTTAGTTGCCAGAGATGATGCTGAGAAGGAACTCGCATATCTGCATCAATTAGTAAAACTTTACGTCCTAGTTGAGCGATCGCTGCTGCCAAATTAGCTGAAACTGTAGACTTGCCTTCTTTAGGAACTGCGCTAGTTACCACGATAGTTTTGAGCACTTTATCTGAACTCAGGAATTTCAGATTGGCTTGAATCATCCGGTACATTTCGCTCGTTAAAGAGTGGGGCGTATCTCTGACGGCAATTGTTTGAACTGTTGATTCTGAATTTGAATAACGGGAGCGAATTTTTTTAACAGACAAAGGAACAATTCCCAGTAAAGTATATCCAAATACATCTCTGACTTCCTTAAGTGTTTTCAGAGATCTATCTCTCATTCCTAGAAAGAGAACAGTTGTAGTGGCTAAAAATAAACCGAACATCACTCCTAGCACTAAAACGATAATTTTTTTGCCTTGTACTGCCTTATTAGGAACTGAAGCCTGAGCAATAATCCGCGAGCTAGCTGTATTTGTATTCTCAACTAACTGTAATTCTTGAACCTTTTTCAATAAAGTTTGATATGTGGATTCTGCAACATCAACTTTCCGTTGTAACTCCCCCTGATTTTGTGCTAACTGGGGTATGATTTTCACTCGCTGTTCGTAGGTAGAACGGGAATTATTTAGAGAGGAAAGTCTTTTAATTAAGCCAAAGCGCTGTATTTCTGACTGGAGAAAATTTTCGATCAGGTTTTGTCTGAGTTCTCCAATCTGCAATAGGTTCTGCGGAATTTGTGTTTGATTGCCAACAGTCTGACCAATTTCCTGTTGCAGGAGAGATTTTAAGCTAGCTTTTTTTGCTTCTAAGTTAATAATTATGGGGTTGTCATCTAGGAAACGGCTACGCTCAATCGCTAGCTGTTGGTCGGTTTCTTGAAGTTGTGTAAGAATTCCCTGCACTGCAGGTGACTGACTGAGGGCACTCACAGCGATCGCTTGCTGAGAATTTAGCTCTACTTTCTGGCGCAGCTCATTGGTTTGGGCGTTTACCTCATCCAGTTGAGCCTTAACAGTATCCATCTCATTGTCTAGATTTCCAATAGTCGTAACGGCTGACTTTGTCTCCTCTGATAGATCTGCTATCTGATGCTTCTGTTTAAATATACGTAGTGCTACTTCTGCATTATCAACAGCCTCTTGAGTTTTAGGAAGCTGCTTGGCAATAAATTGACGAGTTGCTCCTGCCTCAGAGCGATTTGTCAGAATATCATTTTCTAAATAAAGCTTCATGATTGTGTTGACCACTGCCGCTGATTGTTCAGGGTCACGGCTGGTATAGCTAATTCGCAATACATCTGTGCCGCCAACAATTTTCATGACCACAGATTTTCGTAGTTTTTCTACTTCCAGAGGTTTACCTTCTTGGTCTTTAAGTCGTAGTTTGTCTATTGCTTGCTGCAATAAAGTAGGTGAAGAAATAACTTCAATTTGAGTGTTTATAGGATTTTGAGTTGCTAGTAGGGATTTTAAATCTCCTGCATCTCCTCCTTCACCGTTACTAGGCAAAAGATTAGATCCTACTACTTTAAAAGAAGGAATTCTAAATAACAGTTTTCCTTCAGCTTCATAGGATGGCTTCATAAATTGTGTAGCTATAGCACTGAGCATAACTGTAGCTGCAAATATTGCAGTAGCAGGTAGCCACCATCGTTTCAAGATCAATAAGTAACGACTAAGGTCTAAATCAATAGATTCTCTAGATTCCATAGATTTTTCCAACATAAATCTTCCAAAGTACAGATCTTAAGCAAGAAACTAAAAATTGACTTAGACAATGGACAACCCACTGTAATTGACAAGACTGAACTGATGCGATTTGACAATATGACAATAGTATAGACTATCTAAGTTACAAATTTAGTTCCCATTCTGGCATCATAATGCCATAGTGTTGATACCATGCTAATCAGCAAAAAACTTGGTAAATTCTGGATTTTAGGCGAGTTAAAGGTGTCATAACTCTCTGCCGCACCATAAATCAACCCTTTAGCGCCACCACATTCATTTAAAGTTTTTTTGCCATTAGCCATTATTATTAAAATTTATTTCTCGATTATCAAGGGATTAATTTTTTTCCTGGAAGATTATTTATATAATTCTCCCCTTGTCAAATCACCCATGCTGTCCAAAGTTACTCAGCCCAGTAAAAAACTCACCGTCTAGTCAGTTTGCGATTTTTAACCATAAATATCTACCCATTACTCAGCCTCACTTAATAGTGATTCCTGAATTTAAAGTAACTACTAGCTTTGCCAGATTTTATCATAAGCCTCTAACAGTTTCGGAGCTTGATATTGCCACTCAAGGATCTTCTCCATTCTGCGTCGCCCCTCGGCTCCTATCTTTTCTCTACGTTCAGGAGAATCTAGAAGCTCTAAAATTTTCTCGGCAAATTCTACCTCATTATTAGGCTTGGCATAAAGAGATGCTTCCTGTGCAGAACGTCTTCCCTCTCGCAAATCAAACTGGACAATTGCTTTTCCCATTGCCATGTATTCGAGGATTTTATTCATGGTACAGTTTTCGTTATAAGCAGATGTTGGAGAGGGTTCTACACACACGTCGCAACTAGAAAGCCGCTCTAAAAGTTCCTCCCCTTGCTTAAACCCTGTAAATTCTACAAACTCACTCACTTCTAGCTCTTTAGATAAAACTTTAAGTTTTTCGGCTGCTGGTCCACTACCAATTAACATAAAGTGAATATCTTGGCGATCTTTTTTGCGGACAATGTAATATACCATTCTTAAGAGATAATCAATTCCCTCTGGTTCACCCATGACACCCATATACCCTATCAAGTAGTTCTTACCTCTACGGTAATTGAGATTTGGGGACATTCGGCAAAAACGGGAAAGGTCGGGTGCACTACGAACTACAAAGATTTTCTCCGGTTTCTTGTGCCCTCGGGTAAGAGCTACCTCTCGGTGCGACTCGTTCGTTGAAATTACTATATCTGCTGTGGCATAGGTCAAGCGTTCAGCCCAGCGTAATCCATGATAAAAAATATCCCGCCGTTGATACTTAGCTTCATACATCTCCGGACTGAGGTCATGATGATCGAAGATAACCCATGTGCCATAAAATAATTTAAACCATCCTGCTACTAAAAAAAGTAAATCCGGCGGATTACAAATATGGATGACATCAAAACCACGCTCTTGCCATACCCGTTGAGCTAGACGGAATTGCCAGTTAATTGCCCAACTATACTCTCGAAGATACCCAATGACAGAACTTTCTTCTGGTGGTAGAGGATGACGGTAGACGTGAATCTGCTCAATAACCTCGTAGTCTTTTTCAAAACCATTACCTGTGGGTGAAATTACAGTAACTTCATACCCAGCTTTTTGCAAAGTAGTTGCTTCCATCCATACCCGCCGATCAAAGGGAACTGGCAGATTTTCAACGATAATTAGTACTTTTCTAGGTAATGCCATAATCTCAATTCTTAATGAGTTTAGTAAAAGACTGACTTGTCAATTCTAAAATCTGCCTTTTTTGGGGAAATTTTAGTCATACCTGGCGAAACTGGACTCAATAACCTGCATATCTGCCTCTTTATAGCTTTCAGTCTTGCAATTGCTAGATGTTTACACTCACATTATTGATTATTTGAATTTAATAGTGAACGATATAAATCAAGAAAAGAAACCCAGTGATTTTTGATATCAAGAGCAAAAACACTTGTTCTCGCTTTAGAACCTAGAGAAAGCCTCAAAGCCTCATTTCCAATTAAAGACTTTATAGCATCTGATAACTGCTCAACATTACCTGAATTAACGATTAATCCATTTTCAGATTGAGTAACTATTTCAGGTATGCCTCCTACTGGTGTAACTATGACTGGTAACTCCCAAGCCATTGCTTCCAGCATTGCTAATGGAAGACCTTCGTTGTAAGAGGGCAACACAAAGACATCTGCTTTAGTTAAAAGAATATCACGTTCATCTGATCCTATCCAGCCAGGCAATTGTATATAATTTTCTAGATTTAAAGTCGTAACTAAATTACGTGCTTGTTCTATATCTCCATCTCCTGCCATAATCATACTTGATCTGGCTTTATATTCAGTAGGCAAAAAAGAAAAAGCTTTGATCAAATCAAATGCTCCTTTCCGTTGACCGATTCGTCCTAAAAAAAGTAAGTTTACTTTTTTAGAAACTGAACGGTCTGGAACTTCAGCAGGAATTTTAACTGGATTGTAAAAAACTACAACTTGTTCAGGTTTCAGACCAAGGTTTTCTATGTAGAAGCTTTTCCAGCTTTCAGATAATACAATTAAGCGTTGACACTTGCCAAATACCCAACTTAGTAATTTCTGGACCCATTTTGCAAGTCCAGCGTAGAAAAGATGAAATTGACTACCATGAGCATGTAAAATTATCGGCTTGTGAAATCCCCCAGCTAAAAGGATCATAATTGCTTGTCGGAAAATACTGCCGCGCTGTGAAATTTGAATTTGAACAATATCAACTTCTTCCTTTATTAACATCCATAAAAATTTCCATATAGCTTTCAAAAAAACCATGACTTTGAGTGCTATAGATCCTTCCTCATGAGTAATAATATGACATATTTGGACTTCAGAAGGAGCATCCGCCAAAAAAAGTTTTTCGTAACCGGAAATACCACCCTGCTGAAGTAAACTAGGACCTAGCATGATAATCTTGAGAGGATTAGTTCGACACATAAGCTGTAATTTTTTAATAATTTGGTCTATCTTTGATTAATGTATCAACGAAAGAATCACAAGTTATCGTTTGATTTATTTTCCCAGATTAAAAGCGCTGCCAAGCCTTTTCCTAAAACCGGGAAAGTCTATTGATTCTATTTTTAAAGATTGGCGCGTGTAGAAAGTTTGTTTGATAATATTGCTGATACATAAAGTATCCATTGCAGACTATTTTGCTCTAAGAATGTAGTTTCAGCAAGATTTGAAAGAATAATAACGGTAAAATAGACTAAGAGCCATAAACTTTCAGATGTTTGACTCCACCGGATTAAATATATTGCTTTTAATAAATTAATAACGAACCCAATTAAAAAAACCAAGAATCCTAGTAGACCCAACTGTAGCCAGAGATCCAGAAAACCATTGTGAGAATTAGGAGCATTCCATTGTATGGTTTGTTGAACAAGAGTAGACTCACTATTATTCTCTATCCAGAATGCTCCATAGCCATATCCTAGTAACGGTTTTTTCGCAATCATTTCCAACACAGCAGACCATATTTCTGAACGTCCAGTAAGTGTTGTGTCCTTACCTACTGAGCCTAAAATTGTATCCGCTTCTGATATAAACCAGGTATAAAAAGCTATCGCAATGGTTGATATGAAGGTCAAAATAGGTATCATTACTTTATACTTTAAATGTAAAATTCGATAATATATAACAACAGCTGCTGTAATGATTATAAAATTAAGTATAGATGTTGTTGATTTTGAGAAGAATATAAGTATTCCAGAAGTAACATAGCCAAGCCATGAAACCCAGCGATTTTCTTGATTAGTCATGGCTTGGAAGAAAAATATTGCTGCACTCAACACAAATGTCTCGCCAAGAACATTCTTGCTTGGGTATATTCCTCGCCAACCAGCTCCATCAACATCGTTTCCAAGACCATATTGTGGTAAAAATATAACAAATAAGAAGCACATTACTGCTGAGATGCCAAACATGTATGCACATAACTTCAGTTGCTCCTTTAAGGTGTAGCGTGAAGCTAAATAAAGTCCAAAGATAGTTGTTGCTGCCAGAGCAAAAACGCGACGTACAGTAGTGTCTGGGTCTAAAGACCAAAAACTAGAAAGTGCACAAACTCCAATCAATGCCCAAATAAACTTATCTCTGCTAAAAACGTAAGTAACCTTCTTCCAGCGTAAAGCAATTAACGAAAAGCTAACTATATATGTAAAAGTAAAAAAGAATCGAAATATAGTTCTATCAGTGTCTTTTACGGTAAAGCCATCCGTCAGAAGAGGGATTAGCGGAGTTCCTGAATAGATCATCAAGCAAGTTACTGTAAGTATTTGTTCGGCAGAAATTAAAAATTTCCTCATTTTTTATGATTATGTATACATATAGAAAACAGATTAAGCAAGTCAGGGATTCGTGGTTGGTAGTCTAAGTTGATTTTGAGAAATACTTTGTTTATTAGATTTGTAATTATTATTTTCGTGAAATGCCATAATGAGTACAGCTGTATTAAAGTCTCATTTTTATGGTTTTTTGATAAACTTCCACAGTTTGACCAGCAATATTTGACCAATTTAAATCTTGCTGAGAGCGAGCTAGTGCCGCTGTTTGCATACCTTGTTGCAAGTTGCGATCCTTTAGCAAACAAATGATAGCATCAGCTAGAGCTGAAACGTCACGGGGTGGAACTAATAACCCATCTTTTTTATGCTGAACTATCTCACTCAATCCCCCCACCTCAGAAGCTACAACCAGCGTTCCCATTCCATAAGACAAAGCTGCCACACCACTTTGAGACGCTTCGATATATGGCAGAACTGTTGCCGTGCTGCGTTTAAATAGATTACCTACTTCTTCAAGGGGGATAAAGTCATTGATAATCTTGTAGCGTTTATCATCATAACCATTAGGGAAATATTGCTTTATGTTTTCTCCCTTTCCAGCAATAATCAGCTTGACTTCAGGTATACATTCAGCAATTAAGGGCATAGCTTCAAGCAAATATTTCAATCCCTTATAGGGCAAGATACGTCCAAAAAATAGCAAGGTACATGGCTCACGAGCTTGAATATTTTGACTACTTCGACGCTGATACAAACTACCAAGTTCCCCATGAGGTAAAACATTGACTCGCTCTTCAGGGATACGAAATTGCTCAATTAGAATCTTTTTTAGTTGATTAGTATGGACAATCAATTGTTGGGAACGGTAGAAGCCAATACGTCTGGTATACTCGGAACCAAATGCAGTGCTGTTATCCCCTGGGTGACGGAATATATCGTGGATAGTTGTTACTAATGGTGGCATTTTGTTGAGTAACAAAGTCCAATCGTACCAAGGATCGTTAGTTTCTTGCACATGTAAAACATCTGGCTGTATGTTTTTGATGATATGCATCATAGTGCCCATAGACAATAGGTTGCGCGGGTCGCGAATCCGTGGTTTTTTAAAGCTAACGACGCGGATATTGGAATCAAGAACCTTGCTACAGACATCTGAGATTTTTTCTGGATGAATTAGCGTTAAATCAACATATTTAACCAAACTGTTTGCTAATTCGATAGTGTAGTCTTCAAAGCCAAAATGTAATAGAGCAACCTTAATCATAATTAAAATTATATTCTCATTTAAATTATTTCTTTAATCAACAAATTTAGATGTATTACTAGCAGGATTTTTTATTAAACAATTTACTAAACTATTAAAAGTTTTATCCACAAAAAATGAAACCCACTAAACGCACGAATACCTAGATAACTCACAAATAAACCATAGGCACAAATTACAATAATTAGAGTGAACATAAAATCTAAGCTAGTTTTTTGCAATAACGACGAACACAAGTAGCATTAAAATGCTTATCATTAAGGGTCTGATCATAATTCGCCATAAGTTTAATGAAAATAGGCGAGTATAGGTGAAATAAATAAACTGGCTAAAACCAAGAATAGTCATTAATAATACCATTAAAGCTGCATCAATTAACTTATATTGCGAAACTAATGCAACACCTCCCAAGCTTCCTAATGTAGTGCTAATAACTACTTTACGCAGGTTAATTATCTCAAAACCATATGTCATAACTTGACTTTTTCAGATATATATAGTTAGAAATTGTTCTAGCCGTTCTATACATACCTGGCTTTGTTTTTCCTTAGTAAGCACCTTCTTTTTTCAAAACTACCATAACTGTTTTGAGCAGAATTTCAAAGTCTAACCCAAGCGACCAATTTTCAATGTAGCTAAGATCAAGATTAATCACTTGTTCAAAATCTAAAATATCCGAGCGACCTGAGACTTGCCAAAGACCTGTAATACCAGGTAAAACTTCATGTCGGATAAAATGATGTTCAGAAAACTTATCAACATCTCTAGTAGGTAAAGGGCGAGGTCCTACTATACTCATTTCTCCAAAGATAACATTAAAAAGTTGAGGTAATTCGTCTAAGCTGTAACGACGAAGAAATTTTCCAACACGGGTAATGCGAGGATCGTCTTTAATTTTAAAGATAATCCCATCTTTCGCTTCATTTAATGCTTCTAATTCTTTCTGTAAGTTTTCTGCATCAGACCTCATAGTTCTGAATTTCCATACTTTAAACTGTTGCCCATGTAAACCTATACGGGTTTGCCTGTAAAATATTGTGCCGGGAGAGTCCAGTTTGATAGCTATAGCTATAGCTATATAAATAGGGAATGATAACATTACAAATAAAGCCGCGAAGCAAAAATCACAACTGCGCTTTATCCAAAAATCTTTACCTGTAATTATCGGACAATCCAAGCTTAGACAAGGCATTCCTCCTATTCTATTAAATTCTACATTCTTATAAATCGGTTTTAATTCCATTGGCAAAATATGCACTTGGATGCCAGATGCTTGAAATAACCAGCATAAAAACATTCTGTTTTTTAGAGCATCCCAAGATATAAAAACTTCTGTTACAGCTAATTGATTAAGTTGATTCAAGGTTTGCTGACGTTGATATCTGTCTAATGAATTAGCATTCGCCGTTCCAGATACGATGTAATGTTTTTCTTTTTTTATAAAACTAGCAATCAGTTCATGATCTTGAGGATCACAAATAATGAATACAGAAGAACGAACTATTTTTTTCTGCTTACGCAGATATTCAAGAGTAATATTTACAGCATATCTACCTGTACAAATAAATAATATACTTAGCACCCAAGATAATAAAATTAATCTTGGACGTGTAATATCAACAACTGGTTTATACAAAAAACAAACAAGAAGTATTAATCCATGAGCAAAAGTTAGTGATTTGATGATATTGAAATAGTCATAGCGTTTTTGACCTTCTCGATAAATACCTTGGACAGCTAGTGATCCTATTTGAATCCCAATAGTTATTAAAATCGGTAAATAATGACTCGGTATATACCAAGTAAAATGCCCATAAGAAGATTGATATCCAGTTAAAACCCAAGCTAAGGACAAAAGAGTATAGTCTACTAAAAACAATGTTGTTAATCTCAACCACCACGAACCCTTGCGTACCCGGACAAATGCAGATGCACGTAAATCCAAAGGCACTTCACTGAATTTATTTGTTGTAATGCTTTGATTACTCATAGTTAGGAACACTTAATGTAGTTATTTGATGGCAACTTATATAAGACAAGTAGGGTATCTCACATTTTTCTTTCAAAGAAACTTGGGCTTTGTAGTCTACTATTAACCATTTTGTTTGGAGTAACTTTAAGTTCTTAAGCAAAAGCATTTTCCAGGGTCGGTTTGAGTGCAGTTACTACCCAGATATTTAGCTTTTGTTGCAGGGTAAAATCCACTTTAGTCTGGAAATTTTGAGCTTTGATGCCAAAAAAAGGATTTGTTGGTGAGTTAACTTAATATGTTGAATAAAATTCCTAACCTTAATAATCAAGTAGGTCAGGTATAAATATTAGGATTTTTAAGGTGCGTAATAGTCGAACTGAATTACTACAGTTCCATTGCAGAGTTGCACTTCTATGAAACAATAATAATGATATTCCTTTCTAAATTACTGTAGCATGTTTAGCTAGACTAATTTAGCCTTGCTTAGAAGTTCTCTGTTTATTTACGCATAATTACTGATTAACAAAACTTACAAACATAACTTATAACAAAATGCATCAAAAATTTGATTATTGTTACAAAACTTTATATATCGAATATTGTGGTTATTGGGTCAGTCTCATGGGCATCGCTAGACAATTGGTCACAGATTAATGAAAATAAATTTTAATAACTGGAAATAATATCAACAAGGCTTTAGGTTATATTCTTCTCTAAATTTACATCTTTAAATTTTGTAAAGTAAGTTTGCCTGGATTGGGAATAGCAGTAAAAATGCTAGTGCTAGTGTTTGCTAAGCCACATCGAAAGGGTTAGTAACGCAAGGTGGAACTCAAAATAAATACAGTCAGCAAAAAATAGGAAAGATTATGAAACCATATAAGCCAACCATATTCAATAAGACAGCGAAAATTTTGGCACGTCCACTAAGTATGCAGGAATTCAACAGGCACACACTTTAGTCATCGCTGGATCTAAAGATGCTCTGAATTTGTCAATTATGATGCAAGCGCGGGTGCTGAATCCCCAGATTCGGATTATCAACCGTTTTTATAATACAAATTTAGGGGAGCGCCTAGATCAAAGTTTGCCAGACCACTTGAGTATGAGTGTTGTCGGATTAGCAGCAGCCGTATTCACCTTTGCAGCGCTGGGAAACCGAGCGATCGGACAAATCAAATGATTTGAGCAAACTTAGCCAATTCACGAAGAATACATCGATCAAAACCACTTCTGAAAGGGTCGAAAGCTGAGTGAATTGTGGGAAGACCGATCGCGGATGCTAATGCAAGACTAACCATATTGAACGTTTTAACAATACAATGCGTCAAAGAATTTCTCGTTTGGTTAGAAAGACTTTATCCTTCTCTAAAAAGTTAGATAATCATATTGGTGCTATCTGGTATTTTATTCACCATTATAATTCTTGTTGTAGCGCCTAAATTTCTTATCACTACATATTTACCACTACCGCATTTTGAACCGTTCTAATCTTGAACTATCAAAAATTGAGGGATTGGGCACGGTGGCATCACCATAAAAAATTAACATTGGATTTGCTTGCTAGCAAGTCTTCGCTTGTAGCCAAAGGGCTTGAATGGGTGTTCGCTGCAAGAAAAAACTGAAGATTTTATTTGTATCTTACGTCACATTGACACATATGTTAAGTCCATGTGCAAAATTTTAGCTTCATATATGCTTTATGTATAGTGACATGAAACCCATCTGATGAGGGTTTCACTGAGTCGGCATAGTAGGAAAGCACAAATTAAAGATAACTATCTAAAGAAAGATGAACGAGGCTAAAAACCTCTTTTTTCCAGCCTCCTGCATTATTCCAATGACAACTTTTACACCAACCTACTTAATTATTTAAGCAAATCATAATTATAGCTTTACATTATTTTTACATATGAAGAAACATAATGAAGATTCGGTAATAATTATTTTTTCATTTAGTAAATTGTAATAAAAAAGGATAAAGTCTTTTCAGTGTTGTATTTAGTCTACCTAAGTACGTAAAAAATATTTGCCAAACAAAGGTAAAACCGCAAATCAAATGCTTTTGTCTGACTGGACTTTAACAATGCAATAGGGTATTTTTTGATTTTAATCTGACTTAAAAGTTTTAGTTAGAGAATAACGAATAAAAATATGGAAATTATTATGTTAAGTATAAATCGATTAGCTAGAGCTTTAAATACTAATAATCTTTGAAGATGCGTATAATTTGTCTGCGTTCAGCTTTGCCATTGCCATTCGCGCAGCGTCCCGCTCTTAAAGCAAGGTAGGCTTTGCTTGTATAACTTTAGACTTATATCTTGAGGGCGTTAATATGCAGCATTACATATAAATAATTTGCTATAAACACACCATACATACTAAATAAATAAAAAAAATGCTATTTCCTGATGGAGTTGATATCTAGAAAATGCAGATAAATAGCCAGACTTCAGAATATAAGCAAAATATTCCGTTAGATACCTTAAGTCAGATCATTAGCACTCAAGTTTTACAGGAATGGAATGAAACCCAAGCAGTTCATCATCACGATCTGTGCATCCATCAAATGTTTGAGATGCAAGTAGAGCGATCGCCCCAAGCCATTGCTGTAGTATTTGAAAATACACAACTTACTTATCGGCAGTTAAACCACCGGGCCAATCAACTAGCGCACTACCTACGCGCTTTAGGTGTTGGGCCTGAAGTACTTGTAGGCATTTGCCTAGAGCGCTCCTTGGAGATGATTATAGGACTGCTGGGAATTCTGAAAGCTGGAGGTGCTTATGTACCTTTAGACCCGGCATATCCTTCAGAGCGTTTAGCCTTCATTTTGGAAGACACGCAGACACCAGTATTGTTAACCCAAGAAAAATTTGTCAAGAATCTACCACCGCATGAAGCACAAGTAATTTGTCTGGACTCAAACTGGCAAGGGAATATCCGAAATAGTCAAGAAAATCCTGTAAATGAGACAACGGCTGATCATCTCATCTACGTAATCTATACATCAGGATCTACAGGACAGCCCAAGGGTGTAATGATCCCTCACCGGGGGATTTGCAATCAACTGTACTGGAAGCAGACAACTTTTGGATTAACTCAGGCTGACAAAGTTTTACTGACTATTTCTTTTAGCTTCGACCCTTCAGTGTGGCAGATATTCTGGCCATTGTGCTTCGGAGGGCAATTGATCATGGCTTGCCCTGGTGGACATCAAGACACTGCCTACCTTGTGAAGGTGATTACTGAGCAGCAAATCACAGTCCTGGCCTTAGTCCCTTCTATATTGCGTGTCTTATTGGAAGAGAAGGGAATTGAGAATTGCCGATTCATCAAGCATATTATCTGCGGTGGTGAAGCTTTACCTGGTGAACTCATAGAACGCTTTTTTGCTCAACTGAATTTGGACAATGTTCTCCATAATTGCTATGGTCCGACAGAAGCTTCCATTGATACCACTTTCTGGACTTGCCAGCGCGGCACTAATTACGCCATTGCTCCCATCGGTCGCCCGATTACTAATGCAGAGATTCACATCCTCGATGAAAATTTGCAGCCTGTGGCTTTTGGTGAATCAGGTGAACTGCACATTGGCGGTATTGGTTTAGCGCGAGCCTATCTTAACCGTCCAGAATTGACCATAGATAAGTTCATTTTCGACCCTTTTAGTTCTAAAAGAGGGGCATATCTTTACAAAACTGGGGATTTAGCACGTTATTTGAGCGATGGTAATATCGAGTTCCTTGGTCGTATTGACCACCAAGTGAAAATACGTGGCTTCCGAATTGAATTGGGAGAAATTGAAGCCATATTAGGTCAACATCCGGCCCTGACACAGACTCTAGTCATAGCTAGAGAGGATGTTACAGATGACAAGCAACTTGTGGCATATGTCGTTGCCAGTCCAGAGCAAATTCCTAGCCAGCTTGAATTACATCGCTTTTTGCAAGGTAAGCTGCCTGAATACATGGTGCCTGGTTTCTTTGTATTTTTGGACACCCTACCATTAAATGCCAACGGTAAAATAGACCGCCGCGCCTTGCCTGCACCGGATACATTTACTCTTAGGCTGTCAACTAACTTTGTTCCACCTCAGAATTCGACAGAAGAAGTCTTAGCTACCATCTGGGCGAAAGTTTTGCGTTTGCAACAAGTAGGCATCCACGACAATTTTTTTGAATTGGGAGGTCATTCACTGCTGGCCACTCAAGTGATGTCTCGGGTGCGCCAAGCCTTTGGGATAGAAATACCGTTGCAACTCTTATTTGAGAATCCCACGATCGCTACTTTAGCTCAAGCGTTCGCCCAAAATGAGAGTCAAAAAAATGATCCCCAAAATCAGACTATTCCCCAAATAGCCAACCGAGAGTCAGCCCCTTTATCCTTTGCCCAGCAACGAGTGTGGTTTTTGCAACAGTTGCAACCCAATAGCCGAGCATATATCCTCTCGAATGCACAGCGCTTAACGGGCAAGTTAAATGTGGGTGTATTACAACAGTCACTAGATGCGATCATTGTCCATCACCAGACACTGCGAACAAACTTTATTAAATCACTTGATGGTAGCCCCATACAAGTAATTGGCACGCCTCGTCCAGTGGAATTCAAAATAATTAAGGTAGCACCGGAGCAAGTGGAATGTCTCCTAAATCAAGAAGCGCAACGCCCCTTCAACTTAGAATCTGACTTGATGCTGAGAGCTACTTTGCTCCAGGTAGATGAACAGGAGCATATACTCTTGTTGGTCATGCACCACATCGCCTCAGATGGCTGGTCAATAGGCATTATCGAGCAGCAGTTAGCAGACGTTTATCAAGCCTTTTTGAGCGCTAAGCCTTCCCCTTTGGCAAAATTGCCCATTCAGTATGCAGATTTTGCTGTGTGGCAGCACCAATGGCTATCAGGTGAAATCCTCTCCAGCCAAATTAATTATTGGAAAACTCAGTTAGCAGGTGCTAATACTGTATTAGAATTACCAACCGACCGACCACGCCCACCAGTCCAAACTTACCAGGGATCAGTGCAATCCCTGATGCTACCCCAGAAGCTGAGTGCATCCCTAAAAGAACTCTCGCATCAGCAGGGTGTCACCCTATTCATGACATTGCTGGCGGCTTTTGGGATAATATTGCACCGTTACACTGGGCAAGAAGACATTCTCATCGGTTCTCCCATTGCTGGTCGCAACCAAGTTGAAACCGAAGGGTTAATTGGGTTCTTTGTCAATACCCTAGCTATACGCACTAACCTTTCAGGCAACCCAAGTTTCCAACAGTTACTTAGTCAAATTCGAGAAGTAACACTAGGAGCTTATGCCCACCAAGATCTGCCCTTCGAGAAGCTAGTAGAAGAACTACAGCCAGAACGAGATTTGAGCCACTCGCCGTTGTTTCAGGTAATGTTTGCCTTCCACAATACCCCAAGCGAACCCTGGGAACTTCCGGGATTGACCATTACCCCTCTAGAAGTCCATAATGATACCGCAAAGTTCGAGCTTACCCTCGATATTAAAGAAACTCCAGAGGGGATCAAAGGTGGAATTGAATACAATACAGACTTATTCGATACTACAACGATCGCTCGAATGCTAGGGCATTTCCAAACTTTACTTGAAGGTATCGTCGCCAACCCAGAACAGCATATTTCAAATTTACCTCTGTTAACAGCAGCCCAACAGCATCAGCTACTAATAGAGTGGAATAATACCCAAACTGACTACCCCAAAAATACCTGCATCCATCAGTTATTTGAAGCTCAAACCGAAAGAACTCCCAACGCCATTGCTGTAATCTTTGAGAATCAGCAACTAACTTACCAGCAACTCAATGATTCTGCTAATCAGCTAGCGCATTACCTGATATCACTGGGAGTCAAACCAGAGATGCCGGTGGGGATTTGTGTGGAGCGATCGCTAAATCTAATAGTTGGAATTTTAGGTATCCTGAAAGCAGGTGCAGCCTACGTACCCCTAGACCCGGCCTATCCCCAAGAGCGCTTGGCGTTCATGTTGCAAGACTCGCAAATTTCCATTTTATTAACCCAGCAACATTTATTAAAAACTCTTCCATCCTACCAAGCCCAAGTTATCTGTTTAGATAGTGACAGAGATTGCATCGCCGCACATCAGCAAAATTCGCCACAAAGCTACATTGATCCCGATAATTTAATTTACACAATTTATACTTCTGGCTCCACAGGAAAACCCAAAGGTGTACAAATTACCCATCGCAGCATCCTCAACTTCCTCACGGGGATGCAACAGCATCTACAATTAACCAACCTTGATAGTCTGTTGTCAGTTACTTCCCTATCTTTTGATATTGCGGTTTTAGAAATTTTTCTTCCCCTAACACTAGGAGCCAAGGTAATTTTAGTCAGTCGGGAAGTTACTACCAACGGTTTACAGTTATTGCAACAACTCAATAACTCTGCTGCAACTGTTATGCAAGCCACTCCTGTGACTTGGCAAATGTTACTAGAAGCGGGATGGAAAGGAAATACACAACTGAAAATTCTCTGTGGTGGTGAAGCCTTACCTGAAAATTTAGCTAACCACTTACGTCAAAGAGGTGCTGAAGTTTGGAACTTATACGGACCGACAGAGACAACTGTTTGGTCTACAATTCATCGAATTGAGCAGGAAGAAGCTTTAGTGAGCATTGGCCGTCCTATAGCCAACACCCAGATTTACATTTTAGATAAATATTTGCAACCCGTCCCTGTGGGTATTCCAGGACAACTATATATTGGTGGTGCAGGGTTATCACGGGGTTATTTCCATCAGCCTAAATTAACAACAGAAAAATTTATTCCTAATCCATTCAGTTGCGACTTTGAAAGCCGTCTTTACAAAACAGGTGACTTAGCCCGTTACCTAAGTGATGGTAATATCGAATATCTCGGTCGCCTCGATAATCAAGTAAAAATTCGCGGTTTCCGCATCGAACTTGGAGAAATTGAAGCTTTATTAGCACAACACCCCAATATACAGCAAACTGTCGTCACAGCTAGAGTTGATCATCCAGAAAACCAGCGACTAGTCGCCTACATCGTTCCTCACCCAGAACAGACACCAACCACAGATGAACTGCGCCACTTCCTCAAACAGAAACTGCCAGAATATATGGTGCCTAGTGCTTTCGTTTTTCTAGACACCCTACCCCTAACCCCCAACGGCAAAATCGACCGCCGCGCTTTACCAGCACCAGACTCAACAAGGCTTGATTCAGGAAACACCTATCTGGCTCCCCGTGATCAATTAGAATTCCAACTGACCAAAATTTGGGAACAAGTTCTGGGCATTCAGCCTATCGGTGTCAGGGACAACTTTTTTGAGCTAGGAGGACACTCCATATTAGCAGTAAAACTGTTTTGGCAAATTGAAAAGACATTTAGTAAAAATCTGCCTCTTGCGATTCTGTTCCAGTCAGGTACTGTAGAGGCTCTAGCCAAAATAATTTGCCAAGAAGAAGATATAGCAAGAAACTTGGCTTTAGTAAATACCTTAGACCAATCAAAATCTAGTTGGTCATCTCTGTTAGAAATTCAACCCAATGGTTCAAAACCACCTTTTTTCTGTATTCACGGACTGGGTGGAGAAGTCTTGTGTTTCCGTGAATTGGCGCTGCATCTGGGATCAGATCAACCATTCTACGCATTACAGCCACAAGGGCTAGATGGAAAACAGCCTTTGCATACGCGGATTGAAGACATGGCAACTCACTACATTCAAGAAATCCAGACGCTTCAGCCCAATGGCCCTTATTTTCTGGGAGGTTATTCTTTTGGGGGTATAGTTGCTTTCGAGATGGCTCAACAACTCCAAGAGCAAGGCGAACAAGTTGGTATTCTAGTTATGATTGATAGTTGTCGTCCAGGTTATAGCTGGCGGGCGTCATTTCTGAAGCGAGTTTTTTTGCATTTAAATAAAATTGTTCAACAAGGGCCTACCTACCTTTGGGAAATGGCTGTGAGATGGAGTTATTGGCGTAAGCGCCGTCTCCAAAATAGATATAACCGTTACTTGCAAGAAGTAGTTCATTTACTTGAAACTGACAAGCATTTAAAAATTATAGATGCTAACACTCAAGCCATCAGTGAATATATCTTTTCACCTTACCTTGGTCAAGCTATCCTCTTGCGAACAGAGGATCAAAGTCGGGACGAAGCTATAGGCATAGAATACGATCCTCAATTCGGTTGGGGCGACGTAGTTGCTGGAGAATTAGATGTCCATTACGTTCCCGGATCTCACCATGGCCTACTTAATGAGCCGCAGGTACAGGTGTTAGCCGAAACATTGAGAAATTGCTTAATCCAAGCGCAGTCTCTAAAGAATTAATTTGACAACCTGCTACCTTCGCAAAAGTAGTCAACCGCCCGATTAACAATTCGTAATTCGTCATTCGTAATTATTTGTTGATTCCTGGAAGAGTTGCTCAGTCTATAGGAGTAATTTTAGCGGTGATTAGAACACCCGCTCAAATCCCGTGGAAAATCTCCTGGCTACTCCTGACCGATTTAATAATCTGATAAATCTTGCTAGGATCACAGATTGAACAGAGGTAAATATTGTCGCACAGTCGGCTTGAATAACTATCGTTTTTAGATTTTAAGTTGGTAATACCAATTCTGTATGAAGATGCGCCAAACTACATGAGGAACGAACCGCAAAGACCGCATAGACACGAAGTGGCTTCCCGTAGGGTAGGACACAAAGAAAGAAAGAAATAAAAAGCCAAGAAAATTTGGCGCAGCCTCACAAAAAAATGGTATAGGCAATCCACAATTCACTGATGCTATATAGACGATTTGGACGCACAGAATTACAGATGCCAGTGTTTTCCTGCGGTGGCATGAGATATCAGTTTAAATGGGAGGATGTTCCTAATAATGAAATTCCTGCTGATAACCAGGCGAATCTAGAAGCGACTATTAGAAAGGCAGTTGAGGTTGGGATTAATCATGTTGAAACTGCCCGTGGTTATGGCACTTCCGAATTGCAATTGGGGAGAATATTGCCTACATTTCCGCGCGAAAAGTTGATTGTTCAGACCAAAGTCAACCCAACAGCAGATGCGAAAGAATTCCGTGAGAAATTTGAACAATCATTGAAAAATCTCCAACTAGATTATGTTGACCTTTTAGGGTTGCACGGCATCAATCATGCTGAGTCATTCGACTATAGTATCCGTCCTGGTGGCTGTTTGGAAGTAGCGCAGCAGTTGCAAGCTGAGGGAAAAGTTAGATTTATTGGCTTTTCTACACACGGATCAACAGATATGATTGTGCAGACAATTAATACCAATAAATTTGATTATGTCAATCTGCACTGGTATTACATTAATCAATGGAATTGGGAGGCAATTGAAGCAGCTAAACGCCATGATATGGGGGTGTTTATTATTAGCCCATCTGATAAAGGAGGTTTGTTATATAAACCTCCAGAAAAGTTAGTAAATCTTTGCGCCCCTTTGAGTCCAATGGTGTTTAATGATTTGTTTTGTTTGAGTCATCAAGAGGTGCATACCCTGAGTTTGGGAGCAGCAAATCCACAAGATTTTGATGAACACCTGAAGACTTTAGAATTAGTAAATCGGGCATCAGAAATTTTGCCACCAATTTTAGCAAGGTTGGAATCAGAAGCGATCGCTACTTTGGGAGAAGATTGGGTAAAATCCTGGCAGATAAATCTACCAACTTTTGACCAAACCCCTGGTGAGGTAAATATTCGGGTGATTTTGTGGCTGCGGAATCTAGCGATCGCCTACGATCTGTTAGACTACGCTAAGATGCGTTACAACCTGCTTGGCAATGCCAGCCACTGGTTCCCTGGTAACAAAGCTGATCGGTTAGAGGAATTAGACTTGCGGCAATGTCTCGCCCGTAATCCCCACGCCGATAAAATCCCCCAAGTTTTGGAACAAGCCCATCAGTTGTTAGCGGGTGAAGCGGTTAAACGTCTATCTAAGACTTGACAAATTGCATAAATAGGGCATTGGGCATGGGAAATAGTAAACAATAATTATCAATGCCCAATACAACTCTTGGAGAGGCTGCGCCCTAAGCGTAGCTATGCCGCAGGCTTTACGGCAACGCTCAGTACAAGTGCCTAATGCCCGATCCCCAATGCCCGATCCCCAACACTAATCAGATTTTGTTGTATCTAATGATTTATTTCCTTTCGGTACGACTAGCACCTTATCAACGCGGTTACCATCCATATCCATCACTTCAATTCGCATACTTTGCCATTCAAAATAATCTGCTGCGGCAGGAATACGACCTAAATTGGTGATCACAAAACCGCCCAAAGTTTGATAACTGCCGCGTTCCTCAGATTGCCACTCTTCCATACCGAAAAGTTCCAAAAAATCCTCTACAGGCAACATCCCATCCAAAAGCCAGGAACCATCTTCGCGTTGCACAGCTTGTGGTTGATCCTGTCCATCTGTTGAAGGAACATCACCCACGATTTCGCTCATGATGTCGTTGAGAGTGACTAATCCTTGAATCACGCCGTATTCATCGACTACTAGCGCCATATGAGTGATAGTTTGCTTGAACAATTCCAAAACTTTCAAACCACGGGTGCTTTCTGGCACGAATACTGGCTGTCGCAATCCCACTGTCAAGTCTAGCGGTTCTCCTCGGAAACTCCTGGCTAATAAGTCGGTAACTGGGATAACACCCAGCACATTGTCAAGTCCCCCCTGACAAACTGGATACCGAGAATAGGCACTATCAACCATTTTTTGGCGATTTTCTTCGGCAGAGTCTTCTAAGTCCAGCCAGACAATATCGGGACGGGGTGTCATTAAGTAGCTGACAGGGCGATCGCCTAGACGAAAGACTCGCTCCACCATATCCTGTTCGGCTTCCTCAAAGGTTCCCGCCTCGGTGCCTTGCTCAATTAAGATTTTAATTTCTTCTTCGGTGACTTGCGGCTCGGTAGAAGCTGTAATTCCCATTACTCGCAGGATCAAATCTGTAGAAGCGCTTAAAAGATAGACTACAGGAGAAGCGATCGCCGCCAAAGCTTGCATCGGAATAGCTACAATCGATGCAATCCTTTCTGGGTTATTTAATGCCAGACGCTTCGGTACCAATTCGCCAACAATCAGTGAGAAATAGGTAATGATCAAAACCACTATTCCGAAGGAGAGCGGGTCACTATAAGGTGCTAACAAGGGGACATGTTTTACATTGACTGCCACTCGGGTGGCAATTGTCGCTCCTCCAAAAGCACCAGTCAGGATACCGATTAAGGAAATACCCACTTGAACAGTTGACAGGAAATGATTTGGAGACTCAGCTAGTTTCAATGCTGCCTTTGCCTTGGGATCTCCTTGATTGGCAAGCTGCTGTAGCCTAACTTTCCGGGCTGAGACAATTGCCATCTCAGACATAGAAAATACACCGTTGGCAATAATTAGCACCAAAATGATTAAAATTTCAAAAGTGATGGAGGACATGTTTAAAATTGCTGCTTATCAGAGCGAACGTAGCTCAATTTTTAGTATCTAGTATTAAAGGTGCATCTATAAATGCTTTGACTGTACACAAAGTAGTAGTTATAGTTCTTAAGTCTATTAGTCGCTGTAGATTATTCTTCCACCGAAGGAATAAGAAGACTGTTAACACTTTTAAAATAGTTGACATAAACTGCTTCAAAATTTTCTGACCCACAAAGACTCCCACCGCAAGTAGTACTTATGTCATTTTCTTCTATTGTGCGTGCCTTAGCGCGATCGCCGCTCACCACGGAATTTATTTCTAAGCTAAACCGACAACAAGAATTGCGGTTAAATGGCATTCCCAGGCTGCCCAAGGCTCTGGTGGCTTCGGCATTAGCGCGGGCTACGGGCAAGGATTTGTTTGTAGTTTGCGCCACTCTGGAAGAAGCTGGACGCGTTTACGCACAACTTGAGGCAATGGGATGGCAAACAGTACATTTTTACCCCACCTCCGAGGCTTCTCCCTACGAACCTTTTGATCCGGAAACTGAAATGAGTTGGGGACAAATGCAGGTACTGGCAGATTTGAGCATGGGGCATGGGGAAGAAAACCAGATTCCTAATCCCTCACAATTACCCAAGATGGCGATTGTGGCTACCCAAGGAGCGTTGCAACCCCACTTACCACCACCAACAGTTTTTCAACAATTCTGTCTTACCCTGAAGCGGGGGATGGAATTAGACTTGAATAGCTTCAGTGAGAAAATAACGATTCTGGGGTACGAACGAGTCCCTTTGGTGGAAACGGAAGGACAGTGGAGCCGACGGGGCGATATTGTTGACGTGTTCCCAGTTTCATCTGAGTTTCCAGTCCGGCTGGAATGGTTTGGTGATGAAATCGAGCAAATGCGGGAATTTGACCCAGCAACTCAACGTTCAGCACTTGACAAAGTTGGCCAGTTAATTCTTACCCCCACTAGCTTTTCTCCCGTGGTGATGGCGGCACTCAAGAATAGTTCTGAGTTAGGAGTTAGGAGTTATGAGTTAAATTCTGACTCAGAACTTAGCACTCATAATTCATCACTCTTAGAGGGTAGTCGTCGCTTTTTAGGGTTAGCTTTCGAGCAACCAGCGTCTCTGCTAAACTACTTAGCAGAAAATACCTTGATTGCCATTGATGAGCCAGAACAGTGTCATGCTCATAGCGATCGCTGGGTGGAAAATGCTGAGGAACAGTGGATAATGGCGCATGGGGAAGAATCTACTCCCCTAACATTGCCGAAAATTCATCGGTCTTTTGATCAGTGTCTGGCTGACGTTGCCAAATTTAAAACATTATATTTATCGGAACTGTCAGAGGAAAATAGTGGAATTAATCTTGCCTGCCGACCTGTTCCAGTTACGCCGCACCAGTTTGCTAAACTAGCTGAAACAATCCGTCAAGAACGCGATCGCAATTTCTCTATCTGGCTGCTTTCTGCTCAACCTTCGCGTTCTGTCTCGCTATTACAAGAACATGACTGTCCGGCTCAGTTTATCCCGAATCCCCGCGACTACCAAGCGATAGATAAGCTGCAAATTAACCATACGCCCATAGCCCTAAAATATTCTGGTCTTGCCGAACTAGAAGGTTTTATCCTGCCTACATACCGATTAGTAATCGTTACAGATCGGGAATTTTTTGGGCAGCATTCCTTGGCAACTCCCGGCTATATTCGCAAGCGCCACAAAGCTACTTCTAAACAAGTTGATCCCAATAAACTGCGTCCAGGCGATTATGTGGTTCACAGAAATCATGGTGTTGGCAAATTTGTCAAGCTGGAAAGTTTGACGATTAATAACGAAACCCGTGATTATTTAGTGGTGCAATATGCTGACGGGTTACTCAGAGTCGCAGCCGATCAAGTAGGTGCTCTATCCCGGTTTCGCGCCGCAGGTGATAAAGCACCGGAACTGAATAGGATGAGCGGTAAAGCTTGGGAAAATACCAAGAATAAAGTCCGCAAAGCGATCAGAAAATTGGCGGTGGACTTGTTGAGACTGTATGCAGCGCGATCGCAACAACAAGGTTTTAGCTTCCCAGGCGATATGCCTTGGCAGGAAGAATTAGAAGATTCCTTCCCCTACCAACCCACAACGGATCAGCTCAAAGCTGTACAAGATGTGAAACGAGACATGGAAAGCGATCGCCCAATGGATCGCTTAGTTTGTGGCGATGTCGGTTTCGGGAAAACGGAAGTGGCGATTCGTGCTATTTTCAAAGCAGTCATCGCCGGTAAACAAGTGGCACTCCTTGCGCCAACGACTATTTTAACACAGCAGCATTACCATACACTCAAAGAACGTTTTGCTCCCTACCCGGTAAATGTCGGCTTACTCAACCGCTTTCGTTCTGCTGAAGAACGCCGCGATATTCAAAAGCGATTGGCAACGGGTGAATTAGATGTAGTAATTGGTACGCACCAACTTTTAGGTAAAGGCGTGATATTTCGGGATTTAGGACTGTTGGTGGTGGATGAAGAACAGCGATTTGGGGTAAACCAGAAAGAGAAAATTAAAAGCTTGAAAACTCAGGTGGACGTACTTACCCTCTCAGCCACTCCTATTCCCCGGACTTTGTATATGTCCTTATCGGGAATTCGGGAAATGAGTTTGATTACCACGCCACCCCCAACCAGACGCCCGATTAAAACCCATCTGTCACCGATTAATTCCGAAAGTATCCGCAGTGCAATTCGTCAAGAATTAGACAGAGGCGGACAGGTATTTTATGTAGTTCCACGAGTGGACGGAATTGAAGAGACAACAGCCAATTTACGAGAAGTGATACCGGGGGGTAGGTTTGCGATCGCTCACGGTCAAATGGATGAAAGCGAGTTAGAATCAACCATGCTCACCTTTAGTAATGGCGATGCAGACATCCTCGTTTGTACGACAATTATTGAATCTGGATTAGATATTCCGCGAGTAAACACCATTTTGATTGAAGATGCTCATCGTTTTGGATTGGCACAGTTGTATCAATTACGCGGTCGTGTGGGACGTGCAGGTATCCAAGCTCATGCTTGGTTATTTTATCCGAAGCAGCGGACATTATCTGATGCAGCCCGGCAACGTTTACGAGCAATTCAGGAATTTACTCAGCTAGGTTCTGGGTATCAACTGGCGATGCGCGATATGGAAATCAGAGGTGTAGGTAATTTGTTAGGTGCAGAACAATCCGGTCAAATGGATGCCATCGGCTTTGATTTATATATGGAAATGCTGGAAGAAGCAATTCGGGAAATCCGAGGCCAAGAAATTCCGAAAGTGGAGGATACCCAGATTGATCTCAACCTCACAGCATTTATCCCAGCAGATTACATTACTGATTTGGATCAAAAGATGAGTGCATACCGCGCAGTGGCGACAGCAAAATCTAAATCAGAATTAAAGCAGATTGCTGCCGAGTGGAGCGATCGCTATGGTAATTTACCAGTATCGGCGAATCAACTTTTGCGAGTCATGGAACTCAAACAGCTAGCGAAAAAACTTGGATTTAGCCGGATTAAACCAGAAAACAAGCAGCACGTCGTTTTAGAAACGCCGATGGAGGAACCAGCTTGGAATTTATTGGCGGCGAATTTACCAGAAAATCTCAAAACGCGCTTTGTGTATTCTCCTGGTAAAGTGACGGTGCGCGGTTTAGGAGTTTTTAAAGCAGATCAACAATTGCAGAATTTGATTGATGCTTTCGGGAGAATGCAGGGTGCGATTCCAGAGGCGGCCGTTGTTTGATTGCTAGTTTCACCTTATACCTCTTGTGACATTATTTAGTACAGTATGTATTACGTTGTTACTACAGTCGAAGGTTTACACCTAACGTGCGATTTTGTTGTTTACTCGGCTGCTTTGTATGCCTGTCAGCCAGATTACACACCTAGTCCCACAGGACTGCATGAAGTGTATCGTCAGCCATATGAATATCTTGGCATGATTCCATTCAAAGATTACGCTTTATTTAGCCCTATTTCAGCAATGGATAATTTGACTCTAGAGGCTATGGACAGTCTGAAAACTAAGAGACTTAAGGATTTCACTTGCATTGCTTTTGAAGCAAATTTTAATGATCAAGATTTAGCTTCAATCGGAAGTATAAAGAATAACGAAAAAATTTTACAGCAATTACTGGAACAGGGGGAAAGAATTATCGATGTAATTAGATTATTCCTCTTTAAACCTGGAAATAACACAAGTATCGGGCGTGTCGGGGCTGTTGGAAATGGGATTTCTGGCATGTGGATTGGTGATGATGGTCAACACGCAAAATTTATTGCTAGACAAGTTTCCCCTTATCAATTTGTTCAAAAACCAATGCGGGTAACACTTACAGATGTGCGAAAAATATATAACGACCCTGTATTCAAAGAGCTTTGTTCTGCTGCCTGCAATACTCTTGATAACTTTGATCCTTTGCTTAAACGAATTTTTCAGGGATTATTTGCATTTCGAGAAAGTCGAGAAATTCAAAATCAAGAGGCAAGATTTTTGAGGTTGGCTTCTCTGGCAGAACATCTAGCAAAAAAAGATGTAACTGAGCGTCTCCAGGGACTCGAATTACGAAATCGTATTGCTCAGATAGCACAATCAGGTTGGGACGAGAAAAGTGATGTATTTAATGTAGTGAAGGATTTGTGGAAGCACGTCAGAAATCCACTTACTCATTCAGTTGAGACATTCACTTCGATTGCTCGTGATCCAAAGCAAGACATACCAAACATGGAGAGGATTGTAATAGATATGCTGCAAGCAGTTGTTATTGCATGGCGTGATGAGCAATTTGGCACTGACGCATATACATCGCTGCTATCAGAGTAAAGTATGCTTCAGTAGCAAGCTCAAACTAAGTAAACTGCGGCACAAGAATGCATTGATTCTGACAGTTATAGGTTGGATTGACACCAGCAAACCCAACACTTCTATTCACACCCTACTACTTCTGCTATTGAGAGCGATCGCTATGGTACTTTACCAGTGCCTGCAAATCAACTTTTGCGAGTCATGGAACTCAAACAGCTAGCGAAAAAACTCAGATTTAGCCGGATTAAACCAGAAAACAAGCAGCACGTTATTTTAGAGACATCGATGCAGAAACCAGCTTAGAATTTGTTAGCGGCGAATTTACTAGAAAATCTCAAGACGCGCTTTGTCTATTATCCTGGTAAAGTTATGGTGCGCGGTTTAGGCAACAATTGCAGAATTTGATTGATACTTTTGGGAGAATGCAGGGTGCGATTCCAGAGGCAGGTATTGTTTAATCGGTGATGAGCAATAATTAGACCTCTAAATCCCAGTGGGGATATTATTGAAAGGTTAATGCTAAGGTGTGATCACTCAAGTAGCTGACACTTATTGACTATTCTGTAGTTGGAAAAGTGTTTTATAAGTGTGATTGCCCAAGTCACTGCAAGTTTTAGGCTAAGGCATGATCGCTAAAGGAATACGGCAATGAAAATTAAAGTCAAAAATCTTGGTGCTTTAAAGCAAGCCGAATTCACACTTGGCGACCTGACGATCATTTGTGGCTGCAATAATACGGGCAAGACTTACGCGACTTATGCGTTGTTTGGCTTTTTATATCATTGGCGACAAATGTTTACGATCCAAATCAAGACCGATAAGATCAGGCAGCTCCTTGCAGACGGCGTAATTCGTCTTGATATAGAAGAATATATTCAACAGTTTGAGCAGATTGTGAAGACAGGTTGTCAGGCATATATCCAGGAATTACCAAAGATTTTTGCTTCCCGTGCAGAACGATTTAAAACAACAGACTTTCAGGTAAGCCTGGACATCGAAAATATTAGTTTAGCTTTTGGTTTTAGTCAGGAAATTACCTCCGGCGAGGCATCACTTTTCTCTATTAGCAAAACTGAAAAAAGCACAGAATTAGTTGTAACTTTGCTTGTTGAGAAAAAGAAGGTAAAAATCTCTAACGACATCCTTAAACGCACAATTGCGGACGCACTAAAAGATATCATTTTTGAGCAGTTTCTTCCTAACCCTTTCATCGCTAGTGCAGAACGAACCGGTGCTGCCATTTTTCGCAAAGAGTTGAATTTTGCCCGCAATCGCTTGCTCAAACAAATGGCTCAGGCTGATAAAAACATCAATCCAAGAGAGCTTCTATCTAACGTATACCAGGCTTATGCGCTCCCAGTAGAAAAAAATGTAGATTTTATGGGGGAACTGGAGACAATTTTCCTAGAAAGCAGTTTCATTGCTGAGAACCATTCCGATGTGTTGACTGATTTCGCCGACATCATTGGTGGTAAATACACAGTCACCCGTAATGATCAACTTTATTATGAGCCGCATAGTAAACGGATCAAGCTTTCTATGGATGAAAGTTCTAGCGCCGTGCGTTCTCTACTAAATATAGGCTTTTACCTGAGACACAAAGCCCAGGTTGGTGATTTACTGATGGTGGATGAACCTGAGATGAACCTACACCCTGAAAACCAGCGCCGCATCGCACGGCTTTTTGCCCAACTAGTGAACCTTGGTATTAAGGTTTTCATCACCACCGAAAGTGATTACATTATCAAAGAACTGAATACGCTGATCATGCTCAACCACGATAAACCCCATCTGAAGCGAATTGCCCAAGTTGAAGGTTATCGACAAGAGGAACTGATCTCTTCTGAAAAAATCAAAGTCTATATCGCAGAAAAAGCATCTATAATACTAGACGGCAAAACAAAAAAAACTAAATGCCAGACCCTGACACCAGCCAACATCAGCCCAGAACTGGGTATTGAAGCCCGCAGCTTTGATACAACCATCGAAACGATGAACCGGATTCAGGAAGCGATCGTCTGGAGTGAGGAGTAATGTCTGATGGATTAATTGATATTACTATTCTCAAAGAGATGATCAATAAAACCGCTACAGTTTTATTGGAAGATGATGGCTACGGCAAAAATAAGGTCATACTCAGAGAGCCGCCACCCGCCAACTACGATGTAACTATTTATGGGATGCCCGATGATGATGAGGTCATCATCATCAATGCAGATAAATTTAAGTCACCGGATACAGTTTTTAAAGGAAACCGTGGTGAATGCAAACGTGCGGATTTTGTCATCGTTGCTGATACTGGCAAGAAAAAGGTCATCCTCTGCATTGAGATGAAAGCAAAGGCTAGCACAAGCACAGAATGGGAAATCATTCAGCAACTTAAGGGCGCACAGTGTTTTATCGCCTATTGCCAACAAATTGGTAAAAAGTATTGGGGACAAAAGAATTTCCTTGATACTTGTGTCTATCGCTTTGTCACCATCAGAAATATCAACATTCATAAGAAACCAACACGGGAGAAAATAACTGATGATCATGACAGTCCAGAGCGGATGCTAAAAATCAGTTCTCCACATTATCTTCAATTCAATCGTTTGATCGGAGGGAAAAAATAATGGCACTGCATAAAAACTTCCCCAACTTGCCCCACGCTATCCTCGATCCAACAAATCGCTGGTTTTCGGCAGTGCGATCGCACTTTGCTCTCATCCCAAGCGATCGCACCCTAACAACCCCAACAGAGTACAAGCAGGGATAATTTATAGTATGACTTTCGTAACGATTAACAGCTATGACTGAGCTACTTGAACAAGCGATCGCCAAACTGAAAAATTTGCCTGCCAATGAACAAGATGCATCGGGCTAGTTCCTTTGTCCAAGCGTAAAAATCAGTTTCGTAGAGGCTTGGTGAAGGCATTGGTATCTTTGGGTTTGTTTCAGTTACAGGCATTAGGTTAGTTCAACCTCAACGTCTTTGCTTTTATTGTAAAACTGTCTCAAATCGAGGTGATCAATAAGACGACAAAGGTGTTTGCACAAGCGGGATCTAAGATTTCAGTTGGAGCGATCGCGATTATGTGAGTATTATCTATAGGTGAGCGCTATGGTACTTTACCAGTGTCGGCGAATCAACTTTTGCGAGTCATCGAACTCAAACAGCTAGTACCGCAAGGCGGAAGTCAAAAGTCAAAAGTATTATGGAATGGGCTTTTTAGGGATTTTAAATGGTTGCTCTATTTACGCCGTGGCGTACTAGTGAAAAAACTTGGATTTCGCGCATTCAACCAGAAAACAAGCAGCACGTCGTTTTAGAAACGCCGAAACAAAAACCCGCTTGGAATTTATTGGCGGCTAATTTACCAGAGAATTTCAAGACGCGCTTTGTGTATTCTCCCGGTAAAGTGACGGTGCGTGGGTTAGGAGTTTTTAAAGCAGATCAACAATTGCAGAATTTGATTGATGCTTTCGGGAGAATGCAGGGTGCGATTCCAGAGGCAGCTATTGTTTGATCAGTTTTGCTCAAGTTTCTATAATAGTACCCTCAAGGGTACTATTAGATACATTTTTTAGTTGATATCGTAGCTTTTAAGTACAGCGATGGAGGCAATCTTTCCTCTAGCTGGCATTAAAAATTACAGGTTCAACAAAAAATGATTATGAATTCACTCAAAAAGTCCATGCGCTTGACCAAGATTTTAGCATTTGCTCTATCATTTCTGGTTTTCTGTTTCTCTACAGAGGCGATCGCAGCGCCAAGCACCCTTCCTACCTTAATGATCATGGAAACAGCGCCAATTACTGAAGGAAAGTTCAGTATCGACACAAAAACACCAACTCCTTTGCCAGATAAAACAGTCATTCGCTCTGCTAAACTTTTTTTAGAGCCTGGTGAAACTGGAACAATTAATAAGATTAAAATTACTGGCCCAAATGGACTTGAATTTGGTTGTCAAGATATTAAAGTGAAGAACGGTGTTGATTTAATTAAAGCCTGTGGTGGGCCTGCTGTTTTAGAAGCTGGAGGAGCGATTACTTATGTAGCTGAAGGAAGTGGTTTTGCACCAAGACTTAACACCAAAATAAAAGTGGTTTTATCAGATGATTTTTAGACACTACTTTTAACTGGAATTACAACCACAAGTTTAGTGAATAAGTCGCTCTAACTTTTATTCCAAGCACAAATTAGCCTTGTCGGCTTATGCAGTCAGTATTTGTGCTTGGAATACATTCTGCTATGTGAATACATTACTTATGTCAATAATCTATCCAGTAATACATTTCAGTCTTGCCTTGCTCGAATGGGTGTTAATAAGCTGGGCAATTCGTTTGTGGCAGCAATCAACCAGCCTCGCAATGATTGTGTTGCCTATAGTGCTAGTGAGCATTAGCTATGACAATCTCATTCTTTCAATAGGAAGTCTGATTGGTGAAGGAGAGCTTTTGAAAACTTTCAGTATGCTGCGCTTTCTATTACATTATTTGGTTGTACCGCTATTCATTGTGATTGGTGTTGAACTCGCTCACCGCGCCGGAGCTAGTTGGGCTAATAGAGTAGTACGGGTTTTATCTTGGCTAATTGCATTGGGACTTACAGCGATAGATGTTGCCACCCACTATTTAGGGTTGGAACTAGTTTCAATAGAGTTTGCGGGAATCCTGCGCTATCATGTTGCCAACTTGAGCGGCCCGCCAATTATCACGATTGTAGTTAATCTATTTGTTCTACTAATTGGCATTGGTATTTGGTTCCGACTGAAATGGCCGTGGTTATTTTTGGGAACATTGGTTTCCCTTGTTGGTAATGCTTTGCCCTCCTTAGCAGTAGGTACACTTGCTGGTAGTGCATCTGAATTTGTCATGGCTGTAAGTTTGCTCTTAACTGAGGAGTTTTCCCAAAGAACGAGACAAAGTATAATACCAATTCACAATTCGCAATTCGTAATTCGCAATTAAAAAACTTAGAGATACTTGCCTTTTAGGGTTTACATCTGCTTCATAATTTTAGTGAATTGGTATAAGCATTTATTCGTGAAATAGACGCGATCGCCCCACCCATTCAAGCGAACGCATTGAGCGTCTAGTAGAGAGGAAACCAAGCGATCGCCCCTCAATCAAGAGAGGAAAAATTAAGGATGCGTAGTTTACCACCATAGGCATCGCTTATCAAAGTTTACCAATCATGTGCAAGCCTAAAAATAAGCAATTTAACCAAGATAAGGATATTGTGGTGGTTTAATTTTCAATAATTCAGCCCAGTATTTTATAGCGTTATGTTTGGCGGTTTCTCTGTCACGCGATTTGTGAACTCTACCTATCTCGATTAGAAAAGATGTAAGTTTAATAGCAGTAAGTAAGTTAATCAATCCCACTGCTTTAACATTTTGTAAAAATAAATGTAGCAAAACTTGTAGTTTCTGTCTGTGACGAAAATATATCCACCATTTCATTTGATGTATGGCGATGCTGGTTTGATAACCTAATATGGTTTCTACTTGGGTTAATTTATCTTTAACCTGATGATAAAACTGTATTTCTTTATCAAAATTACCTGCTTCTTGGGCTAAAATAGCATCATCAGATAATTGATAAGCTTCACTAATTAATTTCCCTGCCGTTTCTGCCTGCTGTTGAGTATAACCAAGTTTCATATATATGGTAGCTGCCGCTGATGCCAATTGGGTAAACTTTTGGGCATCATGTAACCAATATATTTGTGCTTGTAATTCCCCTAATGTGGCTGCTAAACTTTCATTCATGTTAAATCTAATCTTTTCTCTAAGGTATTGACCACAGCAGTATTTTAGATGTTAAGCGATGCCTACGGTGGTCACTGACTGTTAAGCGATGCCTACGGTGGTCACTGACTTGTACTGAGCGGCTTGCCTTGAGCGTACCCCTACGGGGAAGCAAGCTACGCGTAGCGTCTCTAAGAGTTGCCGAAAGGAGTCGAAGTAGCCTGTGTTGCCCTGAGCGGCTGGTGAGCGCAGTCGAACCATGCCGTTGGCGCAGCCTCTCCAAGAGTTGGGCCGAAGTGCGGCAAGCTACGCTGATCATCAAAGCTTTCGCGTTGAGCGGATCGTAGAGAGAAAATATATCAGTGCGATCGCGTACCCGCCTGCCATAGGCATCGCCCGATCCGATTCAAAGAGGAAACCCCAAGCGATGCCTGCCGAAGGTGGGCGGGTACACGATCGCAGATTTACTATATGTTTTCTAGTAGATTATTAGCCAGTTGTGACGAAGCGATGACCGAGCGCTTTTTGTTGCCTGAGAAGTTATTCTATAGCGTTGGGTCAACAACTGGCGATTTGTGGCTGTTGCGTTCTGTTGATATCTCATTTAAGCTGCAAAACAGAAATTTGTTATGCCAAATTGCCAGAACCTTTGAACAGCGATAAAAGCTATGAGCGATCGCTGATCATTCAAGTCAGGAAGCAATAACTGAATTGCTTTATCTCACCGTACCCGTACACCCAGTTTTGTATCCCAGTGGAGGGGTTTATCTGCTTTTTGCAGGGGAGATTCCGGTATTTTACCTATAGAAACGCCGTATTTCCAGTTTGGCGGACAGATGGCAATGTAACGTGCATAACCTCCTAAACCACCTTTGAATTTAGGATATCCAATAGAGATCAAAGCGCCTGTTTCTGGCACCTGATCTAGATTTGCAATACCCTCTGCTTGGGTATATCCATTTTTCAACAGCCAAGCTTCTCCTTCATACGTTGGGGTGCTGTCTGTATCAAGGGGTTCGTGTCCGTGGAAAAGAATTTGACGCTGAAGGTGGAGAAACTGCAAAGCTTCTAGCTTCACCCCAGGAAACTTAGTTCTTGTAGCTAATTCGGGGTTTGGCCATGATGAAGACCAATCAGAGCGAACAAACACAACTGAGCCTTTTGGAATCCTGCCATGTTTGCGTTCCCAATCCTGAATATCTTTGATACTCAGGTAATAATTGGGGTCTAGAGCAACTTGATCTTGAATCGGAATTACTACTAGAGGGCGAACGGCAAAAGTAGCTGGCAATTCATCAATAGCTGGATAGTCAGGGTTCCAGTGAGCAGGGGGATCTAGTTGGGTTCCTAGCTGATCGGTGGATAAATCGTAATCAGTTGCTTCAAACCCATCTTTTTGATAGGTGTATGACTCACCTGTTTTTGGGTTGATGGCAGGCGCAAACTTGGATGAACCAAAACCTGACCATACAGGAATTAAAGGAGCGATTGCATGAGTCAAGTCAACATATTTTGCTGATTTGAGTGAGTGCTGATAAACTTGCCACAGAGAAGGCTTACGTAATGGCTGTACAGCGTTTGCAGACATAAAACCAGCACTAAACAGAACTATTAAACAAACAATTCCCCAAAAAGTTTTTTGAAATATTTGACGCCAAAATCTATCTAGTTTCTGCTTCAAATATGAATGGTTTGTCATTTTTTATTACTTTTGAAGGCTCTAATTGTTTTACCACAAATTGCTACATTGTTTATGCTGGAGATATTTCAGGGTATTTTGTCGTATTTGCAAGGCTGCTATCTCATAAGACTAATGTTCTAATAGTCATTCCTGTTGTATTGATTCCCTTAACCCTTAGATGTACCCAAATACGTATATTCGGGAGGATGAAAACCACCGACTTGATCGCCCCCATTCCCCTCGACACCCCAGATGATAGATTAAAGACAAACCACCGGAATACCGCCCTTCATTCAAACTTTCGCGTTGAGCGTCTCGTAGAAAGGAAAATGGGAGAGCGTCGCACCCACCCCAACCCCCCATGAGTACTAGACTATATCTCTAGATTATATCTGTAGTTAGAGTTTTACTAGTTATAATTGAGCAATTATTCAACCATTTGTATGAGGTAAACAGTAAGTGAATAGATGTACTTTGTTATTCATAACAGCATGAAAAACAAAATACTTATACTTTTACCAAATTTTATTTACCGTGAATGTTAATCTAAGTTTTCGGCTCTTGAAGCGAGTATTTACTTGTTTTACCCTAATTAGTTTAATAACAGCTTGCGAATCAATTCAAGCACAGCAAATAACTGACCAGCAATCCAAAGTTATTTTTGGTGCTAGTAATGGCGAAATAACCGAGCAAGGTTCTGTACGTACTTACTATATTTATACACCCAAGTCTTATTCTTATAGTCGTCCTATGCCATTAGTTTTAGTATTTCATGGGGACGATGGTAGCGGGCGCTCAATTAGTAATGTCTCTCGATTTAATGAATTAGCAGAACAAAAAGGGTTTATTGTAGTTTATCCTGATGGCATTGACCATAAATGGAGCTTGAGAAAGAATGGCAAAAGGAATATTGATGATATCTCTTTTGTCAAGAATTTACTTAATCATTTACAGCAAGTTAGAAATATTGATACCCGTAGAATCTACGCTACTGGCTTTTCTAGGGGTGGAATATTAACTCAGGCTTTGACTTGTCAACTATCTGATAAAATAGCAGCTTTTGCTTCTGTTGCTGGTTCTTTGCCAATGCGAGTTGAACAAACATGCCAACCGCTTCTTCCTGTATCAATGTTGATGATTAACGGCACAAACGACCAATCTGTACATTATCAGGGTGATGAAAAAACTCAAAAAGGAGCGCTCGTTTCGATTCCGGAAGTAGTAAATTTTTGGCGCGATCATAACCAATGTCCCACGTATGCTGCAAACGATGTAGCATTTGCCCTTGACAATTCTGGCAGTAGCGATAGAGTTAAAAGCTATTCCTACTCCGGTTGTAGTGCTGGTTCCGAGGTTTTAGAATTGGCTGTAGTTAATGGGGGACATCTTTGGTACGGTGGTACTTCTAATGATAAAGATATTAACAAGTTCAATAAAAACCTGGGTTTGGACTCAACTCAAGTGATTTGGAATTTCTTTGAGCGTCATACTCTACCTCCAGTTCCAAGCAAAAGCATCTCGTAGAGAGGAAAACCCAAGAGCGATGCTTTCGCGTTGAGCGTCTCTAAGAGTTGGCGGGCAGATACGCCATCGCTCCCTCACAGACAATTACTACAAAATAAAGAGCTTGGTCATCTCATAACCAAGCTCTTAGCTATCTCAATCAATTATTGTCGGTAGAATCGTCTCATCAGAAGCTATTAGGCAGCAGGTTGCTCTAGATTAACCTTGACAACTTTGTTCTTTTCTTGCTCGGACTTGGGCAGTGTCAAATTCAAGATCCCGTCTTTATAATCTGCGGTGACATTGGTATTTTGAATCCGAGCAGATAGAGGAATTACACGTTGGAATTTACCATAGTAGAATTCGCTCTTGGTAGTGCCATTGTTTTCGGTTTTAGTTTCAGACTTGCGCTCACCGCTAATGTGAACAGCATCTTCGGTGACTTGAATATCTAGGTCTTTAGCTTCTAGTCCTGGCAGTTCTAACTTGAGATGAATCGCATCATCAGTTTCGTGCAACTCAGCAGCCGGAACTCTGATAAAGCCTTTTTCAACCCGTGCAGAGGGGATTCTGGTATCTCCAAATAAGCCGTTGATGTGACGTTCTAAAGTGTTCAATTCTTGCCAGGGGTTGTAACGAACTAGCATATTAATTTCTCCCTTGTAACAGTAATAGTTTTTGGCTCAATTAACTGAGGATTTAATTCCTTGCTTTGATTCCCATAGTATTCAAAAATAACAAGCTGATGAATTCGGTTCTTTCACCTAATAAATAATGATTACCGCACAAAATTCGGCTGTAATAAAGATTACGGTTTACTCGAATTTATCGGTTCGGCAAACCCGAATAATAACTATGAATATCAATACAAGAGTTTAGATTAAGCCATGAGAAAATGACTCAGCAGCACTGAATTAGCAAGCTACACAGCTAAAAATATAAAAACTAAAAGTTCAAGCTGACTTAGCTGGTTCTTTCTTCTGCTTGACAGTACTTTTTTAATAATTAAGTAGCTAATTATAATAATTCATGATTCTCCAGTAGTCTAGCCAGGAGACTTTCTACGGGGTTTGGGTTTAGCAATTGATTGGCTGTCCACCAAGTTCCGCTATCGTTCAGCTTGAATCCCTACCAGCAAATCCGCTTGCAGCGTTGCACACGCAAAGGCTTCTTTCAATATGTCCTCAGCCTCACCAAGTATTTGCTATTTGGCAGTTGGCAGCATTTAATTAACTTCATGCTTAAGGACTCAGTACTCTCTCCAGCGACTGACTCCTCTTAAACTTTTGAATTTAGAATTGCTATATCATACAAGAGACAAAAATTAGCCTAAACCCCGAAAGCCATGCTTTGTCGACTCTGCCGTTATGATCACATTTTGTCCTTCATTAAGATGCGTTTGTCCTACCTTTCGTTTTGCGTATTGGGTGCAGGACTTCTGGGCATTCCCAATTCTCAAATAAGCGCTCAGAACCAGATCGCTGTGCCAGCTTTCGACTTCCAAGGCCAGTACCTCGTTATGGCTTCGGACACGGACATGCTCCCTTCTGCGTATATCGACGGGAAACTCGGTCCCATGGCCGGTCCCGACGAGCTCTCGGTAATACGGCTTGATCGGTCCCCTGCTGCTATGAAACCCATTCCGGTGGAGGTCACAAATTCAGTCATCGGTCCCCCTTCTTCGATCGCCCTCACACCGGATGGCAGGTACGCCATCGTGATCGAAACGCAAGGTCCACGTCCCAGCGAACTGCCGGATGCCAAGCTGAGTGACCTTCCTCTTGGCCGCACAATCACGGTCGTCGATCTTTCCGACCCGGATCACCCGAAAGTCGTTCAGAAGATCAAAGGGTTCGATAGTCCCCTCTCTGTGTCGGTCAACGCAGACGGCACACTCGTAGCCGTCGTCTTCAAGAAAACGCCTCAACGGAAGCAGCCGCTTCTGGCCATGTATCGTCTTCAACAAGGGAAACTCTCTAAGCCTTTCCTTCCAAGCATTCCTGGTCCTGAGGCTGGTGATGCCCTTGTGAGTGCGGAGTTCCATCCAAAGAAAAATGTCCTTGGGTTGGTCTACAGCGAGCATCCAAGGCTGTCCTTAGTTCAGGTAGACGCGACCTCAAAGGCCGTAGTTCTCTCAAGCTGGGGCGATCCCGTCAACCTCGACATTGCTCCTTTCCTTGTGCGTTTTACCCCTGATGGTCGGTTTGCCATCGTAAACGCAATGCTGCTCGGTACTGATATTCGTGGAACCGTTTCCAGTATTCGGCTTGAACAAAGCACAGCTGCGGATGGTACCCCGCACCATCTTCTCGTTTCGAGGGCAGACACTGGCGTGATGCCAGAGGGTTTGGCCATAAGCCCCAATCAGCACTGGATCGCTACGACGAATCTGGAACGCAGCGCGCAACCATTGGATGACCCCAAGCAAGGCTTCTTCTCCTCCGTCTCTCTGCTCCGGCTGGACCTGCAGACCGGGAGCATTGATCGCGTGGGAGAGTTTCCCTTCGACGGCATGTTACCCGAGTCCGCTGTCTTTGACAACACGAGTCGCTTTCTGGCCGTGGTGTGTTTTGCACATTTTGACCGCTCAAAGCCGAACGGATCAGTCGATTTCTGGAGACTGACAGGTGATTTCGCTGACCCCAAGCGTACAGAGCTGGTGAAGACTGACTTCTCGATCACAGTTGCACGAGGTCCACAGTCGATGGTGATAGCGCGGTAATTTAAAGGATTCGCTATGTTCGCTAACCTTCCTTCTGTTCTGTTGATCTGTACGAGCAAAGCTGAAATGTCACCCCTTTGCATAGGGCGAACGCACCTACATTCAGTAAATCGCAAACTTTGTCATATTTATCTGAATTAAACAATCTGCTTGGGAAGCAAACACTGCACCTGAGTCTGGGTGATCGCTGCTCAAACTCATTTTTTTCAGAAATACTCAGTGATTGTTTTTCGGGGATAATTCTTTTCCATAATTTCAAATCTAGATTTTTCTAGTATCGGTCTAATTATTCAATTAGAGGTTTACAACAGTTATTCTGAAGTAGTAGTTTGAGTAGAGCCGCCACTAACCAAAAGTGCTTGTTGTTTTGCCAGCACTTGTTCGCGTAATAAGAGTAATTGTCTATCTTTAATGCCTTCTGCGATTAATCCATCGACAGTTCTGATGAGATAATCAGCGCAGTCACCTAATTTTCCAGATGCGGTGGCAATACTATCAACAGTGGTTGTGAATGGTATATGATCAGCGTACCTGGGATGTTGACGATTGGCAACGAAGGCGATCGCTTTGAATTCCTGCGTACCATCAAACATCCTTACCCAACGAGCAACGTAGACACCAGCTAACATCTCGCGTCGCCAAATCAGCAGTAATTCGGATGGTACATCGGCAGCAGCAATTCGATAAACAATACCCCGACAACTACCGCCCCGATCAAGTCCTAAGAGTAATCCGGGATTCTCTGGAGTCCCGTAACCGAGGATCATCCATGTACAGAAGCGCCGATGCCAACCATAAATGATCCCAGCACGGCGCTCGACATATGTAATTAGGGGATTCCAAATCAGCGAACCGTAGGCAAATATCCAGATATCAGAATTTGGTGGTTGCTGTTGTAGTGTTTCATCGAGCGATCGCTGTAACTCGTCTTCACTCAGGGTAGTTAGCTTTATTCCAGAGTGTGATGCTTCTAATAGTCTCGCCTGTTCATTTCCAGCTTCGAGGTTGCTACGACTGAGTGACATAATGTAAATTTTCAGTAATTTCACTATAACTTTAAGATAAATTATCGGTTGTGATCAGGTTCGTAGTGGGTTGCTTAAAGTAGTATTTAAAGGCTGGCCAGCTTTCTGATAAGGGTCGCTTGATGCCTTTGCAGAGATAAATCGGTAATGTGCTTCTGAGTCCAACAATTTTCTCGTGAGTCACGATCGCGACGGTTTCAACGCTGTTAAAGGTTTGACGTAGGAAGGTGAGATTGCCACCAAGACTCAGGACGACGTTGCCAGAATAGTCCCGTGGTCCCCAAAAGTAGTAGCCTGTATGGCCACTGATGGCTTTTGGCAAGTGGTAGGCTGGCCCAAAAAAGTCGATTGCGCCTGCGTTGCCGTAGCTCCAAGCCAATATGGCGCATTCAGCCCGATCTCGTGGTAAAAGTTTCTGATAAGCCTGGGCGACTTGGGCAACTGTGTCTTCCCAACCCAGCATTAACCGAAAATGCCAAGGGGCTTGGGCAGAGTTCTCCTGAGCAAATTTAGAGAGGGTGGGAGGTCGGTAGATGGTATTGGAGTAGCGGATCAAGGATTTGATCGGGAGGATGGGTAGTGCGATCGGTAACAGCACCAGTCCACTGGCAATCAGGGCAATTAGGGTGGTGTATTTCCAGGCTGGGTAGTGCTGCAATCTTCGTTCTAGGAAGACGGCTCCGGCAGCGAGTAACATGGGATAGATCGGCAGTAAATAGTAGAATCGACCTTCAAATAAGAGGAACCAGCCCAGAATGATAATATAAGACCAGCCCAGGGCGCGATAGGGTTTTCCGGAACGGGTGAACAGGTAGTAGTAGAGGCCGCATCCCCAAAGGGGAACCGCACCGGGGTTGGTCAGGATGATTTGTTGCAGAATTAAGTCGATCGCGGATTGGAGCAGTCCTTTCTTCTCGTAGAGACTGGATTCACGCTGGTGTTCGAGGAAGGGCCAGTGGTGGTTGATTTGCCACAGGATAGTGGGGGTACAAATGCTGATCGCCAGGATGCTACCGATAATGATCCAGCGATTGAACAAGAGTCTGCGGGCGGGCGTGATCAAAATCCCAAGCACTAGGCTGACGATGAAGAAAAATATGGAGAATTTGTTCATCAACCCAATGCCAGTCACCACGCCTGCGATAGACCAGAGAGAGATGCGTTCGGTTTTAAGGATGTGGATGGTGAGATAGGCGCATAATGCCCAAAGCAATGGCTCAAAGGCATTCATTGTCAAGACGGTCTGGAGAAACAGGTATCCCGGTGCCAGGATAACGGCGAGCGCGGCGATGACTTGGGCGAAGCGGCCTCCACCCAGATCACGGGCGATCAGTCCAGTGAGAATAACGGTGCAAGCTCCGGCGATGGCAGGAAAGAGACGAATGGCAAAGAGGGAGTCTCCCAGCATCCACCGACTGAAATTGGCGATCGCGGGGGTGAGGGGAGGGCCTTCGGCAAAGCCCCAGTCGAGGTGTTCGCCAGCAGCCATGTAGTAGAGTTCGTCTCCGAAGTAGCCGTATTGCTGATTGGTGCAGAAATGGAGCAAGAGTTTGAACAGACCAAAGTAGCAAAGGATGGCGATGTCGTTGCTAAACCATTGTTGCTTTGCCGATTGGGGTGTTGAGGGGGCTGAAACCATATTCGTAAAACTCTAGATGGGTTAAGGATAGCGAAGCTACAACAAAGTGCGACGCGACAGCTAGAATCTTTGTAGGTAGTGTAATGGTTTTAGATACAACAAACAAGCATTTAACCAAAGAGTGCAAGGACTTTTTGCTGGGTGTGCGATAAAAAGTCTGCTTCGACATTTTATCTAAGTTTTCTGTGCCTATACTTTTATTCTTTGGCATCAGATGACTGGGGGCTTGAGACGAAGATGGGCCTCGAAACCTTTGAACACTTTTACAGAAGCAATAGATGCCTTTAGAACGGCTATGACAAGATCGATTTTTTGATTGGTTGACTCATAATCGTGACGTATTTGCTGCTTATAAAGCTAGTTTGGGCTTAATTTTTGTTTAAGTCTCATTAACCCAAGCGTATTGTTTTACCCTCCAGCTATGTTTTTCGTTACACTACCTATCTAAAAAAGGGCACGCCTGTTAAGCCTGCCCTTTAGCTTTAATTTTCTTGTCCCGTTGGTCGGATGAGGATTTCGTTGACATTAACGCGCGATGGCTGGGTGACGGCGTAAACGATCGCAGCTGCAATGTCTTCGCTTTGCAGAGGTGTAATTGCCTTGCGTCGTTCTTCGATCCGTTGTTTGGCAACGGGATCGGTAATTTGGTTATCAATTTCCGTATCCACCAAACCTGGTTCGATGATGGTGACACGGATATTGTCCTTGTGGACTTCTTGGCGCAATGCTTCGGAGAGGGCATTCACACCCCATTTGGTAGCATTATAAACACCGACGCCCGCCCGCGCTGTCCGACCAGCCACTGAGGAAATATTGACTATATGCCCCGATTTTTGCGCCTTCAACAGAGGCAAAACAGCATGAGTAGCATATAGCAGTCCTAGTACATTGAGGTCGAACGATCGCCGCCAGTCTGAGCTATTTCCAGCTTCAATAGTGCCGAGTAAGGCAATCCCTGCATTGTTGACGAGGATATCGACCCTTCCCAATTCTGCATTTGCCTTTGCCACCAAGTTATTTACCTGGGTTTCATCAGTCACATCGGTGACAATAGGCAATGCCTTGCCACCACTAGCTTCGATGCGTTTTGTCAATGCCTGAATGCGATCGCCACGCCTAGCAGCGAGTACTACTGTTGCTCCAACTGAAGCCAAGGCGATCGCAGTTGCTTCTCCAATTCCCGCTGAAGCTCCAGTGATAATTGCTACTTTCCCCTCTAATTTACCTATCATTTATCTAACTCCTTATTGATAATTGAATATTGGACATTGGGCACTTGTACTGAGCATCTCGACTTCTCTACGAGACGCTACGCGAACGCTCGATGGAGCCGGCGTCGAAGTAGCGAAGCCGAGGTAAGCCGTTGGCGCAGCCTCTCGTAGAGAAGTATGTATTGGGCATTGAGCATTAATTATTCCTCCCATGCTCCCCCTGCTCCCCCTGCTCCCCCTGCTTCCCCTGCTCCTCCTCCCCCCTGCCTCTTACTGCTCCTCAAAACGGATGCAACTGCTGCCCCACAAAGTATTAGGGCTGCGAAGCGAAAAGTTCCTTGGAACCCCGCAACGATCGCCTCAGGAGGGGCAACAGAGACATCTGCACCCGCAGACATGCTAGCAATTAGCGCTCCAAATACTGCCCCGATTAGAGAAACTCCTACTGTGTTCCCTAAGGTACGTGACAAAGACAGCAGCCCAGAAGCAATCCCTAGCCGCTCCCTCGGTGCTGCTCCCATGACAGTGCTGTTGTTGGGCGATAGGAATAAACCCAGTCCAATGCCGTAAATAAAATAGCGCGACACATAGCCTAACTCAGTAATTTGAGCATCAAAGGTGCTGATCCCCAGACAGCCGCCAATCATCAACCCCAGACCAATGGAACTGATCACTCGACCGCCGAAGCGGTCTGAAAGTGTTCCAGCTAGTGGGGCAATTAACCCACTAAGTACAGGCGACACGGCTAATAGCAGCCCCACTTTTATCGTCGGATAATGCTTGACGCCCTCTAGAAAGAAAGGGACGATCAGCAGTGAACCGCCAATAACAGTGAATGCTAGCCAGCCACTTAGCAAACCCATACTCAACTGAAGATTGCGAAATAGGTTTAGCTCTAGTAGTGGCTGCTCTACGATCGCTTCAACTACCAAAAAAGTCATAAAACTCACGGCGGCGATCGCTAATAATATCAATGCATTGCTACTGCTAAAGCCCTGGCTTTGCCCTAGCGTCATACCCAGGCCAAAACTACCCAGAGTCAATAAAGCCAATATGGCTCCAAAAAAGTCAAATTTCTGTTTGCCCTGAATGCGTACAGAAGGTGGCACCACCCTAGCTATTAAGAAACTAGCTATGATCCCCAGCGGTACATTGATGAAGAATATACTATGCCAGCCTGACAAGCTGAGGAGCAGTCCGCCAGCAGAAGGGCCAAAAGCAATTCCCAGTGACACTACACTACCGATGATGCCAACAGCCCGCCCTCGTTCAGAAGAGGGAAAAACTTCTGTGATGATTGCCAAACCAAGCCCAGAAATGAACACAGCACCTAGTCCTTGAAGGGCCCGAAAGCTGATCAACCACTCAATACCAGGTGCAAAACCACACAATAGCGAACTGAAAGTAAACAGAACAAGTCCCCCCTGATACAAGGACTTCTTGCCCCACATATCTCCCAGGCGCGTTGCCCCCAAAACTAAACTGGAACTGACCAACTGATAACTCAATACAGCCCATTGGGTCGTTAGGAAACTGGTATCAAAGGCTTGCACCAATGTGGGCAAAGCAACATTGATGATGCCGATATCTAGGGTAGACATGAATACCCCAAGTCCGACACCGAGTAAGACCCAATTTTTTTGAGAGCCTGACAAAGCCAGAGGTTGTGTTTGCAATTGTGCCAACGTTTAGCCTCCACCTTTGACTTTACGGTTATGAATAGTTTGCATACGTGTATTCATTGTAGGGTGCTATCCTGACTACCAAGTTCAGGAAACTAAAGATCAGCTGCCCAAGCTTTATGAAAGTATCAAGTCAATAGCCAGGATGCCTGCTATCTATAGTGGGATTTATTTTGAATTTTGAATTGCTTAAGCTGCCTGTGCTTGTTTTGATAACTGCACCTTAGGGACAACCTCTTGGGCGAATAGCTTCATTGTTTGCCTTACATGCTCATTCGCCAGTCCTGGCAGATGAATCTTGATCCCCAAGCGGTCTATCTGAGTGGCTGCAACATACTCGTTAAGTTGTGCAGCAACAGTTGCGGGGGAACCTACAATGTAATTGATGCGCTTCAACATATCTGCTAAGTCTTTCGGCGGCCCTACGGGGATGCGTCCTTGACGTTGTGCTTCTATGTATGCTGGTAACTTTTCTCTAACGCTGAAGAATATTTCGGCAGATGAGGCAACTGTCTTTTGAGCTTCGGCATCAGTTTGGGCAACGTACACCAGCCTAAACCCTCGTAATGCTCCAGTACCACCTGCTTGTCGATAGATATCGCTATAGGTGTTTTGAGCAGATGCTCCTTCCCCTTGTCCGACTAGTAGATTAAGACCAAGTTTAGCAGCTAAGACTATGGTTTCGCGATCGCGTACCCCTAACCAGAACAATTTTCCCAACCCTTGGCGGGGTACTGGTGTAATTTGGGAGCCTTGTCGCTGGGGTGAAAGGTAGTCTAGTACTTCCAGAAGTTGCTGACGGAAGATTTGATGTTTTTCCTCTTGGCTGAACCCAGTATGTTCCATATCAGCAGGACTTCCATGACCTAGCCCAAACATCACCCTACCATCAGTTAGTAAATCCAATAAAGATACGGATTCTGCAAAACGTAGTGGACTTTCTAAGGTGAGAATTTTAATTGCTGTGCCAAGTTTAATTCGGGTTGTTTCTCCTGCTAGCCTAGCGATGAACACTTTCGGAACTGGTAATCGGCCATAAAAGGGCCGCTCTCTGATAAAATGATGTTCTCCAAAAGAGCAGGATTCAAAACCCAGTGTTTCAGCCAATTGCACATCGGCGATCGTCTGAGCAAAAAATTCCCGGTCTTCAATATTAGGAGTAGCCCACATTTGGTGGAACAGTCCAATCTACATATGATTACCCTCTGCAAATACTTGGGTTTACCGTACTTTTGTGCTTAATACCAGACGTGCAATACAGTTTTACAAGAGACAACGCCTGTTGAGCATTTATAGTGCTAAATTAGCGGCTTCCATCCCAGACTATTTATGTATTTCATCCCTAGCGTTGGCGATTTTGTTTACAGCGATCGCACCAGGCGTTTCGTTGATCACAAATGCTCTGGATGAATTGAAAAATTCAGATTTTATCCCAGGCATCGACTTCTCAATCACTGGGAATCTCTTTCCTGCTTGTCATATATTTAATAGAGTACCTAGATACTCTTAACTCCAGACTCCTTCAACTAGATCAACGATAGTGTTCAATAAAATCCGGTAACTTGATAGGGTTACTGTATTTTATGCTAGTTAGCAAACTATCATAGACAACTCTAAGAAGCAAGCTCTAGAGTCGTTAAAAACTCAACTACTCCTCTCCCTCACTTGCTTGGAGCAAGCATTAGTTAAGGGATGTTTCGTTTTTAGCCCTCAATCATGAGGCAGCATTGAAGACAGGTTTCTGTTTCCTTTATCTGGTGACTGGCGTCCGGTGCCGACTTGAAGCGACTGCCGTCTCGCCGCCAAATCAAAGATTATGGGGATAGCCTTCACTGGGAACCAGGTAAAGTTATTGCTCAGACATTCCTGGCTCAATCCGCGCCCCAAGCTGAAGAACTCGTCCGAGATCATCAGCGTTTCGCCAGGTTTCAATTATCTTGCCATCAACAATCCAATGAATGAACATAGCCGTGAACGTCTGCTCTCGACCATGACTAGATATTCCAAAGAAACTTTCCTGAGCGCAGGTGTTGGTTGCACGCACCACAACTTTGTCGCCTTCAGCAATTACGTCTTCAATTGTCCATTTCTGCTCGATAGCCCCAAATGAACCAAAGAGTTTACGTACCCCATCTGTCCCTGGGGGAAGCCCAGGTAAACCACCGTGCATCTTCCAAGTTGGGGCAGTCATCTCGCAGATATCTTCAATCCGATGCTCACTAATGAGTTCAATCCATCGGCGAGCAATTATTTTTTTGTCTTCAATGTCAGACATTCCTGTTCCTTTTATACTTAAATTAAAAATATTGTTTATTTATCAGTGAATAACTGTGGGCTGATGCAAGTTCAGAAATAAATTTTTGCTCTGTGCATTATTGCTAATTTGTTGAGAGACAACCACTACTGCTTTAGGCAACCCCAAATATTATCGCATTCTAGACAGCATCTAAGACACTCTCATTACTGGTACACTGCCATGTACTTTAATTGAATGCCCTTAGGCATAGGGCATTTTACGGGTTTTGCCAATGCAGACAAACAACGGGTAATGTTTAGTATCATCCAAACTAACCAAAATCACTTCCTCATTGGCCTCAGCATAAAATCTAAAGATGTGTATATTATTAATTATTTGGGAATAATAGCTTAGAAAGTAACGATAATATTATTTGCGTTACTCAGTAACTTCAAGATAAAAAGGATTTATCAAAATGGATAATTTCGGTATTTACACCCTTGCTAATGACGTGGTGTTTGACCAACTAGTAGCTTTGCTAAACAGTATTGAGGCAAATGTTAGCGCAGATATTCCGATTTGTATTATTCCCTATGATGAGCGACTAGACCTAGTTAGACAAGAAGTTAATTCTCGAAAGAATGTAATCCTGTTTGATAATTGGGACCTAATTCAACGCTGGGAAGAATTTGTTCACCAGGTTTGGGCGGCTCACCCCAGGGAAAAAGAGACAAAATTATCACGCTCTAGTTGGTACAAAAGTCATTTACAAAGAAGATTTGTTGCTTTTGAGGGTATTTTTGATAAATTTGTATTTTATGACGCTGATAGCTTGGCAATGAAGCCACTAAATAATGTAATTGACAAGCTAGAAACATCCGATTTTGTTTTTGATGATTGGGAACACCTTAAGGATAGACCTGTTGCAGCATTAAATATTTCAGTTATAGAACAAACTGGACTGTATACAGAAGCAGATATACGTTCTAATATGCATTGTTCTAGCTTTTTTGGCTCTAAACGAGGGTTATTTACTGTTAAAGAAATTGAAATAATAAAAGAGCGATTAATTACCGATAGGGAAGTTGAATGGATTAATGGATATGGATGGTGGGATGATTCTTTTTTGTTTAGTTATATGACTTTGCGCTGCGATCGCCCACTGTTTAACTTTACACTTAGCCCCAATAGTCAAGATAGAACAGGCAACTGCGCTAATGCAGATCCCTTCGTCAATATTAACAATGTTCTTTACAATCAAGATGGCTTAAAACCAATTCACCGCATTCATTATATGAGCTATTCTTCTCGTGACTTTGCCCGTTTATGTCAAGGAGAAGATATCAATATCTGTTATAGAGATGAGTTCTTATACTATCGCTTTCTCAAACAGCCAGAACAAAAACCAAAACAACTAATACCACCTAGTATGATTACAAAAACTAGTATTGTTTTCAACAAAATAATGCAGAAAGTTCAAATAAGTATACGCTAAAATAATTTTAGTATAGAGTATGCCCAAAATTAGTGTTTGTATTCCTACTTTTAATCGTCTTCATCTCCTTCCTTATGCAATTGACAGTGTACTCAATCAGTCTGAGCAAGACTTTGAGCTAATTGTTTGTGATGACGGTTCTAGCGATCGCACACCTGAGTTAATATCACAGTACACAGACCACCGGATTAAATATATCCGTCATCTGCAAAATATTGGTAAAAGTAATAATATGCGCTCTGGCTTTGATGCTGCCAGTGGTGAATATTTTATTAAATTTGATGATGATGATCGGCTAACACCCGATTTTCTTGGAAGTACCGCAGCAATTCTCACTCAAGACTCTAGCATTGATTTTGTTGGTACAGACCATTGGATAATTGATATTAACAATATTCGGGATGAGGCAAAAACTCAAGACAATTCTCATCGCTGGGGTAGGAAGAATTTAGCAGCAGGTGTTGTAGATAATTTGTTGGAAGTTGTATTTATTCAACAAAGCTTTCAAATTGGGGCAACATTATTTCGCCGTAAAACCTTGCAAGAATTAGGATATATGCAGCCAAATCTGCAAAATTGCGAGGATAATGATTTATTTGTGCGTCTGGCATTGGCTGGGAAAAATGGCTATTACTTACCAGAATTATTGATGGAATATCGCTCTCATGCAGAGCAGCAAGGTATCAATCGAGCCATTCCTTATTTATTTGATAAAATCCGGTATTTAGAAAGTTATAAATTTGAGTCTGAAAAAGTAGAGATAATTAGGAAAAATCGTTTAACTGAAACGCAATTATTATTAGGTTTGCGTTTAATTGAAAAGGGTGAAACGCAAAAAGGTAGAGAGCTAGTTTTGGCGGGACAGTCTTTTTCAACTCCTAAAGCTTGGACTGGTTTAGGATTATCGCTGTTACCAGTTGGGTTGCGAGGTAAGGCGTTTAATGCATTGCGACAGGTGCGTGGTTAAGCTATAGAAATGCGTTGACGCAGCCCGCCGCAGGTAGCATCGCCTTTTTTCTATCAAGTACCTGGTATAAGTGGGTAATGGCTCACCCAGAGGTGCAGATAAAGACCGCAAATAGTAGGCAATAACCTACTCACAAAATAGGTAAGAATCAAATACTTTAAGTATTGTTTGAGTAATTCCTTTTACCTCCATCAGTTCTGTGAGTGATTGAAGTTTACCTTTACGTTTGCGTAGTCTAACAATTGCTTCCGCTCTTTTGGGTCCTATTTGTGGTACTTTGTATTTTTCTAATTCTTTCGCCGTTTTAATAGTGTTAAGGTTAATCTTATCTGGTGTAATTAACCTTCCTCGGTCAACTTCAGGTAACTTGTTTATAAAAGTTTCAATCTTTTTGACAGATTGAGCAAGTTGTTCAAGTTGCTTAGTAATACTTTCAGTTTCGTCAGGTTTTTTAACGTATGTAGCAGGTTCTTCAAATTTTTGAGTAAGAATTTCTACTTTTTGAGTAAGAATTTCTATTTTGCTATAAATATCTGTTTCATCAGTATTATGGACTTCTATTTTTTTTACGGACACAGCCACTTGCTCAATCTTTTGGTTTAGCGTTGCTGCTAATTTTTGAAAAAATTTATCAAGCTGTTCAACTATTCTTTGAGTTGATTCTGTGTCTTCATAAACTGATGGTAATACTACAGGAATAGAATCTGAAACCCCTAGCAACTGCTGCATTTCTTCTTTAGTAGCAGCAGCTTGCTCATCAGTCATATCAAATACCCAAACCCATAGCTTTTCAATGTCAAGTTCTTTAGCAACAAGACACCAATCAGCACCATAGACAACTTCGTACTCTTCTTCTTCACTGTATGCCTCAGTACGACGCACAATCAAAGGAATTAAGTTAGTACCTTGTTGAGTAAGGCTATTCCTTAAGTATTCGCACTTTTGAGAAGGAATTTCTAAAACTTCAGACTCTGGTATAGCAATTTGAAAAGTGTAAACTTGTCCGTGGGAGATTGACTTGATGCGTAAATACTCAACAATGCGATCGCGACGTTCTGCGCTATTCATTTTCCTACTCCTTTTCCTTGGTCACAGAAATCAATTGTTTAGCTAATTTTATATAGCAGTTAAAAGCATCCTGTGCAGCTTCTTTATCTTTAGAATTTAATTCTTTATCAAATTCTGCGAAGCAAATTGGATACCCTTTATTAGGTGTAGTTGAAACTATGCTCAGGCTTGGAATCCATGTTTCTTGGGGGAATAACTCTATATTTTTACTTTCAGGATTCTTTGATAAAATATCAAAAATCTGCTGAGTCATAGCTAAAGCAACCTTATTTGCGGCTCTATTGTACATACTGACTGCTATTCCCAAAATTGGCAGTGGTTCATCTTTGGATTCATCAAGTGCAATGGCTCTTGAAATCACATACTCTAATGCCCGGATAGGATAAGGAGCTAACTGGGTAGGAATTAATACTCCAGAAGAGGCCATGAGGGAAATAGTATTAGCTTTACCAAATGATGGCGGTGGGTCAATTAAGATATAATCATATTGATTACGATATTTGTTAAGCTTCTTGGCTAGTACGCGATCAATATCCGGTGTATTAATTAGCGTAGCTTCCATATAACTCAAACGAATGTGAGATGGAACAATATCTAGTTCAACATCATCCCACTTCTTATGAATAATCGTTTCTTCTAAGCTAGTTCTTGGTTCAGTCAGTAAATGGGTAATATCTTTTTTATCTTGCTTTTCAATATCATCCAGCGGATCTATTCCTAATCCCATTGTTAGATTAGCTTGAGCGTCAATATCAATCAGCAACACTCGCTTACCTAGCTTGTTGAGAGCAGCAGCAAGGTTGATAGTCGTTGTAGTTTTACCTACACCACCTTTGTTATTAAATACAGTAATAATCATTGATTTGCGTTCCTCCTTAGTTTCGGAAACTAAAATTTTTTCTTCGCTAATTTGTTGTATTTGGGAGGGAAAAGTCTTACCTTTGTTGAATAAACTCAACATATCTTCTTGTTGCACCTCTTTTGAGATTAAATTTAAAAATTGTAACCGAATATTTTGTTGATTTTTATACAGGGTGGAAGTAAAGTTTAAATAAGTTTTTTTGGATAAAATTTTGTAAAATGACCGATATTTATGAATAAGTGTGGCTTGGGAATACTCTACAATTGTTGTAATTTTTTCGTTATAGTTATAAAGTATACGAAAATCATAACCGTTGGTTAACAGTCCGATCACAGATCCTGTGTGACGCATGTAATTATTAATTTGCCAAACGCTGTGGGCAATGTTTTTACTGGGTGCTTTAACTTCAATAATTAAATAGGCAGGTTTTATTAAAGCGGAGTCTGGTTGACCCACTAGGAAGTCAAGCTTAGATTGTAGAATTACCACTTGAGACTGCCAATCGGTATTGCTGTAACCGAGAATATGCAAAAGGGGAACTACTACCTTTTGCTCTACATCCGATTCGTTACTATTTAGGGCGATCGCTTGAAAAATGTTTTGCAGGGTCGAGCCGTAGTCAGCAATCATACTAGCACCGAGAGGCATCCAACTTTACAATTCTATCCGCTAATTTCTCCCTTGTAAAAATTTTTGCCTCTGTTGCTAGTAAAATCTAAGAATGGCTAGAATCAAAGTGTTTACTTAACTTATTTGCGCTAAAGGTTTTGGCTACTGTATCTTGTCCCCACTGCCATCAACTCGTTGATAATCAAGCTATTAGTTGTCCCTATTGCCGGACAACACTCAAAGCTTACGGTCATCCCGGTATTCCATTGCACCGCGCCACTGGGGACGGGTATCTGTGCGACACCTGCACCTATCACGCTGATGATACTTGCAATTTTCCTCAGCGTCCTTACGCTAAAGAGTGTACCCTCTACCAAAATATTGAAGAGACAAAGTTAGATTTGCAACAGCAGCGTTCCACTAACAGTTTCGCAGTAACTGTGAAAATTTGGGTAAAACGCAATCAGGCTTTGCTGTTGCTGTTAGGTTTATTATTGGTCTGTTTGTTGTTCGTTATATTAAGGTCTTGATTTGTGTTTCATGGGGGATAGGGAATATAACGCTTCTCAGTTGAGTCTAATACAGACCTAACCCCCAGCCCCTTCCCTGCAAGGGAAGGGGAGTAAGATTCCATTCCTCTCTCCTTTTAGAAGCTAGGGTGTACACACAAGTATGACCAGCATAGGTTTCAACTCTTCTAGTAGTTTCATAGGGTGCATTATGGACACGCTAAAATAACAAATGCGATCGCCGAAATAACAAATGAGTCCGCCGAAATGACAAATGCGATCGCTGAAATGACAAATGCGATCGCCGAAATCACAAATGCGATCACCGAAATCACAAATGCGATCGCCGAAATCACAAATGCGATCACCGAAATCACAAATGCGATCGCCGAAATCACAAATGCGATCGCCGAAATCACAAATGAGTCCGCCGAAATAACAAATGCGTTGGCGTAGCGCGCCGCAGGCATCGCCATTATTGCAACAATTTAGCTTTGTCACGCCAGCGTAACGCACTGCAAATCTTTGGTAGATGAAGTTTTTCCGACTTGTGTGTACACCGTAGCCTTTTAGAAGAGAGGAATGGAAGTGAGGTCAGAGTGTATTGCATCCAAACGATAACCGCTATAGTGAATCGTCAAAAATAACAAACAATGCCTAATCCCTAACCTTCAGGCTGTGGTGATTTTGGATGCTTCAGCAACAGGCTCAATCAGTATCGGTGGCGCTTTTTCCTCAAAGGCGGCTAAATCGAACCAAAAAGTTGTGCCAATGCTGACTTCACTCACTAGATGGACTTTACTACGATGCCTGTCGATGATATTTCTGACAATCGATAAACCTAAACCCGTGCCTTCTAGGGTGTGAACTCGGTTTTCGACGCGGAAGAAGCGTTCAAAAATTGAGTGTTGGTCTTCTGTGGCAATGCCAATTCCAGTATCGGAAATTTCAATCCGCACTGGAGAAGATTGGGTGTGACTTGGTTTGAAATCTAGTTGGTAGGCGCGGATTGCTACTTTACCACCGGCTTTTGTGAATTTAAGGGCATTACCAATCAAATTGCCAAACACTTGTACTAACAGATCATAATTACCCATTACCAGTGGCAAATTAGGAGCAACTTCCTGAACAAGTTCAACACCTTTATCTTTTGCATTGAGTTGGTAAGTACGCAGGGTTTGCTCGATCGCTTGCGCTAAATCTACACCATCGAAATTATACTGGCGACCAGATTCAAGTTTTGACAAATCCAATACATCGTTAACTAGGCGGGTTAAGCGATCGGTTTCATTGTTGACAGTTTGCAGAAACTCTTGCCGTTCTTGTAAAGCTAATTCTTCGCCGTAGTCGTGCAGGGTTTCAATATAAGTTTTGATGTTAAATAGAGGCGTTCGCAGTTCGTGAGAAACGTTGCTGATAAATTGGCTTTTTGCATCGTTTAGCTCCACCTCACGGGTAATATCTTGGATAGTAATCGCAATACCTTTGATGCTTTCTCTTTGGACGTTGAGGACTGTAGTCAAGAGAATGCGAATCGTCCGCGGGATGGGTTGGTTAATAAAAATTCGGAATTCGGCGCTTTCGCATTCACCTGCTGCCATTTCGTACAAGGGACTGGTGATTTCCATTTGTACTGCTGGGGGCAAGTGATGTAACACATTGCAGCCTACTACATCAGCGGTTTCCCAGCCAAAAATTCGCTTTGCTGTGGGGTTAACTAATATCACCTGCATGTTGTTATCAATTAACACAGCACCATCTGCGATCGTTGAAACTAGGGTTTCTAGCTTCGCTTTTTCTGCGGTCAATTCCTCAATATTCTGTTCTTCATAGCGCTCTAATCGCTCTGCCATTTCATTAAAGCTTAAAATTAACTCCCCTAGTTCTCCCCCTAAAGGTAAATTAATCCGCTGCTTGAAATTCCCGGTAGCAATTTGCTTCACCCCCACTAGCAGTTCTTTTATTGGCTTAGTGATGGTCAAGGCGTTAATCACTCCTGCCAAAATCACCATTACCCAAATCGTGATAAAAACGGCAATGGTGACATCACGGGTAAAATTGGTGGAGATGACAGCGGTCTGATTGGGGTTGATACCGATCGCTAATACACCTAAATATTTTTTATTGACGATCAGGGGAATAAACACATCGGTGACTGTCCCATCTGGGGTCATGTGTTGCCGCACCATTGGCTTTTCCCCATCACCAGGGTAATCTTCGGGCAGTTGTATCCGCCGTTTAATCGTCAGGGAGTTTTCTACCTCCGCTTCCCAAAAAGGAATGCCAAAAAAGATTTCCCCAGTTTCATCAGCGTAGAGCATATAACGCACACTAGAGGTGCTGCTATAGAAGCGTTGTGAAAATTGGGCAACCTCAGTCAGATTATTATCAGCAACTAAGGGGGCAACGTTGGCAGCAAGCAGCAACCCCAAGTCACGACCAAAGCGGGTATCATTCATCCGCGCATCCTGCTGAATTGTATTCACAGCCCAGAAGGTCAAACCACTCATTACCAACGAAACCACCAATGTCGCCACAGCCAGCAGTTTGGTCTGGAGTGTGAACTCAGACCACCAACTAGCGATCGCATCTCGAATTGTTTTTAACAGACTTAGCATCTTAAATAAAGTTGTTAATAGTCTTTGTTATAAAGCCCAACAACTAAAAAATTAACAGTTAATTTGACAAAAATGTTAAAGGCATTGGGAATGGGGCACTTGTACTGAGCTTGTCCTGAGCGTAGCCGACTTGTGCCGAGCGTTCGCGCAGCGTCTCGTAGAGAAGCCGAGGTAAGGGCGGCGTCGAAGTATTGGGCATAACTCCTGACTTTGCCAATTTGGGATTTTAGATTTTAGATTTCTCCTTCAATCCAAAATCCAAAATTCAAAATCTAAAATTGAATGACTCCTAACTCCTAACTCTATAACCAATATCTCTCCGGTAATATATCCCCTCAAACTGAATATGTTTGATCCCCGCGTAGGCTTGGGCGATCGCTTGCTCAAAATTTTCTCCGATTCCAGTCACATTTAATACTCGACCCCCGTTTGTCACTACTTCTTGTTGCTGGTTCAACTTCGTACCTGCATGAAATACAGTTGCTCCTGTTGCCTCTGCCTCACCAATGCCAGTAATGACGTGGCCTTTCTCATATTCTCCTGGATAACCCCCTGAAGCTGCAACGACAGTCGCAGATGCTCCCCCTTTCCAAGCAATGGGCGGCAATTCACTTAATCGCTGCTGTACACAGGCTAGAAGCAGCTCTTCTAGGGGTGTTGCTAACAGTGACAAAATCACCTGGGTTTCTGGATCGCCAAAGCGACAGTTAAATTCCAAAACCTTGAAGTTGCCATCGGATGCAATCATTAATCCAGCATACAGTACACCTCGGTAGTCAATGCCTTTAGCTCGTAAGGTTGCGATCGCTCTTTCTAACACTTCTGTTTGAATGCGTGCCATCAACTCTGGCGTAGCAATGGGTGCTGGGCTGTATGCTCCCATCCCCCCAGTATTTTCCCCGCTATCGCCGTCACCAATCCGCTTATGGTCTTGAGCTGGCAGTAAGGGTCGAATTGTTAACCCATCCGTTAACGCTAAAACTGACACCTCTTGCCCAATTAAACATTCTTCAATGACGACAAATTCACCAGCACTGCCAAACTGTCCCTGAAAAATTGCATCAACGGCACTTTCTGCCTGTGCAACTGTAAGGGCTACCGTTACACCCTTACCAGCCGCCAAGCCATCAGCTTTGACGACAATTGGCACTCCTGTTGCTCTTACATAGGATTTTGCTGCTGCTGCCTCCGTAAATACCGCAGCCCGGGCCGTCGGAATTCCAGCTTCTTGCATCAGGGCTTTTGCCCAAGTTTTACTCGCCTCAATTTGCGCTCCCGCTCTGACTGGCCCAAATACCATCAATCCTTTGTCTTGAAGGTAATCTGTGATTCCCTTTGCTAAAGGTACTTCTGGTCCAACTATCACTAGAGTTATGCCATGTTCTAGAGCATATCGGCTCATGCCCTCAAAATCATCTACTGCCAGGGGCAAGTTCTGGCAACGTTCCATACTTCCTGTGCCTCCATTCCCTGGTACACAGATAACTTGCTCGATTTGCTTAGATTGCAACAGTTTCCATGCCAGAGCGTGTTCGCGCCCTCCATTACCTACGACTAAAACTTTCACTGATTTCCTCGTGCGTCCCTTACGAAACGAGAATGCCCGATTCGGCTCTCGCGGATCAATTTTTTCACCAATCCTCACACTTGTGCAAGCCCCCTGATGACCAGAAAAGGCAGGGGGAGGAGAGAAAGAATTATCTTGCCATATCGGTTCCAAGTCCCATTCACTTCTTTGAATTTCAACTGCATTGATTCTTAAGATTCAATTTTGTCAATTAGTAGATTTATTACTGTTATTAATAATAGTAATAAATCTACTAGCATAAATAAATATATAAATCTATTTATTGAAAGTAATGTTGATGTTTAAAACAGTACAATAATTGATTAAAAAATCAAGCTTAAGTAATGATAATTATTGATTACAAGTACTAACTTGTGAATATAGAAATTCATGAAAGTAGCATAAAATAGGAAACATGGCTAAAATTATTGTTACTGGAGCTGCTGGCTTTGTTGGTTCTCACCTCGTAGACATCTTGCTACAACAAGGGGAAGAAGTGATCGGGATTGATGAATTCAATGATTACTATGATCCTATGTTAAAGCGTAAGAATGTTGCACACTTACATCACTCACCTGGTTTTAGATTAATTGAAGGAGATATTCAGTTTTTAGATTGGCAGAAACTCCTAAAAGATGTTGATGTAGTTTACCATCAAGCGGCACAAGCAGGGGTGAGAGCAAGTTGGGGTAAAGCTTTTCGAGGTTACACAGAACGAAATATTAACGCTACACAAGTTTTGCTGGAAGCAGCCAAAGATGCAAAATACCTGAAAAGGTTAGTATTTGCCTCTTCATCGAGTGTATATGGCGATGCAGAAACATTACCTACCCACGAGGGAATTTGTCCTCAACCAGTTTCTCCTTACGGGATTACGAAGCTAGCAGCGGAGTATTTATGTGAACTGTATCACAAAAACTTTGGCGTGCCTTGTGTGACATTGCGCTATTTTACAGTCTATGGCCCCAAACAGCGCCCAGATATGGCATTTCATAAGTTCTTTAAATCCATTTTGCAGGATGAGGCGATTCCTATTTACGGCGATGGCCAGCAAACACGGGAGTTTACGTTTGTTAGTGATGTCATCGCCGCCAATTTAGCCGCCGCCTCCGCACCCCAAGCAGTGGGAGAAATTTTTAATATCGGTGGCGGTAGCAGGGTTGTGTTAGCAGAAGTCTTAGATACGATTGAAGAAATCGTTGGGAAACCAATCAAAAGAAATTACATAGAAAAGGCGATGGGAGACGCCCGCCATACTGCTGCTGATGTATCTAAAGCGCAGAAAATTTTGGGATATCAGCCACAAGTTTTTCTGAGAGAGGGTTTGACACAGGAATGGGAGTGGGTTAAGTCTTTGTATTCACTCTAGTAATTTTCGTCGTGATGAGCATTTGAGTAGCGCTTAAGCTTGTCAGTGTGTAGCAGTCCTATCTGATTTTTGAAAATTCGCGGTATCCAGATCCCCGACTTATCATAGAAGTCGGGGATCTAACTTTTCACGAATGATTTAAAATGCTCTTAATGATTGAGGATTACTATAGATTTACGGCGAGTTTCATTAGAATAAAATTGTTTATTGTTTAGGCGAGACTCAAATTAATTTGAAAAATAAATTATCCAAAATTATTTGTACATTTGTAGGGGCGCAAGGCGTTGCGCCCCTACGATAGGATGTTTTTTTAACTGGAAGTCCCTTAGGACTGCTATATCCTTAGCTGGTAATCAAAACAACACCTTGGCGGATAGTACGTTTGCGTAGGCGTAGCCCATCGTAGACATCGCTTTTACGAGTACCCCCAGCCATCTGATACTCATGGCTATTTTTACCAAACTTCTAAGAAATACCAAGCAAAATTTTTTCGGAATAGTCAATCTTACTTAGGCAGTTAGGTTTAAATAAGATTATCATAGCTATTACACAGAAGCCACATCTAGGCTAGTACCGCAAGGCGGAAGTCAAAAGTCAAAAGTCAAAAGTCAAAAGTATTATGGAATGGGCTTTTTAGGGATTTTAAATGGTTGCTCTATTTACGCCGTGGCGTACTAGTTATATTTCTGTTAACAAGCTTATATCGGTATCTTCATTCACTCTCCTCTAAAAATGATTCAAACATAGCTTTGCAGAGAATTGGTATTAATAGATAAAGCTAATTATTCATTAGCTTTATTACTACTTATCTGATGATTTTAAAAATTTTATCCCCTCCTGGTAAATAAAATTTCCTAATTTTATTAGTGGTCAAATTAAACTTGTGAATCTAAACATGAAGCTTTTAATTCAACAACATCATTATGACAATGAAATTGCTGGTGTTTTAACCTATATTTATTCTCTTATTCCAGAGCTTGAAGTTAAGGGCATTGAAGTAAAATCTCTTTCTACTAAACAGGACTTTTTTATAAAGTGGTTAAATTATATTGTTTGGTCAGATATAGTTCATATGAACTCTAATCACTTAGCTTTTGCCATCTTGTGTAAGATTTTAGGGAAAAAAATCATAATTAAATATCATTATAGTTTTTATCAATCTGCACATACTAATTATGAAAAAATGTCTTTTAAGGAACGCCTAAAGTTAGAATTATATCACTCTTTACCTAAAGCCAACTATCCCTTAAAATGGAAATTGTATACTGCTATAAAATGGCTGCGGCTAGCAACTCGTTTGATGACTGCAACACTAGCTGATTCTCATACAGCTTGTAGTAATTTTTTAGCGGAATCTTGTGCTTTTCCTACATTAGTTGAAACTTTATATAACCCCATTAAGATTATTAATAATAACTTTCACACTTCTTCAAAAGTTATATCTCAGCCATACCAATTTGTTTTTGTTGGCAGATTAGATCATTGTAAAGGAGTTGACATTTTATTAAAAGCAACACAAATTCTCCAAGCTGAAAATCAGGAATTTAGAGTTTTAATTATAGGTGATGGTACAGAAGCTAGTCAATTAACACGGCTAACCTCTGATTTAAAAATTACAAATTGCGTGAGTTTCTTGGGTAAACTTTCTCATCAAGAGGTACTAGCAATCGTTCAAGATGCGTTGGCTTTGGTTGTACCTTCTCGTTGGCAAGAGCCAGCAGGTTATGTAGTCTTAGAAGCATCTAGTGTTCAAACTTGCTCTATAGTTTCCAAAATGGGCGGATTACCAGAAATCGCTGGGCCGCACAGTCTATTTTTTAAAAATGAAGATGCGGCAGAATTAGCTAGCTCTATGAGATACTGTCTCAACTATCCAGATGAGGCTATTCACAGGGGCTTCCAGTCTAATCAATATGTGGGTGAGACTTTTTCTCCTGCTCGTACTGTTAATCAGTTGCTAGATATTTGTCATAAGCTCTATCCCTAAGCATCAGTATTAACGATTAATCGCTACCTGTTTGCTTCTTATAAAGCCAGTTTCGGCTACATTTGGGCTTAATTTTTGTTTAAGTCCCGTTAGAAATTTTTAATACCTAGTACCGCAAGGCGGAAGTCATTCATTCAAAAGTCAAAAGTCAAAAGTATTATGGAATGGGCTTTTTAGGGATTTTAAATGGTTGCTCTATTTACGCCGTGGCGTACTAGTCCTATTCCCATGATTGAAATTCATCAATGGCGCTACGAATTAAGGAAGTTATTTGAGCGCGACGGGTTTCAAAGTTGGCGGCGATATAAATCAGCAGGATGCCAACTAGCAAGCCAACAACCCATTTTAAAAAGGAGTACTGCAAGCTAAAAATTACTGATTGATAGATTGTAGTGATTAAAAAAGTGGCTGTACCAATGTAGAGAAAAGCCCGGACTCGCAAAGCTAATCCGGCAAAAATGCCAATGAGGCTGAAAATTCCAGGTATCCAGGCTGTGTCTTGATTAAATAAAATTGCCCATCCACAAATTAAACCACTACTTAGCACTCTCAGAAGATGGCGAGCTACTTTATACTCCGGTATCCTCAATTGAGAATCGACTTGAGCAATATACAGCAGTGATAAACCAATGGGTGTTACATACCATAAAGCATCAGTTAGATGTAAGGAATTAAACCAACGGTAAAGTGCCCAATCAATGAGCGCCACACTAATATAGGTAAAACGGATGTTTTCACCCACTTTTGCAAGAAAGATGTAGAATCCAGCTGCGAGTAGCAAGGTAATAGGGTAAGTTTGCAGTCTGGTTTCCCACAAAATTATCAGTGGTATAATATAAGCCGCTTGCTGCCAAGGTCTTTTAGACCAACCCCAACTTTCCCAAGGCAGGATGTACAGAAAATAGGCTACGACACAGGCGATCGCACCGTTCCAAGGAACTAGCGGCCCAGCCCAAAATCGTCCTACTGCTGTCTCGTGCCAATAAATCCTCATGCCGGCTACCTCTAATAACCCAAGGTAAACCCACATCTCGGCTATTGTAATTCCTCCCAAGATGCTGGGGGAAGTACGCGAATTTCGGCCCTGAAAGATGGCATAGCGAATCAAAAATACCCCAGTTGCCAATCCCACCAAACGGTTAACTCCAATGGGAAGAGGAATGGCAGCCATTAATAAACAGCTACTCCAAGCCCAATGAATATGAGCAATTCCTTTCAGTTCTTGGGGAGTCAGGCGTAAGTAGCTTACCAGCCAAGGCGACAGGATGCGGTAAGCATACATGATACTGGCACCAAGGGCAGACATGGCTATCAATCCATCACCTAATGCTCCTCCTGAAGCTTGTAACATTTGATAGAACAAAAGTTCATAGGCAGAAATGGATACACCAATGATTCCTAAGTACAGTAGGGGTTTAAAGTTCTCGCGCCGTCGCCCTACGCCAATGATAATTAAAGCTACACCCAAAGAATACAAACCAGTCCACTCGGTGAAAGTGTCCAAACGCAGTAATACACTGAATGCACCATAAATTAATGGCAAAATGTGAAAACTGCTGGGAAGCCTTTCTAATTGATGTCGTCGTCGCCACCACTCTCCAACAAGTTGAGCAATTAAACCCAAGGCGATATTTGCGATCGCTATTTTAATAATTGAGCGTTCCCCAAACCCTAGCACTTGGGCAGTCACCAATTCCAAACCCCAACCGATGCCATAAAATGCCCAATTTGTCGGTTCCCGCCAACTGCGATAAACAATGGCTGCCAAGGTGATAACAGTGGCAATTAAGTACAAAAATCCCGAAGTAGTAAACCCTCGGTAAATCAGCACTGAGTGCAGCGTCAAACCCAACAACTCAAAACCACACAATGCGATCGCCCATTTATCATTAGCGGCTGCATAAATAACTGCTAATTCGTTAGTGCGTCGCCTCAAAACTGTCCGCGTTAACCATAAAGTTAGGGTTGCGATCGCGCCAGCGACAAACCAACCTGCCACCGCTAGGCGAGGTAAACCAGGTACACCCGTCCACAGCAGCGCCCCAATGAAACTTAAAGCAAATCCTTCTGTAATTACCGCAGATACTTGGTTTCGGAAATAGCGCGTATTTGCAAACATCAATCCGATACCCACAGCCAAACCGATTAATCTGGTTCCTGGTAACTGTAAAGTCAGTAGCTGGGCAATTATCACAGCCAAGACACTCAAGTAACGGCTAGTAGTGCGCCGCTCGATAATTGTGGAATTGGCAACACCTGTAAGAGCTATAGGCATAACTAGCCAAATGACTCCCCAATAAGCTCGGCTATCAGCTACACCATACCAAGATGATTCTGTATTTATCCACAATAGGAAAAAACTAGCGGCGGCTAGTCCTAAACCGATGTCCCATGCACTATGTTCCCATAAACCTTGGCTGAGGCTAAATCGCCATTCTGCAACCATCAGAGCTAATAAAATACTTGCCCAGGCTTGGTGACTCAGGGTTGGTAATAACCAATTAATCGTAGAGCAAAATGTCAGCACCCCGATGATGTGAGTTAGATATACCAGGGGAAAGGAGGAGGGGGAGCGGCGTTGAGTGACAAATGCAAGAGTGATTGTGGAAAATAGCAGATTTAGCGATCGCAATGTAGGATTTACTATAGCGATAGTTGTTAAAAAAGTTCCAAGTAAGAGGGTAAGCAGTTCGCCAAATTTAGCCAATTCTCGCTTTTGGCTGCGATATAGGCTATCTGTGAGCGCCACCATCAAAATTACGTAGGGAAATAAAGCTATACCCAGCAACGCCCAAGGTTGATTTTGAGAATTGGTGAGTTGGGTGCCAGTAGCGATCGCCCATTGCTGTAAGTTATTAGGTATTAACCGCCAAAAGAGCCAAATCGTCTGTAAGCCGATCACAAAAACTGCTGCTAAGTCAGCCTTTAAACTGTATCGCCGCAAGCAACTTCCCACAAACCACAAACCCAAGCCACTCACAGCTATTGCTTGCCAGGGATAATTTACTACCGAAACCAGCCAACCCAGGAAGAGTAAAATGCCACCGAGTTTTTCCCAGAGTAAGAGGGATGAGGGAAACGGAGAGAATATTGCTGTTACTTCCTCTGCTCCCCCAGCTCCCCTGCTCCCCTGGTTACTGAGCTTGTCCTGAGCGTAGCCGAAGGGCGCAGTCGTTGGCGCAGCCTCTCCAAGAGTTGTATGCTCCCCTGCTTCCCCGACTCGCTCTGCTAACCAAGTCACCAACCAGCCGCAAATACCAATAGCTAACCCCAACTGAGTGACATTTACCCCAGCAACAAAAATCGCCCGCACTAGCAGCACTATTAAAGCATAAATAATTACAGCCGCAGTCAAACTAATACTTAACCTGCGGCGTAGGCGTAGCCCGTCGTAGACATCGCGCCGAGCTTCCTGGCTGATCGGATTAGGCTGTTGGTAAAGATTATGATAGAGGGTAATAATAGTTGTGCCGATCATTGCCACATAAACAGCAATTAAGGGAAATCCTCTTAATTGCCAACCCCAATGCAGATAACTCAGCCCCAGAATATTTGCTAGAGGTAATTTGCCGGTATGTAAATTGGCAAAAATAGTCCGATTTTTGGAGAGTAAAACAGTTATAGCAGTAAGAGTTGGGCAGGCGATCGCAACTACAATCCAATCCACAGGATTTTGCCACAACCGAAAGCTATCCATTGCCCAGAAGTTCACTGGGATTAACAAAAGGGTGACAATCAGCAATGTCTGAGCCGTCAATCTGAGATTACTTTGCCTAATCGCCCAAAAGCTTAACCCCCAAAAACTCAAAGTATAAGCAAATAAAACTCCATACTGTCCAGAAGCAGGAAACCTCTCCCATTGACTCGCAGCCAGTACCCCAGAGGACACCACTACCAAGAATACCCCTAGAAAAAGTAGCCAGCGGACACTCAGTTCTGCCCCCAAGGACTGCAATATTGTGCTGATAAAGTTGGGTTTAACTGGTTTTTGTTGCGGTTGGCTACGGTTACTAGATTGTAAAGCTGCTACGGGCAACTGCCGCACCGGGTCAGAAGTTACAAATGCTACCTTTGTTTCCGCTTCAGGCTGGGGTTGCAATACCACCATACACACCAGAAACTCTTGGCATAGCTGCTTGACTTGGGTATCAGATATCAAACCTAAGCGCAGCCATATATCTAGTCCTTCTAATAACTGAGGATGGGAGGATGGCAGCCTGATTTCAAATTTTAGCGGGCGTTCAAGGGGTGATGACATAAGCGGGAGCAGTATAACTATATACTTAAATTATGATTTTAATTAAAGTATATTTTCGCTCTAGTTGTGCCACTTATGAGGCTAATTGATATTAATTTTTAACCTCCGAGCGATATTCAAATGCTAACTGTCTGCTTTTAGGTTCCACATTGCAGTCTCCCAAACGCTAGATGCACCTGTATTTTGGGTTTAGGTGGATTTTCTTATTTTCCAGAGTAAGTCGTTTATCTGCTGTAACTTTGAGCTATAAATTTTCTCAATTCCAGTTTGTAAGAAGTCAGAGGGTTTGAACAAGAATATGTCAGAAAAGCCATTAGTAATCTCTGGTAACTTCTTTGGTTCTACAATTTGAAATCGCATTTTTGGAGCAACTAAGTGACCAAGTATTTCTATTGATGGGATTATGTTATCATCAGTAATTAAAAGCGGTTTATTCCCTTGACTAATAATATTAGCAATTTTCGGATATTCTTGGTATCTTTCAGGGAGTTGGTTCCACCAAATCTGGGCTTGAGAGTGGACGATACAAGATATAACTCCGCCCATAATTACCATAACTGCTACCAGTGACCAGAGCTTTTTTTGCCAAATTTTAGTATAAATAGACGTGAGCTTAGTGGTAAATAGGTAAGCTACAGCTAACTCTATACCTAAAACTGAAGGAAGTGTATATCGAGTAGTAGCGTATCGCTTTTGAAAGACGAAATCTACTAGCAGTAGGGGAAGCCCTACAGACCCAATCAAGGTTAAGACAAATAACCAAATTTCTTTAGAGGTTCTTCGACAAAGAACATAAATTGAGTAGCTGATGAGAGCTAAAATAATTAAAATAAAAGGAATTAAAGCAATCTTAAGTTTTCCTGGATCGCTAGGGCTAATACCTAAATCAAAAAACGTTCGACTAAAGATACCAGCCCATCTTGCAACTGACGCAAATAATGTTTGTTTAGCATTCGCCCAAGTTACTGCTTCTGGCTGAGGGTTGGTAATAATAATCCACAGCCAAGGTACAAAAGTTATAAACCCCGTAAACGATGATAGCAGGTAATAAATCGATGTTTTACTGAATCGGAAGCGTTCGATTGCAACTACATAAATTCCCTGTGCAAGAGCAACAAAGCTAAAAAATATATGACTATAAAACCCTAGTACTAATGTTGCTGTATAAATGCACCAACTAACCTTTGTTTTAAGACGCATGGCTCGCAGTAGTGCTAGGCTCGATATTAAGATGGCTACTATCCATAAACTGTATGCTCGTGCTTCTTGTGCATACACGACATGAACAGGTGAAACGGCTACCAACCCGATCGCTATCCACCCTATTAGCGAAGACTCAAATAATTCTCGACATAGCCAATAAATACAAGGAAAGGTGAGCAGACTAATGAATGCCGAAAAACTTCTTGTCACTGCTACAGAATTGCCAAACAACTCTACCCAAAACCGAGCCAGCAAAATGTATAGCGGCAAAATCTGTGAGTCTTCTAAAATAACCCCTTTAATTGTATCAATTGCGTTTTTTTCAGGATTGGGATACTGGTATTTCTGCAAATCTTTTATGGTGAGCAAACGACCATTACTTAACTGCTCTCTCGTTTCTGACTGCATATAGCCAGAGATGCGTAATGATGAGAAAACTTCATCACCCCAATAAATTCTTTTGTCAATATTTACAAATCGAAAAAATACACCTATTACTAATAGGATGATGATTAAAAAACGTAACCAATATTTAGAAATAAGCCAGTTCTGTGACAATTGCTTTTTCATCTAGTTTTCAATCTCCTCAAAGTCTTAATAAATGGTGGTAAAATTTATTGTCAGAATCGGTTATTAGCATACATTTTGGTTCTAATGCTACTCTAAGATGTATTGCAAGCCGCTACAAATATTTTATGCTGGTCAATTCCCAAATTCAGTTTCTGATTAAACCAGAAAGTGCAAATTGTAGATATTGTCACCCACTGTGATAAATATGAATCATCAGAATAAAATATTTGCATCCACATTTGTAAGAGGCGATTCATAAGTTTTTAATAGCTCATTAGTAATAGCAAAGTAAATTAGGATCTCTGAAAAGCTGCTTTAAAAGTCTTATTCTTGGTATCAATAAGTGCCTAAAATCACAGTAAAATACTTTCAAAACATCCTCTGAATACACTAAAACACAAAAATTAGGATTTATATAATTTACAAATTAAACACAAGGGAGTTTTGATTGATTATTAGTATATAAATTTTCCTAAGTTGAATTTGAATAATTACTTGGAATTTAACCCATAACATTCAGTTATCAAACTAATAGCAAACGTTAATAATATTGTTATTGGCGTTTTTATAAATATTTATGTTTAACATAATGATCCAATTTAGCAAGTAAACATCTGAATTTTTTCTCCCAAATTAATATTTAATCATCAGCAAATCGTCAATAAATATTTAAGCTAAAAGTATCCTAAGTTTACAAAGTCTCAAAAATTTTCCAGCTTTTGGCAACAAGATACCATACTACATGCAATTGTTTATCTGTAATTGCATAGTATAAATTAATCTAAACATTAAATCATTCTGTTAAAAATAAAAAGATTTGATAAATTTATATGAAAACACTATAAATACGCCTTCGAGTAGGATTGAAACCAAAGGTACGTTAACATTTGTTTAAACCCCAACCTTGCAACAGCGGAAGATCCTAAGTCTGGTTTATCGAGTAGACTAAGCTAGCGATCGCTCCCTAGCGCAGGTATTTATTATTCATGGCTTACCTGGCTGATTCGCCCCGACGATAGTATTGCTCCGATAGTTGCGATCGCGCCTACCAACCAGGAAAAGAAAATTTTTGTTGCCGGGAAAGTGCATAAGACATAAGCGACTGACAAAAATAAATTATCCAAAATTATTTGTACATTTGTAGGGGATCTTGGCCTTGCGCCCCTACGATCGGATGTTTTTTTAACTGGAAGTCCCTAATATGTGCTTGTTTGACAGCAAGTACTTTTATGGGTTTTCCCCCCCCCGCCCCTCCACCCCTTTGCTAAGAGCAGCCTGAATACGCTTGGGTTAAGGAAATTTATCTGTTGAGGCAAGCTGTTCTTGAGCAGGAGATGCAGGGGAGGAAAAAAGGCTTAAGCGGATTAAGAGCAGCCTAATTCAGCACTACTGAAGCAGTTAGGGCCACTAATTCAAGCCTATTTTGCCAGCTTCTCTACTTATTACCATCTTCCAGTAATAGAATTAAGGACGAAGCCAAAGCCTTCAACTATCAAAAGATAGAAGCTCTAGTAGCAGATTTTACCAAATGTGAGTAAATCGAAAATCTGCATCCAAAATAGGCTTGTAGCATATAAAACGCTTGTAAGATTTTTATGACTTCCCGTATTCGCTTTTTGATGTGCCCTCCTGATCACTACGATGTGGACTATGTGATTAATCCCTGGATGGAAGGGAATATTCACAAATCATCGCGCGATCGCGCCGTGGAACAGTGGCAGGGATTACACCACATTCTCAAACAACACGCCATTGTAGACTTAGTACCACCTGAAAAAGGTTGGCCTGATTTGGTTTTTACCGCCAACGCTGGCTTAGTACTTGGGGATAATGTTGTCCTCAGTCGCTTTTTGCACAAGGAACGTCAGGGAGAGGAGCCTTTCTTCAAACAATGGTTTGAGGGAAATGGTTATACAGTCAATGAACTTCCCAAAGATTTGCCCTTTGAGGGAGCAGGGGACGCACTGCTGGATCGGGAAGGCCGCTGGTTATGGGCGGGATACGGTTTCCGCTCGGAATTAGATTCTCACCCTTATCTAGCGAAATGGCTGGATATTGAGGTGCTTTCCCTGCGACTCATCGATGAACGTTTCTATCACCTGGATACCTGTTTTTGTCCCCTAGCAAATGGCTATTTACTGTACTATCCAGGCGCTTTTGATTCTTACTCCAACCGCTTAATCGAAATGCGAGTCGCACCAGAAAAGCGAATCGCAATTGAAGAGGCTGATGCAGTCAACTTCGCTTGTAATGCGGTGAATGTGGATAGCATCGTCATCATGAACAAGACGAGTGATGCTTTGAAAACCCGCCTTGCAGATACAGGTTTCCAAGTGCTGGAAACGCCACTTACGGAATTTCTCAAAGCTGGTGGCGCGGCTAAATGCTTAACTTTGCGGGTGACAGAACCAGTTAGAGATGAAATTCATGCCAATGTCTCGGTAGAAAGCCGCGTCATTCGCATGGAAGGACACTTGCTGGATGCAGGCTTAATTAACCGCGCTTTGGATTTGATTATAGATGCCGGGGGAAGCTTCAAAGTCCTGAATTTCAACTTGGGAGAACAACGACAAAGTACCTCAGCGGCTGATGTGAGGGTATCAGCACCATCCCATGAGGTGATGGAAGAAATCATCTCAATGTTGATTGATTTGGGTGCAGTAGATTTACCGCATGATGAGCGAGATGCTATCTTGGAGCCTGTAATCCAAGATGGTGTAGCGCCGGATGATTTCTACGTCAGTACAATTTATCCCACCGAAGTCAGGATTAATGGACAGTGGGTGAAGGTGGAAAATCAGCGGATGGATGGCGCGATCGCAATTACCGAAACTGCCAATAGCTTAGTCGCTCGGTGTAAAATACTCCGCGATTTAAAAGTTGGCGAACAGGTAATTGTAGACGTGCTAGGTATCCGCACCATCCGCAAAACGGAATCGCGCGAACTACGCAGCACTCAAGAATTCAGCTTTATGTCGGCGGGAGTTTCCAGCGAACGGCGCGTGGAATTGGTCGTTGAGCAAGTGGCTTGGGAATTGCGGAAAATCCGCGATGCTGGTGGTAAAGTTGTGGTCACGGCTGGGCCCGTGGTAATTCACACTGGTGGCGGTGAACACCTAGCGCAACTGATTCGGGAAGGATATGTGCAAGCGCTGTTGGCTGGTAATGCGATCGCAGTTCACGACATCGAGCAAAATATCATGGGCACTTCCTTAGGTGTAGACATGAAGCGAGGTGTCGCCGTGCATGGTGGACACCGCCATCACCTGAAGGTAATTAATAGTATCCGCCGTTATGGCAGTATTCCCAAAGCTGTGGAAGCGGGGGCAATTAAGAGTGGCGTGATGTATGAGTGTGTCCACAATAATGTGCCTTTTGTGCTTGCTGGATCGATTCGGGATGACGGGCCTTTGCCTGATACCGAAATGAATTTGATTAAAGCACAGGAGGAATATGCCAAACACCTAGAAGGTACGGAGATGATTTTGATGCTGTCATCGATGCTGCACTCGATTGGGGTGGGGAATATGACTCCGGCGGGGGTGAAGATGGTGTGTGTGGATATTAATCCAGCTGTGGTAACTAAGTTAAGCGATCGCGGTTCTGTGGAATCGGTGGGTGTGGTGACGGATGTGGGATTGTTCCTCAGTCTGTTGATTCAACAGTTGGATAAGTTGACAAGTCCTTATGTTAATAAGGTAGGTTAAAGAGACGAACCACAGAGGCGCAGAGGACGCAGAGAAAGGGAGATGACAAGAGTAGCTTTTAGTGAAGAGTTGCAGGTTAATTGGGTCAGTTTGATTGCTGATTTTATGCTGGCAGGGATGGTTTTTGGCCCGCCAGTGGCTCCCTTTCTGGCTGCGTCTGGGGTGTGGTCGCTTGGAGAGATTGCGGACATTATTTATTTCATGGGTAATCATGTGTGTCCGCAACCAGCTATGGGGTTAGATTTGACACCACCGTTTATTATGGCTGTGTGTATGCGCTGCTACGCCACTGTCACGGGTTTGCTGATTACTCGTCTGTTGTATGGGATAACTGGTGGTAAGGGATTTTACTGGTTGAGTCAGTATGGCTTAGGTGGTGCAGCGATCGCAAGTGTGCTGATGATGGCTTATCCTTTGGAATTGGCAGCACAGATTTTCGGTTTTTGGAGTTTTAATAACTATCTGGTTACACCTTTTGGGTTGATTACGGGTTTGGCATGGGGATTGTTTACTATGCCTATTTTGCACGGGTGGCGGGGTGCTAAAACCAGCTTGGATGAATTGTAGATTTGCTCCCATAACTTGTAGAGGGAATTAATTTTTGCAAGTCGATGCAATGGCATTGTCAGTCGATGCAATCGCATTGTCAGTCAAAACAATCGCATTGCAAGTCAAAACAATCGCATTGCAAGTCAAAACAATCGTATTGTCAGTCAAAACAATCGCATTGCAGCAGGTTGCCTTTAGATAGCACGGCGATGCAAATACAAAAATGCAAGAGGATAATCAAAGCACCCCACCTCGCTTTTAGCTTGCGTTAAAGTTAGCTGGTGTATCCAACAAGTAGCGACTACCACTCATCCCGCAGCACCTTTTGCATTGCTAGTGCATTTTTCTCCCAAACCAATTTACCCGCAAGATCCGAAAAATCATAATCAGATTTCTGTGTTCTATCTGATCCAAGCGGATTCAGAACACAATACTGTTCAGTTAAGCATTTTTTCCTTCTCTCTGTGTTCTCAGCGCCTCTGCGGTACCCTGCGGGAAGCCGCTTTGCGTCTACGTTAAAAAAATTGACTTTGATAAAGAGTTTTAACCTTCTCAAAGTCACTAATCGCACAAGCAAAAGAATAGGGCAATAATTAGCGATCGCTAGTATTTACAGTACTAGCGATCATCGTGTTTGTTATTGTTATGGTCTTATACTGCCTGTACCTACCCGCACCTTCTGCGATCCTTCAACGATTTGGTAAAGTTTGTCTTCTAATTTTTGCATACATGCCGACCAATCAAAGTCAAGTATGGAAGGGCGAGCTTGCCGAGTCAAATCTGCTTTAAGGCTGGGATTTTCCAAAATCGCAATCACCTTGTGGGCAAAATCTGTTGGGTTATTGGGTTCGGCTAAAAAACCGTTGATCGCATGAAAAACCTGTTCAGGATTTCCTCCAGCGTTGGCTGCTACAACAGGGGTTCCAGATGCTAAAGCTTCCATATTGGTTGTACAAAAGTTTTCGGTGACAGATGGATTGACAAATACATCTGCTCGTGCATATAAACCTAGAAGTTCTGTTCCGTGGGACTCACCCCAGATAGTAATACCGGACTCAAACTTTTGGGCGCGCCGACGGATCTCCTCATCCAAGGGGCCACTACCGACGATGATTAAATGGACATCAGGAATTTTGGCAGCAATGATTGGAAATGCATCTATAAGTTGGGTGACATTTTTTTCTGGGGTAATGCGTCCGACAAAAAGGATAGTTGGTCGATAGTCGTTAACAATGGGGTTGTAGTCGATGTTTTGGGGGTGAAATTTTTCACAATCAATCCCTTGATATGGCACATATTCACTACGTTGGCATTTCAGTCGGTTGTACTTAGCAAGCAGTTCTTGAGACGGAAATAAGTTGAGATCATAAGCATCACTGAACTGCTTGACTAAAAGGGGAACAATCGGACGTAGCAAGTTGAAGAACAGATTTCCTAAGTAATATCGAATATAGGCAACGATATCGGTATGGAAAATTGAGATGATTGGAGTATCAGTTTGTTTAGCGTACTCAACTCCTATGGGGCGACCATAACCTTGTAAGAAAAGTGAGTATAATCCTCTCATTTGCGCCGCTTCTTCAACCAGTATAATATCGGGCTGGAAATTCTCAAGTAACTTAGTATCACTCCAATAGCGATAGTTTAATGGTTGGGGAAGAGATTTGTAGAAGATTAGCGGTTTGGTGGGGAATGCATAAGCAGAAAAATTGGGGAAGGGCTGTAATTCATCCAATCCTGACATTGGGCGATTTCCAACCTTTTTGGGGTACTGGCTATTAATTTCTGGGTGGATAAGAAAGACCTCATGCCCTTGTTGCAGTAACCATTGAACCCGTTGGTGGACTGCGACGGAAACTCCAGTCAAGAAAGGAGGGTACAATGCTGTAAACAGTGCAATACGAAGTGGTTGCTTAGTCATAAAAAGGGGAATATTACACTAAAATGCTGGTTTTGAATTTAGGATTTACGCAGCAAATGTTTCATTAACATCCTGATTCTTTGGTTCAGAAATTACCACTAATACAGTTAGGCTAAGGATTTACACATTTATAAATTGTCTAAATTGCCGATTCTGAAGAGGATGTTTCTAAATCTTGCTTAGAAACTATCAAAATATCCCAAATACTCAGTCAAAATTCCCCTTAATATATTTCTCTAAACCCTTGCCATAAATGGAAATAAATTTCGGTAATCAACAAGCAAAAGCGTGTATTTTGACAAGGGTTATAGCTCATCTAGTTCTACTAAATATAAGATAAGATAATTTGAAGACTAGGGAATGTTTAGTGTAATAACTTTCATTCCCTAGTTTATATTTAGCAATTCACTTCAAAGAGAAACCTTGCTATCAATAGGCTGATCCAACCATTGATAAGGACGATATTCGACTAGCCGGATATTCCAAGGACCTTGAACCCGATAGGAGACACCGCGCCAAGTAACTGTTGAGATCCACAATGACGATAGCATCGCTAACCCATAAACCCATTGTGTCAAGGGAATCCCAATCAACATTTTGATGATTGTAACAGCTGATAATTTTGCGTAGACGTGCAACGGCTTGCCGATAGACATCGCCTGGTCATTAGAGCGAACCATTCGCTGTATCTCTAATTCCAACACCAGCATTATCAAAAGTAATCCGACAGTATAGACTCCATAGCAGCCTAACAAGAGAGCCGCAGCTTCCCATTTTGTCTCTAACAACGACTCTAGAATTAACAGGATGACTATAGTGGGAAACAAAATGCTAGAAACAGCTTCACTAACTAGAGCTAACCAACGTGGGTGATACAGTCGAGAATAAAGGATGAGGCGCTTAAGATAATCTATTAAGTTGAATAAATCAGTCTCTTCACGATTTACTATCAGCAGCGAAGGCACAAACTTTACATGCAACCCATGTTTTTTGAGGATGTTGTGCATCATAAAATCTTCGCCTAAAGCTTGTCCCCACTTATCTAGCAGTTCTGTTTGGCGAAGCACTTCTGTTTTCATAGCCAAAGTCCCACCCCAAGGAATCTGGAAGATAAACATTTGCACTACTGCGGATACATTGCCTATGTAGCGCACTAAAGATCCCCAATACTTACCTGTAGGTACGTACCAACGATAACCTGTTGTCGCCCCCACTTTGGCATCACTTAAAGGACTGACTAATTCTCGCAGCCAATTCACATGGACTATAGTATCAGCATCTACTAAGGCAACCACCTTGTAGGAATCGTCCAACTCATGGATAGCTTGCACTAAAGAACTGCATTTGAGACTACAATTGTTGCGTACTGTTCGCAAAGGGCTGATTTGAACGTTGGTCGCTTCCTGCTCTGTGATCGTTTCACTGGCAATTTTCCAAGCGGGATCTTCGTGACTATCAACGATCAACTTTAAATCATACTGTGGATAATTCTGATTTAGGAGCGATCGCAAACATCTAGGCAAAAACGGATCGGCTCCGCGTAGGCAAAGAATCACTGCTGTTTTGGGCAACTGGTCATCTGGTAATAAGTTTTTTTTGGATGAGCGCAGATACCATATAAAGACAAGCGTTAAACACACCTGAATAACTAGCCAACTCATCAAAGACTTAGAGAAAAATATCGCCAAATCTTCCATTAAATTTTTAATCTCCGATAGGATTAGGGATTGGGAACTGGGGATTAGGGATTAGGGATTGGAAATCAGAAGTATCTTTTAGAGAAGCAGTACCCAGTCCCCAGTCCCTTTAGGAGTCAAGCGAATATTTCATAATAATGTTGACTGTTGTATTTTTATTTACAACAAAACTGGCGTCACGAAACTTTGGCGCACCTGTTTGTATGGACACAGTTGGATTTTTAGAAATCCCAAAACCTTCTTTGGGAATACCGAAAAAGTCTTTGTTGAGTTTGCGATCGCCATTCTGATCATCAACTACAGCGACAGCATAAGTTCCAGGCTTCAAACCGGAAAATTCTTTTTTTACAGAACTTCCAGTAATCTTAACGCAGCCACTTTGATCTCCACTAGAATTACTCATCGGAAATCCTCGTTCACTTGGGTAAACTCTCAAGCAAATCTCACCTTTTTGGTGATGTATTCCATTTATCACAACAGTTAGTGTTTCAGTTGGTTCAGCATTCACTGTTTTAGCAAAGCTGATGCTCACTAAAGTAGCAAGCAAAATATGACAAATTTGAGATAGTTTCAGCATAGTTTTGGAGTGAAAAATAGGTGATTGTGTGCCTCAGAAAAAGCTGCATTCGCCAGCTTTTATTTTTAAACTGATTTATTCAAAGCGTGACTTGCTGTTTTTTAATTGATGCTTTATACCAACTTTTCCAAAGTACTTGTAGGACTTTTAGCAAATCTTTCAGCAAAAGATATTGTGTCCCTTTTAAATGCTGATATAGATTTATATGACAACATAGCCGCTCATACAAACTCAGGGGACTACGCCATATGGAGAGTACATACTCCCAGAATATTCTCCAATGTGGCAATAAAATTTTTCCTTTCTTTGCTGAATCAAACCACACTGCATATGCATAAAAATCAGGCAGCATACTCAATGAGGGTTTTTTACTGTTGTTAGTAAACAACAAATAATTAGGGAAATACATACTCATTGATTGTTGCGGATGGCTTCTGGCAAAAAACAGGTTTTCAGGGATTTCATAAAACCTACCGAGAATACCAAGTCTTAACAAGAGAATTCCATCTGCATTACCGTAACCACCCATAGGCGGTATCTTTCTCAAGGCACTGGCGCGAATTACACCGTAACATTGATAACATAAATGCTTGGTCAGCAATTCGTTAAAACGCTGCTGTGGTTTTAGTGCATCTGCCTTGAGTTTGATATCGTAATTTTGGAGAAAATTCCCCTGTTCATCAATAAAATATGTCTGGGAGTGACACAAGATGATACTAGGATCTTGGTCAAGCACCTCAACACACTTCTTGATAAAATCTGGAGCATGTAGATCATCATAGGCTGCCCACTTAAAGTACTCACCCGAAGACAATTTAAAGACGCGATCAAAGTTACGGGCGCAACCAATATTCTTGTCATTGCGGTAGTAACAGATCCGTTGATCTTGCTCGGCGTATGCTCTACAAATTTCTTCAGTTTTATCTGTAGATGCATTATCTGAAATAATTATCTCAAAATCTTCAAAGGTCTGAGCCAAGAGTGAATCGATGGCTTCTTTAAGAAATTTTTCACCATTGTATACAGGTAATCCAATGCTCAATCGTGGCTGATTTATACTCATAGAAAACAAGCTTTTGGAAAATAGGTGGATTATTTTATGCTTAATTGCAGCTAATTGTTAGGCAGATGCAACGTAAGAATTCATAAATCAGAATCCAGAAGTCAGAATTAAGAATACTTTGATACTTAACATCTTGTACCAAACTCCTAACTCCTGTACAGACGCGATTAATCGCGTCTCTACTCCTAACTCCTGTACAGACGCGATTAATCGCGTCTCTACTCCTAATTCCTAACCCCTAATCCCTAACTCCCAACTCCTTACAATCCAACCATAATTACGAAAATTTATGGACTATTTGATCAAGCGTTGGATATCTGTTTTTTGCAGCCATTTATGTGTTTGCTGCATTCCTTCTTCTAGGTCAATTGTTGGTTTATAATTTAACAGGCTTTGTGCTTTGACAATGGAACAAGCATAGGGACGAGTCATAAAATCTATAGACTCAGGTAAAATATCAACTTTTTGGCGAAAAAGTTTTTGTCCTTGAACACGTAGCTTTACAAACAACTTGATTTCATCTTTCGATAATGAAAGGGGTGCTGATAAACCTTCCATTGCTGCTAAACGCATAAAATACTCTTTCCAGGAAGTTTCTTGTCCGTCGGTGATATTAAATATTTCCCCATAGGTTTCTTTTTCTATCGCTAGAAAGATGCCATCAATCAGGTTATCTATATATACATGATTGATTACTCCTTTACTATCGTTGGCACAGGCAAATAATTTCTGACGCATCATCAGAATTGGTCTGACTATCCAAGGAATACTTCCTGGTCCGTAAACATCTCCGGCCCGAATAACGATGATGCCAAAATCTGGCGGATTATTCAGTTCTAATACTGCTGTTTCGGCTTCTATTTTCGTTTGACAATATGGATTATTTTCGCCAGAGAGTGGCCCGGATTCTGTAACACCATTCGGATAGTTGAAACCGTAAACCATCACACTGGATAGATGCACAAATGTTTTGACACCAGCCTGTTTAGCGGCTTTAGCCATGTTTACAGTACCGCCAACATTCACGTCACGAAAATGGTTAATTGCACCAGTTTCTTCGGCAATTTGATATGTATGTAAAACGATGTCTACTCCCTGACAAGCCTTTTGGGCAGTGGTAGAATCAGTGATACTACCAATAATTACCTCAACACCTAAATTCTGTAATTGTTTGTTCTGTTCTGTAGAACTTTGCAGTCCACGAACCTTCATTCCTTGCGCTATAGCTAACTCGGCTGCACGCAAACCGACAAGTTCATCAATCCCAGTAATTAGGAGGGTTTGGTTTTTGAGGTTCATAAAGTCGGGATTATTGTTAAATAGGTAAATTGGAGTTGTTAGATAAAAGACTTCAAGGTTATACCAAATTTAAATTTTGGTAAAGACTTTTAATCTAAAATCTAAAATTGATCCAAGGAGTAATTTTTCTGTGGAGAGGCTGCACTAATGCTTAGTTATGAGTCTATATCAGGGCAAAATAATTTGAGGATTTTGCTGCTAGGAATCAGCTAAAAAATATCTCCCGGATCTGCGGAGCGGAGTTTGTTGATAGCAAGTGCACCTGAGGTTATACACATTAATACTGTTGAAGTTAAGATGAGCAATGCATTATTAATGGTCATAACTATTGGTAATTTAGTTGCTTCTGCTGCAAAACTATATAACAACACAGAACTAATCAATCCGGGAATATAACCTAAAATTGCCAGAATTAAAGCTTGCTGAAATACCACATTTAATAAATATCTATTGGCATAACCTATGGCTTTTAAAGTGGCGTAAGCAACGAACTGCGTAGCAATATTGCTGTAAAGAATTTGATAAACAATAACCACACCAACAACCGCAGCCATTGTCAACATCAAGTTAAGTATAAAACCAATTGGTGTTCTGATTGCCCAATATTTTTTTTCAAAATCAATAAAGCCTTGGCGTGTAAAGACTTGGACATCATTAGGCAAACTTGCTTGCAAATTTTTCAGTACTATTTCTGCATTACTACCAGGTTTGAGGGAAATCAAACCGATATCTATCATATCTGCCGGACGACTATTGGGATTTATCCTGAGGAAAGTTGAGTCACTGACAATTAAATTTCCGTCTACCCCAAAGGAAGGCCCTAAGCTGAATAAACCACCAATTCTCACTCTATAGCCAATTAATGAATTGAAGGGAAATATTTCAATTGTCTGTTCAGTATCTCCCGCATTAAATTTTTCAGCTATTGGGCCAAACTCTGGGCGAGAACCCCGGTCAAAAAATACGACATCAGGAATTTTGAGTTTATCTAAATTTTTCTCAACTTCTGGGATGTTCATCACAGGGTTACCTGGATCGAAACCAATAACATATATTGAATATTTCTCACTAGTTGCCGGATTTTTCAGTTTAGCAAATTGTAGATACATGGGGCTAACTGACTCTACGCCATCAAACCCCAAAGATTGGTACAAACTAGTCCGCGAAAAGCTTTGATTTGAAGTCAAAGATTTATATTGCGAACTAACTAAAAATAAATCTCCCTTGAGATTCTGATGCAGTGCGGTTGCACTTGAATAGAGAGCATCTTGAAAACCAAGTTGCACAAACATTAGCAGCACAATAAAACCAATCCCGGCTACAGCTACTAATAAACGAACTTTTTGCTGGGCTAGCTGTAGCCATCCTAAAGGAATTTTGAAAATCATGGATTTATTTGTTAATTATTATTTGTCATTGGTCATTTTTGAATGACTAATGACTAAATATGAATGGCGACATCCACTTGTAAGTTAGTTAAACGAGCTACCCTTTGACTATCTGCGGGATTATCGATAGAGATTTTCACCTCAACTATTCTGCGGTCTGTATCTGAACTAGGGTTGAGGCTGAAGATGCCTTGCTTGTCAACTTGCCAACCAATCTCTTTCACAGTTCCCTTTAATGTTCCAATAAATGCAGTGCTGGTAATTGTGGCTTTTTGTCCTACACGCACTTTGCGAACATCGGTTTGATACACCTCTGCAATCACATACATTTGAGATGTCTTACCTATCTCAGCAAATCCTTTGTTGGTGCTGATGACTTCTCCGGTTTTGGCGTGAATTTTTAATATTTTGCCAGCTATGGGAGATTTGATGTAACTTAAATCCAAATCGGCTTTTGCTTGTTGAACAGAAGTTGTTGCACTGTTGACTTCGGTTTGTGCGACTTGAACATCTACGCCACGCACTTCACTAATACTGGTGAGTTGCGCTTGTGATTGCTTTTTCTGTTCTTGGAATGTGTCTTGAGTCCGCTTGAGAGTGGCTTGGGCTTCTGTTAGTTGCTGTTGTGTAGTCTTTAGTTGCAAAGCCTTAGTATCTGCTATAGAAGCTGCGATCGCGCCTTGTTTGTATAATTGCTGATAGCGATCGTTCTCGGCTTGAGCATTGTCTACCTCAGCCTGGGTGCGGGTGATTGTCGCCTGTTGTGTGGCAATGTCTCCTTTATATTGTGGCTCTAAACGGGCGATCGCTGCCTTTTGAGCATCGATATCTCCAGTTTTAGCTCCAGATTTCACCTGCGCTAGTTTAGCTTTGGAAACTTGCAGTTGGTCTAAAGCCTGTTGCAAAGCTGTTCTAGAACGACCATAATTTTCTAGATATGCCAATAATTGCCCTGCTTTAACCGCGTCTCCTTCTTTCACCAACAGTCTTTCTACTCGCACCCCATTATTAGAAGTGGGAGCAGTCAAAGTAGTAACTTCGCCTTCTGGCTCCAAACGGCCCAAGGCAGTCACAGCAAGTTTCACAGGAGTGGCAGCTTTTGGAGAAAGCGCTTGCGGTGTCTGAACTTTAGCCCTTGACCAAAACGTAGTCAAACTATAAAGAGCTATTAATCCGGCCGCTAAAGTCAGAGAAGCTGCTAAAATTGCTTGCGATCGACCTATGGGTTTTCTGAATAATCGGCTTTCTTTATTCACTGCCATATTTTCATTCCAATTGTGCTTTATAAGGGGATAGCCTGGTTATATTTAGTCCATTAGAATAGACTCATCTGCAAATTACCAAGAGGGCTTTTCCTCTAGAGTTTCTACCTTAATAAAGTGGATGGGTCTAAATTGGTTTTATATGAATTGTTGTACGTATTTGCCACCCAAAATCACTATTGTGGCGTGAAAATTAATGATGCTGTTACTTCAAAGCTTCCTAAGTTATATCCTAATTTTACTTCTATTCCAGTAGCGTAAAATACAATAGCGCTAACCAGAAAACTTAACTTGCAATCACAACGAAGCGCTAATAAAAATGAACTAAAAAATTGGATAAACTTGTCCTTAAGTATGGCAAAAAATTTGAATTTTGTCAACCAATTGACTTTGCATAAGTCTTGATTCTATCACGTAAATATTTAATCCAAGTAAGATTAGAGACTGAAGAAATTTAATCATCACTAATCACTCATCTGCCAATTGAATACTAACAATTAGTTATTTATTAAGCAGATTTGATATTACTAACAGATTATTGTTAGCTAGGTTGTGTACTATCAGACATTCTGATCAGTTTTGCTCCTACTAATTAAAGGCATGAAGTGATACCTTTGGTGCATTACGCCAACGGACATCTAAAAATACACTAGTACCGCAAGGCGGAAGTCAAAAGTATTATGGAATAAGCTCTTTAGGGATTTTAAATGGTTGCTCTATTTCCGCCGTGGTGTACTAGTACACCACGGCGGAAGTTTGTTTACCTTTAACAAGGGGCAAAATCCCTTTTAATTACCAACATCCTTAGAAATCCTCTGCTTCGTTGCCATCCTGCCTTGGAATAAATTCTGAGGCTAATAACTTGCATTCCTCTCAAGAGGACTATAGCAGTTCTCCTTCGGATGCAGGGCACAGCAACGCTATGTCCCTACGAATGGTCTGTATTCCATGCAATTGAGAACCGCTATAAATACAGAATTTGAAGCGATGTACATAGCTATCCTTGGTGAAAGAGAATAATTTCAGTCCACTTGAGTGGACAGAGAGCTTTTGAGCCGCAGAACTTAAGTTCTGCGTGGGATGTAGGTTAGCGCAATACTTTGACTGTTATAAAAATATGGGTAAAGCCTCGTGTAGCTGTGATTTATAATCGCTCTTTTAACTGATGTAATCATGATTATGTTTATCAAGCAACATACTAAAAATTAACATTTGCTTTATAAATAACCGCTTTGCTTCTGAAGTTGACTTATATTGAAAAATAACCCAAAACTTTGATTCAATTATGATGTTTCTCTGAGAAAACATACCTATAATTATTCAATTTATCTATGTATTCATTGAATTGTTACTTACTAGACAATAGATTTGCATTATTAACTTAATCCAGCGCAAATTTATAGCTAACCCGTAGATAACAAAATATTTCACATATTCAGCTAGTCATAAATTATACTTATCGAGTAAATTTTATTCAAAATTCACATCAGTAATAGTGGAGGGTTATTTATAAAATAACCTTAAAGAAATGATTTAGTTTCTGTAAAGTATGTTAGTGTTTTTATTAATTCAATGCTTTAAAGTAGTTATAGAAAGTAGTTATTTAATTAAGATTTTGAAATTAAAAATAACTAAACATAACTGCTTTGTCATCACCTTATGATCGTTTAATTACTTTTTCAAGTTGCATAAACTCGGATTAAAGGTGGTGTGTTTTCTGTAACGAACTTGTCAACTTTGCTGGGTCAAATCCCATAAACTAATTATCCTGGACGTTGAAACTGGCTATGACATTTATCAAGATACAGAACGTTGTCATGAACACCAGCTACGTTGCTGCAATTAAGCTAAATAATCAAACGATTTTGGGCGAAAAAAGCGTTTCTGTTCCCTTAGCTACTCCTCAGTTTCCATCGCTCCAGTGGGATACTATTGCTCAAAATCTTTACCATTACAAATGGATTGAATTTACTGGTCAAGCAGTTATTACACTCCAAGACTATTTTACCAGTTTTAACAACGTCATCGACCGTGCAAATTTGAGATTTTGGATTTTGGGTCGCACCTTTGGTGCGCTTCCAGCGCAACTTGGATTTTTTGGTTCGTCCTCCACTCATTGTGGGTGGAACAAATCTAAAAGACGCTCGTAACGATGCTTAATTACTCACTATCGCTAACGCAAATCTAAAATTGCAAATCTAAAATCCAAAATTGGTTGACCTATTGCCACAATATCAAGAGTCTAACGTTGTCTAACATTTTTGTGCGATCGCAGTGTGCCAAAATCGCCTATAAATCTAGGGCTTTATCAGGGCAGTATGTGTCGTGTGGTGTCGATTTGGAGAAAAGCCTTTAGCGGAGATAGGATAGCTAACTGCTTACAAAACAAGAGTTTTTCATTATTAGTAGGCAACAGAAATTACTGTAGCTACACAATCCACAGTACTCACTATGCCCTATGTCTGCTTATTCAATTGATACTGCCTTAGCGGAGTTAGAGAGCCTTATCAATAATTGCGAAAAGGCTGTGAAGAGGTCTATAGAGGAAAAAAAAATGAGGTCAGATAAATCAGTGTCAATTAACAAAATTAACAGACAATTACAACACAATCCTATAGCCATTGTTGGGATGGCATCTCTATTGCCTAAAGCCAGAAATTTGCGGGAATACTGGCAAAATATAGTAAACAAAATTGACTGTATTACTGATGTTCCTTCTACTCACTGGAGCGTCGAAGACTATTATGATCCGAATCCGAGAACTACTGAAGATAAAACCTACTGTAAAAGAGGCGGATTTATTCCAGAGGTAGATTTTAACCCGATGGAATTTGGTATACCGCCCAGCATTTTGGAAGTCACAGATGTATCACAACTGTTAAGTTTAGTGATTGCGAAAGAGGCGATGGAAGATGCAGGCTATGGTGAAAAACGTGAGTTTAGCCGCGAGACTGTTGGCGTAATCTTAGGCGTGGCCATGGCCAAACAGTTAGGAATGCCACTTTCTGCCAGATTGGAATATCCGATTTGGGAAAAAGCACTCAAAAGCAGCGGTTTATCCGATGAGGATACACAAAAAATCGTCGAGAAAATCAAAAGCGCCTATGTGAAGTGGGATGAGAACGCTTTCCCTGGAATGTTAGCTAATGTAGTCGCCGGACGAATTGCCAACCGTCTAAATTTTGGCGGGATGAACTGCGTAGTTGATGCGGCTTGCGCTAGTTCCTTCGGTGCTTTAAAGATGGCAATTAGCGAGCTAGTTGAGCATCGTTCTGACATGATGCTGACTGGTGGTGTTGATACTGATAACACCATCATGGCTTTCATATCGTTCAGCAAAACACCGGCTGTTTCTCCCAGTGAAAATGTCAAACCTTTCGATGCTAAATCTGATGGGATGATGCTGGGTGAAGGTATCGGCATGATTGTCCTTAGACGCCTGGAAGATGCCGAACGTGACAACGATAAAATCTATGCCGTAATTAAAGGCATTGGTACCTCCAGCGATGGGCGCTATAAGAGCATTTATGCTCCCCGCAAAGAAGGTCAAATCAAAGCTTTAGAACGTGCTTATGAAGATGCCGGCTTTTCTCCCGCCACTGTTGGTTTAATGGAAGCACATGGCACCGGTACAATGGCTGGAGATCCGACAGAATTCGGATCTTTAAAAGACTTCTTTGGCGAACATGATGACAAAAAACAGCACATCGCTTTGGGTAGTGTAAAATCGCAAATTGGACACACAAAAGCGGCTGCGGGGGCGGCGAGTTTGATTAAAACTGCTTTGGCATTACATCACAAAGTATTACCGCCCACAATTAATATCACCGAGCCGAACCCCAAACTCAACATTAAAAATTCGGCCTTTTATTTGAATACCGAAACCAGACCTTGGATTCGTGCAGAAGGGGAAGCACCAAGACGTGCAGGTGTAAGTTCTTTCGGCTTTGGCGGCACTAACTATCACGTCGTCTTAGAAGAATATGAAGCCGATCAGAACCAGGCTTACCGCTTACACAGTCCTGCTAGTGAAGTGCTGTTGTTTGCTCCGACAGTAGACCAATTGCTGACCAAATCTGAAGAGATTTTAGGTAAGTTGCGATCGCCTGAAGCAAAAACACACTATGCACAATTAGTCCAGGAGTGCAAATCGCCACAGATTCCCCTCTCTGCTGCCAGATTTGGGTTTGTAGCTGAGAATCTCGAAGAAGCTTGCAAGTTGTTGCAAACTAGCATTGACTGGCTGAAACACAAAGGAACAGCAGCATCTTGGGAGCATCCCCAAGGGATTTATTACCGCGCCTCTGGTATGGAGTTGGGTGGAAAAGTTGTTGCTCTATTTTCTGGTCAAGGTTCGCAATACTTGGAGATGGGCCGGGAACTGGTAATGAATTTTCCTTTGATGCGGCGTCTTCATGGCTATATGGATAGCTTGTTACTCAAAGATAATTTACAGCCGCTTTCAGAAATCGTTTTTCCTCATCCTGTGTTTGAGGAAGCAGAAAAAAATGCCCAAATTGCTGCCTTACAACGCACAGAATACGCTCAACCAGCCATCGGGGTGTTGAGTGCAGGAATGTACAGCATACTGCAACAAGCTGGGTTCAAGTCAGATTTTGTGGCAGGACATAGCTTTGGTGAACTGACAGCGCTTTGGGCTGCGGGAGTTTTGAGTACAGAAGATTACTTGTTCTTAGTGAAAGCTAGGGGTCAAGCAATGGCGGCTCCAGAAGACCCGGATCATGATGCGGGTAGTATGTTGGCTGTTAAAGAAGACATCAGCAAAGTAGAAGCAGTGCTGAGGCATTTTCCCCTAGTTGCGATCGCTAATCAAAATTCTCCCACTCAATTTGTCTTAGCTGGGCCCACCGCAGAAATCGCCAGAGTCAGAGAGGCTTTACACGAGAAAGGATATACAGCTGTATTGCTACCTGTTTCCGCAGCTTTCCATACACCGTTAATTGCCTTTGCTCAAAAATCCTTTGCGATCGCTACTAAGTCCGTCAAGTTCCAAAGTCCCAAAATCCCTGTTTACAGCAACGTTACCAGCAAACAGTATCCCAAGGAACCCCAAGGTATTCAAAAAATCCTGGAAACGCACCTTTCCAACTCAGTGCTGTTTAAGCAGGAAATTGAAAATATCTATGCGGCGGGTGGTACTTGCTTTGTGGAATTTGGGCCGAGGAGAATTCTCACCAACTTGGTAAAAGATATCCTTGGCGATCGCCCTCATCTCACCGTATCTTTGAACCCCAGCACTCAAAAGAATAGCGATCGCTCTTTGCGAGAAGCAGTTGTGCAGTTGCGGGTGATTGGTTTGGCTTTGAATACCCTCGATCCTTATCAACTTCCCCAAACTCTTCCCCCAATTGAGACGAAGAAGACATTAAATGTCCGTTTGAACGGCATCAACTACAGATCCGAAAAAACGAAAAATGCCTTTGCTCTAGCTTTGCAGGATGGACATAAAGTCACATTACCCACCGTGACACCAAACCTTCCCACCCCCGAATATTCTGATGCGGCTCCCTTGTTTACCAGCCCAGGTGTAACTCCACCTCTAGCAGTGATAGAGACTAACGGACATAAAAAACCACCCCTTGTTACCACCCCAGCAATGAACGGTGTGACATCTAATATCATCACCCAACCAGAGCAACAAATGAATCCTGTGACCCTTTCAAGTCAACCAGCCCAGGAATCTAAGATGCAACCAACACCAGAAAAACTTACTAATTACCAACAGCTTTTAGAAAGTTTAGAATACCTCCTGACACAGTTTCAGGAAAATCAAGCCGAGAATTTACAAGTTCACGGAACTTATCTCAACCATCAAATGGAATATGCCAAAGCGTTTTTCCAACTGATGCAGCAGCAGAATTCCTTGTTGAGTGAAAGTAAATCAACAGCCGAAACTGCCAAAATGAAGCTAGTTGTCATGGAAAGCTTAGAGCGCAGCATGATGCAGTTTCACTCCCAACAAGGTGAAACCCTACGCATCCATGAACAATATCTCCAAGAGCAGCTGGAATATACCAAAAACTTTTTCCAACTCATACAGCAAGAGTATTCTCAAATCATCTCAGGTGAGGGAACGACTCAACTAACAGAGAAACTAAGTAACGGGGTACGCTATCCGTTCACAACAGAAACAACTGTTACTGATGCACCAGTATCCCCTACTACCAAGATAGTAGAAAGCCAGCCTTTGCCTGTAACTGAGCCAGTAGCGAAAAATGGCTCAACTGTTACCAAAACACCTCTCCCCCCCGCTCCCCAGGTGGTAGAGCCTGTAGTTGAAACTCCTGTATCCTCCACTTCTAAGAAGGATGAAAATTCCTCTTCTTTGCTCCCTAATCTCTTCTCCCCACCCCCTACTTTCGAGACAGTAGAGCCTGTAGCGGCGTCACCTGTCCCAGTAGTAGAACCTCAAACCGAGGTTGTAGTCACAATTAGCTCACCCTCAGTCAACGAAGTTATTGCATTCAGCCCAGAACCAACACCCACAACTGCTGCACCTGTATCTGGCGCAACCATCGATATTGTTGACTTGGATAAAAACCTGTTAGCGATCACCAGTGACAAGACAGGCTACCCAGTCGAGATGCTGGAAATGGACATGGACATGGAGGCGGACTTAGGGATTGACTCCATCAAACGGGTGGAAATTTTAGGGGCGCTACAGGAAATGTACCCTAACCTACCCAAGCCCAATATAGAAGAACTGGCAGAACTCCGCACCATCGGTCAAGTTGTCGAGTATTTGCAATCCCAGGCTTCCAAAAGTATTTCTGTAGAAATTGCAGTTCACGAAATACAACAAGTAACCGAGATTCCAGTAGAGACTGTACCCGTAGTTGAGGTAGTCACTTCACCTGAACCAAGCCTAGTTGTCACATTCAACCCAGCACCAGAACCCGCTGTAACTGATGAAGTTGTAGACTTAGGTCAAACCCTACTAGCGATCACCAGTGATAAGACCGGCTATCCAGTCGAGATGCTGGAACTGGACATGGACATGGAAGCCGACTTAGGGATTGACTCCATCAAACGGGTGGAAATCTTAGGGGCGATGCAAGAAATGTACCCCGACTTACCCAAACCAAATATCGAAGAACTCGGAGAACTCCGCACCATCGGTCAAATAGTCGATTACCTACAGCAGTTAGCTGGAGGTGAAAAAAAAAAGTTTGAGCCTGAGTTTGTCCAACAGCCACCCGAATTAGAGCATAATATCCAGCGCCATCCCGTCAAACTCAAAAGCCTACCACAGCCCGATTATTTGGATTTTACGTTACCAGAGGGACACATCGGTTTAATCACCGATGATGGTTCCCTCACCACTTATAAATTAACTGAATCCCTAATCGAGAAAGGCTGGAAAGTAGTAGTTATCAGCTTCCCCCAATCGCTCATCCCCCAGCAAGCGCCCTTACCCACAGGAGTAACCCGCGTCACCTTAGCAAACTTGAGTGAAGAACATCTCCAACAACAATTGCAAGCGATCGCATCTCACTGCGGAGCGATTGGGGCCTTCATCCATCTCCATCCACTTTTTGTAGGAAATCACACTGGGACAATTCCCTATCACGAACAAGAAAAGGCGATCGTCAAGCACGTATTTTTGATGGCGAAACACCTCAAACCCTCCCTCAACCAAGCCGCCCGTCATGGACGTAGTTGTTTTTGCACAGTTGCTCACCTCGATGGCGCTTTTGGCTTAGAGTACAAAGTCAACTTCGGGGCGATCGGCGCTGGTTTATTCGGATTAAGCAAAACTCTGAGATGGGAATGGCCAAAGGTGTTTACCCGTGCGATCGACCTAAGTCCCAGACTTGACGCCAAACAGTCAGTACAAAACATCATAGCCGAGCTTCATGACCCCAATCTTTATATTAGTGAAGTTGGCTACGGCTCACAAGGACGAGTCACCCTCATCGCCGATTAAAAAGCAGGTTAATCACTTCATCTCTTCTCTCTGCGCTCTCTGCGTCTCTGTGGTTCGTTAAAAAAAACCGCAGAGGCGCAGAGGACACAGAGGAAGAAAAAACCAAATTTATTCAGTTATTTACGAGGATTTATGACACAAATAGCCCAGCTTAGTCCATCATCTGTCTTTGTCGTGAGCGGCGGTGCAAAAGGGATTACGGCTGAGTGTACTATCAAATTAGCCCAACAGCAACCCTGCAAATTCATCCTCCTCGGTCGCTCCGAACTATTAGAAACCGAGCCAGATTTTGCTCAAAATTCTGATGAATCAGCATTGAAAAAATGCATCATGGAAAATCTTCTTTCCCAAGGAGAGAAGCCCACACCCATGAGTGTGCAAAAGATATATAACAAAATTACCTCCAGCCGCGAAATTAAAAACACCCTAGCAGCAATTCAAAAAACAGGAGCTAAAGCAGAATATATTAGCGTCGATGTCACAGATCCGCAAGCTTTACAAGAAAAACTTGCCAATGCTGTGCAACATCTTGGGCCGATTACAGGAATTATCCACGGCGCTGGAAATTTAGCCGATAAGTTAATTGAAAAGAAAACACAACAGGATTTTGAAAAAGTTTACACCGCCAAAGTGCAAGGATTAGAAAATTTACTTACTTGCGTTAACCCTAGTCAACTTCAGCATTTAGTTTTGTTTTCTTCTGTAACAGGTTTTCATGGAAATATTGGGCAGTCTGATTATGCGATCGCTAATGAAATTCTCAATAAATCAGGGCATATTTTCAAACAACAATATCCCTCATGTCATGTAGTGGCAATTAATTGGGGAGCTTGGGATAGTGGGATGGTGTCACCAGAACTTAAAAAGGCTTTTGCTGAACGAGGAATTGAAGTGATTCCCGTAGAAGCTGGGACACAAATGTTAGTCAACGAATTGCATCCCGCCTATCGAGAAAATACACAAGTTGTCATTGGTAGCCCCCTAGTACCCTTTGCTAGGGAGTTAGATTCTGAACTGTGTACCTATCGGATGCGCCGCCGAATGACAGTAGAAGAGAATCCATTTTTATTGGATCATGTGATAGCTGGTTCTCCAGTGTTGCCTGCTACATGCGCTCTATCATGGATGATTGATTCTTGTGAACAACTTTATCCAGGATATAGATTTTTTGCTGCTCAAGATTTCAAAATTTTGAAAGGAATTACTTTTAATGAAAGTCTGGCAAGTGAATTTATTTTAGATCTTGAAGAAATTTCTAAAACTAATGCTCAACAGATTACATTCAATACCAAAATATCGAGTAAAAATGCAGATGAAAAAACCTTTTATCATTTCAGTGCCCAAATCCAACTATTACTAGAAATACCCACTATCCCAATTTATGATGCAGTGAATTTAGAACCAGATAATATCATCCCTCTCACTGGCAAATCTTTTTATCAAAATGGAGAAACTACATTATTTCATGGCCCCTCTTTTCAAGAAATCCAAAAAGTTCTAAATATCACCACAGAAAAAATTACTACACAATGCCTGTGGGAACAAATCTCAGATAAACAACAAGGACAATTTCCAGTCCAATGGGTAAATCCATATACAACTGACCTAAGTATGCACGCACTCTGGGTTTGGACACAGCATTTTCATCAAGAAGGTTGCTTACCTGGACAAGTCGCAAAATATGAACAATTTGCAACAACACCACCCAATGAACCCTTTTACGTTTCTTGTGAAGTGAAAGCCAAAACACCCAGTAGTGCAACCGCTGATTTTATCATCCACAATCGAGAAGGACAAGTCTACTCACGTCTACTCGGAGCAAAAGCAATTATTTGGTCGATGAAATTACTCAGAAGTTAGTAATCTTCAACTTCTTCTCTCTGCGTCTTTTTTGCCTTGTGCGTAAGCTTTTTCTTTAGCAACCGCCTCTTGAAAGTTTGGGGAACAGCGTAAATCCTGCGTTTTAAATATCTCTTGCCTAATACCCAAATTTTAAGGATATAACTAGTGGAAAAAATAGCCATCATCGGATTATCATGTTTATTCCCCGATGCTAAAAACCCCGAAGAATTCTGGCATAATATTGTTAATCAAAAAGATTCGACATCTTCTGCAACAGTCGAAGAAATCGGAGTAGATCCGACAATCTTTCACAATCCAGTCAAAGGTACACCAGACAAAACCTATTCCCTCAAAGGCGGGTACATCCGCAACTTTCAATTTAATCCTTCCGAATACAATCTCCCATCAGAATTTATTACTGGCTTAGATAACACCTTCAAATGGTCATTGTATGCTGCAAAACAAGCAATTGTACAGAGTGGTTATTGGGGTAATCAAACTGTTCTCTCAAAATGCGGTGTAATTTTAGGTAATTTGTCATTTCCAACAAAATTATCTAATCAATTATTCTCTCCAATTTACCAGAAAGCGATCGCACCTGCTGTCAGAGAACTTTTGCAGTATGAAGATTTTGATTTAGCTGTCCCAAGTGGAACTAAAGCGTCTTTGTACAATGCGATGATATCTGGTTTACCAGCATCTATAATTGCTCAAGCCTTCTCACTCTCCCAGATTAATTTATGTCTGGATGCTGCTTGTTCGTCATCATTTTATGCTATTAAACTAGCATCTCATTACTTATGGTCACACAAAGCTGATGTCATGTTAGCTGGAGCCATAAGTTGTGCAGATTCCCTATTCGTGCGGATGTTATTTTCTGGTGTTCAAGGGTATCCAGAAAATGATATCAGTCGCCCCTTAGATAAGTCCTCTAGAGGGCTAATTCCCGCCGATGGCGTTGGAATGGTGATGCTGAAAAGATATTCTGATGCTGTTAGAGATGGCGATAATATTCTCGCCACTATCTGCGGTAATGGACTCTCAAATGATGGTAAAGGTAAGCACCTACTTAGTCCTAATCCTAAAGGACAAATCTTAGCTTTTGAGCGAGCCTATGATGAGGCAAAAATTAGTCCAAAAACCATCGATTATCTAGAGTGTCACGCCACTGGCACATTGCTCGGAGATACAACCGAATTCAACTCCATAGAAACATTTTTTGGTCAAAATCAAGCTGCGCCTCTGGTGGGTTCTGCTAAGGCAAATACTGGTCACTTGCTAACTGCTGCTGGCATGGTTGGCTTGACTAAAGTGATTTTGAGTATGTCTCATGGCGTAATTCCACCAACCATAAATGTTACTGAACCTTTAGCTTCCGAAAATAGTATAATTTCTGCCGACAAAATTGTTAGAACAGCTACGTCATGGCCCAATAATAATACACCAATTAAACGGGCAGCCATCAGTGCTTTTGGTTTTGGTGGCACTAATTCTCATCTGATTTTGGAACAAGGAACTACAGCACAATCTGTTAATTCAGTTGATTCAACTGCACCTATTCCACCAGCCAAAATTGCCATTGTCGGCATGGATGCCTTTTTCGGTAACTGCAATGGCTTAGATGCTTTTGAACGGAGTATTTATGATGGAACCCAACATTTTATTTCTCTACCGCCTCAAAGATGGCACGGTATAGAAAATCAAGAAAATGTCCTGAAAGAGTACGGTTTAACAGATGCTAAAGCACCAATTGGAGCATACATCAAAGATTTTGAAATCGATACTTTCTCGTGCAAAATCCCACCTAATGAAATAGAAAAATTAAACCCACAACAATTATTGCTCTTGAAGGTTGCCGATCGCGCCGTGAAAGATGCGAAACTACAGGAGGGTAGCAATGTAGCGGTTATTGTCGCCGCTGAGACAGAGTTGTCTGTACATCAGCTACAGCAAAGATGGAATCTATCTTGGCAGGTTAAGGACGGCTTACTCGCGCAAGAAGTTTCTTTGCCTGCTGAACAGCTGGCGCAACTGGAAACCATTGTCAAAAATAGCATTCACCAACCAGTAGAAATCGGCGAATATGTCAGTCACATCGCCAACATTATGGCGAGTCGAATTTCTACTTTATGGAATTTCACTGGCCCTGCATTCACGATGACAGCTGGTGAAAATTCTGCCCTTAAGGCGTTGGAAGTTGCACAAATGCTACTCACTACTGGAGAAGTAGATGCAGTGGTTGTTGGTGCAGTGGATTTGGCAGGTGGTGTGGAGAATGTCTTGTTCCGCAACCAATTTGCACCAATTAATACGGGTGTCAATACGTTGAGTTTTGACCAACAAGCTAATGGCTGGACGGTTGGCGAAGGTGCGGGTGCTGTCGTCCTGAAGCGCTACGAAACTGCTAAGGAAAACAAGGAACGCATCTATGCAGTTATTGATGCCATGAGTTTCGCTCAAGATAATTCTACTGTCAGTAACGCTCTGGTAAAGCCTGATGCTTCAGCTATCAGCAATGTCTGCAAACAAGCTTTCCAGATTGCAGATATTCAACCCACAGATGTTAATTATGTGGAAGTTTTCGGTAGTGGTATTCTCCAGGAGGATGAAGCCGAAATCACAGGTTTGCTTCAAGCTTATCCGAAAGTGGGAAATGGTTTGCACTGTGCATTGGGCAGCGTCAAAGCCAATATCGGTCACACCTGTACAGCATCGGGAATCGCTAGCTTAATCAAAACTGCTCTGTGTCTTTATTACAGGTATATTCCCGGCACTCCCAAATGGTCTGGTGTCAAAACACCGCAAGTATGGGAAGGTAGCCCTTTCTATGTCGCAATGGAATCAAGACCTTGGTTTGTCGATAAAGATGCCACACGCAGAATAGCAGCAATTAATAGTATGGGTATAGATGGGAGTTACGCCCATTTAATCTTATCGGAGGAACCCAGTCAAGAGGAGCGGGACAATAGATATTTGCAGCTAATGCCTTTTCATCTGTTCCCGATCGCAGTTAGCGATCGCTCCAACATCCCAGATTTACTTAACTATCTTCAACAAACCATCGAAACGAGTTCCTCTTTATCCACTACAGCCAGTCAAACATTTGCTAATTTTGAACAGCATTCTGGTGCAAAATACGTTTTCTCAATCACAGGACGTAATAAAAAAGAATTACTCAAAGAAATTGAATCTGCCCGTAAAGGTGTAAACAATGCCTTTGAGAACGGCACAGATTGGCAAACACCAATAGGAAGTTATTTCACAGCTAAACCATTGGGTAAAACCGGAGCGATCGCTTACGTTTATCCGGCAGCTGTCAATTCTTATGTGGGTATCGGTCAGAATCTCTTCCGCTTATTCCCGAAAGTCTACGATGACACGATATTCAATAGTCTTGCCAACCGTGCCGTCGAAATTCATCAGCGACTTTATCCCCGAAGCTTGCATAAGTTTTCCACCAGGCAGCTAGAAACTCTTGAAAAAGAATTCCTAGACGATTCCCTAGCCATGTTTGAAACGGAAATTGCTTATTCTCGACTGATTACTACAATTATTCGAGATGATTTTAAAGTCAAACCACAATGTGTCTTTGGCTATAGCCTGGGCGAAACTAGCATGATGTCTGCCCAAGGAGTTTGGAGCAATTTTTCTGGTGGAAGTAACACTTTAAACTCATCCCCTCTCTTTGGAGATAGATTATCTGGCCCTAAAAATGCTGTGCGTGAGTATTGGGGATTGAAAGATATTCCTGATTCACAAAACAACTTTTGGATAACCTATGTTCTCATGGCCACCCCATCCCAAGTTAGAGAATGTCTTAAACATGAGAATCGGGTTTATTTAACTCAAATTAATACACCAGAAGAAGTATTAATTGCTGGTGATGATGCAGCTTGTAAGCGAGTGATTCAAACTCTAGGTTGTAATGCTTTTCCGGCTCCCTTCGACCACGTAATCCATTGTGAGACGATGCGATCGCAGTATGAGGAAATCAAGAAGGTAAACACTTTACCATCACAAACTCTCCCAGATATTGTTTTTTATTCTGCTGCTGATTATCAACCGCTCGCACTTGAAAGTGAAGCGATCGCTCACAACATTGCCAAAGGATTGTGCCAAGAGCTTGATTTTCCCCGATTAGTTAATCGTGTCTACGATGATGGTGTGCGAATATTTTTAGAAGCAGGCGCAGGTAGTGTTTGTTCACGATGGATTGATAAAATTCTTGGCAAGAAAGAACACCTCACAGTTTCTCTGAATCGTAGAGGTATGGATGACCATGCTTCTATAGTCAAAGCATTAGCAAAACTACTCAGTCATCAGGTTAATGTGGATTTATCACCACTGTACAGCAAAGTCCAAGAAACCACCAATCAAACTAAAGCAACATTGAGAACAGTTACCTTAGGTGGAAAAGCGATCGCTGCTACAATTTTGAGCGACGAAAATCGCAAATTTGTTAAAGATTGGGCTGAGGATCTTAAGTGCGATCGCTTCAAAAAACAGCATCCAAACATACCTAATATCCAACAATCTGAGATCACAGATTTTCTTAATACTTCCAACAAAATAACTCAAGAAGAAAGTTATTCTCCTAACATCTTGCCATCCCTTACTCACACAGAAGAAGTCAAACCAAAAAATATCATTGATAACGGTTTTGAACCGAGAGAACAATTACAATCTTCTGAGTCAAGCGCAATTGGGCAGCAAATTCCTCTTTCTTCTCCACCTGTCATCACTCAAAAAATTAGTAGCATCATCAGCATGTTCGATTTAAATAAGACTCAGTATCAAAAGCTCAATGCTAATAATTCAAAGATAACTAAAGCGCACACTGCTTTTTTACAAGCTAGACAAGATTATAGTCAACAAATGAGCGAAATCATTCAATTGCAACTAACTTGCGCCCAAAACTTGCTCAACGACGAATCCTAATAAATCATACCAATTCTCTCTCAACTTGCACCAACTAATTCTTAACTCATCTCTTCCTTGGTGTCCTTCTCTACGAGACGCTGCGCGAAGGCGGTTCGTTTAATAATTATTACGTGCATATTCATAGAGAATTGGTATGAAAACATAGACTCCTATAAAGAGTCTACACCCTTCAGTTTTTATCATCCATTGCTTGTAATCAGAGGGATAACTGCCGTGACAACCGTAGATACGGTGCTAAGTAAACACGATAATGGTCTTAATTTCTCTGCCTGGTATTATAACAAAAACCAAGTTTGGAAAGGTTCTTTAGAAACTGTATCTTTTGAGCAACAAACCATCAAAGGTAAATTGATGGTGTTAGATAAACCCTGTTACATCGTGAAAGTTGCCGGAAAAATCGGTGTCACTAATGAGGGGTATTTATCCCCTGGTGATAATGGCACAACAGCACAAGTAGAACTGCTGACATTTGCAGCACCAATCCACATTCAACAGTTTGGAGATCCCAATTTTCTTTCCTTTCATGGAGTGAAATATGCCTATGCTACTGGCGCAATGGCTGGCGGAATTGCTTCTGAAGAAATGGTGATTGCATTAGGAAAAGCGCAAATTTTGAGTTCCTTTGGTGCAGGTGGTTTAATTCCAGAACGTTTGGAAGTAGCCATAAATCGCATTCAACAAGCTTTACCTCAAGGACCCTACGCCTTTAATTTAATTCACAGTCCCAATGAACCTGCGATTGAACGTAGGGCAGTGGATTTATACCTCAAATATCAAGTGAGAACAGTAGAAGCATCTGCATTTCTCGACTTGACTCCCAACATTGTTTATTACCGTGTTGCTGGATTGGGGTTGAATAACGCCAATCAAATTGAAATCAAAAATAAAGTCATTGCCAAAATTTCTCGCCGAGAAGTTGCTACTAAATTTTTGCAACCAGCACCAGCTAGAATTCTCAAAGAACTTCTTGAACAAGGATTAATTACTGAATTACAAGCAACCCTTGCAGCGAAAGTTCCGATGGCTGATGATATTACCGTCGAGGCTGATTCTGGGGGTCATACAGATAACCGTCCCCTGGTTTGTTTGTTACCTTCTATTATTGCCTTGCGGGATGAAATTCAAGCACAATATCATTACCAAACACCTATTAGAATCGGAGTAGCAGGGGGAATTGGTACACCACAATCAGCACTAGCAGCCTTTATGATGGGTGCTGCTTATGTAATGACCGGTTCCATTAATCAGTCATGCGTTGAATCTGCGGCTTGTGAACATACCAAAAAATTACTAGCTCAAGCAGAAATGGCTGATGTGATGATGGCCCCAGCAGCAGATATGTTTGAAATGGGGGTCAAATTACAAGTCCTCAAACGGGGTACGATGTTCCCCATGCGAGCGCAGAAATTATTTGAACTATATCGCGCTTATGATTCGATTGAAGAGATTCCTTTGGTAGAAAGAGAGAAATTAGAAAAACAAGTTTTCCGTAAGAGTATTGCTGAAGTATGGGAAGGAACAGCGGCTTATTTGTCCCAGAAAAATCCTGAAAAACTGGGTAAAGCAGTCAATAATCCTAAACTGAAAATGGCGTTGATTTTCCGCTGGTATCTAGGATTATCTTCTCGTTGGTCTAGTTCTGGTGAAAAAGGTAGAGAAGTCGATTATCAAATTTGGTGTGGCCCAGCAATGGGCGGTTTCAATGACTGGGTGCGGGGTTCCTACCTGTCTGAAGCAAATAATCGTCAGGTAGTTGATGTTGCTAATCAAATTATGACTGGTGCAGCCTTTTTGTATCGTGTTCAAAATTTGAAAATTCAAGGACTGCAAGCTTCCGATTATTACAGTCACTATCACCCTGTCCCTTCTACATTAGCGGAGATTTAAAAATGACTATAAAACAGTCTTTTACAGCAGCTGATATTCAAGTATTTTTGATATCTAACTTAGCTGAGTTGCTAGGAGTAACAACTGATGAAATAGATGTCAAAGAACATTTAGAAAACTCTGGCTTGGATTCAGCCCAAGCAATGATTCTAGTAAGTAAATTAGAAAAATTGCTAGGATTTCAACCATCTCCGTTACTCCTGTGGCATTACCCAAGTATTGAAGCTCTTTCACAGCGTTTAGCTGAAGAAGTGCAAGAGGGTTCACCAGTTCAAGACACAAAAGTTGTGCGTCAGACATCTTCTAATGCCAACGCTGCCCCCTCTGTTCCAAATTTAAGTGCCGAGGCTGTTCTTGACCCCACCATCCATCCCGGCGCTGCATCTAATCTGCCTCTAGGTGAACCCAGAAACATCTTTTTAACTGGAGGAACAGGCTTTTTAGGAGCTTTTGTCATCCGGGAATTACTACAGGAAACTAATGCGGATATCTATTGCTTAGTGCGTGCTGGTAATACCGAAGAAGGCAAAAGCAAACTCCAAAAGAATCTGCAACAATATGCAATTTGGGAGGAACAATTTAACTCCAGAATTATTCCTATTGTCGGCGATTTATCTCAGCCATTGTTAGGTGTTGGCTCTGAACAGTTTCAAATTTTAGCTGCCAATATTGATACTATATATCATAGTGGTGCTTTGTTGAATTATGTTTTTCCCTACTCGGCACTGAAAGCAGCTAATGTTTTAGGAACTCAAGAAGTTTTGAGATTAGCATGTCAAATTAAAGTCAAGCCTGTACATTACGTTTCTAGTGTTGCTGTTTTTGAATCGACTGCTTATGCTGGCAAGGTTGTCAAAGAACAGGATGAATTCAATCATTGGGAAGGTATTTATCTTGGTTACTCCCAAACTAAATGGGTAGCTGAAAAATTAGTCAAGATTGCTCGTGACCGAGGACTTCCTGTAACTATCTATAGACCGCCACTGATTTCCGGAGATAGCAAAACAGGCATTTGTAATACACATGACTTTATCAATTTGATGACCAAGGGCTGTCTACAAATGGGAAGTTTCCCTGATGTAGATTATATGTTAGATATGTCTCCTGTGGACTATGTAAGTAAAGCCGTTGTTTATCTATCACGGCAAAAAGAATCCATAGGCAAAGCTTTCAATTTACAACATCCCCAACCTGCCGCTTTCAAAGTGCTAGTTGAGTGGATACGCTCATTTGGTTATTCAGTTAAGATGATTCCCTATGAAGAATGGCAAGCAGAGTTAATCAATAATGTGTCTTCTGTTGATAATCCTTTATACACTCTGCGACCCTTTTTACTGGAACGTTGGTCTGATGAACAACTGACTATTCCTGATTTGTACCTACAAGCTAGAAGACCCCATATTAGCTGCCAAGATACCCTTCATGCACTAGCAGGCAGTTCTATTGTTTGTCCTCCCATTGACTCTCAATTGTTTATGACTTATACCGCCTACTTGATTCAAAGCGGCTTCTTAAATATCGCTTAGGAATTCACAACTTTCATAAGGTGTGTTGTGTTAGAAACGTAACGCACCATCCTGGATATTTTCGGTGCGTTACGGAAGCCGTAACACAACGCCAGCCAGTTGCACTCAACAGATAGCGCAGCGTAAAGCCTGCGGCATGGTAACTCTTGGAGACGCTCTTGCGTTCGCTTAGAGCGAGTCAGTCACTAACGCTGCGCTACCCTTGCGTAGGGAACCTCACGCAGGAAACCCGCCTACAGTGCTGGACTCACCGTAACGCACTGGCTCCCCTACAAAACAGAATTTTTGTGTTTTGTTTAGTCCATGTTCTTTAGGACTCAGTACTCCTTAATAGTCAATATTTCAGATGCCGGCAACAACTCATACACCAACAGATGCAATCTAATTGCCCTGTTTTTTATACTCAATAATGTAAACTTTTAGGATTCACCTCTTGACAGAAGTGATCGAGGATAGAATGGTTAGTATCAAGCATAAAAGTTTGATTTTACCCGCTTGCTTTTGTGAGTAATCAAAAGCGATATCTGGCGACAAGCCGCCACGCATCTACACTAGCAGTCTGGAATAACTGAACTTCTTTAATGCCCAACTTATTCGCTGCATAAGCCCTAAATTTATGTTGAGACTGCTACATCTACCCAAGGCACTACACAAGCAATTGAAAGGGTAATAACTCAAGACATTTTTCGTCTGTTCAGATATTACGCGCACTTATTTGTAGAACCAGAACCACTATAAATGTAATGCAGCTTCATCAAGTCGAATTCACCAACCTTTTTACATGAACACAACACACCAAGGACAGAACAAACAAACTGCTCTTATTACTGGAGCAGCCGATGGAATTGGCTATCAATTAGCATGTCTTTTTGCTGCTCATGATTACAATCTTGTCTTAGTAGATAGAAATGGGGTAATGCTTGTAGAAGTTGCAGTTAAATTCAAAAAAGAATTCGGAAATTTTGTTACAACTATTGTTAAGGATCTATCTATACCAACAGCTCCTGAAGAAATTTTTGCAGAGTTGCAACAAGCCAATATTAAGGTTGATGTACTGGTAAATAATGCTGGATTTGGTATTTATGGATTATTTCATGAAACAGACCTAGCGAGTGAACTGGAAATGCTACAGGTAAATTTGGTGTGTCTCACCCATTTAACCAAGCTATTCCTGAAGGACATGGTAAAGCAAGGTGAAGGAAAAATATTAAATGTCGCCTCAGCCGCTGCCTTTCAACCAGGCCCTTTGATGGCGGTTTATTTTGCGACTAAAGCCTATATTTTATCTTTTTCAGAAGCGATCGCTAATGAATTAGAAGGTACAGGTGTGACTGTGACAGTTCTTTGCCCAGGCTCAACAGCATCTGCGTTTCATGAAAGAACCGGAATGGCTGACTCTAATTTGCTCAAGGGCAAGAAGATGATGGATGCACAAACAGTAGCAGAAATTGGTTTTCGCGCCTTAATGAAGGGTCAAACCATTGTCATTCCTGGTTTTATGAATAAACTACTTGCAAAAAGCGTCAGATTTGTACCCAGAAACCTGGTGACAAAAATTGTCAGAAATATGCAGGAAGATAAATAAACGATTTAAAATACTGAACATCAATACTGCCAACACTTTAAATGCCAGTCAAAATTCTCTATAGCAACAGCAGCAACATAATTGTTAGCAGGTAGTAGTTCAAAAAGACTCCAGTCTTCAGATATCTGTAACTTGGCTGCTTCTGTAGGAGTCAGCGACACCTCAATTTGCTCTAACTGAGCTAGTCCGTCTCCAGTTGCTTTTAAATAAGCTTCTTTACAAGTCCAGTAACGGAAAAATACCTTTTGCTGTTCGCTGGGAGATAGCGATCGCAACATTTCATATTCTCTCGGTAAAAAGAACCGTTTGGCAAGAGCTTCCAGATCAGACATTGGGCGAATATATTCTAGGTCTATACCAATTTCGCTAGTGCAATTCACCGCACACAAGCCCAACCCTTGGGAATGAGACAAGTTAAACGCCAGTCCAGTATCGGCAAATGCATCTGCCAATACTGGTTTACCACGGTGTTGATAATTAAACTGAACTTGTAGCGGCTGAATACCTAAATAGCGACCTAATATAGTTCGGAGAATACCACGGCCAGCAATGAACCGCTGCCGATGTTCCTGAAAATAGAACCGTTCAGCACGAGCCATTTCGTCACTGGAAAGAGTCGCTGCTAAATTTTGCAGCTGTGGTTCTGGTTGGTCAAGTTCTATGCGCCAGACATGAATCTCATCGGGTAACAAAGTTAAATCTATTGGTGTAGGTAGCCAGAGATTCATAATAATTAGTAATTAGTAATTAGTAATTCGTAATTGTTATCTTTGCCATTGATTGAGCCAACGCACTTGACCAATCCAGTCAGCAGCTTGTGTCTCTACAAACAGACAATCTAAAGCAGTAATCAGACTAGATAGAGTCCAACTATTTTGGGCAGCTAAAATAATACTATTATAGTTAGGATAGCTTTGTGCCAAAACTAAAAAATCGCGGATATTGAAAGTAAAAATACACCTTCCTCTAGTAGTAGCCCCTAACAACTGGGTTTCATCAGTTGCATCTAAGGGCATCCAATCTCTGGGAGTTCGGGTGACATCATGACCCTGATTAATCAAAGCTAAATGTAAAGCTTTAATTGATGTATCAGCATCCAAATGTAACAGAGGCTTAGACATTGTAAGCTGATTCGAGAGCTACTTCAGATGCGATCGCCTCATCGATTTCTTGCTGATGGGCAGCATAGAAAGCCAGGGCTGCATTTACCTGAGCCTCACTCAAATCATACTCAGCAGCAATTTGCCCTACGGATAATCCCCATTGTTGAGCTGCGTAGGCGTAGCCCGTCGTAGACATCGCCAAAGTCTGCACCCGCAAGCCAGTTCCATGCACTATTGGCACTGCCAAACCACTAGCACCCCGACGGTAAGTAAGCTCAGGAAATACAAGATATTCATGATGCTCAGTTAAAATCTTGACCTTTTCAGCTACAGCAGAGACAATAAATTGCTCAAGAGAAATACCAAGGCTTGCAGCATATCTTTGGACTTTTTGTCGTCACAGTGGGGGCAAATTAAAAGAGTCAGATGTCATCAATATATTCTACTTAGCTAGCTAACAATAACATTTTGCTAAACCAATCCTATCTTAACCTTTGCGATGAAAGACAATCCTAATATACGACTCCTATCTGATTTTTGAACTTGCTTATTCTTGGGTAATAGGGAAAGATTTACTTCTTGCCTCTTAGCTTAAAGAGTAGATCATTTTTCACCCTATAAAATCGGACTGCCATATCTTAAATTACGTAGCTTGCTTCTCGCCTTCTCTACGAGACGCTACGCGAATGGCGAGTATTACGAATTACGCTTTTCCTCCAACCATTGTAAAATCCGATTCCATGCCCACCAAGGGTCAGGATCTTGTAATTGGCGCTGGCACTCTTTACTACTCAAATAGCTAACATGACCGCCGTATTGAGTGAGTAACAAATCTATTGCCGGATTGCGATCGCAGGCTTCTTGTAAATCCGGTATGATGGCTGGGTCAAAAAGTGGGTCATCCGCAGCATATAAAATCAAAGTTGGTTTCGAGATTTGTGGCAATATATGTAAAGGACTACTAGCTTGGTAATATGCTTCCACAGAAGGAAAACCTAGTCGGTTAATTACCAGTTCATTGTCAAAACCCCAAATACTATTCGCCCGTTCAATCGCTGCTGGATCAATGCTTCCAGGATGGGCATCATGTATTTGCCATGCCAGTTTTTTTAAATTCTGTGCAATCCCTGCTTCCAAATATCTGCCGAAGGGCGTTGTAACTAGATAAGATAGCGATCGCTCAGAATCCAAGCTGGGACAAATCACCATACCACCGCCAATATCGCTATCTTCTAGTCCTAAATCTCCATGCTCCCTAATCACTTCAAGAGCGACCTTCACCGCCCATAGCGCTAATTGCCCTCCTAAAGAATACCCTGTAAACCAAAATTTCCCAGGACATCCCATTGCCTTAGCAGCAGCGGCGATGCGAACAAAATCTTCCCCTTCATATAGTCCATCGGAAGTTAGAGTCGGGGACAAAACGGCTGTTTTGCCGTGGGCACGCCAATCAAATAACACCACAGCGTATCCTTGAGCGTAAGCCTTACGTCCTAGCACTCTCAAAAACCATTCTGTTTCTAACTCTCCAGTAATACCATAAGTACCGATAATCGTGCTATGAGCATTTTCAGGGATGGCAACCAAGCCAAATATTGGCACACCTTGGCAACCAGTAAAGATTTTTTCCTGATAATACGGTTCTGGATCTTGGGTAGTACTTTTCCAGTAACGTCTTCCCCACAAAGCAGTGTATACAGTCATCTTTACACCGTTTTGTAAAAATCGAGACGGATTGTAGGGCGCAGTATAACACATCATAGACTATAAGATTTCGTGTAATTGAGTCTTGATTTCACAGTCATTTAATCTTAATATTTATGTAAGATTTAAAACTTTTTCATAATCGATTCAAAAATCTTTGTATCTATACAAAGGTTGTTATTTATCCTTAATAAGTAGTAATAATTTTTTAAGAATGCCGAGGATTCTTGTCATAGACGATGACCCAGCGATTTCAGAACTAGTTGCCGTCAACTTGGAAATGGCTGGCTACGATGTAAGTCAAGCTGAAGACGGCATCAAAGGTCAAGCACTGGCTCTCCAGCTACAACCAGACTTGATCATGCTCGATTTGATGTTGCCCAGGGTAGATGGGTTTACTGTTTGCCAACGCCTGCGTCGTGACGATCGCACCTCTGAGATTCCCGTGTTAATGTTGACGGCTTTGAGCCAAACTCAGAACAAGGTGGAAGGCTTCAATGCTGGCGCAGATGACTACCTCACCAAGCCTTTTGAAGTTGAAGAAATGCTAGCGCGGGTGCGGGCACTTTTGCGGCGGACTGACCGGATTCCCCAAGCAGCAAAGCACAGTGAGATTCTGAACTATGGCTCACTCACTCTGGTTCCCGAAAGATTTGAGGCAATATGGTTCAATGAGACGGTGAAATTGACTCACTTGGAATTTGAGCTACTTCACTGCTTGCTGCAACGCCACGGTCAAACGGTTTCCCCCAGCGAAATCCTCAGAGAAGTTTGGGGCTACGATCCTGATGATGACATTGAAACGATTCGAGTCCATATTCGCCACTTGAGAACCAAGCTAGAACCAGATCCCCGCCACCCCCGCTATATCAAGACAGTGTATGGTGCAGGATACTGTCTTGAGTTACCCGGTATACCTCCATCAAATGAAGGGGCTTCGGTAACAGTCGTTGAATGAAATCACGCTAAATTAACCTTAACTAAGCCATCACTTAGGCAAGAACTCTCAGAAAGTATTATTCCTTACCGTTTAGTTAAGGTTAGTGGTAAGGTATGTAGAGACGTTGCAATACAACCTCTCTACTATTGACAGGTAAATTATTTTATGCCAAGGGTATTAGAGCTTATACTGATTTTTACCCTTGAGCTAAAACCTGCTGCATGACTGTCAACAATATCCTCCAATACGAATCAAATATCTGGGCAACTGCCGATTTGCTAAGGGGTTGCGGCATCAAGGAGTCAGAATGGCCATCCTATATGATGCCGTTTTTTGCGCTGGTGATGATTGAAAGCCGCTTGGTGAGGATGTTTGATGAATTAAAGGCGGAGATTGGTGAAGCGGCGTTGGTGGAGATTGCACCGGAAGATTTGACCGAGCTAATTGAAGATAAGGGGCAAGGTTACAACTTCTATATTTTCGAGAAGAACCAAACACTAAAGGATATCTGTAAAAATGATAAATCCTTTGATGTAGACTTTGAAGCGTACCTGCGGGGTTTTGATGGGGAAACAAAAGACCTGCTGGGAGTGGATGCAACAGAGGGTGAGAAGTTTCTCGATATTAAAGGGGTAATTAGGAAACTTAAGGGAAAAAAGGTGCTGTTGGGTTATACAAAGGAATGGAGCAGTATTGACCTCAAACCCTTTGATAACTCGGCAATTACGACGCTGGAAGAGCATATTAAGCGGCGTTGGGCGGATATTTCGGCGGAAACGGCAGGGGAACAGTACACACCGGATGATGTCATCGCGCTGATTGCGGAGATTATTGCTTCTAAGATTGAAGAGTCAGATAAGCTGTTAAAAATTTACGACTGCACCTGTGGCGGTGGTAACTTGTTGTTTGGGGTGGAAGATCGGATTCATCAGAGGTCTAAGCGACTAACCCAAACTTTTGGGCAGGACTGGAATGATGCGCTGTACGCGCTGGCAAAGATTGAAAGTCGGTTTCGGGTGGATTCAAAAATTGAGCATGGCAATACGCTCACCGATGATAAGTTTTATAACGATGAGTTTGATATAGTAATCGCCAATCCGCCTTATGGGGTGAGTTGGAAGGGTTATCAAAAGGATATTGATAACGACAAAACCCAGCGATTTAAGTACCTGCCGTCAATTTCTGATGGTCAGTTGTTGTTTATGCAGCACCTAATCTCGAAGCTAAATGCAAATGGCATGGGAGTTGTGGTTCATAATGGTTCGACCCTGTTTAGTGGGGATGCTGGTTCGGGAGAAAGTAATATTCGCAAATGGATGCTGGATTCGGACTTTGTGGAAGCAGTGATTCAGTTACCGACAGATGAGTTTTTTAACACGGGTATTTACACTTATCTATGGGTATTAAATAAGCGTAAAACTCCAAACTGTCGGGATAAGGTGATGTTGATTAATGCGAGTGAGAAGTTTAAATCACTGAAGAAAAATAAAGGCTCAAAGCGGAAGGAAGTGGATGAAATCAGCCGCTTGGAGATTGTGGAAACCCTGACGCGGTTTGAGGATAATGACTATGGGCGGGTATTTGATAAAGAATTTTTATATTTTAATAAACAGGCAATTATGCTCACGAATGTAGATGAGCAGGGTAAAACTTTTGCTAATCGCTTAAAGGAAGGTAAAACTAGCCTGAAGCTGTCGCCGTTGAAGTTGGACAATGGGGAAAGAACGTTAACAGAATTTACAATTACGGATTACGATTCGCAACGGTTTGGCTCGTTGGTGGAGGCGTTTGAGCAAGATATTAAGCCGTTTGTTAGTTCTTTAGATTACAAAGAGCAGCCCTTAACAGTGACGACGGATAAGGCTTGGTATCGGTTTGATGCTGACAGGGAAACGCTGATTAAAGAGGCTTTGGGTAAGGAGGAAGCGTTAGGCTGCGGCAAAATTGTGGTGAAGACAGCGTTTAAGAAGGGGACAAAAACCCAGCCAGAAAGAATTGAAATTACGGTGGAATTAACGCCGGATTATCAGAAGGATTATGAGATTATTCCTTTCCATCGGGATGAGGTAGCGAATCGGGCAGCGATCGCAGCATTTATGGCAAAATATATTACCAAGCCGTTTGAGTATTTGGAAAATGTGGTGGGGGTGGAGATTAATTTTAATAAGGTTTTTTATAAGCCGGAAAAATTGAGGAGTGTTAAGGATATTTTGGGAGAAATTGCGGTGCTTAATGAGGAGTTGAAGAGGCTTGAGGAGAGCTTATGAAAGTTGAACGTTATCAGGCTTATAAGGATAGTGAAGTTAACTGGTTAGGAAAGATTCCCAGAGAATGGGCTATCGTCCGAAACAAGGAGATTTTTAAGGAGCGAAGTAACCTAAGCACTACAGGAAAAGAAACATTGCTCACAGTATCTCACATTACAGGCGTTACTCCTCGTAGCGAGAAAAACGTAAATATGTTTATGGCAGAAACAATGGAAGGTTACAAAATCTGCCATCAAGGTGATCTGATCATAAACACAATGTGGGCATGGATGGGAGCTTTAGGGACTAGCAATGAATTAGGTATTTGCAGCCCCTCTTATAATGTTTATATGCCAATAAAGGGAATTCTTTATCATCATAGATACTTTGATTATCTTTTCAGAATTCCCAATGCAATCGTTGAAATGACAAGAAACTCTAAAGGTATTGTGTCATCTCGACTTCGCTTATATGCAAAAGATTTCTTTCAGATTGAAACTGTTTTACCTTCCCTGAAAGAACAAAAAACGATCGCACGCTATCTCGATACTAAAACCGCGCAGTGCGATCGCAAAATTGACCTGCTCACCCAGAAAGCAACCCTGTATGGTAAGCTCAAACAGTCTCTTATCAACGAAACCGTTACAAGCGGGCTTGATAAATCTGTGCCGATGTGCGATCGCGGTATTGAATGGCTAGGTGAAGTGCCTGAGCATTGTGGAGTTAAAAGACTAAAGGACATAATTGAAAATCTTGAGTCTGGTGTAAGTGTTAACGCTGCAAATTTCCCTGCTCAAAATTATGAAAATGGTGTTCTAAAAACAAGTTGCGTGTTCAGATACGGTTTTGATCCAAATGAAAATAAAGCTATCTTACCTGAAGAAATTAGCAGAGCTAAGTGCAGTCCTCGTAAAGGAAATATCATCATTAGTAGAATGAATACACCTGAATTAGTTGGTGCTAGTGGTTTTGTTGACAGAGATTATCCTAACCTTTTCTTACCTGATCGTCTCTGGCAAACCATTTTTAGTCGCAATGTAAGAATACATTCTAAATGGCTGAGTTATCTACTACTAGTAACCCAGTTGAAAGAAGTGATTTCTTTTTGCGCAACCGGCTCAAGCCCTAGTATGAAAAACCTTTCACAAGAAAATTTCTTGCGTATAGAAATTTTAATTCCCCCACTCCCCGAACAAAAAGCGATCGCAGACTACCTCGACAGCAAAACTGCCCAAATTAACCAAATAATCCAAACCATCAACACCCAAATTGAAAAACTCAAAGAACTCCGCAAAACCCTAATTAATGATGCCGTCACCGGAAAAATTAGGGTGACTGAGCATCAATAAAGTTTAAAAAATCTTCAGCAGTGATAATCGGGCAAGAAAAATCATCTTTCAGGCTGAGTAAATCGCGATCGCCCGTTACCAGATAATCCGCCTCACCGACCACAGCCAGAAGTAAAAAAGGCAGATCAAACGGGTCACGACATTCAGGAATTATAGGTAAAAGGTCAGACATCGCCACAGCTTCACAAAACAGTATGTAATCCGATAGTAAATCTTCTTGCTCAGTTGGCGTTAGCTGAAACTTTGCATAAGCCAGAACCCGAATTAACTCAGTTGTTGTCGCTTTAGCAACCAGGGGAGTGAAGCGATCGTCCTGCCAAGCCAAACGCAGTATAGATACTCTACCCCCAAATATCAGCGCAGAAACTATAATAATTAGTATCAATTACAACTCGTGGACAAACCATCACGACTGACGCGCCCAAGCTACCGCCTCAGCCACATCCTGTTCACTCAAGCCCAAATCTGCCAGCTTTGCCCGGACTGCATCAGCCCTCTGAATTTTTACAGGAGTCAGAATAATTTGTCCACCCTCTACCTTTACCTCAAAATACTCAGCCTCCCCGATTTCACGGGTAATACTTTTAGGCAACGTTAGCTGATTATTAGAAGTTAACTTAGCGAGCATGACAAGCCTCCTAGCCTTTGCCAGAAAATGTAAGGAATCCTTACTTTCTTATAGACATTCTACCTTACTAATAGTAATAATATATGAGCGAACTGCACCTACAAGACAAATTTCTCATCCCCTTTTTTCGCAAAGAATTAGGCTACCAAGAAGTAAAAGCCAACACAATTACAAATTCCCTGATCATTGAAGAAGACCTCCAAACCTTCATTTCCACCACCGAACTAAACCAAAAGTCCTACGAAATCCTACTCAAAAAATATCACAACAACGCCCAAAAACTTTTAGAAGAACTAATCGAATTAATCCAAGAACGTATCGCCAGTAGCCGCAATATGGCGTTATTTATTAATGCCAATAAATCCGTAACTCTACAAGGCATCAAACTCTATCTGTTTTACACCGATGACAGTATAATTCACAATAGTAGCTTGTTTGAGCAAAATATCTTTTCTGTCGTCCCAGAACTGCCCTACAAATATGAATATCAAGGCAAACAAATCTTCTCCTTCCGTCCCGATATCTGCCTATTTGTTAATGGTATTTACCTCGGTTACAGCGAGCTAAAATCCAACCTCACCAACCAAACAGCCCGCAAAAACGGACGCGGTAAAGTCATCAAAGACTACTTTGAAGCCGTTAAAGTCTATTACGAAACCTTCGACAATAATCCCCACCTCAGCGACAAAGAAAAAGACCACTATCGCAAAGACTTCCTCAAAATCTTTGAAAAAGCCATCCATATTACCAGCACTGACATAGCCGAAACCTATGTCATTCGCACTATCGACCACTTTTTTGAAGAAATCCTCACCACTTGTAGCGAGGGCAAATACGACCACGAAGACTGCGAAAAAAGAGCAGTAAAAATCTTTAAACCCTATCCACTGCTAAATCCTGACACAGATAAAAAAGATAAACTCAAAGAACTTTTTACCGCCCACTATGGCAAAAGCTTCATTGTAAAAGAAATTCTTTACTACAATTTTATCGAGCGGGACGTATATGTTCTCAAAGCTAAAAAGGAACTCAAAAACGAATTAGGACACCTCATATCACCTCGTCCCAAACAAAAATTTGGCACTGATAAAATTCTGGCTAAAATTGACGAATTTTTAGAACATGAAGCCGAAGACGATTATTTTATTCACCAACTAGAACAACAGCTAGCCCACGTTTCCCCCAGCAAACGCGCTGAATTAATCGAAAAACGCAAAGCTTACGCTAATAATAAAAATGTCTATTCTTTACTACTACAATATGCGGCAGGCTTTGGCAAATCCAACATTATAGGCTGGACAGCTTTACAACTAAAGGATTTACGCCGTAATGGTGAATACGTCTACGACAAAATCATGATTGTGGTCGATCGCTTGCAACTCCGCAGCCAAATCGACTCCAAAATGCTCAACATGAACATTGATAACCGGATGTATATTGAGGCAAATAATAAAAAAACCTTTCAGGATGCCCTCAAATCCGACACCCGTTTAGTGATCGTCAACCTGCAAAAATTTGGCGCAGTGCGAGAAATGCTCGACGCAGACACCCTGCAAAAACTCGCCCAACTCCGCATCGTCTTCTTAATTGACGAAATCCACCGCTCCAACAGCGGCGACCAACACGAAGAAATGGTCAACATTTTCGACGAACTCCAAACCCCCTTCGACCAACAAACCCAATATAACCAAACCCGCACTAAGAAAAACCTGATTGTCGGTTTCACAGCCACCCCCGATGATCACACCCTCACCCGCTTTGGAGAATTTAGCGGCTATGCCGAAAGCGAAAAACTTTGGGTTCCCTTCGATTCCTACACGATGAAGGAAGCCATTGAAGACGGCTTCATTCTCAATCCCCTGAAAAATATTGTCCCCGTTGCCTCCAAGATGCTGTTCGACATTCCCACTAACGAATTAGAAGGCTTCGAGGAACCCAATTATAAAGACGCAGATAAAAAGCAAATTTACGAAAACCGCGATCGTATTAATGCGATCGCCAAATATGTCGTCGACTTGCTGGTAAAAGACGTTTATCGGCAAATTCGGGGTACAGGTAAAGCCATGTTAGTGGTATATTCTATTAAAGCTGCGATCGCCTACAAACAAGCAGTTACGCAACATTTCAACGAACTGGTCAAACAGCCCAAATATGCCAAATATGCCGACGCACCCATTCATATCGTCTATTCCAGCAACCAAGACGAACAAAACGCCACAGGGCTAAACAATGGACTGACCGAGGAAAAAGTCTTAGAAAACTTTGCCCTCAAGAAAAATGCCTTAATCATCGTCGTTGCCAAACTGCAAACCGGATTCGACGAAAAAAGACTGCATACCCTATTTTTAGATAAAGAAATTAAAGGTATTGCTGCAATTCAAGCTATCTCACGGGTAGATCGCACTGCCAAATATAAAAATGACTGCAAAATCGTTGACTTTTCCTATAACAACGTCAACGTCCAAAATATCAAAGATGCCTTCGAGCATTTTTCCGATGTCGTTGTTAGCGACTTCGACCCCTTTAGCGATAAACGAGTTTTAGAAATCCTGTTCGCAGAACTGAAAAAGTCTGGAGTCTACACAGAATTCTTTGAGACTTTTCTCAGAACATTCAATGATGATCCGAAACGTCACAATCCAGAGAGCTACCTCGATTTAGAAAGCAGCATCGAAAAGTATATTGCAGCAAATCCCAAACACACCGCTGATGCCAAAGCCAAGGCAGCCCAGTATTTTACCATCCTCAACCGCATTGAGTATGTAATTACCCTAGATGCAAAATACAGCGAAGCTAGTTTCCTAGAATTTCTGCGTTTATTCAATAACATCTATAATAGGCTAAACCGAACTGATGATATCAAAGATGCGATCGAGGTTTATTTTGATAATCAAATTGGCATTATCGAAGTCGAAATCCAAGATCCAGAGCCGAAGAAAAAGAAAATCACTAAAATTGCCCAAGGCAAAGAATCTACCAGTAAAGACTATCAATTTGATATCTTAGCCATCATTGAAGCCCGTAACGAGCAAGAAGACCTAAAGGGAGAACGCATTCAAGAGTTTGAATTAAAAATTAGTGACTTGTTTGACTATGTGCGAAATTGCGATGAGGGCAAACGGCTGAGTATTAAGATTAAATCAAATGTTTCAGAAGACGAAATCTATGATGACTTTGCCAAAATATACCGTAAGTACAAAATCTTACATCGGCAGCAAGTCGGAGATTATTTTTTCAAGGAAATGGAAGATTTAGTCAATAAACTGTGTGATGATTTTGAAGTTCTAGTACGTAATACAGAAGAAAAACTGAAGGCATAAGCGATCGCGCCTTTTCTATGCTTTTCTGTAGGTTGCGTTGAGGAACGAAACCCAACACTATCGAGACTTTGTTGGGTTTCGCTACCGCTCAACCTAATACCAATTCTATGTGAGGCTGCGCTTTATTCGCGTAACGGCAATACCCTGCGGGAAGCTAAAGCTACATGAATTGCCACTACAGTCTGTAGTTTTACATCAGTCCTATAGTATATTTGCTCATTGAGATGCTCCCTACCCGATTTCACGCAATTCGAGTTACTTGCTGATTCACACGGGGACGGCCAAAGCGTTCCCAAGCACTCCCTCCTCGCAGAAACAATTCTAGGAAGCGCAATGGTTCTCCGGAATCGCCTCTTGACCAACCGGAACTACCAGGAGCAAAGGCCAAAGTTCCTTCAGACACCTTGAAGCTGCCATCAGAATATACTGCATCACTGACCACATCTCCAATTCGGATTACGATCTTGGTTTGAGGCTCCAAGTTAAGTGTATGCGCCCCAATAGTTGTTTTGATGTTGCCGTAGCCATCAATCCAGGCAATTCGATCTGGTGGAACATCTGGGATTTGCTCACTCTTAAGGCTATCTCCCAGAAGGCTAAAATCTTCACCCATCACCGCAGCCGCAGCCGGAGGAAACACATCCCGTGAGCGAAACTGCGAGCCACCACGAGAAACGTTGACCACTCGCAACTCCTTTGTATAGTCTTTGATAAAGGAGAGGGTATAGCCCGCATTCACACCCACTACTTTTACACCATTGGATAAAAGGGCATAAGTTAGTCCTTCACCTTCATTATCTCGCCGGGCTTCGGGATCATCTTGACGAGGCGCACAGTTATGATAAATTAGGCGATCGCTAGGGCCTGGGTTGAGTCCCAGTTGGGCAATCCAGAATCCCGTTGCCAAGGTACTAAATGCTGGAACCGAAAGCAAATGAATTTGGGCATCCGGAAAAGCCATCAGCAGACGTTGTGTGACTTCTGTAAATGCCGGATCTCCTGTACCGTAGTCTGCAATGACGCTGATAAACATTCTGTTTCTCCTTTTTGAGTATAGTAATTTACAATCAACCTAATTCATAATTATTAATTCATAATTCATAATTCATAATTAAAAAGGGTTTGTCCGCGGTGCTTCTACAAGCAGTCCTGTTTTAGTTGGGGTTTAAATCCTTGATGTAACATAATTATGAATCATCAATTATGAACTATAAATTATTCGGTCATCATCTGTTTACAGTGTGAAATGAACAAACAACTGCTCATTTTACCCTTATTAGTAACGTTAAAGTCTTAGTCAACCCAATGAAAACAATAAGTTCACTTTTTAGCGAAGAACGCAACCAACTCCAGATAGATATTGATAACACAACCAACATTGAGCAGATAGTTAAGCTGGTTCAGAACCGACTCGATCATCTCGAAAGAATTTACATTGAAAAGCTTAATCTGGCTCAAGTTCGTCTGGCTTCCTTTTTCCTGGATACGCTGCGGCAATCGATCGCCACTCTCGCGGCGGCTAACTATTCTCAACTTGCTCCAATAGAGCAAAGCCAAATTACTAACCCAGGTACAAAGTTTTTTCCCAACAGATTAATCCTGAAACTCCTACAGGGACTCGTTTATATAGGCATCTTAGGTTCGTTGTTTTCTTTAACTAAAACTACCCCTGGCGTATGGATGGCTATCTTACTAACCTCTCTACTTCTAGGACTAGAAGTTGTACTTCAACTCGACTTAAACAACCAGCAAAATTCTATGTCTCAAGAGCTATTGGAATTACCTCAACCTATTCTCCGGGTTGATAGCAAAGTATTTCTAGATCACCTTGGCGATGCTCTCAACACGATCGACCTAGCAGTGGCTAGAGTAGAAGAATCGAATAAACATGAAGGCGATTTAGCAATAGAAGAACTGCCAGAGCTATTGAACTTTCTGCAAAGGCTAATGGGCGCATCAAAACTTGATAAACCCCAAATGGCTCATGAACTGGCGAAACTTCTGCCACAGATTTTAATGTCTCAGGGAATTAACGCTCAAATTTACCGACAAAATGACCCTCATAGCGATCGCGAGTATTTTGACTTTGAGCCAAGTATCGACCCTGATACCAAAGATCACGTAACTCTAACTCCGGCTTTGTTGAAAGGCGATCGCCTCCTGAGGCGCGGCCGGGTAATTGAGCCAGTGTATTCTTCTTCTAGAGAATAATAGACAATAAGGGTATGGAAATTTTAGAAACAATCGGTTTTGATTTGGGACACGGTGAAACGGCTGTAGCTAAAGCGATAGTGGAAAGCATCGAACCCCCCCAGATGCTGGAGATTAATAATAAGAAGAACCAAGTTACAGCTCTTGGTTGGCATCCCAAACTCGGTTATCTTGTGGGAGAACAAGCATTAATTCAAGCTGGCGTTACCCAACTGACAATCTCTTTCAAGCAAAAACCCAACAACGATTCCAAATATCGGGAAACAATTAGCACTTTTGTCGCAACCTACTACCGCCTTTTGAAAGAAAGCAAACAACTTGAGGGTGGGGAAGGTAGCTATTTTTACATTGGTTGCCCTTCAGGATGGTCAGTTAGCGATCGCTCAGAATACCAAAAGCTACTTCAAGAAGCTGGCATTCCCCGACTAAATGTTGTACCTGAATCGCGGGCTGCTTTCATGCAAGCCAAGGAAGCCGGGAAGCTGGAGTATGACAAACTTGTTGCATCGGTGCTAATTGTCGATATTGGTTCTTCAACCACAGATTTTACCCTGGTTAAGAGCTTAGAAGAGATCCCGATAGATTTCGGGAGTAATACTTTGGGAGCATCTTTAATTGACAAGGCAATTTTTGCCCGGACTCTTGCCAACCACGAGCAAAAAGCATTACTTGAAAAAGTATTTCAAGAATATCCGCATCACCAAGCTCGTTGTGAACTTGCTTGCCGCAAAGCTAAAGAAGATTACTTTTCTAATGAACAACTATACAGCGATCCTGAATCCTTTGCGCGTGGTTTTGAGTCTATCAACGAACAGATTTATTTTATTCCGCAAGTAAATAAATTGATGATGGAGGAAATCTTAAACCAACCCTTACCGGAACTGAAGCTGCATAGTTGGATGCGATCGTTTCGTGACTCTTTAACGGAGGCGAAAGAAAAGCTGGACGAACTTGGAATTGTGCCAAAACTTGTGCTGATGACTGGCGGTGCATCTCGCATGAAGTTTACGCACTTTCTTTGTCAGGAAATGTTTCCCGAACCAGAAACACTGCTTCGCCCTGATCCAGAGCCGGAACGGTGCATTGCAATGGGTTTAGCACGAGTTGGACGATGGGATCTGCGTGCGGCTGCTTTTAAAGAAGAAGTCAACAAACTATTTACCTCGAATCAGCTTAAAGGTTTGATTGAGAGGCATATCCCGGAGTTAATCGAATCACTAACTAAGCCTTTGACAGATGGCTTGATTGTCAACGCAGTTAAACCAGGTTTAAAAGATTGGCAAAAAAACAAAATACGGACTTTAGCAGATTTGGAAACATCTTTGATCAGTCGGGCAGAACAGTGGCTCAAAAGTGATCTCGCTGGGCAGATAATTAATAATCAATGCACTTCTTGGTTTAATAAGAAAATCCAACCTGATTTAGCTGCACAAACTGATCCAATCTGTCGAAAGTTTCAGATACCTAGAAGCAGCTTGAGATTCGAGGATAGCATTGACCCAAATTTTGTTAACCCAGAGCTACGAATTGGAGATGCTATCATTGCTGAGACAGTGGCGTTTATTGTCAATGTCATAATTGGTGGAGGCGCTGTGGCTAGCATCATCACTCTAATACTAACTGGACATTTAACCTGGCCTATTGCACTAGTATATGGGGCTTCGCTTATGGCAGCAGGAATGGAGCTAAATCGCAAGACTGTTCAAGAAGTAATCAAGACAAATGTGGATGTACCTGGTTGGATTCGTTCTAGTTTTTTGGGGGACAGAAAAATCGAGGATATATGTGAGCAAATAAAGCCTGAGTTAGAGAAAGTTATTCAAGAACAACTGACGGCGGATCAAGAGGCTTTTGACAAACTGATTGGCAAAGTAGAGCAAGGGCTTCAAAAAACCCTTTCCAACAAGGTTCAATCTTGCATAATTTTGATCCAATAGCGGTGATAGTGTGCCAGTAAGTATAGTTTTTATAAATTCTGATTGCATCTACTAAAGATTTAAAAATGATGTTGATAGTTAGAATGCTGGCAAGGGCATAATTAGAGAACCACCCGATTTTAATTTAGTTAGCGAGCCACAATAAGAACAATTATTTTATCTAATTTTTCTGCTTATACTAATTCTCTGTGAGCTTACCCTTAATGATTACTCCTTTTCTCTTGGCGTACTTGGCGTACTTGGTGAACCAGCGCTGTAGGCGGGTTTCCCGCCGTATGCGACTGATGAACCCGAAGGGCGGTTCGTTTAATAATTAAGTGCATCTTCATAGCGAATTGGTATTACCCGCAACTGAAGTATTTAAATTGCTCAAAATTCAATGATTAAAACAATAGTTGTCTTTCTGATCATTGGGCTAATTATCACTGGGATTTTAGTCAATCCCGTTCTTCTAAAAAGGCGAAGAAACCGTCTTAAACATCGTCCTTTTTCCCCACTTTGGAATGCCATTATTGAGAATAATCTTCCCATTTATCCTTGTCTTTCTCCCAATGAACTCAGACGACTTCAAGGGCATATTCAAGTGTTCTTAGCAGAAAAGCAATTTATTGGCTGTAAAGGATTACAGGTAACGGAGGAAATGAAACTGACCCTTGCATCCGTCGCCTGTTTACTCCTACTAAATGAACGTGGGCAGTACTTCCCCAGACTTCGTTCAATTCTGGTGTATCCCAATGCTTATTTTGTTGAGGAAACGACTTCTATCGGAAATTATGTTGTTGAAGAAAGGCGTGTGGCAAGATTAGGGGAATCGTGGACAACTGATCAAGTACTACTGTCTTGGGAACAGGTGAAACAAGACACTAATAATTGGAGGGATGGACGTAACGTTGTGCTTCATGAATTTGCCCATCAGTTGGATCAAGAAGATGGTAAAGCTGAAGGAGTTCCGATACTGCAACGCAACTCAGACTATCCTATTTGGGCGAAGGTGATGACACAAGCATATCAGCAACTTTGTAATGATCTTCTACAAGGCGTAAAAACGGTAATGGATAGCTATGGCGCAACAAATCCCGCAGAATTTTTTGCCGTAGCGACTGAGACATTCTTTGAGAAACCGCACCAATTGTTGTCCAAGCATCCAGCACTTTATGAGCAACTGCAACGTTACTATCAATTAGATCCTGTGCAATGGGCGTGAAGTACAGGGGCTTTAGGGGCTTAAGCCCCAAGTCTTGTTTGAGATAGTAGCTAGATTTACGCCCCCGCTGTACTGGTGACTATTTGGCTTAACTGCGGTAAGCTATGACGGCATAAAATGGATCTCCTCCAGCTGCACCCAACCACTGTAATAAATTTGGTAATGTTGACTTATGAACTATAACTTCTGGGGTTGTAAATCCTGGAACTGAGGCGAAGTAGGCTTTGACTAATTCTACTCGTTGTGCCTCTGAAGCCTCCCGCCAAGCTTGAATTGCCTTTTCAAAAAACATCCGGTTAGAAAAGCTGATAATTGCGACACCACCGGGTTTCAGGATGCGGTAAATTTCGGAAAATACTGCTTCTGGATATTGCATATACTGCACAGATACGCAATTGAGAACAGCATCAAAATCCTCATCTGGTAAAGGTAGCTGCGGATTTTCGTTAAGATTTTGGACAAAGTAATGATTTAAGTGGGGATTTCGTGCTAGTTCCTCACCATTGAGTCCGTGTCCTTCCACATGGTCAAACTGCATCTCTTCTGGCAGATGAGACACCCAACTGCTCATCATATCAAAAATGCGGATGTCTTGTACTGAGCGTAGCCGAAGTATGGGTTTGAGGCGATCGCGATATAAATCCGTTAGCTGTTGAATAAATCCTTCATCGACATGGGTGACGAAGCGGGGATAGGCATAGAACAGCTTATCATCTGTGTCGTCTAATTTCAGGCGTTGATTCGGTCTTAACTGCATAAATCTCTGTTTGGGATTACTTTTTCCGAAAAATGCGGCAATTCCAGGTATTTTTTCACAATCACTATGTAAGATATTTTAATAACAGCAGGACACATAAACTCGTCTAAATAGCAGCATTCAATTTTTATCAATTTAATGTTATATAAACTACACTTCTTGCAGCATATTTGGCGACAAATCCGTCTAGTCGGATCATTACCATATTTTAGTTTGTTAGTTTGGATACTGCCCTTATTATTACTTACTTCTGGGCACAATAGTCTGATGGCACATGATGAAGGACTTTACGCATCGCGTGCCCGTCTGATGTTTGATTCTGGTAATTGGATAGATCCTTGGGAAAGAGCACATCATAAAACCCCTGGTCTTTATTGGTTAATTGCTAGTTTCTACAAGCTGTTTGGGATCAGTGATACCAGTGCGCGTCTTCCTAGTATGATTGCTGGGATTTTTAGTTTATGGCTTGTGTATGAAATCGGCAAAATTATGCTAGGTAAAAAATTAGCTTGGCTAGCTGCTGCAATTTTAAGTGTGGAATTTCTCTGGCTGCAATACTGCCGCTTAAGTACACCTGATGTACCGATGATTTTCTTGGTACTTTTAGCTATTTTGTCTTTAATAAAAACAGAATTACATCCTAAATATCGCTATTTTTGGAGTTTTATCGCTGGTTTAAGTTTAGGTTTAGGCTTCTTAGTCAGAAGCTTTATGATTTTTTTGCCTATTATAGCTTTATTCCCTTATTTAATTTGGGAACATCGCCGTCATCGTCATCTTACTAACCCAATTTTGTATTTAGGCTTTTTTGTAGGTTTAATCCCTACCTGTGTTTGGCTGTGGTTAAACTGGTTGCACTACGGAAATCAAAGTTTTGAGGAGTTGTTCAAGTTTGTTGTGCGGCAAGGTTCTGAGGATCATTATAATAATGGGCCGCTGTTTTATATATGGAATATCCCTTTAATAGCATTTCCTTGGGCTTTTTTCGGAATTTTAGGTTTAGTTTCGACTCTCCGTCGTCCTATTCCTCGTTACCAGTTAATATTAGTTGGCTTTCCACTTGTCCTATTTTGTGAACTTAGTATTTTTAGCAGTCGTTTCCCTCACTATAGTCTCTGCCTTTATCCGTTCATAGCTTTGTTTGCATCTGTGGGTTTAAACTGGTTAGGCAATATTTACCAGACAGGGATTCCTTCACAATTCCCTCTTCAAAAACGTGGAATAAATATATTATCCCTTTTTGCCATCAAGAATCTGCCTCGAAATCTCAGTTATGGCTTTGGTGGGTTAGGTGTTTTACTTGTGATAGCGAGTATTGGCGTACTTAGTTGGGGTGGTTCTGATATTCGCAAGTATGCAACTATTGGCTTGGCTATGGGCTTGGGTTGGTTAATTTTGCCTGTAGTGTGGATTAGTCGTTACCACTTTGACATAAAGTTTCTCACAACCCGTTACTGGATTGCAGGTTGGTTAATTCCCTGTTGGCTGGCTTTGGCGGCGACAGGTAGCATGGGGCTGTTAAGTGACTATAACCCGGCTTTGAAAGTGTTTTTACAACAACCTGCGATCGCCTCAATTCTCCAATCTCATCCTACCTACTATGTGGAAATAGACGCTAAAACCAAAGTACTGCTTAATTTCTATCTTTCTATTCGCCCCCAACCAGTAGTCTCTATTTCTCAAGTACCAGCTTTGAGCTATGCTTGGATCTATACTGACCAGTCCCTTAAATTATCTCGACCTCACCGCATTATTGGTACAGTAAAAGAGTCCCAGTTGATTCAAATTCTTCCCTAAGACAGATACAAAGCAACTATTGCTAAAAAAGATCAATTTTGGTAAAATAATAGTACGTACACTAAATATTTTGCTCAATGGTTTCTACATCTAATCACTCCCCACCTTTACAGTCGTGGCAGCAAAATCTGGCACCATACAATTTGGGCTACAGAATCAAATTAGTCTCACAACTCCTCAGTCGCAAGTTTACTGAGAGGCTAGAACCGTTTGGATTGACGCCATTTCACTGGCTGGTGTTGTGCTGTCTTTGGCAAGAAGATGGTTTACCAACTTCTAGTATTGGGGACAAACTCAAACAAGTGGGAGGGACTTTAACAGGCGTACTAGATCGGATGGAAGAACGCGGTTTGGTGCGTCGAGAACGCGACACCCACGATCGCCGCATCTGGCGGATCTGGTTAACGGATGCAGGTAAGCAACTAGAAGCTGTCTTACCGCCTATTGCGGCAACAGTGCGTGATGAAGCAATGGACGGTATTTCCTTCGCTGACCGGGAACTGTTTTCCCAAATCTTGAACCGGGCGATCGCTAACCTCTCCTAAAGATTACCCACAATCACCCGACCGGGGGAGGTAGTGTGAAGATTTATTTTGAGATAATAGTACGCATACTAAGGAAAAAGGATTTTTTTCAGGAAATATTACGCATTCTAAATAAACGAGTATTAATCAAATTATTGAACGAGCAAGCGAGGTAAGCATCATGGGCGCTAATACTTTGAACGGACGCAACGGACACAAGACCCCAGTTTTAGAAAAACAAGTGATTCCTGACTTAGAGAGTTTAGAAGCTTTGACAGCAGACACATCCGCAACAGTAGAAGCACCAGTTGTAACTCCTGAGATCGAGAAAGAAGTTCCAGCGAAACCGAAGCGGAAAAAACCGACTGGTTTAATTTTGGCAGGATTAGGCGTGGGTGCGATCGCCGCAGGTACTTTTGGTTTTCACTACTGGCAATACGCCTCCACCCACCAGGAAACAGACAACGCCACCGTTGCCGGAAACATTCACCAAGTTAGTAGCCGCATTCCTGGAACTGTAAGTCAGGTACTTGTGAATGATAACCAGTTGGTGCAACCGGGACAATTGTTAGTGAAGTTAGATCCACGGGACTATGAAAGTAAGGTACAACAAGCAGCAGCAGCGCTAGAAAATGCGCGTGGCCAGGCGCAAGCCGCCCAAGCAAATATTGCTTTAACTTCACAAACTACCACTGGTAAGACAAGTCAAGCGCAGGGGGATGTCAGTGGTGCGGTAGCAGCAATTTCCACAGCCCAAGCAGCAGTACAAGAAGCCCAAGCTGGGATACCAGCGGCGCAAGCTGAAGTCAGACTAGCCCAAGCAGGGATTCCTGCTGCCCAAGCGCAGGTAGCGCAAGCAAATGCGAATTTGGAAAAAGCTCAAGCAGATTACAATCGTTACAACCAGTTGTATAAAACAGGTGCGATCGCTCGTCAGCAATTAGACACAGCCAAGGCAACTTATGATGTGGCTAAAGCCCAAAAAAACGCCGCTATTCAGGGAGTAGAACAAGCCCAAGCTAAGTTAGCCTCCGCGAAAGTTGGTGTCGCCAAAGCCCAATCTCAACTAGCACAGGCGCAAGAAAATGTCACCAACGCCCAAGCTAAATTGGCAGCATCTAAGGGAGGATTGCAACAAGCTACCGCCGGCGGACAAGATACAACAGTAAAACGTAGTCAATACGATGCCGCAAAAGCTGCGATCGCCCAATCAGAAGCATCGCTCAAAGACGCACAATTGCAACTATCTTATGCCAATGTTACCGCTCCCAGTGCCGGACGAGTCGGGAAGAAAAACGTGGAAATTGGCAACCGAGTCCAATCGGGAACACCATTAATGGCGATCGTAGATAACAACTATTGGGTAGTTGCGAACTTCAAAGAAACCCAATTAGAAAAGATGCGCCCAGGAGAACCTGTAGAAATCAAGCTGGATTCTTTCCCTCATCACACCTTTATCGGTCGTGTTGACAGTGTTTCGCCAGCTTCCGGCGCTCAGTTTGCTTTATTGCCACCGGATAACGCGACAGGTAACTTTACCAAAGTTGTACAACGCATCCCAGTAAAAGTAGTTTTTGACCAAAAGAGCATTCAAGGATACGAATCGCGGATTACTCCGGGGATGTCTGCGGAAGTTGCAGTGGAAGTCAAGTAATACCATGTCCACTAAATTACCCATAATAAAAGAACCCCTCCCCGCCTGCGGGGAACTCGGGGCCCCCTCTGGGGATTAGGGGCAGGGAGCCAAAGCTGTGCTTTGTCTCTTTGGGGTTCTCCGGGTTTAATAAGTAATCAAACGAGAAACGCTATAATACCAAATTCCCTGCATACAGATGGAAAACCTCTTTCTTGCTATGACATTCTCCTACATCTATGGACAGGCGTATAAAGACGAGGTGAAATGATATTTCTGAGAGCAGATTGGTATAAAACAAACTTTAGATGAAAAAACCGCTACTACCTGCATTGAGGTCAAAAAACTACCAGCTGTTTTTTGCCGGACAAGGTATTTCTCTAATTGGGACGTGGATGACGCAAGTTGCCACAATTTGGCTAGTTTATCACTTAACAAACTCCCCATTAATGCTAGGAGTTGTGGGATTTTCGAGTCAAATTCCTAACTTTTTTTTAGCTCCCTTTGGCGGAGTATTTGTAGATCGGTTTTCTCGGTATCGTACCTTAATTAGTACGCAAGTCTTGGCGATGATTCAATCGTTAACATTAGCAGTGCTGGCGCTAACTGGTGTGATTCAGGTATGGCACATCATCGCTTTAAGTTTGTTTCAAGGATTTATTAATGCCTTAGATGCGCCAGCCCGTCAAGCATTTGTGCCAGAATTGGTTGAACGAAGAGAAGATTTAGCCAATGCGTAGACGCAAAGCGGCTTGTCGTCAGACATCGCCATTAACTCTACAATGATCAACGGTGCGCGATTAATTGGCCCTGCAATCGGAGGTTTACTAATTGCCAGGATTGGAACTGGCTATTGTTTTTTATTTGATGGTTTAAGCTACATTGCTGTAATCGCCGCTTTATTAGCAATGAAAATTAAACCTTGGAAAAATGTGGTAACTGACGGTAATCCCTTACAAAAAGTCAAAGAGGGATTTATATATGCCTTTAGCTTTCCACCTATTCGAGCCATCTTATTGCTATCAGCTTTAGTCAGCCTCATGGGACTGCAAAACACTATTTTGGTACCAGTTATTGCAGAACAAGTTTTCAAAGGTGGTGCAGAAACCTTGGGGTTTTTGATGGCTGCGTCTGGAGTTGGAGCTTTAACTGGTGGTATTTATCTAGCTACGCGCCAAACAATCTTAGGAATTGGTCAATTAATTGCCTTAGCTCCAGCAATTTTAGGAATTGGTCTAATTGCCTTTTCATTGTCACGGTTTTTACCACTTTCTTTATTCACAATGTTATTTGTTGGCTTGGGAACAATTCTCCAGATTGCTGCTAGCAACACATTTTTACAAACAATTGTTGAAGACGATAAACGTGGGCGATTGATGAGCTTATACACAATGTCATTTTTGGGGATGATTCCCGTGGGTAATTTATTAGGAGGTGTATTAGCAAGTCATATTGGTGCTACCAATACTTTAATAATTGATGGCATGGCTTGTATCTTAGGCTCTATTATTTTTAGCAGACAGTTGCCTGCTTTAAGGAAAATAATGCGTCCAATTTATGAGCAAAAGGGAATTTTAATAAGTAATAAAGCTTAGGATAAAAAACCACCAATAGATGGTATAAGATTTAATAATAATTTTGTTACTTAACCTTGGAACTGGAACAACACTATGGCTAATACAGGTGTAATTCGTCAGCAAGGGCAAAATCCTGCTGTACCACCAGAACGTGTACCGCTAAGAACCTGGATTGGTGTAATAGCCAGTATGCTTGGTGCATTTATGGCAGTATTAGATATTCAAATAACTAATGCTTCGCTGCAAGATATTCAAGCAAGTTTAGGAGCAACTTTAGAAGAAGGTTCTTGGATTTCTACGGCGTATCTCGTAGCAGAAATTGTGGTAATTCCTCTAACAGGATGGTTATCACGGGTGTTTTCTCTGCGACGTTATCTGTTAGTCAATACTGCATTATTTATTTTCTTTTCTATATGCTGTGGTTGGTCATGGGATCTCAATTCCATGATTTTCTTTCGAGTCTTGCAAGGTTTTAGTGGAGGAGTATTAATTCCCACCGCTATGACAGTTGTATTAACGACTTTACCTCAATCTAAGCAATCAATTGGGCTGGCTGCATTTGGGTTTAGTGCAGTTTTTGCACCCTCAATTGGCCCGACATTGGGAGGTTGGTTAACAGAAAATTTTGGTTGGGAGTACAACTTTTATATAAATGTAATTCCAGGGGTATTAATGCTGGCTGGTGTTTGGTATGGAATTAAGCAAGAACAACCCCAAATTAATTTACTGAAACAAGGTGACTGGTGGGGAATTATTGCAATGGCTATTGGATTAGGTTCCCTACAAGTTGTTTTAGAAGAAGGTAGTCGCAAAGATTGGTTTAGTTCAACACTGATTGTGCGCTTAAGTGTGATTGCGGTAATTTTTTTAGCCGTGTTTTTCTTTATAGAATTAACTCGTAAACAACCATTTATTAATTTACGGCTTGTGCTTAGGCGGAACTTTGGTTTAGCGAGTATTGTCAATGTGTCCTTGGGAGTAGGATTGTATGGTTCAATTTATATTTTACCCTTGTATCTTGCCCAAATTCAAAAATACAATGCTCTGCAAATTGGTGAAGTATTGATTTGGGCTGGTATTCCCCAACTGTTTATTATTCCCCTCATCCCGAAATTGATGCAACGTATTGATGTGCGTTTCATGGTAGCTTTTGGTGTGACTTTGTTTTCCATCAGTGCATTTATGAACTCTGGAATGACTAATGAAACAGGATTAGATCAATTACGCTGGTCGCAATTTGTGCGTGCAATGGGACAACCTCTAATTATGGTACCGCTTAGTTCTATCGCCACTGCTGGATTGAGTCCGAAAGAAGCAGGTTCGGCAAGTGGTTTATTTAATATGATGCGGAATCTGGGCGGTTCTATCGGAATTGCTTCTTTAGCGACTTTATTGGCAAATAGAGAACAATTTCACTCGAATAAATTGGGTGAAGGAGTATCTTTATATAACCCAGAAACTCAACAGCGACTTGACCAAATGACACAGTATTTTGTCAGTCGGGGAGAAGATTTGAGTACAGCCCAAAATGAAGCGATCGCATCTATATCTAACATTGTCCGCCGGGAAGCCTTTGTAATGGCTTTTAACGATTGTTTCTACTTTATTGGTATTGCATTGTTACTTAGTGGACTTGCCGTTTTATTCCTCAAAAAGGTGAAGGCAACTGGTGGCGCTGGCGCTCATTAAATTTAAAGAAGAAGAAGTGCATTTAGCTAGCGTTGATTTTCGTTGTGCGATGCCTGCGGCGGGCTACGCCTACGCAGCTATATATGAAGATGTATTATTAGGAGATTAATTACCCTCTCCAATAGAAGATGCTGCACGTACCAAAATCACAGTTTGGTTATTATTTCGGCAGATAGTTGCTGGGATATTACCATGCACTACTTGTTGCAGCATCCCCTCACGAGAAGCTCCCAAAATAATCACATCACTCTGGTTGCGTTTAGCACAATCCAAGACGGCTTCTGACACAGAATTTGCATAGAGTGGATCAATTGTTACTAAACCTTTGAGCCGTTGTTTGAGAAAATCAGCAGCTTTTTTGAGAGTTGTTGTATCCGCTTCGGTTTTATTTGGTTCAAACACTTGACATAAGTTGACCACTGGAGTTTTACTCAGTGAAGTCAGTGCTGGAAGCAATTGAATTGCCTGTTGGGCATTGGGGCCACCCGCTATCGGCACTAACCAGCGTTCCAAGTGGGTTTGCTTATTCAGCTTGACTAACACCACATCACAGGCTGCTTGCCGGATAACCGTATCTACTACCCGACTGAAGACCCTTCCCGGTGTGGCTGTGCTGCCTTTCCAACCCATCAGCATGAAATTAATATGGCGGTCTTTGATAGTTTGCAAAATTGCTTCTGACAAGTCGTGGGCAACTCGAATTTGGGTATGTACTGGGATATGCCATTTCTGTCCCAAACGCATTGCTTGTTGCAGTGGGCCCATCGCTATCTTGATATTCACTTGGGTTTCTGCAAGAATCTTGTGCTGGGGGACAACAATAATATGCAGACATTCTATTTCATAATGGCGATCGCGGGCAATTGCGATCGCCATTTCCAACAGCATACCTGCTGTTTTCGGGTTACTCAATGGCACCAGTATCCTTCCCTGTCCAGTTTCCGGCGCACTGGTATGGTAAATCACGCGGGATGGTTCGGCTTTAGAACCGACAAAATCTTCAGAACCATTGAAATAGGCAGCTTGCACCCGAATAATATCACTACGGGTAATGATACCCACCAAGCGGTTTCCTTGCACAACTGGTAAACAGTTAATCTTGTAACGGTTGAGCAAGTGCAGCACATGGGCAAGGGTATCAACAGGACAGCTAGTTACTGGTTCTGGAGTCATCACTTGGCCTACAGTAAGATGCTCACTTAAACCTGTTCGGGAGAGATTTGTGATATCTTGTTGGGTTAAGATTCCGACCAATTTACCCTTTTCCAATACTGGAAAGTGGCGGTGGGAGGATTGGGAAAATGCCTGCAATGCCTCATCCCAACTCATCCGGCTCCCCAGAGTTTCCACACTCGGTTGCATGACATTGGCTGCGGTTAGTTGCGTCCAAGGTGCTTGGGGATTGGTTTCTTTTGGCAAATGAATGCCTTTAAATTCTAATAGATGGTCGTATAGTGATCCAGTTTCTAGGGCTTCCGCCACCAAATAAGCAGTTACCGAAACAATCATCAACGGTAACACCAAATTAAAGTCAGTTGTCATCTCAAACACGATGATTACTGCCGTAATTGGGACTCGCGCCACCCCACAGAAAAATGCCCCCATCCCTACTCGTGCATAAGTTGTCGCCAAACTCACAGCCAGGAAGTGGTGTTCTAAGGTTCCTACCAAATAACCCAAAGCTGCTCCCAGTCCTAGTGTGGGAACCAGCAATCCAGCAGGCGCACCAGAAGCGTAGGTAAACAGGATAAGTAGGAACTGAAGAAAGAAAACTAGCGCCACTAATTGCCAGTTTGCTTCACCCGTCAGCAACAGTTCCCGTAATCCAGCGTTGTCCCGAAATAATGAGGGAAGGCAAGCAAATACCAATCCCGTCACTAATCCAGCCAGTCCCATCCGCCAAGGTAAGCTGATTTTCAGAAAGCGACGACTTAAACCCAAACTGGCGAGAACTCCGCGATTGAACAGCACGCCCCCGAATCCTGCCAAAATTCCCAATAGCAGGTAAAAGGGAATTTCTGACACATAAAAGCTGGTATTGGCAGCCGCTAGATGCAGATTTAAATCTAAACTATGGGTGTCACAAATACGGGCAACAACAGAACCAATAAATGAAGCCAGGATTGCCGTTCCCAAGGTGATGTCAGAGACATCTTGCAAAAGTTCTTCTACAACAAATAATACCCCAGCAATCGGGGCATTAAAGGCAGCCGCCAGTCCCGCCCCGGCTCCGGCTGCAATCAGTTGGCGACGGTGTTCAGGGGAGGTGGGAAACCAGCGACTAAACTGACTTGCTAAGGCTGCACCAATTTGCACCGTCGGCCCTTCCCGCCCCAACGGCATCCCAGATGCTAGCACCAGCGTTGCACCGACCAATTTCACTACAGCAATTCGCAAGTTGAGGGGCATGGGCACCTTTGCCAGCACCGCTTTTACTTCCGACATCCCGCTACCAGCAGCTTCAGGGGCGATGCGCTCCACCAACCAGCCTGCGAGAAATCCGCCCACTAACCCAATTATCGGCAGTGCCAATAAAGCAGGAAACTGATGGGATATTTGCTGTCGCCACCCACCTAACAATCCCACACCTTGCCCTAACAAGACAGCAGCCAATCCAGAGACTAAACCAATCAGACAAGCTTGCACCATTGCAAGGCGTTTAGTGGGCAAAAGCTTATGGGAGAGCCGCTTCCAAAAAATCTGCCCCATGCGTGCCATCTTGATTTTAAACTTGACAACCAATTGGCTACTCATTCAATTCGACCACTAGATATAATAATCACAAGAATAAGTTACTAGGGCGCGATCGCTTCAATTCCAGAGATTTATGCTGGTGCTGGTGTTGACACCGTAGTTGGAGTATCAGAGGATTGCCAGGGCAAGTGGTGATGGGTAATAAATACAATTCTTTTCGCCCAACGTTATCAGCTGAGTTTTCAGTCAAGCTGGATTGAGATAAATTCGAGTTGACATCAACAGTGTGATGTCTCATAGAAGACCTCCAACTTTATTGTTAGCAACATGGAAGAGGATTTTTAATAGTTTAAATCAAAACCCCCCGAACCAAATTATGTATTTGGTTCGGGGAAATTTTGCTATGTGGTGTTCGGAGAAGTTATTCAGAATATCAGCTTAAAAAATAGTTGTGGAAATATCAGGTAGAAATCGGGTAGACAATCACAAGCCAAAAACTAAAGCTGCTTCAGACGATAGCCTAGTCCGTGAACTGTGTCAAGAAAATCATCAGGAGCGCCAAATTCTCGGATTTGATGACGTAAACTTTTGATATGAGATTTAACAGTTTCTTCGCTGGGTGGGTCTTCCAATGACCAAATTCGCTCAATAATTCCACTTCGACTCAGTACCCGCCGACCACTAGAAACCAGCAGTTCCAGCAGGGCATATTCTTTGGGAGTCAGGTGTAAAAGTTTGTCTGCATATGTTACTTCATATGTGCTGGAATTTAAACGCAGACTTCCCCAACAAAGGTCAGATAAAGTTCTAGATTATTGAGTTTGTCCAACAATTATCCAGTACATCCCATCTGGTGCAACTAACCCAAAAGAGGGTTCGCCAAATTCATTAGGCAAAATTGGGCTAACTTTAGTAGCAGCGCTGGCGGTAATGCGCTGATGAAAAGCGGTAATATCGTCAACTTGATAAGTGAAAAGACTCAGTCCCAAAGAACCGGGTTGAGAGTATTCCCGTTTATCTGGTGTGGGGTAAAGTGGGCTGTAGACTTGAAATAAACCCACATATGTCTTGGGTGAAGCAAAACCTGAAACATAAAACTCCTGCCCTTCATCAAGCATCAATGTTAGGCGAGTAGAAGGTTTTTCATAACCCGATCGGTTGGGGTTGCTCTCAAAGGGTACAAGTCCAAAAACCTCTACGTAGAAAGAACTGAGGCTGTGATCCGAGATGATCATACTGGAATGAGTTCCTTCGCTTACCAACAATGGGGAACTGGGATCAATCGTGCCGTAACCGGGTCTATTATAGTTATATCGCTGAAAAAACGCCTGTCGCGTCTGTGAACTAATCACAAACATTTCGCGCACCCCAACAAAGCGGTTATATAAGCCCACTCCTAAATTGCCTGTAAACTCGATCGCGCGAACTGGTTCTGAATAAATCCAGTCTCCACCGTTAGCTTTATCATCGTTAAAAGCATCAGCGAGCACATAAATATCTTGAACCAGAGAAGCAAACCAGCGGCTACCATTTACTACTGGCAAGGTATGACCTAGACCTTGATTACGAGGTTGTTTCCACGATAGCAACCGTACTAATCCATGATCTGATGAGTTACCATTTTGCAGTCGTAACGATGTCAAATCTGATGCATGACCGTAGAGTAATCCCGCCTGTTCTGCTGAGAGTTGTCCTCTATTGACCTCTCGATAACCGAACTCAGTCCAATATTTTAAGGTAGCTTCAATATCCTTTAAGCCAATACAGTTTTCAAAAATTCCACTAATCATTGCAATTTCCCTAAATTTAAGAAGTATAGCAATACCTTGTCCTAAAGGACACGCTACGCGATCGCCAATTTACGAGGGTTCAATTACATTCTCGAATAGAGACATTTTTGTGTTGTTTTCTAACGGGACTTAAACATCTTTGAGAGAAAAATAAGCTTGTCACAGATTATCGATAATTTAAAAAAGTAAAATAACCGTTCTACAAAGGTTTCAGCGATCGCGATCGCGTTGCGAAAAAAAAATGGATAAAGTCGAGCCGAAAGAACTTAAATGATAAAAGTCCCTCGTCTTTTATTTGAGCGTTTGAGAGATATTGCTGTTTACGCTGCTTGATTGAATCAAAAATGGATAAATTCGAGCTAAGAGGTTGTTTGAAAAGTATTAGGCGAATATAATTCACTACTACACAAGCAAAGTCCACAGAGGTGGACTAAGAGAAAATCAAGGGTTTCAAACCCACCTGCGTTGGTTTTACCTGTATAGCCAAGCCAGTGCGATCTTCTCCCTTTAGGAGAGGCTACGCCAACGCGGAGCGGCTCGTAGAGAAGGGGGTTTCCCCATGAGCAACTGGCCTACGACTTCTAGTCGCCAGGACTAGGATGAATTGAGACTTGACAAACTCTAATATTGGCTACAAATTTGCTTTTGAGACTTTTTCAATTTGCCCAGTAAAGTATGCTTCCTGATGTTTGAGTTGGTGCGCTAGTTCTAACCCTTTTTGAAAAGCTGTTACTGCTTGAGGAAACTCTTTGCGTTCTAGATACAATTGTCCAATTTGGTCATAAGCTTGCATCAACCCGTAAAAGTTGGCGGCTTCTGCCTCTGTCTGCACAAGAATTTGGCTAGCCTGTAAAGCCTCGTCTGTTTGTCCTTGAGAACGATACAGCGCAATTAATTTTTGCAAAGCTTCACCAGCACGAACGTATTCCTGTAATTGCCAAGCAGTAGTATAAGCTTCTTGATAATTTTTAAAAGCTTCTAGCAGTAAGTTAGGATCTTTCTTTGCTAGAGATTCGTAATCTGAAGCGATCGCTAGCTTTAATTCTGGTATTTCAGTAAGATTATTTTCATTGACGTAAATTTCTGCTAATTTATTAAGTACATTCAATGACTGCTGTGGTTGGTTTGTCTGCTCGTAAATCTCAGCCAGCCGTTGCAGATATGTTAGCTCGTTTACACGATCGCCAACAGAAGTAGCTAAACTCAACAATTCCTCGTAGATTGGCGCAGCTTTGCGATAATCAAACCAACTCAAATTTAGTTCCCCAACTGTCTTGAGGATTTCTACTAGGGCTGTGGTATTTTTTTGCTGTCGCACCACTAACAAAACTTGATCGTAAGCTTCTAGGGCTAGTTTAGGCGATCGCACATTTTGGTAAGCTTGCCCTAGCGATCGCCACAATTCTAGATCAATTTGGGCAGTTTTTTTCTGAGATTGTGTCTGCTTTTGAATTGCTTGCAATCGCTGCGTAATATATTGTACTTCTTGGCTGTTGTTTTGCTTCCAGGCGATCGCCCCGACTCGTGATAATGCTTGCACCTCTAGTGATGAACCTAAAAAGCGTCGCAAGCGCAGTTCCCGGTTCCAAATTTCAAACGCCGCCACCTGATCCCCTGCTTGCAGTTTTGCCGCTGCTTCTTGGTTTAAGGCATCCAGCGCTGGTTCTAACTTTTGCTGTTCTTCGAGAGTTAACGGCTGTTTATCCTTGGGCAAACGTGGTAGCAGTGGATCGAGTGTGGTAATTTCTAGGGGACTAGGAGGAAATTTATCCGGTGGTTTGGGCTTTTTACTGTCTGCTAGCGTCAAGGAACTACTAAAGAGTGTAGCAGCAGTAACAATCACAATTAAGCGCTTGAGCATGGGTACTTTACCTTCCCTTGAGTTAGTTGCATGAGGTAATTGGCAATTATCCCCATGCCCTATTACAGCATTTTGTAAGTAAATCAAGTACAGCCTTCCCCAAGGCATCAGGGAGGGTGCGCGACAGTTACCAGTTAGGTCTCTTCCACCAAGCCGCGATCGGCGACATAACCAGCATAGGGTTAAGTGGTTAGCGGCGGGTCATTGACTGTGTTTTTCTCCTTTGGCTCGTTCCCGTGTCAAGCTATCAATAGCATCACCCAAGGCAGTAGTCAGGCTATTACGGATTTGGGCGTGGTTATCCTGCTCAGTTTTGAAAGCTTGCAAGAGGCGATCGCGTTCTTTGATTACGGCGATGAGTTTAGCTTGCAAGTCCTCCACAGATTTTAGTTGTTCTATTTCTTCTTGGATCGCTGTTACTGGTGTCTCAGCAGCCAGTGTCTTGACCTCAAGACCCTGGAGTTTATACAGGTCTGACTTAAGGGATGCGATCGCCTGTTGGGACAGTTGGGCATCTGTGCGGCGTTGTTCTGCTTCTGTGTTGTAAAGCTGACGCCATTTTTGAGCACTTTCCCAAGCAGCATCGCGATCGCCCTGAAGTCCCGCCATCTGCTCTTTGAGTACCTGGATTTCTGTCAACCACTGTTGTGTTAAATCTTGATTCATAAATAAATAGTTATTAGTCAATGGTCATTAGTCAATCGATTTTAAATTTTGGATTTTGGATTTTGGATTGACCCCGACCACTTTTTGGCTTGGGGCAAGCCTAATTTTAAATTTTGGATAATGGAATTGTTCCGCCCACATACTCCTACGGAGAAGCAAGCTACGCACCCTGTCAGAAGTGCGGGGCGGGGCATGAACCGAAATAATTTTTAATTCTTTAATCTAAAATCTAAAATTCGCACGGTCAATGGTTATTAGTCAAGAGTCATTAGTCAGAAACTCTCCTCCTGCTCCCCTGGTTACTGAGCGCAGCGATGCACTGAGCTTGCTGTTGGCGCAGCCTCTCCAAGAGTTGGGTCGAAGTATGCTCCCCTATTCTCCCACTCCCGACTCGGTATTCTTGCGGTAAAAAGATAAATGCGATCGCTACCCCAAATTTGGGAAAGTAGTTAACAAACCCAACCAGCTTTAACTCTAAATCATGCCAAAGCCTCGTTTTTTTCGCTTCTTTCGCCACCTCAATTGGCACACGCTCAAAAAAACTTTTGCCAGGACAATCGAAAGACGACTTTTAGGACTCGCCTCGGAAATCGCCTTCAATGCTATGCTATCGCTGTTTCCAGCAATTCTGGCTCTGATCACAGCCATTGGCTTATTGGCAGAATCTTTGCAAGCCACCTTTAACAAACTGGCTAATCAACTTAGTCAAATCTTACCTGAACAAGCCTTGGATCTAATTCGTGATTTTGCTACCACAGAAATTACTAACTCCAAAAACAGCAGTTTATTTTCTCTGAGCTTTGTATTAGCAATTTGGACTGCTTCTGGGGCGGTGAGTACCGCTATGACAGCTCTCGACCAAATCCATCAAATTCCTCCAGAAAACATTCGTCCCTTTTGGAAAGCCAAGCTCGTCTCTCTGGGATTAACAGTCGGTACTATGTTGCTTTTAGTATTGGCTTCTTTCTTAGTGTTTACCAGCGACTGGCTATTGGCAATGGTAGTACGCGGAAATGGTTCTTTGATCTTTTTGTTGCATCTTTGGCAGCTGTTACGCTGGCCTTTAGCTTTAAGTATTGTTGCTGTCGCCTTTGGCTTTGTCTATCGCTATGGGCCAAGCCAGTGGAACTCAGGCACGCCAATGATGCCTGGAGCAATTTTAGCAGCTGTTTTTTGGGCAATTTTGTCTGCCCTATTTCGGCTTTATGTGGCGAATTTTGGCAATTATAATAAAGTCTATGGTGCAGTAGGGGCTGTGATAGTTTTAATGCTCTGGCTGTCGATGAGCGCTGCTGTTCTGTTAATCGGCGATCAGTTGAACGTGACTGTCGGCGAAGATATGCGCCCAAAAGCACAGTCAGAATCCCCTGAAAAATAGAAAATATAGCTGAAATCTCTGTGGAAATTTTTGCCAAAGCTCAGTAGAAGAGTAGAATATCTAACGATTCAATCCAAAGCTAGCGATCGCCTTTATGCCTGAATCTCCTCCTCGGTTTTCGATGATTGAACCTGATGCCAAAGCACCCACCTTGAAGCGGTTGCGTCAGTTAAGTCGGCTGCTGGATAATGTTATTACCATTCCTGGTACGAAAATTGGTTTTGGTCTAGATCCAATTTTAGGACTTATACCTATTGGTGGTGATTTTTTGGGAGTCATGTTTTCTAGCTACATCATCCTAGAAGCAGCGCGGCTGGGTGTATCTAGAGCCACTTTAGGCAAAATGGTTTTGAATGTGATCATTGATGGCTTGGTAGGTGCTGTCCCAGTTTTGGGAGACTTTTTTGATTTTGCCTGGACAGCTAACAGCTATAATATCAAGCTCTTGGAAGAGTACTTAAAGTTTCCTAGCCAGCAAAAGAGTGCAGACAGGTGGTTTATCTTTGCCGTTTTGGCTGGATTGTTGCTAATCTCCATTGTTTTAGTGGCATTACCAGTAATACTAATTAGAATATTGTGGAACGCCTTAACTGGCGGTTAAATTATTTATTGATAAAGGAATGAAAGATTGGTGGCAAGCTACTTTTCCTGAAGGGCGGCAAAGTCTAGTTATTACTGATGCTAAAGGGTATCCTGTACAAATTGCTTATGGCGAAAAAGGTAAAGGGAAACCGCTAATTTTATTACATGGCATGGGTAGTTGGAGCTATAATTGGCGGCACAGTATAGCACCATTATCGAAATATTTTCGGGTAATCTGTTTTGATGCCAAAAATTTTGGTTTTTCCGAAAAACCATTGTCTCGTAGAGAACACAACAGTCATCAAGTTATTGAGTTTAAAAGAATTATTCAGGCATTATGTGATCAACCCGCAGTGATTGTAGCTGAATCTCTGGGGGGATTAGTTGCCCTTGCCCTTGCTCAAGAACATCCGCAGTTAATCGCGCAGCTTGTAGTAGTAAACGTACCTATTTTTACCGAACATCTACCCCATTGGGCTATGTGGTTACTTGCCCTAATGCCCCTAGAAATAATGCAAACAATTGACTCCTTACGGCTGGCATATTTGTTTGCACCTCTATTTAGAGAAATTATGGCAATAGAAAGACGTGGGGTATTATTCGATCCATCAATTTTGACACAGGAAGATGTCTATTGGATAACTTACCCGTTTATTGAACTGCCAGGTACGGTTGCGAAAGTTGCTGAAGAGTTACAAATAGCAGCGCGAGAAATTGAGAATTGGCAAGCAAAGAAGCCCAATATGCTCACCCAAATTCAAAATAATTTGAGTTCAATTAAGTGTCCTACACTAGTTTTGTGGGGTGATCAAGATAGTTGGTTTCCTGCTAGTCATGGTGAAAAATTGCATCAGCATATTCCCAATTCCAAATTACAAATTTTGTCTAACTGCTGTCATGATGCCTCAACTGGTGCTTTTGAGGTGTTGAATGCAGCGATTCTTGAGTTTTTACGGGATAGTGATTTATAAAAAGAATTTATGTTCTAATTGAGTTGATGGTTGTTTTTTTGATTGGCATATCTGAGAGCGATGCTAGCGGCAGTCACTGAGCTTGCGTTGCCCTGAGCGGCTGGTGAGCGCAGTCGAACCATGCCGTTGGCGCAGCCTCTCCAAGAGTTGGGTCGAAGTGCGGGCTATGCCTACGCTAAATAAAAAGAAGAGTGGGAGGAAGCATATCAGTCAGCTTTCAAACTCCCACTCTGCCATTTGCCGCTGAAGTGATAGGAATATATATAGACGTTGCCCGTTATTTGGGGGCTAATGCGTACTTCAACAACAACGCCCATACATATTTAATATTCCTGTTGCAGCAAATGTCAAACCTGATTATTGATATTTATCTACTGAGAAAATCCTCTGCAAATAATTGGTAGAAATAGTTTTTTATTTTTGTAAATCACTTAGTAGATAGTGTTTTACAAAAGTAATTTGCTTACGTGGTAGTCCCTGATAACAAAAACCTTGAAGTCGTTTATCTTTATACAATTTAACTTGGTTAATCAGAATCTGGTTGCCATTTTGGCAGGTTTTTAAATTTCCTAATTGTTCATAAGTAACCTTCATGAACTGCATAACCATCTGATCATTGTCCCAATGCTTTTTGGCAAGTATAAAAGTGCATCATGCATTCAATCCAATAATTTCAACACACTATCTCCCCAATCTTCTCCAAACCAGCCTGCTTATTAGCGCGATCGCTGATTTTATTCCTCTTTTTTAGCTGTCACTATACTGTATTTAATATCACTTGCATTTCTCAGTTAAAAGCATGACAATTTAAATACCCGTATAATAAATCAGTCATGACCCCAGAGTCACAAGCGGTAGGGGCGCAAGGCCTTGCGCCCCTACAACAGATGTGGTTCAAATACTTGAATTCTGCTGTAAGCTCACTAGGGATTTCTGATTAACCACTCTTAGGCGATAGTATAACTGTAGATTACTTGAATTCTCTGATTTACCATGCCAAAACAGTCTATAGGTCTTGATAACCAACTCTATAATTACCTTTTATCCGTTTCGCTGCGGGAACCGGAGATTCTTTTGAAGTTGCGCCAAGAAACCGCCAACCATCCCCGAAGTGGAATGCAGATTTCACCAGAACAAGGGCAGTTTATGAGACTTCTGGTGCAGCTTATTGGAGCCAAGAAAACCCTGGAAGTTGGAGTGTTTACAGGTTATAGCTCACTCTCAGTTGCCTTAGCCCTTCCTGATGATGGCAAGATTATCGCTGCTGATGTGAGTGAAGAATTTACTGCGATTGCCCGCCGGTATTGGCAAGAAGCCGGAGTTGCCGATAAAATCGATCTGCGATTGGCACCAGGTTTGGAAACTTTAGATGCATTGTTGGCAACTGGGCAAGCCGAGACATTTGATTTTGCCTTTATTGATGCTGATAAAGAAAATTATGACGGATATTACGAGCGATCGCTGCAATTGGTGCGTCCAGGTGGATTGATTGCTATTGATAATGTTTTATGGTCAGGACAAGTTGCTGATCCGCAAAATCAAGATGAAAGGACCCAAGCTCTCCGGGCGCTCAACCAAAAGTTACATCATGATGAACGGGTTACCCTATCCCTTGTTCCCATTGCTGATGGACTTACTTTAGCAATCAAGCGACCTTAATCCAACATGAGTTTGATGAACCTCTCCCGGACTTGAACTTTAATTCAAGTCTGTACCTATGCGAGTCGCAGAGGGACGGTTTTGCGTAGTAAAACCTCATGGTAAGTGCATACTATGATTAATTTGTACAGCGCGTAAGTCCTAATTAGATCATGTCCGGTAAATTACTTGTGATTGTTGCGTGACCTCTCAAAAGCAACCCCTCCCTTACAAGGGGAGGGGAGCCTGTAGCTTTAGCTATAGGCGGAGTGAGGTTCTTTTATTATGGGCAGTTCAGCGGACATGATATAGATCCTGGAAACGAGGCTTTAAAAGAGTTTTGGCTTAATTTGACACCAATGACAGATGTGCGCCCCTACCGCGTGTTCTACTTCTATTTACTTAGAAGTTATAGCCAACTCCTAATTGTAGTCCGACATCGGTGTCATCCAGAAAAGCAGCATTTACACCACCTGTTAGCGTAAGTTTAGAACCCAGAGGAACATCTACACCACCAGTTAGCAGTAATCCAATATCAGTACCAGCGTTAGCTTCAATTGCTACGCCAGCACCGATATAAGGAGATATAGCAAAGGTTCTCTCACCCACCGAACCTGCTCTGCGCGGAGAAAAATCTAAAGTTATTGGTACTAGAAATAGTGTATCGTCCCCAAAGATCACCGATGGTCGCACTGATAGATAGTTTGTCAGACCAAGTTTGCTGATTACTGTAAAGTTACCATCGCTCAGAGCTGAATCGTTGCCGCTCAAACCAATGTTACCACCTACCCCGATGTAGCTTCTGCCACCACGAGTAGCTCTACCTACCGTAGGTGTCCCATTTGTGCTTCCTGTTGGTGGCTGATTTAACTTACTAATGTTAACATCAGGCGGGATCAGGACTTGGTTAACTGCATGGATAACACCATTGCTAGCTTTCACGTCCGCCTGGATAACTCTGGCATTATTCACCTCGACTTGATTGTTAGCGCGATCAATTTTAATATTTACAGGTCTTCCTTCATCGGTTACCAGTTTCCCAGGCGAGAATTGACTAGCAGTTACTGCACCAGGAAGCACATGATATCTCAAAATCTTAATCAATGCTTCTCTGTTTTCTGGTTGCTGTAACTGTTGTAAGGTAGCAGCAGGTAAAGCAGCAAATGCTTCATCAGTAGGAGCGAAGACTGTATAAGGGCCTGGCTGTTGAAGAATATCAGTTAAACCAGCTGTCTTTAATAAAGAAGTCAGAGTTGTCAAAGAACTACTGGATGCAGCAAGAGAAACAATATCGGTACCTCTTTGAGTTCCACCAACAATATACTGAGTAGCTGGAAGATTGCTAGCAATGGGTTGCACCCTTCCCAGTTTAGCCAAAGCTTGATATAAGAGTGCCGCAGCTTCTGCACGAGTCAGGGACTGTTGCGGATTAAGTTGTTTTACATCTGGATAATTAACAACAATATTAGATTGTGTTGCTGCTGTCACACTATTAACAGCGTAGTTCGGGATACTTGAGGCGTCATTGTAATAGGTGCTGAGGTCACTACTTGTTCCAGTGCTGCTAGGAGTTAAACCTAAACCACTCGCTAAGGCAACGATCCCCTGCACTCTAGGAATTTCTTGACTTGGTCTAAACACGTTCCCAGGATAACCTGCCAGAAATCCAGTTTCATAGGCGCTCTGAATTGCAGAAGCCGCCCAGTAGTTAGCAGGAACATCACTAAATCCACCTGGGTTTAATTGCCGAACTCGGTTTTGGTTACCGAAAGCTTTTTGAATTAAGGCGGCAAATTCAGCACGAGTCACAGCTTGATTCGGCCTAAAGGTGCCATCAGGAAAGCCAGCAATCACGTTATTGTCAGCTAGGGCTTGAATGAAGGGACGCGCCCAATAATCTGAGGAAACATCAGACAAGTTGACTGTTGAAGTAGGTGATGGTGTTGTAAGCGATGGTGTCGCAGGCGATGGTGTGTCAGGCGATGGTGTTGCAGGCGATGGTGTATCGAGCGATGGTGTCGCAGGCGATGGTGTGTCAGGCGATGGTGTCGTAGATGGAACAGTATTTTGAGATAAAGCTGGGGTAGAAATTACGATAGGAGCTAATATAGCAGATGTCATTCCTACAACTAGTAAAGCAACCCTTGCTGATGAACAACGAAACAAACTAGACATGGAAATATCCTCTTTTCAAATTCTTGGATTGACTATTGGAAAATACTGGATGCAAAGTTAAGTGAATACAAATATCGAGATGATTATTTGGTTTGCCTCGATATGGAAACCACAAATACAACCGTTAACTCTGGAAAATTCAAATGTTGGGCATTATAATTAGCTGCTCTGACATCTCATTAAATTTATCCAAATGTTCACCACACATAGTATAGGATTCCTATTTGATTTTTAAAGAACCGCAGATAACACTAATAAGGATAAACAGGCATATTGTGGTAATATGGTATGTTGCAACAATAAACAGAATGAGTGCAAGTAGGCGATTTTATCAGCTCTAAAATCGTAGTAAAGCACTAGGAAAATTGGCTTATAATAGCCGTCTCTTTATGATTGCCCAGGAGGGCTAATGCCGTCAAGCCCAATCTATCATGATCTTTAGCAAGATTAAAGAAATAAAATGTGTTTTGGCAATAAGCTGTATTGTTACACCTTTAATCAAAATTATACAACTAACTAAGGGCTGGATTCCGAGGAAAAACTTTCCCTCTTTAGATAGTTGTCCGTAATGGGCAATTTTCAAATGCTAGACTGGAAATTCGCGATCGCAATCAAAATTTTTGAGCATGATTGCGCCAAGATTTTTGGCTAGGAATTATTTTTTTACAAAAGACAATTTTATGAAAATAAACCCACAGATAAACTAGGATTTTCGGAAGATGTCTAATCTGCATCAATTCTCATAACTATAACTCCTTTGCCATTACCTGAATTTCTACTGGTCTGTAGCCCCAACCTTGAGCAATTTCGTAATTAACATCAGAATTTCGCTGCTCAATTAGGTGATAAATGTAGAGTATCCCCAAAAGAGTGTCAGCAATACTATCCCATAGTGCCTGAAATTCATCTGCATCAACTTGTTGAGTATCTTCAGCACAGCTAAAGTTGTCCTCAAGCTGCGCCAATAGATTCCGAAAAAGTTGTCACGATCGCGTCGGGAGTAGTTCCCCCAGCTTGGAACAGAGGTTGTGAAGACAACAATAGCCCCCCTTGCTCACGATTTGGCTGATAAACAGCCACACACCACATTCAAGCAAGGTTTACCTGTATTCTGGGTAACGATCGCAGAGTAAGTTTCACCTCCGAAAGGAGAGCCATCTTCATAAATAAAATGTTATCTGGGATTAAGCAAATTTTGCCCCACAAGCTGTTCTGCGGTCAGTCCCAGAATGCGATCGCAAGTTGCACTGCAAGCCTGGATAGAGTCTTTGATCCTCGTTCATCCACCTTTAATACTCGTGAACGAGTCTTTGATCCTCGTTCATCCACCTTTGATACTCATTAACAAGTCTTTGATCCTCGTTCATCCACCTTTGATACTCGTGAACGAGTCTTTGATCCTCGTTCATCCACCTTTAATACTCATTAACGAGTCTTTAATCCTCGTTCATCCACCTTTGATACTCATTAACGAGTCTTTAATCCTCGTTCATCCACCTTTGATACTCGTGAACGAGTCTTTGATCCTCGTTCATCTCCAAACAATGGGAGCAATCGCTAATCATTCCCAACTTGCCGACAATCAGCCCAAGGTACGCCCATCAATAATGCTACGGGAGCCATAAAATAAGATAAAATTCGCTGTTTTTTCCCTTTTGCTACCCAAATACCAAGATGCCTTCTAAGCGAATCTTATTTATCAGTAACGGCCACGGAGAAGATAACCATACCTCTCATGTTATTCAAACCCTGCGCCAATTGTGTCCTTCTCTTGATATGGCAGCAATGCCGATTGTTGGGGAAGGAAAAGCTTACCGTAACTTGAACATTCCCATTATTGGCCCGACGCAAACGATGCCCTCTGGAGGATTCTTTTATATGAAGCGCCTCTATTTGCTCAAAGACTTTCAATCGGGATTGATTGGGTTAACGTGGCGACAGTTACAAGCGGTGTTGCATTATGCTCCCAATTGCGATTTCATTATGGCTACTGGGGATTTTATCTCTCAGACATTTGCTTACTTAACAAAGCGCCCCTTCGTCTCCTTTATCTCTTGTCTTTCTGCCCTCTACGAAGGGCAGTTACGACTCAATCCGCTTCTGTGGCATGATCTTAATTCTTCCAGATGTCTGGCAGTTTTCACTAAGGATCCCTATACGGCTTATGACCTCCAACGGCAAGGTTTAACTAAAGCTCAGTTTGCTGGCATTCCGGCTTTAGATTGGCTCGTCCCTGCTGGCAAAGACTTGCACCTGAAACCAGACGGGAGAGCGATCGCTCTCCTACCAGGGTCACGGATGCCTGAAGCCGCGCGAAATTTTTGTTTGCAGTTGCAACTAGTGGTAGGAATCGCGAAGGTGATGCCTGAGTCAGGATTACAGTTTCGTGCAGCCTTGATACCGGATTTGATGGAGCAACTAGACGACATTGCCAAAAGTCAAGGTTGGCAGCTGACTCAAGGTATACTCACTTATTCTCTTCCAGGAAATTCTGCTGACAAATCACCGATTGTGGAAGTGAGATGTTATTCAGATGCCTTCAGTGACATCCTATGTTATTCTACTCTCGTCATTGGTATGGCAGGGTTGGCAGTGGAGCAAGCTGTAGCGATCGGCAAACCAATCATCCAGATTCCTGGAGAGGGTCCTCAATTTACCTATCAATTTGCAGAGGCGCAAACACGGCTGTTGGGCATTTCTGCCCAAACCATCGGCACCAAGCCAGCAACCCCTGAGATTCTCAAGCAAGCAGCTCGACGAGTAGTCGAGACTTTACAAGATTCAGACTACCTGATTAAGTGCAAAGAAAATGGCCCTGAGCGATTTGGCCCGCGCGGTGCATCTGAGAGAATTGCCCGCCTTCTGCTAACCTATCTGGGAGAAACTGAGGAGAAATTACCGTTGCTGCCAAATTTTAATAATGAAGGTAAGGATAACAGAATGTAGGTAAAACAGCGAGTTATTACAGCAGTTTTCATGTATTTGAACCACATCTGTCGTAGGGACACAGCAATGCTCATGCGTGTCAACTTAACATGAAAGCCAGTCTAGATAAGTCCTTCAGAGATTGCCTCGGGCCTCGTTAAGAGTCTCTGACTGGGAATGCCTAATGGGGGGCTGCTGCCTCAAAACTAGCGGCACCGCAATTAGAAGTGCATTTCTAGCCAGAGGCTCTTAACGAGGTTTTAAAGGGGTTTGAGCTTAAGTTGACACCAATGAGCTTTTTCTGTGCCCAAGAGGATGTGGTTTATTTAGCTGAAAATAGCTGTAAAAATCATCCGGCATAGGAGCAAAAAGATGTTATGTGTGGAAAGCTGCTAATTATTGCATTCGGCAATTTTTTATCTATGGTCATAGTGCCATCTTCCAATCAGATGGATAAGTTAATACAGCCAATTCAAGAGGACAAAAGTTTATCTGCCAAGGTTGCACAATAAATTTTGAGATTGTTGGATAAATCATGGAAGGGATACTTTGCGGCGCTGGCAGAATATAAGCATACAGAATTGAACTATGAAAGTCCGCTCTAGCTACTGGCAACTGTTGCCTTATCTGTGGCCCCAATGGCCGCTGTTAATTCGGGGATTGGCTTGTATCTTAGGATTTGTGTTGTTCACCCTAGCAATACCCTATTTAGCAGGTAAGGTCGCTTTTTTTCTTAGTCAGGGAAATGTTAACCAGATTGCCTACTGGCTCGGACTAGCCACTTTAGTATTTTTAGTTCGAGGGTTTTGTCAATACGGGCAGAATGTCTTTATGATCGCTGCTGCTCTGGAAATGGCTTTAAACTTGCGTAAGCGAGTTTACGCTCACCTGCACAAACTCGGATTGGATTATTTTGAAACCACACAGACGGGAGACCTCACTTATCGCCTAACTGAAGATATCGACCGGGTAGGCGAGATTATTGATAAGTTATCCCATCAGTTTCTTTCCAATCTGTTGCAGTTAATTGTGATTCCCATTTACATGCTCTACCTGAATTGGCCGCTCACGCTTGCAGGTTTGATTTTGGCTCCCCTCATGGCTTGGTTGATCGGAGAATTTGGTCAGCGATTACTCGTGCTATCTCGCCAGAGTCAAAATCAGGTTTCCAATTTGTCTGCGCTGCTAACTGAAGTATTTAGTGGGATTCGCGTTGTTCAGGCTTTTGCGGCCCAAGAGTATGAAGTGAAGCGATTCAATCAGGAAGCAGAACGCAATCGTCAGGCTCAGTATCGCACTCAACAACTTAAATCCATTCAGTTTCCTGTTGTCGGTTTTTTGGAAGCAGTTAGTATTATGCTGCTATTTTTATTGGGAGGATGGCAGATTTCTCAGAATCAGCTGACATCTCAAGGGTTTATCAGTTTCTTAGCTGCTGTGGCTTTACTGATTCAGCCAATCGACATGATGATTAGCAATTACAACGAGTACAAACAGACCGAAGCTTCCGTCGAACGCATCTTTGAACTGATGGCGAAGCAGCCTAGCCTCAGCGAAAAATCGAATGCTCTGGAAATGCCACGAGTTATTGGCAAGGTAGAGTATCGTCATGTCAATTTCGCCTACAATCCTGACGAGCCAGTGCTAAAGGATCTTTGTCTGCACGCTTCTCCTGGTGATGTCATGGCCTTGGTTGGTTCTTCAGGAGCAGGCAAATCGACGTTAATTAACCTTTTACTTCGCTTTTATGACCCTCAGGCGGGTCAAATTCTGATTGATAATATTGATATCCGTGACGTTACACTTACCAGCCTGCGCCATCAAATTGGGATTGTTCCCCAAGACATTACCCTTTTTTCGGGAACGATCGCCGAAAACATCGGTTACGGTCAGGAAAAATTAGATTTAGCAGCGATTCAGTCAGCAGCAAAGATTGCCAACGCTCATTCCTTTATCACCCAGTTTTCTCAGGGTTATCATACCTGGGTGGGCGAACGGGGAGTTAACCTATCAGGAGGACAACGCCAAAGATTAGCGATCGCCAGAGCGATCGCCAACGATCCGCGAATTCTCATCCTGGATGAGGCCACCTCTGCTCTGGATTCGGAATCAGAAGCACTAGTTCAAGAGGCGCTGGAGCGAGTCATGCAAAACCGTACCGTGTTTATTATTGCCCATCGCTTGAGTAGCGTTCGTCGGGCTGACTGCATTCTCGTAGTAGAACAAGGACAGGTGGTTGAAGCTGGTACCCACGCCTCCCTACTATCTCAGGAAGGACGGTATGCCCGTTTTTACGCCCAACAGTTCTACTCTACAGATGAATAGGGCATTGTCATGCTAAAAATTGGCTGACAATATTTCCTAAAGATTTAAACACATTCAAACCCCAAGGAGTTTTAAGAATCACTAGACATCTCCAGAAATTAGGTTTTTATCTAAACAGGATAAGGGTTTAAGATTCTTTTTCGGAGATGTCTACTAGCGCCAATGCAAACTCTAATCCCAAACCCCACGCCACTATTCGCCAACACACTGCACGACGATTAACAGAGAAGGCGTAGGATATACCGATAAAATTAAGATTTCCCAACGCAGAAATGACGCGTTCCATATTGACTCCCGGAAATGTATCACTAAGGCATTTAGTCATAAAGCATACATAAAAAAGTTTTTTAATTGCGAATTGCGAATTGTGAATTGGTATAAGCCCTTTGTCATCAGGTAGGCAAACTTCTGCCATAGTGGATTAGAGTTTTGGTGCTGTATTGGTAACTGGCGCTCGTGTCGCCCACCCCACAAGATTAGATAATTTATTTGTCGGAGTTCTGTAAAGAAGGATTTAGCGATCGCATATTCATATCTTGTTACAAAATTGTCTCCCTAAACCTTAAGCACATTTGTATTAATGGGAACAATCAATGTAAACAGGAAAAAATTAACCTTGTAGAGAAAACAGAACTATGGTGGCACTAATTGGTTATCAAATACATGAGCTAATTTATTCTGGCTCAAAAACCCTAGTCCATCGCGGCATTAGAGAATCAGACAAAATGCCAGTAGTGATTAAACTGTTGCGGCGTGAGTATCCTACATTTTATGAAATCGTGCGGTTCTGCAATCAGTACACCATTGCGAAAAACCTAGATATTGATGGAATTATCAAAACCTATAGCCTGGAGAACTATCAAAACAGCTATGCCTTAATCATGGAAGATTTTGGCGGCATTTCTCTCCAAGAAGAGATGGGGAAATGGGGCAGAGGGATGGGAGAAAATGCTGATGGGTTGCAAGCATTTTTTCACATTGCTTCGCAAATTGTCTCCATTCTTGATGGACTGTATCACAATCGAGTGATTCACAAAGACATCAAACCCGCCAATATTTTGATTAACCCCACTACAAAAGACATAAGACTGATCGATTTTAGTATCGCCTCCTTACTTTCCAGAGAAACGCAAACTCTGACTAATCCAAATATCCTAGAAGGGACGTTGGCATACCTTTCTCCTGAACAAACTGGACGAATGAACCGGGGAATTGACTACCGCAGCGACTTTTATTCCTTGGGTGTCACCTTTTTTGAACTCCTCACCGGCCAGTTACCTTTTAGCACAGATGAACCGATGGAGTTGGTGTATTGTCACTTGGCAAAGGTTCCCCCACAGGTGCATAGTCTGAATCCTCAGATTCCTCCAATTTTGTCTGAGATGATCAGTAAACTGATGGCGAAAAATGCCGAAGACCGCTATCAGAGTGCTTTGGCGTTGAAGCATGACTTAGAAATTTGCTGGCGTCAGTGGCGCGAAACTGGCAGTATTGATGTCTTTGAGTTAGGAGTGCGAGATATTTGCGATCGCTTCATCATCTCAGAAAAACTCTATGGTCGGCAAGCAGAAGTAGAAAGCTTACTCGCAGCATTTGACAGAGTAGCACAGGGAAACACTGAAATTATTTTGGTAGCAGGTTTATCTGGTATTGGTAAAACTGCCGTTGTTAATGAAGTCCATAAACCCATTGTCCGACAACGAGGTTATTTTATCAAAGGGAAATATGACCAATTCCAACGCAACATTCCCTTAAGAGCTTTTGTCCAAGCATTTCGAGATTTAATGGGGCAATTGCTGAGTGAAACGGATGCCCAATTTGAACAATGGAAAGCTAAAATTGTGACAGCTTTGGGTGAGAATGCTCAGGTAATTATCGAAGTTATTCCAGAACTAGAAAAAATTATTGGACAACAACCGCCAGTACCTGAACTTTCAGGAAGTGCTGGACAAAATCGGTTCAATTTACTGTTTCAGAAATTTATTCAAGTTTTCACAACCAAAGAACATCCATTAGTGATATTTTTGGATGATTTGCAATGGGCGGATTCAGCATCTTTGAAGTTGATGCAATTGCTGATGAGTGAAACAGGAATTCACTATATGTTAGTGATTGGTGCTTATCGGGATAATGAAGTCACTGCTGCCCATCCTTTGATGTTAAATTTGGTAGAGATTAGGAAAGCGCGGACTACTATTAACACGATTAGATTAGCTCCTTTGAGCCAACCAAGTTTAAATCAATTGGTGGCTGATACTTTCAGTTCTTCTCTAGAATTTGCCCAATTATTAACTCACATCATTTATCAGAAGAGTAAAGGCAATCATTTTTTTAGTACACAATTTCTGAAAGCTCTCCATGAAGATAATTTAATTTTTTTTAATGTTGAAGTAGGTTGCTGGCAATGTGATATTGCAGCAGTCAAAGCCTTAACTATTACTAATGATGTAGTTAAATTTATGGCATTACAGTTGCAGAAGCTGCCAGAAGCAACGCAGAATGTTTTGAAATTTGCAGCTTGTATTGGCAACCAATTTGATTTGGTAACTTTAGCAATTGTTTCTGAACAGTCAGAAATTGAAACCGCGTCGAATTTATGGAAAGCATTGCAAGAGGGATTCATCTTGCCTGAAAGTGAAATCTATAAGTTTTATATAGGACGAGAAACACAACAGCCAGAACAAGGTTCACAGATAGTTACATATAAATTTTTGCATGACCGTGTTCAACAAGCTGCATATTCTCTAATTCTTGAAGACCAAAAGCAAGCAACTCACTTGAAAATTGGGCAACTTCTGTTAAGTAAAACATCATTAGAAGTACTAGAAGAAAAAATCTTTGAGATTGTCAATAACCTCAACACTGGTATTTCTTTGATTATTCAACCTGATGCACGCCATCAATTAGCACAGTTGAACTTAGTAGCAGCCCAGAAAGCCAAGTCTGCAACGGCTTATGACGCGGAGATAGCTTATCTTCAGACTGGCATAACACTTTTATCCGCAGACGGTTGGCAACAAGCCTACGATCTCACCCTCAACCTATACACCTTAGCCACAGAAGCTGGTTTTCTGAGTGGACACTATGAACAAATGGAAATGTGGGCTAAGATCGTCTTGCAAAATGCTAGAACCTTTCTAGACCAGATTAAAATTTATGAAGTCCAGATTTTTGCTTGCATTGCCCAAAAAAATCTCTTAGGTGGTGTCCAGATTGGTGTGCAAGCGTTGAAATTATTGGGGGTATCTTTTCCAGAATCTCCCACAGAAACGGACACTCAGCAGGCACTTGTAGAAACAAAAGCTCTGCTTCCAGCAGCGGGAATTGGGTATTTAGTTAACTTGCCAAAGATGACCGATTTGAAAGCCCTAGCAATAATGCAAATTGCCTACGCTTTTGCACCAGCTGCTTACATCTCAGGTTCGTCATTATTTCTATTAAGTGCATTATCAGAAATTCGGATATCAATTCAATATGGTAATGCTTCCACATCAGCTACTGCTTATGCTCATTACGGCATTGTCCTTTGTGGTGTTGTTGATGATATCGAATCGGGCTATCAATTTGGCAAGTTGGCATTGCATTTAGCAGAACAACTTGGACACAAGGCACTACTTGCCAAAATCTTAGTGATTACAGGAGCTTTGATCTTTCCCTGGAAAGTTCATCCCAGGGAAACACTATCGTTATTAGAGTCTGGCTATGATTATGGTTTAGAATCTGGTGGTCTGGACGCTGCGGCACTTAATCACTACTACGATGCCCAGTCTTCTTACACTATCGGGCAAGAATTAAGTGAATTGGAACACAAAATTGCCATTTATAGTCAGCAGATCCGCCAAATCAAACAAGTAGGCTTTCTGACGTTGAATGAAGTATTACGCCAAGTGGTTTTGAACTGGATGGGACATTCTGCCGATCCTTGTTATTTAGTGGGTGACGCTGTGGATGAGAGCGAATTGCTGCCACAGTTCCAAGACAGTCATAATTTCATGGGCTTATTCAGCTTAAATTTGCACAAGCTGATTTTGAACTATGGATTTGGTAACTATGCCCAAGCGTTGGAATATGCCTATCTTACTGAAAATTATCTAGCAGGTGTGACGGCTCAATTAATTGTTCCACTTTTATATTTCTATGGTTCTCTAGTTAGACTTGCTATCTATCCCTTACTTCCAGAAACTAGCCAAACAGAATGTTTGGCAACGGTTAAACTGCATCAGGAAAAAATGAATCACTGGGCAGAGTATGCCCCGATGAACTTCCAGCATAAGGCTGACTTAGTAACTGCGGAATTTTATCGTGTGACTAATGAGCTTACCCTGGCAATGGAGTTGTACGATCGCGCTATTCATGGAGCCAAAAAAAACGAATATATCCAAGAAGAAGCTCTTGCTCACGAACTCGCTGCCAAATTTTATTTGACATGGGGTAAAGAGCAAATTGCCCAAACCTATTTGACAAATGCTTATTACTGCTATGTTCGTTGGGGCGCTAAAGCCAAAGTTTATGACTTAGAAAAACGTTATCCTCAATTACTCGCCCCGATTCTCCAATGGGAAAAAATTCGCTTCAATCCCACGGAAACAGCATCGACTTTCCATAATATGTCCATATCTACTTTTAGCCCTAGTACAACAATTTCATCAAGCGGTGCCAGCATTTCAGAAGCTTTAGATTTAGCAAGTGTTCTCAAAGCCTCTCAAGCACTATCTAGCGAAATTCATTTAGAGAAGTTGCTCTCTACATTAATGCAAGTGGTGATAGAGAATACCGGAGCGAAAAAATCTGCTCTAATTTTACTCAAGGATAATATTTGGGTAATCGAGGCGATGTCTACGACGGGCTACGCCTACGCAACATTCCAAAAAGTGCCAACTATTTTGCAATCTATTCCCATTGAGTTCAGCCAAGATATCCCCTTGATTCCAATTAACTATGTTAAACACACTTTAGAAACATTGGTAATCGATAATGCAACTGAAGATAATTCTTTAGCTTCTGACTCATACATTATCCGAGAACAACCCAAGAGTTTGCTGTGTGCCCCAATTCTCCATCAAGGAAAGTTAATCGGCATCCTTTACTTAGAAAATAATCTAATTGCCGGAGTATTTACACGCGATAGACTCCAAGTAATCAACCTATTGTGTTCCCAGGCGGCTATCTCCTTAGAAAATGCTTATCTCTATCAGCGATCGCAAGAAAATACCCAACAGTTAGAACACTCTCTTACAAATTTACAGCAGATGCAACTACAACTAGTGCAAAGTGAGAAAATGTCAGCATTGGGAAATTTAGTTGCAGGTGTAGCCCACGAAATTAATAACCCTGTAGGCTTCATTGCAGGTAATATCCAACCTGCTGTTAATTATATTGAAGATTTGTTTCGCCTGCTCGATCTCTATCAGCAAAAATTTCCGAATCCGGGTGGAGAAATTGAAAAAGAAATCGCAGTGATTGACTTAGAATATCTCCGAGAAGATTTGCCAAAACTGATTTCTTCGATGAAATTAGGTGTTGACCGCATTTGGAGTATTAGCAACAGTTTGCGAACCTTTTCGAGGGCAGATACAGAACACAAAGTTACTTTTAATATTCACGAAGGTATCGACAGCGCAATTTTGATTCTTAAGCATCGTTTAAAAGCATCAGAACTACATCCAGATATTCAAGTAGTGAAACAATACGGAGATATATCTTTAGTCAAATGTTTTCCTGGGCAACTCAATCAGGTATTTATGAATTTATTGGCAAATGCAATTGATGCTTTAGAAGAGTCTAATCTTGGACGTAATTTTCACGAGATTAATAATAAAATTGAGATTAAGACTTCTTTGAATCAAGATAAACATCATGTCTTAATTGACATTCAAGATAATGGTATGGGAATGTCTGATAAAGTAAAAGAAAAGATTTTTGACCATTTATTTACAACTAAATCTGTAGGTAAAGGTACAGGATTAGGATTAGCGATCGCACGTCAAATTATTGTAGAAAAACATGGCGGCACTCTAGAGGTTAATTCTGTAAAGGGAGAGGGTACAGAATTTGTGATTCAAATTCCGATTTAAAATTACTACAAAGTCTAAATAATGGTCAGACCAAAAGGAGGGAAGTACTACTGACTAGACATCTCCGGAAAAGATTTAGTTATCTTAAATTTACATACAGATATCATGTAAATTAAGCCTCTCCCCGAAGCGGAGAGAGGTTTGGAGAGGGGTCTTAATTGATTTTCGGAGATGTTTACTTCATAGCTGGTCGTAGTCCATTGCAGTGCCTTGCCCTCTGCAATTTCTTGTTTAGCTCGTTTGGCAGCAGCAATAAGTTTTGGTTTTACAACCCCATAACCGTGCGATAATGTGCTTCAATTTGCGCTACAGTTTGAGACTTGCGCTTCGTCTCCCATTGACTGCGGTTAAATAATTCTTGCCGCAAATCATCAACGTTAATAGTGGTAACTTTACCGTCGGCAACAATTTGCTTGCCATTCACCCAAGCACTATCAACAACATTACTAAGACGCCCTAAAACTAACAAACCAATGGGATCTGTACGGGGAAGTAATGATAAATTGGTGAGGTCATAAAGGACTAAATCTGCTTGTTTTCCCACAGTGAGAGAACCGAGTTTATCTGCAAGATTCAATTCTTTTGCGCCTCCCAAAGATGCCATTTCTACTGCATGTCGGGGCGTAATCCAGTGTTGATAATCTGAGTCTGTGACATTATGTAAGATAGAACCAATTTTGATTGCTTCAAGCAAATCTTGAGAGTCATTACTCGAAGCACCATCGCAACCAAAAGTTACATTTACTCCAGCTTGGCGATATTTTAAAATGGGGGCGATGCCACTGCCTAAACGCAGATTACTTAAGGGATTATGAACAACTGTAGATTGAGTTTCGGCCAAAATAGCAATATCAGCATCATTTAACCAGACGCAATGGGCAAGTGTTGTCCGATCGCTCAAATATCCGATTCTTTTCAAATGTTCCACAGCAGTACAACCGTACTTTTGTTGAGCGATTTTTTGCTGTGCCCTGGTTTCGAGTAAATGGGAGTGACGACAAAGATTATAGCGATCGCTTAACTCGATAGATCCCGCAAATAAAGCATCAGTACACAATTGTGTCCCTGTTGGTGCGACTAAAATATCTACACCCTCATCTGGGCGATGAAATTGTCTCACCGCCTCTTCAATGATTTCTAATGTTGCCACAGTTGAGCGAAAATAAGGTTCATGAGTTTTTGCTGATTCCCCGGATGGTATACCTGCGCTGAGGGATTCATCGTGAATTAAGGGGGCGATAAAAGCACGAATTCCAACTTCTCTGTAAGCACGAGTTGCAATGGCGATCGTTTCTAACTCAAGTCCGGGAATTAACACCAGATGATCTACCACACTTGTCCCGCCGGAAAGTAAGGTTTCCACCGCAGTACCTAAGGCGCTGAGATAAACTTGTTCGGGATCGAGGGGGGTAAAATCATACAGTTCTGCTAACCATAATTCTAAAGGGAAGACTGACATGATTCCTCGCTGCCACATCTCTGATGAGTGGGTGTGGGCGTTGAAAAAGCCAGGTAGCAGTAGCTTATTTTTGCCATCAATGGCAGTGCCGATTACTTGTAGATTCGGTGCGATCGCTGCGATTACACCATCTACAACCTGTACATCTACCGTTGCATAATCATCACGGACGGCAATCAATACATTCTGGATGCTGAAACTTACCATATTTAACCTTGATTAAGTAATTGTATTTTCAACTAAATTTCAAGTTACAAAATAGAAAATGGTGTTGGGTATTGCAATTTTATGAATTTGCCTTTTCGGACATTGGGAGTTGCGCCAAATGCGTGGACAGTGAATGATGCGATCGCAGATATCACTCGTCCTCAAAAGACCCCACAACCGGTTATTTTATCAACAGAAACTAAAACCCTGCATTTAGACTTGGCAAAAACTGCTATCCTCGTCATTGATATGCAAAACGACTTCTGTCACCCTGATGGTTGGTTAGCGCATATCGGCGTAGACGTAACTCCGGCGCGTCAGCCTATTGAACCTTTGAACAACTTACTTCCAGAACTGCGTGAGGCTGGTGTCCCAGTCATTTGGGTAAATTGGGGGAATCGTCCCGACTTGCTCAATATTAGTGCTAGTTCGCGCCACGTCTATAATCCCACAGGGGAGGGTGTGGGATTGGGCGATCCACTGCCAAGCAATGGTGCTAGAGTACTCATGGCAGGTAGTTGGGCAGCGGCAATAGTAGACGAACTAGAACAGATTCCGGAAGATATTCGTGTGGATAAATACCGCATGAGTGGCTTTTGGGATACGCCCTTAGATAGTATCTTGCGGAATCTGGGAAGGACAACACTATTTTTTGCTGGTGTTAATGCTGATCAATGTGTGCTAATGACCTTATGTGATGCCAACTTCTTAGGATATGACTGTGTGTTGGTTAAAGACTGTACCGCTACTACTTCTCCTGAATATTGTTGGCTGGCGACATTGTACAATGTCAAACAATGCTTCGGTTTTGTCACTGACTCGCAAGCAATTTTAACAGCGCTGTAAAAGAGTGAGGAGTAATTTGATTTGAGATTTGAGATTGATTACATGCATGAATGCTCTTTATTTGCTCAATAATTTGAGATTTTAGATTTGTTCTTGCGTTTAAATTCGCTTGATATCAAACTTTTTTAAATTTTGGATTTTAAATTATTTAATCCCAAAATCCAAAATTTAAAATCTAAAATCTAAAATCTAAAATTGGGTGATTTAGACATACAACTAACAACTCAATATTCAGGACTTGGATTTTAGGAATTTTCATACCCAACAATCACTTCCGAGGGGATAAATAAATGTACGCTACTCGTTGTGTAATTCCGGTTATTAAATCTCTCAAAGATTACCAAGTATATCGCATTAGTCCCGACGACTCTAATCGATTAGCAATTATCTTCGATTCGACGAATGCTAATACTTCCCTGACTTGCTGCATTGAAATTTTTGATGTTGGTGGACAAACACCGCCACATCGCCATCAGTGGGCGGTGGAAATGTTTTTCATTCTTAAAGGGGAAGCGATCGCCATGTGTGACGGCAAGACTACCACAATCAAAACTGGAGATAGTTTATTGATGCCTCCCACTGGGACTCATTTGATTAAAAATACTGGTTCTACTCGCTTGTACACGTTGACTGTTATGGTTCCCAATGAAAACTTTTCGGAATTGATTCGCAGTGGTATTCCGACGGAGTTAGATGAAGAAGATATGACAGTACTAGGGAGATTAGATGCTTTGATGCCCTGTTAAAATAATTCGGATTTCGTAAGTCATTACACCCCCAATACTGCTCGGTTAAGAAATTTATCTGTCGAGGCAAGCAGTTCTTGAATAGTTCTTAAGCAGGGGAGGAAAAAACGCTTATTTCTCCTATTGCCCGTTCCCATGTTCCACATGGGAATGCATCATGTGGGCTGCTGCCTCCATGTCTAATTGGAGGCAACAGCCCTTAATCAGCCATTCTCATGCTCTGCATGAGAACAAAAGAATATTACGAATTATTAATAATTTGTTTAACAACAGTAATAAAGCGTTCCATGTCAGCGGAGGTAATAGCTCCCATTGTCGAGACTCGGAAGATAGATTGGGCTAAATTTCCCTGTCCAGAATAAATTATATAGTCTTGTGCTTTCAGTTGGTCGTGAAATTTCTCATAGCTGAAACCGTCTGGCAAGTAGTAGGCATTCAAGACAACGGATGAACTGCCAAGAGGAAGTAGGGGTTTAATTCCGATTGAGGCTAACCCGTCTCTAACGAAGCTAGCAAGTTGGTTGTAATGGCTGTGTCTGGCACTCCAACCCCCTGCTTCTGCCATTTCTTGCAAAGCTTCTGTTAAAGCATAAAATGTCTGTACTGATTGTGTAAAAGGTGTGCCGCCTCGATCCTGCTGCTGGCAATAGGTTCCTAAATCTAAATATAAGGTGCGGGGGATTGTGGCTACTGACGGCAGTGCATCCCGTCGTAGGATGACAAAAGAGGTTCCAGGGACGCCATGCAGACATTTATTGGCTGTTGCAGCGCAAGCGGTAATTCCCCAATCTGCAAAATTCAGTTCCTCGCCACCAAAACTGCTGACACCATCCACTAGTAATTGAATCCGGCGTTCTTGACAAATTAGCGCAAGTTCCACCAACTTATTTAGGCGACCGGTAGTAGTTTCGTGATGGACGACAGCAAGATGGGTGATATCGGCGTTTTCATCTAAAAGTTTGACTAAACCGTTGATATCTATTTCGGCATCCCAAGCATGGGAAAGTGTTATGTAATCAATGCTGTGGATTTTGGCGATTTTGGATAGTCGTTCGCCATACACACCGTTTTCAATGACTAGTAATTTCCCATCATTGGGGACTAGACTGCTGATCATAGCTTCCATCGCTGCGGTACCAGAACCCGTGAGGAGAACTGCTGCCCAGCGATCGCTTTCAAGACCATAAACTTGAAGTAATTGTTCGCGGATTTTGCTTTGAAGTTGGGAAAATTCTACTTCACGATGACACAAATCGGGACGCAACAGGGCATTTCTGACGCGATCGCTCAAATTCACTGGGCCGGGATTTAATAAAATCATTACAAAGATACGCGATTAATCGCGTCTGTTAGGAGAGACGCGATTAATCGCGTCTGTACAATTAGAATTCTATTGCCAGTCGGAACCAATATGTTTCATAAAGCGTTGCAAAACTGCTTCTGGGGTGATATCGGGTCTGGGTAGCTTTTCTAAAGTTCCTGGACGGATTTTCAGATGCGCGAATTTCGGTCTAGTGTTGGCATCTGCGGTAAATAAGGCATCTAAAAGCGCGGGATCGTCTCCAGCTAATGTAACGCCGTAACCGCACGCTTCGGCAATTTTGGCAAAGGAGATACCCGCAGAGACGGTGGCTTGTGCGCCTGTGGAATCGTGGACTTCATTATCTAAGAGAATATGGATTAAATTAGCACCGCCATAAGTGCCGATGGTAGCAAAATTACTCATTCGCATTAGTGCTGCCCCATCGCCATCAATTACCACTACCTTCAGGTCTGGACGTGCTAAGGATAGTCCCAATCCCATTGAGGAAGCGCAGCCCATCGACCCGACCATATAAAGATGATTGGCGCTGTCTTTGCTGGCGAAGAGTTCCCGTCCCGTGTATCCGGTGGTGGCAATTACTACAGTCTTTTCTGCATCAATGAGTTCCACAATCCGAGCCAATGCTTCGCTGCGAGAAACGCGTTGTTCTTTGTGATCCCGAAAAAAGCTTTGCTGAATATCAGCGCTACTACTATTTTCTCGTTCGGGGATAGAAGAACGGGTGAGTGCATGGGGTGCAATCGCTCCTTTACGCATAATTAGAGCATAAGGACAGCGCTCTTGTCTCATGTAAACTGTGGCTCTTTGCAGAACGGGTTCTATTTCTGCTGCGTTTGTGGGAAAAAATTCCCAAGGTATAGTCATTGTTTGCAGCAATTTATCTGTGATTTGCCCCATTAATTGATGTTGCGGTTCATCTTGCAAGAGGCGATCGCCTCTTAAAGTACAAATCAGCAGCAGTGGTATCCGAAAGATATAAGTGAGCGAGGTTAGCGGGTTAACAGCATTTCCCAAACCAGAGTTTTGCATCATTACTACAGCTGGTTTTCCAGCAATTGCTGCTCCAGCTGCGATCGCTACAGCATCTCCCTCATTGGCTGCGGAGATATATCTAAGTTGAACGTCATTAATGACGTAGTTAATAAAAGGCGTGAGAAAAGAACAGGGTACGCCAGTGTACCACCCAAAGCCAAGATTACGCGCAGCTTCTACAAATTCCTCTGCCTGGATCATAATTAAAAATTTACAGCAATTTTCAGGTATTTAGACGATTGAGATCGGGAGTGAGGAGTCGTCTTGAAAAGAAGTCTCTGACTGGGAATGCCTAATGAGAAGCTTTGCCTCAAGATTTGCGGCAGAGCCGCAATGAAGGGTATTTCCAGCCAGAGGCTGGAAACGAGGTTTTAATGGGGTTTGGGCTTAAGTTGACACCAATGAGTAATTGTTTGCTACCAACATATTTGTATCATTAAAGTCAACCCGGAACTCCGACCTTTGAACTCGGAACTCCGACCTTTGAACTCAGAACTCCGACCTTTGAACTCGGAAGGTCGACCTCAGAACTCGGAAGGTCGACCTTTTAGCTCGGAACTCCGACCTTTTAGCTCGGAACTCCGACCTTTGAACTCGGAACTCCGACCTTTGAACTCAGAAGTTCGACCTTTGAACTCGGAAGGTCGACCTTTTAGCTCGGAACTCCGACCTCAGAACTCCAAACCTCAACTTCAGAACTCAAAACTTTAACCTCACAATACAAAGCGTCAAGCTTAGAACTCTTGTACAGACGCGATTAATCGCGTCTCTCTACTCCAAACGCGATTAATCGCGTCTCTCTACTCCAAACGCGATTAATCGCGTCTCCCCTATTGCTTTAATTGAAAGGCAAGGTCAAGATCATCTAAAGAATTAACATCCAACCAGTTACCGCGAATATAAAGCACCTTGATCGGTTTTCCTTGTTCGATTAAATAATTGCATAATTCTGGCAAACCCAAACTGTTGAATTCCGGTCGTTTTTGTAATTCATTGAGTGCTTCATTCAGCCACTCTCTACCTTGACTCCGCAGGCGCAGCATTCCAATCCAGCGGCCGCTATACTTTCCTAATTGCGTTTGTGTTGTTTTAGAAATGTCCAACAGGTTGACATCCTGTCCAAACAGAGAAAGATCGTCTGGAATTGAGCAATAGGCGTAGTCAGGTGAACCGCTAACAGACTTGCTGTTGGCCACAGAATCAACCACAGCCACAATTTCTCCGGGACATTCTAATAAATCCCGCAGGATGTAGCTTCTAAATAGTAAATCGCCGTAAAGCACCAGCATCTCTTCGCTGAAGTTGGTTTGAGCGCAGGCTAAGGATGCTAATTCTCCTGTAGTTTCATAATCTGGGTTGCGGATGACTTTAGTCCCCGGAACATCAATAGTTTCTGCTTTGTAACCCGCGACAACGGTAATATCATTGATGGCAAGTTTCTTAAATTTGTCCACCAACAACCTGAGTAGAGGTTTACCTCCAAGGGGTAACATCACTTTCGGTTTATCTTGCGTCAACGCTGCTAATTCTTGGCCTCTGCTAGCAGCCAGAACGATCGCTTGGGTATCGTGGCGTCCGTTGTTAAAGTAGCGTTTTTCAGCTTCTATGAGTTCATCCGCCCCCTGTAATCGGAAAATTTCTTTTACAGGCGCAATCTCATCTTCAATGTTGATTAAAGTTTCGCTGGCTTTCACTTCGCGGGTGATCGCTTGCATACTAGCAACAGCAGCTCGAATCAGATGATTTGCCCAGATGACCAAATTCACTTCAGCTTTGCGAAAAACATCGGTGGGAGTACTGTAATACTTAGTCGGTATAATAACTAACGGGGAACGACCCGCCCACTCTTTGGCAAAGGCTAGCACTTGATCAGGACGCGATGATTTACTGTGAATCAGGATAGCGTTGGCTCCGGCGGCGTGGTAAGCTTCAGCTCGGCGCATTGCCTCCGAAAGATCCCACCCGGCAATCAAAGCTTCGAGTCGGGCGACGATACAAAAATCTGGATCTGTCTGACTATCCTTACCTGCCTTAATTTTGCCGGAGAATTCATCAATATCAGCCAAAGCTTGGCGACTCCCATTGATGAAACTATTGGTTTTGGGAAAAAGCTTATCTTCAATACAGACTCCAGCAATACCTCGCTGTTCTAACTTCTTAACCAGGCGACGCATATTATTAAAGTTGCCATAACCAGTATCCCCGTCTAACAAAATGGGGATGCTGGTGACATCAGACATAAACTCCAGCATTTCCACAACTTGAGTCCAACTGGCTTCATTATTATCTCGAACGCCATATTGAGCCGAAAGGGCGAGTCCACTACCCCAAATTCCTTTAAATCCAGCCTCTTCCACAATGCGGGCGCTAATCCCATTGTGAGCTTCCATGATGAAGTCAAGTTGAGGCGATTCTAGTAAGGCCCGTAGTTGGGCACACTTATTTAATTTTGCAGCGGTATCAGTGGGTGCAAATATTTGATGCATCTATTCTGCTTTTTTCAACCTATATAATATAGCGGTTCTCAAGCGCATGGAATACAGACCTAACCCCCAGCCCCTTCCCTGCAAGGGAAGGGGAGTAAGACTTAAAGCCTCTCTCCTTTTAGGAGCTACGGTGTACACATAAGTCTGAAAATAGCTGAAGAAGACAGGTTTTACCCCACCCTAACCCTCCCCTTGTGAAGGGGAGGGAACCGGAAATCTCATTTCCCCCCTTTATAAGGGGGGATTAAGGGGGGTGATACGACTTGTTACACCGTAGCCTTTTAGGAGAGAGGAATGGAAGTGAGGTAAGACTGTAATGCATCCAAACGATAACCCCTGTAAATGAAGATATTTTCAGACATTTTCTACAACTTCTATCTGAGGTAAAATATCGTTTTGAGCACGTTGAATATCCTGGGGAAAATCGATTTCGAGCCAAGGTAAACCAGTGATGTCTTCGTAGCCAAATGTTTCGGGAGTTTCTAATAGTAGATCCCGAATGACTTCTTCATAAGGTTCATCATGTCGTCCGTCTGCAACATATTGTTCTGTGCAAGTAGCAATCTGGTGAGCAGCAGCACTTCCAAAACGAAAGAATCCTACTGACTCGCCTGCAAAATCATAAGCCAAACCAAGAGCTACTTGTTTGCGAAACTCCACTAGATAATTATCTCTGACGCAAAGCTTCACGGGTTCATCTCCCGGTTCAAAATCCCGATCCAGTAAAAAGCAGTTGGGGATATTTGTCTTTACCAGTCGTTCGATGATGCGGCGATCGTACAAAACATCTGCATCCATTAATAATATGTCATCGCCAGCGATTAAATGCTGACGTACAGTCCAAAGGCTGATCACACTACCTTTAGTGTAGTCAGGATTATAAACTGTACTGACCCAATTTTCGGCTCCTAATGCTTTGATTTCCTCCTGAATTCTTTGTGCTTGGTAACCCACAGCAATCACTACTTCGTCAATCTGGTAATGACGGAGATAGTTCAAATGGCGCTCTAATAGAGATTTACCGTTAAATTTCAGTAAGCATTTGGGTTGGATTTGCCCATCTTTACCTAAGCGTCGTCCAACGCCAGCAGCTAATATAATTGCCTTCATTGTCAAGTCACCAACAAAGCTATAACACCAGGAAATCTGGAAATTTTCCCGTATTTTATAATGACTGTTTTTTGCTCAAGACAATATTTGTTAATTAATTCTTAACATGAAAGAAAGATTAACTCTGTATCGCCTCAACTGCGAAACACCTGGCGAAAACCAAAATAGGCGATCGCATCTTTCATATTCGAGACAAAACGTTTTAGCATACCCATGTTGGTGTCGGTGACGTACTCCAAAGTCAAGACAATGCGCTGTTCATTTTCACCCAAAGGAGTAACTCTGTGGTAAAGTTTGTCACCATTGAATAAGACTATAGTACCAGGCGTTAAGGAGAGCGATCGCGTTTGAGTCTCCCGTTCAGGAATATCCTTGTAAAGTTGATATTCCAGCTTACTGGATGAATTATCAACTAAACCAAGCAACACTGTATAGCGTTTCCCGCGATAGTAAGAGGTATCGTAATGATACCGGATATGGTCTCCAGGCTCAGTGTAATAGTACAGCGCGTAAGTATGGGGATCAGCATTAGGACAGGGAAGGAGTTTTTCTGCTGTAATTTTGTTGAGGAACTCGAAAAAAGCACTAAGTTGATAAAACTCTCCAAAAATCGGAGCAAGGCTGTCTAAACTATAGCGGCTAATACTACCGCCCTTTTTATGATTGGGAATATAGTTGCGGTTTATAGCAGGTTGCAAAGATGGCAATAGCGCCAAAAACTTCTCAATCATGGTGTTAGGGAGAAAGTTCTCAACCACCAAAAATTCATTTTGAGCTTGAAACTCAGCTTGAAATTTATGGTAATCAACAGCTGCTATAGCTTTATCAATTTCAGTTTGAAGCTCCATTGATAATTTGATACTAATACAAGATTGCAAAAATCAACATACCATTCACTCAACAAATTGTCCCACAATACCCACAACCTTAACAGTTGCGTTTTTGCTTGATATTTGCTGTTCTAATACTTATATGCTCTGCTTATATATGAAAAAGCCGCGATTCTACGAGAGAATGCGGTTTTCAGGCTGCATGGATTTATTTTACTTATGTGAGGAGTCTAACTCTATCCCTTATTCTTCACGCTGATAATAATTTCACTCTCAACTTGGTAACATGTTTAATAAATGCGATCGCACTTTTACACTCAACATAATTTATTCTTTTTACAAAAACTTTTTTAGAGAACACCACAACTAGACATCATTATTATCCTGGGTTACTGACGTGTTAATAATCTTTATGTCAGGGGTAACATTAAAACCTTTTGGTTTTAATTGTTGAGATGATTTTTCAAATAACTGATTAATTCTATATTTAAGGTCTTTTTTTGAAAAGTTTATTATTACTTGAGTAACCGATTCAAGTAAGTCAGTCCATAAAGGATTATCAGAATATATTTTAAAAGTTTCAGTAACTACTTTTTCTTCTTTTATCGATGGTGCTATAACAATAAAAATATCATCCTCTTGTTTAATAGAGATATACATAGCAATTCCGGAAGGCGGTACTAAATTTTTATTAAAAAAGCTTTTACCACAACTACTAATATTAAAACCTATATTGGGTGCAGAAATCACTAATTTGAAACTAAAAAAACATTCATTATCTACAATAATAGCATCTTGAATAAAATTATAAGGAGCAATTTTAGAGCCTTTTTCATCAACAATATATATATCTTTTCCTGGACTACATTCAATATGTAAAGCGATTTTATCAATCAGTTCGCGGATAAAATCAAAATTTTTACCTACATATGCATAGGTATCCTCATAATCTTTGTTCACACTATCGACCAGATGTTGAAATATTGATTTTGGCATAATGATAAAACTTTTAATAAAATAATAGTATCATGTTTAAATGAAACAAGTAAGTACTGTTACCAAGTTTAGGAAGTGCGATCGCAAAATTTGATTATGCATTCAAGAAAGCTAAAAAGCCTGTTTTATTAGCTTTCTGTCCCATGCCCCGTTATACTAATTTGATTTAGGCTGCGGGAGTGCCCAAAATTGCCAAATTACCCATATAGCAAAGGTTGGTGCCCCAATTGTAGCTGCCATTAGTAACGGCTCTAGTCCATGCAGTAAGGTAACTATGGGAAACAAATACAGCACGTCTTCAATGTCAAACCCGGCGAAATTTGGTTGACGGCTAGCGTCTTTACCTAAACGCTGTTCCATTTGGTTTCGCAAATCAAAGATGCAAGCAACAGACATGCCAGATACTATCCCCATTAGCAACGCCCACCAACCAAATTTTCCCTCCCTAAGACCATATCCAATACACACAAACAAAAGAATGTGGATGATGGCGTCACTAGCGAGATCATACTGATGTCCCCATTTGCTGCTTTTCCCACTCAAACGAGCTAATTCACCGTCCGTGTGATCTAGAAAGTTGGATAAAGCAAATAGCACTGCGCCAATATTAGCCCAGATGGCATCGCCAACTGCAATCGCTACTGCAGCCGCCAACCCTGTCACAAGTCTCACTGTGGTGAGATGATTGGGGTTTACCCAACTATCTTTTAGAGGTTTAACTAGCCAGTAAGCAAGTTGAGCATCCCAAGGCTTGGTGATCATAGATGAACTTGAATTTGATATGGTCTTTGAATACATATAACATTTACGATTACCACATCTAGCTAGAGATACAGATTTTTGTTTAATAACTGGCAGTTTTAGGATATAGCGGTTCTTAGTTGAGCGAATTATTGAATGCTTTTGGCGAAGTCGTATGCGCCTCCACGTTCAAGGGCGCGTTTGTAAGCAGGTCGTGCATGGATGCGCTCAATAAATTGCTTAATCTTTGGTCGGCTTGAGATGAGTTCAGCTTGCATAGCGACTATTTCCAGAGGAAAGCTCATTTGGATATCGGCGGCAGTAAATTCTTCGCCTACAAACCATGTACTCTTATGAAGTTCACCTTCTATGTAGTCAAAGTGAAGCTTGATCTGGGGTGCGATAAATTCGTCGTTTACGCTGCTGTCTTTTATACCAAAATTGTTGAAGACAAGGTTCATCACCAGAGGTGGCATTGCAGAGCCTTCGGCGTAATGCAGCCAATACGTGTAGCGCAGACGCTCCGGCGTACCAGATGGCGGGATTAACCGAGCATTGCCGTAGCGATCCACTATATATTCGATGATAGCGCCCGACTCTGCAACAGTGAGGTCTGCATCTGTGATCACTGGTGACTTGCCGAGCGGATGGACTTCACGCAGCGATGTCGGTGCCAGCATCGTCTTCTGGTCGCGTTCGTAGAACTTAATCTCGTATTCGATACCTAATTCTTCGAGTAGCCATAGCACGCGCTGCGAACGCGAGTTGTTGAGATGATGGACAACGATCATAATTGCTACTTTTTGATAATGGGGTTGATAGGAGCTTTTGCTCATCTCAACCTATCATCAGTTCCCCCATTGTTCATCTATCTGCTGGTTTGTCTTGAGTCTTGTGGCGATCGCACCAAAGGCAGCTTTAGAAAGGTGACAAAATGTCTAGAGTGAAACTGCATTACTGACCGAAGAGTAATTTAGCCTAGTTTGCGCCTATTCCTCTTGCCATTATTGCTGCCAATAACGGAATCAAACCATAAAGTAACCAATAATTCAGATTTTCATTGACTACGAACCCACAATCATTAGCAGGGGTTGCTACTGCATTCCCTGGTGATTCTAGCTTGGACTCCGAAGAATTGGCTGGTATCAGCTTTGTTGTGGCCTTTATTTTAAAGTTTGATGGTTGTAGATGAATATAGGAATAATCGAGCCTTACAGTGACGGGTTTTTAGAAGTTGTACCAGAGGGTGAAGACAGCGATTATTGGCAGATTGCGGCTATACACATCAATGGTCAAGCTTACTGCCCTACCCCTCGGCTTTATCGTTCAGAAAGAGTGGCATTAGCAAAAGCTACACAAATTTATGATTGGATAGCTGACCACGAAGGAGAAATTAGTAATGGGGCTTGCAACTGCTATGAATTGAAACTCATCCTATGGCAGCAACCAAAAGTATCTTAGTACAGTTTTGCATAAAAACGTGGCGTTTTTAATGCAGGAGAACGCATTAACATTCTAAAAGAATACATTGGCATTGTATGGGGACGCATTAACAATGTAAGCCAACGCATTAACAATGTAAGCCAACGCATTAACAATGTAAGCCAACGCATTAACAATGTAAGCCGACACATTAACAATGTAAGCCGACGCATTGGTATTGCAGAATATTGCTAAATTTAATTCGCTACGAATTAATGAAATGCTGTACTTAGTTGCGCTACGTTTTCGAGATTGTCCAGAAATGCTTTATTGATCGGATCGTTGAGTTCGACACCAATCATAGGCGCTTTATCATCTTTGGGACTCACATAACTTAGGATTTACGCACACTCTACGAATTCTCGGCGTTCTTCTCTACGAGACGCTGCGCGTTGGCGGAGCCTCTCGCAGAGAAGGCGGTAGCCTGCGGCAAGCCCTCCGGGTGACGCTCGTTCCGACGCTCGTTCCTAACGCTACGCTATCGCTAACGCTGCGCTAACAGCAGTCGCTCATGGGGGAAACCCCCTTGGCGCTAGCCTCTCCCTTTGGGAGAAGACCGGGCTGCTTCACCGCTTTGCGTCTACGTTAAAAAATTGACTTTGATAAAGAGTTAAGCCTTAACTGAACTGTATTGAGTAATAGCCTTAACAGGATTTAACTGTATTTTTAATAAAATTATTGTATAAATTTTAGTTTACCTTCCTTAGATGGAGTGCTTTACACTAGATAATATGACACTTGCTGATGCCAGTATTGACTTTGGTAATATCGTGCATCGTCAACCGATAGCAGTACTTAAACCAGGCTCAATTGAGGATATTATTCAAGTTATTCAATTTGCTCGGACTCACAAGCTCAAGGTTGCCCCACGCGGTCAGGGTCACTCTACCTACGGCCAGTCACAAGTAGAAGCAGGCATTGTCATTGATTTAAGTCCGCTCAACAAGATTCATTTCATTGGTACAGACCGAGCAATTGTTGATGCTGGAGTGGTATGGAGTCAGTTATTGCAACAAACGCTTGCTATGGGATTAACACCGCCCGTTCTCACTGATTACATCGAGCTTTCTATCGGCGGCACTTTATCAGTGGGGGGTATTGGCGGTGCAACTCATCGCTATGGTGTGCAAGTTGACAATGTTTTAGAACTGAAGGTGATAACTGGTACTGGTGATCTCGAAACTTGTTCACTGTTGTACAATCGCAATCTATTTACAGCAGTACTAGCAGGACTAGGTCAATGTGGAATTATCGTACAGGCAACTGTTAAGCTAATTCCCGCCACTACCAATGCCCGTGTATTTCAGTTGTATTATGACGATTTGGCTACCTTTACTCGTGACCAATGCGAAATCATAAATGATCAGCGCTTCAACTATGTAGAAGGTCAGTTAGTTTCTAATAATGCTGGTGGATGGCGTTATCTGCTAGAAGCGGCTAGCTTTTACAGTCCTCCAAGCATACCTAATAACAGTTTGTTACTTGCGGGGTTAAACTATACTCGCGGTACAGAACAAATAGAAGATAAAACTTACTTTGATTTTCTCAACCGTTTAGCTCCTACAGTTGCCCTTCTCAAATCTATTGGTGTTTGGTCAAATCCTCATCCTTGGTTAAATCTGTTTGTACCCAGTAGTGCAGTTAACAGTTTTGTTGGTGAAGTCGCTGCCACCTTAACGCTAGCTGATATGGGTCAAGGGCCAATTCTGCTGTATCCAGTTAAAACTAAACGCTTCGGGCTACCCAATTTCCGGGTTCCGAACCAAAAGGTTGTGTTTCTGTTTGCCCTATTGCGAACAGCAGTACCACCAGATGATTCTGTAATTACAAAAATGCTCAATGATAATCGTAGACTCTTTGAGAAAAATCGTGATTTGGGTGGTTATCAATATCCTGTAAACGCCCTGTCTTTCTCCCATCATGATTGGCAGCAGCATTTTCGTCCGGTTTGGGGAAATCTGGTAAGTGCAAAGCGACGTTACGATCCAGATAATTTATTAACGCCAAGTCAGGGCATTTTTGCAAACTGTTAGCCCAAACTTTTCTCTATATGAAACGCTGAACGATGAGATGCTTGTATATTTTTAGCTGGGATACTCGGTCTTAGTGAGGAGCAAGTGGTTCTTAATTGCATGGAATACAGACTACAGACCACTCGTAAGGGCACAGCATTGCTCATGCGTGTCAACTTAAGCGCAAAACCCTTTTCAAACCTCGTTTCCAGCCTCTGGCTGGAAATGCTGTTCATTGCGGCTCTGCCGCGAGTAAGGAAGGCGGAGCCTAAGAGTAGGCATTCCCAGTCTCCGACTGGGAACGAGGCACCTCTAAAAGCTTGTTCTAGACTGGCTTTTGCCTTAAGTTGACACCAATGAGCATTGCTGTGCCCCTACCATGTGTTGCATCCAAACGAGAATTGCAATAGAAGTGAAATAATAAACTAGTATGCTACGGCGTAAAGAGAGCAACCATTTAAAAACCCTAAAAAGCCCATTCCATAATACTTTTGACTTTTGACTTTTGATTTTTGACTTCCGCCTTGCGGTACTAGTATGCCTTGCTAGGAGATATAGCCATGACCTACACCATGCACAACGCTCTAGAAGTAGCAAAGCTTGCTGCTAGTGACATGGAAACAAGGCTTTGCTCCAAACCAGATTGAGATTCTAACTGACTTGTAAAATGTCAACCGCAAAAAATCCTTCCACCCTTATGACTGTAAAAATCCAGACCGAAAAAGACTTTTTTATTGCAAGCACTAATATAAATATCAATCAAGAAACAGAAAACGAAAAAGTTTTATGTTCTCATTGCCAGCGCACAGCTACAAACGGTATTAAATGTAAAGGAATTTGTGTGGCTGACAATGACTATTAAGGGATGATTTTCTAACAACGCATACGCTCGTGAATTGTGTGAACGGATTGCGAGGCTTAATCACTAAGCTGAAAATTTTCCCTTATATTACGTTAGGAGAGTAGCAATACTCTCCTTTTTTTCACTGAGCTTGATCCAGAAAAATAAATATTAAAGCTTGAGATAACATATAAAATATGTATTGTTAAATAAGATTTTTTATTCAGGATAAAAATATGGAAAACAATCAAGAATACCATATGTCCTCAGATGAATTTCGTCATTGGGGATATAAAACTATTGATTGGATAGCTAATTATTTAGAAACAGTAGAGCAACTGCCTGTTTTATCTCAAGTAGAACCTGGAGAGATTAGAGCCAAACTACCAGAAACAGCCCCCGTAAAAGGAGAGTCTTTTGCAGACATTTTACAAGATTTAGATGAAATTATCGTACCAGGATTGACTAATTGGCAGTCTCCAAACTTTTTTGCTTTCTTTCCTACAGGTATTTCTGCACCATCAATTTTAGGAGAATTAGTCAGTGCGGGACTTGGAGTTCAGGGGATGTTGTGGGCAACTTCTCCAGCTTGTACTGAGTTAGAAACTCATGTTCTAGACTGGTTAATAGATATGTTGGAACTTCCCTCGCAGTTTAAATCTTCGACCACAGGAGGAGGAGTAATTCAAGACTCAGCCAGTAGTGCTTCTTTAGTAGCTTTGATAGCAGCTAGAGAACAGTTAAAAGCAGATATTAATCAACTGGTTGTCTACACTTCTATTCAAGCCCACTCTTCAATTGAGAAAGCTGCCATTATAGCGGGAATTAAGCGAGACAATCTCCGTTTAATTGAGGTTGATGCTGATTATAGAATGCGTCCAGAATTACTACAACAGCAGATTGTTTCAGATATGGAATCTGGGTTAATCCCTTTTTATATTGCTGCTACTGTAGGGACAACATCATCTCATGCCATAGATCCATTAACAGAAATAGGTGCGATCGCTCAAATACATAACATTTGGCTCCATGTTGATGGCGCAATGAGCGGTACAGCAGCTATATGTCCTGAGTATCGGTGGATTCATCAAGGATTAGAACTAGCAGACAGCTATTGTTTTAATGCTCACAAATGGATGCTAACTAATTTTGATTGTACCTGTTTTTATGTGAAAGACCGAGCTAAACTAATTCATGCATTATCTATCATGCCTGAATTTCTCAAAAATCAAGCTAGCACGTCTGGTAAAGTTATTGACTATCGAGATTGGCAGATTTCTTTAGGACGTAGATTTAGAAGTCTCAAACTGTGGTTTGTAATTCGGCACTATGGTATAGAAGGCTTACAGCATTATATTCGCAAGCATATTGCTTTAGCCCAAGAATTTGCTGAATGTGTAAAATCTCATCCTAGTTTTGAACTGGTTGTGAATCCCCCGTTAAATTTGGTATGTTTTCGCCATAAATTGGGTGATGCAATTAACCAAGAAATCATTGACAATATCAACTCTTCGGGTAAAATCTATCTCACTTCCACCAAGCTTGAGCAAAAATTAACTTTAAGAATGTCAATTGGACAAGCAACCACAGATAAAAAACACGTACAGCACGCTTGGCAATTAATTTGTCAAACTGCTGAGAACATAGAAAATCATTAACTCATTTTTCGCCACACACGCTCAACAGCTAAACCATTAAGTATACGTTGAGCGTGCAGCTTGTCTGTTGGCTACTAGCGTGTAGAAGACAAGCACGGAATACAGCGCTAACGTGCTTGTTTCTCAAAGGTTTTCGGTATTTACCTTACAAGGTTTCGGTGGACTGACCAGGCTTGAGTACAATCTTGATACAGTTGTCCTGCTTGTCCTTGAAAATTTGGTAGCCGTGCGGTGCTTGATCTAGCGGCAGACGATGAGTAATCACGAATGATGGATCGATATCGCCATTTTGAACGTGATCTAGCAACGGACGCAAGTACCGATGAACGTGTGTTTGTCCCGTTTTCATCGTCAAGCCTTTATTCATGAAAGCCCCCATAGGTATCTTGTCTACAAAACCAGTGTAAACACCGGGAACGGATACAGTGCCGCCTTTGCGACAGGCAACGATCGCTTGACGCAGCACATTGGGGCGATCTGTCTCTAGACGTACTGCTTGCTTGGCCTTGTCATAAAAGCCTTCCAAACCCAAACCGTGAGCTTCCATGCCCACTGCATCCATTACCGAGTCGGGGCCACGCCCACCCGTCATTTCTTTCAGGGCTTCACCCACCTCGACTTCTTCATAGTTGAGGATTTCTGCCCCACCGGCTTTCGCCATCTGGAGGCGTTCGGGAACGCGATCGATTGCAATCACCCGCTCTGCACCTAGCATAAAGGCACTTCTAATCGCAAATTGCCCTACGGGTCCACAGCCCCAGATTGCGACCGTATCTCCAGGCTGGATGTCACAGTTCTCCGCAGCCATGTATCCGGTGGGGTAGATATCAGTCAAAAACAAAACCTGTTCGTCTGTCAATCCATCTGGAATCTTAAACAAACCAACATCGGCAAAGGGAACGCGGGCATATTCAGCTTGACCTCCGGCGTAGCCGCCTGTGAGATGGGAGTAGCCAAAAAGACCAGATGGGGAATGACCTAGCATTTTTTCTGCCATCCAAGCGTTGGGATTGGAGTTATCGCACAGCGACCATAAATCTCGATTGCAGAAGAAACACGATCCGCAGGAAATGGTAAAGGGGACGACAACGCGATCGCCTATATTTACATTCTTGACAGCCTTCCCCAACTCAACGACTTCTCCCATGAATTCATGACCCAGGATGTCGCCCTTTTGCATCGTCGGGTTGTAGCCATTATAAAGATGTAAATCAGAACCACAAATCGCCGTTGACGTGATTTTTACAATAGCATCACGCGGATTAATAATTTTGGGATCAGGTACGGTTTCGACCTGCACATTATTAGTACCTTGCCAGCAAACTGCTTTCATATGTTGAAATTTCCTGAAGTTAAGTTGTTTGTTAATAGTGAAACGCATCTACCAGGAGTTTTGTCAATTACCTTTCGGTAGAGCCGGATTCACCGCAGTAGAACTGGTTGAGCGTCAATACGGATGCTCAATAGCGTATAGAGCTTCTGACGCAGGTCTTTTCCTTTTTGGTATTTCGCCTGACGATGCAACTGGTTTGCGGTAACGTAAAGATACCCATCTGCCGCAACCGAGAGCGTATCTGTCCACATAAGATGCGGATCATGGACTACCGTTTCCCACTTTCCACCGGAACGGCGGCGGAGGATTGCCTGGTGTTCGTAATTTGTCGCGTAAATATATCCTGCCGCGTCTAATTCGAGTCCGTCTGCACCACCGCCTTTGTCTCCCTCATCAGTTACCGTTGCTGCAACGGTGCTATCATCAAGCGATCGCTCCACTAGTGCTTACTAGTTGGCTGATCCCGGCTCACTGAGCTTGCGATGCAGTTCAGCACTGACGGTATCAGGTAAGACCTTGCTCACTGTGCCCAGAATCTTCGTCTTGAGTGAACCTGCGATGATCTCATCCTTACCTGCCATCAAGGCGTCGAAACCCTGCTTGGCGACCTCAGATGGATCGTCTTTTTGATCCGCGCCTACCTTGGTGTCGTCCATATCCGCACGCTGGAAGAAGTTAGTATCGGTGGGCCCAGGCATGAGCGCAGTGACGGTGACGCCCGTATCCTTCAACTCGCTGCGTAACCCTTCTGAAAAAGAATGCACAAACGCCTTTGAGGCTGCGTAGACTGTCTCGAACGGGCCGGGCATCAGCGCAGCTATCGACGATGTGAAGAGGATACGACCCTTGCCGCGATCAACCATATCCTTCACCACCCGTTTGGCAAGATGTACAGACGATACAACGTTCAAATTAATCAGATTGAGTTCGTCCTTCAGATCGGTTTCACGAGCGAAGTCGCCGCTGACACCGACACCGGCGTTGATAGCGATCGCATCCACTGGTCGGTCAATGGCTTTAATCTGGTTATAGAGCGTCTCAACACCATCATAGGTAGCGAGATCAGCCTGCACCGTCTCAACCTGAGCACCTAGATCCTTGAAAGCTTGAGCAGCTTCATTGATACTCGATCCGGTGGCTGTAACTAAAAGGTCAAAGCCGTTTTGGGCAAACTGTTTGGCAAGTTCGTAGCCAATACCGTTTGAGGCACCCGTCACGACAGCAAAGGGTCGGGTAAAAGAACTGTTCATAACCGTTCGTTCAAGCTCCTATATAACTTTTCCACGCTCTAACGTCTTGGCAAGCTTCTGTCTCATTACCAGACGGTCTGCGTGGACTGTAGGCTTTCAATTCTTATAATCTTAGGGAGGCAGCAGTATAGTTACGTCTTTCCCAGGAAATATCACTGCTGTGTCTTTAAGGTTACTTTTATGGAGTTTTGGATATATTTTTAGCCCTCATTAGTCGGATAGACTGTGCTTTACTTCTACCTCTGGCAAACCTCAGATTTTAAGGAACTAAGTACAGGTTTGCATAAAACGTATCGTTTTTAAATGCAGAGGGGGACATTGGCATTGCAGAGGGACACATTGGCATTGCAGAGGGACACATTGGCATTGCAGAAGGACACATTGCCATTGTAGAGGGACACATTGGCATTGTAGAGAGACGCATTGCCATTGTAGAGGCACGCAATGCCATTGCCAAATTTAATTCGCTACGAATTAATGAAATGCTGTACAAAGTAGTGACAGTCACATAGCAATAGTGAAATAGGACTTTTAGCTAGCTTTGATAGTCTATTTTTTCCAAAATATCTAAACAAAGCCTCAGCCCTATTTGCAACAAACTCCAGCTGTATTATGCGTGAGCTATCAAATTTAGATGTAGCACTTGTCGCAACCGATGGTTAGTACCTAATGTTGACAGTTAACTACGAACTTTGGTAAGGATTTTTTGAGAATAAAACGAAGCCGATTCTTCGTTTTTGGCACAATCTTGGGCAAACTTAATCAGATGGTGTCCGATAAGTCCAACGTGAATCAAGTTTTCAATATCACCCGCTTTCAGGGCTGGCTTGGCCATTTTCCAGAAAGTCTGACGATAGTTACTAAATATGCCTATTCGCAGCAAAATATTCCCTAAATAAGTTAAACCTTTGCGAATATTAGCCCCAGTAGTGCGAGCTGGGCTGTTTGGTACTTCAATGCGGTTTGGGTAGGTGTGTTCCATATTGTAGGCGAACCGCTGATATAAAAATTCTGGCTCATAAGCTGTTGTAATGCAGCGCCGCCACATCTCAATAACTTGCTCGTAGGGCATCAAAAATTCAACATTTGATTCGCGGCTTTCATCAAAGACAATTCGTCCTTCAGCTTCTAACCTCCGCCATAAAGGAGTTCTAGGTAACGCATGAAGGAGGTTAATTGTCAACATCGGAATTTGGGATGCCCGAATAAATTCGATAATTCGGTCTGCTGTTTCTGGTGTATCTGTATCTAACCCGATGATGATTCCTGATACTACTTCCATGCCATAGCTATTTAAAACCTGAATCGCTTTTAAGATTGGCATACTCAGATTTTGGTCTTTGGAAATAGCATGGAGAGCATTTGGTTCAGGTGTTTCAATGCCGCAAAAGACTGTGCAGAAATAAGCTTCGCGCATCATCTCTAGCAATTTTGGACTTTGAGCTAGGTTGAGCGTTGCTTCACAGGCAAACTGGATAGGATAGCCATTGCGTTTTTGCCAGTCAATCAGGTGAGGAAGCAACTTCATGGCGGCGCGGCGATCGCCAACAAAGTTATCATCGACAAAATACACTGCCCCCAAATTGCCAGATTGTCGCATTGCATCTAGCTCCGCGACTACTTGCTCTGGTGTTTTCATCCGAGGACTGTTGCCGTAGAGTTCTGGAATATCACAAAACTCGCAGTGATAAGGGCAACCACTGGAAAACTGGACATTTGCCAGGAAATAATCATTGATATTCAGCAAATGATAAGCTGGAGTGGGAAACTCTGTTAGGGGCAAACGTTCCTTGGTTTCAAAGCGAATTTGCGCTTGGGGACGTTCCAGGTTTTGGTCGAGATATTCGATCAGGCGATCGTTTGCATCTCCCAATTCACCCAAACTTAAAATATCAAACTCAGGATAATATTCTGGACACCCAGATACCGAGGGGCCACCCACAACTGTGATTTTGCCGGCTCGATGGGCAAGTTCATTAATTTGATTAATCTGTGGTTTCTGGATATGCATTCCACTCACAATCACCACATCAGCCCATTGGTAATCAGCCCTAGTTGCTGATTTGACATTCTCATCAATAAACCGCACTTCCCATTCTTTAGGTAAGTAGGCAGCCACAATTAAAATACCTTGGGGTGGCATAAAAGCCCGGACATTACCCATAAGTGGGTAGGCGTAATGAAAAGTACCAAAAGAGCGGCTGTATTTAGGAAAGATACACAGAATGCGTCGATGGTGCGAAGGAACGTAGCGGGTTCCTTGATTGACAGGAGCGGTTTTAGAATCGGCCGCGACATTAATTTGTTTATCCAAAGACTTCATATTCACAGTCATCGCAAATTTCACCCCGGAAAACTGAGCAGCTAAGACAATCTATTGGCAGAATCAGTTGTAATTCCAACTAGCTTACCGTGATATTTCAGAAGTTTTTAACTGTAAAATATAAAATCTCCCCTAAAAGCGCAAACTGAATTGGTTTACAAGCTACTGTGATGGAAATGGGGCATTGGGGAGCCACTACTGAACGCGAATGTGTCTCCCTTAGGAGTAGACGGGTTTCCCTTATCTAGTTGGCGTTCGGGCAATGCCCAACTTGTACTCCTTTGGAGAACCCGTAGGGTAGCAACTGGCATCATGGGGGTATGAGCGTTTGTTATGAATTTGATTTACTTTCTTTTGCGTTCTTCTTGGGGGATGGTAGCGGTAGCGATCGCTACCGGATTCCTGAGTGGTGGTAGTAGTGCTGGCTTGATTGCCCTAATTAGCCGTACTGCTAGTAGCAGTTCCCCTTCCCGGCTGACATCCATAACTTGGGGTTTTGCGGGGCTGGCAATAGTTGCACTGATTACCAGTATCATTTCCCAAGTGATGCTGATTCGCCTTTCTCAGAATGCTGTTTTGCAATTACGGATGCGTTTGAGTCGTCAAATTCTCGCTTCCGAGTTAAGCCATCTGGAACGCCTAGGGAATCCTCGATTATTGGCAACTCTAACAGAAGATATTCAGGCGGTTGCCAATGCTGTTTATCAGTTGCCTTTCATCTTTATTAATCTAGCGATCGTCTTGGGTTGCATAGCATATATAACTTGGCTCTCTTGGTTAGTACTGCTGATGGTTTGTGGTGTTACAGTAGTAGCGATCGCTAGTTGTCAGTGGCTACTCAACAGAGGCGGGAAATTGCTAGCCCTAGCTCGTGAAGATGAAGATCATCTGTTTAAACATTTTCGCACCATTACCGAAGGAGTCAAGGAACTCAAGCTAAATTACAGGCGGCGTCAAGACTTCTTAGAAGAAAAACTGCAATCAACTGCTAACGAGTTCCGTGATCACAACGTTAACGGTCTAACCCTTTTTGCCATAACTTCAAGCTGGGGTCAACTCGTATTCTTTTTTGCCCTCGGTTTTGTCCTGTTCGCGCTGCCTAATCTGCTTACCATCAATCCTCAAACTCTCTCTGGCTACATTTTGACCTTGACTTATTTGGTGTTACCAATGGATAACATCATCAGCAAACTTCCCCTATTAAGCAAAGCCAGCATTGCCTTGCAAAAAATAGAGTCACTGGGTTTATCTCTAGCTAGTCGAACTGAAATATCGACTGTTCCACCTGCCCTAAAATCTGACTGGCACAGCTTGAAATTTAAAAGTGTTACCCACACTTACTACACAGATCAAGAAGACAATAGTTTTATCTTTGGCCCCATCGACTTAACATTTTATCCTGAAGAATTAGTCTTCATTGTCGGCGGAAATGGTAGTGGTAAATCTACATTAGCTAAACTAATTACTGGACTTTATATCCCTGAAAACGGCGAAATTTGGTTTGATAGTGAGTTAATTAGCGAACAAAACCGAGAATGGTATCGCCAGCATTATTCCGTGGTATTTTCCGACTTTTATTTATTTGAAGAACTTTTGGGATTACAAAATTCTAACTTAGATACTCAAGCAACAAAATATTTAAAACAACTACAACTAGACCATAAAGTTAAAGTTGAAAATGGGCAACTTTCCACCACTGCACTTTCTCAAGGACAACGGAAACGACTAGCCTTACTCACAGCCTACTTGGAAGATCGACCAATTTATCTATTTGATGAGTGGGCAGCTGATCAAGATCCAATATTCAAAGAAATATTTTATACTAAACTACTCCCAGAACTGCGATCGCGGGGTAAAACAGTGCTGGTGATTAGCCACGACGATCGCTATTTTCATTTAGCAAACCGAATTATCAAACTTGACTATGGACAAATAGAGTACGACAAAACTTAACCCAAGCGGATTGGGGTAAACGACTTACTTATTTGATGAGAATTGCAACCTCCAGCTCCCTAACAACTTTTACGAAGTCGGGAAGCTTCTTTCTCACGAATGATTCAGGATTGCTATAGTTTTATTCAAGTTAAAATCTGAAGGTAGTGCGGAGCCAAGCAACTACACTATCAGGATTGTCAGCATTAAAGTCAGGTGCAGTAATCCATATTACACCGGGCGTGATCGCAATATTGTCACTAAGTTGATATTGGTAAAAGCCCTCAATATGTAAGGAGGTATCTTTGTCTACTTGACCAAGGCCCGCTCCTAAATTGATGTTCTTACTCAGAGTAGTCAACTTTGGCTCCATGCCCACAAAAATACCTCCCAAACTACCTTTGTGGAATAAATCGGGAAATGATAGTCCGGCACCCCAGTTCCAGACTTCTGCATCACCGCTCCCTAAGTAACGGTGCGCGGAATAACCTACCCATCCATTTAATGCCACAGATGGATTAATCCGATAAAACGCTTCTACACCATAAGTATTCGCTAAAGTTCCTCTTCCAGCCACGGTGCTGTTTGCTAAGTTACTGCCGATGACTGGGCCAAAATTTGTGCCACTTATACCTGTAGTGTTTGGTGGACTATAAGTATTGGCGTAAGTCAAAGCTAGCCGGAAATTACTCTTGGGGCTAGTGTATAGTAATTGTCCTAGAGCTACATACCTGCCTGCAAATAAGCCATTATTGTCTGTAGGATTGTTACCGTTAATCGAGGTGTACTCCAACCCTAATTGAAATTGTTTACTAAAGTCATGGAGAATGGCGATTCCGGCTCCGGTATCACCGTAGTCATAGACCATATTTCGCCGCGAATATCGTGAGATCCCATTAGCTGCTGACCCTTCAAAATACGGATTGATGGTTCCACTTAAACCTAGTTCAAAGGCTCCATCAGACTGAGCAAAAACATTAATTGCAGTATTACTACCAGCTAAAAAACGATAGCGGAGGCCAGAGAGGAAAAATTGATTGTTGGGAAAAAGTGGACTGGCGTAATCAGAAGTTTTGCCATCATTAGTTCCAAGTGTTCCACTTCTTGTTCCTCCGGAAGCGGTAATATTTCCTCCTGTGAGTGCTATCCGCAGTTGATCTGTACCAGTGAAACTGGTGTTTAAGCGCAAAATAACCCGGTCTTGAAATGTGAAATTGTGAGGGGCGGGTTGCTTGGTGACGACGTTATTGCCTGCTACAATTCCTCCAATCACAGTCTCAACTTCACCAACAAGTTTAGTTGTGGTGGAAAACTGCTGTGCTTGAAGAGTCGCTGTTCTTGCTTCCAACGAATCCACTTTCCCCCGCAGTTCGGCCAGTTCTGGCGCAAATTGATTTTGGAGTTTTTGCAATGTTTCTAAATCTTCTTTTCTCAGCAAATCGCTGGTTCCTGCACTCACCAACTCATTGATTCGAGCCAGTGCTGCATTTAGTCCAGCTGCAAACTCATAACGAGTCATTGCCCCATTACCTTGAAAGGTTTGATTGGGGTAGCCTGCAATCACCCCATACCGTTCCACTAAAGATTGCAAGGCTTGAAACGCCCAATCAGTAGGTTTGACATCTGATAACTGTGAAACAGAAGTTACCTGTTCCATTGCTGTATTGTCATCTGGCGATCGCACTTGATGCCTGCTCACTGTGGGATTAGTAGTTTTAAAGGTAGGTAATGGTATAGGTGAGAGTAATTGTGAAATAGGTGTAACTTTCTCAACCACATAATTGTTGCGATCACGAAAAAATACAGGCAACTGCCCAGAAGCAGGAACAAGGGTGGTATCACTCACAGTAGATGCAACAGATTCAGGTATATTAGCCTGACTTTTTGCAGGATCAATAACTGAGATAATTGAAATATTTACCAAAAAAAGTAAGCACAATCTAAATCTAAAATTCCAGCGAACAATCGACATGACTCCTCAACCTTAAAAGTGAAATAACTGACTAAAAATTGAACAGCAAAAGCCGCAGAAATATTTATCACAATACTTCTGCTTAAATGCCAGATTATTAACTAGCAAAGATTTAGCTGGCTATATATCTGAAATCTCAGATTTTCAAACCAGCAATCCAGTGATTGAATATGAAAGGAAATAAAATCGCATCCGATTATTTTTTATTTAAATACTGTAAAACGATAGAGTTACAGTATTTTAGCAACTTATTTTTGCATAGAGATTTCTAAAATGCAAGTATCGTTACTTTAGAACAGTAAATTTTAATTCAAGATTCGCCATGCCCAAATTGCCAGCATCGTACTTGTAAGAAGGTGCGTTCCCTGATTTACACAGCACTATTTTGCGATCATTCTGGCAGCGAACAAGACTAAGGTGGTTACTTTGCGTCTGAAAGGTAAATAACACTAGTACCGCAAGGCGGAAGTCAAAAGTCAAAAGTCAAAAGTCAAAAGTATTATGGAATAAGCTCTTTAGGGATTTTAAATGGTTGCTCTATTTACGCCGTGGCGTACTAGTAGCTGTAACCCGCAAAATAATCGCTTTCCTCAACAACACAGACATTGTTAAGAGTGATGTTTATAATGTCAATTGCTGTTTAAAAGTTAACTACGTACATAATCTCTATGTCATTCTTGTGTCAATCTTATCTCAGAATAATTTTTTGTATAAAATAATTATCTGTAACAGCAAAAAATTGTCAGGCTTTTATCAAGTCATATCTTCTGCCGCGCTAGTCGCCAAAAATTAAAACAAATTAACTCAACTTTAAAGGCCAGCAGAACAGAGTTATTCCACTTCGCTGATTACAGAAAATCAGGTAATCGCTTTGAAGCTTGGAAAATAAATCAAACCAGAAATGCTGATTTTTTGGTTGGTTCTTAACCTTGGTTTTGGTCAAAACTAATTTAGATGCGATCGCCCTGCTTGTCTGTCCGATCAGGACAATCGTCTTTACTAGCAAGCGCATTCACATTTTTGACACAATTATGTAATAGGTTTGTCAAAATCATGTGTTATACATAGTTGAACACAATATCAATTAATTATATAAGGTAGGTAATCCCTGTCTTTTTTTATAAATTCTTTGGGTACAATCAAGTAATTTTGTCACATTTTTGACATTAGCTAATCATAGTGCCAATACAAAGTGCAGTATTTAATTCCTTAAATGGGGTTTTTGTCAATAGTCATTTATATGCGCTTACCCTGAGCCGAGCAACACCATTACAAGCGTCCATAGCAAAAATTCAATATCTCAACAGTCATCGATTAAGAAGTTTATACAGCAATCTGGAATTATTCGTGAGAAAATTTTGATCGTTTTTCTTGAGTGAATAGCAAAGCGATCGCTAAAGTAATTGTTCAGAGATATCACCACAGCCTATTCCCTGGCAATAACTATATCGTTGGACTTAATAACGGCATAAGCCTCTTTCCCTTCAGACAAATCCAACTCTTCTACCGATACTCTGGTGATAATCGAAGTTAACTCAACTTTGTGAATAATCTCCAGCGTCACCTCACTATTAACGGCTCCAGTGACAACCCGTTTAACAACACCCTTAAGAATATTGCGGGAGCTAACTTTGAGTGATTTCTTTTGAATACTAATTTCTATCTCAGGCTGTTGAGCGTAAATATCTTCCTCTTCTGTGTTTATGGTTGGTTGCGAGTTGGATGGTGAAGAGTGTTGATTAAGACCACGTACCAGTTCCCGGAGAATCTCGGTCTTGGTGCGCTGAGACTGGCCGCAGAAGTCTTCCAAAATCTTCCGCTCCTCTTCTGAGGTTTGGAATGTGACCCACCCTTGTTCTTTTTTAGGCATAAATTTACTGATATAGTTGGGAAAATATTGGTATTATTGTTACGATTCTACCTAGCATCAATTTTAGAAAAAAACCTCTCAAGCACCTTTTTTATGAAAAGAAGACAAATTCTTGGCTTCCTGGGTATAGCAGTTGCAGGCTTGCTGCTGGCAATTGGTTTACCATTGGCTACTCCTTCTCCTGTAATAGCACAGTCAAACACCAGCATACTCGTATCCGCAGCCGCCAGCTTAAAAGAGACACTAGAAGAAATTAAGCCTCTATACCAACAAAGTAAATCAAATGTCAACATTACTTATAATTTTGGGGCTTCTGGTGCCTTGCAGCAACAGATTGAGCAAGGTGCGCCAGCGGACATCTTTATTTCTGCTGGCAAAAAACAAGTGGATGCTTTAGAAGAAAAAGGACTTTTAGTACCAGGTAGCCGTACTAACCTAGCAAATAACCGTTTAGTCTTAATTGTGGCTCAGGATGTTGTTGGCATCAGCAGCTTCTACAATTTAACAGATAGTAAGATTAAAAAAATTGCGATCGGTGAACCCAGGAGTGTACCTGCTGGGCAATATGGGGAGCAAGTCTTAAAGAAATTGAAACTTTATGATCGAGTCAAGTCTAAATTGGTCTTTGCTAATAATGTGCGTCAAGTCTTGGCAGCAGTAGAAAGTGGCAACGCCGAAGCTGGTTTAGTTTATGCCACTGATGCCAAAATCTCCAACAAAGTAAAAGTTGTAGTCGCTGCTGACGATAAGTTTCACTCACCGATTGTCTATCCAATGGCAGTAATTAAAGGCAGTAAAAATATTCCCGCAGCCAAAGAGTTTATCGAGTTTTTATCTGGCAGTCAAACCAAGACTATACTCAAAAAATACGGGTTTATTGTAAGTTAGTCAAAAGTCAAAAACCCTTTTATTCTGAGTAAAAAATGTGTAGGGTGTGTTAGCGATCGCGTAACACACCGAAAGCATCCTTAATGGTGCGTTAGGAACGGAACGCACCCTACAAAAGTTAGACTTTATTAAAAAATCCATCAGAGGACTTTTCAAATATCCTCTGATGCTAATCCTCTAAGAAGCTGCGGACTGTAATTTTTCTAGTCGTGCCAGCACTTCTGAACTGTGAATGCTTGGGTTGACTTTCACAAAAGTCTCGCGCAAGATGCCTTGAGGATCGATGAGAAAACTGTGGCGCATCGATAAGAAGCCGAGCCACGAACCGTAAGCTTTACTCACTGAACCATCAGTGTCAGCCAACAGCGGGAATTTTAGTCCCTCTGAATCACAAAATTTGGCGTGAGAATCAATGTCATCAGCACTTACGCCAATAATCTGGGCGTTTTTTTCGAGGTATTGCGGTAAGTCTTGCTGAAAACGGCGAGCCTCTATAGTACAACCAGAGGTGAAGTCTTTAGGATAAAAGTAGAGGACTAACCACTTACCGCGCAAGTCAGAGAGGGAAATTTTGCCATCACCTGTATTAGTTGGCAAAGTAAACTCTGGTGCGGATTGATTAATTGCAGGAAGTTTACCACCAAGAGCATCAGCAGCAGGGGTAAAATTCAGCCAGCTGATCATAGAAATACAGCTGACAAATAATATGCTTAAAAAAGTGCGGCGGGAAATCATAGTGCAAACCAGAATTACAACTTTACACAAGTTTACAATTCTTAGTTGCTACTAATCTCACTCTGAGTGAGATTCGGGAGGGGTATCTGTACTTTCGATGTATTGGCTATCTAGGAGAAAGGCTCCCTTAGCGAAGCGAATACCCCAATATCCACCGGGACGGCGGTCAATGACTATACCTTCCTCGCCAATGTTAATCACATCGGGGGGGCGAAGCATGGGCATAGGTTCAGCAGTTTTGACGTAGGACGGTAGTGCCACAACCCGGACTTTACTACCAATAGGGAATTCTTTAGACATTTTGAAACAGCTAGGAGTTATGAGTTATATGATGTCCGGCAAATCACCCGTAATATGTGATTGCGACTGAAACGACGCAATCACAGGGTTTTTGGGATTGCTTCCCTTCTCTACGAGACGCTCCTCGAACGTTCGCAATGACGGTTATTTAAGCGGACTTGATATTAATCAAAACTCATAACTCCTAACTTTTACTAGGGGTTATGCAATTTTCTATTTTGGTGTGAAGAAAGAGGGAAAGGAAAAGGGGAAAAAATTTCATCCCTTTTCCTCATCTTCTGCAAGAAGTCTATTAATTTTTGACTATGGAAAACAATGCCTGGACATCAGTCAAGGGTAAGTGCCATAGGAATTCTGGTTACCAAGTATCTGGGTCAAAGCCCCAGACTTATTAACTATTTTTTGAAAGATTATTATTGAGGATTGCCTTGTTGACGGCGCGAAGGGGCATTTTGACGGAATTGCTCCATTTTTTGCCGCTGTTCGGGGGTTAAGACTGCTTGAATCTGTTGTTTCTCAGACTCTCGGATTTGTCGGATTTGGCTTTTCTGTATTTCACTCAGATTTAAGTCAGCAAAATCACCTTTTCCACGACCATGATGTTGACCTGGTTGCCGTTGACCTTGACCGGTTTGTCCCTGAGCCTTACGCGCTTGCCACTCAGCCCGACGCGCTTGTTTCGCTGCCTCTAACTTGGCCTTTTGTTCTGGGGTGAAAACTGCCTCCATTTTGGTGCGGCTATCGCGGCGAATTGCCTGAATTTGGGTTTTTTGGGTATCTGTTAGATTCAAGTCTTTCCAAGGGCCCCTTTCTTTTTGTGGACTTTGTGCAAGTAACACGGGTGAAGGAGAGGCTGTTTGGGCGTCAACAGCAAAGGAGGTTGCAGTTAAAGTTAAGGCGATCGCTCCAGCGACTAGCGATAATGCTTTGAGTTTCATTACTTATTTGGTGGGTTTTTCCTGGTTGGATGCCACTATCATAAGAACTTATCTTCAGTAGTTACATGAGGAGAAAGTCATGGTTTTACCCATGACTTTAGTCATGATGGAATTTTAACAAATTTAACTGACAATAAATAATTAGGGGTTAAGAGTTAGAAGTGAGAAGTTATGAATAATGCAGATTTTGATTATGATTAATTTATAAATCCTTATTTAGTGTATTACTTAACTTTTTCGACATTCCACTTACTCTTAATTGCTCATTCCGCGATAGATTTGAGCATCTGCTGAAGTTCTAATCGCCGGATGCCGCTCAAAAGTTCTAAACTTCTAACTCCTAATTCCTAACTCATAACTCATAACTGGAGTGAAGCAACTGATGAATCATCCAATTGAAATTAAGAAACATCCTTTTCCATCTCTACTTTATCTGGAGTGGATACTACTGGCAATTACTGCATTGACAGCAGTTATACCACCTCCGTTACGGCGATTTGGTCCTAAACCTCCAGAACTATCAATTTGTGGTATATTTCCAGACTTATCAATTTGCAATCTCTTGCCAGAACTGTCAATTTATAGTCTAATTATTTTTGCCTTAATGGGCTTAAGATTACCCAAAAGTAATCAAATAACTAAGGTAATCTACACAGTACTTCAAATTATATTGATTTTAACAACTGGACTTTTTGGTGAAAGATTTGCTCGCCTTTTCCCCGTTCTCTACATAATTTTAGTGACTCGTAGTTGCTTAATTTTTAAGTTACCTGGACGTTTATTCGTAACAAGTCTATCATTTACATTATTTCTATTTACTACACAACTAAAATACCAGCTATTCAATTATCAAGCATCACCACAAGCACAAGAACGAGCTCGTTTTTTTAGTTGGAATTGGTCGCTAACATTTGGCTTAAGTTTAGTTTTTGTGGTGTTGATGATGAATGCAGTATTATCTGAACGGCACAGTCGAGAAAAGCTAGCGATCGCTAATGAAAAACTCCGTCAATATGCCATGCAAATTGAAAATCAAGCTACCTTGGAAGAACGTAACCGCATTGCTCGTGAAATTCATGATTCATTAGGACATTCTCTGACTGCTTTAAATCTGCAATTAGAAACTGCTTTAAAATTGTGGCAATCTAATCCAGGTAAGGCTGAAACATTTTTAGCAACAGCCAAAGAATTAGGTTCAAAAGCGTTAAAAGATGTCCGTCAATCTGTTTCTACTATGCGTTTTAATCCCTTACAAGAGCAGTCTTTAGAACGTGCGATCGCTAGTCTTTCAGAAAGTTTTCATCGCTCCAATGGCATTTTACCAATTTATCAAATCAATCTGGAATCTTCTCTCCCACCTGAAATAAACACCGCTATTTACCGGATTACTCAAGAATCATTGACAAATATTTCTAAATATGCATATGCAACAGAGGTTAAACTAGAACTTACTGAGATCAGAGGAAATTTACGATTGATAATTCAGGATAATGGTAGAGGTTTTGATTTAGGGCAAAATACTACTGGTTTTGGACTTCATAGTATGCGCGATCGCACTTTAGCACTTGGAGGTGAGTTTAATATTAATAGCACTCCTGGCTCTGGTTGCAAAATTACAGTTAATATTCCTTTAACAAGGTTGACATGATGATTAAAGTGTTGTTGGTAGATGACCAAGGTTTAATTCGTCAAGGATTAAGAGTGTTATTAGAATTAGAACCAGATATAGAGATAGTGGGAGAAGCAGAAAACGGTGAACAGGCGATTAATTTGGTTGCTAAATTTCAGCCAGATGTAGTATTGCTGGATATCAGAATGCCCATTATGGATGGAGTTGCAGCTACACGAGAAATTCAAAAACGTTTTGCAAAAACTAAAATTTTAGTACTGACGACTTTTGATGATGATGAATATGTGTCAGCAGCCTTGCAAAATGGGGCAATGGGTTATTTATTAAAAGATACGCCCTCGGAAGAATTAGCTGTTGCTATTCGTGCCGTTTATAAAGGATATACTCAATTAGGGCCAGGTATAGTTAAAAAACTATTGACTCAGTTTTCTCATGTTGCACTAACCCAATCACCGCCTGTACCATCTAGTTTAGCTGAACTTACTCCTAGAGAAAAAGAGGTTTTGCGGTTAATTGCTACAGGCGCTAGTAACCGAGAAATTGCCCAGCAACTCTACATTTCTGAGGGGACTGTGAAAAATCATGTTACAAATATTTTAAACAGGTTAAATTTGCGCGATCGCACTCAAGCTGCGATTTGGGCAAATACATATTTATCTTATTTGAATGAGCCAAGTTAAATAATTCGTAATTCGTAATTCGTAATTTTAACCTCAAAATTAGCTGTAGCGGCTGTTTCCAATATTTTTGGCAAACGGGCAGCTTTTGCTGAAACGACGGTTAGAGCTTCCACTGTTCTAGAGCTTTTACTCTAAACTCCAGCAGATCATCTTCTAATTATTTGCGCCTAACTACTGAAAAACTTAAATTTTTTGCAGCCTATTTAAATAATTCCAAACATTCATTTTTAAAACGTCTTTTGTGACTTTAATATTCCTAAATGACTTAGCGATTACCTCTTCACAAGATATACTAATTTGTGATTGATTTACAGTGATTAAATCTTGAATTGAAGCACCATATACAATTTCTGATAAACCACTCCAAACACAAGCAGTTGCACACATCGGACAAGGTTCGCCAGTTGTATATATGCTATAACCTTCTAAAGAAGGGTTTTTAAGTTTAGCTGTTAAACTACGAATGACGTTGATTTCCGCATGGGCTGATGGATCGTTGTCTCTCCTTACAGTATTATGAGCTACTGCCATGACTTCCTTATCTTTAACAATCACTGCACCGTAAGGCGCATCGCCTTTTTTTGCTTCTGCCAATGCTAAATGCATAAAATATTCTGGGTTCATATAAGCTGGGGTTAACATAAGGATAATGATTAATAATATCGTATTTCTAATGCTATAACTTGGAATTAAGATTAGTTAATGGTCGAATATGTTACTGAGCAGACAAGAAACAGAATTTTACTTAACAGACCTAGAAACACCATTAGGTAAAGCGATTAATTTAACACTTGCTGCGATGGTGCTACTATCATCAGGAATTTTTGTGGCAGAAACTTATAATATTCCTGATTATGTGCGGTTTCAATTGAATGTAGCCGATACTGCGATCGTTATCATCTTCGCGGTGGAATATTCACTCCGTCTGTGGAGTGCAGAAAATAAAATTAAGTATATTTTTAGCTTTTATTCGATTATTGACTTAATGGCGATTTTGCCATTCTTTCTAGGAATGGTGGATATCAGCTTTATCCGCCTACTGCGATGGTTTCGGATTTTACGATTAATCAGATTTATAGATAGAAAATTTTTATTCGCTACTATCAGCACCGAAGATGGCATGATTTTTGTGCGAATCTTATTTACATTATTTGCAATTGTTTTTATTTATTCTGGCTTAATTTATCAAGTAGAGCATCCGGTTAATCCTCAAAATTACAGGACATTTTTTGATGCATTTTATTTCTCTGTTGTCACAATGACAACTGTGGGATTTGGCGATGTTATTCCAATTTCTGAATTAGGGCGTTTGCTAACAGTACTGATGATTTTCACAGGAATTGCGCTGATTCCTTGGCAAGTGGGGGATTTAATTAAGCGAGTGGTGAAAACTGCTAATCAGGTAGAAACAGTTTGTTCAGGTTGTGGTTTGGCTTTCCACGATGTAGATGCTGGGTTTTGTAAAAGGTGCGGGACTAAGTTACCTAGTCGCAGGGTTGATTGAGAGAGTAAGTGGTGGCGCTGAGGGGGCGTAAATTTTAGTATGTGCTACAAAGTCCAGACGCGATGAACCGCCAAGCAACGATCGCAATTTGGTTTCGGTTATCAGAGCGATCGCTACCTGCATAGCAGAGATATATAGTTGTCAAATAATGGCGTGCCAATTACAGGTTTTCATTTACGCTAAAATAATCATTCTCCGGTAGCCGCTCAGGAAAGAGAATATAACCAATGCCTAACCTCAACCTCATTTCAGAATATAAAAGCTTTGGTGGCAAACTCGGCTTTTATAGTCATCCCTCCTCAACCTGTAACGGTGAAATGCGCTTTGCTGTTTATCAACCACCCCAAGCAGCTCAACAACCTGTGCCGATTCTCTATTTCCTCTCTGGTTTAACTTGCACTGAAGAAAATTTTATGGTGAAGGCGGGGGCGCAGCGCTACGCAGCTGAGTATGGCTTGATGCTGGTTGTGCCAGATACTAGTCCTCGGAACACAGGTATTCCTGGTGAGGATGATGATTGGGACTTTGGTACAGGTGCCGGCTTTTATGTTGATGCTACAGAAGAACCGTGGGATCAGCACTACCAAATGTATAGTTATATTGTCCAAGAATTACCTGCTTTAATTACCGCACACTTCCCAGTACAACCGGAGAAACAAGGTATTTTTGGTCATTCGATGGGGGGACATGGAGCCTTAGTTTGTGCAATGAGAAACCCGAATCTCTACAAATCAGTATCAGCCTTTGCGCCGATCACTGCACCCATGCGTTGTCCTTGGGGACAAAAAGCATTCAGTCGTTATCTTGGCAGTAATCAAGAAAGTTGGCGTGCTTATGATGCCAGTGAATTGGTCAAGCAAGTGGGATATCATAGTCCAATTCTCATTGATCAAGGGACTGCTGATCAAGTTTTAGTTGAGCAATTAATGCCAGAAGTGTTTGAACAAGCTTGTGCAGATGTTAAGCAACCCCTAAATTTGCGTTACCAAGAAGGCTATAACCACAGTTTTTATTTCATAGCTAGTTTTATTGAAGATCATATCCGCCACCATGCGATCGCTTTATTAATTACAGCAGTTTTCATCTATTTCAACCCCACATTTCTATAGGATTCCTATTTGATTGCAATTTTCATATATTTGAACCACAGACGTAATAATCGAGGACATTTGGATTTGATCACATAATTATGTCATTGCGAGCGGAGCGTGGCAATCCCAAACCTTTGCGATTGCTTCATTCCACTTCGTTGGATACCCTTCGGGAACGCCAGGGGCGAACGCAATGACATATCGTAAGTGATTTACTGAACTTGATATAAGTCCTAACTAAGTATGAATTTGCTCTGCCTCTAATTTAGAACCCTTGTTTGTAGTGGCAATTCATGAATCGCCCTTACGAGAATCATCTGATGGGAGCAAAACAAACTATTTTGTGAATTAAGCAGTCACAATATCAGGCGAGTCAATCGCCGCTACACTGCCAGCATCTACCAAGGCTTGGTATACCATCGCCGCTACCTCAGCGCGTGTAGCATCGCGGGTAGGATTAAGTTGTTTGAGGTTCGGGTGATTGACGATAATCCCTTTGTTTATAGCTTTTACTACCTCATCCTTGGCATATTCAGGAATCTTTGCTTGGTCATCAAAAGCTTTGATAGTTGCTGTACCATCACCAGATAACTTTAATCCATTCACCAGTGAGACAATCACTTGCACACGCTGGATATTTTTGTTGGGGGCGAAGGTATTGTCAGGAAAACCAGAGAGAAATGAACCTTGATATGCCTGCTGAATTACCTTGGATGCCCAGAAGTCTGCTGGTACATCTTTGAATTTGATCACAGGGCGGTTTGGCGATGGGTTGAAAGCTTTTACCAGTAATGCCGCGTATTGCGCCCGTGTCATCGTCGCATCGGGTTTAAATGTGCGATCGGGAAAACCATTAACTATCCCCAATTTGACTAATTCCCGAATAAACCCACCTGCCCAATGATTACTAATATCGGTTAATTCGATACTAGGAGTAGGCGTGGGCGTGGGCACAGGAGTAGGAGTAGGCGTGGGCGTGGGCACAGGAGTAGGAGTGGGCGTGGGTGTAGGTATAGGAGTGGGAGTGGGTGTAGGTATAGGAGTGGGTGTTGGCGTGGGCGTAGGAGTGGGTGTAGAAGTAGGCGTGGGTATTGGCGTAGGAGTGGGTGTAGAAGTAGGCGTGGGTATTGGCACAGGAGTAGGTGTGGGAACTGAACTATCTGCAAACTCTACATTTCCCGTGACTTTAGACGCATTTATTTTATTTCCCACAGAAACCAGCTTGTTGGAACTGGCATTTTGCAAATCAAATTTACCGTTATTTTGTAGAGTATTGCCGCCTGGATTATTAGTACTGCCGATATCCGGTAGGGCACTTCCAATTACTGTGATCCCATCGTCAGTGTTATTCTCACTGACATTGTTACGCAATACAGGACGAGTACTGCCAGAGATGACAATTCCAGAACGGTTTTCGGAAATTTTGTTATCTCGAAGGGTGGGTGAAGCAGTATCACTAATAGCAATGCCAAAACCTGTTTTGAAAAAGGTATTACCTTGAATTTGACCTTTGGAATTTTTAGCGATCGCAATTCCATTGGCTGCATTTTCACTGAACACATTACCTAGAATAACTGGGTTAGCATCGCCTGTAGCAAATACTCCCTCCCGCTTACAGTTAGTGAAGGTGCTATTAGCAACAGTAGGGGCAGTTGATTCAATCCAGACACCACTACCACGGCTAGCCAGATTTGTTACAGTCACCCCCCGGAGTTCAGCTTTATCCAGCAGCACAAATGTGACATTCTGGGCAGCAAAAGTACGGCTCAGATAGCTACCACTCCCTTCAATCAAAATGCCATTGCCTTTATTGGTTTCATTACCCACGACTGTCACGCCAGATGCAACCGTTAGCGGAAAGACTTCCCCGCTACCAGCATTGTAATTACCACCTGCTAGTTGAATCTTGGTGTTATCTGTAGCTACTTTGAGGGCTTGGGTAATAGTTTTAAACGGGGCTTGTTGGCTACCAAGGTTGGTATTGCTACCTGATACTGGATTTACATAAAAAGTCTGAGCCATATTTATACTTCCAAAAAATACATAGCTATCTTAGCGCTAACCATGAAAGTGAGTAGCAGTTGATGCATTAAGTTACTTAAAGTACTTGTCACTGCAAAGTTAAAAATTATGCCAGTGCTTTTGAGTTTTATTAGTACTCAACAACTCAAAATTGCTGGGTGGAGAGTGAGGAGTTAGGAGTTTGAGGTTTTGTAGGTTTTGAGGTGGATGAACGGAGTTCTAGGGTAAGTAGAACGGTGTAAATAAACCGCGTCCACGTTGAAAACTGTAGTTCTGTATGAACAGAAAAACCCTCATCCCCCAGCCCCTTCTCCCAATATCGGGCTACGGTGTACACACAAGTCGGAAAAACTTCATCCACCAAAGATTTGCGGTTCAGCAGCGTTCTTGGTAGGGTTTCCCAGAGCAGGCGACTGCTGTTAGCGCAGGGTAAAGCCTGCGGCATGGCTTCTCTTCTCTACGAGAGGCTCCGCCAACGAGACGCTGCGCGTAGCTTGCTTCCCCGCAGGGGTACGCTTAGAGCGACGCAGGAGCGTCTACCCGTTCGCGTAGCGTCTCCGATAGGAGAATGGTGCGTTACGCTGGCGTGACAAAGCTAAATTATTGCAATCATGGCGATGCCTGCGGTTCTTGCTAGCCAACGCATTTGTTATTTCGGCGAACTCATTTGTTATTTCGGCGAACTCATTTGTTATTTCGGCGAACGCATTTGTTATTTCGGCGAACGCATTTGTTATTTCGGCGAACTCATTTGTTATTTCGGCGAACTCATTTGTTATTTCGGCGAACTCATTTGTTATTTCGGCGAACGCATTTGTTATTTCGGCGAGCGCATTTGTTATTTCGGCGAGCGCATTTGTTATTTTGGCGAACTCATTTGTTATTTTGGCGTCTCCATAACGCACCCTACGAAACAACTAGAAGAGTTGAAACCTATGCTGGTCATACTTGTGTGTACACCGTAGCCCAATATCGGGAGAAGGGGAGCCAGAAAGAAGTCCCTCTACCGTTCTTTTTGCGTGTATTCTCTAGCAGCTAAATCAAGAGTATTTTGTCTGATAATTGTGCCTATGCTGATTTCTTCAGTAGCCAATTGAACTACCCAACTCATGTCTATTTCTCGTAAAATACTTATTAATTGTAGGTAAATTGCTTGGCATTCTTCTTCATTCATAAATTGCTCTGTCCTGAAATTATGAATTATGAATTATGAATTAATATGAAATATTCCCCGCTTGAAAAATCTGTTGCACAGTTAAATTTAAATCTGGAGATGTTGGGGACTGGATGCGGTCTGTACTCCTAAACTTGCTAACTTGATACTCACCTTCATCCAAAGAACAAACTAAGATAGTAGGTTGTTTTGGTTTGCCAATAAACTCCCTACCGCCTAAAGCAGCATAATCAACAATCCAGTATTCAGGAATTCCCATCTCTTCATAATCCGCGTATTTTTTGAGATAATCATCACGCCAATTCGTACTAACAACTTCAACAACTACAGGAATTGATGCGGGTTGACTAACAGTAGATTCTTTTTTCCACAGAGGTTCGTTTATCAAATTAGGACGATTCAACAACAGTACATCTGGCGAGTAACCTGATTCCTTTTCAAGTGGTTTGACTAGTGCTGTCTTTGGTATGAAGTAGGGGAGATTTAAACGGATACATTCTCTAGTCAGTTCAAAAGCTAAAAATCCTGTTATTTCTTCATGATCTCCTACAGGTTGAGGCATTTTAATAATTGTTCCGTTGTGCAATTCATAGTGCTCATTCTCTGGCTTCCATTTGACAAATTCTTCAAAAGTTACGATTTTTGGTAAAGCTTGAGTCATTTTCGAGCCTCCAAAATTTTGGTTAATGATTTAAAGTCAAATGTGTTCATTACTAGCTAGAGGTAGATCAAGTAATAACCTAATTATTAATTTCCAACAACCCAGGCGGTGGCGTAATTTCAATGCGATTAGATGGCAAGTCTACCACTGGTGCGATCGCTTGCACAAATGGAATCAAAACAGTCTTTTGCTTTTTGTCAGTAGCAAATGATTCATGCAACTTCACTTCTAACAAATCATTTCCCGCAGGAATGATATCTACTACCGTACCAACGAGTTCGCCAGATGCTTGCATGAAGACTTCCAAGCCAATTAAATCGAGGACATGATATTCATCTTCGCTTAATTGGGGGCGATCGCTTGCTGGCACCATTAACTTACAACCACGCAACGCCTCCGCCTGCTCGCAATTTTCCACGCCAGCTAATTTGATCACAAACAAGTTTTTGTTACTGACATAACGTCCTGTCAATAATTCGATTGGTTGTGGTTCTGTGTCACCTGAACGCAACAACCAACGTTTTCCCGGCACCTCAAATCTTTCGGGAAAGTCAGATACAGGATAAACCCGTAATTCTCCAGATAATCCTTGAGGCGCAACAATCTTACCAATTTCTAGCCAATTATCGAGATTGGGGACTGGAGATTGGGGATTGAGGATTGGGGATTGAGGACTGGACTTTTTTGATTTTCCTCTTCCTCCTCTGCTCCTCTGCGCCTCTACGCCTCTGCTCGCTATCTCTTTGTTAGCTTCTTCGTGTTTCATTTCCATTTTCCCTACTAGGCAGTCACCGCCGCACCTTTATAAGCTTCTTCAGCCACTTTTGCCAAACGTTGCATAGCAGTGGCAATCTCCTCATCGCTGCCGGTGAGGCTGATGCGGAAGCATTGATGCTTGTGCGCCCACTCTTCCTCTAAACCAGGGAAGAAGGTACTTCCAGGGACAATAATCACACCTACTTGCTTGAGTTGCTGGTAAAATTCCCAGTCAGTGATGGGTAGATCCTCTAACCACAACCAAGCAAAAATTGCTCCTTCACCACGATGGAGAAACCAAGGTAAATTCTTGGGCATCGCTTCTTCTAAGCTGGTTTCTAAAACGGTAAATTTATTTTGGTAAAAGGGACGGATGACACTGTGAGAAATTTCCACTAAAGCACCAGAATTGATTGCAAAAGCAGCGATCGCTTGGCCGTAACGTGAAGAATGGAGACTCATATTTGCTTGGAAACATTCCAGCGCCTCAATCCACTTTTCATCCCCAATGGCAATACCAATCCTTTCTCCTGGTAATCCGGCTTTTGATAAACTCATGCAGTGTAAGATATTATCACCAAACATTGGTGTCATTTCAGTAAAGTTCAATGCTGGGAAGGGAGGCGCATAAGCCGAGTCAATTAACACGGGCAGATTGTAAGGTGCAGCCAGGGCAACAATCTTTTTCACCTCATCATCAGTGAGGACATTGCCAGTGGGATTACAGGGGCGAGAGAAGAGGACACAACCCGTGTTTTCTGTAATCGACAGTTGGCTGAAGTCGGGGCGATATTTAAATCGGTGGGCAGCTGCATCAATATCAAGAGTCGGTTTGTGGGCGATTAGGGCTTTTGGAACTAAGCAGATACCACCGTAACCTGTGTAGTCAGGACAGAGGGGCAAAACAATTTGTTTTAACTCGCCGCTGGGAGTGTAGCCACCGAAGGTATTCGCAGCGTAAAAGTAGAGGGTTTGACTGCCAGGGGTGATGAGGATATTGCGATCGCTCAAGTTTAACCCGTAGCGTTTGTTAAAATCATTGACGATCGCTTCAACAAATGGTGCATAGCCCTGACTTGAGCCGTAGCGACAAACTACCTCACCATATTCTGGACTAGCGAGAAGTTGTGCAGTACAATCCCGCCATAACTGCTCTACCTCTGGCAAAATCAACGGATTACCAGCACTCAAATTAATAAACTCCTGCCCTGCACCCGCTCGTAATGTCTCGATAATATCCTTCATGATTGCTCTTACGCCGGTCAGGTTGGACATTTGAGCGCCAATTTGAGTTAGGGCAGGGTTCATAAGCTGTGACAAAATGTATTAACTGAGGGGTGGACAAAATATTTGGGGGTTGCTGCTGACACCAAGTTTACATCGTTGGCAAAACAGCTGTTGCCGCCTTTAACCAATTTAGCTACAGAATGATATTTTAACAAAGTGCTATTTATCGTTATAGAGGCGATCGTGCTTACTAAATACGATGAAGTGATACAAAAGTTTATCATGCCTCAATATGTTTAAGTGAAATAATCGCCGTGCTTCAGCATTGGAGAGAACGTCAAAAAACTATACAGGAGGGCTGACGTTGCAAGTTAAAGCAGCAGTAGCTTACAGCGCAGGTAAGCCGTTGACGATTGAAACCGTTCAACTATCGGGGCCACAAGCCGGGGAAGTGTTAGTTGAGGTTAAAGCCACCGGGGTTTGCCACACCGACGCCTTTACCTTATCTGGTGACGATCCCGAAGGTTTGTTTCCGGCAATTTTAGGACATGAAGGTGCTGGTGTGGTAGTAGAGGTAGGTGCTGGTGTCACCAGCCTCAAACCAGGGGATCACGTGATTCCCCTCTACACTCCCGAATGCCGTCAGTGCGAATATTGCCTAAGTTTTAAAACAAATCTTTGTCAAGCTATTCGCCTAACTCAAGCACGCGGTGTCATGCCCAATGGCACCAGTCGCTTTAGTATTGATGGGCAGATGATTCATCATTACATGGGTACATCCACTTTTGCCAACTATACAGTGCTGCCGGAAATCGCCCTGGCAAAAATTCGGGAAGACGCCCCATTTGATAAAGTTTGTTACATTGGCTGTGGTGTGACTACTGGTGTTGGTGCAGTCATCAATACTGCCAAGGTGGAACCGGGAGCAAATGTTGTGGTTTTTGGCTTGGGTGGTATTGGCTTAAATGTCATCCAAGCGGCGCGGATGGTGGGAGCGAATATGATTGTCGGGGTGGATCTTAATCCCAGCAAACGCGCCTTGGCAGAAAAGTTTGGCATGACGCACTTTGTCAATCCCCAGGAAGTAGAGGGTGATTTAGTTCCCTATCTGGTTGATTTAACAAAAGGCGGTGCTGATTACAGTTTTGAATGTATCGGTAATGTCAAAGTTATGCGTCAAGCATTAGAATGCTGCCATAAAGGTTGGGGCGTCAGCGTGATTATCGGTGTTGCTGGTGCTGGACACGAAATCAGTACTCGTCCTTTTCAATTAGTAACTGGGCGCGTTTGGAAAGGTTCGGCATTCGGTGGCGCTAGAGGACGTACAGATGTGCCGAAAATTGTTGATTGGTATATGCAAGGTGAGATAAACATTGATGATTTGATTACCCATGTGATACCGATTGAGCAAATTAATGATGCTTTTGAATTGATGCACAAAGGTGAATCAATTCGCAGTGTGGTGACTTTTTAGCTGTTAGATTCAACGCTTTTTCTCAAAACACAATTAACTGTAAGAGCGAACAGATGTAATTCATGTCAACTTCAGCCAGCACACGAGAGAAAATCCTCGTTTCCAGCTAGAGGCTGGAAATGCATTAAGAGCGGCTCTGCCGCCAATTCATGAGGCGGAGCCTCACAACACGCATTCCCAACCAGAGTCTGGGAACGAGAAACGAGAAAAACCTGGAGTTGACACCAATGCACATCTGTGCGCCTTTACTATCAAAACTTACGCAAAAATTGCTAAAAAGCTTAATTTATCGAACCGCCATCTCTACGAGAGGCTTCCGCCAACGCGCAGCGTCTCGCAGAGAAGACGCCTTCTCTACGAGACACTACGTGAACGCGCAGTGTCTCGTTGGCGTAGCCTCTCGTAGAGAAGAGAAGAATTCGTAGAGTGTGCGTAAGTCCTAACTATAATTAGGGAAAGTTCACCAGGTTTTGAATCCACTATGCAGACACCACAAACCGGACAACCTGCGGTAAACCTGATGCCAAACCTCTACGAAAATGATTTTTATACTTGGACTCAAGAACAGGCTAACCTTCTGCGTCATCACCAATGGAACCAGCTTGACTTGCCCAATTTAATTGAGGAAATCGAATCTTTGGGAAGAAAGGAACGCCAAGAATTGAGAAATCGTCTTAGTATATTAGTTGGACATTTGCTCAAATGGGAATATCAACCAAAGCAACGGAGTCGTAGTTGGTTAGCGACAATTAGAGTCCAACGACGGGAAATTCTCAAGTTGATGAGCGAAAATCCTAGCCTAAAACCTTACCTTGAAGAAGCACTCCAGGAATCCTATGAAAACAGTAGGGATTTAGCATCAGGAGAAACAAATCTACCACTCTCAACTTTTCCCAAGCAATGCTTATATCCTTTTGAGGAAATTCTGAGCGATCGCTTTTATCCGGGTGAGCCTGTTACAAATGATTTAATGGATTGACTTTTCCCCAGTCTAAAGATGCAAGTAGCAAAATTTCTTAACTTGATAATACCCCATCAAAGTATCGATCAATTTCTGCCGTAAGTTTTTTGAAGTCCACAGGCTTGGTCAAGTGGCATTTAAAACCAGCCTGAAGCGCAAGTTCCCTATCCTCTTGGGCACCGTAGCCGGTGAGCGCAATCAGAATTGAGCGAGTAAATTTGGAGTCTTTACTCAGTTCCTGTGCAACGGCGAATCCATCCATCTCAGGAAGTCCGATATCACAAATAATCACATGAGGCTCAAACTCTCTTGCAGTTTGTACCCCTAAAATTCCATTGTTGGCAATGGAAACTTCATGCCCGAAGTACTCAAGCACTGCTTTTAATGTTACGGCTGAATCGTCATTATCTTCGATGACTAAAATCTTCAACGATTTTTTAGCTGCCTCTACAATCTCTAGGTCGTTATCCAAGGCTGTAATCTCTTCGCATACAGGGAGAGTGACTTTGAATTCTGCTCCCAAATTGATCCCTCTACTTGAGGCTTCAACATGACCACCATGAAGTTCGACAAGACTTTTGACTACCGATAGTCCCAGACCTAGCCCGCCCCTCGAACGGTCTAAACTGCGATCGGCCTGGGTAAACGGCTCGAATAGTTCTGGTAACATTGTCGGGTCTATCCCTATGCCTGAGTCTCTTACAGATAAGACCGCTACACTACCTGAGCCATTCTCACCTGGAATCAATGAGAGATCCACCCAGATCGTCCCATCTGGCTTTGAAAACTTTAAGGCGTTCTCAAGAAGGTTCCGAAAGACTTGGAAGAAACGGGTGGAGTCAACATCAGCCCACACAGGCGTGTTTGGCAGGTCTTGTACTACGGTAAGGTTCAATCTCTTTATTGCTTGTGCATGGTCATTGAGACTCTGGCGAATCAAATCTACCAGATTAAACTTCTCAAGGTTTAATGAAATCTTCCCGTAGGTGATGGACGATACGTCGAGTAGCTCATCGATCAATTTCGAGAGGTGTTTAATCTGGTGTTGCATCATTAAGACTGTTTCTCCGACTGCGCCAGTCTCTCCCAGCTTCAACTTGAGAAGCTGAACCCCGTTTGAGATCGGGGCAACGGGATTTCTCAGCTCGTGAGCTAGCATCGCAATGAATTTGTCTTTAAGCGCGTTTTGGTTCGTAAGTTTCTGGAAAAGTTGAACGTTCGATATCGCAACTGCCGTAGTGTCGGTCAAAATCTCAAGCAGTTCTATCTCTTCGGGCGTAGCTCGGTGTAGTGTACTCCAGTAGGCTCCGATCGCACCCAGTGGATCAGAAATCCTTATGGGAACCATCACTAAACTTTTGACAAAAGTCACTTTATATGCATCAAGAGGAATTCGAGCATCCTGGTAAATGTCCTCAATCACGGCTGCTTGTTTATTGAGCATTGCCCAACCGGAGATGCAAGACTTGAGTGGAAAACGCATACCTTTCCAAAGTGGCCCGATGGCGTTTTCATCAACATAGTGGCAACATTCACCATCCCGCAGTACAAAAGTTACTCCATCAGCATTCGTGAGATCCCGAGCCGCCAAACGCACAATCTCAATAATTTCCTCAATAGTCCGCACACAAGCCAAATCCTTCACAACCGAAAGTAGCCTATTGTAAGACGAAATGCTATAGCTCTGATGCGAATTCTGTTCTTGAGAGATGGAGGTTTGTAATATATTTTTCATAAAGAACTCCGAACAAAAGGGAAGTCTGGGTAAAAACTCAGGTAAAGTGGGTAGGTTTCAGCAGACACATAATCTTAATCGTAATCTTAACTTTGATGTTAAGAGTACGACCTGTTACCGCATTTTTTGTTCTCCTCTTTATGAGTATAAATATCTTTAAGGCTGCTGGGTAAATATTCAGTATTTATGTAAGAATAATCCAACTTATACTGTTTAATATAGCGGGTGAACCTAGTTAGTAAACTCGTTATTTAGGCGTAGCAGTTACGAGAGAATGCAATATATGTTACCGATAGGGCTTACGTAGTGTCTCCAAGAGAAGCTCTCAACTCTTGGAGAGGCGGCGCCAACGAGTCTTGGAGCGTCACAGTTTGTCTTAGACATTGCTTATGGACATTAATAGAACTTACGCACCATAACGAAATTACCTGATTGCGAGCGAAGCGTCTCGTAGAGAAGCAATCTCAAACCTTGATTTTACATTCTTAGTACGTAAGTCCTAATTATTTCCTCAACGCAGACAAATTATCTGGCAATCGATAGATAATACTCAAATCGCTCCCGAAGTTGTTTAACTGTCAAATTTTGAGTCCAGTACTCCACTAGGGCGTGACCAAATGCCCAGGCGTTGCGATCAGGTGAAGCGGAGTTTTCCAGCAGTAGCGGCCAGAGGGATACCAATTCAAAGTTGAGCGAGTTAGAGTTGCTTGTATTCAAGAGCGAGAAAAGCTCATATCCCATTTGGAGTTTGCCAATTACAATCGGCAACTGTTCGACGGGAATTTGCTCTGCCAGCATATAGGCTAGGGCTGGAGATCCGGTTGAGAGGGTAGAAACAAACTGGAGGACGGGACTTTTGAGCAATGCCGTTAGTCCCTGTGTTGTCGTCATCTGGAAAGTATAGTGGTCGATGATTTTGGCTGCGGCGATGGTGCGGGCTTCGAGGTTACGCAAAAAGCGGGCGAGACGGAGTTGCTTGGTAGGTGCGATCGCATCCACTAATCCCAACGATAGCGCCTCCACTCCCCAAGCGATTCTACTTGTTTTGCTGTCACCTGTAACCACAGGTAGAACTAGATTACAGAAGTTTCCCAGCAGTTTGGCGCGATACTCAGTGGCTTCGCGAATCGCAATTTCTTTGGAGCGATCGCCCCATTCCCAATCATAAGGCGGTTGCCATTCGCGGATGGGACGTAGACGATCTACCTGGGTAACGATCGCGATCGCAGGTAAATCTGCAACTTCTGCTTTCATATCTTGCAGAAAGTCTACATCCATTTGTAGTGCAGGATCGAGAGCAGGGGTAGCTAACAGCAGCAAATCTGCATTGATGGCATAATCAAGCACTAGGTCTCGGAGAGCGGCACGGTTGACTTGTTCATAACCAGGTGTATCCCAAAGCGTTAGGGTTTCCCCACTTTGAGTTTGCCATTGATAATTCTGAATGCGATCGGTACTGGGTAAAACATCTACCTCTGCTAAATCCGCCTGAAATAGTGTGTTAATCAGGCTACTTTTTCCCGACCCTGTGCGCCCCACCAGCAGAATATTCACAGGTTTTTGCTCAACTGCCTCGGCTGGTTGAGCTTGAGTCAGGATTTCTCGGAGTGTTTGGGTTTTTACCTTGGGTAGAGTTGGGGTGGAAACAGCGGTTGCTGAAGCTGGTAATGTCCCACGTCCGTAGAGAGCGATCGCCTGTCGGCATAAGTTTCTCAGGGCAGCTTCCCGGAATAACTGGCTCAAATTCCCTAATAATTGCTGAGTTGCCTGGTTACTAGAACCCTGACTGACTTGTTTTGCTACCGCCGCCACCGGATTTAAGACCCACTGTGCCCAGTTCCAAGCTTTCCAGAATTTCCGAGCCGATGGTTCCAACTTCCGGTAGACCTCGTATCCTTGGTATGCTTGCCCAACCGTTACCTGATTAAGGACAGGGGATAACTTCTGCATCCACTGATCCATGTCATCCACCGTTCCCCGAATCAGCCCATAAGCTTGGGGGACGTAAATGTTCAGCAGGGGATATTGAATTTGAGGATTGTAGATACGAGCGATCGCTACAACCAAATCCTGGCATCGCGTCCAAAAAGTTTGCCAGTCTTCCCAAATCGGGCGATCGCTTTGTGCTGCTTGCAGAATCTCTTGAAGGGCGGTTTCTGCAAGCTTTGTGACATCACTTCCCACTGGTGACCCTACTGTATCCTCTGCTGTCGATTCCAGTTCTTCGCGGACTTGGGTTAATACAGCTTCCACTTGGTTAACAGCAGGTTGAGTCCATTTTACCAACAGCCAACGCCAACCCACAAATAAAAGGGTGAATACACCCCAAATCCAATTAATGCCCCACACATGAATTTGTGAACCAGCGGCTACCAGTAAAAAAGTGATGATGAAAGCGATCGGGATTGCTAAGACGACCCACTGCCACGGTTTTAATCGCACCATTGCCCTATACCTGCCTTGATTAGACTTCTTATATTGCTATTGTCGATCTAATTATCTTGTGGTGAGTTCTGGATTACTGCGTGTATTAAAGTGTAAGAATTTGCTGGTAATAGCTTACACTGGCTGCTAATTCATATGATCTGTTGTGGTAAAAGTGGAGATTTGCCTACCTTTAAGATAATATTTACGTGAATAAATCACAAAAAACTGCCTTGTGCGCGTTGAATTATGCTTGTAGATTTTACAGTTGAAAACTACCGCTCAATTAAAGAACCTGTAACCCTAAGTGCGGTTGCTCAAAAACAAAGCGATCGTCAAACAAGCCAAAGCAGCAAACGCAAACGGGTGAAGTCAGATCATGAAATTGCACCTGGATATCATGTTGAAGGGTGGGACATTGAGATTTTACCTGTTCTGGCAATTTTTGGAGCTAACGCGTCAGGCAAGAGTAATGTTATCCAAGCTCTCGATTATTTATTGCTTATGATGTCTCACGGCACACAGGAAGCGGTGAAATTCCAGAGAATCTTTAAATATGGAAAACTAGATCCTTTCAAGTTAGATAGCATCTCTGCTCAAAAACCTACAAGGTTTGAATTAAGAGCTTTATTCGATAATAATATTTATACTTATTCACTAGTAATTAATCAAAATCAGATAATTTCAGAAAACTTAGACTATGCTTTAAACACAACTAAACGGACTCGTCGTTTATTTAATCGCCAATGGGATGAAGTTAGTAAAAAGTTTATATGGAAAACTGGTGATTATTTTGCTGGTTCTCATAATCAACTCCAGGATAGTATTAGAAAAAGTGAGTTATTTATTAGCACATTATTAAAGCTAAAAGTAGATGTCGTTGAGTCTCTTATCCGCTGGTTAAAAATTCGCTTTATTGGAATTCATTTGGGAAATGAAAACTATGATATTACCCCGAGCACATTACTGCAAGGTACTGAGAGTTCCATATTAAATGAAATTATTGAAGAAGTATTGCCAATTTTACAAAAATTTGACACTGGACTATCAACAATCAAAATTGAAAAGAAATATGATGATCCAAATAACTACAATATATTTGCTATACATAATACCCATGAGGGTGGTTTAGTCGCCTGGCTTTTTGATGAAGAATCTCTTGGAACGCAACGCTTATTTAGTTTAGTATTTCTGATAGTAGTAGTTATGAAAACAGGAGGATTGATAATTGTTGATGAATTAGGTACAAATATTCATCCTAATATTGTAAGAATTATTATTAGAATATTTCAAAATTCTAAAACAAATCCAAAAAGTGCTCAACTGATTTTAACTAGTCATGATAACACGTTACAAAGAAACAACTTGTTACGACGCGACCAAATTTGGTTTACACAAAAGCGCTCTGATCAAAGCACTGAGTTGTATCCCTTGACTGATTTCCATGTGCGAAATGATTTGGCAATTGATAAAGCTTATTTAGATGGTCGTTTTGGGGCCGTTCCATTTCTCCCATCTGAAGAGGAAATGATTTTACAGGGTGATGAGCAGTGCCAAGAAAGTTAAATCGTCGCCCACCTAGCAGAAATATTGCTCAGAAAATACTAATTGCTTGTGAAGGAAGTAAAACAGAACCAATTTATTTCAATAGTATCCGCAATGAATTACGTTCGCCAACTTTAGATATTATTGTATTGCCTCATCAAAACAGAACTGATCCACGTAGTATTATTGAAAGACTCATCGAAGAACGACAGCAGAGGAAAGATAACCAGCAGTGGAGTAAAGAAGATAAAGCTTGGGCTGTTTTTGACGGAGATGAGCATATTGAAAAAAGTTTGGCAAATTGGCAAAGTGCAATAAATCGAGCTAAAAGTCAAAAGATTAATCTGGCAATTACAAATCCTTGTTTTGAACTCTGGTATCTAATTCACTTTCAAGACCATTTTGCACAAATTACTCGTGATAGGTTAGTTAATTTGCTTGAAATGCATATACCCGACTACGACAAATCAATGTGCTTGTATCCAACACCATTGAAATCGTTAACTGAACAAGCGATTCAACGTGCTGAGAAGATGGCAAAGCAGATAGAACGTAATGAATTATATGAGCATTCAAATCCCTGCTGTAGTGGCTTGGCTAAACTGATTAGTAGTTTATTAAGTTTAAAGAATAGTTAGAGAAATTACTTAAAATTATTTTAATCAGCTTTATATAATTAGTGCGTGATTAAAAAATGGTGGTTGTTCACGCGTCGTGGCTTTATTTGAAGAATTTATGCGATCGCTAATGAAATAGTGATAAATTTAATAATTACATAGGGTAGTTTTAAAAACAAGCCGAACTTGCAAAAGTCCGGCTGAGTTTAATCAATCTTCTATACGCAGTAGCTTGCGGTAAAACGGTTGTGAAAAATCGGTCGCACGATGACGTTTATAGTTGTCCATAAGTTCAATTAAAAAATTAATAAACTCAAAACTGGCCATCATCAGTTCGTAACTTAGATCAGCGTTGCCATCAAACTGGATTCGGCAACGCGTTAAGTCTGAGGGTAAAGTAGCAACATTCCAGGAGGCGACAAACGGGACATGCTCACTGGCTTCTATCTTCCGCTGTCCCTCCAAGACCCCTTTTTGATAGAGACTGATGGCATAGGGTAAGAAATTACGCCTAGCGCCCTGAATATAAGGTAAGTAAACACTGGCTTGTTGTTGAGTGACAGGCTGGAGTTGCTCAATAGACATAGTTAAATATTCCTCAAGTTAGTTAGCAACTGGGATATTAGCGTTCTTTTATTACTCTCATTAGAGAATATTTAAAACCTTGTTTCTCCGTGCTTTGTTCCAAACAAGGATTTTTTTTGGTTTTGCCGATAAAGCGGTCAGCATCTTATTTTTCTCTCCTCAGAGATATAAAAGAGCGTTAGTAGCTCTTAGTAGTATTCCCAAAAAATGTGTCTAAAGCACACAGTAGGGGAGCAAGGGAAGAAGAACTATTGACCGATACCTCATGCCCAATCTCCCATAAATGAAGTTACTGCTAAGAAATATTAAAATTTCGGTTACAATGATGCAGCATTAACTTTATCGAAGCTGGGGGCAATAACACTAAAAATCCTCACTGGAAAGTGGTGGATGTCGTTATTGCTATTGCTGGCAACGACAAACTGCTGTTACCTTGTGATCACTTTTCCTAATCTGGAGTTTCCATTAGTGAAAGTCCGACTTTACAAGCTTCCTACCCAAGTGGTTATCAAAGGAATTAAGCCTCTGTCTAAGAGTAGCAAAGGTGGTTAACATAAGGTAATTAAGCACAGTGGCGGTGAAAACAAAGGTAGTCCCAGCGGCTTGTAGCTTAGAGATAGCGGGTATTGCAGTTTGCCCATTTCGATTAATATCGGGAAAAGTAGCTTGGGGATATTTGTCCGTAAAATTACTAACTGTAGACAAATACTGGTTTTTAAATCAACTAACTTATGCCAGCGAATTCCTGGCCCGAAGAAGATTCTTATCAAGAGCTTGATTCGCTCAACTCCTTGTTGTCTGACCTATCAGTAGATGAGGAGTCAGCGTCTGAGACAGAACCTGTGTCTCTAACATCCCAGTTTCAAGGTCGTAGACGCAAAGCAGCTCTAGTCTTGACTATCGTCTGGAGTGGCACGATCGCTCTACATTTAGTTTCTTGGGCTTCCATATTTATTCTTGGACTGACCACCATTCTAGGATTTCATGCCTTGGTGGTAGTGTTTGCTAAATCCCGTCGCTATCCAAAAGAAATACAGGGAGATTTGCCCTTTGTATCTATGCTAGTGGCTGCGAAAAATGAGGAAGCAGTAATTGCTAAATTAGTCAATAATCTTTGTAACCTGGAATATCCAGGTGGGCAGTACGAAGTATGGATAATTGACGATCACAGCAGTGATAGCACGCCACATTTATTAGCAGAACTAGAACAGAAACACGAACAACTGAAAGTACTAAGGCGTTCAGCAGAAGCTAGTGGTGGCAAATCGGGGGCGTTGAATCAAGTATTGCCACTGACAAAAGGTGACATTATAGCAGTATTTGATGCTGATGCCCAAGTGACACCAGACTTGTTACTACAGGTAATACCTTTATTTCAAAGAGAAAAGGTGGGGGCGGTGCAGGTGCGAAAAGCGATCGCCAACGCTAAAGAAAACTTTTGGACTAAGGGTCAAATGGCAGAAATGGCACTTGATACCTGGTTTCAGCAACAGCGGACTGCCCTTGGTGGTATTGGCGAACTGCGGGGCAATGGTCAATTTGTCCGCCGTTCAGCCTTGGAAAGCTGCGGTGGCTGGAACGAGGAAACCATTACCGATGATTTGGATTTGACAATCCGCTTACATTTAGAAAAATGGGATATTGAGTGTGTTTTTCATCCAGCAGTGCAAGAAGAAGGAGTGACAAGTGCTGTTTCACTCTGGCATCAGCGTAACCGTTGGGCAGAAGGCGGATATCAACGCTATTTGGATTATTGGGATTTAATTCTCAAAAACCGCATGGGATGGCGCAAAAGCTGGGATTTGCTGATTTTTATGCTGATTATGTATATCTTGCCGACAGCAACAGTACCAGATTTACTAATGGCGATCGCCCGTCATCGTCCACCAATGTTAAGTCCGATCACAGGCTTGTCCGTTACTATGTCGATGGTGGGGATGTACACAGGTCTAAGGCGGATACGTCAAGATCAGAAATTCCCACTTTCTACATATTTTCTGATGCTGGTGCAAACCCTGCGTGGCAGTTTATATATGTTGCACTGGTTAGTGGTCATGAGCAGTACTACTGCCCGCATGTCGGTAAGACCAAAGCGCTTGAAATGGGTGAAAACCTTGCATACGGGGAATGGGGAATAGTCCCTAACGGAGAATTTAAAATTTAAAATGCAAAATTAGCAAAAATAATTTTGCATTTTTTTATTCATCATCAACTTCTGATTCCTCTACCCACTCAGGTGTAGTTATAGAATCGGAGAATTGTGTTGAATCCTCTGCAAAGCGGATAATTTGTCCGTTGAAGAATTCTGCTAGACGTTGAGCTGCGATCGCTACTTCGTCAGGTTCCCAATCAGCTGTGGGTGTTCGCTTTGGCGCTGTAGGCAAAGCGAACACCCCATTTCCATTTGGCCCATTTTCATTTACACCATTTCCATTCCTTGCTACCGGCTCGGTTTTTACTGGTGCTGTTGCCGGTGGTTGAGTTGCTGGCTGTGGTACTGGCGCTGAAGGTGGAATTTGCTGGTTGTAACTGGGAGTAGGCGGTTGCTGAACGCGAGTAGAGTCTTTTGGCGGAGGAGCTTTTCTAGCTGAGGTAGGAGTTACAGAGCCTACTTGTTCCAGATTTACCTGAACTTCATGCTTAAAAGTCTGCTGGAAAGCTGCCTTCATCATCGGCAGATCAGATTTAAGTGTTTCATACCATTTAGAACCTTTGACAGCAATACGCGCTACAGTACCGTTAAACTCTATTAGCTGGCACATTTGCCCCAATAAAGCTTGTCTGGAAGGCATCGGAAAATTAGCACGCACCTGTTGCCAAACCTGAGTTAAGTCATATTCTGCTTCTTCAACAACTTCTGAAGTTACTGGTTCGATTTTCGCAGGCGGCACAGGAACAGATACAGGTTCTGGGGTTGGTGGTGAAACTGAGTTAGCAGCAGAATTGTGATTTGTTTGCCGTTCAACTGCGGCAGATGAAGTGATGGGCTGATTTTGAGCAGCTGCTAGGTGAGAATTGTGATTTGTTTGCCGTTCAACTGCGGCAGATGAAGTGACGGGCTGATTTTGGGCAGCTGCTAGGTGATTGGGAGATGCAGAATTATGATTTGTTTGCGGATCAGCTAGAGGTAAAGAAGAGACGGCGTGATTTTGGGCAACTGCTGGAGGATAGCTTGGAGATACAGCAGGTGTGTTAACTCGCGGCGCGACACTTGGGGCTTGTGGGTGAATATTCGTCGCACTCGGTAACAATCCTAGTAATGTTATCTCTAACCACAAACGCGGCTGGGTGGTATTTTTAATTTGCACTTCAGCTTCTCGCAGGTGTTTCTGTCCTGCCAAAATCGCGCTCATATCGAAGTATTGGGCAAACTCAACCAGCGCTGTCCAGGTTTGCTGAGTACAAGCAACCAAATCGTGGCGGTTGGGTGCTGTTCTGGCAATCAGTAAATCGCGGTAAAAGGCGGCAAGATTTTGCAGAAGAGTTAGCGGTTCTCGCCCACGATCTAGAATTTTATGGGTACAGTCCAGAACTGCTTCGGGTTTATCTTGAGCGATCGCATTTAAAAGCCCCAGTAAGTCCTGTTCGCTCACTGTCCCAACCAAATCCCAAACTCTATCCGGTGTTACTTCACCCGCTAACAAACCCAATTGGTCAAGTAGACTTTCGGCATCCCGCAACCCTCCCTGAGCAAGTTGGGCTACCAGGGTTACAGCATCGTCTGAAATATGAATGTTTTCTTTAGAGGCGATCGCACTTAAATGCTTGACCATCGCTTCTAACTGAATGCGTCTAAAATCAAACCTTTGACAGCGCGAAATAATTGTTGGTAACACCCGTTGCGGGTCTGTTGTCGCCAATACAAAAACCACATGTCTCGGTGGTTCTTCTAGTGTCTTTAGTAGCGCGTTAAATGCCTGGGTACTGAGCATGTGGCATTCATCGATTACATAAACCTTGTAGCGGCACTGCACAGGAGCAAACTGGGCTTTTTCAATTAACTCGCGGATATTATCAACACCAGTATTACTAGCGGCGTCAATTTCAATTACGTCTAAGGCATAGCCCTTGGTGATCCCCTGACAAACCTCACACACGCCGCAGGGTTCAGCAGTCGGCTTGTCACTTTTGAGACAATTGAGGGATTTAGCCAGAATCCGGGCGCTAGAAGTTTTCCCCGTACCTCTGGGCCCAGTGAATAAATAGGCGGGGGCGATTTTGGATGTGCCGATCGCGTTCGTGAGGGTAGTAGCGATCGCCTCTTGACCCACCAGTTCAGCAAAACTTTTGGGGCGATATTTGTGGTGCAGGGGTTCGTAAGACATGAAAATATAGACTTCAATGCCTTTCAAAGTTAATTACTAGCACCGAGTCGAGTTTAGGATTCAACTATTTTAAACTCTCGTACCTGCTTTGTTTGTCGATTTTGCCATAGCGGAAGACTCAACTAATGCCGTAAATTTTGGCACTCAGGAAACTTGCAGCCAGAGCATATCCTCTACTATGATTTCAAGATCAATGTATGGGAATTATAGCATATCATTTAGTACGTTTGTTCTATATAGAAAAATTGGGAGTGGGCAAGAATAACTATTGCTCAATCAGGACTTACGCACTCAGATCCCCCAACCTCCTTAAGAGGCTAGGGGGATCTACGTTTCAGGCTTCAGTGCGTAAGTCCTATATATACTCAAACTATACTTAGAACAGAAACGCAATTCTTTAAGTGTTTATACTGTAGTTTAAAAGAGAAAGTATCGTTAGATTTACATAAACTACAAAAAAAATGCCTTTTAAAACTACTCCTAATAACTTGTGACTTGGAGGCTGATGCTACATAAACTAACATTTTGAGATTTCTTTAGTTAAAGATTTTCAGGCGTTGCATAACAGTAGCAATTGTATAGTATTTGTCCTTATTCTACAAAGAATCAGGACGCTATTTCCGTTTGCTTTTAAATAGTAAACAGTCAGCAATATTTAATCAGTAAACCAAAAATTTTCCAAAACATGAATTACAGACGGACTCAACTGCTTTTTATTGATGCGACTGTTAATGATATTGAGACTTTATTACAGGGGGTTTTACCTGGTATTGAAGCGCACGTCCTTTCTGGTGAGCAAGATGGTGTAGCCCAAATTTCCCAAATTCTGCAAAACTGGCCAGAAGTTAATACACTTCACATTGTTTCTCACGGTTCACCAGGTTGTCTGTATTTGGGTAACAGTCAACTTAGTCTTGATACCCTGAATATTTACACATCTCAGTTGCAAAGTTGGTTAAGAGATGGACTGACTTTGATGCTCTACGGTTGTAATGTTGCAGCCGGAGATGCGGGGGAAGAATTTGTTAATAAATTGTACCAGTTAACAGGGGCAAATATTGCTGCTTCTGAGAGTCTGACAGGGAATGCAGCTTTAGGGGGAAATTGGGAATTAGAAATAACATTGGGTAACGTTACCACAAGTAAAGCTTTTACCCTTGAGGCGATGGTAGCTTATGCAGGGGTTATGCCCAATTTAAACTATGTACTTCAACCAGCCAATACAGCTTTTATAGATATTAGTGGAACAGGTTCATTTATAGATATAAACGATGTTGATGATCAAATATTTGACTTACCCAGTTTACCTTTCGCCTTCAATTTCTATAACGTTGATTATACAACTGGTGTACGAGTAAGCACCAATGGGACAATCTACTTCGGTGAAGGTACTACTACTTTTACCAATACAAGTTTACCAACGAGTGACTTTAGTGCACCTTCTCTTATGCCTTATTGGGACGACTTATATGGTATATCTGGAGCTGGTCATAAAATTTACTATCAAACGATTGGCAGTCCTGGTAATCGCAAGTTCATTGTTCAATGGAATGCAGGTCACTACGATTATCGGTCTAATACCTCGATTGGTTCTATTAGTTTTCAAGCTGTTCTCTACGAAGGGACTAATAACATTGATTTTGTCTATAATGACGTAATTTTCGAGAACAGTAATGGCATTAATGACAGAGGCGCTTCTGCTACCATTGGTGTTCAAGAAAATGAAAGCAATGGAAGTCAGTATTCTTTTAACTCTTCTGTTCTCAACAATGGTTCAGCAATCGGTTTAACAAGAAACAATTGGCCTACTTTCACCGGAACAGCAGCCACCCTCAGCAATGGCACAGAAGATACCGCTTATGCCATCACTGCCGTTCAACTCTTACAAGGGTTCACCGATGTTGACAATGATACCCTTTCCGTTTCTGGATTAACTGCTACCAATGGCACTCTGACTGACAATGGCGATGGAACTTACACCTTTAACCCTGCTGCTAACTACAAGGGTACAGTTAGCCTTAACTACAACGTCATCGATGCCAAGGGTGGGATTACCCCCGCAACTGGCACCTTTAGCCTAGACAGGGGAAATGATGCGCCTACCTTCAAGCTTTCAAAAATTGCGGATGATATCTTTAAAATCTCTAATAGCAGTAGCAAATCAAAACTTCAAGTTACTCTCACCGGACAAAGCTCTAATCTTGTAAATGAACTAGGAGTGTTTACCGTTGACGATGCTCAAGGTAATATCAATGGTATTGCTCCAGGCGCAGCAGGTTATGCCCAAGCAGCTTTAGACCGAGCTAAGGTAATTTTCTCTGCTATTGCCAATCTTCCCAATGGGTTTAATACTGACAATTTGACACATCTGTTGGAATTTAACTCCGGTGATAACCTCAGATTTTATTTGGTGAAAAATAGCACAACTGATGCTATACGGGCTGGAATAAGTCCATTCACAGACATACTATTTTCTGATCCTTTAACGCAAAAGATTACAGACTTGGGGAATGATGACTTTTCCCTTGCGTGGAAAGATGGCTCTGGTAATAACGCTGCTGACTTCAGTAATCTGGTGGTAAAAATTCAGTCCACAAATGATTCATTACCTCTGGGTACAAATCTGCAAGGAAACCCCCAAGGAGAAGTGATTGATTTGCGCGGTGTCACAAGTCAGGTAAAAGCTGATTTTGTGGTCAACAGAGAAGCAGCTTTCAAGAATTTCATCGGCTTCTATCAAGTAGCTGATGAGAATGGTGGCGTTGACACCAACGGAGATGGCAAAGCAGATATTCTCACCGGACAGGCTGGTTATACTGAAGCCGCAGTTCGTGGGCGGGTTGCAGGCATTGACTTGACAGTTAATAATTAAGGTAGTGCAACTTCCACAGGAACTTTCCAGCCAGGTTCTATCTTTGCACCATTTATTATTACTAATGGTACGCCTGATGTTTTACTTGATAGCAATCCAAATAACGATCCAGCAGTTTACTTCCCATTCTTGGGAGCTAACGTTGATAAAGTAGATCACATTCGCTTGTTAGGGAATAATGTTTTTGGCTTTGAGGATTTAGCAAGTGGTGGTGACAAAGATTTCAACGATATGATCGTGCGAGTCAATCTGACTATCGCCTAGTCTAAATTATTAAACATCGCCTATACTCAGTCGAGCCGATGTTAAGCAATGTTGTTAAGCACCATTGGTTTAAGTAAGTGAGCGTGAATAATTAAAGGTTTGTAGTAGGGGCTAAAGCCGAATGGCACTGAGTTTAGTTATTTGTTGAGGCAAGCAGGGGGTGCAGGGGAGCAGAAGGAAAGTTGCAGTAAGTCTTTCCCCTCTGCCCAATAATTCGACGCCGCTCAGTACAAGTGCCCAATGCCCTAGAGGAAAAAAGAGATTTTCTGTCTATACATACATTTTATTGACTGAACTAGCGCCATAGTCCAGTGCGATCGCTACAATTTTAGGATAAGCAATATTCGATGGTGCAGCAGATGCTCAAGCGGCTATTTCAATGGCTCAAAAAGCTTTTTCAGAGCTTGTTTGGTGGAAAACAGGCTGCCTCAAAATCTAGGGGGAATGTGGAAAAAGAACCAGCACCACCCCTAAGCGATACGGATCTGGAATTTCTCTTCACAGAGCTATTGCAAGGAGTACATCAAGCACGAGGGGAAGTATGGGCGCAAAAGTGGCTGCATAATATTGAACATCGGATTACAACTGAAGACTGGGTTGAGTGGTTAGGGCGCTTTGGTGAAAGATTGCTAGCATCACCTACACCCAATAATGAAATAGCTGCGCGGTTGGTGCAACTGGGTGAGTTGGGCATCGGAGAAATTGGAGATGTTGCCTATAGTATCGGGATGCAGTTGTTGACACGCAATCAAGGTGAACCAATTTGGGAATATGAGGGGCCAGATGCTGTTAGCACTACTTTGCCATCTGAGCCAACCGACCCAATATTAGAGTCAGCAGATGCGCCAGAAAACCTCCCGGAGGGAGAATACCAAACTGTCACCCTAGAACAGTTGTTTGTGATGTTGCAGGAGGATGAAAGCTTACGCCAGCAGATTGCTCAACAGCTTGCCGTTGAGACAGATGATCCCCAAGTGCTTGTGCAGGCATTGATTAATCAATTATACCCTGCTGGTGAATCGACTACAGAGCAAACAGAAAATTAGTTGAATCTGGGAATTGTAACGTTGTAATGCTGTACTCTTGAAGTTTTGTATATTTTTTGCTAACCTGCGACGAAAGCGCTATCCGGATCTAATTAGTTTTTACGTAATTGATGATTTTTTTAACACAACGATGGCTACAATCTAGAAAAACAAAATCCAAGAGTGTGGCAGATGCTCAGGCGGATATCACAGTCGCTTAAAAGGTTTTTAAAGCGCCTCATTAAAAGTAAGCAGACTAGTTCTCTCAAGCGTGGGAGAAGACACAATCTGGTGGAGATACTACCAGAACTAACCAATGCGGATCTGGAACAATTGTTTATCCAATTGCTAGAAGGCGTGCATCAAGCACGAGGACAACAGTGGGCATTGAGGTATCTGCAACGGGTCGAAAATCGCATTCCGGCTGAACGCTGGATAGATTGGTTGGTGATGTTTGGTGAAAGCTTGCTAGCTTCACCGACGCCGAATCCTCTGTTAGCAACACAGATGGTGCAATTGGGGGAACTTGGTATTGGCAGAATTGGAGACATTGCCTATGACATTGGCATCCGGCTAATGCAAAACTCACCCACACAGATAGAGGATGAGGAGAATCAGGCGCAAGATGGCACAGAATCCACTCCTGGGCAAGAACTGATCCGCAATTTAGGCGAACAGTTATGGGAATATGATCAGCCAAATGTAATAGAAACTACTCCTGGGCAAGAACTGATCCGCAATTTGGGCGAGCAGTTATGGGAGGATGATGAGCAAAATGTCGTAGAAACCAATGAAGAAATTCTCCTAACTACACCTGGGCAAGAGCTAATCCAAAGCTTAGGTGAGCAGTTATGGGAATATGATGTTCCAGATGTTGAAGCAATAACGCCAGCGCCCGAAAATGCCTCTTCTGAGGAAAGATTGACCAAGAATTTAGAGGAACTGGTATTGGAGTATGAACGAGAAGATGCCCAAACTACAATAAGAGAAAATCTCCCTGTCCCCGCAGCGGAAGATTCAATCACCTCATTAGCCGAACTGAAGTTCGGTGATGAAGAGAAAGTTACTTCAACTAAGACACCAGCAAATCTCCTTTCCACTAGACAAAGAACTGAATTAGCAACGTCTGACTCAGTGGAAACCTGGGATAACACTTTGACCAATTTAGAGCCAAATGTAGCAAATACCTTAGATGAGTTGTGGGTGAGATTGGATCAAAGTACCAATTTAGTCCAGCAACTTGCTTCTAACTTGGCAGTTCAAAGCAGCAATTCCCCTGGTATTATTGAGCGACATAGCGATAATCCGATTACCCAGGCTCAAACGTGGTTTTATCAAGGTCTTCAGCAAGCTAAAACAGGTGATTTGTTAAGCGCGATCGCATCTTATGACCAAGCCATCGAACTGCAACCAGAATTTTCCGAATATTGGTTTAACCGAGGCTTGACGCTGTTTCATTTAGAACGTTTTGATGAAGCGATCACATCTTACGAAACCGCCACAGAACTGAAACCCGACTACTACAAAGCTTGGTACAACCGGGGTGGAACTCTCGGAGAATTAGGATACTTTGAAGAAGCGATCGCTTCTTTTGACAAAGCCATAGAAATCAAGCCAGACTACCAAGAAGCTTGGTCTAGCAAGGGTTTGGCGCTGCTGAAGTTAGGTTGGCTACCAGAAGCTATTTCCAGTTATGACCAAGCGCTCCATCTGGAACCAGAAGACCAGGAAAACTGGTATCACCGAGGCATAGCCCTAGCTGTAAGCGAACAATTTGCAGAAGCGATTATATCTTACGACAAAGCGCTAGAAATTGACCCAGACTACCACGAAGTTTGGATAGACCGGGGTGTAGTCCTGTTTAATTTAGGAAGGTGGTCAGAAGCGATCGCTTCCTGGGATAAAGCACTGTCAGTTCAAGCCGACTTCTACTTAGCTTGGTACAACCGGGGTATAGCGTTAGACAATTTAGGACGCCGCATTGAAGCGATCGCCTCCTATCAACAAGCGATCGCCATTAAACCCGACTTCCACTTAGCTTGGTATAATCAGGCAGTAGCACTGTTTTATTTAGAACAATTTGCTGAAGCGATCGCCTGTTATGACAACGCTTTGCAAATTAAACAAGATTATTGGGAAGCTTGGATTGGTCGTGGAACCGCCGTCGGCAACTTAGTGAATGCTGACGGATTGCTGAATTTGTCGAGTAGTATAACAGCAACAAATCCCGCCTTACAACAGGGCGGCTACGAAGGAAAATTAGCCAGCTACGAAGAAGGGTTAAAGCATCTGCGGACAGATACCCACCCAGAAGGTTGGGGTAGATTACATGTTGCGATCGCTAATACTTACTACGACCAAGGCAAAAAACATACCAATACGCGCGATTATTGGCGCAAAGCTGCATCTGAGTATCATCAGGCGCTGTTAACCCTGACACTAGAATATTTTCCGCAGTTGCACTTAGAGGTTTTGCAATCTCTAAGCAAAGTGCTGATGGGTTTGGGACAAACAACACAAGTTCAAGAATTACAGCAACGCGGCACAGATTTATTGCGACAATTATTGAGTGAAGAAACTCGCTCAGATGAAAGTAAAAAACAGCTAGCTTTGAAATTTACAGGCTTTAAGCAGTTGGCAGTTGATTTAGCTGTAGAGTCTGGTGATTTAGTTGAAGCCTGGGAAATTGCCGAACAAGGCAAAAATGCTTGTTTAAACTGGCTACTTTCTGGCTGGAATGATCAGATTTACTCACCTGATTATGGCGCAATTCAACAACTATTCAATCCCACAACAGCAATTATTTACTGGCATGTTAGTCCAGTCGCCTTACACACATTTATTCTTAAAGACCAAGCGCCATCACCCATCCTCCTGTTTACACCCATGCAAGATCCTGGGGCAATACCTTTAGGAGAAGACGCTATCCGTCTAAATGAATTGCCGCTACCCGAAGCAGTGCAACGCCTAATTGAATTTGAAAGTTGGCTAGAAGATTGGCATCAACAATACCAAGAATATCGCAGCACGGCCCAAGACAAAGAAAGTAAAAGCCAGCATTCTTGGCGAGTTGATATGGAACAGAAGCTAGTGCAACTGTATGACATCCTGAATATTTCCACAATTGCACAGGAACTCGAAGGCATCACCCAACTGGTTTTAATTCCTCACCGTGACTTGTACAGATTGCCCATTCATACCCTTTTCCATCTCTCTTCTCCATCCCAGGAAGAATTGCCGAATGTGGAATCAAATTTTACCGTCACTTATCTACCTAGTGCCCAAATAGGTTTACCAATAAAAACTGAAGAGATTTGGCAGTGGCAAAATCAGTTATTGCTCAGTGTTGAACATCCTGAAAGTGCAGGTTATCCCACACTAAAATTTGCCAAACTTGAGTCTGAAATTGTGAGCCAGATGTTCAATAATATTCAACGAATTCAGGGGTCTGAAGCTACGAAAAATATTGTCGAAAAGTCCTTATTTGATAATTACAACATATTTCATTTTACGGGTCGTGTCACTAATAATTTGGCTGAACCTAAAAAGTCAGAATTAGCATTAGCAGGAGAAGACAAACTTACTTTAGATGAAATCTGTCAACACAATCTAGCAAGTTACAACCTTATTACTCTGTCTGCGTGTGAAAATTTAAGTACTAGCAACCACACTATCAGCAGCGAATATGTGAGTTTAATGAGTGGTTTTGTGAGTCAGGGTGTTCCTCATGTAGTGAGTACTCTTTGGAGTGTAGAATCTTCAGCTAGTGCCTTGGTAATGATAGAGTTTTACCGAAGATTACAGCCTAATAAATCAGCAGTTACTGCCTTAGCTGAAGCAACACGATGGTTGAAAGAACTAACTGCTGGCGAACTGACAAAATGGTATGAAGATATCTTGAATAATCTGCATCCTGAGGAATTACGAATTCAAACTTATTTAGCGACACAGCTATATAGAAATAGTAAAATGGCATCAGACAAAAATCTTTATAATCATCCTTACTACTGGGCGGCATTCACGATTATGGGTAAGCCAAATTAATCCTTTGAAACTTAGTCAAAATAATTCATAAGGTCAATCTAAAATCGTAAGAATTCAGGAGTCAGAATAGTGGAAGAATCAGGAGCTAATTTACTTTACTCATGAATTTACTTGTGATATTAAACCTTCTATAAATTCTGACTTCTGAAACGGCAGTTGCTTCTCCTAAGGGAGACGCTGCGCGAAAGTCGGGGAACCCGCCCAATGCACTGCCTCCTCCTGAGTACTGAATTCTTATCTAAAATCCAAAATTGAGTCACCAACACTAAGGAGTGGAGAAGGCTTGAATCTAAAGTTTATAACTTTTAAATAAGCCTAATCTAACTCCCGGCGTCCTTCCAATGCCCTTGCCAGGGTCACTTCGTCGGCGTACTCTAAATCACCACCTACAGGCAAACCAAAGGCAATCCGCGTCACCTTAGTAAATGGTTTCAGTAGCTGACCGACATACAGTGTCGTAGTCTCCCCTTCCACACTCGGACTAATTGCCAGAATCACTTCTTGAGGTTTTTGCTGACTCACCCGCCGCTGCAAAGCCAGTATAGTCAACTGTTCTGGCCCAATTCCATCAATTGGCGAAATCACCCCACCCAAAACGTGATATTTGCCTTTGTACTCGCGGGTTTTTTCCAGGGCAATCACATCGCGGGGATCTGCTACGACACAGATAGTGTTGTTGTCACGGTTGGGATTGCGGCAGATTTCACAAACAGGTTCAGCCGATAAGTGAAAGCAAACAGAACACAAGCCTATTTGTTTTTTTGCCTCAATTAAAGCTTGTGCCAAAGCTTCAACTTCTGCTTCTGGGCGCTTCAAAATATGCAAAGCCAGTCGCTGGGCAGATTTGGGGCCAACTCCTGGCAAGCGTTGCAATTGCTCAATTAATCGTGCTAAAGGGCGTGCGTAAACCGTGGTTTTGTCTCCAAAATGTTTTTACCATAACTATGATGACACTTTTACAAGATTTTTTGGATTGGTTATTTAATATTCTGACCCGATGAATATTTATAGGATGACTTTTGTAATTCATGTGCTAGTTCAGATAATCCGCAGTCCTTTAAGTTTTGGTAAAAACTCTCGTCCTTTAGGGTACGGAATTTTGCAAGTGAACGTATTGCATCTTCTAGTTCTTTGACACGATTTAAATGGTAAGCCAAACTAGCTGCTTGCTCTATCACTATAGGATTGTACTCTCGGCGTATAAACTGTTTAGCTGACTCAAACGCACCTTCCAAATCTCCATTATCTTTCAAAGTTTCTATTGCTAAAAAGATAAGCGAACCTCCTAGCTGCTTCGGAGGAATATCTGGAATTAATCTCGCTGCAATCTCAGTTTGGTCTAACTTAAAAGCTGTTCTAGCTGCAATCAATTTTGCTTGTATTTGGATATCATCATCAAGTTCTTGATCCTCACACAAAGGAAAAACAACATCAAAACTTTTAGAATATTCTTCTAAATCTTCCAATATATCTGCGTAGCGTACAGATTGTTCTGAGTTAAGTTCTTCCCTTTGCCATAGGGGATCTATGACACGCACAGCTTTTTTCTTATCTTGTTTATCAAGCTTTCGCTCAGATAAATAGCTTTCTGCAAGAATTTGTTGTGCTTCTTGGTCAGTTGGTAATAGCTCAAGCAGTTCCCAACCAAAAGACCTTAATTTTTCTGTGTTCTCCCTTAACCTGAAGAACCGCATAGCAGCACGATATACATCTGGATGCGGATAGAGTGCAACTAGCTCTAAAACATCCTCTTCTGACTTTTCGAGTGAAGATGAAAAGAGCAAGCGACTACCTATTTGCTCAATCCCAGCCCGAATATTTTCACTAGAAAGTTCTAAATTCAATCCATAGAAGAGTCGTACATAATTGCTTACTAGTTCCTTATTACTGTCAGGATCAGCAATTGCCAAGAACTCTTCTTGTTCTAGATTCTCACAGGAAAACAAAAAGAACAGTTTAGTCTCATCTGTTTCAAAAATTTGGCAACATCTTTGCTTAAAGCTGTCTAAATCTTTAGGTTTTGGTACGCGTGATACAACAACTTTAACATCGATTGACTTTCCAAGCGCTTTGGCTACTGCACTTTGCTCAATCAGTCGCTTAATATGCTTGCTTACTTTAATACTTTCTGAACTCAAAGGAGACAGCATGACAACTTCATCAGGTAGCTGCTGTGTACAAATACCTGCTATTTCGGTAATGCCTGTACGGGAGTCTATAATCACAAAATCTGCCTGTAATTCTTTTTCAATCCGGGCAAGAAACTGTTGAAAAAACGCAACTCCATCACGTTCTTTAGAGAATAATAAATTCCAGTCAAGCTTAGTCAGCTTTCTGTAATACTCATCAGAGAGATACTGACCTGCTGGAATGAGCCACAAGGGTGAAGTTCTTTTTGAAGGAATTGGTACCTGAAGGCTTATTTGCTCAATGCTTCCTGGATCAGTATTTTGTTGCTGATAATCTAGGATGTAATCGAGGAGTCCTTTTTGATTAGCTGGTAATTCAAATCCAGAAAACTGGGCAAACTTTGCGTCTAAACCTGGTGCTTCAAGGTCAAAATCTACTAAAACAGTTTTTCGACCCAGTTTAGCTAGATAAAGTGCAAAATTTACTGCGGCCAGTGTTCTACCAACACCACCTTTATACGAATAAAAAGTAATTGTCTTCATGCCACACTATCCCTCCCCCAAGAACATCCTTGTCGATGCCGAACATGCTGTGCCTCAGAATATGTCTCTCTCTCTTTCGGTGAGATTAAGTTAAAATCTGGGGTTGGTACTTCGTTCACTAGCTCTGTGTCTTTAGCATCTTCAAATATTGTGTTGATGGCTGCCTCTACGTCTATCTTATCCACAGTCAGATTTGCTGCAATTATTTCAATCCGCTGCTTTTCTACAATAATCGCTGCCTCAAAATCTGCCCCTAAAGCATTTAAGTAGGCAAGTACTGAGTCAAATGTGTGATCATGATTGATGTCTTCCAACTTAGATACCCAACTTTGTCCCACACCAAACCGTTCACCCATTTCTTTTTGGGTAAGTCCAAGCCGCTTACGTACATTTCGCATTGCCTGAGTTAAAGCAAGCCGAAAAATCTCCTGACGCTCGACGAGACGATTCTCAGGTGTATCTTGGACAATTTCATTTAAGGAAGCCAAAGCATCGCCGCCTAGATGGGGATTATTGCTCATCTGTTTTATCCTCCTTCGCTACTACCAAATCTCGCCTTTGAGCTGCAATCTTAATTTGATTTGGTGGAGTTTTACGCCCCTTTTTCTTAAAAGCGTGCAGTAAAATTAGACGCTTAGGTGTTAAAGCACAGAGAAAGATACGGATATTGTTAGGAGTGTTATCCAAACGTAATTCATAAAGATTATCTTCTGTCTCTATTTTGTCTAAAATATCTGAACGCTCGACTAGTAAGACTAATCCTTTGTTTTTTAGATAGTAGAGGCGCTGTTGAAACTGCTTCAATTCGCCCTGAGTGAGCGAACGATCATTGAAAAACTCCTCAACTGGTTGAGTCCCGTCTACCTCCTGGTAGTAAATAATCTGCCATTCTTCACTCACCACAGGCTCCTCACACCCTGAACTAATATGCCATATTTGGAATATTAGTCGATATTACAATATTATCAACCTAAAAATTCGGTTGTCTTGATTGTCAGTGAGTTCAGTCGTTATACAGGTAGGCTATCAGTGCAGCAGTTTTGAGCCTATCGGGTTGGCGAGGTTAACTGTAAGGAGCGTAGGCGCAGCCTGCACTTCGACAAAGCTCAGTGACCACCGCAGGCATCGCTTTTTTGAGACACTGTAAAATTAAGTCAGACTGACAGAGATGATGTGAGCATGAAAACGCTAGCCAAATGGTCTGTGGATGACTATCATCGTATGATTTTAGCGGGGATTTTGCGCGATCGCAGTGTAGAGTTGCTAGCGGGCGAAATTGTGGAAATGACTCCAGAAACCCTAATTCATTACAGTTAGAGTCCGATGTATAACCACAGTTATACCCTTGCCATGAAGAGAGCAATTTCTGTTCCTGATGCCCTGTTCGAGGCGGCTGAACAATTTGCACAACGTATGGAGCTTTCCCGCAGTCAGTTAGTATGCAGTAGCACTTCAAGAATACCTGCAAACTTATCGTAGCGATCGCATCACAGAACAATTAGACGAAATTATTATTCTATTTTGGTTCTATTGCCTACAAGGATCGTATTTGGTTGGAAAGTGCATGATAAATTATACCAATGGACTCGCGTGGCAGCAGGACGTGAACCTAGCCGATCAAAAGCCGCAGTTGATAGTCAATCTGTGGAAACAGCAACCATGATTTCTCTTGAGGTAGGTTATGATGCATTTCAAACATCCTCTAAGCTCGACTTTATCCAAAATGAGCACTTAAGTTTTCTTTATCCGGCAAAAACCCTAGCTTTTTAGCACAAACTTTTTCATGTCACTATTTATTGTTGAACTTCATAAAGTAAAACTACTGTCCCACAAAGGTTTCACCTTCAGCGTTGGTGTTTTCAAAAAATGGATAAAGTCGAGCTAAGGTTCAATCGGCCGTAGCATGAATATTTAGATACTTATTACCAGATTTAGCAAGTGCGATCGCACTTCTACACTCAACCAATAACGAGTTATTCTAGACTATTTGGGAAGAAAACAGCAGGTGAAATATGAAAAAATTCTGCTAGTTCTTCAATGTGTCTGGTTGTTAATTTACGCCGCTTTTTCAATATGGCCGATATAATAGATTCTGTTTTGAAAATGGGTACTAAATCTTTTTGAAGTAGCCCATTTTCTTCTATAAGAACCCGAAGTAAATCTACTCCATAAATATCAGGCACGGGCTGCTGCGTTTGTTCAAACTCGTAAACTAGAGTACCTAAAACATTAAGATAATCTTCTTCATCTGATGTTAGCGGGGCGCTGTCTATCAGAGAATCAATAATTTTTTGGGTGGCAAATAACTCTTCTTCAGTCTTGATAGGACGAGGAGGAAATGCTTGCAGTAGCTCAATGTAGGTAGGGCGTTTATTTAAACCAAGGGTCATTTTTCCATTTGTCGGTATCGTAATCTGTATGGGTTATTATGTTACGAATAAATATTTTTTTGCTTTGATAGTCAATATAAGTAATAAAGCGATACTTGTTTCCTTGAATATTAAAAACTGTAAGTTCACCTACTGGATCGGCAGAGTTAAAAGCTTGACGAACTTCAAGTATATTCTGCCACTTGGCTGATTTTGCAACTTTGTTCCAACCACGTAAACTAGACTCAGCATCAGAATACTTTTGATAAAAAAGTTTCAGTGTTGTGGTAGAAATAATGTGCATAGTAAATGCATTTCCTTAGAGTAAAGATCACAAGCATCTCCCTGGCGAGTAGTAGTTATTTCTAAGTTAGCAATTTGCTAAGTCGGTGTCAATAGCTTAATGATTGAGGTTTTTCACTTCACCCCAATCGCGGTATTTCGGTAAAAAGATACTTGTTACCAGGTTTAGCAAGTGCGATCGCTTACCCGTCCGGTGTTGGCGATCGCCAAAAATCTGATTAAAGATAGCGCTTTTGAGTAGCACATCAAACCCTTATAACTTCGTAAAACTTTAATTACCACAGTGTCAATACTGTCTACGCCTAGAGATTCTACTGAGATATTGCACCATTCTTAATAACCGTAAGGTTGACAACTTGGTATGAGTAGTGATTCTAGAATTCCCTGCTTTTCCGAATTAATAAGGCATAGCGATTTTAATTCAACTAGGAAAGTGTCAAGATAAGCTTATATAGAAGTGAAAAATCAAGTGCAACGAATTAACGATGACAGAAGCTAAAAACGTAATCGGTGGAAACCTAGATGTCTGCTGCACTTCTCCCATGACCGGGTTTTACCGCGACGGTTTTTGTAGCACAGGTGGCCAGGATTTCGGGTCGCACGTCATATGTGCCGAAGTGACATCAGAATTCCTGGAGTTCACCAAATCGCGGGGGAACGACTTGAGCACACCTGTTCCTGATTCTAATTTTCCTGGACTGAAGCCTGGCGATCGCTGGTGTTTGTGTGCTTCTCGCTGGCAAGAAGCTCTCGAAGCTGGCGTAGCTCCACCCGTCATCCTCTCTGCAACTCATGCTAGAGCTTTGGAAATGGTTTCCCTAGACGAACTCAAAAAACATGCCCTAACTTCTTCTTGATTGGGTATTGGGCACTTGTACTGAGCGTAGCCGAAGTATTGGGAAGGGGCAGAGGGGCAGTTCTTGCTGGGAGCAGAGGAGAAATAGATAATTTTTTATTCTCCCCCTTGCCCCCTGCCCCTTGCTCCCCTGCCTCTTCCCCACTCTCCAATTCCAAATCAACTCACTGGAACTTCCAGAGGTAGTTTTAATACATTGGCAACCATAGCAATCAATTTAGTGGGGTCAATTGGCTTAGATAAATGCTGCTGAAACCCTGCTCTTAGCGCTTCTAAGCGGTCTTCCTCTCGCGTGTACGCTGTTAAAGCGATCGCCGGGATACGTCCACCTTTTTCTGGTTCTAAAGAGCGCAGTTTCCGAATCAGCGTATAACCATCTTGCTCTGACATGCCAATATCGCTAATCAGGATATCTGCTTTTGCTTGTTCAATTACTGTTAGCGCTTCATCAACTGATGCTACCGCAGTGGCGATCGCCCCATATTCCTCAAACATAAAACTGAGAAAGTTACGGGTATCTGCTTGATCATCTACAACTAAAACTCTTAATCCAGCCAGGGGCACAGAAGCCACAGGGGAGGAAATTTCTCCTCTGGCTTCTCTATTTCCCCTATTAGCCCTATTGTCTTGTAGCAGTGGCAGTCTGACAGTAAAGGTTGCTCCTTCTCCTGTGCCTGGACTTTGGGCAAAGATTGTACCTTTATGCAACTCCACTAGATGACGGACGATCGCTAGTCCTAGTCCTAGTCCATTGTGCGATCGGGTTGTGGTGCTGTCTGCTTGCCGGAAACGCTCAAATACTTTGGGTAAAAACTCCGAACTGATGCCAATCCCTGTATCGATAACTTGAATTTGGGCGTACTGAGATTTTGAATTTTGAATTTTGAATTTTGGATTACTGCCTTCATCAGTGTTTGAAGAGTCTAAATTTTCACCATCAGATCCCAATCCAAAATCTGAAATCGAAGATCCAAAATAGGCAGATAGCTTAACTTCTACCCTGCCACCCTTAGGGGTAAACTTAATGGCATTAGTTAATAGGTTCCAGACAACTTGCTGTAACCGGGCTGGATCGCCATAAACTGACCCTACCGAAGTATCCAGGACAGTATTTAACTTAATATCTTTTGCTTCTGCTAGGGGACGCACTGCCTCTAGGGCTGCCTCCATCACTGAAATCAGATTCACAGCAGATACATTTAATCGCAACTGACCACGGATAATCCGGGATACATCTAAGATATCCTCAATTAGTTGCATCTGAGACATCGCGTTGCGTTCAATCGCCTCTAGGGCCCGGGAAGTGGCTTTCTCATCAAGTTTCTTAGAGCGGAGGATTTTTGACCAGCCCAGCATCGAGGTTAGGGGTGTACGGAGTTCGTGAGAGAGAACGGCGAGAAACTCATCTTTCATCCGATTTGCTGCTTCTGCTTCCTGTCTTGCCGTCTGTTCTCGAATTACTTGAGCGCGGACTTCTTCTGCTTGCTTGCGTTCAGTAATATCTTCGAGAGTACCTACATATCCCAGCAATTCTCCTTGACCGGAAAGCATCGGTGATGAGCGAACCTGTACCCAACGGACGATGCCTTGAGCAGTTTGAAAGCGAAACTCTTCAGAGTAGTTGCGACCTTCACGAATGTAGTCAGACCAACTGGTAACGGCTCGTTCTCTATCTTCTGGATGAACAGATTCTAGCCATCTCTTTTCTAAACTCTCTGCCGCTTTCAAGCCACAAATTGTCTGATAGCGAGGATTAGTATACCTACAGCCTCCTTCAGTATCAATTTCAAAAATGCCAACGGGTGAACAGGTACTCAGCGATCGCAATCGTTCTTCACTTTGCCTGAGTTCGGCATTCACAGCTACCAGCTGCGCTGCTTGTTGCTTGACGGCTTCTGTTTTCTTAAATAGTTCTACGAATACTGTGACTTTAGAAGTCAAAATATTCGGGTCTAATGGTTTGAGCAAATAATCAACTGCACCCAAGGCATAGCCTTTAAAGAGCATTTGGTCGCTGCTGCTAAAGGCGGTGAGAAAGATAATTGGAGTGTGACGCGATCGCCCCCGATTGCGAATCAAGGTAGCAGTTTCAAAACCATCCATCCCTGGCATTTGCACATCTAGCAAAATTACCGCATAGTCTTGATTTAGCAGACACCTCAAAGCTTCTTCCCCAGAAGTAGCTCTCACGAGATTCTCTCCCAATTTTTCTAGGATTGCCTCTAGTGCCAGCAAATTTTCTAGTTTATCATCCACTAGGAGGATGTTTACTTTGGGTTCAATCTGCATCGGTTTATTTCCGTGATGAGTGACAAAGCTTGACCATCTGGGAAGCAATGTCTTTTAGTGTCAAAATCCAGTTTACTGCAACAGCAGAAATTGCTGCCTCTGGCATAACGTTACTCTCAGCTGTGGCAGGTTCCTGTACGATAGTTAATCCTCCCCGCACTTTTATTTTCTTAAGACCTTGCATACCATCTTGGTTTGCTCCTGTCAATATTACACCAATAACTTGCTGGGTGTAGACATCGGCTGCTGACTCAAACAGCACATCGATAGATGGTCTGGCATAGGAAACAGGCTCATCAGTTGAAAGGGCAAAGTGACCTGGTTCAACCAGCAAGTGATAATCTGCTGGAGCTAGGTAAATATGTCCTGGTAGTATTTCGTCTTTGTCTTCCACTTCTCGAATCGGCAACGAACTAGATTCTTGTAATAACTCCTGGAGTGTGTTGTTAGACTCCTTGTGACGATGTTGCACGATCGCGATCGGCACTAAGAAGTCTGCTGGTAAGTTCCCCAGGATAATTTTTAATGCTGATAATCCGCCCAAAGAAGTACCAATTACCACAATTTTAAACGACACTTATTTAGTCCTCACACCTGTAGAATGTGGGTTTCAATCTTAGTGGGACTTGATGGCTCATAAAATCCTTTCAGCATTCTCCAGTTCCACCACAGCTACTAACTTACCTTGATTCGCTTTTATACCAACTAATCAAAATTATATATTTTTGCTATTTGCATTACAATTAAAAATTTTATCATTGTGAAATATTTTACAGAAAAATATTGTAAATAGGCTTTTTAAAATATTATTTAATGCCAAAATCGATACATTATGGAAATATTTTTTTGCTAACTAACTAACATTTTAAATTTTAATTATTATTGTTTTGACAATTCATAAAAATTTACTTAAGCTAAAAGATAAGTTAAGCAAATCAACAAACGACAGCGATTTGGTTTAGCTACATCAAAAATTGCTATTGCAGACTATTAGCATGAGGAAATTAATCACAAAAAAGTTATTCGTTATAGGCAAGTTTACTAGATTTGTCTACAAAAAGCTAAGACATGATTAAGCGTATTGCACCGCGCACATATTGAACAGATTTTGGTTATTTATGGATGGATACTTGTGGTGATGTTAGTGACTATCCATCAATCATTGAAGTTTGACTAGCGATTTTAGATTTTAGAATTTGGACTTCGGCTTCTCTACGAAATACTGCGCGAATGCTCAGTCGAACGGTTTTAGATTTTGGATTAGGGTCTTCTGGTTTATGCTGCATCAGGTGCGGAAGAAATCTAAAAGACGCTCGATAACTCTTTGGTATAGCCTCTGGTAGAGAAGAGGCTGTGCTATCGGTAATCCAAAATTGGCAATTCCATTATCCAAAATTGATTGACCAAAGTGCGGTAGATATGTCCAGGAGAAGACAATGCTTGAATATTTGACATCTTTGAACGACCACAATTTACCCTATCCAGATACGATTCATCCCATTGTTGTCCACTTCGTAATAGCGATGGTGTTGTTTTCCTTCTTCTGCGATGTAATTGGCTATTTTACTGGGAAAGCCAGTCTTTTTGAGGTGAGTTGGTGGAATATGTTAGTTGCCACGATCGCCATCTTCGTCGCAATTATTTTTGGTCAGTTTGAAGCGGGTCTAGCACAACCTTACAGCCTAGCTAAATCGGTGCTGAATTTGCATACGCTGATTGGTTGGTCGCTTTCAGGAATCATCACGGCGATTACAGCTTGGCGCTATGTAATTCGTACCCGCAACCCGCAAAAAGTACCGATTTATTATTTGGGAGCCGGACTAGTTTTGACTTTAATAGTTGGCTTACAGGTATATCTTGGAGATGAACTTGTTTGGGTGTATGGATTGCATACAGTGCCAGTTGTGGAAGCACTAAAGGATGGTCTATTGCGATGAACTCAGAATTGATTGACCAATTGACCGGCTCTTTAGGCGCAAACGGATTACCTTACACCATTCCCATTCATCCCAATTTAGTCCATCTGACAATAGGTTTGTTCATCATTGGGATGACCTTTGATATCGTTGGTGTTCTGTTCCCCTTCCAAAAATGGGTCTTCAAATTTTTGGCAATTACTGTGGAACGTGACAACTTATTTGATGTTGGCTGGTACAACATGCTAGCTGCCAGCATCATTACATTTTTTACGGTGACGGCAGGCTTTTATGAAATGCTGTTGGCAACACCACCAGCTGATACCAAGAGTGCTTGGGGATTGCAGGCAATGGAAACCATGCTCTGGCATGGTGTGGGTGGTGTGTTCTTATTAGCGCTAATTGTTGGCATGACCATCTGGAGAGGATGGCAGCGCTTCGTTTGGCGCAAAGACGCAGACAGACAAGTGCAATGGAGTTATCTACTCACAGGGGTAGGAGTCATGTTGATTATGTACGTTCACGGGACACTAGGGGCGCAAATGGCTACCGAATTTGGCATACACAATACAGCAGATAGTTTGCTGCGATTGGGTCAAGACCTCAACACAACACTCAAGTAAAAGTCCTTTCCCCCATACTTCGACGCCGCTCAGTACAAGTGCCCAATGCCCAATAACCAATGACCATGAAAATCGAAAAGATTTTAAATATTTTGACGCTGCTTACAGGCGCGATCGCAGTGACTCTTACCAGTCTCTGGATCGGCAAGCAGGTTTACTCCTGGCTTCCCCCCCAAGCAGCAGCCGAATCTCAACTAATTGATGATTTGATTAGCTTCTTAGTAACCCTCGGTGCCTTCATCTTCTTGGGAGTAACAAGTACTCTGATGTATTCTGTGATCTTCCATCGGGCAGTCAAAGATGACTTCACTGACGGTCCCCCAATTCATGGCAATGTCACCCTAGAAGTTGTCTGGACAGTGATCCCAATTCTTTTGGTGTTTTGGATTGCGGGCTACAGCTACCAAGTTTACGAACAAATGGGGATTCAAGGTCCATCAGAATTAGTTCACCTGCATAATCCATTGGCAGTAGCAGCAAAAGATGTATCAGCTAACGCTTTAGCAGAACCCGTTGAGAAAATCGACGTCCTAGCTAAACAGTGGGCGTGGGTTTTTCATTACCCAGAGAGAGATGTCACCAGTACCGAATTGCATTTACCGAGCAATCGCCGGGTGCGTTTAGCGCTGCAATCACAAGACGTTCTCCACGGCTTCTATATACCTGCATTTCGTCTCAAGCAGGATATTATTCCTAACCATGCGCTCGACTTTGAATTTACTCCTATCCGCCCTGGTCAATACCGATTGACCGATTCCCAATACAGCGGCACATACTTTGCGACGATGCAGGCGAATGTAGTCGTCGAATCTCCTGAAGATTATCAGCAGTGGCTGGCTCAAGCTGCAACCCAAAAACCATCCCTAGCAAATAATCAGGCAGCTTCTGAGTATGCTCAAACATCCAATCAATCAGTCCAAACTGGTTGGATCACAGTTCCACCTGCTGCACCTCCTCTAGTCAATTCTCCTGGTTGAAAGGAAAGTAACCGATGACTAATGTTCCTATTGAAGGCATCATTTTCCCTAATGAGAAGCCTAACCACGAATCTCCAAGTAACTGGAAAGAATACTTCAGCTTTAGTACTGACCATAAGGTAATTGGTATTCAGTATCTCGTTACCTCGTTCTTCTTCTTTCTCGTCGGCGGTATTTTTGCAATGGTGATGCGGGGAGAACTGCTAACACCCGAATCAGATTTAGTCGATCGCACCGTCTACAACGGTATGTTCACCATGCACGGCACTGTGATGCTGTTTTTGTGGACATTTCCCTCACTGGTTGGTTTTGCTAATTATTTAGTGCCTTTAATGATTGGGGCGCGAGATATGGCATTTCCCCGCCTCAACGCCGTTGCCTTTTGGATGGTGCCAGTAGTCGGGATTTTGATGATGGGTAGCTTCTTTGTTCCTGGTGGCCCAGCCCAAGCCGGTTGGTGGTCTTACCCGCCCGTCAGTCTTCAAAATCCCACAGGTAACTTGATTAATGGTCAAGTTATCTGGCTCTTAGCGGTGGCAATATCCGGCGTATCCTCAATTATGGGGGCAGTAAACTTTGTCACCACAATCGTGAAGATGCGGGCCCCAGGAATGGGCTTCTTTCGGATGCCCTTGTTTGTCTGGGGAGTGCTTAGTGCCCAGATTATCCAACTATTCGGACTACCTGCACTGACAGCGGGGGCAGTGATGCTCCTACTTGACCTTACAGTTGGTACTAGCTTTTTTGACCCAGCCAAAGGTGGGAATCCAGTTATGTTCCAGCACTACTTCTGGTTCTACTCTCACCCCGCCGTTTACGTGATTATTTTGCCTGTCTTTGCGATTTTCTCGGAAATATTCCCGGTTTATTCACGTAAACCCCTATTTGGTTACAAAGTAGTTGCCGTTTCATCCATCTTAATTGCACTAGTCAGCGGTATTGTTTGGGTACACCATATGTACGTCAGCGGTACTTCAGGCTTGATGCGGTTGATTTTCATGATGACAACAATGTGCGTGTCTGTACCCACTGGTATTAAGGTATTTGCTTGGGTAGCGACCATTTGGGGAGGTAAACTGCGACTGCACACACCAATGCTGTTCGCTCTAGGTGCGTTGATCATGTTTGTGTTCGCTGGCATTACAGGCATTATGCTTTCCTCTGTGCCTGTGGATGTCCACGTTAACAATACCTACTTTGTGGTAGGACATTTCCATTACGTCCTCTACGGCACCGTGACGATGGGCTTGTATGCTGCCATCTACCATTGGTTCCCGAAGATGACTGGGCGGATGTACTCTGAAAGCTGGGGTAAAATCCACTTCTGGTTAGCTTTCATCGGCACTAACCTCAACTTTTTGCCCATGCACCCCTTAGGATTGCAAGGGATGTTACGCCGAGTTGCTTCCTACGCCCCAGAGTATCAATTCTGGAATGTCATCGCTAGCCTGGGCGGGTTTCTCTTAGGAATGTCCACCTTGCCCTTCATTTTCAACATGGTGATTTCTTGGATGCAAGGCGAGAAAGCACCTGATAATCCTTGGCGGGCAATTGGATTAGAGTGGTTAGTTTCTTCACCGCCCCCAGTAGAAAACTTTGAAGAAATTCCGATCATCATCTCTGAACCCTACGGCTACGGCAAATCTGAACCTTTGACAGCTAACCTACGCGAAAACAGTCACTCAACATTGACAAGCGCAGACTGACTTTTTTTTGGGAACCAAAACCCTTTTAAAATCTCGTTTCCAGGTACTACCTGGAAATGCTCTTCATTGGGCTACTGCCGCGAGTAAGAAAAGCGGCAGCCCTCCTGTGGGCATTAAGAGCTAAAGACTGGGAACGAGGGTATGAGGCAATTACACATCGCAGTCTGCAAGGTAAAGGAGAATTCCACCAATGGACAGTTATATCAATTCAAATGAGTCGCATCAGACAGGCGCAGAACATAGCCACGACGAAGAAGGCAACAAGATGTTTGGCTTCATTGTGTTCCTACTGTCTGAAAGCGTCATTTTCCTGAGTTTTTTTGCAGGATATATCATCTACAAAACAACAACTTCTAACTGGCTACCGGCTGGTGTTTCTGGACTAGAAGTCAAAGATCCGGCAATCAACACAGTAATTCTAGTCGCCAGTAGCTTTGTGATTTACTTCGCCGAACGCGCCCTTCAACGCCATGACTTAGTGAAATTTCGCCTGTTTCTCTTGGCAACAATGGCGATGGGAACTTACTTTTTGGCTGGACAAGCGATTGAATGGAGCCACCTGAAGTTTGGCTTCACCTCCGGGACATTCGGTGGAACATTCTATCTACTAACAGGTTTCCACGGTTTGCACGTTTTCACAGGTATTCTGTTGCAATTGATAATTTTGGTACGTTCTTTCATCCCAGGCAACTACGACACAGGTCACTACGGCGTCAACGCAACTTCGTTGTTTTGGCACTTCGTCGATGTTATCTGGATTATTTTGTTTCTCCTTATCTATGTTTGGCAGTAAACATTAGACTTCTGGTGAGAATACGGTCTAAAGATATTTAGAATCACAGATGCACACAAATTGATCTGTGTGCATCTGTGATTCTAAACCCCAATGGGAGCAAATCTCTCCAACAGGCTAATTGTTGGCTGTAATGAGTACGGTTGAACAAATAGTATACTTTGTTCAGCAAAAGCAGTCCAATTTTGGTTGGTTAAAGGCTCAGAGGCAACAATAACTTGGTTTGGGTGCTTGAGAGAATCACTTGACCAATAAAGAGTAGGGGCTTGTGTGCGATAAGCGTAGCGAACTGCTACAACTGCTTGACCATCACTGACAATTATATTGGCACTAAAGCTAGTGTCATGTTTTGATGCCAACTCAGTCAATTTTTGAAGTGTCACACGTAAGGCATCAAACAGAGTGCAGTCTGGATACGACTGCCACATTTGGACCAGCAGGGCGAAGATGTGTTCTGAGTCAGTCATGCCTTTAATCAAGCGGTATGTGGAATCAGAGAGGCTCTCACGTATTGGTCTATAGAGAGTCTGTTGAAAGTCTGAGATTTCACCATTATGCACAAACAACAGTTTCCCACTGCGAAATGGCTGACAGTTGCTAATGTTGAGCGATTCACCTATCCCAGCTAATCGCGCATAGCCTACAGTACAAGTAGATTCTACATAGTTGCTTAACTCTTCGAGATTCGGATCGTTCCAAAGCGGGATCGTGTTTCGGTAAATGAAGGGTTTACCCACTTCGTCGTACCAGCCTACACCCACCCCGTCTGCACAAACTACTCCTGATTTTAATTCCAAAGGACTGTAACTTTGTTTGTAAAGCGAATGCTCCGGTTTATACAGCAACTCATCTAATCGGATGGGATTACCAAGGTAGCCTATTAATCTACACATAAAAAATGACTTGCTGAAAGAGTAAGTAAATTAAGTCACAAGCCCCGATATCAATCGAACCTTTTAACTGTGAAATGACTGCAAAGTATTACTAACTTAACAATTATTTTTTATCTTGTGTATGCTTGAACTATGACTTTAGTCATGCTTTTGTTTGTACCTTTCATTAAACTTTTTCTGGAGAAATGTCAATGACCATTTCAATGTACCAAGCTTCAATACCCGTGTCTATTCGCACACTGAATAACCTTGTAAGCATTCTCGAAAAAGGTGCTACATACGCTGAAACTAAAAAAATAAATCCTTCTGTGTTGATCAATAGTCGTCTATCCCCAGATATGTTTCCATTATCAAAACAAGTACAAATTGCCTCTGACATAGTAAATAGAGGTGCTGCACGACTAGCAGGAATAGAACCACCCCAGTTTGAGGACAATGAAACTACATTCCCTCAACTTATTGATCGCATTCATCAAACTATATCTCATTTAAATACATTTAAACCTGAGCAAATTGACGGTTCAGAGGAGAGAACAATTAGCCTTAAAATAGGTGACAATACTCTTGATTTTCAAGGAATGCCATTTCTCTTATATTTTGTTTTACCAAACCTTTATTTCCATGTCACAACAGCATATGACATTCTCAGGCACTGCGGTGTAGAACTTGGTAAACAAGACTTTCTTGGTCAGCCTTAAAATGAAAAAGCATTTAGGCAAATTACTTTCTTAATTTGCCTAAATGCTGATTGAACTCGCTTTATCTATTTTCCCAATGCAGTCTACTTCTTTTTCAAACTAAATAACTCGTATTTGGTACGATCGCAAAGAAGGCATACTCATACCAAGCAGTCCAGATGAAACTGCGAATCCATCGCTGACGTTTTTCGGGACTCAATTCATATTCAAACGCCCCACGAGATACATCAATGGAAGATAGGTGAGAGTTGCAACCGCAGCCGTGTTGATAAGTAAAACCGTATTTGGAAGCAATACTTTGCACCTTCATCTGAATAGCAAACACCTTACCTGCATGGAGTATGGCATCCCAAGCACGTTTATGTTCGATATCGCGCTGATCAAACCGCAAGGCACGTTCTTCAAAAACATGATCGCGGTAAATTGGTGCTAGATGCACATGATAGAAACTGGCAGGTAGTTCATAACCAAACTCGTTGAATAAATCTATACCAATGCGAGCCACTTTTACTTCATCAGCATACTTTGTCCCCTTTGATTCCACATCACGGAGAATTTCTGCAAAGTTCGGATAGCTGTGTTTGAGAAAGTCTTGCCCAAAAAAGTCAAGGGTTTCCCATGCTAGCTGTGCAAATAGCTGGGAAAATGAGGGTATCAAGTGAGCCAGTTGGGGGCGATCGCTAAATAAGTCAACATCACCATGCTCTAATTTGTATAGGAACAACTGTGCCATCTCAACATAGCTTTGGGGATGGGAAAGTCCGACACTCGTGGTTCCTCTAGCAATGTCTTGCCATGTAGAAGGTAGTTGAGAAACATGAACCGCATTTTCTCCAGCAATGATTGCAACAGGAGGACATTCGAGAAGTTGCATCGACAATCTCCTTTAAGACTCTAATGTGTAATTTACCTTAAGCGATCGCTAAGTCTATCTTCTGAACACAATTAAAAATGTTTGACAGACTGTCTTTTGACAGCGATGCTACGACGGGCTATTCGGCGTCGCAACTTTATTCTTAATATTTTTTATCGAAAATACTTAGTGCTAATTTTAATGCACTTTTAGTTAGAAGATGTTTTAAAAGTATTGGGCGATTAGAAGCATCGGTGTCAACTTAAGCGCCAACCCGTTTAAAACCCCACTTCCATTCCTCTCCCCGAAAGGTCGAGAGGTTTTACTACGCAAAACTTGTCCCTCTCTGACTCCCAGAGGGACAGACTTGAACTTTAGTTCAAGGCAGGGAGATATTTGTCAAACTCACGTAAAATCACGTTCATTTATAGCAGTCCTATTTGATTTTGTTCAAATTAGCGGTGTCTAGATCCCCGACTTCGTAAAAGTTGTTGGGGATCTAACTTTTCACGAATGATTTAGGATTGCTATAGTGGTTTAAACAGCCTGGATTTTAAGCACCAGCTATTTTCTTATATAGTTTATCCCCTTTGACTATCTCTTCATAGTGCTGTTCATAAGAGGTAAACCTGATGGATTCTTGTTTTCCTAAACCCAAGATGCCAAAGGTGCAGAGGCTATTATAAAACAGTTCGTGTACTCGCTTTTGAAGTACCTGATTAAAATAGATAAGAACATTGCGACAAACGATGACATTAAACTCATTAAAAGAACTGTCAGTTGCTAAATCATGCTGGGCAAAGACAATATTTTCTCTTAAGGATGCTCGAAAAATAGCGTTATCATAAGCTGCTGTATAATATTCTGAGAATGACTTCTTGCCGCCTGCTTTCAGGTAAAGCTGGGTATATTCCTGCATCAGTTTTAAGGAAAAAATACCACTTTTGGCACTTTGTAATACCTTCTCATTAGTATCAGTGGCATATATGCGGCAACGGTGATAAAGTCCTTCTTCTTGTAGTAGAATTGCCATTGAGTAGACTTCTTCACCAGTAGAGCATCCAGCGTGCCAGATCCGAATAAACGGATAGGTTTGCAAGAAGGGAATAACTTGATTTCTGAAGGTGTTATAAAAGCTGGGATCACGAAACATTGATGTTACATTCACTGTCAGACCAAGCAAAAACCGTTCCAAATAAGCACGGTTGTGGAGTAACCGCTCTTGCAAGGCAGAAATATTAGCTAATCCCTCTAATTCCATGAAGCTGTGAATGCGGCGCTTGAGTGAGGAAAGAGCATAATCGCGGAAGTCATAACCGTAGTACTGATACATCCCTTCCAAAAGCAGATGTATTTCGATGTCCTCCAGGGTAGGTTTGGGCAAAGCCATAGTACGAATTAGCCTATATGCTGAACCAGCTATTTAAATATGCTGGCAATACAACGAGTTAAGTTGCTTGAAGTTAGCAAAACAACTGTTTCCCAAAAAACCTCATGGAGCAAAAATTATTCGCATTCTGGGCTGGTAGGGTTTTTAGAACCGAAGTGAATTTTACACCGAAAATAGCTTGCTGGATCTATTAAATTTGCTCACAGTGCTACCTATGAGTTTCAGTTTAACCTAGCGGCTGTTACTCCTAAAACAGCGATCGCTATTATTGAAATCCCAGCTAGCCATCGCACCTGGGAGCGCAGATTTTTAATCTCTTGGCTCACATTTTCTGTATGTGGTATAGGATATGGTTGAAGTTCTGCAACTTCAACAGCTACTTTTTGTGGTCTATTTTGGGGCTTTTCAAAAGTTACTTGCGTGTGTAACCAATTAGTAATCAATTGGGGACAGTTTTTCTTAAACCAATTTAAAGCCAAGGTTCTAAAAACTGGTTTCGACATTCGGGCAATTAATTTCATCACCCTGTTTAGAGGCTTCAAGCGAAGCTTTTGATTGATCAAATTGACTGAACCAACGTCATACAGACAATCCAGAATTAGTTTCACAGTGGCTTCTTCACTGTTGATCAAGTTTTGCAGTAAAAGCTGAACATCGTGCATCCGCTCTGCTTCAAGATACTTTTCTGCCAATGTTTCTGGAGGATTTATTGAAGGACTTACGGTTGTATTTAGAGCGTTTTGTCTTATTATCGTCATATTGGTAACATAGCAGCCATAATAATCTAAGTACACCTATCTACCGAGAGAAAGATTTTTTATTTAGAGAAAGAACCTAAAAGCGAAAATTTGTTCGTGAGAGACATGACTATATTATGTCTGTAAACTACTTACACTGACCTTGGGGTAAATAAATTTTTTATTTAGATGCTAATACCTCAATTTCTGCAACGACGCGTTCTAATTCCTCAATGATGATAGTGGTTTCAGTCTTCCTGAAGGTATCCACAAGCGCCCGATAATACCAAAGAGTACCTTCTTTACGCCCCTGAAAACGTTCCCAAACTGATTCGCCCAAAACGCGATAATCTTTGAGAATAGACTGGGCGTTATAAAGTTTATCTGCTAATGACACGAGCAGTACTGATGGAGAAGCGGTAGGAATATGAGCAATGTATGCCTCCTTGCGCTGTCGCCAAGGGGGTTTTGGAGTTGTATCAGCGTCAGTACAAGCATCTACAATTGCTGTTACATTGTCACCAAAGCGGCGGCGAATTTCTTCCCGTGTTGCGGCCCCACCTTGGTCTTCTATCGCATCGTGTAAGAGGGCTGCGATCGCTTCATCTTCATTTGCCCCATATTCTAAAGCAATACTGGTGACACCTAATAAATGGGCAACGTAGGGGACACCTGAACCTTTACGAACTTGGTTGGCGTGCAGTTGAGTAGCGTAGGTGAGGGCTGCGGTAAAACGTTCTGAGAGCATTGTTTTGAAAGAATAAAACAGCTTTATAATCAGATATTGCACTACTGCTAATGTCAATTTTATAACAAACCGCTCCAGACACAGAGAATGCAGAGCAGGAAAGGGGTACAGAAGTAATTGAATCTCAGCCTAAAATTGAGATATCTATCACTAAAATTGAGATATCTATCAAGCTTGCGATGAAATCATCATGACCAGCGAAAAAATAACGGTGCAGTCTTTGTATACTGTCACTGATGAAGAATTAATGCTGATGAGTTCGCAAAACCCAGAACTGCGGTTTGAACGCAATGCTAATGGAACTTTAGAAACTATTCCCCCAACTGGTGGAATTTCTGGTAATCGAGAAATAAAAGCAGGAGCCTATTTGTTGAATTGGGTAGAAAGTCAGGATTTAGGTGAAGTTTTTAGTTCAAGTACAGGTTTTAGATTAGCAAATATGGCAGTGCGATCGCCTGATGCTGCTTTTGTGACTAAAGGACGTTTACCAGAAGGTTGGGATCAGCAAGAGGACAAATTTATCAACTTAGCACCCGACTTTGTAATTGAAATTCGTTCTAAAAATGATAGCTTGGCAAAACTCAAAGCCAAGATGGAAGAATATATTGCTAATGGTGTTCAATTAGGATGGTTAATTGATAGTAAAAATCAACAAGCTTTAGTTTATCGCCAGCATGGTTCAATTACTCAATATCCGGCTACAGCAATATTAAGCGGTGAAGATGTTGTGCCTGCATTTATATTACCTTTGAAAAAATTATTGTAAGAGCTATGCCTACGGTTGCCTACCCCTACGCACTTTATACCCATTTGATATGACGATGTGCCGCGCCAAGCAAAAATTTGATTCTAAAGTATGTTGCAAATCTTTTTTATTAAATAGATTTTAGCGAAAGTTCATAAGTAAATAAAATAACTACTAAGTTCTATATATTCAATCTTTCTTTTGAGTGATGTTGGATAAAAAGACCTTCTGTATCTACGCTTTAAAAACTCTGGGTAGAAAAGCAAAACTTTTGATTATAAATAATATAATTATTCTTTTGATAGACAAGATTTAAATCTATGTTACATCGTAAGATAGATTTAAATATGATCCAAATTATTTAAAGTAAATCCAGGAAATAGTATTTAAAGCAGGAGTTAATTTAATAATGGCAGACAGTCCTGGATTAGGAGAGCAGGCGCTCAATAAAGCGGCAGAAATAGGATTATCTAGCCAATTAGATGAAGTAGAAAATTTAGATGTAAACATCAAAACCGATCCGCTGAAACTAGTTCAGGGGGAAGTCGATGCCGTGACGATTGAAGGTGAAGGTTTGGTAATGCAGAAAGACCTCCGCATGGAGGAATTTGAAATGCAAATGACTAATGTTGCCATTAATCCCCTGAGTGTAGCTTTCGGCAAAATTGAACTCACTAAACCTACAGAAGCCAATGCACAGGTTGTGTTAACTGAGACTGATATCAATCGCGCCTTCAACTCAGAATATGTGCGATCGCAACTGCAAAGTCAAAAAATCAATGTTAACGGTCAACTGACGACTATTGAGCCTCAACGTGTAGAATTTCGACTACCAGGTGATGGTAAAGTAGCAATAAATGCCACTATGAAAATAGTAGAAGCAGGTGAAAATCAGCAAGTTGCTTTTTCCGCAGTACCCCGGATCAGTGCCAATGGAAAAACTGTTACTTTGGAAAATGTCGAGTATGGCGAAAGTGGGGAAATATCACCAGATTTGACAAAAGCTTTGGTAGATCAAACTAGCGAACTTTTAAATTTGAGTAACTTTGATTTAGAAGGAATGAGCTTGCAAGTTAACCAACTAAAAGTAGAAGTAGGCAAACTAACCCTACAAGCTGAAGCTCATGTTGAAAAAATTCCTTCAGCTTAAAAATAAGACGCTAATAAATTCAGGAAACTAATAATGGAAACTACAGACGCAACCCAAACAAATTCAACACCTTTTCCAAATATTCCACCAGTTATTGAAAGTAACGATAGTGAGTATGTTGATAGCGGCGTACCCAGCACAGTGGCGATCGCAGGACATCCCCTACATCCCCTGAGTGTGACCTTTCCCATCGCCTTTTTAGCCGCCGCCTTGGGAAGCGATATCGGCTACTGGTTAAGTGGTGATTTCTTCTGGGCTAGGGCTTCACTATGGTTAATCGGACTCGGATTAGCTGGAGGCGTCCTTGCATCAGCGATCGGCCTCAGTGACTTTTTTAGAATTGAACGAGTTCGCAAGCGCAGTGCAGGTTGGGCGCATTTAATACTTAACGTTTCTCTAATAGTTTTAAGTCTAGTCAACTTCCTGCTGCGCTTGGGCGATGCTGAATCCCGAATACTACCTTGGGGACTGGTTCTCTCGCTCATTGTCGGTACGCTGGTTAGTATTTCCGGTTGGTTCGGTGCTGAACTTTCCTATCGCCACAAAATTGGTGTAGTGGGTGCTGGTAGCAGAAGATATCCTTGAGTGTAAATTCTTCCTTGTCTTTGAGCGATGGGATATTTTTTTATTTGCAAGTTCCCTACTCTAATGGTAATTAGATTTACTTAAGTAGTTATCTGCTCTAATTTCATGCTGGGCTGCGTCAGATATAAGCAGCCCAGTTTAGTAGTTTGTAAATTATGAAAGCACTGATTGTGTTTCCAACTTCTGGGCTTTTTGCTTGAACACGGTTGGTACTTCTGAGCTGAACGCCTCACCTTGAACCACTTCTGAGCGGAAACCATCAACCCCAACTGGAACATCGCCAGTGATGGTGGTGCGATATAGGAGACGCTCGACATCCAAATGATCTAAATCTTGAGGAGCCAAATGCACGGTGGCACGGTTGTCCCAAAAGGCGATATCACCGTTGTTCCAACGGAAACGGGTGGTATAGGCAGGCTTGGTGATTTGGTTAAAGAACAACTCAAGCAACAGCTTGCTCTCTTGTGATGACACATCAACAATGTGTGAGGTGAAGCCAGGGTTAATGAACAACGCACGCTCACCAGTCTCAGGATGAACCCTTACCACTGGGTGGATTGAGACTAGTGGATTGACAGCAATGCGCTCGGCGAACTTGCTGTTGCGGGGCAGATACCCACTCCCATTAAAGCGATGTTCAGCTTTCAATGTGTCTGCTAGCGCCCGTAGAGGTGCTGACAGACCCTCATAAGCTGCAACTAAATTACTCCACTGGGTGTCACCACCAAAGCTAGGGACATTAACCGCACGTAAAATTGACGCCGCTGGCGGGTTGATAGCCGCTGTTACGTCTGTGTGCCAGGGGCCTCCAGTGCGAAAACCGTACTGCTTCTCATAGAGGCTCCGGTCTACGGGTTTGATCTGCGGAAATCCCGGAACTGGTTCAGGCTCTCCGAGTGGATGGGCGAAAGTCACTTCGCCGAAACGAGATGTGAATTCAACCTGTGCAGTATGATCGATGTTCTGTCCACGAAAGAACACGACTTTCCACTTCAATAGTGCTTTACGAATTTCTTTGACTTGATCATCATTCAGAGGACGGGAAAGCTCTACCTTACTGATTTCGGCACCGATGAAACCAGCTACTTGTTTGACTTCGATATGTTTGTAGCCCATATAGATTCTCCAGAGTTTGATCCATAGGATGGTGTTCGCACTCGTCCGTTTCTTTTGGAATTTTCCTATCAAGTGCAAGCAAAATTCTAAAGGAAGCGATCGCAGCTTCAAAAGTTATACTGTATCTTGATAGATTTACCGTAGTATTAATTATTGTATTTTTAGACTGCCGGAATAACCAGAGGTTTATAGCATCTCATCAAAGGCTTCAGAAGTGCCCAGAAATAAAATGGCTCTGTCCCACAACTGATTTTAGGCATCCAATTTATCAGATGTGGGTATTGGCTCTGATACCCGCATCGTCACAAGATGCTATTAAAAAACCGCGTTTATGTCTGTCCTGTGTGCGGTCACATTTAGGATAAAGACGAATAGCAGTAAGTTAAGATACAGCCCTTGCCCTGACTGGTTAAGAGCTTGTAGGCTTTTGCTTTTAACCAGTCAGGGGCTTGACCAGAGGCAGCAGTCCTTAGGGAATACATTCCCAGTCTTTAGACTGGGAACAATGTGACACAAGCCTTTGGGCTTTTTTTTGTGCCATTCGGATAAAGACTCAAACGCAGCTAAATAGATTGACCATTGGTCATTCTCTGATGAATTTATTCAGGGTAGAAAACTATCGTCCTTAATTCAATGCTCTGACGAGGTGGAGCATCTGGTGGGCTAGTGGGGTCATCAAACCCAGTATGAGCGGCAAACCTGGCCCGTCCTTCTTCTACGGAGTCAAAGCACTTAATAAATAGCGCTTCGTCTTGTTGCATTTGTGGGAAATAAAACCATTGATGTGATGGGTTATAGGTTATTGCGTAAGTTTCACCAGCGTAATTGGGGTACAAGAGATCACTAGCTACAAGGTCTGTAGGTGCGATAGAAAGAGCGTCGCACACTGCCAATGGTGACTCCTCAACTGGTGCAATAGGTCGCCAAATATTAATCAGTGCAAACCTTTTTTGCAGCACTTGATCAATGTTATCTATTCCCTGCTCTGTCAATACCTTGCGGGCGCGAGTATAGCCAGATTTAGCTGTAAAGTCATTATGCACGCGCTTGACAGGTTCCCTGATTTCGTTCTCGCCCGACTGCGAACGTTGAGCGTTACGAAGAGTGTGATCGAATATTAGTACTTCAGTTGCACCTGTCACCTCTTTCAATAATTGCTTGGCTTCAGGATAATAGACGTTGCGGATCTCATCTTCATCATAGAAATCACTAACTTTTCAATTGATCGTGCTGTTCTCAATAGTACTTTAGAGAGTTTAAATAGTCCTATTAGATGAATAGTATTGTATACCAATATTGGTTCTTAACCTTAGTTGTGATCAAGGACAATTGAGTGTATTGCTATTGACATACATTTGATGGGCTGAAAACCAGCGATCGCTTTTATAAGGCTACTCTTTCCACAACCAGAAAGACTAATAATTACAAACTTTTCTTTTGGTTTCACAGCAAAGCTAACATCTTGTACAGCCGTAAATCGATGCCTATTCCCCTTAGAGATAATCTGGAATTTCCAAGGTCCCACAGATATAAGCCCCTATTAGGTATTGCATCCAAAGAATAAATAATATATCTTTATACTTTTATAATATACGGTAAATTAATAAAGATACAGTACTTTTTGAATTTAAACGAAAGTATCACACAGTTAGAACCAAAAAACAAGGTGTGTTAAGAAGTTTGTAACTTTTCACCGAAACCTGCGTGCCGTAAAGAGCAGCTATATTCATGTATGGGGATAAGGCACGGGCGAATTGATTCGCCGTCAAATAAGGATAAAGGAGTGCAGTGTTAATGGAAAGACTTAAACTTGGACGTTCCGGGCTAGAAGTATCACGACTATGTTTTGGCGGCAACGTGTTTGGGTGGACTATTGATGAAGATACTTCATTTGAGATTTTAGATTACTTCATCAAGGCTGGAGGTAATTTTATTGACACTGCTGATGTCTATTCCAAATGGGCTACAGGCAATCAGGGTGGAGAGTCAGAGATCATCTTAGGGAAGTGGCTCAAGCAGCGAGGCAACCGTGACCAAGTGGTGATTGCTACTAAAGTTGGCAATGATATGGGTATTAAAGGCAAAGGGCTTTCTCGTAAACACATCCAACAAGCTGTTGAAGACTCATTGCACAGGTTACAAACCGATTATATTGATTTGTATCAATCACATATCGATGATGAAAGCACTTCCCTTGCAGAAACCTTAGAAACTTATGGGGAATTAATTCATCAGGGAAAAGTGCGCTTCATTGGTGCTTCAAACTATAGTGCAGACCGTTTGGCACAAGCATTGCAAATCAGCCAGCAGCATAGTTATCCTCGCTATGAGAGCCTTCAGCCTCGTTATAACTTGTATGACCGAACCGAGTATGAGCAGGAGCTACAACAAATCTCCCAAGAACAAGAAATTGGTGTGATTAGCTATTCCTCTCTGTGTAGTGGCTTTCTCTCTGGTAAATATCGCTCAGAAAAAGACCTTTCTATTAGTGCCCGTGGTAATTCTGTCAAGAAATATTTGAATGCTCGTGGTTTAGCAATTCTAGAGGCACTGGATGAAGTCGCCAAGATTTATAATGTGACTCTCACCCAAGTTGCTCTAGCCTGGCTAATTGCACGTCCCACTATTACCGCTCCTATTGTTAGTGCTACAAAAATTGAGCAGCTTCAAGATATCATCAAATCTGTAGGTCTTAAACTTGAGCCAGATGCTATTCACCTTCTAAATCAAGCCAGTTCCTGAAACAAGTAGTTCAAGAACATTCGACCAACAAGCGCCCCCACAATCGGTAGACGTTGAAAGAGAAGATAAGTCCGCGTAGGCGGACTAGCCTTCCCTACAGGACGCTACGTGTAGCTGGCTTTTGAGTAGGGGTATGCCTAAGTTTGTGTAGCCGCGACTTCCAGTTGTTCGGGCTGCTAAAATTTTGCTTAGTCTCTAGTCTGTAGAAAATGCTTCGACACCGTAACCAAACAATATTTATTATTCTTTCTGTCCTCATCGTTGTACCGATGGGCTTTTTGTTTAAATATTATAACGGCCCTGCCCATCACTGGTTTAATGACTACGGAGCCGCTGTATTTTACGAAATATTTTGGTGTCTATTTGCATTTTGGTTTTTCAGAAGTCGGGCGGCAGTAATCCAAATTCATATATGGGTTTTTGTGATCACCTGTATACTAGAATTCTTGCAACTTTGGCATCCGCCACTATTAGAAGAAATTCGCGCCACCTTGATAGGTAAATTGTTACTTGGTACTACTTTTGTTTGGTGGGATTTTCCTCATTATGTATTGGGTTGTGTCTTAGGTTAGTTGTGGCTGCAACAATTACAGAAAATAGGTTATGCAAAAAAAAGTCAAGGTTAAACCTAATTCAAAACAGCAAAAAATTGAAGAACAACCTCATGGCAGTCTGACTGTATATTTAAAATCATCCCCAGTTGATGGTAAGGCTAATGAAGAGTTAATTAAACTATTAGCAGATAAATTTGATGTACCAAAATCTCATATCAGAATTAAGTTAGGTTTGTCCTCTCGGCAAAAGCTGATAGAAATTGATACAGATATTTAGTTGCTGCTTAGTAACACCTTTTTTGAAGACTCTTTCTCCTCGTGAATGTGAGGCTATATCCTATCCAGTACATCCTCTACTAGAGCCAATAACCTAGAGACAGAAGCTCACAAAACCGAATTTTTCTGCTGTGTAATACTGATATACCTTGGTTGAGCTTTGACTCTTTCTATCCAAGCTTGAATAGCAGGAAATTGTGTCAAATCAAACCCACCTTCATCAGCTACATGAGTGTAAGCGAACAAGGCAATATCAGCGATCGTGTAACACTCTCCTACAAAAAAAATCTGAGAAGTTAAGTGTTTATCCATCAGGCTAAGTGCTGTATAGCCCGGTTCACGTTTTTGCTTAATAGCTTCACTATATTCTTCAGTTTTACCTAAAATAGAAATCCAAAATCTTGATGTAGCAATAAAAGGCTCATGGCTATATTGTTCAAAACATAGCCATTGCAGCACCTGCGCTCGTAAAAAGCGGTCATATGGTAAAAACTCTGTACCTTCACTCAGATACACCAATATGGCATTTGATTCTGCTAAATATTTCCCTGGCTCAATTTCCAGAAGAGGTATCTTACCGTTAGGATTTTTACTTAAAAATTCTGGTGTTTGAGTCTCGCCTTTCAAGATGTTAAGCTCTATTCTCTCAAAAGGCATACCTAGTTGTGTCAATAAAAGACGTATCTTATAACCATTGCCAGATGGTAAAAAATCGTACAGGCGCAGTAGTTCCATGTTAAAATACAGTTAGTAATATGTTGATAACTGAAGGTTCAAAATACAATATCTTACCAAAAGATTTTCCAAAAACCGGATAATTTTTTTTAGATTTAGCATCTGAGCGTACTACATAAAATTATCCGAAAAAATAAAAAAAAATATTATTTATTTCTAGATTGAGATGTTTAATTTAGTTAGGGATTGAGAATAAAAGTATGTGTGGAAGATTTACTCTAAACCAGTCAGCAGCAGGATTATCTCAAGTTTTCCATGTCGAGTCAGTTCCCGATTTAGCAGCCGAATATAACATTGCACCTACGCAAATGGTGGCAACAGTGTTACAAAATCCCGAAAGCGAAAAGCGTGAATTTAAGCAGTTGCATTGGGGCTTAATTCCGTCATGGGCGAAAGATGCAGGAATGGGGGCAAAGCTGATTAACGCTAGGGCAGAAACTGTTGCCGAAAAACCCGCTTTTCGTTCGGCTTTTAAGCACAGACGCTGTTTAGTGCTAGCTGATGGCTTTTATGAGTGGCAACGGCAACAAGGCAAAAAACAGCCGTTTTATTTTCGCCTTCAAGATGGGCAACCCTTCGGCTTTGCAGGTTTGTGGGAGAAATGGCGATCGCCTGCTGACGAGGAAATAATTTCTTGTACAATTTTGACAACGGCAGCTAACGAATTACTCCAACCTATCCACGAGCGGATGCCAGTGATTTTAGAGCCACAAGATTACGATTTATGGCTAGATTTGCAGGTGCAAACGCCCCAAACCCTACAGCAGTTATTGCGTCCCTATCCAGCGTCAGCAATGACTGCCTATTCAGTTAGCACCTTGGTAAACAACGCTCGGCATAATAATCCGGAATGTATCATACCCCTGAGTGAGAAGAATGCCACCGCAAATCAGTTAAATTAGCTATTGAGTGTACTAGGGAATTGGGAAGATGAGGGAGCAGGGGAAGAAAAACTATTGATTATTGCCGAATGCCTAATACTTCTCTACGAGAGGCTGCGCCAACGGCAACGCTCAGTACAAGTGTCCAATACTTCGGCTTCTCTACGAGACGCTACGCGAACGCTCAGTACAAGTGCCCAATCCCCAATCCCCAATCCCCAGTCCCTTATCCCCAGAGGGGACTCTGAGTTCCCCAATCCCCAATCCCCAGAGACAAATATGCCAAGAACACAAAAAAACGATAATTTTGTTGACAAATCCTTTACAGTAATGGCGGATATCATCCTGAAAATCCTGCCAACCAACAAAAAAGCTAAAGAAGCGTTTGTTTATTATCGAGATGGCATGTCAGCCCAAGCAGAAGGGGAATATGCTGAAGCATTGGAATACTATGAAGAAGCTCTAACGCTAGAGGAAGATACCAACGATCGCGGCTATATTCTTTACAATATGGGGCTAATCTATGCCAGTAACGGCGACCACAAAAAAGCTTTAGAACTGTATCACCAGGCAATTGAGTTAAACCCACGTATGCCCCAAGCCTTGAACAACATCGCCGTGATTTATCACTATCAAGGTGAAAGGGAGAAAGAAGCTGGAGATAACGAGGCTGGCGAAGCACTGTTTGACCAAGCAGCAGACTATTGGATTCGAGCTATTCGCATGGCTCCCAATAACTACATCGAAGCCCAAAACTGGCTGAAAACCACTAAGCGATCGCAAATTGACGTATTCTTCTAAAAGTGATGAGTTAGGAATTATGAATCATTCACTCCTAACTCCTGTACAGACGCGATTAATCGCGTCTCTCCTAACTCCTAACAAAAAAAATATGATTGACCAAGAACAAGTTCATAAAGTAGCTAATCTTGCTCGTTTAGAATTGACTCCAGAAGAAGAGGAACAATTCACTACCCAGTTAGGAAATATTTTGGATTATATTGAACAGTTGAATGAACTTGATGTCAGTAATGTGCCCCCAACAACACGGGCAATTGATGTCAGCAACATCACACGAGAGGATGAATTGCAACCCTATCCAGACCGGGAAAGTATCCTCAACAGTGCGCCTGAACAAGAAGGCGAATTTTTCAAAGTGCCAAAAATCCTCAACGCTGAATAGTCAAGCAATTTTGGATTTTGGACTTCGGCTTACCTCGACTTCGCTACTTCGACGCCGCCCAACTCTTAGAGAGGCTGCGCCAACGATGCCGCTACTTCGACTACGCTCAGTACAAGTCAGGACAAGCTCAGTACAAGTCGGTACAAGTCGCTCAGTCGAACGATTTTAGATTTTAGATTGACCCCAGCAATTAAGTCACTTGAAAAGTCAATTAATGCAAGGATTTTGGATAATATAATTATTCTCGCGTTCTAATTCGGGGGCTTCTCTACGAGACGCGCAAGGGACAAACATGCATTAAATAATGGAACGCAAGAATATTCTCTACGAGAGGCTCCGCCAACAATTCCATTTTCCAAAATTTCAAATCTAAAATTAGGTCAAAAGTCAAAAGTCCAGAGTTTTAGATTCTTGACTCTTGACTAATAACTAAGTACAACATTTCATTAATTCGTAGCGAAATAAATTAGGCAAAACTCTGTGTCACTTTGCGTTTACTTTGCGTCCCTCTGCGTTTAAAAACATTACGCTTTTACGCAAAACTGTACTAAGGAGATAATTATGGGTTTGGGAATTCTTAAGAATGGTCAGTGGGTATCTCAAAGAGATCAAGAAGACTCAGAAGGTAAATTTATCCGTCCATCAACAACTTTCCGCAACCAGATTACATCTGATGGTTCTAGTGGTTTGAAAGCTGAAGCAGGGCGCTATCATCTGTATATTTCTTGGGCTTGCCCTTGGGCGTGTCGCACCGCCATTCTCCGCCAATTGAAAGGACTTCAAGATGTCATAGGGTTATCGGTCGTTGCAGCAGAAATTGATCAAAATAGCTGGGAATTTGGCGATGAACCGGGGTGCATTCCCGATACAGTCAACGGTACTCAGTATCTTTGGCAACTTTATCTGAAGGCTGACCCTAACTATAGCGGCCGGGTGACAGTTCCAGTTTTATGGGATATTCAAAATGCGACAATTGTTAATAATGAATCCCGCGAAATCATCCGGATGTTTGATACACAATTCAATGCTTTCGCTAAACAAAATATCAACTTTTATCCAGAAGATTTACAAAAATTAATTGACGAGACGATTGATACAATTTATCAACCAATAAATAATGGTGTCTACCGGGCGGGATTTGCTACCACTCAGTCAGCTTATGATGAAGCGGTAACGGAATTATTCACCGCTCTTGACTACTGGGAAAAAGTATTGGGAAATCAACGCTATCTTTGCGGAAATGAAATTACTGAGGCGGACTGGTGTATGTTCACTACTCTGTTTCGTTTCGATGTAGTTTATTATGTACATTTCAAATGCAACTTACGCAGGATTGTAGATTATCCGAATCTGTGGAATTATCTCAAAGAACTTTACCAACTGCCGGGTGTCAAAGAGACTTGCAATCTTGACCACATCAAACGGCATTATTACAAAAGCCATCCCCAAGTTAACCCAACTCGCATCGTTCCCAAAGGCCCACTGATTGATTTTGATGCACCCCATAACCGCGATAAAATATTTGCTTGATTAATACTGTTGACCTTTAACTGTTTTGTTCGCTTGTCGCGTTATCGTTTCATGAGTATTACATGCAGCCTAGAACTTAGTGGCATTCATCTGGAGTAAAAAATTTAAACGCGTTGATTTTTGCAAAATATACGTGATCCAGTACAAATACTTTAAATCACAGTAATTCGATAAAGTTTAAATAAATCGAATAGTTGATAACAAGCTTTTCCCTTACAGCTAGGTTAAAATTTGGAGCCTCATACTGGCTCTGACATTAGTGACGAAGAAGCGATCGCTTCATGCACGGTTGGTAGAGCAACTGCCACAGAACTGTCTCCACAATGTTTTAGCGATTTCTAGCAAGATTAGGACGTCTTGAAGAGATCATATTGAACTAGCAGTCTCCTTAGCAGCTTCTCGCAGCCGTTCCACATCGCGCATCGGTGGTGCACCAAAGAGCCGCTTGTACTCCCGGTTGAAGTGCGAGGCATCGTCGTACCCCACTCGGTAGGCAGCACTGCTAGCGTCAAGGTTTTCCCCCAGCATCAGACGGCGAGCCTCCTGGAGCCGCAGTTGCTTCTGGAACTGCAAGGGACTCATTGCAGTGACAGACTTGAAGTGATGGTGAAAGCCCGAAACACTCATTCCAAGCTCTCGTGCAATGCTTTCAATCCGAAGCGGCTCCTTAAAGTCTTTACGAAGTCGCTCGACGGCTCTGGCGATGTAGTAAGTGTAGCCACCCAGAACTGCAATATGACGGAGCCGATTACCTTGCTCTCCCATCAGGAGTCGGTAAATGATTTCCCGCTTAATCAGTGGTGCGAGAACATGAGCTTCAGCAGGGGAATCTAGAAGCCTGACGAGCCGCACCACGGCGTCCAACAGATTTGCATCCAACGGACTTACGTCAATGGCTTTCACATCAGCACGGCTGCGCGATGAGGGATACCCTGCCTCGACCATCACTGAGCCCACGAGGGTGGGGTTAAGATCGAGGCGAACGCTAAGGTACGGTTGCTCCTTAGACGCTTCCAGAATTTGGCTGACAATCGGTAGTTCAACCGTAGCAAGCAGATAATGCATTGGGTCGTACTGATAGCGATCGTTGCCCAGAAGAACTTCTTTGCTGCCCTGGGCAATCACACAAAAGGCAGGAACAGAGACACCATGACAGGATTCTGAAGGCGAAGAGGAGCGCTTGAGGTGCAATCCTTTCAGCGGCTCAATCGTCCCATCATTACGGATAGTCTGTGCAATACGCTCAGTCAGTTCGTCTCTGTTGGCTTGCGCTCTGTCTGCCTCGCGCTTTGCCTGCTGGTCGTTCATTAAATCCATATCGGACTTTTCACTGGTTTTGGCAGCGTTCATTTCTAAGTTTGCAGGATTGTACAACGATCTTAGAGGATCGTCTTATTGCTTACCCTTGAAGATTCTTAGAATGAAGCTAAAGCAATGAAAAATGATTCCAGCTTCTTGTAAGCATTCTGGATTTTTATTATTGATACATCGATGATGGATCGCTTCACCGGCGGCACAGTCTACCCGATTGTTCCCGGTCATGAGATCGTCGGTCGTGTCACTCAGGTCGGCTCAGCAGTGACCCAATTCAAACCCGGCGACCTAGTGGGAGTCGGCTGATTGGCAAGTCCGTTAGGCGGAACTCAGTAGTTACTCAACAAAAAGAGGAATAAGATGATTAAAGACAAAGTTGTGATTATTACCGGCGCATCATCAGGGATTGGTGAAGCAAGTGCGAAATTGCTTGCAAGCAAAGGCGCTAAAGTCGTATTAGGCGCGCGACGCAAGCACCAATTGAGACAACTGGTTGATGAAATTCAAAAAGCTGGCGGACAAGCAGTCTATCAAGTGATGGATGTGGTTAACCCATCTGATAACGCTGAGATCGTCAAGCTTGCCAAGGAAACATTTGGAGGCGTCGATGTTATTTTCTTGAACGCTGGCATAATGCCAACTTCTCCACTTTCTGCATTGAAAACTGATGAATGGAATCAAACGGTTGATGCCAATATCAAGGGTGTACTAAATGGTATCGCTGCTGTTTTGCCAACGTTTATTAGCCAAAAGTCTGGGCATGTTATCACAACTTCATCGGTTGCTGGATTAAAAGCTTATCCAGGTGGTGCGGTGTATGGTGGGACGAAATGGTTTGTACGCGATTTTATGGAAGTTCTACGCATGGAGTCTGCTCAAGAGGGGACTAACATTCGGGCTGCGACAATTTACCCTGCCGCAATTAACACTGAGTTGTTGGATATGATTACTGACCAAGATGTGGCTGAAAAAATGACAGAGTTGTATAAGCAATATGGCATCTCACCAGATCGAGTAGCCAATGTTGTGGCGTTTGCGATTGACCAGCCAGAAGACACAAACGTGAACGAATTTACGATTGGACCAACCACGCAGCCTTGGTAAGGATTGTGCTGGCGGTGCTGCTCTTCATCCTCCTCAACGTCTTCTATCTCTGGCCTCGATGGGGTCACAGAAGTGCTTCGTTCCGCATCGACGATCTTCCCTGTGAGCAGCGATCGCAGCGAAGGCGACTTACAACGGCGGGAGCGATCGACGGCGAACAATATCAGTTCCACATCAACGGAGAAAAACAATGCAAAACCGCAAACTTGGCAACAGTAATCTGGAAGTCTCGGCTATCGGGCTTGGCTGCATGGGAATGAGTTTTTCTTATGGCCCGCCCAAAGACACGCAGGAGATGACCGCTCTTCTGGGGGCCGCCGTCGAACGCGGCGTTACATTCTTTGACACCGCCGAGGTCTACGGTCCGTTCTTGAACGAAGAGCTTGTGGGCGAAGCCCTCGCTCCTTTGCGTGGGCAAGTGGTCATTGCCACTAAATTCGGATTCGACCTCAGTCCTAATTCCGATCCCCGTGGGATGAAGGGTGCGCCAGGATTGGATAGTCGCCCAGAGCAGATCAAGCGGGCCGTGGAGGGGTCGCTCAAGCGACTCAAGGTCGAGACAATCGACCTGCTCTATCAGCACCGGGTTGACCCGAATGTGCCGATCGAAGACGTGGCAGGAGCAGTGAAGGAACTGATTCAGCAAGGTAAGGTTAAGCACTTTGGACTCTCTGAAGCAGGAGTGCAAACGATTCGTCGCGCGCACGCGGTTCAGCCGGTCACTGCTCTCTAGAGTGAATACTCGCTGTGGACAAGGACTCCTGAGAAGGAAGTGATACCGACCCTTGAGGAACTCGGAATCGGCTTTGTCCCGTATAGTCCGCTGGGCAAGGGCTTTCTCACTGGCAAGATGGACGAAAGCACGACCTTCGACAGCTCTGACTTCCGCAGCACCCTGCCTCGCTTCACGCCGGAGGCTCTGAAGGCGAATCAGGCTCTGATTAATCTGCTCGGCAGCATCGCAGAACAGAAGCAGGCGACACCGGCTCAAATTGCGCTTACTTGGCTGCTGGCCCAAAAGCCGTGGATTGTTCCGATCCCAGGCACTACAAAGCTGCATCGCTTGGACGAAAATATCGGGGCAGTCTCAGTCGAACTCACGCCCGACGATCTGCGTGACATCGATGACGCCGCCTCCAAGATCGCAGTGCAAGGGGCTAGATACCCCGAAAAGCTGGAGCAAATGACCGGTCGCTAAACGGCGAAAAATATGTTCTCTCGTTTACATTTTGGTCACCGTAGCAGACTACGTACGCCAGACAAACGACTGGTGCAGCAATACCGTCGAGTGGATGGAAAAGGTCACTCGCTTCTCTACGAGACGCCAAGGGCGAACGCTCGAATTAAAAATTAAAAATTCTAAGCCCACGACTTAAGTCGTGGGCTTGGAACAAGGATGCCTTGCACTTCGCGCTGCGCGTCTGGCTGCAATTCTTTTTTAAAGTAAGCTCTGTATCCCACGACCAAAGTTTCTACTTAATTTTCCATTTTTAATTAGACATTTTTAATTTTTAATTGTTTTGTCAGCGATGAACAATACAAGACCTGATTAAGCGCAGAATAAAAGGAAAATAATCATGAGCAAAGTCTGGTTTATCACAGGTGCCGGCAGCGGCATTGCAGGCTGGTAACCGCGTCATCGCGATCAGAAGAAATAAATCTCGACAAAGTGCGAAATGCCTACCGTGACGTTTCGAGCGAGAACATTACGTTTGTCCGATTGGACATTGCCAACGAGGTACAGGCGAAGGCGGCCGTCGAGGAGGCGGTGAAGCAGTTCGGCCACATCGATGTCCTGGTCAACAATGCAAGGCATCGGGGAGAGTGCGCGATCGCGTGGGTATGATTAGTCTACCTCACTTAAATCAAAAGTGCTTTGACCTCTCCCCGGTCTAAAGACCTACGGTGTACACACAAGTATTTTTGAACCTGCAATGCGATTGTATCCACTGACAATGCCAATGCACACCCTACGTTATCTAGCAACTCTAAAAGACTTGTGTATACACGCTAGCCTAAAAGAGGAGAGGCATCACCCTACAAAACTAGGTTTTTTAGGACTTGTCTGTACACGGTAGATTCCCTAGTAGGAAAGGGGGCTGGGGGTTAGGTTTCGCCTTAGCTTTTTCACATGACGTTAAAAGTCAGGTAAATTGATAATATTGAGTCTACTTTTTTTGTGCAACTGGCTGCACGCGCAAACCCTCTGTCTCATCAACCGTAGGAGTGGCAATCAGCGATTCATTTCCTGTCAGACCTGATGTAATTTCGACTTCAGTACCATAATCTCGCCCAACGACAACTTTTTGATAATGCACTGTTTGGTCTTTGGTTAGAGTTGCTACCTGCGTACCTCCGGCGTTAACGACTAAGGCACTATCTGGCACAACAAAGGGAGTATTAGTGCGGTTAATGGCAAATTTAACAGTGGCATACATCCCAGGTCGCAGCGTCGCGTTGTAATTCTCCACTTCTAATTGTGTCAGCAAAGTGCGAGTATTTGGATCTATAGCGTTGCTAGTACGCACTACTTTACCCGTAAACGCTCGTTGTGGTAACTCTTTGACTGTAATTTCTGCTGTTTGACCAGTCTGAAATGACGGTGATAAACTCTGTGGAACATTCACATTCACGTCTAACTTGTCATAAGCAGCAATGGTATAAAGGCTGGTATTGCTAGTGTTGGTGTTGCTGGTATTGGTGTTACTACTAGTATTGCTGGTGCCACTACCTGCTGAAATTAAAACACCTGTATTTACGTTACGTGCGGTAATCACCCCTGCAAAGGGAGCAGTAACTTTCTTATAAGACTGTAATACGGTATTACGCTGGAAGTTTGCTTGACTTGCATAAACGTTAGCTTGTGCTGCTTTGACGTTAGCAGAGTCAGAATTGATAGTATTTTTTGCTGCCTCAACGTTCGCAAGATTAGCCTGATATGTGGCATATCTTGTATCTGCATCTTGTTGAGGTACTGCACCTTGCTTGACAAGAACACTCCAGCGCTGCCAACTCTGACGTGCGATCAATAGATTAGCCTGGGCTTGCTTCAAATCAGAAACACCTTTAGCTAAACTAGCACGACTTTGAAGGACGTTGGCTTGTGCTTGTGCTAACTCTGCCTTCGCTTGCAAAACTTGCTGATCTATGTCTGGTGAATCAATTTCTGCTAATAATTGACCTGCCTGCACGCGATCGCCAATGTCTGCGTACCACCGCCGCAAATACCCAGTACTGCGAGCGTAGATGGTCGTTTGGTTAAGGGCTACAACACTGCCAGGTAGTTCCAAATTGGTAGTAGCAGCAGCGCGACGAGGAGTGATAATGTTGACTGAGGTTAAGGTGCTTGCTTCCTTGACTGCTGCTTGTAATTCTGACCTTTGGCTTAACCGAGGCAGAATACCTATGGCTAGTAGGCTACCAAAAAAAACAGCACCAATTACAGCCCAACCAATTCGACCGATGCCGCGCCTTTTTCTAGAAGTCGTTTGTTGTTGAGAATCAGGAGATGCAGGAGGCTGAGAATCCATAGTTAAGCTATCCCAATATTATCTTATTTGCAGAAATTCAGCAGCTAGAGTCATTACGATCATTGGCTTTGGCAATTTTGAACAATGAAATTGCTTACTCCTTGCCTTGGGATGATGACAACGAGTATGCAGTCTGTGGATCTGAGAAATTTAAATCGTCATCATCCTGATCAATAGGACGAGGTTGTTTACGCCGTAACATGCTGTATACAACTGGTACAAAGATGAGTGTCGCAACTGTTGCAGCTGACAAGCCGCCAATTACAGCGCGACCCAAGGGTGCATTCTGCTCACCACCTTCACCAAGACCGAGAGACATTGGCACCATACCAATGAGCATGGCTAAGGCAGTCATTAATACAGGACGCAACCGCGTGTGACCCGCCGCTTGCGCTGCTTTATAGGCATTTTGCCCTTCTAGACGCTGGTCATTAGCAAAAGTAATCAGTAGAATACTGTTTGATGTCGCCACACCTATACTCATAATTGCACCCATTAACGAAGGAACGCTGAAAGTGGTGCGGGTGACAAACAGCATCCAGACAATACCAGCTAAAGCACTTGGCAGTGCCATCATAATAATCAGGGGATCAAGCCAAGATTGGAAGTTCACCACCATTAAGCAGTAAACCAGCACAATTGCAAATACAAGTCCGAAACCAAGTCCCAGGAACGAAGAGTTCATCGTTTGCACTTGCCCGCGGACATTTATCTGACTACCGTGAGGCAATTTTTTCTTATAATCAGCGATGATTCGATCTACATCGCGGGCAACTCCCCCCAGATCGCGATCGGAGGAGTTAGCGTAGATATCGAAAACTGGCTGAATGTTGTAGTGATTTACAACTTGCATCACTGTGTCGCGTCTGACACTAGCCAAATTACCTAAAAGTTGGGGTGCAGTTTGACCGTTACTAACTGGGGTATTTTTCAGGCTGTCAATAGAGTCAATTTTGTACTGGGGAACTTGTACAGCAAGGGTGTAACTAACGCCTTTTTTGGGATCGAGCCATTGGTTAATTGCAGCTTGACCGCTTGAACTTAAGGAAGTGAGAACGCTATTGGCAACATCACGCTGCGTCATACCCAGTTGTTGAGCCTCGGTGCGATCTACATCAAGACGTAACTCTGGCGCATCGACAACTTGCTGCATGTGTACATCTACAGTACCAGGAATCAGCGTCATCTTTGCTTCAATTTCTTTGGCAATTTTAAAGTTGGCCTTTGAGTTTTGCAGAGGCCCAGATATTTGCACGTCAACAGCAGCAGGCAAACCGAAATTCAGAATTTGAGTAACAATATCAGCCGGTTCAAAAAAGAAGGTGTAATTGGGAAATGTCGCTTTCAATTTCTGGCGGAGTTGCTTGACATAAGAAAAAGTTGAACCAGATTCTTTTAGGGACACAAGAATGTCAGCATCAGCCGGCCCAATTGTAGCACCGTTGTAGCCGTATGTAAGGTTAATGCCACTGTTGGGTAAACCGATGTTATCCAGAATCTTCGAGAGATTTTCTTTCGGTACAGTCTGGCGGATAACGCCTTCGACTTGGCTGACAATTCTTTCTGTCTCTTCCAAACGAGTACCAGGTAAGGCTCGAACATGCAGGCTAAACTGACCACCATCGACTTCAGGGAAAAAATCTTGACCGACGAACGGCAACAAAACTCCTGCACTTATTATAAAAGCACCAAACAGCACAAAGACTATGCGGCGGTGATTTAGTGCTGAGGTCAGGACATCGTAGTACCAACTGCGAAATTTCTCAAATTGTCGGTTAAACTTTTCGTGTAGCCGCCATATCCAATCTTTCTTAACAGGTTCGGCAGTTTTTGTTGTTGCTTCTTGCGTTTGGTGGTGGTTGTCGTGACCATTATTGTTTTGGACTGGCGAATGGGTGTGGTGGTAGTCGCGACTATCATGGATTTCGACTAGTGAATGGGTGTGGCGATCGCCATGACCATTATTGTTTTGGACTGGCGAATCTATATGATGATCGCCATGACCATTATTGTTTTGGACTGGTGAATCTATATTATGGCGATCGCCATGACCATTATGATCCTCACTTTCTCTATGCAAGTGCGCTTCATGTGGTAGGAAATAATTTGCCATCGTCGGTACTACAGTCCGAGATAGCACATAAGAAGCAAGCATGGCAAATACTACCGCCATCGCTAGCGGGACAAACAGGTACTTTGCCACTCCACTCAAAAACACAACTGGCACAAAGACAATACAAATACATAATGTTGCTACAAGTGCTGGAGTTGCGATTTGCTGCGCTCCATCTAAGATTGCTCGCTTGATTGGTTTACCTTGTCCGAGATTTCGATGGATATTTTCAATTTCTACTGTGGCATCATCTACGAGAATACCGACAGCTAAGGACAAACCACCCAAAGTCATAATGTTGAAAGTTTGCCCCAAACGACTCATCACAATAATCGAAACCAGCATCGAGAGGGGAATCGATACGGCTACAATGACAGTGCTGCGCCAACTTCCTAAGAAAATCAAAATCATCAGCGCGGTGAGACACCCGGCAATCAATCCTTCTTTGAGAACGCCTTGAATCGAAGCTTTAACAAATACAGATTGATCGAACAAAAAGGCTAAATTCAGTCCTGGGGGTAAAGTGGATTGGATGCGAGGCAAAGCTTTTTTCACCCGATCAATCACATCAATAGTTGAGGCATTACCACTCTTGAGAATACTCAGTAAGCTTGAGCGCCTGCCATTTTCACGTACTATGTTCGCTTGCACAGCAAAGCCATCCCGTACCTGCGCGACATCGCGAATGTAAGTCACATTACCATTGACTTGCTTAATCGGCAAGTCGTTGAGGGCTGCTACTACATCTGGACTATTGTTGATTTGTACGGCGAAGTCGCGAGCGCCTATCTTCATATTGCCTGCGGGCAAGACTAGGTTTTGGGCACTGACAGCATTAGTCACGTCTTGGGCAGAAACACCTTTAGCCAACATCGCTTCGGGATCGATATCAACCATAATTTGCCGAGGTTTACCACCATAGGGCAAAGGTACACTCGCCCCTTGGACTGTTGCTAACTGGGTGCGGACAAAGTTGGTAGCATAGTCATTGAGCGCTTGTTCCGGCAAGTTTTTGCTGCTGACACTCATCTGGATAATCGGCACGCTAGAAGCGTTGTATTGAATGATGAATGGCGGCGTGATCCCGGGTGGCAAAGGACGGAGAATTGTTTGGCTGACAGAGGTGATTTGAGCGACGGCTGAGGCTATATTGACGCTCGGTTGGAAAAAAACCTTGACAACACTAACACCACTTAAAGATTGAGACTCAATGTGTTCGATGTCCCCAACAGTTGTTGTCATGGCACGTTCGCTAATTGTCACGATTCGCTGTGCCATTTCCTCAGATGTCGTACCAGTATAAGTCCAAACTATACTGACAACCGGGATGTTGATTGCGGGAAAAATGTCAACCGCTGTGCCAAATATCGTTACTACACCCAGGATCACAATCATCAAGGCAGCGATCGCGAATGTATACGGAAGACGTAAAGCAATTTTGACGATCCACATGCAATTTCCTTTTAAATGGGTTTAGCGCTCTATCATCACTATTGCGAGAGAATAATTTAGAATCCTTCTTACAAGTGCCCTTTGTCAAAAGCCACAATTTTGTGCATTGTATTAGAAAATAAAAACTCAAACCCATTTCTTATCTTGTATTAAAAATGGCATCTTATTTTTCGTTTTCTAGGGTGATGAAACAGAGTTAGATATATAAAAATCTACTGAAGATATCGTAAATAAATGTAACGCGTTTTCTCCTTTGTGACCCACGTCACCAGTCATAGATGCTATTAACGAAATATTTCTTAACATTAAACAAACAGGTGTTGGGTCAATCCGGTTCGGTTAAGCTTTAAGCAGTATTGAGTACAGAGAACATGAGTGTTTCAATTTTGGCTCCTATTCCTTTGTGTATCAGTTTCTTGAAAGGAAATTTAGCTCTAGTTTTTTTACTGCTGGCGGGTTATATTACACACACTTTACGATTCTTTTCTTCGCAACGCTGCACGAACGCAAGAGCGTCTTGTAGAGTTGGAGTGTGCTTCATTCGCAATTGACTTTTAACGATTTTAGTAAATTTGCTTGCATTGGGATGCTCCCCAGATGCAAGCCTGTAAAGATAGCCCAATAAAAGGGCTGCTGAATATAATTAACTTGTGAGAGAGGTCTTTGTGAGCTTCTACGGTTATAACAGAAGCCGACATTAGGATACACTGACTTTTGAATACACCGGAAGTTTATCAGTGACTTTATTTGTCGCTGCTAGTGACTTTCTGCCTAGTGTCCCTCGCTTTTTGCTGTATGAAACTTACTCCAATCTACGGCAAGTCTCCCTCAAGAAGGTTTCTTAGCATCTAAAACGACTCCCACTGTTTTGAGGCTATAGCTTTAAAATATTTACAAGCTTAACTTACGAATTAGCTCTCTCTAGAAAAATACCGTTTTTGCTATCTAAGCTGACATTCTACCTGTTTCTATCCAAATTTTTGTAGCTTGACAAATCAGCTGATTCATTAATATTAAGCCTGTTTTACTATTTAGTTTCTTACCCGTGACCTATTAGACAGTTAGAGTGTTCATTTTACTTTGTTCAATAGCTTTTAGCCCTTATCGCTCCCATGCTCACCCATCACCGCAAGCCCGTGTGCTTATCACTTATTTCCACTGACCTACCAATCTGGTCTGTTGTGGAAACTGCCGCGACATTGTATCAAAAGGATACTAATAGATTCCATTTGCTGTTAACTGCACCGCCCCTAATTAGCTGCGAAGTAGAGAGTGTCGCAAGTCCAGAGGACACACTTGCTCAAAGTAAGAGCAAAGCTTATACCCCTAACAGTCCCAGAATTTTGTGGCTGGAGATTTCCCCTTACCGGGTGATCATGACTATGCAAGGTAACGCTCAAGTGAGTTACCGTCACTTTTGGGAACAGGGCGTTTATGGCATTAGTCGCTATTGGTTGCCAACTGAGTCATTCCAACCTAACAATCCGATTCGTTTACGAAATTTTACTAGTAGCCTAACTCTCAACGGACATCCCTTGCCAGAACATTTGCGTCTGGAATATGAATTGTGGGCAGAAAAAGTCCAACTAGGATGCTACATACTTAATTTGGAAATTAAACACTGATAGTTAGGGGGACTGGGGATTGGGGACTAAGAACATTTTCCAATACCCAATACCCAATACCCAATACCCAATACCTAGTACAGTACGGCATAAATAAGCCACCCATTCCAAATCAACGAAACGCTTATGCTGTATTCATTTTGACTTTTGACTTTTGACTTCTGCCTTGCGGTACTAGTCCCTTTCAGCCAAAATAACTGGGTTGGTTTCTAGGTTTCCATTTAATATTGCAACCAACACTCGGCTTTTGCTCGCTTGTAACAGGTTTACCCGCCAGCGCTGCTTCAATGGCTGCCCGTAAATCTGCGCCTGTTACAGGTTTACCATTACTCGGACGGCTATCATCTAATTGCCCCCGATAAACAAGTTGGCGTTGGTCATCAAATACAAAAAAATCTGGTGTGCAAGCTGCTGTGTAAGCCTTTGCCGTTTCCTGGCTCTCGTCGTAGCATAATGTAAAATTAAACCCTTGTTCTGTAACAAATGCTTGTAACGACTCCGGCGCATCATCTGGGTAATTCTTTGCATCGTTAGCACTGATGGCAACGATCGCTAAATCACCTGTAAAATAATCTTTTCCTAACTGCCCTAATTCTTTTTGGACGTGCTTTACAAATGGGCAATGCCGACAAATAAACATTACCAACAGCACTTTTTTGTCTGCAAAGGTGGAAAGTGAAGTTGCCTTTCCAAATACTACTTCCGGTAGATCAAAATCTGGTGCTTTCGTGCCTAGCGGCAACATAGTTGAAGCAGTTAAAGCCATAATTTACCTGATAACTTTATGCTGATAACTAACGGCTTTTGCTATCAGTATATTTTACTTTACCACTAAGTTTTCCATAAATTAAGAGACGGTAAATTTACCGTCTCTTAATTTATATTGAGAGTTATGTTACAGGAATCAGTTTTTACAGACTTGTCAAAACACCAACGATACCGTGTCCTGTGAATACTTCTAATGCTATCAGAGAGACAAAACCAATCATTGCTAAACGACCGTTGAGCAGTTCTGCAAAAGGAGTGAAGCCTGTGTGATCGCCTTGCTCATCTATATAAACCTTTGGCTCAATCGCAAAGTTGTTCAGTTTGCCTTGGTCGTCAATTCTAGCAGTGTTTGTACGCATGGATTTTTCCCTGTCTTCTCTTTATGTAAATAAGTGTAACAAAGATATTAACATTTGTAAAGCAAATGCAGTGATTTATAAAATATTGGCTGTGTATTAAATAAACTCCCAAAACCTAACCTTCGATGAAACCACTAGCAATGTTAGATTTAAGTTATGATAAAAGATTGTTAACTTTTCTATTTTTAGCCAATCATGACAGCAACGGGTAAGGCAACCCAATTCGAGTACAAAGCACTGCACAAGCCGAACCAGCTTATTTATGGTTTAGGTCAGACGGCAGTGATTACAGGATGGACAGTAAAGCAGGCGATCGCTAAACACCTACAACCCGAAGATTATGCTGTAATTGGGCAACTATACTCGCCGACCCGTGGGATAAACTTACTAATTCGCAATTTGCTGTTGAATCCCCACGTCCGCTATTTAGTTGTTCTCAACGCTACGAAGGAAGACAAGAATGCAGGCGGATGTCAGTGCCTGCTGGACTTTTTCCGCAATGGTTTTGAAGAAGGTTCGAGTGACGACACTGGACGGCATTGTTGGATAATTCGCTCTACTATTCTTAGTTATATTGATATTGATATTGATATTAATGCCCTAGAAAAATTACGACAGTCCGTAGACTGCAAAGAAGCCAAATCAATTGCTGATGGAGTTAATCAAGTTAAATCCTATGCCGAACGGGAAGTAATTGAGCCGTGGGGTAAACCGTTAAAGTTTGATATGTCAACTATCGAATCAACTGTTTTACCAGGGCCACTCTATGGCCACCGAGTAGAAGGCAAGACTATAGCTGAAACTTGGGTAAAAATTATTCACCGCATTAAAACAACAGGCACGATTCGCCCTACGCTTCATGATGGACAATGGCAAGAACTGATTGACTTAATGGCAATTGTCACTTCGGAGCCAGATAACTTCCATTTTCCAGAACCAAATTACTTGCCATTTGATCACTCTTCCATCAATGCTTATACCTCGTCAATTTTAGATGATGTTTCTTACAGTGAAGAAGGAGTAAAGTACACATATGGTCAACGCCTGCGTTCAGGGTTTGATGAAATTGACCAAATTAAGGCAGTAATTAAAAAACTTTCAGATAATATTGATTCAGCTAGGGTAGTGATGTCCTTGTGGGATGTGCGTAATGACCTCCTCTTAAACGATAGTCCACCTTGCCTTAATCACATTTGGATACGAGTTGTTGATCATGAACTATCTTTAACAGCAACTTTCCGCAGTAATGATATGTTTTCAGCATGGCCTGCCAATGCTATGGGGTTAAGAGCTTTGCAAAAACATATTTGGGATGAAGTGACTAAACAATCAAGGCATCAGCTGAAAATGGGACCATTAATTACTATTAGCCAGAGTGCCCATATTTATGATGACTGTTTTGAAAATGCTGATCAGCTGATTCAACATCAGTACCCCAAAATTTTTAAGCAAAAGGATTACATCGATCCTTCAGGTAACTTTATGATCAATGTACAAGATGGCATGATTTTAGTAGAACACACAACGTCTGGCTCTGGAGAAGTAGTTAATTGTTATTCAGGTAAATCTGCAAGTCAAGTTTATGGGCAAATAGCAGCTGATTGTCCAGGTTTACAAGTAGAACATGCAATGTACTTGGGAGCGGAGTTGCAAAAAGCAGAAGTTGTTTTGTCAATAAGCCAAGGTCTAATTTATGAACAAGATAAGCCATTAAAAACCCATTTGATTTCAAAGTAAATTCAATTCTTAATTGTATAAAATAATATTATATACGAGGAAGTGTTACAATTTCTAGCTGATCTTGATATTTACCTTGACGGGCCTCATAACTGATAGCGCAGGGTTCACCTTCTAAAAATAGTAATTGCACCACACCTTCATTAGCGTAGATGCGACAGTCAGCACTAGAAGAATTAGAAAATTCTAAGGTAAGATGACCTCGCCATGCAGCCTCAGCAGGCGTTAAGTTTGCAATTATTCCACACCTTGCATACGTAGATTTACCTATACAAATTACTGTAATATTCTCAGGAACCTCTAGTTTTTCCAGAGCGACCCCAAGTCCATAGGAATGAGCAGGTAAAATAAAGTAGTTGCCATTGGCATCTGTGTGCAGTGCTGTTGGCTCCAAATTTTGGGGATTAAAGTTTTTGGGATCAACTACAGTTCCGGGTATGTGGCGAAAAATGCGGAACTCAGCCGGAGAAAGGCGTATATCGTAGCCGTAAGAAGATAAACCATAGCTGATTACAGGTTGAACCGCTACAGACTCATCTTTTTGCACTTTTCGGATTAAACTTGGCTCAAAGGGCGAAATTAGACCCTGTTGAGCCATTTCAGTAATCCAGATATCGTTTTTAATCACAAGTTCACAGCTAATTCAAACCGAATTACTAGAATATCGTGAACTGAGTATTTTGTTTAGGGTCGATAACTTCGGCGGATCTCTGTAATTTGATCTGCTACATCTAAGAGAGATTTTGGCATCTCTGGCCCTGTGAGAATTATATCGACCTGGGGAGGGCGTTTTGCCAGAAACGCTAAAACTTCGCTTTCAGGAATTAAACCAAAATTAATCGCTAAACTTAACTCATCCAAGACTACGAGAGAATACTTGCTTTCACACACTACCTGTTGTGTATACAGCCACAGCTTTTGTAAGGCTTGGTTTTCTGTATCTTCTAAATCTGGTGTATCGATACAACGAGGTAAATCACAGCGAATCCAATCTAAATTTTGCCCTAGTTGTATGGGTCGATCATGTCCTTGACGAATACCTCCTTTGAGGAACTGCACTATTAATACTGGCGTTCCTTGTCCAGCTATTCTCAGTGATTGAGCCATAACGCTCGTAAAAAAGTTGCGATGGGAGCTAGTGAAAACTTGCACTAGTCCTTCAACTGGATATGGTAAGGGAAGGGTTGAATTGATACTTGGAGTTTCTAGCTGGGCAACCATAGGGTTAAGTTCAAAAAGATACAATAAATTAAGGTTTTCTGCTGACCGAAGAGGACTCTTGGGAAGGCAGATTTGGGAACTTGGGGAAAAAAGAAAAAACCCCTTATCTACTTTCTTTTCAAGAAGAGTGAATTCATTTATGCAGAAAAAGAAAAGTTTCTTCCGAGATTGCTTGCAACGAGGTATAAGGCGTTCAAGTTTTCAGAGCAAGTAGATTTATCTATGGGGTAACCCCAAAATCCCCCTATCCCAAGAGTCCCTTATCCCAAAAGTCCTCTAGTTGACAGTAATTCTTACAAATCTGCCTGTATAATTAATCTGTTTTTCACACGTGTGGTGGATTTGGCAAATTGCATTCTTAGTCAAACACTACGTTTGTGCTGAAGTCAAGAGTTATTTTCGTTTTTTGTCTGAAAGTAGTTGTAAAAATGAAAACACATGAGTTAGAGTTCCAATTATTTCAAAAAAGCTGGGCATAACGGCTGAAAATCGCTATATGTTAGATTTCCCGGTTGTTTGGGCAAAACAGACTTAACAAGTAGTGAATTTGACAGGATGAGGAGTTAATTGTTGTGAGATTGGTGATTCTGGGAGGTTCAGGATCGGGGAAAAGCACTCAAGGACAAAGGCTTTGCAGATACTTTGATATTCCTCTGATTTCTACAGGAGAGATTTTACGGGAAGCAATATCTAGCGATCAGCCTTTTCCGGAATTTCAATGGTTACAAGCCGATCCCCGGACTTCTCTTTCGGTTTACGCTAGCTTGAGTGAACTAGGTTACCACGCACGGCCCTACATGCAAAAAGGGGAGTTAGTTCCAGACGAAATGATCATTGAATTGATCCAAATTCGCCTCAGACAACCAGATATTGACTGTGCTTGGGTGTTAGAAGGCTATCCCCGTACTGTTTTCCAAGCTGAAGAATTAGATTTTTTATTGGATAATTTAGGGCAAAAACTAGATTGGGCAATTTATCTCCAAGTCTCAGAAGCAGTCATGGTTAGCCGATCCTTGGGGCGATCGCTACCAGATGACCAACCGGAAATTGTGCAACGCCGTGTAGAATTATTCTACGATCGCACCATTCCCATCCTAGAATATTACGACCGTCGTCGCCGCCTATTGACCATCAACGGCGACCAGTCACCAGATATGGTGCAGCAAAATATTTTGACTCTGCTTTCAGTTCCTTAGAAAAGGAGCAGGGGAGGCAGGGGAAGAACTATTGATTATTGACCCATGCCCAATGCCCAATGCCCAATGCCCAATGCCCCTAAAATGATGATTTGCAACACTAAGGTAACCTTAAGGCAGTATTGTAAAACTTGAGGCAACTCTAATGGCTTGGCAGCGTCCAGACGGCCGTCTTCCCTACGAATTACGTCCAATCAGCTTTTACCCCAGTTTCACCCGCTTTGCCCCAGGTTCTGTTCTCACCAGATGTGGTGACACTCAGGTACTTTGTACCGTTAGCGTTACTAAAGGAGTTCCGAAGTTTCTTGAAGGAACTGGTAAAGGCTGGTTAACTGCTGAGTACCGGATGTTACCATCTGCTACTCAAAAACGGCAAGAAAGGGAATTATTGAAATTATCTGGACGGACGCAAGAAATTCAACGTCTAATTGGCCGTAGCTTACGCGCAGCAGTGGATTTTGAGGCTCTGGGAGAACGCACGCTGACTGTAGATGCCGATGTTTTGCAAGCAGACGCTGGAACTCGGACAACAGCGATTACAGGCTCTTTTGTCGCGTTGGCTCATGCGATTTCTAAATTGTTGCAGTCGGGCGGGTTGGAGCGATCGCCTCTGTGTGGACAGGTAGCAGCAGTTTCCGTAGGATTACTGGAGGGAGAGCCATTTTTGGATCTAAATTATCTTGAAGATGTGGCTGCAACAGTAGATTTTAACGTGGTGATGAATCAACACCTGGGAATTATTGAAGTCCAAGGAACAGCCGAAGAAGGCAGCTTTAGCCGTACTCAGTTGGATCAACTCCTAGATGTCGCTCAAAAAGGAATTCAGCAATTGTTAATCGCCCAACGCGAAGCGATCGCTGACTGGGAAGCATTGTTTGTAATTAATTAGTTTTATTAATTTTTAATAAGAATTAATAAATGTATCCTCTATGGCGTTACTCAACAAAGTATCAAGTAACTGGGTGTAAATAAAAATAATCATGAAAGTAATTAGTAGTTAGTACAACTGACTACTGACAACTCACCGTTAAAAATGATAATGAGCGTCTATATTTTTCCAGCCTACTTAATCCACGATGTTAAATGTTTCAAAATTTCAAAAGGAGGATTGTAATAAGTTCGGTATTGTATTGCTGGAAGCCAGCAATATGATGAAGCCATGAACAAAACCGTTGAAGTTCTACCGGATCAGCCAGCACTAGTTGCACGAGCGCTAGAATTAATTCTGTCCAAGTTAGAAACTGCCATTGAGCAGCGGGGGCGGTTTAGCATCGCCTTATCTGGCGGTAGTACACCTAAACCGTTATACGAAGCGATCGCTAATCAAAAACTGCCTTGGGATAAAATTCATATATTTTGGGGGGATGAGCGTTACGTACCACCAGATCACCCCGATAGCAATGAACTGATGACGCGTCGTGCGTGGCTAGATCGTGTTGACATCCCAGCGGCTAACATTCATCCCGTACCAACTTTAGAAGCCAATCCAGAACTGGCTGCTGCTAAGTATGAACAACAACTCAAAGAATTTTTCAATTCTCCTGGGGTCGAGTTTCCCTCATTGGATGTAGTATTACTAGGAATGGGTGATGATGCACATACCGCATCTTTGTTTCCCCACACAGAGGCTCTCAAAGTACGCGATCGTCTGCTGACTGTGGGTAACAAAAATGGAAACCTCAGGATAAGTTTCACATACCCCTTTATCAACTCTGCTCACAGCGTGATTTTTCTGGTTGCTGGTGCTAATAAACGACCAGCTTTGGCGCAAGTCTTTGCACCTGTAGCGGATGACTTCACTTACCCATCTCGCTTAATTCAGCCCCAAGGTGAACTTTGGTGGCTGCTGGATGCGGCAGCAGGTTTGGAACTCCAACATTAAACAATGGGGCACTTGTACTGAGCATCTCGGCTTCTCTACGAGACGCTACGCGAACGCTCGATGGAGCCGGCGTCGAAGTATTGGGCGCAAGAGGCAGTGCAAAGGGGCAGAAAGACTTACTGTAACTTCCCCTCTGCTCCTCTGGTTACTGAGCGCAGTCGTTGGCGCAGCCTCTCGTAGAGAAGTATGCTCCTTTCCTCGCGTCAGAGCGTCCAATTCATTGTTCCATCAGCAGTAATTGCTAGAATCTAAAGCTAGGGCCGCTCTCTGCTTGCCAGTCCTACCTATATTTATGATGATCTTGAACAAAGGCTAAATATCGATGATCGTCTGCCCTAATTGCAATCATCCTAACCCTGACGGCGCTGTCCAGTGTGAAGCTTGCTATACACCCTTACCCGCGACTACTAACTGTCCCAGTTGTGGGGCAACTGTGCAGGCAGATGCTGCATTCTGCGGTCAGTGTGGCTATAACCTTCACTCCGCAGGAGTTCCACATGTTCATACTGCGGTAGCTGCAACAGTTACTCCCGATATTCCTGTGGAAGTTCCGCAGTTAGATCCACCCGATCCACTGTTAGAACTTTTACAACCAGATGCTTTAGGAATAAGCGGTTCTACTAATTCCCATCCCTCCGGCTCATCTTTACCACCAACAGAGGTAGCAGTTACCCCAGTAGCTCCACCACAGGTATCTGTTACAGAAAGCAGCCTCCCAGAACCACCGCCAACCGTTGTAGCTCAACCCGTAGTTTCTGGACAAACTATTCCGACTCCACCACCTTTGGAACCAACGCCAGCCTCTGAAGCCGAACTACCCCCGCCAGCAGCAGCACCAACTGCAACTGCTGCCAGAACGCAATTGCAGCAGGTTACAGCGCGGTTAATCCACGTTCAAAGTGATCGGTTAATTGAATTGCCGCAAAATCTCTCTGTGATTCATATCGGCAAGCTGAATGACCGGATTCCCCCTGATATAGATGTTTCAGGATTTCCCAATTCAGAAATTGTCTCGCGGATTCATGCAGATATTCGCGTCGAGGGAGACGCTCACTATGTAGAGGATGTGGGAAGTTCCAATGGCACCTACATTAATAATTTGCCGCTCTTACCGGGGAATCGTCACCGCTTGCGACCAGGCGATCGCATCAGCTTGGGTAAAGGAGACTTAATGACATTCCTGTTTCAACTTGCTTAACTGATTCTCGATCAATTGTGACATCAGTCTAGGCGTTTTCTGCCCATCCTCCGGCATTCCTTTTGGAGGATAAACAAATGAACCGCATCAGACAAGCGACGGATAACTATGTTGTTCTTGATAGCGCCATAGTTTACAGCCGTCGCTTTGATGTGCGAATTGTTGCATTCCCCAGCAACCCCACTACCTTAATAATTACACTAGGATGGATGAAAATACACTGCCAATTTTAGATTTTGAATTTTCCGAAAAATCTAAAATCGTTCGACTGAGCGTTCGCGCAGCGTCTCGTAGAGAAGTCGAAGTCTAAAATCCAAAATTGAGTGACCAATGAAGGAACCAAGCAAAAATTTTAAACCCTTGCTCACCAAAGAAGCCCCGCCAGTTGTTGAACGTATGGGGCTAACCTGGCTAATTGCAGCAGCGATCGCAACTGCTTTACTGTGGCAAATACCAGGAGGGGATTATATCTTATACCCATTTACAATCCTGGCAACTTGGTTTCATGAAATGGGTCACGGCTTAATGGCACTCCTATTAGGGGGACAGTTTCAGAAGTTGCAGATTTTTAGCAATGGTTCCGGTGTCGCAACTTATGGCATCCGGCCGTTATTGGGGCCAATTGGCCCAGCAATGGTCGCAGCAGCAGGGCCAATGGGGCCGCCTCTTGCGGGTGCAGCTTTGATTCTGGCTTCCCGCAGTTTTACCACAGCTACCCTGAGTTTAAAAATATTAGGGAGTTTTTTGCTGTTTTCTACATTAATTTGGGTGCGTTCCTGGTTTGGATTGGTGGCAATTCCCTTACTGGGTTTAATAATCTTGGGTATCGCCCTGAGAGCACCTCGCTGGGCCCAAGGGTTTGCCATTCAATTGCTGGGTGTACAAGCTTGTGTGAGTACGTACCATCAACTTGATTATCTATTTAGTAGCTCTGCTGGCCCCCTTGGACTCTCTGATACAGCGCAAATGCAGCGGTATTTGCTTTTACCTTACTGGTTTTGGGGCGGTTTGATGGCGATCGCATCTCTGGTGATTTTAGTCCAAAGTCTCCGCGTTGCCTATCGTTCAAAATGAATATGCTCCCTTAGCGAGCGCCAAGCATTACTTAAACTGAAGGTTGAGCGCGAATTTCATTTGCACAAGCACGACCCTGTTCAAGATCAGCAATATTAGCAACAGTTGTTTCGGCAATATTGTAGAGAGCTTCTACTGTAAAAAAGGCTTGATGTCCGGTAATAAGTACATTGGGGAACGTTGTCAGACGTTGGAAAATATCATCTTGAATAATTTCGCCAGACAAATCTTCAAAGAACAATTCCGATTCTTGTTCGTAGACATCCACACCGAGATAGCCAATCTTACCAGACTTCAATCCCTCAATCACTGCTTGGGTATCAATCAGCGCTCCTCGGCTAGTGTTAATTAGCATCACGCCTGACTTAATCTGTTTGATAGCCTCAGCGTTAATCAAGTGATGCGTTTCGGGAATCAGGGGGCAATGCAGGGAGATAATATCGGAGTTGGCAAATAGCTCAGGTAGTTCTACATACTTTCCACCTAGCGCCTCCAATTCTGGATTGTGATAAACGTCATAGGCGAGTAGGTTACAGCCAAACCCCTTCATAATCTGTCCTAAAATCAGACCGATTTTGCCAGTGCCGACAATCCCCACTGTGCGCTCATGCAAATTAAATCCCAACAGTCCATCTAGGGAAAAATTGCCTTCTCGGACACGGTTATAGGCACGATGAATTTTGCGATTCAAGCTTAAAATCAATCCTACAGCATGTTCTGCTACTCCGTAGGGTGAATAGGCAGGAACACGCACAACAGTAATTCCTAAATCCGCTGCGGCTTGTAAGTCTACATTGTTAAACCCTGCACAGCGAAGGACAACCAGCCGAGTTCCCCATGAGGCGAGAAGCTCTAAAGTTGGGGCATCAACTTGGTCATGCACAAATACGCAAACCGTCGGAAATCCGGTGGCGAGGATAGCAGTATCCCGATTTAAACGGGGTTCAAAAAACACTAATTCGTGTTGGGTGAGAGAATTTGCAGCTGACAAAAAATGCCGATCATAGACTTTTGTACTGAAGACTGCTACTTTCATGCAAAACCTCAAGCTGTATGCTGCATGGTATTCGACTACATAATACCTTGGCAGTTAGAGAAGCGATGTCTATGACGGGCTATTCGGCATCACAGCTTTGAACATTGCCAGTCTTCAGGATTGGTGTTGGTGTAAGCGATTCAATTTTCTCGGTGAGTACTAAACTCAAACGTTTCCCTCAAAAATTAAGTGTTAATTATGCTTCATACCCAATAAATAATTAAGGTAAATGACTGACTTTTGGCTGCTCGAAGTAGCCATACATCACCCGAGAAACTTGACGAATAAAATCCCTAGCTCTATTGTCATTATTCGGTCTTCGGACAAAAATTCCTGCTAAATAACGCTTACCTGATGGCGTTTCAATGATACCCGCATCGCCTAGTACAAACCGCAGAGTACCTGTTTTATGAGCAATATTTGCACCATAACCTAAGCCAGATGGGAGCAATGTTCTATTGTGACAACGAATCATAATACCTAAAACTTGGGATTGACTTGTCATCGAAATTAACTGATTATTTGTAATCAAAGCTGACAGTCGTACCAAGTCTTTTGCACTAGTTTTATTAGTTCCTTTAAAGTCTCCTAGCAGATTGTGAATTACAGTGCTTTGCAATCCCCAACGGTGAAACTTTTGATTTAATTTAGATACACCACCTAAACGGTCAATAATCATATTTGTAGCAGTGTTATCGCTAATAGTCATCATCTTAGTTGCAGTTTGCAAGAGACTAAGCTTAGTTCCGACTCGTTGATACTGCATATCTCCAGAACCGCCAGTGACATGTTTCCGTCGCATCACTAAAGTTTCACCTAGTTTGATTCTCCCTGCATCTACTTCCTGAAACAAAGCAATCAAAATAGGATATTTAATTGTGCTAGCGGCAGAAAAAGCTTTATCACCATTAAAACTAAAATAATCCCCGGTTTGTAAGTCCATAAAAAACATTCCGGGAGTGAGGAATTTATAATGCTCCATTAATGCTTTGATAGGAGTTTTTAGTTCTGATATCTCGCGTCCCAGAGGAACTAAACCAGTGAATTTAGAAGTATTTATTCGGTTGACAGGATCGCTTAGAGGAACCGGAGGAATAAATTGAAGTTTTGGTAATTGTAAATTATATTGATTTGCACTCCAGTCATTTACGTTGCCAACTTGATTTGTGTTGGGATTCGCTTTTACTGGGGACGACAGTAAAAGAATACTTGTAAGGCTCAGTAAGAACCAGCGTAGTTTCATGCAGTGCTGTGAGGATAGTGTTGGATTTATTTACAGAGATTTTCCAAAGAAGTTAATCAAATCCGGATTGATTGACATAGTAATCCCTAAAATATCCCATGTCAAGAGAGATTAATAACACATTACCTAGAATATTGAAAACAAGAATTGTGGCAAAAAAACACAAGGTTGAATATATAAAATATGCATAGAGCACATCAATTAATTATGTATTTATACAAATATTAATAGATTATGATTACTGTTTTAATTTCGCTAGCAATGATTTATACATGGCGAGAGGGATAAAAAAAGCACTTGTAGTGGAACCAATTAAAAAACGGAAACTAAAGACTACAAAATGACTAATGCTCATTGGCTTTTGAGGATTTTCTCACTGTTCTAAAAGTTCTACAGGAGATTTATCTGCAACAGGTTGGGTGTTTGTTTCAGAGGTCATCTTAGAGGATGTTTGAAAAGTATTTCTGGTACTCTAAAACCTAACTCCCCTAGCCCCCCTTCCCTACAAGAGAATGGGGATTTCAAAGCCTCTCAGGAGTGAGAGAGAGGAATGGAAGTAGGGTTTTTAGTATACTTTAGGACTTTTCAAACATCCTCTTAGTTAACCTGATGAATTGCTAACTGCCAGAGTTGAATTTCATAACAGAGATGCTTATCAAAAATGGTGCGTGCTGCTAACCCCTCGACAATCGGCTTTTCCAGCCAGCGTTTGAACGCTAAACGACCGATCGCGTGTAATGGTGGGAGTGCGATCGCTACGACATCCGCAATATATTTGATGGTAGTCAGCCCAAAAGTCCGGAAGTTATCAACACCCAAGTCAATCGTTGGTGCAATTTGGCTGGAAATGTCCTCAGTCTTAATTAACTTGAATCCAGCTTTTATCAACGCCGCCTGAAGTTCGCTAACAACATGACAATTAGAAAAAATGCCCTTTTGATATCCAGCATCAGAGCGCATCATATCCGCAAGCAATAGGTAGCCACCACTACTCAATAAACGAGCTGCACCTTGAGCTAAATCGTCAGCAGCAATATATTGGCTGCTTTCACTGAACAGAACTAGGTCGTAGGAGTGTGAAGTGTGAAAATCTTCAAATCTCGTTAAGTAGAAAGGTACTTGAGAGTTGGTATTCTTGATAAACTTCTCTTGTTGGATTACATCGGGTGCTAATCCCTCAACAGTGAAACCGCGTGAGCACAAATATGCTGCGTTCCCACCGATACCGCAACCTACGTCAAGCACAGTTTTTGTATCCTCTGGAATAAAACTCAAAAGCTTGGCTGCATAAGCAACTTGCGCCGCACGCAGGCGACTTACAGTCAATTCTTCACCCGCAGTAGGTAGTGGCTCCCAATAGCCGTAATGGAGATAGGAGGAATCTGTGATTCCCATATAATAATCTATCGCCGCATTTTGATATCGAGTTGGTTTGGGAATGTTGATTGATTTTGACTTCAGCATTGATGAATAAAGTAAGTTTTAGGGTATTAGACTTGGTTGAAATTCTGACCAACGTTTGCAAACTTGTTCGTAGCAATCGGGTAGAGTAATTTTTAGTTGATGTAAGAAATTGACCTCAATCTGAGGATCAGCCTTCTCTACGAGACGCTGCGCCAACACCACCAGAAAAATATCTCTGGGTGTGATTGACTCGCTAGGTAATTGCGCCAACCACGATAATCGGAAATGTCTTGGGCTTGGGCGTTGCCGGAGCATTCCGTTACACAATAAAAAGCGATAATGTTATAGTAGTTTAGGAAATCTGCTAAAATTTCCCTTACTTCATAGCATATGAGTATAGAATAGATACTCAAATCTGTAAATAAATAGCTGGAGAGGTGTCCGAGTGGTTGATGGTGACGCACTCGAAATGCGTTTTGGGGAAACCCAACGGGGGTTCGAATCCCCCCCTCTCCGTTTTACCTTATTCTGCAAGCATTTCAATTATTTAAGCTTGAAGTCATCTGGTTTAATTAGTTTAAGTTATGTAACTATGGTTAAATCATAAGTATACGCAACATCATATTCATTATTGCCACAAAATTTAAAATATTCTATAAATTCCGAACTATTATAAATATTAATTTATTCAATCTTATTGGACTGAATAATCAGATTGCTTTGATGTTTTTCGCTAATTTGGTTATTAGCTTTAGTCAACAAATCTATAAAAATTTCGTTTACTAATTCGTGGGCGCTAATATTTTCATCTACACCGAAACAGACTTTCACTTCTAGGCGTATTGCGTAATTCTTCAGTTAATTCCTTTGCAAACTCAGATATTGAGTTCTAAGGCATTAAAACTTTGAGTTTTTTTGGGATAAACTAATGCCATCATGTGAGGAGTGAACAATGGCAAATCACAGCATGGGGAGAGTGCTCTCATTTAGTTTTATCAGCGTCTGTTTATATCTGGGTATTAGTATAGGAGTCATTATCCGGCTTGGGCAATCACAGCGATTAAACGCTGCTACTACACCTATCGAGCCTGTGCAATTTCCATTACCTATCCCTGAACTTACGCCATCAACAACAAAACAACAAACCTTTCCAGACACTATTACCATCAAAGCCGTTGGAGATATTATTCCCGGCACTAATTTCCCTAATTATAGATTACCCCGTTTTCGAGATCAATTATTACCAAAGTCAGTGAGAACTCAGTTGCAAGGATCTGATATCTTATTTGGTAACTTTGAAAGTAGCTTAACTAATTATCCCTACACTGCCAAAGATATTAGTCGTGGACAAGTATTTGCCTTTCGCTCCCCACCTGCATATGCCCAGCTATTTGCTGAAGCTGGTTTTAATGTGTTAAATATGGCGAATAACCATGCAATGGACTTTGGCCCAGTAGGATTTAAAGATACAAAGAAAAATCTTGAGGCTGTGGGCATTGCAACATTAGGTCATAAAAATCAAATTCTCTATTTGAAAGCTAACAATATCTCTGTGGCAATGATCGGGTTTTCTCCTTATGAAATATATAATTCCATCCATAATTTAGGAGTAGCCCAAGCACTCGTAGCAGAAGCCAAAAAGAAAGCCAAGATTATAGTAGTATCGATGCACGCTGGCGCCGAAGGAACGGGGGCACTACAAGTTAAGAATCAGACAGAGTTTTTTTATGGAGAAAACCGAGGTAATTCAATCAAGTTTGCTCGAAACATGATTGATGCGGGAGCAGACTTAGTACTAGGACATGGCCCTCACGTTCCCAGAGCGATGGAAATCTATAAAGGAAAAATCATTGCCTATTCTTTAGGAAATTTTCTGGGATACCGGACTTTATCTACAAATGCTCAGACGGGTGACTCAATGATTTTAGAAGTTAAACTCAACCCAGCGGGAAATTTGGTATCAAGTAAAATTATTCCTGTTCGGATGGATCGACAGGGAATCCCTCATATTGATCAGCGTTTTCAGACTGTAAGACTTATGCGTTATTTGAATAATCAAGCTTTTCCCAAGAATCCGGTGAAAATTAATAAGAAGGGGGAAATTGTTGTAGGCAATATCAAATAAAGAACCCTTTAATTGTTATCATCTCCCAATTTTTCCGGAAATTTCTCATTTTGAGGTTGACTCTGAATCGGTGAATTTGGCGTTTCCTGTGTTGGTACTACTACACCAGAAGGATCTGACTCTTTGGATTCGGTTGATGGTGCTGTTGGTATAACCACAGGATGTGATCGATTTAGAGGCTGAGGGGAGGCAGAATTTTGCTTAAAAACAGGTGAGTTATTTTGTGGCAATGGTGCCGGGGAAGCATTACGAGATGACCGGATCGCCCGTAGTTTCTCTACTAGCGAGGGTGTAGGTGAAACCTTAGGTAAAGGTGCGGATTGTTCAGAATCACGCCGTTGTGATTCTCCTGTAGGGTTGCTGGGAGTTTCTGGCGGGGAAGAACGACGATTACGCCGCCGCTGCTTGGAATTAGAAACAGGTGCTGATTCGGTTCTTGAGGTGGTGTTAGTCTGTTCACCATTCTCGAAGCTAGGTACTTTCGCGGCTGGCTTTTGAGTTGGCTGTTCAAAAAGCGGCTTTGCTGTTGGCTGCGGCTGAGATTTGGGTAAGATTCTAGTGATGCCAAAACCTGCTGTAGCGGCAACCAAGGCTACACCTATACCAATGAATATTTTAGATGACCCCAGTTTTTTCGCCACTACAGTCTCCTTGGCGATGCCTGGGTTGGGCTGCACCAACACAGATGGTCTATGAAGGTGGTTTTGGGTAGTTTTCCCAATTAATGCTGCCTGTTGGGCAGATAAATTGACAGTTGGGACTGCGTAAGTGGCTAAGGCTTCCGGTGTCATGTTCACCCCATCTCCAGGTAGCAGTTGTAACCACTCAGCAACTGTCGCTGGCCGAAAACGAGACTCCACCGCCATACCGCGCATTACGGCCTGATTGACAGCAGCACTCAAATGTGGTTGCAGTTCGCGGGGGGAAGGCATTTGTTCGCGATCGCGCAATAATGCTGGCATAGGAACTTGAGCAGTCAACAGGGCATACAAGGTTGCGGCTAAACCATAAACATCCGTGGCGGGTGTGCGCGGCGCTTGCGTCAGGTACTGCTCAATTGGAGAATAGCCCTCAGAAACCATACCCGTGTGAGTCTGCCTCACACTGCCATTAAATTCCCTGGCAATGCCAAAATCAATTAGCACTACTTCCTGTGTTCCAAGACGTTGGATGATATTATCTGGTTTGACATCTCGGTGCAGCAAACCGTTATTGTGTACTACCTGCAAAGCTGCCCCAATTTGCCGGATGTAATGAATTGCTGTAGCTTCTGGCAAAGATATCCCTGGTAATACAAATGCGTCTGTCAAGGTTTCGCCAGGAATGTATTCCATCACCATGTAAGGCAGTCCAGCTTCAACAAAAAAGTCACTGACTCGAACTATATTTGGGTGGATACACGTAGCTAATCGTCTGGCTTCATCTTGGAATTGGCGCTCAAATTTCGCGAAATCAGGATGTTGTCGCAGCCGTTCATTGATGGTTTTCATCACCACCTCCAGGCCCAAGTAGTGATGGGTAGCTTTAAACGTAATGCCAAAGCCACCCCGCCCTATTTCTTGAATTAGGGTATATTTTCCATCCTGCAAAATTGTGCCTGCTAACATAGAGAATCCTGAGTCTTGAGTGAGCAGATAACTAGCGAGTTCTGAGTCTTGAGGGATTACCAAAAAATTTTCCCATATTTTATATAGGGCAGGGTTCTTGCCTGTCTATCCTACAGGATGATTTAGTTGTTGGAACTCCCTAAGCGGGAAAAACCTCCCCACGATCACAACAGTTTTATCTTTTTCATAGGATAACGCGGGAGTCGAGAAATCCTGAAGGAAAAAACAGACTCAAGTTGTCTTCCACGTCCGTGATGTCAAGCAGGAAACTTGATTCTACATCCTACTTGCTACAACGCCTAAAGAGCAATTCACTGACTCGGCTCTAGCCACATTAAAAGGGATCGCTTCTGTGATTTACAACTCTGCCTGCAAATTGCTCAAGTCTGAGTTTTGCTGTCTTACTATTAACCATAAGCAAAAAATCAGTAAAATTCTTTCATTACCAAGTTACCAGCTTTTGCAGTTGGAGTAACGGTTTTAGCAGGTGCAGCCGTTGCTTGCTGAGTGACATTGCCAGCAGCTAAAGTAGCTAAAGTAAAAATTGCAGTAGCAGAAACTCGCATAATATTTAATCTAATTAACTGGGAGTTATACCAATTTTGGATTTTAGATTTTGGATTTCGGATTTTAGATTAAAAGTCTTGAACAGAAGACTATTCCAGGAATTTTAAACAATACTACCTATGCAAAATTGGTGTTAGTTGTAGGGAAGTAAAGAAATAGGGATAATACTAACTTCCAGCTTCTTCGCCGATTTTCCTATCTATACCTCTTACCCAAACAGACTGTTAATATTGATGTTTTGTTTCTTATGAGTAATCTATCTCGCTTATCCCTAGCCTCTAACTCCCAAGCTGCAACTTCTCCTTTGCGGTTACTTGTATTAAGTAATGGTCATGGGGAAGATGTAATTGCAGTTCGGATTTTGCAAGAACTCCAACGACAATCAAACCCACCAGAGATATTTGCTTTATCTCTGGTGGGCGAGGGACGTGCTTATCAACAGTTGAATATCCCTCTGATCGGTTCAGTCCGCACTATGCCTTCTGGCGGCTTTATTTATATGGATGGACGTCAATTAGTGCGGGATGTACGCGGTGGTTTATTGCAACTTACCCTTAGCCAGATTAAAGCTGTCCGCCGTTGGGTGAGTTCTCAAAAAAAATTAGGTAATAAAAGAGCAATTTTAGCTGTGGGAGATATTGTCCCGCTATTGTTTGCAACTTTCAGTGGCGCTAATTATGCTTTTGTGGGTACGGCGAAATCTGAATATTATGTGCGGGATGAAGCTGGATTATTACCACGCAAATCCAAAGATGCGCGTTGGGAAAACTTTTCTGGTTCAGTTTACCATCCTTGGGAACGTTGGTTAATGAGTCGTCGCCGTTGTAAGGCAGTGTTCCCTAGAGATGCACTGACGACGGAAATATTAAAACAATGGCCAATTCTAACTTTTAATTTGGGTAATCCGATGATGGATGGTCTGCAACCGACCTTTTCACGCCAACAATTTTATAGTCAGGATAGTCAACAGCAAGAAACAGTTCGACCTTTAATGGTGACTCTTCTTCCTGGTTCCCGTCCACCAGAGGCATATACTAACTGGGAAACAATTCTAATTGCCGTATCTGCGTTGATGGCAAGTTTCCAGGAGCGAGATTCAGTGTTCTATACTTCTGGCACAGTAGTGTTTTTAGGTGCGATCGCTCCTGGTTTAGACTCTAATATTTTATCCCAAAGTGTGCAATCCCAAGGCTGGCAAACTCAATCAGCATGTCCTATCAAAATCTCTGATCCAAATGTCTTGACATTTAAACAAAGGAATGCATATCTATTGCTGACACAACAAGCCTATAATGACTGTCTGCATTTGGGAGATTTAGCGATCGCAATGGCAGGTACAGCCACAGAACAGTTTATCGGTTTAGGGAAACCTGCGATCGCAATTCCCGGTAATGGGCCCCAATTTAACCCGGGCTTTGCTGAAGCTCAAAGTCGTCATTTAGGCTCATCTTTGATTTTAGTCGAGCAGCCAGCAGAAGTTTCCCAAATAGTCCAGTCCCTATTCAAAAATCCTGATATTTTGCAAATTATTGCCGAAAATGGTCTACGACGCATGGGTAAACCAGGAGCCGCATTACGCATTGCGGAATGTTTACAGGAACGATTGGGTTAAAGAGGCATTGGGCATTAGAGACAGAGCGCAGCAGCCAAGGGGGAAAATTAAAATTACCTCTTTCCCCTCTGCTCCCTGCTCCTTGCTCCCCTACCTCTTCGTCCTCTGCCTCCTCTGTTCCCTGCTGCTTGTCCAGTACCTTACGCCACCAACCCAGAACGTAGGGCCCTAACAGCAGCTTGGGTACGGTCATCGGCACATAATTTATTTAGAATATTACGAACATGGGTTTTCACAGTACCAACTGTAATATAAAGTTTCTCGGCAATTTGCCCATTGCTACACCCAGCTACAATCAACTCTAGGATTTCCAGTTCACGTTGAGTCAAGGGGTATGTTTCCAAAACTTGCTCATATTCTGACGCCAGCGCCTCAATTTTTACAGTCTTCGGCTTGTCAGAGGTTTGGCTCTCTCCAGGAATACCTTGCCGCATCTTCCGCAATACCACGTTGGCAATTGCCGGATCAATCCAAGAGTTACCGCCGTGAGTTGCTTGGATTGCCTCCGTTAATTTACTGATACTTGTTTCTTTCATGTAATAAGAATCAGCACCCGCCGCGAAAGCTGCAAGTACAGCATCCTCTGTATGATCCATTGTCAGGATCAGAATCTTCGTTGTGCCTTGCCCAGTTTCAGCTTGGTAGCGTTTGAATTTACGGGTGAGTTCGATGCCATCCATGTCAGGCAAGCCGATATCTACAACAGCTACATCTGGCTTTGCTGTTTCTAAAAGTTTTAATCCTTGGGTAGCATTTGCCGCTTCGCCAATTACTTTCAATGCGCTGTGAGATTGTAATGCCGCTCGTAGCCCCATTCGCGTTAAGTCGTGATCTTCAATTAAAATAATACTAATTTCATTCATAGTTATACTCACTCTGACGCTGTTTGCAATCTTTCAAAGTATTACCTTTTATAAGCGCTATCTATCTATTTTCCCAAACTAAAGATAGATGATTTTTCAACCAGTCTGCATCCACCGATAGAAATAAGAAACATCCGATCTTTTAGTATTTAGATAGAGGACATATCTAGCTGGAGATATATAGATACTTACATAAAAAGTATGAAATATTATTGAGAATAGTGCAAAATTGCCCCGTTTGCTCAGAATTCAGCTTTGAAGTAGGTAGCCATAATTAAACGCAATGAAAGTCCATATTATATTTATTTACACCCATCCGCTTAGTTGCTATCTTCCATCAGTTAATTACTATTATCTTGTATAAAGTTTTGAAAAAAAGCTGACAAAAATGGACAAATTATAACAGATCGAAGTTCTGACTTTTCACAGCTTCTGGAAAACCATACTTCCATTCCTCTTTCCTACTTTTGAGAGGCTTTGAATTTTCCCCCAACCATAGAAGAGTTGGGGCTGGGGGGTTAGGATTTCGCCCTCTTCTTTTCCATATGACCTGAATTATCAGGCTCATTGGTGGACAATTGCAAAAGGAATTCAAGCACAATTACCAAAGGTAATTAGTCGTGCGTCCATATGGTGGGAGACTTACGGCTGACAAGTTAGACGCTTCAGCAATCAAAGTGGACAAGTAATCTTTTTAATGCTAAAAGGCTTGGAAGCACTTGGTATTCTTCCCAAAGTTCACAAGAAGGTCTGGGGAATTTTCCAAACAGTGGAAGTCCGCGCTAGCCAAAAAAATGCTAACACAGGCCTGGCGATCGTTCAGAAAATTGTCAAAATTCCAGGAGGTAGGATTACTTCGGATTCACAAATAAATATAGGCAGTACTTTGTCATCTACTTGGTTTAAGCAATCTGATGAGTAAAACTACTCAGGCTTATGGTAGACGATAAATGGTATGCAACTCTGACCAATGGGTGACGACGGTCGCTTGCTGACTCATTTACAATTGTTTTAAGCTTAGTAAAGTATTTTATTTTACTTTATATCAGCTCTATCTGTTGTCTTCAGAGCAATAGTTTTCAGTTGATCAATTGCTAATTGTTTTAAAGCCATTAGTCATTAACGTTTAATTCCAATATTCGGGTAAATTAACCAGATTGAGAATATAACAGACTGAATTCAACCTAAAGAGAAGTATTGGATATTATACAAAATGCCTTAGTTAATCAAGTGAGAGATTTTAAATGTCCGAAAATCTTATATTCTTTAGTTGGATAATCTGAAAAGAGAAAGATTATACATCAACCTATGTTTGGCGGCAAAAATAAAAACTGATGAAACAGACGCTGAAAATTTTGGTTGTAGACGATAACGAAGTTGACCGGATGGCAGTCCGTGATGCGCTGACTAAAGCAGGTGTTCAAATGGAACTGTTTGAAGTAAGCGATGGCAATGATGCGTTTTCTGCCTTAAGCACTACTGCCTATGATTGTGTTTTCTTCGACTATCGCTTACCAGATCAGCATGGACTAACCTTTATTCAACAGCTACGTTCTTTAAAAATTAAAGTTCCTTCAGTAGTCCTAACTGCTCAAGGAGATGAACAAATTGCTGTGCAATTAATCAAAGCTGGTGCTACAGACTATCTATCTAAGTCTAAGATATCTCCAGAAATGTTGGCACAGGTTTTGCGGAGTGCGATTCGGATTTATTGGGCTGAAACGCAGGCAGCTTTGGTAAACCAGCAGCTCAGAGAAAGTCATGAACAACTCATTCGTAAAAACCAAGAATTGCAGAGACAACAGCAACAGATTCAAATGCAAAACTTCAAGCTATTGGAGGTATCACAGCTAAAATCACATTTTTTGGCAACTATGTCCCACGAACTCAGAACGCCGATGAATGCGATTATTGGTTTTTCGCAAATACTGTTTCGTTCTAAGTTCGGTCAACTAACGCACCAGCAAGCAGATATGGTTGAGCGGATCTTGAATAATGGGAAGCATTTGCTGATGCTAGTCAATGAAGTTCTTGACTTTTCCAAGTTGGAGGCAGGACGATTAGATTTAAAGGCGGAAATATTTGATGTATCAAAGGTAATAAATCTCACTGTAGGTGAAATGCGTTCCCTTGCTGATGCCAAAAATCTATCATTGTTAGTACAAACCGATTTGCAAAATACTTTGGTATTTAATGATCCGGTTCGGATCAAACAGATTTTAATTAACCTGCTCTCCAACGCCATTAAGTTCACAGAGTCTGGGGAAATTTGGGTTGAGGTTAAGGAACTACCTGCAAGTCGAGTGACAATTGTTGTTCGGGATACAGGTATTGGCATAGCACCCAGAGATTTTAAACGGATTTTTGAAGCATTTCGGCAAGTCGATCAAACTATCACTCGCAAATATCCAGGTACAGGTCTGGGTTTGGCAATTATAGATTCGCTGGTGCGAATGATGGGCGGCAAAATTTTTCTTGAGAGCAAATTAGGCATCGGTTCAATGTTTAAAATTGAATTGCCGCGTCAAATCAGATTATTCACTGAAGCAGCTGATGCTCCAGCTATACAGTTAGATGGCGACGAGATTTATCGCTCTGCTAAAAATCCGCATAATTCATCTTCTCAAACCAGGTAAGCAGCAATAGGATATCCGAAATTTAAACTATAAATTACTTTCAAAAAAACTGATAAAAGTTGATAAATTATGTCTGTAGTTGAAAACAATAAAATTTTTCGTATCCTCGCAGTTGATGATACTCTAGATAATCTCATTTTGGTTCAAGCAATTTTAGAAAGTGAGGGCTATGAAATTGATTTGGTTTCAGATGGAATAAAGGCTTTGCGGCAAGTTGAACAATCTCCACCCGATCTGATTCTGTTAGATGTGATGATGCCGGGAATCGATGGTTATGAAGTCACACGTCGGATTCGGAATAACCCAGCAATTAGTTATATTCCAATTCTGTTAATTACTGCCTTTCACGAATCTAGCGTTGTCGAAGGTTTGGATGCTGGTGCTGACGACTTTATTCGTAAACCATTTGATACCGATGAACTACTGGCAAGGGTGCGATCGCTGCTGCGTCTCAAGCACAGTCTGGACGAACAACAAAAAATGGCCCGCCAACGGGAAGATTTTGTTTCCCGTCTGACTCATGATTTGCGAACTCCCCTAGTAGCCTCCGATCGCATGTTAAATTTGTTTGAGATGGAAACATTCTGCAAAATTTCGCCGGAAATGAAACAGGCGATCGCAGTCATGATTCGCAGTAACAAAAATTTGATGGAAATGGTGAATACCCTCCTAGAAGTCTATCGCTTCGAGGCAGGTAAAAAAACGTTGAATTGGGAAGAATGCGATTTACGTGAGATATCTCAAGAAGTAGTGAGCGAACTAAGTCCTCTAACTAGTGAAAAAGGACTGACTCTGGAAATAGACATCCATGAATTAGACCCACAGAATAAAAACGCTGCTATTATTATGGGCGATCGCTTGGAACTACGGCGGGTGCTAAACAACTTGATCGCAAATGCCATCAAATTTACAGATACAGGAGGCATAACAATCCGCATTTTTGAAAAATCATCTAATCCAGTCAATCCAGATTTGGTAACAATTGAGATCCAAGATACAGGATATGGGATTACGCCAGAAGATCAGGCAACAATTTTCGAGCGATTTCGCCAAGGTAAACATAAACGTTCAGGTAGCGGCTTAGGACTACATCTATCCCACCGGATTGTAGAAGGGCACGCAGGAACTATCCAGGTCACCTCTGAACTAGGTAAAGGTAGTCTGTTCACTGTGCAACTACCTAAAAATACTTAAGTTCTCTCCTTCACCCAACAAGTTATGGTTGCTTGATCACATCTAAAGGTTCAGAAGTGCGATCACTTTGATCCCTAGAAAATAGATCAAGCAATAAATCTGATGCTTTTAATTAATACATTAACTAAGGTTTTTGTCAAGAGTAATTTAGATGCGCTTCCCTGACAATGCACCCGACAAAACTGATTAAACATCTAGGAAATTTTCAGACAGAATTAGACATAGTAATTTTAATCATGGTATGCATTTACGATGCATAAATCGTTTCAAGGTTTTATTAATCATTTTTTGATAGTAAATAGACCCACACTTTCGGGCAATAGGAATGGTTTCTGCCTACGATAGATGTGGTTCTTCAAATCATTCATTATCTGGTCTTTCCTATGAATGCGTAAGTCCTAAGATAAATATTTTTATCATTCTATGGATAGTAGGAATAACTATTTTACAAAGTTACTATTTAGCCTATTAATGCCTGAAAGAAGTGTATGCACCCTGGAATAATATCCAGGGTGTTTTTTCTTGAGGTTTTGTTGATAGCCAAAGCTTTTTTATAATAATTAAAAATTAAATATTATCTCCGACAAAGACAAACAGCGATGTCTACGAAGGGCTACGCTGACGCTATTTTCAACTTATGTGATAAATATTACATATGCTATCTAGATTTTAGCTCCTATTAGCGTCTTAGCAATTTTCCACATTGCCTCATCTTTGCTACTTATTGCTATAGTTAAATCCAAAGCTTCAAGAAAACAGCAAACATGCGAGTAACTCTAAATATCCCAATACGGTTCAGTTAAGGCTAAAACTCTTAATCAAAGTCAATTTTTTTAACGAACCGCCAAGGACGCCTTCGCGCAGCGTCTCGTTAGAGAAGGACGCTAAGAGAAAAAAGAAATGCTTAACTGAACTGTATTGCTAAATATCCCTGAAGAATTGGCAACTCGCTTAAATTTACTGGAAGATCATCTGCCACAAATTTTAGAATTGGGACTGCGTGAGCTAAATGCTATATCCCAGACAGGTTTTACAGGTATGGCAGAAGTACTAGAGTTTTTAGCGCAACTACCAACACCAGAAGAAATTATTGCACTGTGTCCATAGAATCCGCAAGAAGCAGTTACAATTGGAGCGGTGCTCCGTATATACGGAGCACCGCTCCGATAAGGATAACCCATCTGCGGCGAAAGGAGAAAGCGATGCCGACAAATACGATGAAGGCGATTCGGCTGCACGAGTTCGGTGGACCTGAGGTGCTGCGTTACGAAGAGGCACCGGTTCTCGAGCTGAAGCCCGGTGAGGTTCTCGTTCGCGTTCAGGCGATCGGCGTCAATCCTCCCGACTGGTACCTGCGCGACGGATACAAGGCGCTTCCTCCTGAGATGAGGCCATCGGTGCCCCTGCCCGTCATCCCGGGGTCGGACGTGTCCGGCGTCGTCGAGGCCGTCGCCGAGGACGTGCAGGGCTTCTCCGTCGGCGATGAGGTCTTCGGCATGATCCGCTTCCCCAGCTACGGCAAGAGCGATGCCTATGCCGAGTACGTCGCCGCGCCTGCGTCGGACCTGGCACGCAAGCCGGCCGGCATCGATCACATGCGTGCCGCCGGCGCACCGATGTCGGGGCTCACGGCGTGGCAGTTCCTGATCGACCTGGGGCACGATGAACCGAACCCGCTCCAACCGGAGAGGCATCGCCCCGTGCCGCTCGGGGGCAAGACAGTGCTCGTCAATGGTGCCGCGGGCGGCGTGGGGCACATTGCGGTACAACTGGCAAAGTGGCAGGGTGCGCACGTCATCGCGGTGGCATCGGGCACGCAGGAGTCGTTTCTGCGCGAGCTCGGTGCTGACCAATTCATCGATTATGCCAAGAGCCTTCCCGAGGACGTCGCGCACGACGTCGATCTCGTCCTCGATACGCTCGGCGGTCCCACCACCGGTCGTTTCCTGCGCACGCTCAGGCGTGGCGGCGCCTTGTTTCCCGTTTTTCCGGGCTTCTCCGACGCTGAGGAGGCCGCGAAGCTGGGCGTCACGGTCTCGATGACCCAAGTGCGCTCGAACGGTCCGCAGCTCGCGGAATTCGGGCGCTTACTCGATGCCGGGACGGTTCGTGTCGCCATCGACAGCACGTTTCCGCTTGCGGATGCTCGAAGGGCGCACGAACGAGCCGCCCGTGGGCACATCCAAGGCAAGATCGTGCTTACGTGTAGCGACCTGCAATTATAAATGCCCAAAGCTGCAATCAGGACTTTTTCAAACCAGGATTATTTGCAACTATAATTACGCTTCAACCAGGATTAATTGCAACTGAACCAGGATTAAATGCAAGCAACCTGCAATCATCCGTTTCAACCAGTATTATTTGCAATTAACCGAAAGTGCTGTCAAACATCCATTGAACCACCTAAGAAGATGCGTTCGCTCTCTTGGGCAAGTTGTTGCAAATCAGACTTGACTACACTCCCGGTAGGCTGATCTAGCATGGCATCCAGCCAACCGGGAACTCCGTACTGAAATAGAGCTTGCATTGTCTGAGCAGTCATCGTCACATTACGCGTACCGAAGAAGTAATCCCCCTTCATCCGTTATACGAATTGGTCACGCTTTGCCAGAAATTCCTCGATTGTCAAATCAGCAACATGCAGGCGTATTCCACAATTGATGTCAGAACTGACAGCGCCAGAGATGACCTGACCCATAGTTTCTACGACTGAACCAATGGCAACACCCGCATCACCTGGGTGAAAGTCAGGCGTAGCACAGGCACGACAAACGCATCCACCTGACGGGTGGAGGACGCTTGCCAAATTCGCTAACTGCTTCAGTGCCTTAGCTTCAACAGGGAAATCTTTTGGCAGTAGCACTTCTGCAACAGGGGCATCAGGAGAATTAACTAAACGAACTGAATAAGTGCGATTGTTGTAAGTAACATCTAAACCCTGGCGCTCTAAAGCACGCAGGAGACGTTTCAGATTTTTTGGCTGCATGAAAACTCCAAATAGAGCCTTAAAAAAGACTCTTTGTTGTGAAGAGATTTAGGAGACTTGGGTTCAGCAGCCGCGTCTCAAGTGGTGCGGAGGGTCATTTTCCCAGAACTGTGGGGAAAACAACAGGTTATATAGCCTTGATAACACATACTTGCATCGGGAGACAAGTTTTTTGTAGTATTTTGTATTTTTAGCGATTTATGTACTACGTCTGTAAAGAAATTTGAAGTTTAGCTAAAAACTTTTAAAATTCTCTAGACTCTCCAGCCGGCTAGAGAGTCTAGGATGAATTCAAGGCGACTTTCTTTCCAGTTATTTCTGACTGTTGACGGTTGTCCCTCAGTCATCCAGTTTGGTCTGGCTAGGTTGTTCATTTTATCCCGTAAATCTATGACTCTCCAACTCACAGTTCCTAATATGGCTTGTTCTGCTTGTGCAGGCACCATTACCAAAGCACTTCAGGCAGTCGATGCCAACGCCAGCATTCAGGCTGATCCTACAACCAAGCTTGTCAGTGTAGAAACTCAAGCATCAGAAACAGTAATTAAAGAAGCGTTGGCTGCTGCTGGCTATCCAGTTGCTTAATCTTTAAGATCCTCCCACATCAATCACGGCGGTTCATCTAGTTATGGATACTCTCACACTCAAACTTCGAGGCATGAGTTGCGCCGCTTGCGCCAACAACATCGAAAAGGCAATTCGCTCTGTTCCTGGGGTGATTGACTGCAACGTTAACTTTGGAGCCGAACAAGCCGCTATCAAGTACGATCGCTCTCTAGCAAATTTGGAGAAAATTCAAGCTGCTATAGATGCTGCGGGATACTCTTCCTACTCACTCCAGGAAGAATTGCTCTCTGAAGAAGATGATGCTGAGAAAGCGAGTAGGCAAGCATTACAACGCCAACTCTCCCTCAAGGTAGTGGTGGGAGGTGTAATCAGCATTTTCCTATTTTTGGGGTCGTTGCCCATGATGACTGGGCTGAACTTCCCCTTAATTCCAAGCTTCCTGCAAAATCCTTGGGTACAGTTAGTGCTGACAACACCCGTCGTGTTCTGGTGTGGTGGATCTTTTTACCGAAATGGCTGGAAAACCCTCAAGCGCCATACGGCGACAATGGACACGCTGATTGCTTTGGGCACAAGTGCAGCCTATCTATATTCTTTGTTTGTCACTATTTTCCCGAAATTTTTTATTGCTCAGGGCTTGATACCTCATCTTTATTACGAAGTTGCCGCCATTGTCATTACCTTAATTTTGTTGGGGCGGTTGTTGGAAAATCGCGCTAGGGGACAAACTTCTGAAGCCATCCGCAAACTCATTGGACTGCAAGCCAGAGATGCCAGAGTTATCCGCGATGGTAGGGAAATTGATGTTCCTATCGCCGAAGTCAGAATCAACGATGTAATTTTGGTGCGTCCTGGTGAAAAGATTCCAGTAGATGGCAAAGTGATTGCAGGCGCTTCGACGGTAGATGAAGCGATGGTGACGGGTGAAAGTTTGCCAGTTAAAAAGCAACCAGGAGATGAAGTGATTGGGGCAACGATTAACGGTGCGGGTGCATTTCAGTTTCGGGTGACACGAGTCGGAAATGATACGTTTTTGGCTCAAATCGTCAAACTAGTGCAACAAGCCCAAGGTTCTAAAGCCCCAATTCAACGCTTGGCAGATCAGGTGACAGGATGGTTTGTCCCAGCTGTGATTGCGATCGCGATCGCCACTTTCGTTATTTGGTTTAACTTCACGGGCAACCTCACCCTAGCAACAATGACAACGGTGGGTGTACTGATTATCGCTTGTCCTTGTGCTTTGGGTTTAGCTACCCCCACTTCTGTAATGGTGGGGACGGGCAAAGGTGCAGAAAATGGCATCTTGATTAAAGGTGCGGACAGCTTAGAACTAGCACACAAAATTCAAACCATCGTTCTAGATAAAACTGGCACTTTGACTCAGGGGAAACCTACAGTTACAGACTTTGTAACTGTCAACGGTACAGCTAATGGTAATGAAATCAAGCTTTTACAGTTAGCAGCAACGGTGGAACACAATTCTGAGCATCCTTTAGCATCAGCAGTGGTGAAATATGCCCAGTCTCAAAAAGTGAGTTTAACAGAGGCAAAGAACTTTCAGGCGATGCCAACGGCTACCCACTTCGTGGCTAACGCAGGTAGTGGTGTCCAAGCAGTTGTTTCAAATCAGCTAGTGCAAATTGGTACACAACGCTGGTTAACAGAACTTGGAATTAACACCATCACTCTCCAGCAGTATAAAGATGCATGGGAAGCGGTTGGGAAAACAGTCATTTTGATTGCTGTAGATGGCGAACTACAAGGAATAATGGGTATTGCTGATGCCCTCAAACCTTCATCAGCAGCAGTAGTGAAAGCTTTACAGAAGTTAGGTTTAGAAGTAGTAATGCTCACCGGAGACAATCGTAAAACTGCTGATGCGATCGCTCTGCAAGTTGGCATCCAGCGAATCTTTGCCGAAGTCCGTCCAGATCAGAAAGCGGCGATTATCCAATCTCTGCAAGGGGAGATAGAGAGATTTCCCAATTCAAAATCCCAAATTCCAAATCGTTCGACTGAGCGACTTGCCTTGAGCGTACCCCTACGGGGAAGCAAGCTACGCGCAGCGTCTCCAAGAGTTGCCGAAAGAAGCCGAAGTCCAAAATCTAAAATTGTCGCAATGGTAGGTGATGGCATAAATGATGCGCCAGCTCTAGCACAGGCTGATGTGGGAATTGCTATTGGTACGGGAACAGATGTAGCGATCGCAGCTAGCGATATTACCCTAATTTCTGGAGATTTGCAAGGAATTGTCACAGCAATTCAACTGAGTCGCGCCACCATCAATAATATCAGGCAAAATCTCTTCTTTGCCTTTATTTACAACGTTATTGGTATTCCTATTGCGGCAGGAATTCTGTTCCCCATCTTTGGTTGGTTACTCAATCCAATTATCGCTGGAGCAGCGATGGCTCTTTCTTCGCTTTCTGTTGTTAGCAATGCCCTCAGATTGCGTAACTTTCAACCAAAAACTACCTCATAATTGCAGAGTAATTTAGGAAATGTTCAGTAAAAAAATGCTTTGGGGAAGCCTTATAACTTTAGTGCTTCTCACTGGAACATCAGGTGTAACATTAGCAGAAATGCCAGCCCACTTGTCAGAGCAAACCAGCCAATTTCAACGCATTGAGCAACCTTTAGGCTTGAAAGTTGGTGTTGCGATCGGTGGTTTAGCCTTAATTGGACTAGAGTTGTGGTGGTTCCTTCTCTATAAAAGTTCTGAGTCGTGAAAGGATTTTTTAAAAGTCGTTAGTGATGTATCAAAAACTTTTAGATTCCCCCTAGCCCTCCTAAAAAAGGCTACGGTGTATACACAAGTCTGAAATAGCTTACTCACCTGGTTTTTCGCGTCAGTTTTACCCCACCCTAACCCTCCCCGATGGATTGGGGAGGGAACAAGATTTCTTATTTCCCCCCTTTATAAGGGGGGATTAAGGGGGGTAATTCGACTTGTGTATACACGGTAGCCTAAAAAAGGGGGGAACTGGAGTTCAAAGTTCTGAATAAATTATGACTTATGCACGGGAGCATCTCAAATGTGTAAAAACATAATTTGTCATTGCGAGCAGAACGCTTTATTCACAATGACTTGTAAAGATTTTGGTAAATTTGCTTGCATTGGGACGCTCCCTTATCCACTGTACAAATTAATCATGGTATGGATTATACCTATCCATAGGTCGTTTCAGGCTTTTATTAATTATTCTTTGATGGTAAATTGAGATGCTGTCGTTGCTTTAGAACTTGGGGATTTTGCCCCAAGTCTGAGCAAGCTTGATTTTGTGCAGTTTTATAAAAAATTAATATCAGCACTGAGGGGTGTTTTGGATAATGGGACAAATTGTGTCTTTATGCTGTCTGCCATTATTCTTCCAGCCTGACAGTAATCCATCTATTTCAGACCGTAAAGTTAACAACTGATCGATTTGGTGATCAATTTGTAAGAGCTTGTTTTCGAGCTTTTCTTTAATTTCACCACAGGGAGCTTGTCCTTGGTCATAAACCTGAAGAATATTTCCAATTTCCTCTAAGCTAAGACCAAGATTTTGCGCCCTTTTAATGAAAGCTAAACGAGTCAGTACATCCAATGAAAACTGGCGAAAGCCTCCCTCTGTTCGTCTTGATGATTTGAGTAAACCTAAACTCTCGTAATAGCGAATTGTCCTGATGGTGATTCCGCTTATATCTGTTACCTGACCAATCAAAAGCAGTTTCGTCTCCTGAGTTAACACGGCAGATTTTCCCAAATATTGTAATTATTATGACATATTTTCCTAATTTATTAACTCATTTGAGAGTTTGGCAAAATGTTGGCATCAGTAGTTTAAATCTAATTAAAGATTTTTTTAAGTCACTACAAACCTTTAATCATTTACGCTGATTTACTTAAGTTTAACATTTTTATTTAATAAACTTAACTCAATATTTGACCTTTCTAATTTTATCTATTGATAGGGTAACTGTTTGTCATGGTACTGAAAGTAACTGTTTTTTTTTCGTTTGCATGTTACTTCTAGATCAACTGCTTCACCTCAAGTGAAACTATAAAAATGAATTTCAACTCGCAGACTTTTAGCTCAACCCGTAAACCTAAAACTTTCAATAATCCAGAGCGTTTTATTGAGGGATGGTATTGGTTAATACCCTCTCGAAATCTGCGGGTGGGTGAAGTAAAACCTGTCACGATTTTGGGTAGAGAATTAGCGATTTACCGTGGTAAAGACAAAAGAGTAGTTACCTTTGATGCCTACTGTCCGCATATGGGCGCTCACCTTGCTGAAGGTAAAGTTGAGGGTAATGCACTACGTTGTTTTTTCCACCATTGGAAGTTTGATGCTGAAGGGATGTGTACTGATATCCCATGTTTAGATGCACCACTTTCCCTAAAGTTACAAACTTGGCCTACTGCTGAAAAGTACGGGATGATTTGGGTTTGGACTGGAGAAATACCACAGCAACCTTTACCTTTTGTTCCAGAGTTAGAAGAAAAAGAGTGTGATGTTGCTATTACTTCCCATTTTGTGATGAACTGTCACCCGAATGTGGTAATGATTAATGCAATCGATGCTCAACACCTCAATACAATTCACAAACTGCCAATAGAAGTTATTTTTGAAAGACAGGAACTGAACGAGAATGCTATTATCTTCAGTAACACTACACCCATCAAAAACAATTCGTCTTTCATTAAGCTCATCCGTCTTTTCTACAAAAATGCCATAACTTACAGTATTTGCTATTGGTACGGTAGCATTGGCATTGTGACAGCTGGTCCCGATTTCTTTCATGTTCACATGATGGTTGCAGTTCGCCTCCACGAAGGGGGAAAAACTGAAGGTCAAATCTTGTTGATGACCAAAAAACGCAAAGGAATTTTTGGTTGGTTATGCAATCGAGTTGTGCTATGGCTGACTAAGATTACAGCTAAGTACTTTCTCATGGGTGACATTAAGATTGTCCAAACAATTCAGTTTGATTTGAAAACTCCCATCAAGGCAGATCAGTCAATTATGCAGTTTATTAACTATGTTGAAAAACAGCAATCCCTAATGTGGGGGACTTGGCAAGAAGCGCGATCGCGCGATGTGGAGAGCAAGCCCAAGCGTGAGATATGGGAAGATACAATGAGTAATGACTAATATCATGTCTATATGACCAGAATTTTGTCAGACTGCCTGGAGAGTACAAAACTGTAACTTAACAGGCTAATTATTTTATGGTCAATTAAACGGACATGATATAACAACTAATAAAAGTTAAAAGTTCAACAAATTACTTTTAACTTTTAATTTATTTTTTTCCTGGGCTACCAGATCAATAAAAAGAAGTGGCAAAGCCACTTCCTAATTCCCAGGTAGAACCTAAGTCATGAGTATAACCACTACAAAAATTTGAAATAGTATAAACAAACACCAATTAACTGAATATCTCTATTTTCCTTGTTTTCTAGGTGGGGAAATCCTGATTTCCATCTGCCAAATAACTGTATATTTACATAAGTCTCATGATTGCAATGCAGACTCAATTTTATCCAGTTCATCGCCAAGATGTGCCAGTTTTGCCTCTTCATCAAGAAGCTGCTGTTCTAATTGAAACTTAACGGCGGTACCAGCCTCAATTGCTACAGCTTTTTTCATCTGCTTAAACTTCTCGCTGCGGATGTCAAATTCTGCTTGAAGTGCGTCTAGTTTTTGTTGCGATCGCCGTCGCCCTCCAGCAGTTAAGCTAGTAGCAGATGGGCTAGTTTCAATAGTTGCTGTTTCACCAGGCAAAAATTTACTTCCACCTGCGTAATAGCAAAGGGGAAAGTTATCGCCTAAATCCAGCACTTTATTTACAAACGGGTGCTGCGGCCCTGATGCTCTTTTTGGCACTTGGTCAAACAAGTAAACTAAAATATCAAGAATACGTGCATAGCCATCCTTATTCACCGCTGCTTTCCCTTGCAAGGCTGACAACAAGCAATCTGTGAAAGCACTGTAGGGTTGACCCGTGTAAGAATATTCGTCTTCCCGCGAAGAAGCAACTACAACTCGACCGCTTCCTGTTCCTAGCACATTTAACAGTTCCGGCGGTAAGGGTGATTTTACAAAGATTTCCCCTGGTTCCTTCAAAGCTGGAACGCCACCAGCATGACAGCAATCTAATAAAACTACGAGTTTACGCGCTGTAATTGCTTCAATCTTTTGGGTAAATTCTAAACCTGATATAGCTGTGTCTACGCGTTGACTGGGGTCATAACCGAATGGTACAAGGAAGTATTCATTGGGGCGCTGGATGCGTCCACCGTGACCAGAGTAGTAAATGATGACTGTCGCATCAGGATTTTGATTTACCTGGGCGATGATTTGGTCAAAAGCTGCGAGGATATTTTGCCGAGTTGCAGAGGTTTCGGTTAGCAGTGTGACTTGTTCTGGTGGATAGGCGGCGCGACTTGGGTCAATCAGTATATCTCGTATAGCTGTTGCATCGAGGACTGTGACTGGTAAATCAGCACCTACGCCAATAAGTAATGCATAAGCGTTGGTAAAAGTTTGGTTTGTCATGCGGTGGGTGAGGAATGCGATCGCCTTTTATACTCTATATACTTAAAATATCAAGAATACGTGCATAGCCATCTTTATTCACTGCTACTTTACTTTACAAGGCTGACAACAAGCAATCTGTGAAAGCATTATAATATCGTTTGCGTTGCGCTTAAGGTTGAATGGGCACAAACTCATATTTATCAGTACCAGGTTTTTGTTGAACTTTGACTAAGAATATGTCATTATTTTTGCGATCGCCTGATGCTAAAAACTGAATCTTTCCCGTTGCACCATCGACTGAAAAATCTGGACTGTGCAGCACCTTTTTCAATTCATCGCGTTTGTTGGTTCGTTGTAAACCTGCGATGATCGCCAAAGTTGCATCATAAGCCGTAGCTGTTCGCCAATTGACAGTTGCACCCCAAAGTTTTTGGGCTTGTTGTGGAAAGATGTTATTAGGAAATGCTGCGGGATACCAAGGTGCAGAGATTATCAGTCCGTTGATACCTATACCCTCTTTTAAGGTTTCGTCAGTGAAAAGTGTAGGACTACCAAATACAGTCAACTGCCCTTGATTAGATTGTACCACCGCTAGACCTTGCTTTATTTTATCTACATAAAGACCTAACACCAAGGCATTAGCACCGCTACGTACAGCTTGAGAAATGACAGCACTAGGGTTAAAGTCACGGGCAGAAATATCGCACTCTGTAGAATTAATCTGACCGCCAGCAGCCTTTATCGCTTTAACAAACTCGTTGTTAAACGATTGATTATCCATCCCTTGGTAATCAACACAGATAAGAAAATTGGTTTTGCCCGCTTTTGTAATAGCGTAATTAGAGACGCTATCTGCTATGGATTTAACATTAGGAGCAGTGCGGAAAATATAATTGCCAATACTGGTAAGATTTTGGGCATAACTGGTAGGAGATATCATCACTAACCCATCTTTTTCATAGACTGGGGCTGCGGAGAGAGAAGCATTACTAGAATTATGTCCGACGACAGCTAAGATGCTGGCATCTTTGACAAAACGACTGGCAAGCTGTACAGCTTCACTTGGGTCATTATCATCATTAGCGATCGCTACCTCCAAAGCTTTGCCATTAATACCAGTACTGCTATTCACCTCATCTTGAGCTTGAGCCACACCGCGTAGCATCTCTTTTGCTACATTTGGATTTGTACCAATGGGTACGCTCACAGCTATTTTAATGTGTTCTGCCTGCTGACCAGCCTTAGCGTTATTTAAGTAAATCAATGTTTCTGGGTCTGTAGGATTAGTTTGACGGTATGAATTGAACTTATCAATAGCAAGCTGGCAGTCACCCTTGGAAAATGCTTTAACTCCAGCTTCTTTATCTGAATTGGTATCTTGTGTTAATAAAATTTCTTCACCCAAGCTAATTCTGTCATTCAAACTATAGGTCTCCTTAGCACATAATGAGTTTTGTGGAAGTTGAGATGTAGTAAATCGAAAAATGTATACTCCTACTCCTGTGCCTCCAATCAGCATTCCCAGAGCTAATACAGATAAAAATAATCGTGATGAAAATCTGCTTCTTATTAGCGCGTTTTTATGGATAGTGAGTTGCTCGAATAGCTCTGGAAGATTTGCTTTTATCTTTTCGGGAATAGGTAAATCAACTCCGGCAACCTGTATTTTGTTTTCTCCTTCTAGTATTTTGCTAATTTGATCTGTTGCAGCCTCCAAATTGCCACGGGCTAACTTTCCCATTCCGCGTGCATAACTGAGTAACGGATCGAATTCAGCTAATGGCTGTGCAAATGTTTCTGTTATTGAGACGATTCTTATAAGTTCTGCTTTATTATTAAAATCCAATTTCGAGAATTCCAATGCCAGTTCATGAGCTACTTTCCCCGGTTGTGTGTATGCTAAAGCTGTCCACTGTTGAGCCTGGGCAAAGTCTTTAATATCGGGATCATCATTTTGAAGTCTTTGCCGTACATACTCAAGCAAAAAATCTGACAGTTCATTAATCCGCTGTTGACCAAACTTTTCATCTTCTTGTAATACTTTCAACAGCACATTTCGCACTGCCAAATCCATTTCGTAAAGTTCATGCCCAACTTCATCGCAAAGACTAGAAAGCAGCAGATCCGCTACCGCTACCCAAGGGATTCCTAGTACTTCACCATGAATATCTTGTTGGAAGTTAGCCCACAGACGATATAAAATATCGGGTGTGAGTGCTAAGGGAAAAGCAGCATGATATGCCAAATATAAGTACGCTTTTTCAAAGCGTTTTTCCCAAGACTCAATGCGTCGGTTGGCAACTTCTAAGCTAATTTCGCTCACTTCTAAGCTAATTTTGCTCATTTTCTCCGCCCCTCAAAGTTCGTAGGGCGACCGCGTAGCACATCAATAGCATCTTGCAAACCTCGGCGACTGACTTCAAACATAGGTACAACACTGGCAATATCGGTAGATGTTGTACCTATCCAACGCTTTCTCGGCATAGGATTAAGCCAAGCAATATAACGCACCTGCTGTTTCAACTGGGTAATAAATTTTTTTGTTGATTTATAACGTTCCTCGCTATAATCGCCACGAGCAGCACCAGCATCACTGAAAATCAATACAGCTGTGCGCTCAGAGCAAATATGCGTGACAATATCACTAACTAATACCGCTTCCTGATGATAAAGGTCATGGTAGAGATAATCTATAGGGCAGTTGTGAAAATAGTAAATGCTAGCTTTGCCTAAACGTCCACCTCGCAAAGCAGTTTTTATCAAGCGATGCGACAGCCCATGAAAAGGCACCATTGAGCCATCTTGGTCAATTAATAACAGCAGTTCTGCCTGGTTTACTCGACGCGCTAGCAACACAGGTTCGAGTAATATTCCTTGAAATCCAATTTGGTTTACCGTTGATTCCACATCCAACTCTGTGCGTTGTCCCTTACGTACTGGGCGGCGCAAGTAGCGCCAAATCTGCTTCATTTGCCGTTCGGTTACAGGAAAAAACTCAGTGGTCAGAATAAAACGACTGTAAGATGTTCCTTCATTTCTGCTGGTATTTTGCAGCACAGCTTGAACTACTTGCACTTCATCTTCTATTACCTGTGTCAATGTAGGAAGAGGAGTAACAGACTTACTTAGATTTTGTTTGGCAAAAGAAGTACGGTGATCAGTGCGCTCATCTTCAACTTTGAATTGAGCGGCTCTCCTTAAAGATATATATACAAAACTCAAGCGTATAATCGATAACACACTCCAAGCAATCAAATCTGGTTGGGTTTTATTGATACTTTTTTCTGGCTGTACTGTTGGGGGTAGGTTTTGTGTCTCGTTTAGCTGTGCTGTTGGGGGTAGGTTCTGTGTCTCGTTTAGCTGTGCTGTTGGGGGTAGGTTCTGTGTCTCGTTAGGCTTTTGTAAACTAAGTCCAAAACCCAAGACTAATAGAACTCCGAAAATTCCCAGCATTATGTAGTCACCAATCTGAGAAATCTTTGGCTGCTGAGATTGCATAACCAATATTTCCGACATTGGCGAGACAGGCTTACTGCTCATTAGTCGCTAATAGTAACCAGAAATCTCTGATCAGCTCGTGCAAAAAAGTTTCTGAAAGACAATCGACATCATAAAAAATTAACAAGACATTCTGAGTTCGCCACCATTGATAAACTCGTTCGGCAATTTCAGGAATTGAGCTTTGTCTACCCAGACCAACTCTACCACCAAGTTCACGCCACAATGCAGCACTGTCACTTCTGCGAGCAATGCGACTGAGTTCAATTCGCACAACCTTTCCCGTCATGATATTGGGAACATTTTGTACCACTAACCGATTCAACAACCAACGTTGACCATAGTACAGTGAACCGTGGATTAAAAAGGCTCCTACTGAATGAATCTCAATAAATCTCCGAAATGCTCGCGTCTGCTCTCGATAACCCAATTTCAATAAAGCACGATACACTCTTCCACTAGATAAAGCTCGTTCTAGAACATAAAGCTGCTGATCCAATTCGTTTAGTTCAGCTTCAGTTTGTTCAATTTGCTTTTCTAATTGGAAGCGAATGAGAGTATCTGCTGCGATCGCATAATCGTGACGCAACCTTTTTAACTTCTCGGCTAGCAGGTCATAATGTTCCTGTAGTGCATGGCGTTTGTGCTGTAGATGCTGCTCGGAGGACATCCAGGTACTTTTTGAGTCAATAATCTTTACTCAAGACGACTAGCCAGATTATCGATCCAGCAATCTGGTTTACTGTGTTTGGTTTCAATAGCCGAAACATGATTGCGACACGAGATGTCACTTACATAATTTTTTCTGTCAGTAATTTACCAGTTCCAGACTTAGTATAAGAACGTCGTCTCCATAGCCTCTCTACGCCCTAGCAAGCAAACTGATGTTTAGCATACCACTACTCACTTGGGTTCAGTACAACGATAATTTCTGCTAGCCTGATTCCCAAAGATTTCCAGTGGGGATTGGTGGAGGAAAAAGTAGCATCCCCAGATACCGCTTGGTAGTCATTGGGGAACTTTTCAGAAGCATTGGGAGCCGTGTCTACTCGTAAAATGAGTTTGCCTTGATAACGAGATAATTTACTACTATCTAACAAAATCGTACCGCCGTAATCCCACGCCAATCCATAAAGTTTAAAATTACCTAATTTATTGCGTAACTCGCTCAAAGGGATTCCGACACCAATACCTTCGCGGGTTTTCCAAGCTGAACCCAGGTTACGCACATCTAGAGGTTTAGTACGAGTATTATCACTCCAAACTACCAAGAGCGTAGATGCGGAGCAGCTTGTCGTTAGACATCGCCCCTGATTTAGGTTTACCTGCGTAGCTGCAAAACTACCCATTCCTTCAGGGCCTGAAATAGTTTTATCAATGAGATGGGATGCACCAAACAGCTTCACTAAATCTTGCTTGGTGGTTTTGCGTGTAATCGGCCCCACTCTTTCCCCAGGAAGAATCAAGGTGTCTGTTAATGGTTGCGATTTAGCAACAGTCACTCGATGATTGATTTTCTGGGGTAGTGCAAAGGCTGGGTTTGCTGAATAGTTTAGCAGTAAAGCTAAAGTAGCTGTAGCAATGCCTTTGATTGATGAATTCATGGGTTCCATTTGGGGTAGCAGAATATGAGTGAGAAGCGTTAAAGAAATAACTCCTTACTCCTTAGTTTTAACTTCTACAATTTCCCAATTATGAATTCCTGATTTCCCAATAATTTTATTTCATCGCTCTAGTTGCGTTTAAAATTGCAAGCATTGCTACTCCGACATCAGCAAAGACAGCTTCCCACATCGTCGCTATCCCGAAAATACCCAATCCAATAAATACAACTTTAATTGCTAAAGCAAACCCAATATTTTGCCAAACAATTTTGCGGGTTTTTTTAGCAATTTGTATTGCTTCTGCCACTTTTGACGGTGCATCTGTCATGATCACAATATCAGCAGTTTCTATGGCTGCATCTGAGCCTAACCCACCCATTGCCATACCAACATCTGCTCTAGCAATCACTGGCGCATCATTAATACCATCTCCAACAAAGACAACTTTACCATGCTTGCCGGCGGTGCTGAGTAACTTCTCAATGGCATTAACTTTTTCTTCAGGTAATAACTCTGCTTCATAGGTATCTATACCAAGCTGTTGAGCAATCCGGGAAGCGATCGCTTGATTATCTCCTGTCAACATTACTGTTCTTTCTACACCCATTCGCTTGAGTGCTTGAATAGCGTGTCTGGCATCGTCTTTGAGTTCATCAGCAATGATAATATATCCAGCGTAAATATTATCCACTGCTAGATGAATAACTGTTCCCTCTAACTGGCAATTATCGTGATAAATCTTCTCTCTATGCAATAGGCGATCGCTTCCCGCTATTACTACCTGATTTTTAACCTTGGCTCTAATTCCATAACCTGCTATTTCTTCATAATCTCTCACATCTAATGCATCGATTTTTTCACCATAAGCATTGCGGATAGATTGGGCAATAGGATGATTTGAATGCAATTCTACTTTGGCTGCCAATTGCAACAACTCTTGTTCCTTAAAGCCATTTTGTGGTACTATTTTTGCTACTTGAAATACTCCTTTAGTTAACGTTCCAGTTTTATCAAAAACAACTGTATTGACTGCATTTAAACTATCTAAAAATGTAGAGCCTTTAACCAAAATACCACGTTTAGCAGCACCTCCCACACCTCCAAAGTAACCTAATGGAATACTGATAACTAGTCCACACGGACAGGAAATAACTAATAAAATTAAGGCCCGATAAACCCATTCTGAAGAAGTTGCACCAGAAATGAATAAAGGAGGTAATAAAGCAACTGCTAGAGATGTAAAAACTACTATTGGCGTATAATATCGAGCAAATGTAGTAATAAATTTCTCTGTTTCTGCTTTTTTACTTTTGGCATTTTGCACCAAGTCTAAAATCTTGGCAATGGAAGATTCATCAAAAAGTTTTGTTACTCTAATGCTGAGAACACCCATTTTATTGATCATCCCAGCCAAAACTGTCTCTCCCAGCCTCACCGTTCGCGGCACAGATTCTCCAGTTAATGCAGATGTATCAACTTGCGAATTACCATCTATAATCTCACCATCTAAAGGAATCTTTTCTCCAGGTTTGACAACGATAATATCCCCAATATTTACTGTTTCTGGCGATACTTTCTTGAGTTCTCCCTCTATTTGGATATTGGCATAGTCTGGGCGGACTTCTAATAAAGCTTTAATAGAATTACGAGAACGACTAACGGCAATATCTTGAAACAATTCCCCAATTTTATAAAATAGCATGACGCCGACAGCTTCGGGTAATTTATGAATTGCGATCGCCCCTAATGTCGCTACTGCCATCAAAAATGTTTCATCAAATACTCTACCTTTGAGTATATTGCGCCCAGCAGTTTTTAAAACACTCCATCCACTTAATAAATAAGCTGGGATGAAAAGCAGATATTCACCTATTGAGTAGAATGTATTGTGTAATTGATTTTCAAAAATTACACCAGGTGCATATAAGCTTAAAATCACTACCAAAGGCAATACCTCATTTTTCAGATTGAATTCTCCACCGTGGTCGTGATCGTGATCATGGTTATGATTCTCATCATGATTGTGATTATGAACATGGTTATGATTCTCGTGATGGTCATGTTCACAGTTGGAACAACCAGAAGATTCTAAATGTACTTTCTGCTTCATTTTTTCTGTTGAGGCTAGTAATTTACTTGATATATGAGCCTTTTTCCAAATGTAATCAAAAAAAGGAATTTTTACAAGTTGATAATTTAAGAATGAGAATCTATATCAGATTTATTATTCAATATTTGTCCTATCTTCTAGTTAAAATCAATATTTTTAATCTTGTAAAGATAGCGATAGTAGTTCGCAATTGTATAGAATAATATCAAATATAGTTTTTGTTCGTAGTCAGCGAGTTATCGCTCTGGATAAGATTTTAAAGGGCTAGAGCCGCTGACTACGAGCTTTAATTTAATTAAGCCCTTATACTTAACATCAAGCAAACAATCACACTCTTGGGAATATCAAAGCTATTTCATTCTCATCTAGCTCACCTCAGAATGAATTTACCAGTCTAATAGCGAAAGTCGTCTAAAGACGACTGAGAAAAGGTTATAGTCTGTTAAAACGGACTTTAGTTATTAAACTGGAACTTGAGTTATAGACGGTTTATGTATATAACGAAATAGAACTGTTAGGAATATACAGCGGATTTAAATTTTGTAAAGTACACAACTTAGCTTAGGTATCAAATTTAGACATAAAGCCTGTTTGACTTGTCAATTCTGCTGTAGCAACTACTTTGTGCTCAAACTGGGTAGATATGGAACTTTCTTGAGTAACAAGTGTCAAGCTAGCTATTCTTAGGGAAAATTCACTTGAAGTTTGAAAGTGAATATAATACCCTAAACAAGTAGACAATTTTCTCAAGGAAATCTATGAACAAAAAAATTCTCCTGAATTTGCTTTCCAGTTCCTCTATTTTTGTGTCGATGATGTCTACGCTGGCGGTATTTCATCCTGCCCATGCTAGTACTAGTATTACACAGAAATTAATGCACACACAAGACGGTCGTACCTGTATCACTAACCCACATGGGGCAAAAGATTTTGTGTGCATTCGAGATTCAGAGAGAAAGCAACCGTATACCTCATCTACACGTTCCTCAACCATTGTCACATCAGTATCAGATCAGAATATTGCCATGTTGAATTTTACTGACGCAGAAAGCGATCGGGCAATTCAGTTATTTGGATGCGATTGTCCATTGTGTATAAATTCTTTACGTCAGTTGCAGGGGACTGGAAACCTGGTTTATTAGGGGATTGAAAAGCGTTGACAGGGACTATAACTTCTGTTATCTACACGTGATTAATCACGTATAAAACATATACGAAACCAAAAAAGCACTTTTAACCACTTACCACTACTATTGTTTGGTCAAATCTGAATTCATTGTTGGGGCAGTTTGTAGCACTACTTCAAAGACCTCAAATTAATGTTGACGAAGAGAACGCACAGAGACAAAAAGAGGCAAAGATGGACAGAGGCTTTTACGCAAAGAAATTATCAAATCCTCTCTGTGCGTAAGAGCGTCCTGTTCATTCAACCACCTCATTCACAGGGAATCTATCAATCAACTGCATCGCCCGATGGGCATTACGCTGGAAAGATTGTGGCAAATGGGGAACGTGGGGTATTTGCGATAATAAATCCAACGTCCGCCGTAAAATTCTCACTACATCGCCTTCATCCAAGGTGGTGTTCTCGCAGAGTTCTGTCCACTCCATTCCTAGCGCCCATTGTTCCACTATGGCAATTAACTCAAACTCCAACCATATAGGCAGCGCGACGTTATACCGCCGTTGTCGGTGGAACATTTGGTGGCGAATTCCCCGCAATTTTTTCAAGGCTTCTGCCACTTCATTACTAAGCTCAAAGTTAACCTTGCTATCTGGACGAGGCGTTTCCATCACCAAAGCGGCGGCGGCGGCGGCTAAATGGTGCGGATCTAAGTTGTCCAATTCACCACTAGCGAATACTAAACCCAACCACAATTCATTCTCCCCTCGAATGGCGGCAGCGATTCGCCCTAATTGTGTGGGGACTAAGTTATCTAAAGCGCCAAAGTGTTGCAGAATTAAAATTAAATTGAGAAATTCTTCCCAATGACGTTGTGACTGTTGCTCTACTTGCTCTTGCAACTGTTCGAGTTCGGCTTCTAGTTCGACATAGCGGGCACGACGCTTGAAAAGCGTGGCAGCATTGCCTGATTGATGTAAGGGATGAGCTTCTAATTGCTCTTGGATGGCGGCAGTGCGACTGAGTTGTTCTGTTACTTCTGGTGCCAGATACAAAGATTCTATCGGATTGGGAATACGCCCGGCGATCGCAAAGGTTTCTTGATTACCACGGCGCGACTGTCCTGGTTTCAAGGGCATCTCTGGCGGTGGTAGTACATCAGGTGGCACCTCAACTCGCGGCAGTTCGGCATACAAATCGACTACATCCCCTGTTGTTGCTACATACCAGCGGTTATCATGTCCCAAGCATACCAAGTAAGGAGCTTGACCAGAACCCGGCGATTTTCCCACTAAGATTGCGGTTACAGGTGAAGGCACTGTGATATTTTTGCCTTTGAGACTCAACAGAGTTCCTGATACTGCAAAGCCCAACATCATCCCCAATTCTTGTTGTCTATCATCTTGCGCTTGCTCTTGCAGGGTTTTCAATATCTGGCGTTCCACTTTCAGGCGTTGCCGCAATTTCTCATAAACAGCCAGTTCATTTTCATCAACTGCGGCGATTTGCTCATGAAGTTGAGCTAATTGTGTTTGCAGTTCGGCAATTTCATCGTATTCTGGTCTTAAATGCAAGGTGGCCATGTACTGCCCAAAGCTGCGTTCTATGAGTTCCCTGGTTTGCTCTAGGGTGTGGGTTTGCAGCAAATTGAGTACCATGCCATAGCTGGGCGTAAACTGGCTTACTAGAGGGTCTGGCTTGGATGTTCCCAAATACGCGGCTTCTTTGGCTCCTTCAAAGGGAGTTTGGACTGTGACCACATGACCTTGTTTATCCATCCCCCGGCGGCCTGCCCGTCCCGCCATTTGCAAGAATTCGGAAGCGTTCAACAGGCGGTGTCCAGTGTCGGTACGCTTGGAAAGGGTAGAAATTACCGTTGTCCGGGCGGGCATATTAATTCCCGCTGCTAGTGTCTCGGTGGCGAATACTACTTTAATCAGCCCCTGCTGAAATAGTTCTTCTACCAGTGCTTTCCAAGCAGGCAAAATTCCGGCGTGGTGGGCGGCAATTCCTCGGTATAGGGGTGCAATTTGTCCAGAACGCCCTGCTTCGGGATTGCGGACTAAAAAGTCATCAATCTGTTGGCGCAAAATCTGGGACTCTTCATTATTTACCAGCCATAAATCACCCACTTCTGCCACCGCTTTATCACATCCCCGGCGGCTGAAGATAAAGTAAATCGCTGGTAGCATATCTCGTTGCTCTAACTGGCTTAAGGTATAAATAATGCCAGGAGCCTCCGGTCTACCACTTCTCCCCTTCTCCCTTTCTCCCCCTCTTCCCTTCTTCTTCTGAAGGCGGGGGTTAATTTTGGTTTTGGTATCATTCAGCAGGGGAAATAACCCTTTGGGATTGCAAAAGTGAAATTCTAAGGGGACTGGGCGAAAATCGGAGTAAATCAGGTCTGTTGGGCCGTGAACGCGATTTAGCCAGTCGGTGAGTTGATCGCTGTTGGCAACCGTTGCTGAGAGGGCTGCTAGTTGCACTTCCCGAGGACAATAGATGATTGATTCTTCCCAAACTGTACCGCGCTGGCGATCGTTCATGTAGTGGCACTCATCAAGGATTACGGCGTCAACGTCTACTAATGAGATGCCAATTTGCCCAATGGGTGTGCCATAGAGCATATTTCGGAAAATTTCTGTAGTCATCACCAAAATCGGTGCATCCCTGTTAATGGAAGCATCTCCAGTTAACAGTCCGACTTGATCAAACCCAAATTTTTCTCGAAAGTCACGTAATTTTTGATTCGATAGCGCCTTTAGGGGAGTAGTATAAAATACACGTTTTCCTCGCGACAGGGCGCGATAAATGGCGTATTCTCCGACTAATGTTTTGCCCGAACCTGTGGGGGCACACACGACTACGGAGCGTCCGGCGTTCAGGGACGCGATCGCTTCTTTTTGAAATTGATCCAGTTCAAAGGGAAATATAGACCCTAAGTCAAGTTCTGGAGACGGCGCAGGATAATTCACTCAATCACATTTGCAACCAGATTGTTTACTATACTAACGAGTCTTTTGTCAACTTCGTTAGGTTATGAGTTAGAAATGAGAAGTTAGGAGTTAAAACTCATAACTCATAACTCCTAACTCATAACTCATAACTTTATTTTCCCAGTTCTTGCGATCGCTCTGTGGCAGCTTTTACTGCTTCAATTAAAGCTGAACGAAATCCTGCCTGTTCTAGCTTGGCAATCCCCGCAATGGTTGTACCACCAGGACTGGTAACCCGATCTTTGAGTTCTGCTGGGTGTAGTTTGGTTTCCTGCAACAGTTTCGCTGTTCCCAATACGGTTTGCAAGGCTAGTTGACTGGCAATTGTTCTAGGTAAACCTGCGGCTACTCCGCCATCAGCAAGTGCTTCTACCAAGAGCGCCACGTAAGCCGGTCCGCTACCAGATAGCCCTGTAACTGCATCCATCAGCCCTTCTGACACTTCCACGACTTCCCCCACAGCAGAAAAAACTTGCTGTGCTATTTGGTTGTGCTTGGGGCTGGTGTATGCACCTAAACAAATCGCAGTAATTCCCGCCCCCACAGTTGCTGGGGTATTAGGCATTGCTCTAATAACTGGCAATTGCACAAATGCAGCTTCTAGCTGGCTTAAAGGCACACCCGCCAAGATGGAAATGATTACCGGTGAGTGTTCTCTATTCAGAAGATTAATATTTGCTAATTCTTGATTCTGAATATTAATATGTGCTACTTCTTGAGCGAGCGCGCTGAACACCTGCGGTTTCACTGCCAAAAAGACAACTTCTTTTGCTTGGGTGAAAACCTCGCTATTGTCTGTCGTCACAGCAACATCGTATTGCTGTTTTAAAAAATCTAGGCGTGAAGGTAGCGGTTCGCTAACGATGACTTCTGATGATTGATAAATTCCAGACGCGATAAGGCGGGATAAGAGCGCTTCTCCCATTACCCCACCACCAATTAAGCCAAATTTTATAGTCATTGATCATTAGTCATTAGTCGTTTGTCGTTTGTCATTTGTCACTATGAGTAAAACCCAGGACAAATGACAAAGGACAAACGACTAACAACTAATTTAACTTTATTGTGCCATCCGGTTAGTTTCGTTGCCCCAAGTTTGATTTGGAGAACCTGTAGGACGAGAGGGACGGGCTGGCGGTTGTGGTACTTCATGAAGAACGCCACCTTGGGTGCTAACTTGGACACAGCTTGGCGTAAACAAGAAGATGCTCTCACCGATGCGCTCTTGATGTCCATCTAGTGCGTAAGTACCACCTGCAACAAAATCTACTGCTCGTTGAGCTTGATCTGGGTCCATTATTGTCAGATTTAATACTACTGACTTGCGTTCTCGCAGCGCTTGAATTGCCTGGGGCATTTCTTCAAAGGTGCGTGGTTCGAGGACTAAAACTTCCGAAATTCCGTTAATTGCTCCTGGCATACCAATCACATTCCCCATTGGCTTTGAACCTGCTGCTATATCATCTCCCATTGTAGGCACTGGTTCCCGCCAGCGTCGATTTTGAGCGGTTGCGCTCTCTTGTGGTGCTGGTTGGGGATTTTCTTGCTGATACAGATTTTGGTAATTATTATTATTATCTGTTTCTGGTTCTTCTTCGTAATACTCGTATTCCACTTGCTCATTTAGACCTACAAAGTCTCTGAGTTTGGAAAAGATATTGTTCATTGTGTGTGTACTCTCCTGGTGCGAATAGCCTATATTGACTTGGCTTAGGATTGATTGAACTAGGAGCGATGCCTACGGCGGTAAACTACGCTACATCGGTGGATATTTCAGCAAGTGTTTTGCTATTTGTAGCCCATACTACGAGTTTTGGCGATGAACTGACACTTATTGGAAAGGTCTGTGCATCGCCCAAACATAATAATGAGTCAAGATTATATCCTAAGGTTTGTCCGAAGGTAATTTCTTTATACCCCATTTTCCCTTGGCGATTGCTCTTGTCAATACTATATCCTTTGTTTCCAATTGCACCAGTCTGTTACAAAATTCTTGTCATCAAATCCTGATCTCTATTAATACTGACCTCCAAGGCTGATGATCAACAGGCTAAGAGCGATCGCCAAACAATATTGTTCCTAATCGTACCATCGTTGCGCCTGCTTGCACTGCTAGTTCGTAGTCGCCTGACATACCCATAGATAGTTGCTGCATTTTAATGTGTGACCAGTTTTGCTCCTGGATTTCTTTTGCTAGCTGACGATTGAGATTAAACACATTCAAAATTTCCGGAGCATTTAATCCTGAAGGCGGAATTGTCATCAAACCTTGAATTTGTAAACTTTTGTATTGATTGAGTGTGGGTAAATCAGCCAAAAGTTCTGGCATACTCCAACCGGACTTGTTGGGATCGGGGAGAATTTTCACTTGCAGGCAAACCTGGGGACTCACTCCTAGCTGTTGCGCCAATTGATCTAAGCGCTGTGCCAGCTTCAAGTTATCAACGGAGTGAATCCAAGGGAATTGCTCGATGGCTTTTTTGGCTTTATTGCTTTGCAAATGTCCAATAAAGTGCCAAGTAATATCCGGTAAGTCTTGCAACTCGGCTTGTTTGCTGGCGGCTTCTTGGATACGACTCTCCGCAAAATCACGAATTCCTGCGGCATAGGCAGACCGAATGGCCTGGGCAGAAACTTGCTTGCTAACAGCAATCAATCGGACTGAAGTTGGTAGTGAGGAGCGAATGGAAACAATACGTTCGGAAATCGAACTGCTCATTGGAAGGTGCGTTGGAAAACACTCTGAAGTTGATCGTACTCCTGAGATTGTCCACTACGACGCAGGGTACGTAAGCGATTTTCCAACATCATTCTAGCTTCAGTCCGTCCCAAAGACTGGAATTTAACACCTTTAACGTCATTTGCTACTAAAAAAAATAAGCGCTGGGCATAAAGTGTGGTGAACAAATCTTGGTTCTCATCAACCATACAGATTTTGTAGAGTAAACCCCAAGTTGGATGGTTTATGTAAGTTTCTGCGTTTTCTGAATTCATTTAAGAGTCAAGGTGGGAGTATGTATATCTTTTCGCAGTGAATTCCAAACATTCAGACGATAATACCAACATTCGCCTGAATATTTGCTTAAAATGCAAAACTGCGGTTACGAAGACCTTGATCTAGTTCTTAATGGGCAGATGAAGCTAGTGGTAGTGAGGCGAAATGGTACAACAGAAGCCGCGAAGCGTAGATTCTACAGAGTAGAGGCTGGTCGAGAAACATCACCATCTGCTTTGGTGACTTCAATTTACCAATCTGTAGGGACAAGGCACAAAATAGTCCTGATCCTCTTGTCGAAGTTCGGCGTTGCCAGGAAAAACACCCTTTGAAGTTCCCAACGGCAACAGCAAACTTTTCAACTTCTTTCTATACTGCCACAACTGTCGGTGAATGGCGCAAAATAGCTAACAGAATAGGGGAGTGGAGAGTGGGGACAGCAAAGAAAACTATCTTCTATTGATTATCTAGCATTTTCAGTGCTGCAAGTTGTGCCTGAGCTTTGTGCAGAGATTCATACCATTCTCTCTCAGGATCGCTGTCTGCGACAATTCCTGCGCCGACTTGTCCCCAGACAATGTTGAGTGCTGAGTGACTTCGGCGTGAGCGCTCAGTCGAACGCTGGGGGATGAGTCTTGAGTGGGGAGATGAGGAAGATGAAGAAAAATTTACTCCCCCTGCCTCCCCTGCCTCCCCTGCTCCCCCACCTTGTTGAGACGCGGGAGCTAGTAACAGGGTGCGGATTAAGATATTTAAATCTAAATAACCACGCCAATCTAAATAGCCACAAGAACCGTAGAACAAGCTGCGCCGCACGGGTTCTAATTCTTCAATAATTTCCATGCAACGGACTTTGGGACAACCTGTAATTGTGCCACCTGGGAACGTGGCGCGAATCAAATCAATGGTATTGCATTCGCCTTTTAGAGTACCTTTAATGTTGCTGACAAGATGCATCACATGGCTATATCGCTCAATTGTCAGCAATTCGTCAACAGCAACCGTTCCCCATTCACAAACTCGCCCTAAATCATTGCGTTCCAAATCCACTAGCATGATGTGTTCTGCACGTTCTTTAGTGTTGCTGAGTAAATCTTGGGCCAGTTGTATATCTTGTTCTGGAGTGACACCACGCGATCGCGTCCCAGCGATCGGTCTGGTTTCGGCTTGCCGATTTTGCAACATTACTAACCGTTCCGGCGAACAACTGATCAGTTCCCCCCAAGGCGTTTGCCAATAGCTGGCAAAAGGAGAAGGATTGATTTTTTGCAAGGCTTGGTAAATTTCCCAACCAGAAGCCGATGTAAACGCTTGAAATCGTAATGAAAGATTTGCCTGAAAGATGTCTCCAGCTTGAATATATTTTTTTACCTGGTTGACAGCTGTTTCATAATCTGCCTGAGATGTCAAAAATAGGGGGAGCGAAGAGGACACGGGGATGCGGGGACAGGGAGACACTAAGAATTCTTTCCCCGCGTCTTTCTTTGCTAACTTATTTTCTAACTCATCGAGTCCACTTGCATCACTAGCGGCTAGCCAAAGAATTTGTTGTGCATGATCCAAAACGGCAAAACAATCTGGTTCGTACCAAAAAGCTATGGGAAAGGGTAGGGGATCAATTTTATTACGAGGTAACTGTTCAATTTCCCATGCCACATCGTAGCCTAGCCAACCCAACCAACCGCCAGTAAAGGGGAGATCGGAAGCAGGGGAAGTAAATTTCTCCTCATGTCCCGCTACTCCTTGCTGCAACAGCTTTTCTAGGAAGCGAAAAACCTCTCCTACTTCTGGTGTCCACATCTGTGGGATGCCATCTACTATGCGAGGAGCGCCTGCACAGATAGAATATTGGTTGAGTTGGGAATGGTCGATTGGCGTTGGGTAGGGACTTTCTAGTAGGGTAGCAATTGCTGGTGCAGCGGTGGGGCGAAAAAGAGCAGCAAAAACTTCCGAACCTGTGCGCTTTTCTAAGGGTAGCGATCGCCAATACCAAGGCTTGGTCATACTGTTTACAAGCGTTGTCAATAGTTAGTTAACAGTTTTCAGCAGTGAGTACAAATAACTACGACTACTGACCACTGACAAAATGCAATTACCTATTACCTATTAGGTGAATTCTAGTAATAAAATTACCATAGCCGTTGGTTTCGACTTCGCTCAACAAACTGAGTAATCGAGAGTTGAGCGAAGTCGAAACTCGTCAACATAGGTATTTTTTTTATCAGAAATCACCTTACCATTTTCTCGACGCAAAATTAGACTTGAGTTCCTATAGCTAGCCGTATTCCCCAGAATAAAATTAAAGTTGCAATAGCAAGCCAGTCACGCCCTTTTAATCGTAAGTCGTGCCACTGGACTCGATGCTCATTGGGACTGGTAAAACCCCTCACCATCATTGCATTCGCCATTTGATCGGCTCGTAAGAGCAGATTTTCTAACAGTCTCTCTGCAACTGTCATCCAAACTTTGAATCCTCCTTTCAATCCCAGCTTTTTCCAATTAATTGCCCTTGTCATCACAGAGCGAAATAAGTTTTGTACTTCTTCTAATACCAGAGGAATAAAGCGCAAGGACAAGGTTAAAGTTAAGGCAATTTCTGTGACAGGCAACTTCAGGCGTCGCAGAGGTTGCATTAAGCTTTCTATACCAGATGTGATTTCTTCTGGTGCGGTTGTCAGCAGATACAGGTTAGTGCTGTAAATCACGGTAAATATAAGTGTACTCAGGCGTACTGCCAAATCCAAGGAATAGCGAGTTACTTTCACTGGGCCTTTGTGAAATAGCACGTAGCTGTATTTTTTTTTCTCAACTACTTGCTCTTGAACAATATTATTGGAGTTTGATGGCTGGCTTAATATTTGTTCATTAGCTGGCAGGCGTGGCTGATAATCTACACCCATTCCATCAGGACTGATCGCTCCGATCGCTAAGACAAAAAACGATAGCATTAACAGCCAACCCATTTGCTGCTGCCATACTCGTCGAGGAATCCTGGCAATCAAGGTGGCAATAATTAATACTACCACCAGCAGCACCCGCCAAGAGTTGTTAGCCAAAATATAGCTTGTTAAAAAGCTCATCAACCAGGCGAACTTGACTCGCGGATCGATTTTATGCAGCCAAGTTTGGGGTTGTTCTAAATAAAGTCCAAGTGGCAGCGATCGCAATAAATCCATTTTAAAGTTAAGAGTTAGGAGTTAGCAGTTTTGACTTTAACAGGACTTACGCATTGAAAACCTGAAACCTCGATCCTCCTTTAAAAAGGCTACGGTGTACGCACAAGTCGAAAAAAGCTCGATTTCTTTCCCATTATTCTCTCGTTCCTATGCTCTGCATGGGAATGGCTAATTAGGGGCTGCTGCCTCCACTCAGACATTGAGTCAGAGCCTCAATTAATGCATTCCCACGCGGAGCATGGGAACGAGGAACTCTCATAACTTTCACCTTGTACCGCTATCAAACTCAAGTCGATAGGGTTTTATAGTTAGCAAGCAATTCTGACTTTAACTCATAACTCCTGTACAGACGCGATTAATCGCGTCTGTACTCCTAACTTAATTTAACGCGAGTTGCTCTATTAACATTACCAGTTTCGGCATCACGGACTTTTTTACTCCGCCACAGTAAAATCATTGGCGTGCCCTTGAATCCTAGCTGTTGCCGGAATTGGCGTTCAATGTAGCGGCGGTAGTTGTCGTTGAAGCGTTTGGAATCATTGACAAATAAGGCGATCGTTGGTGGTTGGCTACTTACTTGTGTACCATAATAAATCTTGCCTTGACGCCCACCACGGGATGCTGGCGGTGAATGCCAACTGACGGCATCTGTTAAGACTTCGTTAATAACTGATGTGCTGACACGGCGTTTGTGTGATTCAGCCGCCGTTTTCACCAACTCTAGAATTTTTTCTACCCGTTGTCCTGACAAGGCACTCACAAAGATTGTTTCTGCCCATTCGGTAAAATGTAACCGTGATTGCAGAGTTTTTTCGTAATCGTAGATTGTGTAAGAGTCTTTTTCGACAGCATCCCACTTATTAACGACGATGATGCAAGCTCGACCTTCTTCGATAATCCGCCCAGCTAATTTTTGGTCTTGCTCAGTCACTCCATCTACAGCATCTAGTACTAATAAAACCACGTCAGCGCGGCGAATCGCTTTGAAAGCACGGTTAATACTAAAGAATTCTGTGCCGTATTCTATGTGTTTCTTTTTGCGAATGCCGGCGGTGTCAATCAAGCGATAGCTTTGTCCGTCTCGTTGAATGAAAGTATCAATAGCATCGCGGGTGGTGCCGGAAATTGGGCTGACAATTGCCCTCTCTTCCCCGACAAAAGAATTGAGTAAGCTCGATTTGCCTACATTCGGGCGTCCCACAATTGCTACTTTGATTTCATTCGTTTCTGGGATGTCCTCAATAGCAGGTATGTGATTAATTAACTCATCGAGTAACTCTCCTGTACCACTGCCATGAATCGCGGAAATGGCGTAAGGTTCGCCCAATCCTAATTCCCAAAATTCGGCAGCTTGGATTAAGCCTTGTTCTGGGGATTCACATTTATTTACAGTTAGTAGCACAGGTACGCGTTGTTGGCGCATCCATTCGGCGATTTCTAAATCTGCCGATGTGGGGCCTGTTTTACCATCTACCACAAAAATAGCGGCACATGCTTCTGCAAGCGCTGTCATTGCCTGCTGGCGAATTAGTGGTAAAAATTCGGTATCATCATTAAAGACTAAACCACCAGTGTCTACGACTAAAAATTCGCGACCATTCCAGAAAGCTGGCATGTAAGTGCGATCGCGTGTCACTCCCGGTTCATCATGGACAATCGCCGTTTGTTCCCCGGCGAGTCGATTAACCAGGGTGGATTTGCCCACATTTGGGCGTCCGATAATTGCAACAATTGGCAGTGCCATAAAACCAGGGTAAGTCAGAGACGTAGTATATCACGTACTTACATTTTACTCACTTTAAACTTGAAGTTTTAATAATTTCCCAAGTATTGGATCTGAACAATGGGAACTACCGTCCTACCCAGCGCTTCAGCAGACACGCTCAAGTCCTTGAGTGCGATATCATTTCCACTCAGGATGCTAAAGTGCGATCGCGTTTAGCTAAATTGATTAAACCCGATACCGATAGCGTGCGCTTTTATTTTCTCTGTGGCTGTTGTCAGCGAAAAGTCGAAACATATTGGACATATTGGCAAAGAACAGCCAGGGGACTTTATTATTTTATTGCCATAAAATCAAATTTTAACCAAAAAAAAGTGGGCTGCTTGCCCACCCTAGTCCATTATTTACTTAATACTACTTTATACAGGTGCTTCAGTAGCAGTCTTGCCAACCAACATTGCAGCATTTTCCTCGCTTTCGAGAATACCGAATTCAATCAACAAGTCTTCTAACTCTTCCATCTCGATAGGTGTGGGGACAGTCAGACTCTTGTTGTTGATGATCTTTGTACCTAATGTCCGATATTCATTAGCTTGGTTGCTGTCAGGTGCATACTCGTTAACAGTCATGCGGCGCAATTCTGCGTGTTGCACAATGTTGTCACGAGGTACGTAGTGAATCATTTGGGTGTTCAAGCGTTTTGCCAAGGTTTCGATTAGGTCGATTTCCCGGTCAACGTTACGGCTGTTGCAAATCAAACCACCCAAGCGCACACCGCCAGTGTGAGCATATTTGAGAACACCACGAGCGATGTTGTTGGCTGCATACATCGCCATCATTTCACCAGAGGTAACGATGTAGATTTCTTGTGCCTTACCTTCACGGATAGGCATAGCGAAACCACCGCACACAACGTCACCCAAAACGTCGTAACTTACAAAATCAACATCTTTGTAAGCACCGTTTTCTTCCAAGAAGTTGATAGCGGTGATAATACCACGACCAGCGCAACCCACACCAGGCTCAGGGCCGCCAGACTCCACACAACGTACATCCCGGAAACCGGTGAGCATTACTTCTTCGAGTTCAATATCTTCTACAGCGCCTCGTTCAGCAGCCAATTGAAGAACGCTTGTTTGAGCTTTACTGTGTAGCATCAAACGGGTAGAGTCAGCTTTGGGGTCGCAACCGACAATCAGGACGCGCTGACCCATTTCAGCCATTGCTGCTAGCGTGTTTTGAGAGGTGGTAGATTTACCAATACCGCCTTTACCATAAAAAGCTATTTGTCTAATCTTTGGGTCACTCATGGTTGTGTTTTCCTAAAATGATTTAGTTGATGGGTTGGAAGCTTGATGTGAGATATTCACCCTTGGTGCTGTTGGGAAGTAGAGCCTGTTGGCGTAGACGTGTAGCGACTTGTCGCTACACATCGCATCCTGACAAAAACATTTAAAATCAGAACATATTTACCCACGAAGCGTAGACGCAGAGTGACTTGTCGTCAGACATCGCTTAAGGGATAGAGAAATCTCTATCTCCTAATAACGAAGCCTTTGAAACTTTGACTTCAGCATTGTCAGTTGTTGTAACAGAATCCCAAATGGTTGCTCAAGCCTCAAGAGTGGTTGCAGCAGGAATTCAAATGAACGCAGATTTGTTCTCTGAACCACACAACCAACCAAATTGCAATCCACTCTTAAATGGTCGCTACAACTTCTCTGATTTTGCTGATGTCAAGTCGCCAAGAACTTCTATAGCGCTTCTCGTTTCGTGATTGATGCAGTAGGATAAATTCCAGCCTAAAAGTGGTAGCTACAAATGCAGTACTATAAAGCCTGCACAGGCAACCCCTAATACTCTGGCTTAGATAATATCTTGGTGACTTTTGACAGTATGGTTAAATTCCTGAAAATTCTGGAACAACACCATTCTGCTTGAAGTTTTCGTTCCAAAAGTCAGCAACTGCTTCAACTTAGTTCGCGGTTGAAAATGTTTTTTACCGCAAGATTAAGTTCGTAAATATTCTGTATTACTATGGATTTGTCAGGCTGTACTAAGAGTCTTTCTTCCCAGACTCCAAGAGTAATTGCCTTTAGCGGGTAATGCTCTAGCTAGGTTAGCCAACTCTTATTGGCTCATACCCAGATAAATTTCGATTGACTTCAAGTTGTTACAAAGGCTACTATCCTACTCAATCTAGTTTTAGATTTTTGTGGTAAAAAGATGTAGCGAATTGAAGTGGACTTACCAGAGCAAAAAAACCTTCTTGAGCTTGCCTCAAACTTGTCTTGAAGTCTTTTTGTGTTTTCACTTTTTTGATTCCTATAAAAACCATAACATATATCTCACTAATTTATTTGTCGAATTTAAAATTATTTATCTCCTCGCCAGAAGATTATCCTTAGGATCTTTAATAGTCATAAGTTACGTGCTCACAGGTTACCAGTTAGTGAAATTATTTATCATAGCCAAGATGTGCAGTTAGATACTTTTGGGTATTTTTGAAAAGTATTTAAAAGTAATGTTTTACAACAAAAACAAAATTTATTATTTTTACGATCAAAAATTTCGTCACGAAAGTAGATTAAATAACTCACACAATTTCATCCGATAATATCAAGTTGGCTTAATTACCTATAATTCAAAACTCCCCCTGCCCCCTACGATTTTAATGATAAAACTTTCACCGGACAGAGATGACACCGTTTCACTTTAATAATCATATAAATACGTTGGTAGGGGCACACCAATGCTCATCCGTGTCAACTTAAGCTAAAATCCCCATAAAACCTCGTTTCCAGCCTCTGGCTGGAAATGCAAATCAATTGCGGCTCTGCCGCGAGTCAGAGAGGCGGCAGCCCCAAAATAGGCGTTCCCAGTCGCAAACTGGGAACGAGGTAAACGAGGTAATGTCTCAAAACATTCTCGCTTACTACCTTTCATTTTAAGTTGACACCAATGACCAACGCTGTGCCCTTACGAGAAATCTAATATGTATCAAAGTTTGTGTGAAATCGTATAATATCTGTGCAATTAGCGCTTGTGATGATTTCGCATGGCTTTATGAATCTTCTTCCATCGTTCTTTCTCAGCTAGTTGTGCCCTCTGGTCTTGTTTGCGGGTAAGGTAGTCAAGTTCTTTTTGTAACTTTTGGTAGCTGAAAAACCTGGAATAATCAAGTTCTCCCTCAGCCAAAGCCTGCTGCACTACACAACCTGGTTCGTTATTATGCTGACAATTGCGGAAATGGCATTTCTGCGCCAAGGTTTCGATGTCTGCAAAAGTTTCTTGCAAACCTTCATCACCTGCCCAAATTTTGATTTCCCGCATTCCTGAGGTATCAATAATTAATCCGCTAGTAGGGAGCAAAATCAACTCACGATGAGTTGTCGTGTATCTACCTCGGTTATCACCTCGCCGGACTGGTTGCACAACTTGCACAGATGCGCCTTGCAGTTGGTTAGTGATAGTGGATTTCCCAACACCAGAAGACCCCAACAAAGCAACTGTCTGTCCTGGTTGCAGGTAAGGTTTTAAGGCATCCAATCCTTGATGATTGGTGGCACTTAAAACTGCAATTGGTACACCCAAAGCAACTGCTTCCACTTGTGCTAAGTACTCTTCTAAAGAGTTGCACAAATCTGCTTTATTTAACACCACTACTGGATTTGCACCACTTTCCCAAGCCATAATCAGATAACGCTCAACTCTTCTAGGGTTAAAATCGCCATCCAGCCCTGAGACTAAGAAGACTGTATCAATATTAGTGGAGTGGGTATCTTTATGGGTGTCAACTTAAGCTAAAACCCTTTTCAAACCTCGTTCCCAGCCTCTAGCTGGGAACGAGGTGAAAACAAGATATTAAGCTTGTTTTACTCCTAACTCTGCCAATTTTAGATTTCTCTTCAATCCAATATTCAAAATTCAAAATCTAAAATTGGATAACTTCTACCTCCTTCAAATAGTTCTTTGCCGCACATGTTGCCCATTAAGCCCTTGCTTAATCCAACTCAGACATTCATATTCGGATTTGAATAATTTTGGAGCTGCAATATTATTCAATAACTCTGGTGGGTAATGGTCATAAAAACATTTGTCTCCTTCTTGGAAGATGATAATCAAATTGTTCCGATAAATGTAGCGAGACTTAAAACTATCCCCCCGATGAACAAACTCGGAATTTTGATCAATATGTTCTTTAGCAATATCAACGATATTACTAACGTTACTTCCATAGATTCCATCTGGGTTTTCTGCTTTATGAAATTTGCTTTTGTGCCCAATCTCAGATAGCAATTTATACGAATAAATCTCGTAATTATCAGCTTGCCCAAAAACAAATGGAATGATAAGATATCCTTTGTATGAGACTGAACTTTCATAAAGAAGACGATTCATCTCAACCTCCTTTGATGTAACTGCTCTCAAAAAATTTGCTAAAATCACATACACATTAAAAATCAATGCTTTTCTGTTAGATATATTCATGCATCACTTAAACCCTGATCGCCATTTAAAAAATTGGGCTATTAACCCTTTTGTCAAGGAGAAAGCGATATGAAGCTTAAACAGAAAAGTATGGTAACACTAATTATCGCTCTTTTTTTAATTACTAAACATTAGATATCTTGTAAAAGTTAAAAAATTAGTAATTTCATTCTGTGGGACTATTCCCCTACTCCCTCTGTCCCTTGCGCCCTACCTTTCAAGACTATAAACTAAGCTGATTGGGGGGATGCTCAAGATTATTCCAAGGTAGGGGGGGAACTGGTGTATCACTCTGTTCTAATAGCTGTTGGAAGTGACGGGCTATGCTAGGCGATCGCCCTTCTATTGGACAATGGACAAAGAAATAAATTCGCACTCCCATCTGCAACCATTGCTGAATCTGCCTTACCCACTCTTCCATAAACGGCTGATTCACTGATAAATTTGGATGAGAAATAAACCGAATTAGAGTAAAAGGTGCTGTCACACTCAATTGCAAGGGTAATTTAGGTTTACGCCGTTCCGATTGCAACTGGGGGTCATCATCTCCAGTGTAGATGGGGCGCGAGTCTAAGAGTACCCGTCCCACACCTAGCTTTTCTAAAAGCACCGTTAAATTACTAGCATGGGGTTCCCTGAACCAGTCGGGATGCCGAACTTCCAGCGCTAGGGGTGCTTCTGTACGCGGCCAAGCTTCGAGAAAGTTGGTCAAATCGTCAAGCAATGCAGGTGCATAACTGGGTGGTAACTGAGCAAACATTGGGCCAAGACGCTTCTCTAAAGGGCGCATCCCTTCCAGAAATTTCAAAGCAGCCGGAATATAAGGTTGTAGCAACCTTTGATGGGTAATATCTCGCGGTAATTTCAGACAAAATTCAAAACCTGTTGGTGTTTCGGCAGCCCAACGGGTTACAGTTTCTTGGTTAGGCACCGCATAAAAGGTGGTGTTACCTTCTACAGTCGTGAAGCGACGACTGTAAAGATGGAGAAAATCGGCAGTGCGAGTGCCTTGGGGATAGAGTTCGCCCACCCAACCTTTATATGCCCAAACAGCACAACCAATAAAAAAGTTCACAGTGTCTAAAAGTCTTGATGTATTATATTCAATTTTACAAGCAGGTTGTAAGGATGGATGAAGTTAAGTCAGATTCCCGACTTCAAAATGCTTCATTGCTTTCTCAAAATGCTTGATTGCTTTCTCATTTCGGTAGATTCAGCAAGCAAAAAGGCATATTGCTTACTCAAAATGCTTGATTGCTTTCTCATTTCAGTAGATTCAGCAAGCAAAAAGGCAGATTGCTTTCTCATTTGAGTATATTGCGTATTCATTTTGGTGTTTTGGGCAAGCATATAGCGGTTCTCAATTGCCTGGAATACAGGCCACTTGTAGGAGTACAGCAATGCTTATTGGTGTCAACTTAAGCCAAAACACTTTTAAAACCTCGTTTCCAGGTTCTACCCACCCCTGAAAATAACTCACGTTAGCTTACAGCCGGATTGAAAACTGAGGGAGGAGTGGCAATGATACCGCGCACAAAAATATCTACACAGGTTTCGATATAGTCTTCACAGCTATAGCTGCGTTGATTGAATTTTGCACTGCGGCATAGCATTCCAGCTAACAGCATTCCTGTAAACATATCGACTGCTGGAAATGGATCGAGGTCTGCTCTGACGATGCCTCGTTTCTGACTCGATTGCAGGTAAGCTATCAGTTTTTCACCTAAAGGCTTGGCAGCTTCTTGAATCACTTGTTTGGCTGCCTCTGGATGACGTTTAGCTTCTCCAATGAAGGTACGAATTAAGTCCTCGTGTGCCTCTAGCATACTATTGTAAAGACGGGCATACTGTGTTATGTCAATTTTTAGATCCTGCGTCCACGCTTCGGAGTGTGCAAGGGCTTCTGTCTGGAGTACAAAGGCATTTTCGATTACTGCTCCCAGAAGTTGTTCTTTGCTAGCAAAGTGGCGAAATAAAGTCACCTCATTCACACCAGCAACACGAGCTATTTCACGGGTAGTCGCTCCTTGAACACCTAAACTGGCAAATACCTGCGAGGCGGCTTCAATCAAACGTCTACGGGTGAGAGTTGATGAACGGATGGTTTTATTCATTTATGCTGGCAAGTACTTACTTACATCGTAGGTTATGTAAAAAAAGTGGTCGCAATTTGGGATAAAAGAGTAATAATAAAAGTTGTCCTATTCAATATTAAAGTCTTATTAAGATTAACTATGAGTTTTTAAAATATATAATCATATAACTATTTTACAATCCCAAATTTCAGAAATACGAGATGTTTTTCTGAAAATAATGGAACTTTATCAAAAAAACAAGCTCACAATCGGCTCTAACTTCAATCAATTTCATCATATTGTGGTAGTAGCTAATGCTTTACTCATTTTAGTAGCTGGGACAACTACCCCACTTCTTAAATAATGAGGTGCTCTTTGGATGGCAGTAAATCCCAGTCGTAAATAAAACCCTTCAGCATAAAGACTAGCAGTTGTAATTACCTTATCTATACCTTGGTCAGTTGCTTGATCGCAAAAATGTTGAACTAAAGCACGCCCGATGCTTTTACCTTGATATTTAGGATGGACATACAGCCTGATGAGTTCATCAACAATAAAACTAGCGAAACCTATAACAACATCTCCCTCGATCGCAACCCAAAAAGTTTCCACTTTCATCCTCTTCAAGATATTTGAACCATCGGGCTTGTCGCAGTTATTACGCCAAGCTAAAAGTTCTTTTTTTGTGTAGAAAGTTGCAGGCAGAGCTTTGATAGCGGCAATATGAATTGCACTCAGCACCCACGCATCTGTTTCCTGGGCAGGTCTAAAAGATATTTCGTTAACGCTCATAGGTTCAGGGCTGACATTCAGATTACATGTCTGTTTGACTTTCTGATCCAAAGTTATCAACTTTGGTTATAAGAAATTTTAGTTGTCGCAGCTTTGCCCGTCCTAGACATCGCAAGACATCAACTAGCCAAATTCTCAAATGCTTTACTGATATTAGCAGTTTGCAATTGAGTTACAACTCGCTGGACAATCTGCCGTCTGATTTCCTGAACATTTTGACTTGCAGCTGTATGAGCAAGTACAGCCGCAGGGGCAGTTTGCGGAGAACCACTGTTAAAAGGGGGTTGGGGATTGTATTCAATCCCTAGTTGAATTGCTTGAGCGTAAGCGTAGCCCGTCGTAGACATCGCTTCCCCAAATAACTCAGCTGCTAAAGCCAGCCCAAAATCAATGCCAGCTGTCACACCGCCGCCTGTAATTCGATCACGATCAATGACAACTCTTTCTGAAACTGTCTCAACTCCCAACATCTCAAGCAAATCCAGCGATCGCCAGTGAGTAGTGGCGCGATAGCCCTGAAGCAAACCGGCTGCCGCCAGCAGCAGAGAACCAGTGCAGACAGATGTAATGTAGCGGGCTTGTTTGGCTTGGGTTTTGAGAAAGTCGAGAAACTTTGGATCTTCCATCTTGGCATTGATACCTGGGCCTCCTGGCACAAATAACACATCTAAGGCTGGGGCTTGAGCAAAGGTTGTGTCCGGTAAAAAGGTAAGGCCGCGATCGCTTTGAATTGGTTCGAGTGTTTGGGCTAGCAGATATAATTGCGCGTTTGGCAATTTGGCAAAGACTTCGTAGGGCCCCGTGAAATCTAACTGCGTCACATTTGGGAACAATACTATTCCAATAGATAGAGAAGAAACTTGTTCATTTACAGTCCAAATTTATATCCTCGTTAAAAATACTCAAGATGCTGATGCTTAGGCAAAATTATAATGTATCGAGTTATACTAATTACCGAAAATCTTCAGCCAATTGCTCACCCAAGCTCAATAGTATAACTCCTGAAATATAAACACCCATAATCCTATCGACAACACGTATAATTAGATTTAAAGTACGGTAAGTCTATCGACAATGCGTTTATTATGGATAAAGCAATAAAATAACCAACTTCAAAAGACAAATTTTGAAGTAATCAAGCAATATCGTTTGATATTTGGCTAGTTTTGCTGTGTTTACTTGAATATATTCTCAAAGCTTGCTTATCACAGTATTTACCAAGCTGGAAGACATTAGAAAGTCAAAAGGAGTGAATGTGATCAACGCCATACAGATTAACGAAAATTTGACAACCACAGGACAAGTCATACCAAAACAGCTTGAGCAAGCTATCCAAGAAGGTTTTAAGTCCGTTCTAAATCTGCGATCGCCTGATGAACTAGGATTTTCCAAAGATGAGCAAAAAGTAGCGGAAGCATTGGGGCTGCATTATACGAATGTTCCACTCAAGGTGGATTTAAAAAATTTGAATGAAGAGGCGATTACCAAAATCCTTATGATCCTAGAACAAATCCCTAAACCAGCAGTTGTGCATTGTGCAGCCGGGATGCGATCAACTGGAATCGCGCTATTGAGTATCGCTATCCACGAGGGATTAACACCAGAGGAAACCTTATTAAGAGCTAAGAATCTGGGTTTTGGATTCTTTGAACACGCTGGTGTTAGTCCCAGGCTGAAGCAATTATTTGTGGACTACGTTAATAAACACGCAAAAGTAGCTGTGCCTACTTACTGAAATATCTGTACTTAGCTAACAGGAAGGCATGTATATCAATACTTTGTAAAACTTGGGGCTTAAGCCCCTTGTTCGGGTATTGTGCGGCATTATTTAATGCGATCGCCCCAAGAGAATCGCGCAAAGATATAGGATTTTATGAATTTCAACGCAAGTATCACACAGCTACAGCTAAAAAACAATTTCTATTAAAAATACCTTCGCAAAAAAAGAAAACGTAAAATATCAAGGTCTGAATCTGCGTTTTGATTAACTATCGCTAGTTGATCGTATCCCACAAGTTCCCGATTTTTAAGCTAGCTTCACTGTAAATAATACGTAAAGAGCTATGCTAAAAACTACAAAGATAGATAAGTAAGGTGAAGTAGGAAAAAATACTAATCTAAGTAGTGACCCTTAAAAAAATAAAGGTTATAGTAATTAAATTAACTAACTCTTTATGTAAAAGGTTAGCTGGATAATGCTTATAAGCCAGTCAAAAAGCTGAAATGCACTGAAAAATTAGTGTTTTTCAATTTGACATAAACTATACCGAAAGCATCAACTTTCGGCTAAGTTTTTGTGCCTTAAAACAGCAATACTCGCAGGTTAATATCTCAAGTTCCTGAAAAATTGATTTAGGTAGGTAGAAGTTATGGCAATTATCAATGGTACTACCGCTAATGACATCCTTAATGGCTTGGGGAGCAATGATAGCCTCTATGGTTTCCAGGGCGATGATGTCCTCCATATTAGCAATTCTTCTGGAAAAAACCTCTTAGACGGCGGCTCTGACAATGATAAACTTTATGCTACAGCTACCACTGGCAATAATACCCTCAAAGGAGGAAGTGGGGATGATTATTTAGATGTTTCTAATTCTTCTGGAAAAAATCTCTTAGACGGCGGTTCTGAGAGTGATCAAATTTATGCTACAGCTACCACTGGCAACAATATCCTCAAGGGTGGAAGTGAGAATGATTATCTAGATGTTTCTTCTTCTTTTGGGAATAACACCCTCTGTGGGGATACAGGAAATGACGAATTTTCGATTCAGGATAGTTTTGGCAAAAATATTGTTTCAGGCGGAACTGGCTCTGATAAATTTTACGCCTATGGAGTCAGTGGTGCTAACACCCTGAATGGGGGTGATGGCGATGACTCCTTCTATTTCAGGGCCCCATCTACCTCTCCTTCTTTTTTAGTGACTCAAAAAGTAGATGGGGGTACGGGTTCGGATTATTTGGAAGTCAATTACAGTAGTGATACTACCGAGGGAATCACCTCGACTTTCAATGCAACCACTAACCAAGGCTCGATTACATCTGGCACGAATCGAGTTAGCTACAAGAATATTGAACGATTAAATATTACTGGTACAGCCTACACTGACAATATTGTCGGGGGCAATGGCGAAGATGTACTCAACGGAGGCACTTCTGGGAATGACACTATTAGTGGGGGTGGAGGTAACGATTACCTCGATGTTTCCTACTCGTCTGGCAATAACATTGTGAATGGAGGCGATGGTAACGATGCCTTTTACACCTATGGAGTCAAGGGTGCTAACACCTTGAATGGAGGGAATGGCGATGACTCTTTCTATTTTACCGCCCCATCTACCGCCCCCTCTTTTTTAGTGACTCAAACGGTAGATGGGGGTACGGGTTCGGATTATTTGGAAGTTAATTACAGTAGCTATGCTACCAAAGGAATCACCTCGACTTTCAATGCAACCACTAACCAAGGCTCGATTACGGCTGGCACAAATCGAGTTAGGTACAAGAATGTTGAACAATTAAATATCAGTGGTACAACTTACGCTGACAAGATTGTGGGGGGTAATAACGGCGATGTCCTCTATGGGTATAATGGCAACGATCTCCTGACTGGAGGGAGAGGCAATGATGCTCTGTACGGGGGAGATGGGACTGATACTTTTGCGTTCAATAATTATAGTGAAGGCATTGATAGTCTTAATGACTTCAACACAACTGGTGAAGTTATTCAGGTATCGGCTGCTGGTTTCGGCGGCTCTTTAACAGTAGGTACACTCTCGGCTAGTCAGTTTACCATCGGTTCAGCTGCGACAGCGATCGCTCAACGATTTATTTACGACAATATTACAGGCGCACTGTCCTTTGACCAAGATGGTAGCGGTGGTGCTTTTACTCAGGTACAATTCGCGCAACTCAGCAGTGGGCTGTCACTAAGCGCAACCAATTTCGTTGTAGTCTAACTGGATGAGTCAAGCGTACAAAATCAAGGCGATCGCATAATACCTCGTAGTTAAAAGCTTTTAGTTCAAGGGTGTGAGGGATGCGATCGCCTTTAGTATAGCCATCAAGCTATGGAGAGAATTAGCACTTGCCCGAAAATCTCAAAATCTTATCAAGATATAGAAATTCTGATTAGTCGTGATGGCAACTGGGAATATCCATCAGTAAACCAAACTTTGATGCTATGAGCAAGGCAGAATTCATACGTGTCAACTTAAGGCAAAAGCCAGTAAGCGAACAAGCTTTTAGAGGTGCCTCGTTCCCAGTCTCCGACTGGGAATGCCTAATAAGAGGCTCTGCCTCAAGACTAGCGGCAGAGCCGCAATTGAAGAGCATTTCCAGCCAGAGGCTGGAAACGAGGTTTTCAAAAGAGTTTTAGCTTAAGTTGACACCAATGGGCAGAATTACGCGCCTACGTCATTGCATACCAAGATGATCAAGAGGCTTTTTACGCACTTGCGGATCGTTTGACAGCAAAACCTCGCTCTGCAACTTATCCTGCATCAATGACAAGAGAGGAAATCCACAAGGCAGTATTAGACATTATTCAACAGAAATAGCGATGTCTACGACGGGCTGCGCCTACGCCAGACTCCGAAAAAACGGCTTAACACTAACTACCCTCACCTCATAAATTGTTAACACCCTTGTTCCCAGATATAACGAAGGTGATACACTACATCCATGCTAGGGGTGCCTAACCAGGCTGAGATCACACCCTTAACACCTGAGTCTGGGTAATACCAGCGGAGGGAAGCTGTTTATTGAGGAATTAACAATATGCGGACAGAATGGGTTGCTAAACGACGTGGGCAAAGTAATGTATCTCAAATGCACTACGCTCGCCAAGGTGTTATCACCGAAGAAATGCACTACGTCGCCCAGCGGGAAAACCTCCCCGCTGATCTCATTCGTGAGGAAGTGGCGCGGGGGCGAATGATTATCCCTGCTAATATTAATCACACTAATTTAGAGCCGATGGCTATTGGCATCGCCTCCAAATGTAAGGTAAATGCTAATATCGGCGCTTCCCCCAACTCTTCTAATCTTCAGGAAGAAGTGGATAAGCTGAACCTGTCTGTGAAGTACGGTGCTGATACCGTGATGGATTTATCCACAGGCGGCGGTAATTTGGATGAAATTCGTACCGCCATCATCAAGGCTTCACCTGTTCCTATTGGTACAGTGCCGGTTTACCAAGCTTTAGAAAGTGTCCACGGCACAATCGAAAATCTGACTGCTGATGATTTTCTCCATATCATCGAAAAGCACGCCCAGCAGGGAGTAGACTATCAAACTATCCACGCAGGGATTTTGATTGAGCATTTGCCCTTAGTGAGAAACCGCATCACTGGTATTGTCTCTCGTGGTGGTGGTATTTTGGCGCGGTGGATGCTGCATCACCACAAACAAAACCCGCTTTACACCCACTTCCAAGATATTATTGAGATTTTCAAAAAGTACGATGTCTCCTTCAGTTTAGGAGATTCCCTGCGTCCTGGCTGTACCCATGATGCCTCAGATGAAGCACAATTAGCTGAATTGAAAACCCTTGGACAGCTAACTCGTAAAGCCTGGGAAGATGATGTCCAGGTGATGGTAGAAGGGCCCGGACACGTGCCAATGGATCAAATTGAGTTCAACGTCCGTAAGCAGATGGAAGAGTGTTCTGAAGCACCTTTCTATGTTTTGGGGCCATTGGTGACAGACATTGCTCCTGGTTATGACCACATCACTTCAGCTATTGGAGCAGCAATGGCTGGATGGTACGGTACTGCGATGCTGTGCTATGTAACACCCAAAGAACATTTGGGTCTACCAAATGCCGAAGATGTTAGGAATGGGTTGATTGCCTATAAAATAGCAGCTCATGCGGCTGATATTGCCAGACATCGCCCTGGTGCAAGGGATAGAGACGATGAACTTTCTAAAGCGCGTTACAACTTCGATTGGAACCGTCAGTTTGAATTATCACTCGACCCAGAAAGAGCTAAGGAATATCACGATGAAACTCTGCCAGCAGATATCTATAAAACTGCTGAGTTTTGTTCGATGTGTGGGCCTAAGTTCTGTCCAATGCAAACTAAGGTTGATGCTGATGCGCTGACAGAATTAGAGAAGTTCTTGGCGAAAGAGGTTGTGACTCAAAGCTAACAGATTGGCATATCGAGTCCGGTTGAATACTTGTAGCGGTTTTCAGATGGATGAGATATGGGATAGAACACGCTATAGCGATTTGTGGTTTAAATAGTTTTGTAAGGTGCGTTAGGACATTTATCCTAACGCACCTAAAATTCAAGATGATTTACTGGTGATTTGATTTTTTGGAAGCCCTACTATAATTAGTAATTAGCTGTATATTCAATCCGAATAATGATGCACACCTCGGAGATTTGAGAAAGTAAATATAACTGTTCAAGCAATAAAAAAATGCACTTAACACGACCGACTCATGGTTTCACAAGAATATTAGTTCTAGCGGTAAGCCCTATCAACCAACCAAAGCTACGCTTAGATGAGGAAGTACGTGAAATTGATGAAGGATTACGACGCTCCAAACGTCGAGATTGCTTCAAACTAGAGCAGAGATGGGCGGTTGGTAGGGATGATGTACGTCGAGCTTTGTTAGATTTGGAACCACATATTGTTCATTTTTGCGGTCATGGAGCTGATGAAGAAGGACTTATCCTAGAGGATGATGCAGGTCAAGCAAAGTTTGTGAGTACCGAGGCTTTAGAAAATTTATTTGAGCTGTGTAAAGATCATGTGGAGTGTGTTGTACTCAATGCTTGCTATTCTGAGAAACAAGCAAATGCAATTGCCCACCACATCGGTTATGTCATTGGTATGACTGAAGCTATTGGAGATAGAGCAGCAATTAAGTTTGCTGTGGGATTTTACGATGCTCTAGGAGCAGGAAGATCTGTTGATGATGCTCATAAATTCGGGTGTAGTGCAATTCAAATGGAAAATCTTCCACAGTATTTAATACCTATTATTAAAATAAACTCTGATGCAGGATCTGCCTATACAAAAAAAATTGTAAGAAAGCAAAATCCACTAATTAATAGAATTATTTATTCTCTTAAATATGACTAGTCTAAAGAGTTGTTGTTCATTTGTGTAATTGTGCTTATTGCAGCATTTCTTCCATGGGGTAATCAGCCTCTATGTATGTCTGATTTACGGACTTGTTTTGCTCCCATCGATATATCTTTTTATAACACTCAAGTGAATGCTTGGACGAGTTCTTTAAACATTTTCGATAATCGGTTGATGCTAATGCTAGGTTTACATCAATCTAAGGATTTTAGTGATAATAACATGATTCCTATGATGAATTCTATAAGGCAAATGAATAATCTTATATCTATCCCCAATTGGGTAATTCCAATTAGTATACTCTTTATTCCAGCATTCAAATGGATAAATGATTCTAGTACATTAAAAGTAAAATCATATATATATACTCCTCTGATTTTATATGGAATATTTCACCTTTGTGCATGGTTGGTTTTCTTGAATATTTTTAACGGTGGTAGTATTTATGCTGGTTCTATCATCACACTTTTTGCGCTTTGTTTTTTACTGTACCGACGAAAAAGAATTATCTAGCTATTGGTGAAATCAACACCTATACTATTAGAGATATTTGTCAAGATATATGCATTAGTCACATCTTTCTTAACAAAAGATTGAAAGTGTAGAAAGTAGATATAGCAATAGTTAGAGTGATTTAAGTCAAGAATTAAGAACTTTGTGCTTACATTGGGATGCTCCCCTAAGTACAGCATTTCATTAATTCGCAGCGAATTAAATATTGCAATATCCTGCATTGTTAATGCGTCGGCTTGCATTAAAAACGCTATAATTTTACGCAAAGCTGTACTAAGTAAGAAACAAAAGTAAGCAAGGGAATTCTAAAAGTTTTGCTTCTCTCAAAATATAAGGTTGGGTAGAGCGTAAGCGTTACCCAGCCTACAATTATCCTTAACTACAAGCGTATTGGCTTAAAATCCAATTTCAATGGTCAAGCTGCGAATTTTTCCTGTATCTGTCTCAGCTTTATCTGCAACTTGAAGAGTCCAGGTTCCTTGGGGACTTTTACCTTTGAAGGCAGCAAGTTTAAGGGTGTTTACCTCGTCATAGGTTGTTTTGATATTATCTGTAGCTCCGCCCTGGCGATCGTGCAGAATGATCGGAAGTATGCCTATTTGGACTGGGGGAAGGAGAGTAACTACAAGATCCCCAATATAAGTATGCTCGATGTCTACATTAACTTTGATAGATTTCATCAGGCTGGTATTAGCGATCGCCAACGACAATGTTGATGTTTGCAAGTCGTTAATTGGGATATCTTGCACTGCTTTGAATACGCTAATGGGCGATTTTTGAGCCGGCTTGGCCAATTCTACAGCTTTGAGAGCATTGATTCGACCGTAACCGTACAAGGGGCTGCGACCATTAGCATCATATTTACCTCTAGATGGATCAATGCGATCGCTGGAGCGTTTAATAATATCTCGCACTTCGTCCCACCGCAGATTTGGATTTCTGGCAATAATCAGGGCTACTACACCAGCTGCACCTGGACAAGAACTGGAAGTTCCGCCGAATTCGTTCGTGTAGTTGCCTCCGGCGTCACCCAGATTCCGATTAACCGAATTATAGCCAACGACACCAGAGCGATCGGTTGTCCAAATGCCAGGGGTTTGCGAACTGTCACCATTGTTGCTGGGGAAGGCACACCAGACCGCCTGACCAAAGTCGCTGTAAGCGCTTCTCGTGCCAAAGTCGTTACAAGCTGCCACAGCAATCACCTTTTGGTAGCTGGCGTAGCCGTCATTATCCACGCTTTCGTTACCATTGCCAGCCGCAAATAAAATTACACATCCCTTGCCGTTGCGTCCTTTATTGATTGCAAAATCCATAGCAAGTCGTGTGGAGTCAGGTAGAGGTACTTTTTGGTTGTGTACAGGATCGTTTGGCTCATACCAAGTCCCATCTGCTGGCCCCCAGCTACAAGAAATGACATCAGCACCATTTTGAGCCGCCCAAACAAAAGCATCTGCTTCGTCTTGTGACCCTAGCGCCGAAGCTAAACGAATCGGCATGAGCTTTGCACCTGGTGCCACACCAGATGCACCAAAGTTGCCGTTTGCACAAGCTACTCCAGCACAGGCTGTGCCGTGGTTATTGTCGTTTCCCGGTCTGGGATTGTTAGTTTTACGTGTGACATCACGCGGGGCAACAATCTTTCCAGAGGAACGGAACTCTTCATGATCGAGATCCACACCGTCGTCGATAATTGCAATAATCGTCCCTGTGCCATCGCTTAACTTCCAAGCTGCCTCAACGTTGGCATGGGCGTTAATTATTTTACCATTAATTGTTGTTTGTTTTAAGTGCCACTGCTGCGAGAAAACCTGACGTTGGCGTGATTCACGCGCTAGTTCAGGATGGCACAGTTCTACTGATTTCTCATTCAGAAGTCTCTCGGCGATGTCAAAGATGGCTATACCAGTATTTGCAGGTGCACTGATAAAGTAAGCATTTCGTGCATATTCAAGTTGGCGTTTAATTATTAAGCCGTACCGTCCCAATACCTCTTGGCAGACCCTTGACTCTTCTTCGTTATCGAATTTAACGAAGAGGTTTTCAGTGTAAACTACAGGTTGTTTGGATACTGGATCGAGAAGGACACGTCCGGCAAATTGGACTTCAGACTCTTTATTGAGAATATCACGCGCGTGATCGCGCAAACCGACACCCTGAGTCGGAACTTTCGATCGCAGAATTTCTACACCCGCTTGCCGAAACCGCGTTACTAACTCGAATTGATTGAGGATATTGCGAGCTGTGGGTGATACAGGTGCGACTTCAAACGGTCTTGCACCGACAAGAGTAGTGCGGCTTTCGGTACGCACTACAACGTGTTCGTTACTAATAGCAAGTTCATACTGTTGACCGTTCTGTCCACCATAGCGAACCTGAACCATAGTTTAATCTCCTGGGATATTGAATATCTATTGGGCATTGGGCACTTGTACTGAGCATCTCGGCTTCTCTACGAGACGCTACGCGAACGCTCGATGCAGCCAGTGTCGTAAAGCCTGCGGCATAGCTACGCTTAGGGCGCAGCCTCTCGTAGAGAAGTATTGGGCATTGGCAAACCCTATTATGCCCAACTTTTAAAGCTTGTTACACGCAGTGTGCGCGGGTAGCGTTTTTAATGCAGTCCGATGCATTAACAATGTAAGCTGACGCGTTGGCATTGTAAGCCGATGCATTGGCATTCTAAGCTGACGCGTTGGTATTGTAAGCTGACGCGTTGACATTGTAAGCGGATGCATTGGTATTGTAAGCCGACGCATTGGCATTGTAAGCTGACGCATTGGCATTGTAGGGTATTGCCAAATTTAATTCGCTACGAATTAATGAAATGCTGTGCTAAGTTCATCTAAGCTTTCGATTCTTCTTTCCAGACAAGAGGGATTAAAAGTCAAGTTGTTTTAAAAATCTTCACTATCAATAGGGGCGTATAGCTTGCATCCCGATGAAAGATTTGTATTCCATAAGTTAGATGCATCTAAATAAATATATAGCAATCCTATTTGAGTCGCAAACACCGAGAGGCTCAGATCCCCGACTTCTTCAAGAAGTCGGGGATCTTTTGTTCATAACTCATTTAGGATTGCTATAAGATAGTTCGTTATCGCGTTGGTGTAGCCTTTACAAAGTGTTTGCGGTAGCGTCTCCAAGATTCTCAGTCTTTGCGATCGCAACTCTACAAGACGCTACGCGGACACTCCACTGCGTTACTTACCCCACAGTCAGGCTTACGCCAAGGCAATGACATTTTATATTTAATTTTGCCCAACTACTTACCACTGAAAAACGTTATAACATCATTAGAACTTGAGAAAGATGTTTTACTTTCCGGCTGAGTATTTTCTACAGGTGTACTCTTTACCCCTGATTGCTGAAGTGAGATTTCAAAAAGACTACTTTTCTGAGTATCCTGAACAAATTCGCGTTGGCAGCGGTCGCACTGCTGTATCCTACACTTGTAAGCCTGGGTACTATGCAATACATTACAATCAACCCAAGACCGTGGCATCAGGAGCAATTTTACAACTTAACGATGGTGCGATCGCAGTTTTTTCAGGCGAACCCAATCAATTAGAACAGGGGACACTAAGCCCAATTTACACACTACAACCCAATGGTTCTTTGGCTGTACCAACTGGACTGATTTTCATCCGCTTTGCTGAAGGTGTTGATGTGGAGTCCCAGCACGAAGTAATTAATCAAGCGGGCTATGAAGTAGCGCAAAGTCTTGATTATGCACCTCACGCCGCTTGGTTGCGTGCCCAATCAGGTAATATTGCTGATGCGATCGCCGGGATTCCTCAGCTTGAAGCGATACCTAAAGTTGAGAATATCGAACCTCAGATGCTTATGGAAAAAGGTTTGAGACTAGGGCATTGATTATCACCAGCGATCGCTCTAGAGCGTCAAGTTTGTGATCCTACTGACTTTATCCTTCCCCACTCCCCAGTATTGAAAGGCGATCGCACTCAGCATCAAATCAGTTCCGATTACCCAGACTTGATATTATCTATAATTTTGCTTTTGAATACTTCCTAAACGAGCAGCATCACGAATATTGTAGTCGGATCGAGTAAAGCGATTTAGCTGCATCTCAAAAAAATCTCGATTGGCTTGTAAATGCTTGGGATCTGGGTCATCTAAAGGATATAAAAGTGCAGTTCGCAAGGCTTGGATTACCGCAGAAGTCACACAGTACATTGACCGTTGAAAACTAACTCCCAACTGAATTAACATATCTTCTTCACCCCGGCAATGTTGGCTGTAATAATCAACAAGATATGGTGGCAAAAAATGCAACATATCTTGCATTAGCAATGTGGGGGGAATGCCAGCAGTACCCACTGGAAATAGATCAGCGTAAAGAATGCCATAGTGAAAGTCTTTCTGGTCTTCTGGTACTTGACGCGCTTGAGCATTATAAGATTTTGTCCCTCGGAAGGGTGCGGTGCGGTAGAAAACAGCTTCTACATAAGGTAATGCTGCTTCATATAGCCACATGAAGCCCTTGGATTTGGGGACAATTTCGTAGCATTCGCCACGAATATAAACATGATGGTAAATGGGACGACCTGCGATCGCAAATATACCATTAACTAAGAAACTCATCGCCTCTGGGACGCTGTTAATGCTACCTTCATCATAGCGATCGGACATTTCAAAGAATACTGGGGCCATGACTTCCCAGAATAAGCCCAGATTTGCGTAGTATGACATCTGGCGGCACTGCTCCAAAAACATCTCTGGAAATAGCTTGTAAAGCCCCAGCATTACGGGGTTCCTTTGGAAGTAAGCTTTAATTGCCCTATCGGCGTTGGCTTTGTATTCTTCAGAATCTAGGTAAGGGTCAAATTGTCCACCCATCCCTCTGTGCCACAACATCGCCCGCATACAAGCTTCAGCAAATTCCATGTTAATGCGATCGTGAAACAAGTGATGCAACAACTTCGGCATTTTGAAGGTTTCACCTTTCTCAATAAATGCCAAAAGCTCTGGATGTGCAGTAGCTTCGCCGCGCCAGATTCGTAAATCAGCATCATCACCAGCGTAATGATTATGCCGTTCTAAATACTCTTTGGGTAAGAAGTATTTAAACAAGGGAAACGGGTTTAAAAATTCTTGTTCGGCAATATAAAGTAGGTCACGCCAGTAAAAATCCATCGGCACAGCATAAGCTTTGTATAAACCGATGATTTGCATCAAATTTTCTGGAGTATCGGGTAACATTGCACCGCCTGCTTCTAGACGATGAATTACTTCAGCAAATTCATGCTTGGAAGGAGGTAATTTAGTGGGTGTTTTAATTGCTGTCATGGTAATCACAAATGGGTAGAGACGCGATAAATCGCGTCTGGGGGATAGATTTTGAGACGCGATAAATCGCCGTCTTTACAAGTGTTTTGATCTATTTACTATTTCAGCGCTACTTCAGAGATTACGGTTTTTTCCAAGGGGGGAATTGCAGCCACCATTACTGTAGTTGTGGATTCACTCCAACGCACTAACCAAGTGGGTTGTACTCCCAAAAAGATGATAAAAGCTGCCAAAATTAAAGCTGGCATTTTTTCAGACCAAAGGGCTTTAGGATAGTAGGCTAAGTTATCGAGTCTGCCAAAACAAGTGCGGTTGAGGAGGATGACAAAATAAACTGCGGTTAATCCACTAGCTATTACACACAAAATTGTCGGGATGGGAAAGGCAGAGAAACTACCTTGAAAGACGATAAATTCCGCAACGAATCCTGTTAAACCGGGAATACCAGCACTAGCCATCCCACTTAAAACCAGTAACGCACTAATTAGAGGTAAACCACGGATAGGACTCATCAAACCATTGAGTTTATCTAATTCGCGGGTGCCAACTTTGGCTTCTACGACTCCCACCAAGTGGAAGAGGATTGCAAGGATGATACCGTGGCTAAACATTTGGGCGACTGCACCCACAAGTGCTAAGGAAGTACTGGCGGCACCAGCTAGCAAGATATAGCCCATGTGACCGACGGAACTGTATGCTACCATGCGCTTGATATCATTTTGAGCGATCGCAATTACTGCTCCATACATAGCGCTGACTGCTCCCCAAATTGCCAAAGTCGGTGCAATAATACTCCAAGCATGGGGAAACATACCCAATCCAAATCGCAGCAGTCCATAGGTTCCCAGCTTTGCCAACACGCCACCAAGAAGAATGGCAATTGGTGCTGAAGCCTCAACGTAAGCATCGGGTAGCCAAGTATGGAAGGGAACTAAGGGAATTTTAATGCCAAAACCCAATACTATTCCTGCTAGTAAAAGGATTTGCTTTGCTGTTGATAGATTTTCTGTAGAGAATGCATCAAAAGCAAAATTTGTAGAACCACTCAGCCACACCATACCCAAGAATGTCGCCAGAATTAAGGCTCCCGAAACAGCAGTATAAATCAGGAATTTAATCCCAGCATAACCCCGTTTTGCCCCTCCCCAAATGGAAATTAGTAAGTAGAATGGAATTAATTCTAGTTCGTAGAAGAGGAAGAATAGCAACAAGTTTTCTGCTAGAAAAGCACCTGCAACTCCTCCACTTACTAATAAAATCATGGAGTAGAACAGCCGGGGGCGTTCAGTTTCTTGACTACTGCTGTAAATAGCAATCCAGGTGAGCAGGCTATTTAACACCAACATCAAGATAGAAAGCCCATCAACACCTAGTTGATAGCTCAAACCAAGGGTTTCATTCCAAGGTAAATACTCTTGAAATTGCATTCCAGGATTGCTGATATCAAATTTCAGCAGGATAAAAAGGTTCCAGAAGAGAACTATCCCTGAAAAAATTAATGCTATTAAACGAATGCGATGTTTAGGGATACTTACAGGTAATATTGCTATGAGAATAGCAGTAAAGATTGGCAGCCAAATCAAAACACTTAACATGAGAGTTTTGTCCTTTGTCCTTTGTCCTTTGTCTTTTATGACTCAATACGCTTGGGTTAAGAGAATAGTAGGTTAGGTTGAGCGATAGCGTAACCCAATAAAGTCTCGATAATGTTGGGTTTTGTTCCTCAACTAAACTTACGTCTTTGTCCTTTGTCTTTTGTCCTTTATGACTTAACTCTTAGCCAATGACTAATGACTAATGACAAAGGGCAAAGAAGCTAACTTACTATACTAATTTCTCCAGTATCTAAATCGTAATAACCACCGACTATTTTCAGCTTTTCTGCTTTGATTAACTCAGATAAAACTGACGATGATTTCAATTTTTTAATTTGCGCTAAAATATTTGCTTTACAAGCATTTTCTAACTTATCTCCTGATTGATCTTTTGAGCTTTCTACACTTGGTTTAATTGCTTCAAGCAAACTTCCAATTTGTCCAGGTACTGGATCACCTTTCATCGCCGCTTGTACAGCCCCACATCTTTCATGCCCTACTACCATGATGACTTTGGAGCCTAATACTAAGCTGCCAAATTCTAAGCTACCAATTTGCTGTGTTGTGGCAATATTACCAGCTATCCGGCAGACAAATAAATCTCCAAGTCCTTGGTCAAAAACAATTTCTGAAGGGACTCGTGAATCTGCACAACCGAGAATAGAAGCAAAAGGCTTTTGACCTTTGGCAACTTCAACTAAACGTGAATAGCTTTGATCAGGATTACGACGTTTTCTTTTAGCAAATCTTTCATTTCCATCTAATAACTCTTGCAGTGCTTTATCGGGCGTAATATCTTCTTCTACTGGTTTTTTTTCGGCTGCAAGTAGGTTTGAACCAAGTCCGGCTGTCAATACACCTGTACCGATCGCACCTGCACCAAACTTGAATAAACTTCTTCTGGAAAGATTTATCTGCGGATGTCGTATGCTCATGGAATTATCCTCACAATATTAAACTGTTAACTTTTATTCAGATAGCTACTGCTACCTAATTGTCGAGATTTGAAAAACAAAATTTAAAAACTCTACTCCCCAAAATGGCCAACTTACCCAGATTCCTAAAATACTCACTCCTAGAAAAACAGTGAATGCATAAAACTGGGTTTGTCCAGAGGTACTGTATTTGAGACTTTCGCCACCTAATAGCGAAAATAAACCAACGAAATTAACGATACCATCAACTACAAAGCGGTCAATCATATCGGCAAGTTGGGAAATTTTTGCAACTCCAAAAATAATCGTCATCCGATAGAGTTTTGGAGTGTAAAAGTCGTAAGCCAGTAAGTCCTGCAAGCCTTGCCAAGGAAGGCGAATCGGTTTAGGAATATTGCCTAAATAAATCACGCCAGTGATGCTGCAACCGAAAATACTCGAGCAAATTAAAAGTAGTGCGACATCTTTATTTAGAGTTACCCAATCTGGTAAAAGTGATAAGCTTTGCAACACCAAAGGAAGATGTAGACTGAACCCAAGTAAAATCATCATTGGCAAAATCATCGGCCAGTGAGCTTCAGGCGATCGCTCACTCATTTGTGTAGCTTTACCGCCAAAAATTAAACCGAATTCTCTGGTTAAACTCACGGCTGTCAAAGCATTTACCGTTATCACTACTCCCACTAACCAAGGTTGCGTTTCCCATAACCCATCTGCTAATTCCATCAGCGCCCAAAAGCTACCCAAGGGTGGAAAACCAATTAACCCCAAAGTCCCGACGATAAAGGCTATTCCCGAAATCGGGCGGCGTGTCCACAATCCGCCTAATTGGGTTACGTCTTGGGTGATGCTATTCCAGATAATTCCCCCAGTACTCATCACCAACAGGGCTGCGGAGATGGCATGGGTGAGTACTAACAACAGCGCCGCTTCATATTGTTGCACTCCCACGGCGATGAATACTAAACCCATGTATGCACTGACAGAATAGGATTGGCAGCGTTTAAGATCAATTTGAGCGATCGCAATTAAAGAAGCACCCAGTGCTGTCACTACCCCAATCCCCACCATAGCCGAGGAAACTATGGGCGACAGGCTTAACACAGGTTGCAGTTTAATTAGCACCCATGCACCACTAGCGACTACTACGGAGTTCCGCAAAATGGTACTGGGAACAGGGCCTTCCATTGCTTCATCCAACCATAAGTGCAAGGGAAACTGGGCACATTTGCCCATCGGACCGGCAATTAAGGCTAAACCTACCAGTGCAATCGTTGTTGGGTTAACATTTGCAGTAGTCGCCCATTCAGCTAGTTCTGTATAATTCCAAGTTCCAGCTAGGGGCCATAATGCCAACACGCCCATCAGCAAGAATAAGTCTCCCACCCGCTTGGTTAAGAAAGCATCTCTGGCACCTGAGACTACCAACGGTTGGCTAAACCATAAGCCGACTAGCAGGTAGGTTCCCAGCGTCAGGATTTCCAAAATTACATAGCTAAAGAACAAGTTATTACACAAAACAAGGGCGCATAGTCCCGCTTCAAATAATCCTAATAAGGAATAGAAGCGTCCCCAACCCCAATCCATTTCCATGTAGCCGATCGCATAAATCTGCGCCAGCAAATTCAAGCCAGTAATCACAACCAAAGCGCCGACACTCACCGAGGATATTTCCAAAGCAATGGTGAGGTCTAAACCAGCCGTAGATAACCAAGGAATAAATACTTCTTGGGGTGGCTGATTCCAAGTTGCTTGTAAGGCGATCGCACAATGCACAAACGCTAAAAATGTCATCACCAAGTTTAGATAACCCGCCGGTCTTGGCCCCGTTTTCCGAATGATTCCCGGTGACCAAGGCACGGCTAACAAGCCACCTATTAAGGCATAGCAAGGAACTAGCCAAACAGTCTCAAGTAGAAACTGAGCCATCAACTTACCTCTATATTGTCATTAAAAATTTGGGGTTTTGAATCAACTTGTGTTGATCCCAGTTAACCCAGCGATTGCAGATAATGCAAATTTATCTTTGCTTTATTTTGTTAGAAATAGCTTACCGTTATATTTGTCAAAATGGAATTAATTAACTAGATAAATTTTCGATAATAACTCTAATTACTTCTTATCCAATCAACTATTTGACTAATGAATAATAACTATTATTTTTTATCTATGAATTGACTGTGGTATTAATCAATAGTCATCATTAGTTTTTATTCATTGACATAAATGACAAGAGACGCAAGTCCCTTACGTCTCTAAAAGTCAGCTAAATGTAACCTACACTTCGGCAATTTTGTCAATCTGCCAACAATTAGAAATAATTGCAGGCGCTTGGTCAAATTGGCTGATGGGAGCGGGTTTCATGTCCCGGTAGTCCAGCAGTTGGACTAAGATCAGGTAGGCGATCGCTAAAATGATCGAAATCACACCTGTAATAATGGCAACTAATTTTGAACGATCCATCAGTATTTCCTAAAATGCAAGTTATTGTGCAGTGTCTATATCCACATTAATACTTGAGACACACACCACATACTTACCAATATACTCGCGGTTAATCAAAGCAACGGTTTAGACGTTCCGTTAGTGATGCATCTACTTGCGGATAAAATTTTTATGTGCTAATTAATACTAACATCTACGTTTAGCCTGATTATTGCTGCTTAGTCTTTAACTTCCTGTGTCTACTGTTTTAAAGTAAAACACAAAGTTCGGTCTTGCTCACAAGTCAGGAATATACCTAAATGAGCGGTTGTATTTAAGTCATCTCGATAAATGCATTCGACTTATTTATATTTACATAGTTTAGTTTTTTCGTGCCTACCTATTTATTAAAGCAATATATGAATATGGAGTTTTGCTTACACTGTAAACATTTGCAAATCCTAAAAGGTGTGACAGAACATAATAAAGTTAAGATTACAGTTAAGTACCAAGAGGCTCATAGCCATTTACCATTATAGTTTCTTTACAGTATCTAAACATTGTCAGTAACAAAAAAGCTACATAGTTACTGTTATCTTGTTAGGATATTAACTACTGCGGTATAGTCACTTATATTTAAATTAAAAATTTTATGATTAGGATTGCTAAATTAACTAAAATTGACTTTTTAGTTGTGATTTTTATTGTCATAATTGGTCTTATACATTTACCTTTTCCATTTGACGGAGATCAAGCATTCTTTAGGCTAGGTGCTTTGGAGATGCAACAAGGAAAGGTACTCTATCGTGATTTTTGGGATATTAAGCAACCGGGGATTTTCTACTTTTATTTTTTGGCAGGAACTTTGTTTGGTTTTAATGAGATTGGCATCCATGCCTTTGAACTTATTTACATGGTGTTTTTTTCGATAATATTGCTGCTGACTCTAAAAAGCTATTTTCAGCATCAGATAATCGCAAGTCTAGTACCTTTATTAACGGTTGGCGTTTACTATGTTGTTTCAGGTGCTTGGCACCTTACTCAAGTAGAAGCACTGGTTGGTTTTCCTTTATTCCTTTGTCTTTGGCTGACTTTTAACTCTTTTAAACATGAAGGAAAGCCAAGATTTTTCCTACTTTTACTCTCAGGCTTCATTGGTGGAATTGTCCTCCTATATAAATTCATATTTCTGCTGATTTTACTTTCGTTTTGGCTAACTATATTGATGTATTTTATATTAATAAAGCGACAGGGCATTCAACAAATCATTATTGAGGTTTGTCTGCCAATTTTTATAGGAATTATATTTCCTCTTTTAGTTTTTGCCAGTTACTTTGTCTGGCTTAATAGTTTTTCAATAGTGTATCAGACGTTTTTTATAGATCCACCTCGGATTATTGCTAATACTAATTCTGCATTGAATAAAATTGATTTAATTTCAGGAATAAAATGGTTATTACAGAATTTTTACCCTTTACTGTTACTGGCTATTGTTGCAGTATATGTATCACTGTATAAGTTTAAGAATATATTGACTTTGCTACTTGTTATTTGGTGTATTTTTGGTTTAGGTATTATTGGTATTCAATATACAGCATTGTGGCAATACCATTATTTACTGTTGTTTGTACCCATAGGAATTTTAGCAACTAAAGGTTTAGATATATTATGGGATTCTTTAAAACAATTAACTTCCTCACTCCCAACAATTATACTCATATTTTTATTGTTCTTCCCTTTATCATCTACTCTGACAAAAAAGAGTATTACTCTAGTTAATAATAAGTTTGCTTTAACTGAAGAGACACGATTTAAATATCAGACTGTCTTTAGAAAAAAATATCCATCCCTTCGTTCAGAGGCTAACTTGATCTCTCAACCAGGAAGTCTTCCTGGTGAGATTTATGTAGCTGGTGATCCATCTATTTACTACTTTTCTGGTCGGACTCAAGCAACAATACTACGTGGTTGGGCACTTGAATATTTTCTACCTGAACAATGGCCAACACTTCTAGAGCAGTTAGATTCATCAAAGCCTCCTTATATTTTTATTGATTATAAACCCCAGGCTATAATCAAAGAAAATTTTCCAAAAATGCTGGAATTTATTGAGGAAAGGTACTGGATTTTACGTCAAAATAATAACGGTATTTGGTATATCATCAAATGATCTGTTTATAGTGAAACGATGGTAAATCATTGACAGCCATTTTCAAACTTGGGTTGAATACAAGGCATTGCAATGCCCTGTATTCAACTGATGGGGGTGGGTTTCATGTCGTGGAAGTCTAGCATTTGAACTAAGATGAGGTAGGCGATCGCTAAAATAACCGAAATCGCACCTGTAAGAATGGCAATTATTTTTCAGCATTCCATCAGTAGTTCCAGTAATGCAAGTTATTGTGCTGTGCCTATATCCACATTTTTTGCTATGAACTTGTAAAATCATCTACTTAGTAATGTATAATAAAGCCCAATAGTTCAGGGTCCTTGTCAAGGATTAAACTACTTGCTGGTACTGCCAAAGCATATTGTATGTCTAAATCTGCAATCACCGTTACCGTCAAATTGTTTGCTGCTTATCAAGAAGCCTTTAGGGTTTCGGAACTTGTACTAGAATTTCCCAATAGTATGCCAGTCAAAGCAGTATGCGATCGCCTCATAGCTGAACATCCCGAACTCTCCCAATGGCGTGACATCACCCGCTTTGGGATTAATTTAATATTTGTCGAACCAGATACCCTACTACAAGATGGGGATGAAGTTGTGCTGATTCCACCAGTCAGTGGTGGCTAGCAAAGCAGTTATGAGTTAGGAGTTATGAGTGATGAGTTAAAGCATTCAAAACTTCTAACTAAACAAAGCTTGCGATGGCGTACCCGCTCTTTCCGGTAGCGATCGCACCCTTTGTTTGGCTGCAATTTTTCCTCCCGCCTAAACTTGAATAAATGCAATTTTGCTTAATAACCCAAGATAACCCGCAACTTTGGTTAATATATTTTTGCCAAAGTGGGATGCTCCCGTATTAACCTCAGTACCAGCACCATAGCCCTCTTCTGTCACTTTCCGGGAGGGCGATCGCTAGAAGTATTATGAGGCAATCAATACAAGCTATACTATTATAAAAAAATGGGTATTGTATTTGTTATTAGAAAAGAATCGCGCGATGGCTTGCTATACAAAAGCTCTAGAATTCAGAAATGGCAAATGTTTTCGGAGAGTGATAGAAGAGGGATAGGCGATATAGTCAATAATTAATCAACCAGCATCTCATGTAAATGATTGATTTGTTCAATATTATATTAATTTGCAATTAAATAATTTTTGATTCAGTTTGCCACCATTCTTTTTTGAGCTTGGATATCACGCCTAAACCAAAATAGAATTAATGCTAAAGTTGGGATAACCGTTACAACATTGAAAGGTGGGAAACCTTGTAGTAGATAGTAAGCAACACTACTTGTAGTAGAGAATACTATGCTAGTAATCACAAATCTTTTTGAATGTCTGTTTAAAGCTACGACTGCCAGCAGCACAGAGGAATACCAAGAGCAATACCAAGGAGCAGCAAACATAAATAATATTAGGGTAATCCATCCTATATTTATACTAAGATTAGTTTCAGAATAATTTTTCTTCAAATATGGTTTTACCAGAACAACAAAATAAGCAACTAGAAATGGAAAAAATATTATAGGTTTAAATATCGAGAATATAGTCTGTTGAAAAATTAGAGAAAAATTTAGAAATTTAAAATGTAGTACTTGCGTAAGCAAAGCATATAAGGAACCAGTTACTTTGTTTGAAACCCCAGGATTTAAAAGGCTTTTCCAAGCCTCAACTGTATGTAAAGCTATAATATCAACTGCAAAAATTATAACTACAGAGATACAAATAGCACTGAATAAGCTTTTCCACCGTTGTTGCTTAATCAAATAAACAAAAATTAGAGGCAACCAAATAATTGGTAATGTTTTAATTAAAAAACCAATCCAAACTGTAATAGTTGCAGCTAGATAATTATGGTTTTTAAGGCATATTATTAAAATAATTAAAATTGTAGAAATTAAGACATCAATATGTGCATTTGTAACCTGCTCAAACAGTAAAATTGGGCTAACTAGATATGCAATTGTTACATTAATTTTATGAGGAGAGTTTTTTAATTGCCGCCAGATTAAGTAACTATTTAATATATGGAATAAAAGACATATTAATTTAAATACATAAATTCCCAAACTAGGAGTAATTGCAACGAAAGCAGCGGAAATAATAAAAAATATTTGAGATACAGGCCCATAAGTTGAAGTTTGTTTCCAGACAAGAAATGAAGACAACTTTGAGGTAAATGTGCTTGCAGGATTAATGAAAGGGTCAATTCCATTTAAGCCCATCAAACCATAATGCACATATAAATTAATATCAGTAGTTATTGGATAACTTATGAAGGCTATTAACAAAAAGAATGAACTATTTCTGAGTATTTTTATAAAAGTTATATCTCTTTTTTTGTTTTTATTTCTATTTATGATTAACCACGCAATATATATAATATTTAAACCAAGGTATTCTATACCTATTCTTACTTTGTCAACCCGGTTAGAAAAATCAGATAAATATTTACCTGTGTGATTAGTTAAAGCTTCAATATCAAAAGAATAAGCTCTTCTTGCTAATTCTATACATAATATTAACGACAAAATTATGGCAAACCCTAACAATATTTGGTTCTTTTTCGTGGAATTATAATTATTCACATTTAGCATAATTATATAAAAATTAAATTAACCAATAAACCTTTAACTTATATTATAGCAATTTGAATTGAATCGTAAGAAAATATGGAGATGAAAATTACGTATTTCTCGACTTTTCAGTCTTTTACTTTCTCACAAATGATTTAGGATTACTATATCAAGAATGAACGTTTATTTTTCATTGGATTTTATACAATTAAATGCGTTCAAGTCAATAGTACTATAAGAGGATGTTTGAAAAGTGTACGAAAGGTATAATTTTTAATTCTGAGCGTAACGAAGTGGAGCGAAAAATCGCAATTTCCCGTAAGTTTATGAGATGTTTCACTACGCTATCGTTTCATTCAGGATGATATTTTTAACTTTTCAGACATCCTCTAAAGTTACATAATAAAACTGAACATTTTCAATGACTTCAGCCTCGATTTTTGGCGAAGGTATTGTTTATGGATCACTTTTAGGATGGGGAGTGGTGTAGTTCAATTAATTGAAAAACGCAGTAAATAATTTTTGCGCTGGTCAGCACTGGCAGGATAATTCTCGTGCAGTCCTTACTCGTCTGAAATCAAGTTAGTTAGAAGTTGTCCATGCCAATTCTACTCAATACCTTTAGGACTTAGCAGTTAGCTTCACTAAGTTATCTAACTCTTGCTGCATCTGACTAACAACTAATTCATAACATTCATTCACATAGTGGCGATCGCTGGCTGCTTCAGGGCCGTAGCGTTCAAATACAATTGGCGGACAAACCCGCGTGTACATGGGCACAGGTAATGGAATGTTGGGCAACGGGCCAATTGCTAATCCCCAAGGCAGTCCGAGATAGATCGGAAAAACTTCGGGATCAATCCCAAACAGCCAAGGCATCCCCCATTCGTGGAGTTGCTGCACAATTTTGTAGCAGTCAGCCAGTATAATCAGCGTATCGTGAGCACCCCAGGAAATCACAGGCACAATTGGCACATTTTCCCGCAACGCTAACTTGATAAATCCTTGCCGCCCCGCAAAGCAGATTTTATTACGTAAATAATGCGGTCGGAAGACATCTTGCGCTCCACCAGGATAAACTAGCACACTAGCTCCAGAGTGCAAAGCAGCGTAAGCCATTTTTGGATGAGCAATGATTGCTCCAGCCTTGGCAACCAGTTGCGCTAGTGGCGGACTAACCTGCCAAGCCTTGGGATGCATCAAACCATAAACGGGTTGCTCCACACCAAATCGTCGAAACCAGTCGTACATCACCATTGTCATATCGGGTGCAGCGAGTCCCCCATTATGCGAACCGACAAATAGGACTTTTTCTTGAGGTAGAATATTATCCCAGCCACTAGTTTGAACTCGGAAATAGTAGTGATAGAAAAAGCCCATCAGAGGCATCACAAATTCTATGAACTTTGGATCTCGCTCATCCAAAGACCAACCGGGTTTTTTGTTCAAGAGATGTTGCTTTTTTGATGACATCGATACATTCTAATCCCCTGATCTCCTCTAGAGGCTGTGTGTGTGTATACCTTAGCTTTCATCCGCTGTTTTGCTTCTGCTTGACTAACCAAACAGAGAGCAGAGCGAGCGCAACACCAGCCACAAGAAAACAATAAATATAGCCGAAGTTATCCACAATCCTACCAAATACCGCTGCACCGATTCCCTGGCCGACAAACAGGTTGAAGGCGAACAGCGAAACAGCAGTGCCTCGTGCTTCAGGTGTTAGCTCAGTGGCTTGGGTCTGGAGCGTGTTGTGCATCATATAATAGCCCAATCCCATTAAAATATTCAAAGGGATAAAAAGCATCCAGTTCTGGAACAATGCGATCGCTAAGAAGCTGATACACATCAAGCCTCCTCCCATTCCCATTAAACCAATTTCACCCAGTCGCCTGACTAACCATTTAACTGAGCGACTGTAAATCAGTCCACCCAATCCAAAACCACTGAGCATAAACCCGATCGCTACATAACTTAGACTATAGCGATCGCGCAGAAATGAGCCGACGTAAGCAAATGCCCCAAACACGCAAAAGCCTTCCACAAACACTCCTATAATTACAGTCCGAGCGATCGGTTGGGTCAATAGTTGGTAATAAGGTCGAAATGTGATCCTACCTACCCGACTTTGGGGACGATGACCATCGCTAAGATGGCGCGTTCCCCGCCACAAAAGTCCAGCAATGCCAAGGGAGACGATCCCAAATAAGAGAAATATATCACGCCAGCCGATATATTCCCCAAAGATGCCGCCCAAACTACCACTGAGAATTTGACCCAACACTAGCGCACTTAAATACTTGCCGATCGCAGCTTGGCGTTCTTCATAAGGAAAGTTGTCACCAATATAAGCTAGGGTGATCGGAATGACCCCAGCAGCAGCCATCCCTGTGAGAAACCGCAGCAAGGTAAGTAAGACGATATTTGACACAAAGGCACAAACAGCTGTACCCACAGCAAATGCCACCAGTGCTATTGTAATTACCTTAAGTTTGCCGATGCGATCGCCTAGTGGCCCATAGACTAACTGAAATAGTCCGTAGGGAATCGTGTATGCCGAGATAATCACCGCAGCACTGCCAACACCGACTTTAAACTCGTCAGCAATAATGTGCAGCAGGGGGTCAATCACCCGTGCATCAGCAATCACCATGAAGGCAGCAGCGCCCAACAGTCCTAATGAGACAGGTGTTTTGCCTGCTATATTCTTTGCTAACCTGCCCACTGCTATGTTCTCCTGTAGTTTGAGTTTTCGCACTTCTAGAATAGACTTTTTGCAAAAGGGGAAGGGCTAGTACCGCAAGGCGAAAGTTAAAAGTTAAAAGTCAAAAGTCAAAAGTTAAAAGAATTATATTCCTTGCTCTTGCGCCATTTTGAATGGTTGGTTTATTTACGCGCCCGCTGTACTAGGGTAGTAAGAGAGTTAGTCTTCACTAACTCTTCTTTCCTTTCTTCTGTGCTTCCCGTTCTTTGGTAATTTATATTTAGAAAAAAAGCGTGCGAGTCGTCATGCAAATAGAGCAGCCTTTTAGAATTAATGCCGCCCAACCAGACAATCTAAAACAATTCCTTCCCAAACCTTTAATTATCGTCAGCCCAGTCGCCGGTTGGAATGGTTTTTATTTTGCCTTTCATCGCCAGTCAAACTATCAACTCCCTGAGACATCGCCTTTTCAGCACATTATTACCATTTACACTAGAGAGTTTCAGACCAAATTAAAAATTAACCGACGCTGGTAAAGTAAATTCTATGCAACAACTGATGTGGGTATCTTTCCTGCTCACCAAATTTCTCCAGCAGTACAATTTGAACAGGAATTAGGCTTTATTCACATTGGTCTTGAACCAGCGATGATTACTCGTGTTGCCTACGAGTCAGTAAATGCTGATGCAGTTGAAATTGTCCAACAACTGCAAACCCACGATCCACTGAGTCAACAAATTGGACTGACACTCAAGCAAGAAATAGAAACGAGTGGATTTGATAGTTATCTGTATATAGAGTCAGCAGTAAATCTGCTGCCGGTGTATTTATTGAAACGTTAATCAACGCAAAAATTCATTATTCGAGAATACACAGGTGGATTACCAAAACATCAATTAAAAGAAGCGATCGCCTATATCAACGATAACTTAGACCAAAACTTGTCCCTAGCAGAAATTGCTGCGATCGCACAGATAAGTCCGCATTATTTTGCTAGCTTGTTTAAGCAATCAATGGGAATAGCACCTCACCAATATGTCACTAAATGCCGAGTTGAAAGAGCAAAGTTTTTACTTGCAAAGCGAGAATTATCAGTTATACAAGTATCCCAATTAGTAGGATTTCAAAGTCAAAGTCATTTCGCCAAAGTTTTTCGCAAATATATCGGCATCACTCCTCAAGCATTTAAGAAGCTACATTGAATTTTTCGGAAGATAACGCTAGTTTTCGGAAGATTGTGTGAGACAGCATGATCTTTTTGAAGCTAGACTCAATAGTTATCACCATACTTTCAGTTCATAGTCCAAAAAATGACACAACTAAAACCAGCCGAGGAAATGCCCGGTAGCTTTGGGCTACCCATTTTAGGTGAAACTCTCCGATTATTTGCTACCCAAGGATGGGGGCTGACGAAGAACTACCAACGCTACGGGCCGGTTTTTAAAACCAGCATTTTAGGAAAGAAATATGCAGTTTTAGTAGGGACAGAAGCAAATCGACTAATTTTGCAAGAAAAAGCCGATCATGTTTCTTCCTACTTAGGATGGAAACTGGCTATGGAGCATATTTTCGGGCAACCAATGATGCTTCAGGATGGCGAAGAACATCGCCGCACTCGTCGCTTAATGGCTCCAGTATTTCATGGGAAAGCCATTGCTAACTATTTTGACATCATGCAAACTGAAGTTAACAAATCCCTAAAAAACTGGGTGGAAGGCAGTCCAATTTCTATCAAGAATGAATTTAATCAGTTAGCATTGCAAATTGGGATTCGGCTATTATTAGGTGTTCAACTACAAAGCGAAGTTGAGCAAGTCGAACAGTTGTATAACACTTTGACGCAGGGAGCATTAGCACTATTGCGGTTAGATATACCGTTCACAAAATATGGCCGTTCCCAAAATGCTCGTCGTCAGCTTAAAGTTTTCTTACAAAAGATTATCAGCGATCGCACACTTCAAGGCAACTTACAGGAGTCTTGTGAGGTATTAGGATTGTTTTTGGCAGCAGTAGATGAAGAGGGAAATGCTTTAGCTCAGTCGCAGATCATAGACGAACTGATACACTTATTAAATGCAGCGCATTTCACTACTGCTACATCCTTAACGTGGGCAATGGTTGAATTGGCAGCGCGTCCGCAATGGTGTGAAAAACTCCGCCAAGAACTGGCAGAAGTTGTAGGAGATGAACCTTTGAACTTGGGACACCTCAAGCAACTTAATCAAATGACTTTTTTTTTAAAAGAAATAGAACGACTTTACAACCCCGCAGGTGTAGTACTGTTTCGGGGAGTTGTCAAGGAAATTGAATACGCAGGTTACCGCATTCCTCCTGGTTGGGTGGTGATTGTTGCTCAAGGATTAACGCATCGCATGAGTGATATTTATACTAACCCAGAAAGTTTTGATCCAGAACGCTTTGCCCCTCCCCGTGAAGAAGATAAAAAAGACTCCTTTGCTTTAATTGGTTTTGGTGGTGGTGAACATATATGTATTGGAATGGAGTTTGCCAGGATGGAAATAAAGATTTTTTTGGTAACCTTGCTGCAACGATATGATTGGAAGGTTACACCAGAATATGAACCTAATAACTATCATCAAGCACCGTTTAAAATAGAAGGAAAATTACAAGCACAAGTTCAAATTAGATAATGCCAGTAATGTAGTCTGCTTCATGTTTAAATAAACTTTTCCTTGGCTCAATTCTTTTTACGATAATGCCCTTGAACATAAGTTCCGTCTTGACGATGGTAGCCCTGTACATATGTTTTTTCCCTGAAGTATAGGAATTATATTTGATTTTTTAAATACATATAGGTGTGTTACGCTTCGTTAACACACCCTATATATAGCAGTCCTAAATCATTTGTGAAAAGTTAGATCCCCGATTTATTTAAGAAGTCGGGGATCTAACTTTTCACGAATTTTCACAAATCAGATAGGATTGCTATATACTTATATTTTTTCACAAATCAAATCGGATTGCTATTTCAGGAAATACCTTTGGTTGTTTTAACTTGATTCGCTTGTATTTTTCTGGGTACTTTTAACAATTCCCCATAGCAAGCTGCCACACTTACTCTAGCCATAAGCTAATTGGGTAAAAAGATTTAATAATATCCGTTGCTAACCGACTCACTGAGTTTTTTATTTGTGAAGCACAAATTGCTCCAGATCGTGAAACTGCCCTTTGAAGAAGCCATACTGTTTCAGTACACCCTGACTGTGAAAACCTAACTTTTCTAGCAACTTTTTAGAAGCTATGTTGTCCACCATGACTTGGCCAACAACGAAACGCAAACCCATTTTCTCAAACCCAAATTGCAAGATACTACCCACCGCCTCAGTCATGATACCTTGTTTCCAAAAGGTACTGGCAAGCTCATAACCGACCTCAGCAGCATCATGTTCTTGTGGGTTCCACGTAAACCCACAAGAACCAATCAAAACGTTGTCTTGCTTACGAGCAATTCCCCAGCGAATTCCATCTCCTCGCTCAAGCCGCTTGGCTCTACGTTCAATGAGTGCGCTCGCTTCTTTAATAGAAGTGAAGCTATCAAGATCATGAAACTTAGTCACGCCTGGATCACAGAGGATAGCAAAGACCGCTTCAGCATCCTGCAACGTTGTCTCACGCAGAAAGAGCCTTTCTGTTTCTAATTGAGGAAAGGAAGATAGTGAGAAATCTTTGCTCATAGTTGCAATCGATGATCTGGGGTTAGAGATGACTTAGTACACGCCACACTCACAAGACAATTCAAAAGGCTCAAGGCTGAATAGTCTTCGCCGACTGGTTAAATAACATATCTCGTGATTTATCTGGATCAAGCGCTTGAGTTTGCAATGCTTCGGCTTTCTCGTAGGCGCGAATTGTTGCCGGACGGGCCTTAATTGTCTCAAACCAGCGCTTGATGTGAGGAAAATCCTCTAGGTTTTGGCTTTGGCGTTCATAAGGGACAATCCAGGGATAAGCAGCAATATCAGCGATAGAATAATCGCTAGCCACAAATTCTCTATCTGCTAGTTGCTTATTCAGCACTGCATATAAGCGTCCCGTCTCATTCACGTAGCGGTTAATGGCATATTCAATCTTTTCGGGAGCATAGGCGCTAAAGTGATGATTTTGTCCCGCCATTGGCCCCAGCCCTGCCATTTGCCAGAACAACCATTCTAAAACTTTAGTACGAGCGCGTAAATCTTGGGGGATTAATTTCCCGGTTTTTTCTGCCAAATATAGCAAGATTGCACCAGACTCAAATACCGAAATTGGCGCACTTCCATCGGCTGGTTCGTGGTCAACGATCGCAGGCATCCGATTGTTAGGAGAAATCTTCAAAAATTCCGGCTTAAATTGCTCCCCAGCCCCAATATTTACAGGATTTATGGTATATGGTAAGCCGACTTCTTCCAAGAAAATGGTGATTTTATGACCGTTTGGAGTTGGCCAATAATAAAGATCAATCATGGTTAGTTTTCCTTATATTGAGGGTTGAAATTTAAACGCAAAAGGGCGCAGAGAATTCGCAACGAATTAATGAAATGTTGTACTAATATTGCGGTGATTTTGCGATCGCTGCCCAAACTCTGTGGTGAATCTGAAGAATTGGTGTGGGATATTTTGCTTCAAGTAATGTTGCCAATTCTTGGTCAAATACTTCTACCTTTTCTGGTGTCAAGCTGCCTCCCACACCAGCACTAGCCCGAATTCGCTCTCGCCAATCTTCGTGTGTATAACACACAAATACATCGTAAGAAAATGTGCGGATTTCTCGGAATCCTCCTTCGCCAATGTCTTGTAACCACAGGGGATACAATCCATTCCCGCCGTCCAGATTCCACGCGGGATTATGAGCCTTAATCAGTTGTTCTGTTGCTTCAACTACATTACCTTTTAAAGGTATCCAATCAAAATGAGCGATCGCAATCGAGCCATTTCTTCTCAATATCCGAATAATTTCCTGGACGACACGCAAACGGTCAAAGCAATGCCAACACTGTCCAGCAGTTACAACATCCGCACTTGCGTCTGCTAACTCGGTATTTTCGGCAGTTGCGACTCGATAATCTACTTTGAGTTGGGCAGATTCGCTTAACTGGCTCGCTTGTTCTAAAAGTGAGACTGATCGGTCTATGCCAATCACATAAGCACCTCTATCCGCAAAGCCCCGCGCTAGTGTTCCTCTTCCTGTGCCAAGGTCAACAATGTTCTGCCCTGGTAAACCTATACCATATTCAGACAGTTTGTTAAATAATGAACTGGGAAAGTCAGCGCGGTGTTTTGCATGAACAGTAGCAGTTGCACCAAAATCAATTCTCATACCTGCAAAACTATCTTTTTAACAATTGTCTAGGCTAGAAGTTCTCTACCCACGGACGTAGTTCTATTTCCCATGTCCAAGCACTGCGGGGTTGGCGGAGAATACTGAGATAAGTTTGAGCGATCGCATCCGGGTCAAGGGTACTATCAGGATTATCTGCTGGATCTTGGCGGCCTGTTGAGCGGATTCCACCATCAATCACGAAATGCGCCACATGGATGTTTTTCGGTGCTAATTCTCTAGCAATACTCTGAGCCAAACCGCGCAATGCAAATTTACCCATTGCAAAGGGAGCAGACAGAGGATAACCCTTGATACTCGCTGAGGCTCCAGTAAAAAATATAGCACCGCCGCCAAGCTGCAAAAACCTTTTGGTAGCAGCTTGGGCCACAAGAAAGCCACCATAGGCAGTTACATCTAAGGTTTTTGCCACCTCACCAGGGTCTAGATCAACAAGAGGCCCCCGCACCCGGAAACTGGGATTGTAAACGACAATATTTGCAGAACCGACTTTATTTTCAACATCAATAAATAACTGTTCTACTTCATCTGGCTTTGAGACATCAGCTGCAAAACTAACTGCGCCAATTTCACTGCTCAATTGAGCGAGTTTTTCAATTTGGCGAGCCGCTAAAGCGACGGTAAATCCTTCTTTTGCAAATAAGCGGGCTAAAGAAGCGCTCAGTCCACTACCTGCACCGACAATTAAAGCTGTTGTTGCCATAAATTTAATTCTCCTTGTTAGAAATTTTTACCCAGTTCATAAGTTTCCGACAGCATTTGTTCTCGCTCTGCTTGCGAAATATGTGGCACACCATAAAAAGGCTTATAGATAATGTTTTGAATGCCACAGAACTGTAAAGTACCTTCCATCATGGTGTGTCGGAATACATCCTTATCAGTGCCGATGTGTGTAAACATTGCTTCTGTACCGCCAGTGGTCTGAAAGATGATGGCTTTTTTGTGCATGAGTAAGCCTTTGATACCATCGGCATCTGTATCAAAGGCAAAGCCTTGTAAAAATACCCGATCAATCCAGCCTTTGAGAATAGCTGGACGGTCATACCACCAAATTGGGTAAATGAAAATAAGTCCCTCAGCCCAGAGAATATCTTGTTGTTCTTTTAAGATATCATCTGGCGTTTTTCCGTTGGCAATTTGCTCGAAATCTTCGGCATCAAGGGTAATTTTTAAAGATAAAGTATAAAGATCCTTAATTTTGGGGGTATGACCGGTTTCTTTAAGTCCAGTTACCACAGAGTCAAGGATGGCGTGATTAAAACTATTGGGATTTGGATGGGCATAAACGATTAAGACATTCATCTTACATACTAAGGATTGAGCGTGACTGAAGATAAGTGTGAATTGCCCTTAGTCGGACTTTGACCAATTTGCAGTACACAAACTGCGGCAATCAAACAGAGAACGCCTGATAAAATAAACGCTTGTAAATAACTACCTGTCCAAGTTCTCAACACTCCGGCTCCGAATGCTGCTGTGGCTGCACCGAGCTGATGTCCTGCGACAATCCAGCCGAACATGACGCCGACATTTTCTTTACCGAAGACATTTGCAACAAGACGCACCGTTGGTGGTACAGTGGCAATCCAATCAAGTCCATAGAAGACAGCGAAAATGGAAAGTCCATAGAAGGAAAAGTCGAAACTGAAGGGCAAGAAAATCAAAGACAAACCCCGCAGTCCGTAGTACCAGCACAATAAGTAGCGATTGTTCCAGCGGTCAGATAGCCAACCGGACATAGTAGTTCCAAAAAAATCGAATAGTCCCATGACTGCCAAAAGACCCGCAGCCTTGACTTCAGGGATACCGTGGTCAATACAAGCGGGAATTAGATGAGTCCCAATCAACCCATTTGTGCTAGCACCGCAGATAAAAAAGCTACCAAATAACAGCCAGAAGTCGCGCTTACGCATTCCCAGCCAGAGGGCATTGAGGGTGGAGGTGATGGAATTCACTCTCGGCTGTGAGACTTCCACTGTTTCGCTGTTGTCGCCAAAGGCCCGCAAACCGACATCTGCCGGACGATCGCGCATAAAGACCGCGATCGCTGGAATAATTAGAAGTGCTGCACCAGTCAAACCGAGAGCGGCAATTCGCCACCCAAAGCGATCGGTTATTGAGGCCAGCATGGGCAGAAACACCAGTTGCCCGGTAGCTGTACTGGCGGTTAGGATGCCGAGAACCAAACCCCGCTTTTCAAAAAACCAGCGATTGACGACAATAGCACCCAAAACCAGGGCGATAACTCCGCTACCAGAACCGACAACTACACCCCACAGCAAGACTAGCTGCCAAGACGCTGACATCAAAGGGGTTAAACCGACACCGAAAGCAATGATAGCAAGTGAGAACACCATCATCCGGCGAATGCCGATTCGCTCCATGAGTGTGGCAGCAAAAGGGCCAATTAGTCCGTAAAGTACTAAGTTAATGGAGATTGCCAAAGATATAGTAGCTCTACTCCAGCCGAACTCCTGTTCGAGAGGCACTATAAAGACTCCGGGAGCAGAGCGAATTCCGGCCGCAACCAACAAGGCTAGGAATGTTAAACCCGCGACGAGCCAGCCATAGTGGAACGAACGACGCGCTAGGAAGGAGGCTAAGGACATAGTGGGGAATGGGTAGATGCGGGAGTGGGGGGCAGGGGGCAGGGCGCAGGGGAGTGGAGTTAAAAGAACTCATTCATAAGTATCAAAGACTCGTTAACGGAGTTCAAGGGACTTCCAAATAAAAAAATGTCCCAAAACTGACGCAAAAACCCTCTCATTTCTCCTCTCTCTGTGTCGCGCCAGTTGCTTCTCCTAAGGGAGACGCTGCGCGTAGCTTGCTTCCCCGCAAGGGTACAAGTCGGGGAACCGCAAGGGCGCACTGGCTTCTCTGTGTCTCTGTGGTAGCCTGCGGCAAGCCGCTGCGCGTCTACGTTTATTTGGATAATTTATTTCTTGTAAGTCCCCAAAGACTCGTTCATGAGTATCAAAGACACGTTGACGGAGTTCAAAGACTCGTTCACGAGTATCAAAGACTCATTGACGGAGTTAAAAGACTTGTTCACGAGTATTAAAGACTCGTTCACGAGTATCAAAGACTCATCAGTGAGTATTAAAGACTCATCAGCGAGTATCAAAGACTCATCAGCGAGTATCAAAGACTCATTCACGAGTATTAAAGACTCATCCCCAATGCCCAATGCCCCATTTTTAATTTAGGAAAAGCTACCCTGCATAAGGGTTACCAATTCTGTCTACAGAGATGTTGGAGGAGAATGGCAAACGACCTGGATTTAAGCGTGGTTCGGCTGCATAGCCAACAGGAATTAAAACAGCGATCGCTAAATCTGGATTATCCCCAGCCCCAATCACTTCCTTTACCTGATCCTCAATCCAACCGTTCATAAAACAAGTGGATAATCCCAGACTTTCTGCTGCTAATACCAAATGGGTAGCGGCAATGATGGCATCTTTGATGGCATATTCGCGTCGCTTGTTACCTAACCCAGCTTGAAATTGCGGGACGGCGGTTTTAAAGTAGTTTACCGTACCTTCATTCCATGCCCCAGTTTCGAGTCCCCGCTCTAGAATTGGAGCCAAGTTTTGTTCGCCTGCGTTCGGATCGGCGGCAAAGACAAAGGTAACAGGTGCTTGGACAATTTGCTGTTGATTCCACGATGCTGCTGACAGTGCTGCCTTTTGCGCTTCATCTTGCACAAGAATAATTTGCCAGTCCTGGATATTATAGCTACTGGGTGCAGCCACGGTTAACTCTACCAGTTGCTTAAGCAATTCTGGGGTGATCGGGTCTGTTTTAAAAGTTTTGATTGAACGGCGTTGAGCGATCGCACTGGGTACATCTAAAGCTTGGGTTTGAGTAATGGAATTCATGAGATTCTCCTGATAACTGAGTTATGAAAGGGTTTCGGATTTTACTCTGCTGAGAGTGATTCAAGAGTGTTAAAGAGCAGGGCAATGTAATGTGTTCCTCTCTAATTGGCAATGTTAACCGGGTTAGAGATGTGCTCGTGGATAATGGTTGATAACCAATTTACACAACCATTTTGTTGTATCTGGGAAAAATCTCAAACTCCTCAGTTTGATTTGATACCTTAGAGTGCGGTGGGTTTTAATTATTCAGATGAGAAGAATTAGGCATTGACCACCTGCTCATTAGCAGCTGACCAAAATGGATAATCTGTATATCCGTGTTCATCGCCACCATAAAAGCTTGCTTGATCTGCTTGATTTAGTGGTGCATTCAAAGCGAAGCGTCGAGGTAAATCCGGGTTTGATATAAATAATGTGCCAAAAGCAACTAAATCTGCTGCTTTGTTTGCCAGTACAGCATCGCCTTTTTCACGGGTATAACCACCATTGACGATCAGTGTACCTGTAAAGCGATCGCGTATATGACTAGTGGGTACAATTATCCCGCCATGTCTGATATCTGCCTCTATTGCTTCAAAAATATGCAGATATGCCAAATTAAACTGGTTTAACGCTTGAGCCGCATAACCGAATGTCTCCAGGGGATTCGAGTCATGCATGTCGTTATAAGCCCCACTAGGAGATAAACGTACCCCGACTCGGTTAGAATCCCACACACTAGTTACCGCCTCTGTCACCTCCAACAGGAATCGAGTCCGATTTTCAATGGAACCCCCATATTTATCTGTACGTTGATTGGTGCGATCGCGGAGAAATTGATCTATTAAATAACCATTGGCTGCGTGAATTTCCACCCCATCAAACCCAGCCGCTAGGGCATTTGCTGCTCCTTGACGGTACTGTTCTACTATCTGCGGTATTTGCGAAGTTTCTAAAGCACGGGGAGTAACAAAGGGTTTTGGCCCCTCATAAGTTGCCGCTTCACCTTTAGGAGCAATGGCAGAAGGTGCCACAGGTAAAGCTCCATTCGGTTGTAAGTCTGGGTGAGAAATCCTGCCTACGTGCCATAGTTGCAGAAAAATTCTTCCTCCATGCTGATGCACAGCATCGGTTACTAACTTCCATCCCTCCACCTGTTCTGGTGAATGAATTCCTGGTGTAGCGGGATAGCCCTGTCCTTCAGGAGTCACCTGTGTTGCTTCAGCAATAATCAGTCCGGCGGAAGCACGTTGGACGTAGTAGGTAGCATTCAGTTGGTATGGTACGTTTCCCTCACCTGCCCTGTTTCGGGTTAAGGGTGCCATTACTATCCGGTTAGGTAGTTCCAGATTTCCTAATTGGTAAGGAGAGAATAAGTTGATATCACTAGTCATGTTGCTTTACTCCAATTCAAAGTTTTTTAACCCACGGAGGTGGGTTTTGTTTGTGTAGACAAGCCAGTGCGTTGGGCGGCTTTGCTGACTTTAAGCAACTGGCGTGCGGTTTCTAACCGCCCTTTTAACGTTAAGTTGACTGTACCCTTACGACAGATGTGGTTCAAATACTAAACAATCGACCGAATAACGCCACCATCTACCCGCAAAGCTGCACCATTAGTTGCTGAAGCTACAGGACTAGAAAGGTAAACTACGATCGCTGCTACTTCTTCATTACTTGCAAAGCGTTTGATTAGAGAAGTTGGGCGCACATTTTGGAAAAACTCAGCCTCAACTTCAGCTAGACTAATACCCCGTTCTTGCGCCAGCTTGGTGAGAAATTCCTCAACTCCTTCTGAGCGGGTTGGCCCTGGTAGGACAGAGTTTACTGTGACTCCAGTCCCGACAGTGATTTCTGCTAGACCTCGGGCAATGGCTAGCTGCGCTGTCTTAGTTGTACCGTAGTGAATCATTTCTACTGGAATCTGAATAGCAGATTCGCTGGAGATAAAAATTATCCGCCCCCAGTTTTGCTCTAGCTGCTTTTGCAGATATTGCCGACTCAAACGGACTCCGCTGAGGACGTTAACTTCAAGTATCTTTAACCAGTCTTCATCAGTAATATTAAAGAAGGTTTTTGGCTCATAAATACCCACATTGTTAATGAGGATATCAACGTGAGGAACTTTTTGAAAGAGTTGCTCTACCCCTGATGCAGTGCCTGCGTCAGCAACAACACCAGAAACTTTCGCATCAGGTGTACTTTGCTTAATTTTGTCGATCGCCTGGGCTACTCGTTCTTCAGACCGACCATTGACAATCACTGATGCACCCTCTTGAGCTAACCCAAGGGCGATCGCAAAACCAATACCTGCGGTTGAGCCACTCACCAGTGCGGATTTACCATGCAATTTCAAGTCCATTTCGCTCTTTCCCCATTAGTTGAAACACAATTCAGGAATTGGGAGTGGGGAGTGATTGGTGATTGGGCACAAGAAGCTCCAGGGGAAAGCTTAGTGCAACTTCCCCTCTGTTCCCCTACCCCCTACTCCCCAGTCCCCTTAACTTAAAGATGCTGTGCTAAGGTCTTATTCAAGGTGGTTTTTGGAACTGCCCCTACGACAGTATCAACCTGCCGACCTCCTTTAAAAACCATCAGCGTCGGAATGCTGCGAATTCCATAGTGGCTGGCGACAGTAGGATTTTGATCTGTGTTCAGCTTCACAAATTTCACCTGTCCTTCATATTCAGCAGCAACTTGATCGACGACTGGACCCACCATCCGGCAAGGACCGCACCACGGTGCCCAAAAGTCCACTAAGACCGGAATTTCACTTTCCAAGACTTCTTGCTTGAATGTGGCTTCTGTGACATTGGTAATGGATGACATAAATTGCCTTCCTAATTAATTCTATAATTCGATAATATCGAATAATAAAAATATATGCCACCTGATGAGATAATGCAACTATGAGATTTCTTTATCATCCAGATAGAAAAAATATTTCTTTACCGGGAGTGCTGTATGCATTGGGCGATCCAGTGCGGCTAGAGATTGTGCGGCTGCTGGCGACTGAGGGGGAGCAATGCTGTGCCAAGTTTGATTTTGCGATCGCTAAGTCTACTATGTCCAATCACTTCAAGATTTTGCGGGAGTCGGGGATAGTCTTTACACGCAAAGAAGGGACACACCATATTAACATCCTACGGCGTGAAGATTTAGAGATGCTGTTTCCAGGGTTGCTGGATGCAGTGTTGAAAGCTGCTCAACCATTGTCTGTTGAACCCACCAGTAGTAAACAAACAGCCTCAAGGATTTAGGGGTATGGGGCGATCGCTACCTGTTTAAGAATCTTCTGGTTTTTCAATTTGTGTTTCTAAATCAGCAAAGATATCATGTTGTTCTCGAAAAGCCCTTGGAGTGTGAGATAAACCTAAATCCATAGAGAGTAAATCAACACCGTCGATAATTTTGGGTATCTGAGCTTGATCAACTTGTAGACCGAGAAAGCATTTCTCCCTGTAATCCGGTCTTTCCTGAAAGCGTTCGATCGCTCTTTTCAAAGGGCGTATAACCTCATAGGCTTTTTCAGCCTTCTCAATTGATGCTTGTGGGATTGGAGATTGCAGCCTGAGAATTGCTAAATCAATTAAATCTCTTGCCTCAACGCTGTCATCTGCGTAACGGTCAGAATTTGACAGCAGCTTAGAGGTAAAACAGTCATTGAAGCTTAAGCAGGGAACAGGTGACCAGTTTAGATATCTTGGTGGGTCTAGTTGAAAACGAGTTTCGGCAATAATTTCCGTTTTAATCGCCACATCATCTACAAAAACTATCATCCGAATTCCATATTGGTCAGTTGTGCTACGTCCAACTTGGATTTTACTTAAATCCCGAAATAATGCTTCATGCCCACCCTCAAATATCACTGTACGCAGGTATTTGTAGCCTTGTGTACCAACGGAAGCGATAAAATCAACGTCCTTACTCCAGCGATATTCATCAAATTCAAATGCAAGAAGGGTTCCGCCACCGAAGTACTTGTACTGAGCGACTTGTGCCGAGCATCTCGGCTCCGCTCGATGGAACCGGAGCCGAGGTAAGCCGAAGTAAGCAGAACCCTTTCTAAGTATGTCCGAATCTAAGGATTCAAGAACTGTGAGAATTTGATGATGGTGTTCTAACCTGAAGGTCATAAACAAACTTGCAACCAGGATTTATAGCGTCTGGCAAGTTCCTTAAGAAAATTGAGTTCTTCACCCTCAAGATTATTAAATAAATTGCGATATTGCCAACCACGCTCGTAGCGACTCAGCATTTCCTCTAAAGTAAACCGATACACATCGGCGGTCTGCCAACAAATTGACTCCAGAAAAGGCAGCTTTTTGGGGACAATAACAGAATTATTTGTTGGTGTTGCGGTTGTCATAACTCTTTTAATCAACCACTTTCGGCTTACTTTAATTTTAGATTAGCACTACCGATTTTGAAATTTGATTTTATCTCACAATACCTTAGCCAATTTAAGAGTGATATGCTCTCAAAGCTAGCTTTTATAAGCTACAAGAGTAGTTTTAGGTATCGTTGAATCAGTGTATAGCCGTCATATTTACCAATACTCTGTGTCACTTTATTAGGGCGAACGCTCCCATAAATCCCTTGGTTAAAAGCTTTCTTTTATGCATCTATGAAGCGATCGCCACAACCTATTTACTCATTTCGGACTATTCTGTAGTAATTATCACATCCGACGCTTTAATCACAGCGATCGCTCCTTGAAGCACCTTGGTTGAAAGATTTATTATCTGCATCTATTCTCCTTCTTTTCTCAACCGTTGCCGAAGAGATTCTTGTCGTCCTCTCATTCTATATTCTTCAATTGCTCGTTGATGAAGTAGTGACCCTCGTATTATAAAATTAGCTCTGAGTAAAATATTTTTTTGCCCACAGGCATTATCTATAAACTTCATTTTTTTTACTTGCGTCAACACAGCATTATCAATTTCAGTATTACCGCTTGAACGACCTAAGCTCACTTGAGTGACATTACCTTGTTCATCAATATCTAAAACCACCTCGGCTATCCCTTCAATACTTTTTTCTCTTAATTCTTCTGTATATTGAAAACTGCATTTGATGCAATCAATTTTTGCTGGACTTATAGATACTATAACTTTTGGTAAGCTCTTTTCACCCTGCACCACAATACTGACTTGGTTAGTATTCTCAGAAGTTACACTAATAGATTGAACTCCTTGGACTGGGTTTTCTCGACGAAAAAATTTGCCACAAGGTAAAGACAATTGAGCTTTGGGAATATTAAATATACGTGTCTTAGCTTGTATTGTGGGAAAACTCAGTAGATTTTTGGGAGCAGAAGTAACTAAAATAATTTCCAAACCTTTCTCAGTTAATCTATATTTAATTCCAGTAATTTGGGTGACTTGTGCAAATGTAGGTTGAGCAAATAATAGTGGTAAGCTAGAGCCAAAAAAAAGCAAATATAATAGACGATATTTCATGTCTAATTACCTAATGCAGCAAATAAACAGTACTGATAGATATTGACGCTTATTTGCTTGATTGTAGAATAAATACAGTAAATAATTTATCAAACCTTTAGAAAAAGACACAGTTGGTAATAGACATCTTTCAAAAAGAATCTCAAACCCTTATCCTGTCTAAGTGAAAACCTAATTTTTGGAGATGTCTAATAGATGTTTTTTTATTATGTCCTCTGTGACTTTTACTAAACACAAATCTTTAATAACAATTCTGTACATTTTCCATCACTACTTAATACCTCAGTTATTTTAGTGAAGTCAGATAACTCTTGGCGCTGTGTTACTCCAGTCACATCAGATTCACGGCGTTGCTGAATCATGGGATGATTTCGCCCAATTTTGAACGAATTATCAATGGTTTTATCCGCCAATTCATCCCGCATTTATGCAACGCCAGATTCACCTCAATCTCGACTAATCTTAAAGATTGCCTTTCTAAAACCAGAGGAGTATCTCGCTCAATTAGCCCAGCTATACCTCCCAGGAATATCAGATGTTGGTTAAAGATCAGAACTGTTTCAGATAATCCTAAGTAATGAAAAAAGCCCCCACATCCCAACTATAAATTATCTGGGTTGGGGTAAACTCTTCCTTTCCAAGCGCCGCCGCGCCCTTGCCAGTGACGGAGTGCTGAATCTAGAGTCATCAGGGTATACAGAAAAGCGATCGCAGGTAAGCTGAAGGCTAACCAGGGAGAACATTTATAAAAGCGGATTGTCGGATAATAAGCCAAGGTCATTAAAAGCCATCCTAATAAACCTGTAAGTGCGATCGCCCAATTGCCCCAAACTGCACCCAGAATTACACACATAGGTGGAACTAGATAAATCAGAGGCATTCCTACTAAAGTTCCCAATAGTAGTAATGGAGAATAATTCAGTTGGGTATAGGCACTACGGGCAACCATATCCCAAATCGTCGCCAGCGAGTTATAAGGACGCAGACTCTGAGTTAATGTACTCAATCCTAGCCAGATCCGGCCGGGGGAGGCAGGGGAGAAAGAAGAATTACTTTGTCTTCCAATCTGCTTAACGGCGTTAGCAAGGGCGCAATCGTCAATTAAAGCTTGACGAATGACTTGAATACCCCCGATTCGCTCTAAAGCTTCACGGGCGATCAGAATAGATCCGCCAGCAGCTGCGGCTGTGGGATTGTTTGGATTATTAACCCAGCGGAAAGGATAGAGTTTTTGGAAGAAAAAGACGAAAGCTGGAATCAAAAGTTTTTCCCAAAAGCTCTCACACCTGAGTCGCACCATTACCGAAACCAGGTCTAAATCTTCTTGGACAGCTTTGGCAACCAGTCGGCGGAGATTACCAGGATCATGTTCAATATCTGCGTCGGTCAGCAAAAAATACTCAGGTGCAAATAAACTCGCGCTGTTTATACCTTGCTCAACTGCCCAAAGTTTGCCTGACCAACCAGGAGGCAGTGAAACGCCAGAGATAATATGCAATTGCTCAGGTTTACCTACAGCTTGTGCAACCCCTTCGGCAAAATTTGCTGTCCCATCTGTGCTGCGATCGTCTACCAAAAACACCTTTAAAGAACCAGGATAATCTTGGAGTAGGAGCGATCGCAATGTGGTTGGTAGTAATTCAGCTTCGTTACGGGCTGGAACCACCGCACAAACCATAGGTAACGACTGTAACTCAGTTTCTGTAACCTCTAATTGCTGGTCTGTCCGCCAAAATTGTCCCCAAAAACACAGTAATCCCAACCAAATTGTCAAGGATAACAGCATCAATCCTAATACAATTACACCCATTAGCTATTGCAAATTCTCAGTAACTCAGACAGAATACTATGTCTACTGAAATAGAAGGAAAAAATTTTTCATCGGATTGCCGTGTTCATAACTAGTGTTGGGTGTTGAGGTTAAATAGTATTTGATGCGAACACAAGACAGGGTAAAAGTCAATCAAGTTGCAGAAGCGATCGCAGCCAGTCAACAATATTTGCTTTCGATTCAAAATCCGGCAGGTTATTGGTGGGCAGAGTTAGAATCTAATGTCACCATCACTGCTGAAGTCGTCCTCCTGCATAAAATTTGGGGAACAGACCAAGCAAGACCGTTGCACAAAGTTGAAGCCTACCTACGTCAAGAGCAACGGCAGCATGGCGGCTGGGAACTTTACTACGGTGATGGTGGAGAACTTAGCACCTCGGTTGAAGCCTACATGGCACTAAGACTGCTAGGTGTACCAGCAACCGATCCGGCGATGATTCGGGCGCAAGCCTTTATTCTCCAACGGGGTGGGATCAGCAAAACTCGGATTTTTACCAAGTTGCACCTAGCCTTGATTGGCTGCTACAACTGGCGCGGTATTCCCTCGCTACCAGCTTGGGTGATGCTGTTGCCAAAAGCTTTCCCCGTCAATATCTACGAGATGTCTAGCTGGGCACGTTCCAGTACAGTACCATTACTGCTTGTATGCGATCGCAAACCTGTTTTTATTACCAACCCAACTATCAACCTAGATCAGCTATACGTAGAAGGTATTGATCAAGTGCGGTGGGAATTACCCCAGAGTTGCGATTGGACAGATTTATTCCTCACCCTTGATCATGGGTTCAAGTTGGCAGAACGCCTGAATTTAGTACCCTTACGCCAAGAAGGAATTAAAGCTGCTGAAAAGTGGATTTTAGAGCGGCAAGAAGCTACAGGCGACTGGGGCGGCATTATTCCGGCGATGCTGAATTCAATGCTAGCTTTGCGGTGTCTGGATTATCACCCAAACGACCCGATTGTGGAACGAGGTTTGCAAGCAATTGATAACTTTGCGATTGAAACAGAGAACAGCTACCGAGTTCAGCCCTGTATTTCACCCGTCTGGGATACTGCTTGGGCGATGCGTGCCTTAGTAGAATCCGGCTTTGCACCAGATCATCCGGCTGTGGTAAAGGCTGGAGAATGGTTATTGCAAAAACAAATTTTGGATTACGGAGATTGGGCTGTCAAAAATCGCCAGGGAAAACCAGGGGCTTGGGCTTTTGAATTTGACAATCGCTTTTATCCTGATGTAGACGACTCGGCTGTGGTGGTGATGGCACTACATGTAGCGAAACTCCCTAATGAAAAAATTAAGCAGGCTGCGATCGCTCGGGCGTTAAATTGGATTGCATCTATGCAATGTAAACCAGGTGGTTGGGCTGCTTTTGATTTGGACAATGACCAAGATTGGCTCAATTCCATTCCCTATGGCGACTTGAAAGCCATGATTGATCCAAACACCGCAGATGTTACGGCTAGAGTCGTAGAAATGCTTGGTGCTTGTAACCTGTCAATTGATAGTTATAATTTAGAGCGATCGCTTAGTTATCTTCTGCACGAACAAGAAACCGAAGGCTGTTGGTTTGGTCGTTGGGGTGTAAATTATATCTACGGCACTAGTGGCGTTTTATCAGCCTTGGCGTTGATTGACCCTCAAAGGCATAAACTCAGTATAGAACGAGGAGCAGCTTGGTTAGTTGGATGTCAAAACCCAGATGGTGGTTGGGGTGAGACTTGCCGTAGCTATGATGATCCCAGTCTCAAGGGAAAAGGAAATAGTACTGCATCTCAAACTGCTTGGGCTTTAATTGGTCTGTTGGCAGCAGGTGAAGCAACTGGTAAATTAGCTCTTGAGGCGATTGAGCGGGGAATTGGCTACCTAGTGGCAACTCAACAGCCCGATGGTACTTGGTTTGAGGCAGATTTTACAGGTACTGGTTTCCCCTGCCATTTTTATCTAAAATATCATATGTATCAACAATACTTTCCTTTGATAGCTTTGGGTCGTTATCAAACAGTGATTAAAAAAGGTTAATTGTTGTTACTGTGGCAGGCGCACAAACAATGTGTTGTGCTCCTAAGGCGTAAAGCGTTGGAACCCCCTAGAAAGTAGAAAAGATGAAGGTTAGCGGCAACGGACAAGGCAAAATATTAAGCCAAGAGGAATTAAGGCGATTATTCATCGAGGAATTACTAACCACCCGCGATCGCGCTCTGTTTGGGATTTCCCTTTTCACTGGTTGTCGCGTATCAGAAGCACTAGTACGCCACGGCGTAAATAGAGCAACCATTTAAAATCCCTAAAAAGCCCATTCCATAATACTTTTGACTTTTGACTTTTGACTTTTGACTTCCGCCTTGCGGTACTAGCACTCCAGACGACTGATATTAAATCTGGTGCTATTACTTTTCGCAAGTCTACCACCAAACGAAGCGATCGCTTTTGCTAAGTTTGCGATATTCAGTGGTTCATCAAAAGCACCAGTAATATCAGTTCAGAAAAATCTGTGCTTTAAAATTATAATCCAATACGCTTGGGTTAGGGAAAATTGTAGCAACTGTTTTAAAAGTCAAGCGATGCCTACGGTGGTCACTGAGCGCAGCCGAAGTGCGGGCTACGCCTACGCACCTGTGTACTTGATCGCGGTGCGACAAAGTTTGAGGTACTCCAACACGACTTCGGACTACCTCAATACGATTTTCAAGTACTTCAACACGACTTTCAAGTACCTCAACACGACTTTCAAGTACTTCAACACGACTTTCAAGTACTTCAACACGACTTTCAAGTACCTCAACACGACTTTCAAGTACCTCAACACGACTTTCAAGTACTTCAACACGACTTTCAAGTACCTCAACACGATTTTGGAGTACCTCAACACGACTTTCAAGTACTTCAACATGACTTTGAGGTATCTGTTGCTTAATAATCCAAGATTAAATACTTCAGAAATGCTTCCAATTCGCCTATTTCGTTGGACGCTATCTTCTATGGAAACTACCAAGCTTGTAGCTCGCTGTCGAGAAGAAAAAACTTCTGTTCACGGTGCTTTATGCGCTGCATTTCTTTTAGCGATCGCTGCTGAAGTAAAATCTCCTAATGAGATTATTCTCAAGTGCCGTACACCAGTAAATATCCGCAAATATTTGACAATTGATGTTGGTATAAATCTGGGAGAATACATCGCTCGACCAAGCACCGCTCATCGATTAAGCCAGAGAACCGATTTTTGGGATTTAGCGCGTGAAGTTAAAGACAAGCTCAATCAAGTGATAGCAAACGGAAAGTTATTTGACGATGTCCTAGAAGCCAGCGCCTTATTATCCAGTAACTCTAACAAAGATGGGAAAACTTCACATCCTAGAGATGTAAAAGGAACTGATCTTGTAATTACTAATCTAGGGAATTTAGCTATTAAACAGGAGTTTGGAAAATTACAGCTACAGGAACTTTATCTAATTGCTACGGCACCAAAAACTCTACCACTTTCTATCGGTGTAGCAACACTTCATGAGAAGATGTACCTTATCTGTCGTTACCAAGAGTCTCTTTTACCTAGTGCAAACGCCTACAACATAAAAAACACAGCTATGCAACAATTACTGACAGCTCTTGCATGAGGTTGAAATGACTTTTGCATTTTCCTTTGCGTCTCTGCGACGGCAGTCGCTTCTTAGGGAATGAAACAGCCCTGCTTTATAAGGGGGGATTAAAGGGGGTAATTCGACTTGTGTATACACGGTAGCCTTGGTAAGGGTAGACGGCTCAGACATTGAGATCAAAAGTGCGATGCCTGCTCTGGGCTACGCCATCGCCTGATATTGTAGCGACTGTCTTGAATGTCAAGTGCGATCGCAAAAGAAAAAGCTAAAAAGAAGTTGACGCAACTGGGGAACCGCTTCGCTGATTCGGTGATGCCTGGTACGGGTATGTTGATTCTACATTTGCAGGAGAGACAGTTGCAGCCTGCACCAGGCACTCCTTCGATTCACCGAATCTTCCCCAGTTGCTGGATTTCCAGTGTGGGCAAAAAAAGAGCCTTGAATTATTTATCCCAGTTGCGATCGTCAGGGCTTTGCTACTCCAAACTATAAAATCGTAGGTGTTGCTAAAGGCCAGAAATAGGTTGTAAATTGTCAGTTACACGCCAAGGCAAATTATCCCGAACCATTGCATTTAAAATAACTAACATTTTATAAACGCAAGCTTTTTATTGCAAGTTTTTTGGATTTACCACGTTCGACAAGACGCTCGTAAAAAGCTTTAATGACAGGATTATGACACATAGCAACAACAGCACCCATATAAAGAGTGGCACGAACATGGGCACGACCACCATTAATCATACGCTTACCTTTGTGTTGACCACTGTCATGATTAATTGGTGCAACACCAACTAAACGAGAGATTTGTTTGGCAGTAAATTGACCCAGTTCGGGTAAATCTGAAACGAGAGTTGTAGAAATAACTACCTCACAAAAGATTTATTTTTTGGAGGATGCAAATTAAAAGATTTTTAGCTATTAACTTAAAAATGCAAGTCTTCCTAGCTTATAAATAAAGGTGAGGTATAGCCCCACCTCCGATTACTGACTCAAAGCTGTTACAGCACCCATTTGAAAAAAGTCACTAAATCTAAATTCCAGCCCCTGCTTTTGCTTCGGCACCCATTGGCGAAACATAATCACGGAAAAGAGTCATCTGTTGCTCAAACTCTAATCCTTGAATTTTGCCAAACAACGGTTTAGATTGTGAGGGAAGTTCATAATCAGAAGGTACAGGAATGATAGTACCATCATCCATACCTTGAGATAAACGATACCAAAACAGTAGCTTGGTGGTATCACCCAAAGAGCCATATTCACGAGAAATTTGGGTATCCACTTTATTAATCAAGTCACGCTGAATTTGTAATTGTTGTTCGTGAGATAATTCCTTAACTTGATTAAACAAACCTTCAGCAATTTCTGGGGAAGCAGTGCTGGCACCAGGCGCAGCTGGCGTAATTGACTTACCCATTTCTTTGTAAATAAACCAAAATAAAGCCAGCTGTTGATCCACATCCAACTGTTGCCAAGCTTGAACATGTTCACGAATAGTTGGATCACCAGTTTGTGTAGATGTCATTATTAACTCCAATTCCAATTAAATCAGTTTCATGAGCAACATTATCAAATGTACATCTGCACTTTTAACCTACTGAAGACAGATGTATTGAAATCATAAAGAATAACAATTATAAACAGAATATAAATCGGGCTGTAGTCCTGCCTTAAAAGCATTATAGTTAGGCAATTTCCGTTAATAAATTTACCGCCGCCGTTGGTTTCGACTTCGCTCAACCAACTAGGAAATCGAGAGTTGAGCGAAGCGATGCACTGAGTCGGTCGTTGTGTCGAAACTCGTCAACCTGGGTATATTCTTTGTCAGAAATCACCTTAAATAAACACCCTAGAAAAGCCAAAATAATGCTTGGCAAAGGCAAGGTGAAGAGTTGACAATTGGAATACTACAAAATTGGAGATTTTCACCAGGTATGTCGGTAGATAGATGTTAATTTTATTGTGACAGTGCTTAAAAAAGCACTGCCAATTCAGCGACATCCAATTTTTGAATATCCAGTAGGAATACGGCTTCTGCTTTTATAGAGCTTATTCTCGCCGATCTTGATAATCTTCAGAAGACTTTGGATCTAACTCCCAGCGATCGCCGTCACGTTCCTCTAAAATATCGTTGGTATGCAGAAACTCAGAGTCATCCATTTCTAGCCCCACTGCTGCTTCTAGCTCCTCAGTTACATTTTGATCGGGAGTGGAAGTACTACCACCAACAGCTTCATCCCCAACTGCATCTGCATCTTGCCAATAAGCATCAACATCCCCACCAGTCAGTTCAGGACTAGTTTCTGTGTACTCCTGTCTTTCTGCTTGCATTGAGCGCCCGCCAATATTGTATCCCGGCAACTCTTTCACGCCAGTGCCGTAGGATTCGGTAATCTCCTGCGGCAAATCATTGGTTTTAATTTCGTCATTATGATTTTTTTCTGCCATGATGCTAGCCATTTTCTGCATTATTCTCACAATAACGCTTTCTTGTCAATAATTTGTCTTACTAGAGATGTATAGCTTTAGAAATAAAATAATCTATCCCCTTGGAACGAAGCTAAACGAGCGATCGCACCATACGATTGGAAATATGAATTCATGGTTAAGCAACTTGTAGTTGAAGTTTTTAGTTATGAGTTAGGGGTTATCAAACCGAAATTATTCATTAGCCAACTTCTCACTCATAACTATTTTTTTTATTGATTAGAGGAAAAATAAAAATTTAAGTTTAGCCATTTTAATTTAGTTTTCATAGTTTTAACTACCTGAATCCTAAACGACAAGACATTCAATAATTTTGATCAGTGGAGGTAGACAGTGAAATACGACGAGTTCATTACAGATGTATAAAGCCTTGCCCAATCAGATGAGCGTGAAAAGGCAAAATCTGCTACTCGTGCCACACTAGAAACTCTTAAAGAACAGATAGCAGGTGAAAAAGCACAGGAACTAGCGGCAAATTTTTCCAGGGAAAAATCTTGGATGTTTAACTGTCCTAATCGATGAACATTGTAGTTAGTTAAATACGAGAAATAAGCAAGGAACACCATCTATGACTGACCATAACAATTATTCCGCTAATAAAAAAGTTGCCATCCTCATTGAACAAGCAGTAGAGGATGCAGAATTTACAGTTCCTTATAATGGATTAAAACAAGCAGGAATAGAGGTAGTAGTCCTCGGTTCCCGAATGAATGAAAAATATAAGGGTAAACAGGGCAAACTTAGCATCCAAGCTGATGGTACTACCACAGAAGCGATCGCAGCCGAATACGATGCAGTGGTGATTCCTGGTGGGATGGCTCCCGATAAAATGCGGCGCAACCCTAATACAGTCCGCTTTGTACAAGAGGCTATACAACAAGGAAAATTGGTAGCTGCGGTTTGCCACGGCCCACAAGTTTTGATTGAAGGCGACTTGCTCGAAGGTAAGCAAGTTACTGGCTTTAGCGCTATTGCCAAGGACATCATTAACGCTGGCGCAAATTATCTAGATGAACCAGTGGTAGTTGACGGGAATTTGATTACATCTCGTGAACCCGGAGACTTGCCAATTTTCACTACAGCTATTTTAAGCCGTTTGGGTTATGGTGGCAAAGATGCTGCATTACCTAATGAGAAAGACACAAGTGCTGAATGGTGGAAGCTGGCTGATGCTTGGGGTGGCTCAACTAAAGGTGATATCAGCAAAGGTTTAAATACTGCCCTTACTGGTGAACGTTATTCGCTAGAAACATTTGAGAACTACTTGGAAAAGGAATCAGATAGCCAAGTAAAATCAGTCTTTCAAGAAATTATTGCTAATAAACAGCGCCACATTCAAAAGCTGGAAACCTATCTTCAACGATTAGGCGAAAAACCCTCTTTAGGAGCAAATATTGCCAATCAGTATGCCAAGGTGAAAACTGCCTTGACAGGAAGTGATGACATATATCAGTTACGTTCTGCTTTGGGAGATGTGCAAACTGGTATTGGCGATATTGGCAATTTGTGTGCAATGTATACTGACCCAGTAGCAACTGCTATTTTCAAAGAAATTTACCAAGATTTATCGAAATACGAACAGCAATTGGTAGAACTGTATCGGGCGCGGATAAGTGATCAGATTCAACCTCCTAAGCCAACTACAGGAGCTGCTGTGTCAATGTAAGGTTTTTTAAACGTAGACACAAAGCGGTGAGCCAGTCCGGTGGACGGGTTCCCCAGCCTAAAGCAACTGAGGAATCCGTAGGGCTTGCCGATTATAGCGTCTCGTAGAGAAGAACACAGAGGTAGAAAGAAGAGAGTATTTGCACCTCTGTAATTAATTTACTGTAATGGAGATAAAAAAGTGACTTCGACCTCAGGGGATAAACAAAGTACAAACCAGCCTGAAGCTAGTGAAGTAGAGCGTTGGGGATCTCTTCTCGGTGGCGGTGCTATGGTGCTGATGGGTTTAAAGCAAGGTTCATTGCGGGGAGTGCTGACGGCTTTAGCCGGTGGCGGTTTAATCTATCAAGGTGCAACTAAACAAAGCACAATCCAGCAAGCACAGGAAGCAATAGGTATAAACCAACCCATCAAAATTGAAAAGACGGTAACGATCAATAAACCAGCAGATGAACTGTATCGCTATTGGCACAACTTTGAGAATTTGCCTACATTTATGAAGCATCTCAAATCTGTCAAGGTGGATGACAAAAAACGTTCTCATTGGGTTGCGAATGCGCCCTTGGGTAACACTGTGGAATGGGATGCGGAAATTCTCGAAGACCGGGAAAATGAATTTATTTCTTGGGCTTCTGTAGAAGGTGCAGATATTGATAATTCTGGTTTTGTCCGCTTCAAAAAAGTAGCAAATCGCGGCACGGAAGTTAAGGTTGTTTTGGAGTATAACCCACCAGGTGGAGCATTGGGAGCTACCGTAGCTAAACTTTTTGGTGAGGAACCAAAACAGCAAATTGGTGATGAATTGGGTCGCTTCAAGATGCTAATGGAAGCAGGCGAAATTGCCACCACCGAAGGTCAAACAAGTGGACGCAAGTAGTTATTTGCCCAATGACGCCACATGATTAGCGCCTACATCATGGCAGCCAAAAAAGTGATCGCTATTGATCGCTTTCCCCAACGCCTGGAAATGGCGAAAAAGTTTGCCAAAGCAGAAGTGATTAACTACAAAAAAGTTAATGCTGGCGAAGTGTTGAAAGAGACGACTGGTGGCCGTGACCCCGATGCTTGCATCGATGCCGTTGGTTTAGAAGACTTCTACGACCAGACAAAACAAAAGCTCAGATTGGAAACCGACCGTCCCTACGTTCTGCAGGAAATGATTGTGGTCTGTCGTAAAGGCGGGAGTTTTTCAATTATGGGTGTTTATGGTACTTTTGTTGATAAAATACCATTTGGTGCAGCCTTCAATAAGGAACTAACCTTTAGGATGGGACAAAATGCATAGACAAAAATATATATATTTTTGATTGCAGATGATTTAGGATGGAAAACTTGATCTATCCTTGGTTGTTACCCATCAATTGCCTTTAGAGGAAGCACCCCACGGCTACCATATTTTTCAACAAAAAAAGGATAACTGGATCAAAGTTGTTCTTAAACCCTGAATGGTAAATAGTCATTCAGCGTTTTAAATTGTCCACCTAACATAATGTAATTGAGGCTTTTTATGAATCGAGTAATTTCATGGCTGCGGAATATTCAGATATCCCAAATACTTGTAGTTTTTCTAGTAGGATTTATGTTTTTATTGGGTCAGGCTTTTAGCTACCCTAACATAGCCCAAGCTGATGTTAAAACTCCAGAGGGTACTTATTATAAAGTAATCCCAAATGAGCAAGGTGAAATTAGAAACGATAACCAAACAACAAATTCTCAAAATCCATTAAAAAACGCTGCCGATACTATCCGTGAAAAGCTAAACTTGGATGAAAAAACTCCTAGAGCTACAAAAGAGTTTCTTAAGTCTACAGAAAAAAAAGTCGAAAAAACAGTTGAGCCATTGACCGGAGAGAAAGAAGGTTATTACCAAAATCCTTCTAGCAAAAAACTGAGATAGAGAATCTAGACTTGTAGCAAATTTTGAGTCTAAATTTTTGACTCGTAAATTGTTGGATAAGATTTGAGTAGTTACTAAGATGCGATAATTATCGCATCTCAGTATTAGGATAAATCGAGTATTCCTCTTGATATTAACCAGCCAAAAATCATAATTAATGACTAAATAATTATGAAATTTTGCTGCCATGGAGCAGACGATGTGCAGGTAGAAACAGTTACCTAGCCAAAAATTATTAACTCGTGTGATGGCATTTTTAAAATTACTTCCACGGGAATTTGTGGTTGTGATTTGCATCTTTTCAACGCCTACATCGCTACAAGTCAGTGGTGTAGAAGTGTTTGCGTAGCGTCTGGTAGAGTTGCGGCTTGTCGCCAGATATCGCGCCAAAGCTGAAAGCAAGCATAGCCTAGCTAACGATTACTGCCAACATCGCCTGACGAGCAAACCCAAAAATAGCAATAGAAGAACAGAATATTCAGGAAAAGAAGCAATTGCCCTAGAGATGAATCATTTGTCCGAGTCCATCATGGCGAATAAACAGCCTAAAACTCCTGGTAAAGAAGGTTTGCAAGATGTCAGGCTGATGCAGCTAATTTACTAAGCAGTTCACACTGGCAAAACCATCAAAGTTTAAAACTAAAAGAGGTAAAAAATATGTCTGATACATCTGATACAAGCGTTATCAAAGTAGACTCTACTCATTCCCCTAAAGGTCAACTTGGTCAGAAATATCTTGCATCTGGCAAAACCATTTCCATGCGCCTGTGGGAGAATGAGCAACCGAATGAAGCTAAAGAGCCAGCAGCGCGAGAATATGAAACTGTTGGTTATGTAATCACTGGTCGTGCAGAATTGCATATTGAAGGGCAAACAATTTTGCTGGAGCCTGGGAGTTCTTGGGTAGTGCCAAAAGGAGCCAGTCACACCTATAAAATTTTAGAACCATTCACTGCTGTTGAGGCAACCAGTCCACCCGCTCAAGTTCACGGGCGAGACGAAAACTAATTTATTTGCAGTTATCTGAAATTTTGCGATCGCTAAAAACTCATAGCCGCTTTCAATTGCATAGAATATAAAGCCTTCGTAGGGGAACAACATTTTTGTTCCCCTTTTTAGTGTGCTTTGCAGCTGAGAAACAATTGCACAAAATGTCAGGCGATCGCCAGGCTTAATTTGACTCGCTATCTAGCCTAGTAAGGTACAAACTCGTAATAAAATACCCATAGTCGAATGGCACTAAGAAAAGATGAAACTGATAGAGCTAATTATCAATGTACGCCACATTCAAAAACACTGAAGGAAAGACAAGATGATTAATCAAACGAACCTCGGCGGCTGTTTTACACTCCCAGGCACTTCAATGTCTCTTGAAGGGCTGATTATAAACGGCAAAATTGCGTACAAAAGTACTACCTTGGAGTCTCAAACTCTTTATACTACAGGTAATACGCTAAAAAAACCTTGCGCGAAACCTTGAAGGAATTTTTAGGACTTATTGTTTTTGCCAAGCCTTGGGGAAAAAAGAGTTAATACACCAACCAACTCAGCCTCGTAAATTGGTGTTCGCGTAGCGTGTCCTTTAGGACAAGGTATTGTTAATAATACTTGATTCCCTCAATTCTCCTTTACAAGGAGAATTGGGGGGATTTTTGCCAGATGAACATGTATCAGCTAGCTAGCAGTCACTTGGTAGTTTGATAGGATGCGATCACTCCTTTAAGCCCTATGCCAAAGTCCTATTCTCTCGTCGCTTATTGACAAGTAATTTTATATAATTATTTAAGACAGTATTTCTACTAGTGTGAAATGTCATGTCTGATTAATACAAAAACTAAAATCTAACATCCAAAATGGGTAAAAGCTTGAGTACTGAACAGCAGCAGCGGTTACAGCAACGGTGGAAGACGCTTGATGCTGAGTGGAAACTGCGAAGTGAAAAATTAAAGTGCTTACGAGCGAATTGGGCTATTGAGGTAGGGACGGCAATAAAGTTTCAACTAGAAAAGCAGATTCAATATGAAGAGGCTAAGTTAGACGATATTGATCAGCAGTTAAATGATATTGAAGCGGAATTGCAATTGCCTTCTCATACAAAAATAATCCCAGATAGTATATCCCAGGAAAAAGTACATCAAACTTGTGAAGTACTATCAAGCGGTGAAGCCATCGAAGTTTTTTTATATTACTCTGAACAAGATGAAAAACTCCGAAATGATCTAGTAGAAAAATGTCTCCATAATATGGAGATACAAGGCGATATTAATATTTGGGATAAAAGCAAAATAAGACCAGGAAAAACTATAAATATTGAAATTAATAAAAAACTGAATTCAGCCCATATAATTCTCCTACTTATTAGTCCGACTTTTCTGGGGTATTACCACCGCTCTGAGGTTAAAGAAGTAATAGAAAGATGCCATGCAGAAGGAACTAATGTTATTCCCATTCTACTTATTCCTGTTGCCAGTTGGAAGAGTATAAAATTGGTAAATTTTCAGCTTGGCAACCTCCAGTATTTACCCAAGAATGGTAAATTTATAACCGACAGTAGATTTTGGAAAAATAAGAATGAAGCATTTGTAAAAATGGCTGAAGAATTTGCAGAAGCAGTCAAGCAAATATCAGCCGAATCACATTAAATACGGATATTGAAAGTCTTCGCATAAAAGCTACGTAAATCTGATTTTATGTCTTTATTGTTGACATCTACTAGAACTATAAAACTTTTTTTTGCCCACTCTAACTCTCGTGATGATAAAAAACTGCGGGAAAAATTAGAACCGCACCTTAGTAGTTTGGAACCACTAAGAGTCATTATAAACTGGTATAAAAGTCAAACGCTGACTGGAAGAGACTGGAAACAGGAAAGTTACCAACACCTGAATACATCTCAATTGATTGTACTGCTGGTTAGTCCAGACTTTTTGGCAGCAGATGATTGTAAGAACATTACCAGGTGGGCGATGAAACGGCACAACGCTGGACAAGCCTATGTAATCCCTGTTAAACTCCGCCCAATTGATAACTGGCAAGCTACACCATTCGGGCATCTACAGTGTTTACCTTATAATGGTGAACCTATAACTAGTAGGTTTTGGCCAAGACAGGATGATGCATTTGTAAATATTGTTGAAAAAATTAGGGAAGAAGTCGAGAAAATACAAGAAGATCAGCGACAACTACAACTGATTCAAGAACAACAAAAATCTGAAATTTTTGCATCTATCGACCGTTTCATTTCCAAGCACTCTTTAAACCGAATTATTCGAGGTACAAATGTACCGACTTTCTCAGTTGGGATTGCTGCTAGTATTATTGTAATTGCAGTGTTATTGGGATTTTGTAATTTCTCACTAGAGAGGCAGGTCAATAACTTATTAACCCAGGGACAAAATAAGCTTGGTAAACGAGATTACCAAGGAGCATCAGAAAACTATACTGAAGTTCTTAAAATTGCTCCCAAAAATATTAATGCGTACATAAAACGTGGTGAAGCCCGTTATTCACCCAAAGATTATAAAGCAGCAATTAAAGACTACACCCAAGCTATTCAAATTGCTCCTAAAAATGTTAACGCTTATATAAAACGTGGTCAGAACCGCCATTTTCTCAAAGATTATCAGGCAGCAATTAAAGATTATAACCAAGCTATTCAAATTGCACCTAAAAATGTTAATGCGTACAGGAAACGTGGTGATGCTCAATATTATCTAAAAAAATACCAGGCAGCAATTGACGATTATACCAAAGCTATTCGCCTCTCTCCTGACTCAGCTGATATCTACAAAAGTCGTGGTTTGGTTTATGAGAATAACTTACAAAATAAACAAGAAGCAATTAAAAGTTATCAGAAAGCAGCAACTCTTTACAAAAAACAAGGAGCAACAGATAAGTACAAAAAAATTATTTATAAAATCCAGAAGCTTCAGCAGAGAAAGCCCCAACCTTCTAATTAAATTTATCCTAACCTCTACCAGATAGGATAATGAGAAGAAATAAAAATCACCTTGAACTTGTCACGAGATAAGTAATGCGATCGCTTTCACTAATTTCTCAAGAAACCTCATGCAGTGCGGAATATCTGCTATGATAAGTCGCCACACTTTCCTACTGCATTGATCGCAGCCTCCAATGCGATCGCCACATGAGTCCAATGAGTCCCCCCTTGGCAATAAACCACATACGGCTCACGCAAAGGCCCATCTGCTGATAATTCCAAAGTACTCCCTTCAATAAATGTCCCCCCAGCCATGACTACCTGGCTCTCATACCCCGGCATTTCATCTGGAACAGGGTCTAAGTAGGAACCTATAGGAGAATGCTGTTGTATGGCTTTACAGAAGGCAATTAGCTTTTCGGCAGAACCGAGTTTAATTGCCTGAATTACATCCCCACGGGGAGCCAGGGGGACGGGATTTACGGGATAACCGAGTTTATCAAATACATAACCAGTTAAGTAAGTCCCTTTCATCGCCTCTCCAACCATTTGCGGAGCTAGAAATAGTCCTTGGAACAGCAGGCGATTTTGGTCAAAAGTAGCACCACCATAACTACCGATACCAGGAGCAGTGAGGCGACAGGCGGCTGCTTCCACTAAGTCGGCGCGACCGGCGACATAACCGCCAGCGCTGACAATGGTACCACCAGGATTTTTAATCAATGACCCTGCAATTAAATCAGCACCGACGGCTGTAGGTTCCCTGGTTTCAATAAATTCGCCGTAGCAGTTATCTACAAAGCAAACGGTGTTCAGGTTTTGCTCTTTGACTAAGTGGACGATTTTTTCAATATCGGCAATTGATAAACTCGGACGCCAAGAATAGCCACAAGAACGCTGAATTAACACTAAACGAGTGTTTTCAGCCACACTAGTACTTAAAGCTTGCCAATCTATAGTTCCTTCGGGCGTTAGCTCCAATTGGCGGTAATTTATGCCAAACTCAATAAGGGAGCCTTGACCTTGACCCCGTAAACCAATGACTTCTTCAAGCGTATCGTAGGGAGAACCGACCACTGCTAACATTTCATCTCCAGGACGGAGCACACCAAACAAAGCACAGGCGATCGCATGAGTTCCGGAAACAAACTGCACTCGCACGGCCGCCGCTTCCGAACCCATAACTTCAGCAAAAACTTTATCTAAAGTTTCTCGTCCTAAATCATCATGACCATAGCCACTTACACCAGCAAAGTGGTGTGCACCCACACGGTGATTACGAAAGGCATCCAGCACTCGTTTTAAATTATGCTTGACCTGAGTGTCAATTCCAGAAAAAATTTCTAATAGTGCCTGTTCTGCTTGCCGCAGCTGTTCTAAGCTGTTCATCAGTTCCTCGTTCAAAAAAATTATAGATATGCGGATTTTTAAGATCGCGCAGACTAGGCTGGAAAATTCAAATTCAGGTTACTGCATGACAATTGCTACCTTAACTAAACCTCAAATCAACTGGGTTAATACCCTCTTTTTCATTGGACTGCACATCGGCGCTTTGTTTGCCTTTGTTCCTGGTAACTTTAGCTGGACGGCAGTTGGTGTGGGTTTCTTGCTGTACTGGGTGACTGGTGGTTTAGGCGTGACTCTGGGATTTCACCGTCTTGTTACCCACCGCAGTTTTCAAACTCCCAAGTGGCTAGAGTATCTCCTGGTTTTCTTCGGGACACTCTCCTGTCAAGGAGGCCCAATTGAGTGGATAGGGACACATCGCATTCATCATTTAAACTCTGATACTGACCGTGATCCCCATGATTCTAATAAAGGCTTTTGGTGGAGCCACATGGATTGGCTGATTCATTATTGTCCGGCTCACGCTGATGTTCCTCGTTTCACCAAAGACATTGCCGAAGACCCAGTTTATCAGTTTTTAGAAAAATATTTCATTTTGATCCAGGTTGCTCTAGGTGCATTGCTTTTGCTTCTGGGTGGCTGGCCGTTCGTTGTTTGGGGAATTTTTGTTCGCATTGTCTGGGTTTACCACTGCACTTGGTTGGTAAACAGCGCTACTCATAAATTTGGCTATCAGAGCTATGATTCTGGTGATAGATCGACTAATTGCTGGTGGGTAGCCGTACTAGTTTTCGGTGAAGGCTGGCATAATAACCATCATGCCTTTCAATACTCAGCTCGTCATGGGCTGGAATGGTGGGAAATCGATTTAACTTGGATGACTGTTCAATTGCTACAAGCAGTTGGTCTGGCTACTAATGTGAAGTTGGCCCCAACAAAAGCTAGTTAGGAGAGACGCGATTAATCGAGTCTGTACAGGAGTTAGGAGTAGTAGAGACGCGATTAATCGCGTCTCTACAGGAGTTACGTTTAATGTGAATCAGGTGTCGAAATGTTTATGTTGCCGTCGATTTTTCTCAAACCATAATTTTGAGACCCACAAATCCTTATGGAACAAGGAGCGTTTCTAATTCACATCAGGCGTGAGTTAAGAATCTAAACTCATAACTTATCACTGATAACTTATCACTGATAACTCCTCACTTTTCAAAAGTCTATATTACGGGTGCGCTTGTGTCGGTTAGGTTGCTATAATCCGAAGCGCTAATGTTAAGAAATTTTGCGGCAAGTTGCTTTTTGGTGACTTCGTGGAGGAGTTTGTTGTTTTTCAGGTGTTCATGACTACATCAATAATTAACAGCCAGAAACTAAGTGACGAGCCTGGTAATTCCGATCTAAGGCTCAAAGATATTGTCAAAACCCTGCCACGGGAATGTTTTCAGCTGAACCGTCGCAAAGCTTGGACACAAGTAATAATCAGTGTCTTGGCAGTTGCCTTGGGCTATTACAGCTTGATTATCACTCCTTGGTTTCTTTTGCCCCTAGCTTGGATTTTTACGGGTACTGCTTTAACAGGTTTTTTTGTAATTGCCCATGATTGTGGTCACAGGTCTTTTGCCAAACGTCGTTGGGTAAATGATTTGGTGGGGCATTTCTTCATGATGCCGTTAATTTACCCTTTTCACAGTTGGCGGATTAAGCATAATTATCACCATACTCATACCAATAAACTGGATGAGGATAACGCTTGGCATCCAATCAGACCAGAAGTGTTTGAAAATTGGGATAAAACCCGGCAGTCTGCTTTTGAACTGTTCATGCGTAAACGCTTCTGGTGGGTAGGTTCCATTGGACATTGGGCAGTTGTGCATTTTGATTGGCGGAACTTTAAAACTAAAGACCAATCGAGTATCAAGCTTTCTGTGGCTGTAGTAGTTGTGTTTGCAGCGATCGCTTTCCCGATTCTGATCGCTACAACTGGTATCTGGGGATTTGTCAAATTTTGGCTAGTGCCCTGGATGATTTACCATTTTTGGATGAGTACTTTTACTATTGTTCACCATACTGCCGCAGATGTTCCTTTTGTGACAGCTAACAAGTGGACCGAGGGTCTAGCACAGATCTTTGGCACTATCCATTGCGATTATCCGCGTTGGGTAGAAATTCTGTGTCATGATATCAATGTTCATGTCCCTCATCATATTTCCACTGCGATTCCTTCTTATAATTTGCGGCTAGCTTACAGCAGCATCAAAGAAAATTGGGGGACTTATCTGCATGATGAGTGTCAGTTTTCTTGGCCTTTAATGAAGCAGATTACAGACCAGTGTCAACTGTACACAACTGATGTTGGCTATAAGACTTTCAACGAATATTATACAGAGCGATAAATAGCGCTGTGATTACACTCACGCTCTTGCACTAACGAGAGCGTTTATTATGCTGTGTTTAAATAGAATCTGGCAATTCTTTACTGACTAAAATTTTAGGTAAATTGCCAGAATTTATCCTCTTGTGTGTTAGCGATCGCTAGTTTCGTGGGCATCCTAGAAGTGAGATTATCTTGTCTCAAATAAAGTTCCGATTTATATCCAATCAAAAGAATCCAGTGCAATCAAATATCATCACGTTCAACAATCCTCCTGCCTGCGAAATATCTGAGGATACGACTAAATTACCTTTCACTCTTCAGAATTTAAAAGCTGCAATTCCTGCTGAATGCTTTCAGCCCAATGTGATAAAATCACTTTTTTACTTCTTTCGTGATATCTTGATTATCGGTCTGCTTTATGCAGTAGCTCATTACCTGGATTCTTGGCTTTTCTTCCCAATTTTTTGGTTAATGCAAGGAACAATGTTTTGGGCTTTGTTTGTAGTCGGACATGACTGCGGACACCAATCTTTTTCTAAGCATAAATGGCTCAATGATTTGATTGGACATCTTTCTCACACACCAATACTTGTTCCTTATCATGGTTGGCGGATTAGTCACAGAACCCATCATAAAAATACTGGCAATATCGATAACGATGAAAGCTGGTATCCTGTGACGGAATCAGAATACAAGGAGATGCCTTTAGCACAAAAGATAGGCAGATATTATGTTTTTCTATTGGCTTATCCTGTATATCTGTTTAAGCGTTCTCCTAATAAGGAAGGCTCCCACTTTTTGCCTAGCAGTCCGCTTTTCAAACCATCGCAAAAATGGGATGTCATTACTAGTACTGTACTTTTGATTGGTATGGTAGGTTTGTTGGGTTTTCTGACCTACCAATGGGGTTGGATATGGTTGCTGAAATATTACGCTGTGCCCTACCTTGTGTTCATAATTTGGCTAGATTTGGTGACATTCTTGCACCATAGTGAGCCAGACCTTCCCTGGTATCGTGGAGAAGATTGGACTTTCTTGAAAGGTGCGATTTCTAGCATTGACCGTAATTATGGTTTGATCAATCATATCCATCATGATATCGGTACTCATGTTGCTCACCATATATTCCTTAACATCCCTCACTACAATTTGCTGAAGGCAACTGAGGCAATAAAACCAGTGATGGGTGAGTATTTCCACAAATCGGAAGAACCAATTTGGAAGTCATTATGGAATTCATGTATCAGCTGCCATTTTGTCCCTGATACTGGTAGTAAGGTTTACTACACATCCAACAAGAAGTTAGCTAAAGGCTAAGACTCAGATTCCCGACTTCTTTAAAGAAGTCGGGAATCTTGTATTTATTTTCGTCAGTGTTTTCTGACTATTGACCGTTGAGCACTCCCTAATTAAGATAAACTTTTATAAGAATTGCATTAAAGATTACCTAAATACCTTAAGACAACTTACCTTTTGAGGGGCGATCGCATATTAGATTATTAATGCTTCTAACTCTGTCAGTATTTGAGCTTCCTTAGCCTGCGGTAAAATAAAATAGATAGATGACGTTCGCAGATTCTTGCCCTAACCTTACAGGAAGATTTATTTTCTCCAAACTCTTGCTGTCTCGGTGGGTAAAGATTAACATATCTGTGGGCAGATGCAATATTTCGTCAAATCAACCCTGACAACAGTGATAAACCCTTGGGCTGTGTACTTTTGATTCTGTTTAGCGTCAGTTAAGTTTATCTGCATGTAGTGACTTAAGATCATTACCTGCTAGGGTTATAAATCAGCACAGACTATACTATAGACAATTTACCCAAAACTCTTTCCAGCTTTAAAATCAGAGGTATCAATGATTATAACTAATTTTAGCAAACAAACAAATGAATTTAAGGAACCTAAAGTCCTCAAAGCTAAACCACACTGGCAAGGACAAAATTTGAATGATACTGTTGTCAAAAGTAAAGATACCAAGATGCAAGATACTGCACCTGATAGTTTGATTATCAATAGCTTGAATCGTGGTCGAGTTGCTATTTTTATTGATGGCTTAAGTCTATTTCATACAGCTTTACAATTGGGCATAGAAATTGACTACGTTAAATTGCTTTGTCGTTTAACCAACGGTTCAAGACTGTTGCGTGCTTTCTTCTATACTGGGGTTGATATCAACAATGAAAAGCAACAGGGTTTTCTATTGTGGATGCGTCGTAATGGCTATCGTGTAGTGGCAAAAGAACTCATTGTGCCAGCAGAGAATTTAAAAAAATCAAATCTGAACGTAGAAATTGCTGTAGACATGATAACTTTAGCTCCTTACTATGATACTGCGGTTTTAGTCAGTGGGGATGGAGATTTAGCATATGCTGTGAACGCTGTCAGCAGAATGGGGGTTCGGGTGGAAGTGGTCAGTCTACAAACGACCACTAGTGAAAGCTTGATTGATGTTGCTGACTGCTTCATTGACCTCGATAGTATTAAAGCACACATTCAAAAAGATTCTAATCTTGGCTATAGTTATCGTACGCCCTCAAATTCAAACCTTTAAAACCCGATTTCAAATCTCTCAAAATCTCTACTGAGTTGTTGCAAGCCTCTAGAAGGTTTATCAGGTTGGGTGGGGTTTGAATCCCCATCCATACCCGTCCCAGTCCCCAAATGCCTACTTTGAATAAGGGGCAAAATCCCCTTATCTACCCCAAGTCTTGTTAATTGAAATGGATATTTTAATAGTCGAAGATGAACCAGAAATTGCTCATTTAATCGAACTATCTTTGGAAAAAGAAGGATTTTTTTGTCGCATTAGCCGCGATGGCATGAATGCTTTACGGATGTTTCAGGAGCAACCACCTGATTTAATCATTCTAGATTTAATGATTCCTGGTTTGGATGGGTTGGAAGTTTGTGCCAGAATTCGCCAGAAACCAGGTGCAAAAGATCCTTACATTTTGATGCTCACGGCTAAGGGTGAGGAAATCGATCGAGTCATTGGTCTGTCTACTGGTGCTGATGATTATATGATAAAACCCTTTAGCCCCAGAGAATTGGTAGCTAGGGTGCGGGCACTATTGCGGCGTAGCCTCCGCCAAGGAGGACAACATCAAGTCAATCGTACTCAACACTTTATCGTAGATGTAGACCAGCGTACTGCCAGTCGTCAGATAAATTCTCAGGAGGTTGAAATTTTGGATTTAACTACCCTAGAATTTAACTTGCTAACTACCTTTGTCAGCAATCCTGGTAGAGTTTGGAACCGCACTCAACTAATTGATAAACTTTGGGGAGATAATTTTTTTGGCGATGAACGAGTGGTAGATACTCATGTAGCTCGGTTGCGAAAAAAGATTGAGCCTGATCCGGCAACTCCCACTTTTATTAAAACTGTTGTTGGGGTAGGCTATAAATTTGAAGATCCCCTGGTAGCGTAAATATTATGAAGATGGGGCTGAGAGGGCGGCTATTTTTCTCCCACTTAGTAGTAATGATCGTGGGGGTAGCTAGTTTGGTGAGTATCAGCAAAATCTCTTCCCCCCGCTTGTTTGTCTTGCATTTAGAACGATTAGAAAATCAGGGGTTCGACTTAATCGATGTCCGGACTGAATTGGTTACAGGATTTGAACTTGCTTGGCAGCGAAGCACAATTTGGTCAGTCTTAGTTGGGACTACCGCTGCTGGAGGATTAAGTTACTGGGTGTCTAGACGGATTATGCAGCGGTTGACAGAGATGGAACAAATCACCCAAAAATTTGCTGCTGGTCAGATGGATGCACGACTACCGATGTCTGACATTCCAGAACTTAATGGACTTGGTGCTAGTTTCAACCGGATGGCAGCCAGTTTAGAAGGGGTGGAAGTGCGGCGGCGAGAAGTGATTGGAGACATGACCCATGAACTACGGACACCGTTAACAGTTGTCCGTGGTTACTTAGAAGAACTGGCTGATGGGGAAATTGAAGCGTCTCCTGAGATTTATCGGCGTTTAGCTAGAGAAACTAAGCGTTTAGAGCGCTTGGTGAACGATTTACAAGAACTGTCTAAGGCAGAAGCTGGTTATTTGCCAATTAATATACAACGGGTAAATCTGCGTCCATTGTTAGAGTCATTAGTGGAGAAATTTAGTGACCAGCTGTTGGAAGATGGGCCAGTTCTGCTTTTGGAATGTCCATCTGTGCTGCCTCCTGTATTGGCGGATATTGACCGCACAGAACAGGTGTTGGTTAATCTGCTAGGTAATGCAGTGCATTATACTAATGAAGGTTTAATTACGATTCGGGCTGGGACTGAAGGATCTCAACTCTGGATTGCGGTTATCGATACAGGTATTGGTATCGCTCCAGAAAATTTGCCCCATGTATTTGAGCGCTTCTGGCGAGCTGACCAATCGCGCGATCGCCATTCGGGAGGCACTGGTATTGGGTTAACCATTTCCCGTCGTTTGATTGAACTACAAGGCGGTCAGATTCAGGTAGAAAGCGAGTTGGGAATTGGCAGTACGTTTCGGTTTTTTCTGCCTTTGGCTTAAGATTGAGTGAAAATGCTTGAGATACAAGGGATTGACACAAGGTAGTCACTGCTGTGTCATACGCAATTGTTAGTTTAAAAGTATCCAAAATTCAATCCGCTTGGTGTTGGTAATATTTTGCCCAGGAAGATCCCCCAAACTCCCTTAAAAAGGCTGGGTCTAATTTCCTCCTTTTTAAGAAGGGTTAGGGAGGAGCAAGCCAAAGCCTTAGCGGATTAATCCAAAATCTTATTTTTTGATGGGTGTCGAGATTTTGAAATTGTATAGAATATAACGTTAATTTGGCATTTGGGTAGAATTCTGTATGTCTACTTTTGTTCTGGCTGCTTTTTTGGTTAGTTTAGTCAGTATTTCGGGTTACGCTGCGATCGCTTACCTGTTCCCTCAAAATCGTTCCCAAGACTGAGCAAATGACAATCTCTTGCTATTTTGGGTTTACGGATCTTGGCTCAATGCCTTATTATTCAGCGGTGACAATCGCGATCGCAAAGCCGTCGTATCCTTTGCTACCCATAGTCTGGATTGTCGTGGCGCTGATGCGCGGTTTAGAGGCAAGCAGTTAGTTCGTTGGAGTGACACATCCCCTGGAAGTCAGCGCAGCAATTACTCGAACAGGTTCTACAGATGCCGGAGAATCCTGACTACCGTTAATCGGTGATCGCGATCGCTTATCTCCTTGCTATTTATTAGCCCCAAAATTATTTATCATAAAACTCAACTGGTTGTTTTTTATTTTTCCTTTGATAGCGATACCACCACATTACAAAACCTGTAATCAGCAAAATGGTGGGAGTTATACCAACCACACCGTAGATAATTTCTGTTGTGCGTCCGCCATAATGACCAAAGTGCAGGTTTCCAATCCACTCAATCACCTTATCGCCTCTGGATGACTGACGGATGTTCTTGACCCATAGCACTTTCCCACTGTACTGGTCTATAAAAACTTCACTCGAACCAGATCCATTTAAATCTTCGGGGAAGCGCTTGCGAAAAGAGTAGGGAGCTTCAGGTGTAGTGGGAACCCCTATAATTGGGGTTACAGCACCAGGAAGCGCTCTATTTGATATTTGAATTGCTTGTTGAAGTAAAATTGTTTTTTTACCAGAAATCGGCACAGAAACCAGGGTTGGCTCTGTTGGAGAAGGGGAAAAAGTAATAGCATGGATGACTGGCTCAACCATGCTTCCCCAATTCATACAGAAGCCTGTAAAGCCCAAAATCGCTAGAAATGCCGCAGCGAAGATACCTACTACTTTATGAATATCAAAGTTTGCTCGCTTACGATGGGTTGAGCTTTATCTTGAAGCCAGCTGCTAAAGAGCGCCAACCCGGCCAGAGAAAGATTCCTGTAGCGCTGAGAATAAACATCAGCAAACCAATAATGCCATAAACTATTATCCCTGTATCACCTGCGACTGAGCCAACATGCAATCTACCAACAATATCGAGCCAATCGCCTGTTGGCTGATGAGTGCCAAGAATTTCACCTGTATAAGGATTGAGAAGCACATCTAAGGGACTTCCAAGGAATAAATTACTCAAAAAAAATTATAAGCTGACATTTAAAAAATAATGATAATCATTATGAAGGGGTGAGAGGTGGTTG
>NZ_JBALCP010000135.1:0-130053 GCF_036919675.1 Nostoc sp.
GTCGTAACTGTAGGGTTTAGGCATGGCAGAGCAGACGATAGCAGATCACGATAACACCTTTAGTTTACGTCCTAACTATCCTGGCGGTTGCTATATCTCTGAAGCGTCGTAATGCCCCTGCCTGAACGTAGTAGGGAGGGGATGTAAGACGGGGGATAAGGAATTGACTTCTATCCCTGATCAACTGTTAGGTTGATCAGGGATAGAAGTCGATAAGGTACTACTTACTAGTTCCTGCCAAACACGCTACCAAGGGCACGTGCCATATTTTGCGGCTGCATTGCATCCATTGCAGCAGTGGGTTCGTAGCCGCAGTGAACCATGCAATCAGCACACTTGGGATTACCACTCTTCTGGCCGTATTGACTCCAGTCAGTTTTTGCCAGTAATTCGTTGAAGGTAGAGTAATAACCTTCGTTCAGAAGATAGCAAGGTTTTTGCCAACCGAGAACGCTATAACTAGGGCTACCCCAAGGCGTACATTCGTAGTCCTTCTCACCAGTCAGAAAATCTAAGAACAGCGGATTGTGATTGAAGTTCCAGTTTTTTTCACCAGCTTTGTATGGAGCTAGAATTTCCCGAAAGAGGGCGCGGGTTTGTTCACGGTGGAGAAAATGATCTTGATCTGGTGCCCACTCGTAACTGTAGCCGGGAGAAATCATCATCCCGTCAGTATTTAGTGTTTTCAGAAAGTCGAAGAACTCTTGCATATCTTTAGGTTTAGTTCCCTCAAAGATAGTTGTGTTAGTAGTGACACGAAAGCCTTTAGCTTTAGCGGCGAGAATAGCTTTGACAGCAATATCAAAAACACCTTTGCGATCAACGCACTGATCGTGCAACTCCCGCATCCCATCTAAATGCACACTAAAAGTCAGGTAAGGAGAAGGTTGAAACTTATCCAGGCTCTTTTCTAACAACAAACCATTGGTACACAAGTAAATATATTTCTTGCGCTCAATTAATCCTTGGACAATCTGATCAATCTGGGGATGCAGCAAAGGTTCTCCCCCAGGAATTGAGACAACCGGTGCGCCGCACTCTTCCACTGCGGTAAAGCACTGTTCTGGGGTGAGATTTTGCTTTAAAATTTCCTTTGGATGTTGGATTTTACCACAACCAGTACAGGCTAGATTACACCGAAAAAGAGGTTCCAACATTAATACTAAAGGGAAGCGTTTACGTCCTTTCAAACGCTGAGTAACCAGATACTTCCCGATGTCTATAGCTTGTTGTAGATTAACTGCCATTGTTCCGATCGCTCCTCTTTATAGATATAAAAACACCACTGGAAAACATAAAACCTTCGTAGGGGCGCAAGGCCTTGCGCCCCTGCGTATCGCATCCCCACGTGAATCGCTAGATTTCTCATTTGACATATCCCTGAGCAACAAACCAATCTACAGCATCCTTGAGGGCCGCATTCAGCGAAGATTGGGGTAGACCCAACTCTCGTACAGCCTTTGCGGCATCATAATACATAGGTTGTTTCGCCATCCGAACGCCATCCAATGGCACTGAAGGCGATTTCCCTAATGGTGCGAGAATCTTTTCATCAACCCAGGCAACACTAAGGGGTAACCAAGCGGGTACTGTTCGTTGAGGTGCGCTTAAACCTGTGATATCGGCGAGTTGTTCTAGCAGTTGCTTTAAACTGAGGTTTTGGTGACCTAAGATATAGCGATCGCCTGATTTGCCTCGCTCCAAAGCCAGTAAATGCCCCCATGCCACATCCCGCACATCGATAAAATTCAAACCAGTATCCAAGTAAAAGGGCATTTGCCGTCGTAAAAACCGTAAAATTATATCACCCGTCGGGGTAGGTTTGATATCCAACGAGCCAATCGGGCTGCTGGGATTGACAATAACGACCTCCTGATCTGTAGCAACGGCTTGCATAGCTTCTTGTTCAGCCAAAAACTTAGACTTTTTGTAGTCACCCACCAACTTATCTAAGGGACTCTGATGTGTTTCATCGACAACTTGACTAGATGATCCTACCCCAATTGCCGCCACTGAACTTGTGTAAACGGTGCGCTCAATGTTAGCTTTGCGAGCTGCTGCCAACACATTGCGCGTACCCAGGACATTGTGACGATGGAGTAACTCTCGGTCTGATTGCCATAGGGAATAATGGGCTGCCACATGAAATAGGTATTGACAACCTCCCATCTGTTGCCAGAGATTTGGGTCATTCAAATCGCCTTTGACAATTTCCACCTCCAAACCACGGAGATTCTCCAAATTGCTGCTTGAGCGAACCAGCGCTTTGACTGCATATCCTTGTTGCAACAACAACCGTACCAAGTGGGCACCAATAAAGCCCGTACCCCCAGTCACAAAAACCCTTTTGGATTTTGGATTTGTCAACTTAGAATTCCCCTGTTTTGTAATTTTAGATACACAAATCTTGCAATAATTAGGTGGGACTTAGTAATGTAAATCTCTCAATCAGACCATTCATACCTGTTCAAAAATCTAAAATCTAAAATCTAAAATCTAAAATTTCTTGCGGGGAAACCAATCATCCAAAATAGTGTAGACTACTGGCACAACAATCAAACTGAGGATAGTTGAAGTCACGAGTCCACCTGCGATCGCTACAGCCATAGGCGATCGCAATTCGGAACCCGCACCAAAACCTAAGGCGATCGGTAGCATCCCTAAAATAGTGGAGGCAGTGGTCATCATAATTGGTCTGAGGCGCACTAATCCAGTCTTGAGGATCGCCTCGGTGCGGTCTAAGCCAGCACTGCGTAACTGGTTGATGTAATCTACAAGCAAGATAGCATTTTTATTTGCCAGCCCCAGCAAAAAGACGAAACCGATCAGTGAGATCATCCCAAAGTCGCTCTTGGTAATCAGTAGTGCTAACATTGCCCCCACCAGTGCCAAGGGCAAAGAGACACCAATCACCAGAGGGTCTATCCAGCTTTTGAACAGCAAAATTAGTACCACAACAATACACAGGGCAGATAGAGCTAAAGTACTGCCGAAACTGCTAAAAACCTCACTTTGACTAGCAGAATCTCCCCCTAAATTCAAGGAAACATTAGAGGGTAACACCGCCTTAGCTTCAGCTACCACTTTGTCAGTAGCATCACCCAAAGATAGATTCTTGCCAAGATTAGCACTGACATAGGCCACGCGCTGATTATTCAGACGCTCGATCTGAACAACTGTGCCCTGTGGATTCGTTTCACCTGTAATTGTGACATCGGCAAATCCCGGTATTCTCTGAATTCTCTCTTTAATTGCCTTGACTGCTTTGCTCAGAGCTTGGAGATTATCACCTCGTAATGCTATTTGCAGAGGTTTTTGACCGCCAGAATCGACAAATTGAATATCTTCAACACTGGTAGTTACCCCAGAAAGGACAGGTAAGGAGGAGCGGAATTGGTCTTGTAGTTCAGCAGTTGTGATTGTGCCATCGCCCTTTAACTTTACATATAGTATGCCTTTATTCGGCTCACCCTCGCGAGAACCAATAGTAGTAAATACCGTTTCAACTGCCGGTGATTTTCTGACTACATCTTCTAGTTTCTTAGCAACCTCAAGAGAATCGTTCAAAGGGTTAGGAATTGGGAACTGCGGACTGGGATTTCTCCCCTGCTCCCTTCCCCCTCCAGGGATACTCGGCAAAGGAGCCGTATAAGCAATATTGAATTCGCCGCGATCAAGTTTGGGAATAAACCCTTTGGGAATTAGTGGAATCAGCACTATACCTGCAATGAAGCTGAGGACAGCTAATCCGATAACTATCTTGCGGTGATTCAAAGACCAACTCAGCAAATTTCTGTAAGATTGAGTAAACGCCACCCAGATTTTTGCTTCCCGACGCGGGGAAAGCGAGGATTTAGGTTTCAGCCAGTAGATAGCCAGAACTGGAGATAAAGTTCGAGCAACTAGCATAGAAGCAAGCATCGCGGCTGAAACAGTGATGCCGAAAGGTTTGAAGAATTGACCAATTACACCACCCATCAAACCTATAGGTAAAAAAACCGCTACTGCTGTCAAGGTGGCGGCGGTGACTGTCAATCCAATCTCATTTGTAGCTAAAAGTGCTGCTTGGCGAGGAGTTTCCCCATCTTCAACGTGTCGCATGATGTTTTCCACATCCACGATCGCATCATCAACAATACTACCGATCACCAAAGCTAAAGCTAACAGCGTAATCGTTTCCAAGTTGAAACCAAAAATTGCCATGACAATAAACGTCGCCAAAATAGACGTAGGAATTGCCAAGGCAGAAATCAGGGTGGCTCGCCAATTCCACAAAAAAGGAAAAATTACCACGATAGACAACAAGACTGCTTCCAGCAAAGCATCGATTGTTGACTGGGTGGCTTGGCGAATATATTCTGCTTGGGTAGCAGCTAAAGTGAGTTTGACATCATTGAGGCTAGATCGCAGCCTTTGGACTTCTTTCTCAACCTGACTCACTACTTCCAATGTGTTAGCACTGCCACGTTTGATCACCTGAAATGCCAAAGCATCTTGCCCGTTAAACCTGACTAATGTCGCCCCTGCTTGGGGGGGAGCCGCGGCACTTGCATTCGCTGGAGCTAGGGGAGTTACAGTAGCAGCGCCCAGTAGTGAGACTTTCAGGACTCCTGGTAGTTTAGCGAGCGCACTTACAATCTCGTCTTTCGCCAACTTTGTCAAATCTGTGAGATTCCTTGAGGGACTCTCAATGGCATAGCTAATGGCGGCTGACTCATTTAGATTCAAGGGAATAATTTTGAAAGTTGCTCCTTGAGGCAAAGTAAACTGTTTGAGGGCAGTTTCAACCTTTTTGGTCGATGTTTCTAAATTCGTACCAACGGCAAAAGAAAGGCTAACAGCAGTTTGACTAGGATAAGTGGATGAGCGAATATCCTCCAGTCCTTTTAGGGAGCGCAGACGTTCTTCCAGGGGTTGGGTGAGCTTCGCCTCTGTATCCACGGCAGTTGTCAGGGGAGCTGTAGCATTCACAACCACTACTGGAAAGGTAATATCTGGAAACAAAGCATACTTGAGAGAACTGAAAGCCAGAACACCAGCTACCGTTACGGCAATCCAAAAACTCACCGTCAGCCACGAAAATTGAATCGCTAATTTGGAAATATTGAAGAGTTCTCGTGCGGATTTTGAGCGATCAAGCTTTACCATCTTGGAAAATTATCGTGTGGGTGACACAATTATTTAGTCATGCTACAGCAATCACCTCCGGTTTGCGAGTTGTGGTCACTACCAAATGGCAATATTACTTATTGTGACTCAGATAAAGCAAAATTTTTAATCCAGAATGGAACTTGACACATGAAATTTGGTTCTGTCGAGCATAAGGAATTATTCTGCTGGAGCTTTACCGAAAGCTACAGGGAATATCAGCCTGAGTATCTCCCGTGGCCAGATTTGGACGATCCAGCCTTGAGTTTCTACGCAGTATTCCTTTCTGGGATAAAGCTTTGGATGCAGAACGACAAGCCGGAGCAATAGTTAGTGGTTATGCAGCGACGGTGAGCAATCCTCTTTTACAAAGTGCGATCGCCCTCTGCACCCTATTGTTACAGCTATTTTCAGGTAAATAGACCACGCGGTAGGGGCGCAAGCCCTTGCGCCCCTACGACAGATGTGGTTCAAATACTTGAATTCTGCTGTAATATCCAGACGCAAACTTCAAAATATTCAGAGGGCTAGTGCCTAATTTTTTGCCCATCAACACAATTTTGGTACCTCAGGGAGCAGAATATAAAGCTGTGTGTCGCGGATTAAGCGGCGTTACTGGCTCCATTCCAACCGTAGTAGCCATACCTGTTGGGATGAAGTCTTTACTCAAATACCTGCAACAATCCCAAGTAAATGGGCAATTTCTGGCTCCATCCAGAGTTGTAATTATGGGTATATGTGGCAGCTTGAGCGATCGCTACACAGTTGGTGATATTGTCCTCTATCAAGATTGTGTTTACTCTGGGAAGCGGCAAGAATGCGATCGCACTTTCACAACACAATTGCATTCTTACATATCAGAAAAAGTATCATTAGTCAAGTCACTGACAAGCGATCGCATGATTTGCTCTGCGTCCGAAAAACGTCATTTGGGTGAGACTTTGGCGGCTGATGTTGTTGATATGGAAGGATTTACCGCCCTAGAGTTTTTCAATGCAGCTGGGGTGGACGTGGCAATGCTGCGAGTAGTCAGCGACGATTGTCAGCACGATATCCCCGATCTTACATCAGCAATTAACTCTGATGGTTCCCTAAACCCTTTTCCTTTAGCGATGGGAATGCTTCGACAACCCCTTGCTGCTACTCGACTAATTCGAGGTTCATTAAAATCATTAAAGGTGTTAGAGCAAGTTACAAATCGGCTCTTTTCTGGCTAGAGCCTGAAATAATCTAATGCAGTTAAAATTTTAGCAGCGATCGCCTACAAATTGTAACCTCAAACAGCGATCGCTCCCTCTTGTCTCTTTCTTTGCGTCCTTTGCGGTTCGATTCTCATGCTAATTGACAAAGGGCGTAAACCTAATCCGTAGTAGACATCGCCCCTCATATCCAAAATACATTGAAAAATAGAGCGATCGCATAGCCATTTTGAGTACAAAACTCGAAATTTGAGGTTCAGAGGCTCAAGTGGCGATGTCTACGATGGTCACTAAGCTTTGTCGTTCGCGCAGCGTCTCGTAAAGAAGTGCGGGCTACACCTACGCAGTATTCTTGTTCTCTGATATCATAAGTTTAATAAGCGGTTATAAACCGCATCTACACAGGTAAAACCCACGGAGGCAGGTTGGAAATCTTAAATTTTTAGTTCGTCCGCCTGCGCGGACGAGAATTTGTGTAGCCGCGAATTCCATTGCCCTGACGATTTCTTTTTTTCCCTTGTCGGGTTTACCATTAGAGACACTAAAGTTTTAACTAAACCCGTAATCACCACAATCACACAGGCAATTCCCCCAATCGACAGACAATGAAGTTAAAATTGCCGCTGCGAAGATGATTTCAGTAGAACTGTATCATCTCGCAATTAAGTAGATGGATTCTCTACCGATATTGGTGAGGTAAAGATTAATTGCAAAGTTTGGATAGTTTGATTGGAGTTGACTGGAGTTGTTAAGGCAGTTTTCACGGCTCAAACCTCTTCTAAATCTTTCTATAGAAATGGTATTTCTGCCATAAGAAGAGGAAATTCCCTCGAAATGTATAGAAATTAAGTAGAATCGAGAAGAAATCTCAGAAGCTGTCTATGCAATGGGTTGATTTTCTAGCCAATGAAGCTGCTACTCATAACTTATCCCCAGAGCAAACGGCAGCTTTTGTAGAGCGTTTGAAGAATGAAAACTTAGGTAAGAGTCAGGTGAAACTAGCCACCGAATTGAATATCGGTGTTGGTGTTTTCAAAAAGCTGATGACTAAGGTGTATGACAAGTTTGCCCAGAGTTGTCCTGAGTTAGCGACTTCTAAGAGTCGAGGCAAACTAGAAAAGTTACGAGCTTGCTTGAGAGCAAAATATAATGGCGGGCAAGACTTCGGCGTGAGCGCTACTTCTCTACCAGAGGCTGCGCCAACGGCAACGGCTCCATCGAGCGAAGCCGAGATGCTCAGTACAAGTCAGTCGAACGCTGCCCACACGACAATTAAGGAAATTCATCAAAATATTCCCCCTGCTGTCCCATTTGAAAAATTTGTGGGACGTGAAGTGGAACTACAAAACTTGCACTCCTCATTACAAACATCTGGGCAAGTTGCGATTGTAGCTGGGATGAGTATGAGTGGTGTGGGGAAAACTGAACTGGCTACCCAATACGCCAAACAACATTTACAGAATTATCAAGGTGGGGTTTGCTGGTTATCAGCACAGGGAATTGATGTCGGAATTCAGATTCTCAGATTTGCCCAATTAAAATTTAACCTCATTGCACCGGACGACTGGGAATTAGCAGATAGGCTGAGATACTGCTGGGAGAATTGGCAACAAGGTGAAGTCCTGCTGGTGTTTGATGATGTCACCGACTACAAAAAACAAGTTCAGCGTTATCTACCCCTGGAATCACCTCGGTTTAAAGTATTGCTGACAATGCGCCTGGGGTTTGACAGAACTTTACTGCAATTACGTCTGGATGTCCTCAAACCATTGGCGGCAATGAAATTATTAAAGTCGCTAATTAGCAGGGAACGACTTAAAAGTGAGCCTTGGGTTGCCAGAAGAATTTGTAAATTCTTGGGATATTTGCCTTTGACATTAGAGTTAGTCGGGCGATATCTGGATACAATACCAGATTTGTCTCTGGAAACACTGCTGAAGCGGCTAGAAAAAAACCGACTGGAACACAAAGCAGTAGCCAAGGCTAACCCATTGATGCGTTATGAATACGGCGTGGCTGAAGCTTTTGCATTGAGTTGGAAACAATTGGATAAGAATGCACAAAGCTTAGGCTGTTGGCTGAGTTTGTATGCCTTGGCTGACATTCCCTTATCTATTGAGACGATAGAAGATGACGAAGAACAAGAATTCTGGGAGAAAGCTATAGCCCAGTTGCGGAAACTGCATTTAATCCAATGCCAGGCTAAAGGAATTTATCGTCTACATCCACTGATTCGGCAATTTTTCCAAATAAAGTTGGATGAGTCAAGTGAAGCAGATGAGGTGAAAACTGCTTTTGTCGCGCTGATGGTAGAGGTAGCAAAGCAAATTGCTCAACAGCCTAACCGTGAAGAAATTCTCAACCTCACTCCCGCTATCCCCCACATTGCAGAAATTGCAACCCATCTATCCCAGTATTTCAGTGACGACGATTTAATTCGGCCTTTTACAGGTTTAGGCTGGTTTTATCAAGCTCAAGGACTTTATCAGCAAGCAGAACTTTGGTACAAACTATCTATTGAGGTAGCTGAAAATCGTCTTGGTTTAGAACATCCTGATGTCGCCACTAGCCTGAACAATCTCGCAGAACTCTACGGTTTTACAGGATGGTATAGCGAAGCCGAACCTCTGTATCAGCAAGCTTTGTCACTGAGAAAACGTCTACTGGGAGACAACCATCCCGATGTCGTCACTAGCCTGAACAATCTCGCAGGACTCTACAAATCTACAAGACGCTACAGCGAAGCCAAACCCTTGTTTGAGCAAGCTTTGTCACTGAGTAAACACTTACTGGGAGACAACCATCCCGATGTCGTCACTAGCCTGAACAATCTCGCAGCCCTCTATTATTCCATAGGACGCTACAGCGAAGCCGAACCCCTGTATCAGCAAGCTTTGTCACTCCAGAAACGCTTACTGGGAGACAACCATCCCGATGTCGCCCAAAGCCTGAATAATCTCGGAATCCTCTACGAATCTACAGGACAGTACAGCAAAGCCCAACCCCTATATCAGCAAGCTTTGTCACTCCAGAAACGTTTACTGGGAGAAGCACATCCTGATGTCGCCCAAAGTCTGAATAATCTCGCAGAACTCTACCGTTTTACAGAACGTTACAGTGAAGCCGAACCCCTATATCAGCAAGCTTTAGAATTGAGAAAACGCTTACTGGGAGAAGCACATCCCGATGTCGCCGCTAGCCTGAACAATCTCGCAGAACTCTACCGTTTTACAGAACGCTACAGCGAAGCCGAACCTCTGTATCAGCAAGCTTTAGAATTGAGAAAACGCCTACTGGGAGAAGCACATCCCGATGTCGCCACTAGCCTGAACAATCTCGCGTTACTCTACGGTTCTACAGAACGTTACAGTGAAGCCGAACCCCTATATCAGCAAGCTTTAGAATTGAGAAAACGCTTACTGGGAAACAATCATCACCATGTCGCCAATAGCCTGAACAATCTCGCATTACTCTACAAATTTACAGGACGCTACAGAGAAGCCAAACCTTTGTTTGAGGAAGCTTTGAAAATTTCTGAACATACTTTAGGTGTAAGTCATCCTAATACAATGACGATAAGGGGAAATTATGCAATCATTTTAAGAGAAACATATCGCTAACAATTGCCTCCCTTCCCTACGCGATGTCTACGACGGGCTACGCCTACGCACCTTTCTAGTAAAATGACACCATAACTCTTCACTTGTGGAAATCTTTACCCAACTGCAAGCAATAATTGGTGTGACACAACAGTTGTAGTTTAAATTTTAGCAGCGTAGACGCGCAGTGGCTTGCCGTTAGGCATCGTATTTTACATACCCAATAGTAAAGTCAATAATACTGCGTAAGCATAGCCCGTCGTAGATAGCCATTTTGAGTACAAAACTCGAAATTTGAGGTTCAAAGACTCAACTGTCAGCCTCAAAGACTCAACTGTCAGCCTCAAAGACTCAACTGTCAGCCTCAAAAACTCAATCGTCAGCCTCAAAAACTCAATCGTCAGCCTCAAAGACTCAACTGTCAGCCTCAAAGGCTCAATCGTCAGCCTCAAAGGCTCAACTCTCAGCCTCAAAGACTCAACTCTCAGCCTCAAAAACTCAACTCTCAGCCTCAAAGGCTCAACTGGCGATGCCTAACTGCAAGCCACTGCTTTTAAATGTTCCCATGCAAATCGGATTTTTACTCCAAAGAGAGGACATTTCCAAATGGAGACAAAGTAGAATCAAAAATATATTTAACAAACTATTTATGCAATGGGCTAATTTTCTAGCTAAAGAAGCTGCTATTAATGGTTTATCTATAGAACAAACGGCAGCTTTTACAAAGGATTTTAAGATAGAAAACTTAGGAAAAAGTGAAGCTAAACTTGCCAGCGAATTAAACGTTGATATTGCTGCTTTCAGAAAGTGGATGGGTGAGGTGTATGACAAGTTTGCCCAGAATTATCCTGAGTTAGCGACTTTCAACAGTCAGGACAAACTAGAGAAGTTACAAGCTTACCTGAGAGCAAAATATAATAGCGAATTGGATGTCCTTAAACCATTGGCGGCGATGAAATTATTAAAATCGCTGGTGGTTCGGGAACGACTGCAACAAGAAGCTTGGATTGCGAGAAGAATTTGTAAATTTTTAAGATATTTGCCCTTAGCGTTAGAGTTAGTGGGGCGATATCTAAATAAAATGCTAGATTTGTCTCTGAAAACAGTGCTGAAGCGGTTAGAGAAGAAACGAGTGGAACATGAATCAGTGGTCAATGCTAACTCATTGATGCATTATGAATACGGTGTATCTGAAGTTTTTGAATTGAGTTGGGAACAATTGGATGAGAATGCACAAAGCTTTGGCTGTTTGCTAAGTTTGTGTGCCTTAGCTGATATTCCCTTATCTGTTGAGACGATAGGAGATGACAAAAAACAACGACTCAATGAAAAAGCCATAGTCGATTTACTCCAATTGCATTTGCTAGAACAGGAAAGTAAAGGAATTTATCGTCTAAATCCACTAATTCGGCAACTTTTTCAAATTAAGTTGGATAAGTCAGGTGAGGCGGATGAAGCAAAAACTAAATTTGCAGTGATGATGTTAGAGGTAGCAAAGCTAATTCCGCAACAGCCTAACCCTGAAGATATTCTCAACTTCACTCCACATATCCCGCACATTATAGAAGTTGCAATCCACCTATCACAGTATCTCAGTGATGAAAATCTAATCACTCTGTTTACCAAATTAGCCTGGTTTTATCAAGGTCAAGGACTTTATCAGCAAGCAGAACTTTGGTTGCAGCAGTGTGTAGAACTGACTAAAAATCGTCTTGGTTTAGAACATACTGATGTCGCCACTAACCTAAACAATTTAGCAGGACTCTACGAATCTACAGGACGTTACAGGGAAGCCGAACCGCTGTATAAACAAGCTTTAGAACTCCAGAAACGCCTGCTGGGAGAAGAACATCCCCATGTCGCCACTAGCCTGAATAATTTAGCACAACTTTACGATTCTAGAGGACGTTATCGGCAAGCCGAACCGCTGTATAAACAAGCTTTAGAACTCCAGAAACGCCTGCTGGGAGAAGAACATCCCCATGTCGCCACTACCCTGAGCTATTTAGCATTACTATACGAATCTACAGGACGCTATAGCGAAGCCGAACCTTTGTATCAGCAAGCTTTGAAACTGTGGAAACGCCTAGTTGGAGAAGAACATCCCCATGTCGCCACTACCCTGAACAATTTAGCAGCTTTGTACTGTTATACAGGACGCTACAGTAAAGCCGAACCCTTGCTCAAGAAAGCTTTAGAACTGAGAAAACGCCTGCTGGGAGACAACCATCTTGATGTCACTACTAGCCTGAATAATTTAGCGCAACTCTACGAATCTACAGAACGCTATAGCAAAGCCGAACCTTTGTATCAGCAAGCTTTAGAACTGAGTAAACGCCTGCTAGGAGATAACCATCCCGATGTTGCTATTAGCCTGAACAATCTAGCAGCACTCTACCGTCATACAAGACGCTACAAGAAAGCCCAACCCTTATTTGAGCAAGCTTTGAAAATTTGTGAACAAACTTTAGGTGTAAGTCATTCTACTACTATGACGATTCGGGCAAATTATGCAAGCTTTTTAAGAGAAGCATATCACTAGCGATCGCATAACCGTTTTGAATTTCAAACTTGAAACTTGAGGTTCAGAAGCTCAACGTCTACCTTCAAAAGCTAATACGCTTGGGTTAAGCCTTAACCCAAGCGTATTGAGATTAACTCATCCCTAAAGTCACTTGCTTGTCAAAAAATGTTTGGATAACGGAAAAATAGAATTATTCTCGCGTTTAAATTCGCAAGTCTCAAACATGCATTAAATAATGGAATGCAAGAATCTTCTCTACCAGAGGCTGCGCCAACAATTTCATTATCCAAAATTTAAACATCGTAAATTCGGTGAAAGTTTACTTACATCCTAAAGACTTGCGAGTATCTACACCAGTTTTAGAATTAACACCACTAGCCTTAACACAAAGCTTTTTTACTTGCGTTCCATCTAAAATTGCATTCGTAAAATCAGCACCTGTGATATCCACGCTATCAAAAGTAGAACGCAGCATCATTGCATCGGTCAACACAGCATCACTTAAATCAGCGTCCTTAAACCTTGTTAGATAGGCTATACCTTCACTAAAATCTGCACCACGCAGATTTACTCCTTCCAATAGGGTACCGTTAAACACGCCACCACGTAAGTCAGCATTGCTAAAATTAGCATTCTCTAATTTGAGATTGGTAAACTCAGTGCCAATTAAACTTTGACCAGAGTAATCCTTGCCTTTAAGTTCATCATTAGCCACAGAACGGGTAATACTGGAAGAACTTGCAGCTTGCGCCGATAGGGGAAACAAAAAAAGAACCATAGCTAAGACAAAGCTAGCTAACAGTTGCCAATATTTCATAATGTCTTCTTAATAAATCTCAACACTTTCACCATTCACTATTAAACCTCACAGAAGGGGACAAGGGGGACAAGGAAAATAACCATGCCCAATGCTCCAGTTGAATACACAATACTGTAAAACCTAGAAAGCATCTCTTAGGATGATAGATGTTGAGGTGCGATCGCATAATAATTACCTGTGGCTAATCAAGAAGAAAATGCCCAATCTCTGGCGCGAACCCCTTTATATCAACTGGGTGTAGAACTCAAAGCACGTCTTACCAGCTTTGGGGGCTGGGAAATGCCTGTGCAATTTAGTGGCATTAGCCGCGAACACGAGGCTGTAAGAAATACAGCCGGAATGTTCGATATTTCCCACATGGGTAAATTTACCCTCCAAGGTAAAAACCTGATTTCCCAACTCCAGCCTCTAGTGCCTTCAGACTTGAGTCGTTTGCAAGCTGGTCAAGCGCAATACACCGTATTGTTAAATCTCCAAGCGGGAATTATTGACGATATCATTGTCTATTACCAAGGTGAAGACACCAGTGGGATACAGAAGGCGTTGATCATCGTCAATGCGGCAACATCCAGTAAAGATAAAGCATGGCTATTACAACACCTTGACTTGGATAAAGTACAATTCCAAGACCTTTCACCAGAAAAAGCCTTAATCGCTGTGCAAGGGCCAAAAGCGATTAAATATCTTCAACCCTTAGTGCAAGAAGACTTACAACCAATCAAAGCCTTCGGACATTTAGAAGCAACCCTACTAGGGAAACCTGCCTTCTTGGCCCGCACAGGTTACACCGGAGAAGATGGCTTTGAGGTGATGGTAGACCCAGATGTGGGGGTAGAATTGTGGCGAAATCTCCATAATGCTGGTGTTATCTCCTGTGGACTTGGTGCGAGAGACACCCTGCGGGTAGAAGCGGCGATGGCACTTTACGGACAAGATATTGATGAGACCACCACACCCTTAGAAGCAGGTTTGGGGTGGCTAGTTCACTTAGATACCAAAGGCGAATTTATTGGTCGGGAAGTTTTGGAACAGCAAAAAGCCACTGGAGTGCATCGCCGACTGGTAGGCTTGCAAACCCAAGGACGCAACATTGCCCGTCACGGTTACCAAGTGTTATCCGCAGGTAAAGTTGTGGGAGAAGTTACCAGTGGCACTCTGTCACTTACACTTGGTTATCCCGTTGCATTAGCCTACGTTCCCACCCAGTTAGCAACTGTCAGTCAGCAGCTAGAAGTCGAAATTCGCGGCAAAGCTTATCCAGCAGTTGTAGTTAAACGTCCCTTTTATCGGTCAAAAAATCGTGTTACCAACTGATAAGTGCCGAGGTTTTTGAGGAATAATGTGTTGTGAGTTACTCAATTTACAGTCAGGTTCATTACCAGATATGGCTTGGATGACTCTTGGGGCAATAATTTATTTGATAAGGGAGAGGAAGTGATATGTCTTTTGAATATCCTCAAGATTTCAGATACCTGGATTCTCATGAATACGTGCGACTAGATGGCGAAATTGCCACCGTTGGCATTACTGAGTTTGCCGTACATGAATTGGGTGATATCGTCTTTTTGGAACTGCCAGAAATTGGCGACGCTCTTACCAGAGGAGAAAACTTTGGCACAATTGAATCTGTGAAAGCCGTTGAAGACCTAAATTCACCCGTCACAGGCACAGTTATAGAACGCAATGAAGCCTTAATTAATTCTCCCGAAGAAGTGTCAGAAGACCCCTACGGGGAAGGGTGGTTTTTGAAAGTGCGCGTCAATGACCCTGGTGATGTTGAGGATGCCTTGACAGCGGATGAGTATCGCGCTCTGGTGGAAGGGGAGTAGGAAAGGGGCAAAGGGGCAAAGGGGCAGAGGGGCAAAGGGGCAGAGGGGATAGGGGGCAGAGGGAAAGACTTGCAGGAACTTCCCCTCTGCTCCCCTACTCCTCTACTCAAGAGCCTCTTCTCACTCCATCGGCAGATAAGTCATGAAATTTAGATAAACTGAAAAGTTATACTTACTTCTCATGAGTATTTATTGCAAAATATGAAATAGTACTATCTGGAGAGTAATTTGTGGTATTAAACGCCCCTATTCTCAAGTCTAATCAGCAGCAAGTGCTGGACGAAAAAAGTCAAAAGTTAAGTAGTTTTGTGCCAAGACACATTGGCCCTAACTCTGATGACATCCAGCAAATGCTTAAGGTTTTGGGGTTTTCCAGCCTGGATGCGCTAATCAACCAAACAGTTCCACAGGCAATCCGGCTGAAGCGATCGCTAAAGTTACCAGAACCAGAAAGTGAGTACGCAGCACTGGCATCGTTAAAAAAAGTTGCTGCCAAAAATCAGGTTTTCCGCTCATACATCGGTATGGGATATTACGACAGTATTACCCCACCTGTAATTGGGCGCAATATCTTAGAAAACCCCGGTTGGTATACTGCCTACACTCCTTATCAGCCAGAAATTGCCCAAGGGCGACTCCAAGCGCTGCTAAATTTCCAAACTCTGATTATCGACCTCACAGGTTTGGAAATTGCCAATGCTTCGTTACTTGATGAAGCTACAGCAGCAGCTGAAGCGATGAACCTAAGCTATGGTGTCTCCAAAAATCAGGCAAATGCCTATTTTGTCTCTGGTGAGTGCCATCCCCAAACTATCGACGTGTTACAAACACGTGCTCAACCATTAGGGATTGAGATCATTGTCGGGGATCATCAAACATTTGATTTTGAGCAACCAATTTTTGGGGCTGTTCTGCAATATCCTGCAACTGATGGCACTATTTACGACTACCGCGCTTTTATAGAAAAAGCCCATGCTAAGGGTGCATTGGTGACGGTAGCAGCAGATCCCTTAAGTCTAACTTTGCTCACCCCTCCGGGAGAATTTGGCGCTGATATTGCTGTCGGTAGCACCCAGCGCTTCGGTATTCCGTTAGGATTTGGGGGGCCTCATGCGGCATACTTTGCTACAAAGGAAGAGTATAAGCGGCTGGTTCCAGGGCGAATTGTGGGAGTATCAAAAGATGCCCAAGGTAAGCCTGCATTACGTCTGGCCTTGCAAACCCGCGAACAACATATCCGCCGCGAAAAAGCTACTAGTAATATCTGTACAGCACAGGTGCTGCTGGCGGTAATGGCGAGTATGTACGCGGTCTATCATGGGCCTGCTGGACTGAAGCAAATTGCTGAAAATATCCACTCCTTGACGGTGTTACTGGCACAAGGACTAAAGCGTTTGGGTTACAGCGTCGTTTCAGAATCTTTCTTTGATACGCTGCGAGTAGAACTGGGAACACACAATTTAAAAGATATTCTGGCAAATAGCGAACAACTTCAAATTAACCTGCGGATTTTTGATGCAACTGCTGTTGGCATATCGCTGGATGAAACAACTACACCAGAAGACTTAATCGACATCTGGCAGATTTTCGCTGGTACAGATGATTTACCTTTTACCTTAGAAGAATTAACTTTTCCCTCTCTTCCCCATCTCTCCCTCTCCCGTACAAGTACATATCTCACCCACCCAGTTTTTAACCGCTATCACTCAGAAACTGAGTTATTGCGCTATCTGCACAAGCTAGAAGCTAAGGACTTGTCGCTGACAACATCGATGATTCCTTTGGGTTCTTGCACAATGAAGTTGAATGCGACTGCTGAGATGATTCCGGTAAGTTGGGAGGAATTTGGCAAGATTCATCCGTTTGCCCCGGCGTCGCAAACGCAGGGTTATCAAATCCTGTTTAAGCAACTTGAGGCATGGTTAGCTGAAATTACTGGTTTTGCCGGAATTTCTCTGCAACCAAATGCTGGTTCTCAGGGGGAATACGCCGGACTTTTAGTGATTCGCCAATATCACCAAAGCCGTGGAGAAGGACACCGCAACGTTTGTTTGATTCCCACTTCGGCACACGGGACAAATCCAGCGAGTGCGGTAATGTGCGGGATGAAAGTGGTGGCAGTTGCCTGTGACTTACAAGGCAATATTAACGTTGATGACCTGAAGGCTAAGGCAGAAAAATACAGCAATCAACTAGCCGCCTTAATGGTGACATATCCCTCAACTCACGGTGTCTTTGAGGAGCCAATTCAGGAAATCTGCGCTATTGTCCATACCCACGGTGGACAAGTTTACATGGATGGGGCAAATATGAACGCCCAAGTAGGAATTTGTCGTCCTGGAGATATTGGTGCGGATGTCTGCCATTTAAACTTGCACAAAACCTTCTGTATTCCTCATGGTGGCGGTGGCCCTGGTATGGGGCCCATTGGGGTAGCCTCTCATCTCGTGCCTTTTCTCCCCGGACATCCTGTAGTCGAAACTGGGGAACTCGGGGCCCCCTCTGGGGATAAGGGGCAATGGGGACTGGGGACTAGGAAGGAAGAAATTCCTAATTCCCAGCATATTGGTGCTGTGGCTGCTGCACCTTGGGGTAGTGCTAGTATCTTGGTGATTTCTTGGATGTACATCGCTATGATGGGTGCAGCTGGTTTGACCCAAGCAACTAAAGTGGCGATTCTCAGCGCTAACTATATCGCCAAGAGACTGGAATCGTACTATCCAGTTTTGTATCAAGGGAAAAATGGTTTAGTTGCCCATGAATGTATTTTAGATTTGCGATCGCTCAAAAAATCAGCTGCGATCGAAATCGATGATGTTGCCAAGCGTTTGATGGATTATGGTTTCCATGCGCCGACTGTCTCCTGGCCTGTAGGGGGTACAATCATGGTGGAACCTACAGAAAGTGAATCTAAACAAGAGTTGGATCGTTTCTGTGATGCATTGATTTCTATTCGCCAAGAAATCGCTGAGATTGAATTAGGTAGAGTGGATATCCAAGATAATGTTTTGAAGAATGCACCCCACACTGCCGAAAGCTTGATCACCGGAGAATGGCATCATTCCTATTCTCGTGAACAAGCTGCCTATCCTGCACCTTGGACTCGTGAACATAAGTTTTGGCCAGCTGTTGGTCGCATTGATTCAGCCTTTGGCGATAGGAATTTTGTTTGTTCTTGTCTGCCAATGGATGCTTATTCCTCATAAAGCCATACAGTTTAGTTAAAACTTGCTCCCCCCAACTCTCGTTTTTAGAAAGTTGGGGGGATTTTTTTATAGCTCGTGCGTAAAACCTCATCCCCTTGTGGGTGCAGTAGTTGACAGTTCCTTCCTTCTTATCTTTTCAGGCTTATTATTGACCAATACAGTTCAGTTAAGCATTTCTCCCTTCTCTTCCTTTGCGTTCTTCTCTACGAGACGCTACGCGAATGCGACGCAAAGAGAAGAAAGAGATATGTAATTTTCATAAATAATTTAGGATTGCTATCTTATTGACTATTGATTAATTCCTGTAATTCTTTTCGTAAAGATAAAGGCTGATACCCCAATGCAAAAGCTTTGGAACTATCCAAAGAAACATCTGCTGGTCTAGGTGCTGCCATTTTCACATCTTGTTGTCGGCAGGATTTCAGCTTGGTAGCGGGAAGTTGAAATACTTCAACTAATAACCGCCCAAAATCATAGCGAGAAATTCGTTCTTTGCCGCCTAAGTGAATGATGCCGTTAACTTTTTCCAATGCTAATAATAGCCCTCTGGCGGCAGTTTTTCCACTTACCGGTGTGCGGAATTCATCGATAAATAAACTTAGTTCTTCTTCGGCTTGTAAAGTTTGAATAAATGGTTGTATAAAGCTTTTAGCTGTGGGTGTTGCTGTGCCAAACATCAACGGCATTCGACACACTGCGGTCATGGGATATCGCTCTAGCATACTTACTTCAGCTATGGCTTTTTGCTCACCATAAAGATTGACAGGACACACGGGGTCTGTTTCTCGATAGGGGGCATTTAAACCATCAAAAACTAAGTCACTTGAGGTAAAAGCACAAGGTATAGAATTATCCGCACAAAGTCCGGCAATATTGCCGGATGCTATAACATTAATTGCGTGCGATTCTTCGGGATGGGTTTGACAAAAATTTGGTTGCGAATGTGCAGCAGTATGAATAACTGCTGTTGGTTTAATATCACTAAATATGCGCTGCAATTCCTGAAAATCTGTTAAGTTCACTTTCAATATTTTGATATCAGGAATATCTAAATAATGGGAAAAATAAGTACCATAAACTTCCCACTCTTGTTTTGCCAGCTGGCAAAGATGCCATCCTAAAAAGCCACTGGCTCCGGTGATTAGCAATTTCTTCATGTGTTATTTAAAAATAAATTTAATTCAGTTAAAAAACTGTTTTTATTGTGCTTTACAAAATGATTGCAACAAACTATTGAAGTAATTCCTGGAACTGCTTTTTACTACGCACTTTGCTAAAGTCTGGGTCAGTTTTTGCTAACTTCTTGTATTTATCAGGAACAAGCTCGATTGCTTTATCTAAATTCTCAATTGATAATTCTAAATTACTTTGTAAAGCATAAGAGCAAGCTTTGTTGTAATATACTTGGTGCAAATCTGGCTTGATAGCGATCGCTTTATCATAAGATGCAATAGCATCTTGGTAACGGTGCAACTTTGTCAGAGCAATGCCGCGGTTAATTAAGGCTTCATATTTGTCGGGTTTGATAGCGATCGCTCTATCGTAAGATGCAAGAGCATCTTTGTAGCGTTGCAACGATGTTAAGGCTATGCCACGATTATACCAAGCTTCATATTTGTCGGGTTTGATGGCGATCGCTCTATCGTAAGATGCAAGAGCATCTTTGTAGCGTTGCAACGATGTTAAAGCTATGCCACGGTTAATCCAAGCTTCAGGACTGTCAACTTTGATGGCGATCGCTTCATCGTATGCTTTTATTGCATCTTCGTAACGTTGTCCATCTAATAAATGATTGCCTTGATGAAAGAAATCTTCTGCTTTTTGCGTAGCCTTCGCTTCTATCAAAAGTTGGGTTACATTACTTTCTTGCACAACTTGTGTAGTATTTTCTGTTGATGAGTTTGCCCCACCACTACAGCCAAATGCAAAGAAAACTATTAAGCCAGATGCAACGAAGCAGCGCCGAAAAACCATGCTGTACCTACAAAACTGATAAAGATGATCTTAAAAGTTGTTTTTTTTGAGTATTATTAAAATACACTAGTTTTTACCCATTAATTTACTTACTTATATATATTTTGAGAAATAACTTTTTTGACAACGCATAGAAGCTTCTAAAAATCAACTGGATGTTACATTATCATATTAAATACACATAAAGCAATTGCTTAGAGCTTATCTCACTCAAAAAATGATTATTTGTGTTGCAATATAGGTAGCGTAGGCGTAGTCCGCACTTCTCTACGAGACGCTCTTGCTAGCAAGATCCCTGTAGGGGTACGACATGGTTCGACTACTTCGGCTGCGCTCAGTACAAGTGCGGCCACCAGCCGCTCAGTGACCATCGTAGACATCGCACACGTTTGGTAATTTCCTTTTTAATTAAATGAGGGTGCGATCACTAACTATCTGAAGCTTACACGCTCGTTGCAAACTCCAGCAAGAACTGCCTTATTCACATTACTCTGCTATCAACGGGTAATGAAAAGTCGCGAGACCATTCATTCCAAGATCCAAAATAATTTTTAGCGGAAATTCCTGCTACTTGCAGAGCAATCAGAGTATTCGCCGCCCTAGAACCTTTAAAACAGTAAACGTAGACAATAGAGTTTTTAGTAATACCTACAGATTGACAAATTTCTAAGATTTCCGTTTTTGAGCGGAACATGGAGATTTCCGATTCAGATGTCATCATCCGATGCCATTCTATCCATACAGCATTAGGGATTCTACCTTTGCGAGGACAAAAATCAACAGTGTAGGGAGAAGAACTCAGCCCAAGCCATTCGTTGCGATCGCGCACATCTAATTTTATAATTGCTGGATTGTCAATTGCTTGCAACATCTCGGCGGTGGTCACCATCATGTCAGTGTTGGGATGCAATCTAAATATGCTGCTTTCACGTTTAGGGACTTCATCGGTAGTAGGTAATGCCGCTGTCTGCCATGCTCTATATCCTCCGTGTAAGATAGATACCTGAGCGCAACCCAAATACTTGAGTAAGAAAGCTGCTCGACAAGATTGACCATAACCTTTATTTAAAGTATCTTCATAAACAATTAACCGTTCTGCACCAGATATTCCTACCCTGCTGAGAATTTCTGCAAAATACTCTTGCAATTTCTTTAATCCTGCTGAGTAGGAATTCTCTAAAAGATAGGTAAAAAAATCTCTTATATTTATAGATTGAGGAATATGAGAAATACCATAATCTTCTTGACTTCGCGTATCGATAATGATAGCCTGTGATGAATTTTCTGCTAACAGAGACGTGAGTTCTTGAGGAGAAATGAGGAGTTTTGTATTCACGCTTTCATGCTTCTGTTGTCGTACCATTAGGCATTATCGCTCTTGGTCGATTTACATTTTGGAATGCAAATTACAGAAGAATTAATATTGTATGTTATCAGAGAGCTTTTGGGGCTGTGTTATTTTAAAACTGATCAAATCAATTCAGTAAAATTAAAGGTTAAAGATCCCTTCACCCCCCTTAAAAAGTAGTGCTAGTTTGCCGCCTAAAAAAGGGGGGTAAATGGAGGGATCTTATTTGAAAAGTATTGGGCGTTATACCCTAATATCATGCCCGTCTAATTACTTATCAAAAAACTCTCCGTGTCCCCGTGTCCCCGTGTCAGCCCTAATGATAAATGTTCAACCGGAATTGATATAATCCTTTCGGATATTTGTGAACCAAAAATCATATTTTCAGCACAAAGACACAAAAGCACAAAACGGATAATAGGCTTTAACTTTGCAATGCCTAACTAATCCCAAACACTGACTCAACAGTTGACTTAATCGAATCTCTTGCATCCTTCAAAGTTTGGCTAATGGGATGTTTTGCCTGCAAAAATGCGCGGGCACAATTGCGTCCTGGCATTCCTGAAATCGAACCGCCTGGATGAGTTCCTGCACCAGTCAAAAACAGATTATCAATTGGTGTTTTGTAGTTCGCTATTTCTGGCAAGGGACGGAAAAATATCATCTGATCTAAAGTCATGTCAACATGGTAATAATTCCCTTTGTACGCACCTAATCTTTCTCCTAGTTCTGCTGGACTTTCTACACGACGGGCGATAGTTGCATTCTTGACATTTGGTGCATAGTCTGCCAATTTATCAATCACCTTATCTGCAACTTTGTTTTTCAATTCATCTGTCCAACCAGTACCTTTCAAACCAGTGCCTTCTGCACCCGCAATTTGATAAGGGGCAAAAAACTCAATCCATGCAGTGTGCTTACCTGGTGGTGCTAATGTGGGGTCTAAATAGCTAGGCATCACCAAGTACATTGATGGGTCAGCATCAGGAATCTCTCCCAAGGTACATTTGCTATGAGCCTGTTCTACATGAGCCACAGAATCGGCAATCAAGATGGAACCAACGAGATATTCGTCTTTGTGGGCGTGGTGTGGAAAGTGTAGTGGTTCGTCTAAAGCCAAATCTATCTTGAGGATGGTTTCGTTATTGTTAACGATGCGGCGTTCTAATCTTTCCCATAAATCTGGATCGGCTCCATCAACTTCGCTTTTATCAGTCATTTGCAAAAATAACCGCTTGGCATCAATATTAGAAATAACCCCGTGTTTAGCGCGATATTCTTTACCACCAGCAACTCGCACACCCACAGCTTTTCCATCATCAATTAAAACTTTTTCAACCTGCTGATCTGCGAGAATAACCCCACCTTTACTTGTGACTAAATTCACCAAAGCTTGCACAAGTGCGCCAGTTCCGCCGCGAGGTCTGGCCATTCCGGGATTGTGACGCATTGCCATCATGATTGCACCAATGGCAAGGGTTTTTTGCGATGGTGGTGCCCCAAGTTCTGCTGCTAGTCTGGCTAGTGGCGCTTTCAGAAATTCCTCATCAAACCACTCGTTAAGTAAATCCTCAGCGCTGTTCAACATTGTGCGAATAAAGTCCAGCGTTTTGTTAGGGGAACCAATCACAGAAAATAAATCTTTCAGTTTGGTGATGTCGTAGTTACCAAGGATATCTATAACTGATTTCGGCGGTGCATTAAACATGGGAATCATTGCACCTAGCGCTCGCTGCCAAAAGTCTACAAATTCAGCATATTTTTTGGCATCACGTTCACTGTAACGAGCAATTTCTGCACAAGTCTTTTCCACTGACTTATGTGCTAAGAAATACTTGCCATCAGGATGAGGACAGAAAACAACCGGATCGCATTCCAGATAATGCAAGCCGTATTTTTCTAGTTCTAATTCTTCAACAACTGGGCCCAAGTGAATAAATTCATGGTCAATAGCACACAAGTTAAATTTAAATCCAGGAGCTTCTTGGGGTAAACATTCTTCAGTTGTTGCTGCACCACCGATAACAGAACGCTTTTCTAGTAACAGGACGCTATAACCAGCTTTCAGCAAATAAGCTGCACAAACTAGCCCATTGTGCCCAGCACCGATCAGCACAACATCATACTCTTGCATAGTTGTCATTTTTAAATTAAGTAGCTTTTAAAAGCTTACAAAAATTTTCAAAAATTTACATCATTCCCCAGTTACAAAAATTATCCTTAACTAGTGTCAATACTACTAAAGAGATAGTTCAGTTATTGATGAGGGTATTTGCTTCACTTGAGTTTCTACCAAAAGTGTCAAACTACCCTTTTCTACTTTTATATCTTTAATCTTGAACGCCATATCTTCCCATTTCAAAGATGGTAGATTCATCAGTTCTTTGGCTTTCTGCATTAATGCTGTAACTAATTCTATTGAAACACCCTCTCCCTCGGTGCAGTTAAAACTCTCCAGCATCGCGGGTTGGGAATGAGTCCGTGGGCGAAGCACCGCAGTGTAAGCTAAAGGGCGAGTATTTCCCTTTTCCTTTAATAGCAATCTTCCTCTACATTCAATTTTGCCTTCACCAGGTAAAAATACTTGAATTTTTTGCGGCTCAAAACTCACAATCTCGCCATCTACATCAAAATCAAACTTTTGCATCTGGCTGCTAACAAAGTCTGATGCCAAAGTGCGGTTCATATCCACTTCTGTGAGTACAATCCGAGCAATGGCATTTACGGCCTCATTGAGTTCTATTTGACCAAAAAGAGCGCTGAAGGGATTGATGGCAATACTATCTGTTTGCAGTTTTATTTCCTGTATGCGAATGTCTTCTTTGATCACTAATCCTTTACCAGCAATCGAAACTCCATCCGCCTGTCCCTGAATTATTTTCAACAGATCAGTTTGTACATCTATTTCTATTTTTTCTGCTTCATCTAGCTTTTCGGATATTCTTTTTTCAGCTTCCTGGGATAGAAATTTTTCTTCCAACCGATTATCGTCAGGCATGAATTATTAATCTCCTAAATGTCCTCTTACTAGTTACTGTAAAGGCTAAATCCTAACGAGCGAATCTACATTCCGGTATATATAAGTCAGAGGATTAAGTAATCAAGTAAAAAGTCTTGTTTGTCTTTTAAGTTTTGCCTTTTTAGTAACAAACATTTTTACACCACCACTAGGGACAATTGTAATACCGCGACGGACTGGATGCACTGGACGTTTATCAGTAAGGCTTAGTTCAAAATTCGATAATATTATCGCTGTTACTAATTTTATTTCATACATGGAAAATGCGCCACCAATGCAACCGCGATAACCACCACCAAAGGGGAAATATTCATAAGGTGAAAATTTTTGGTTGATAAATCTTTCTGGGCGGAACTGTTCTGGTTCTCGGTAAGTCTCGGTTCGGCGATGGGCTAGATAAATACAAGGAACTAAAACTGTTTCTGATGTAAATTCATGCCCCATAATTTCCACTCTATCTTGTACCATTCGCGGTGTGCAAATTAAAGCAATTGGATGAATTCGCAGTGTTTCTTGACAGACGGCGGTGAGATAAGGTAATTGTGTAATTGCTTCAGTATTTGTGAGATTATCCAAAGTGTTTAGTTCTTGCATTAGCTGATTTTTCACCTCTGGGTGAGAGTGAATTAAATGAAATACCCAGGCTAATACGCCAGATGTAGTTTCGTAACCCAACAGCAGTAATGAAACTAGTTGATCGCGTAATTCCTTATCTGTCATCTGTTCTCCATTTACGTCACGCGCTAATATCAGCATAGTGAGAATATCTGTACGCGCAGCATCATTTTGCAAACGTCTTTCAGAAATTTCTGCATAAATGAGTTTGTCAATTTCCTCTCGTCTTTTTAGGAAAATTCCCCAAGGACTCCATGCACCTAAATCTTGTTGCAGCAAAGGAAAGAAAAATAAGCTGGAATACCAAGGTTTAGTTACGTCTTCTAACAAAGAACTCAATTGTTCTTTTAATTGTTGGTAATGCGCCCCGTGAGTAATACCAAATACCACCTTTAAGATAATTTCTAAAGTGATATCTGACATTAAGTTGTGTATACAAATATCTGTACCTGATGTCCAATTTTGTGTAACTTCTTCAGTTATTTGACAAATTGCTTGCCCATAAGACTTTAAATTATCCCCATGAAAGGCTGGTAGTAATAACTGCCTCTGTTGTTGGTGCGATCGCGCTTCTTGAAATACAAGAGAATTTTCTCCAAACAAGGGTTTAAATACATGGGTTGCTTTCTTAAAATCTAACTTGTGTGCAGGGATGGCAAAACAATCACTAATTGCTTGGGGATGGCTAAAAAATACTATCGGTGGCGACTTTAAACCCATTACCCGCATTGTAAAAATCTCACCATACTTAGCAGCATAATTTTCTAAAGTTTTTGTGGGTTGAGCAATTAATTGTAGAGTTTGTAGCAAAGCTGGTGTGTGTATATTCTCAAGTACTTTCATTGTTTATTCGATTCTTTTAGGATTTAGGAAACTGCAAATAATTCAATGGGCTTGGGTTAAGACTTCATCCTCTCTAACGCTCCTTAAAAGCAGGCAATTATAGCAAGCCTTTTTAAGAGTTTGGGGGAATGTTCGGCAGTCAACTACCACTAAGTAAACCCTATTGGCAAATCATTACCATTAATTTTCACAAGGATAATAGTAATATTTTTTCTGAATCTTTAGAAGCATTTACGGAAAAAACTTACTAAAAATATTTTGGGTATATACCCACTTAAATTACGCCTTTTGGTGTACGATACCAGTTTTACAACTCATTTTTTTACAAATGTTGCAATATATTAAATTAAAATACCCCATAGACCTCCTTAAAAAAGGACTATGAGGGATGATGTAGAAGCATTGAAAATCTATCTAAATATATAGATGGGAGTTGAAAATTTGCTGAATGCAACCATCAACCCCCGCAGTATTAAATAGTGGTTGTCTGTAGGATGGGAGACTTCACCTGACGTTGACTTTTGACAACCATCTGGATAGGACGATCTGGGCCTGTCACCAAACCACGGCGTTTAGGTCGCACTTCACCATTGTCAACTAATTCTAATTCAAGGCTGGAAAGGATTTTGGCAAGTGCTAGCTTCATTTCCAACTGGGCAAATGCTAGACCAATACAACGCCTTGCACCACCGCCAAAGGGCAAATATTCATAGGCAGAAAATTGCCGTTCTAAAAAGCGTTCTGGCTTAAACTGCTTAGGTTCTGGGTAAATATCTTCCCGCTGATGGGTCAGATAAATAGAACCAACTACGACTATACCCGGTTCTAGTTCGTAACCACCCAAGGATAGGGGTGTTCTTACTACTCTAGGAAAGGTGAGCATACCTACTGGGTAAATGCGTAATGTTTCGGAGCAAACAGCGTTGAGATAGGGTAACTTGAAAATGATGCTGGGGTCTGGGTCATCGCCCAAGCTATCCAATTCTTGCAGTAGCTTTTGGCGTACTGATGGTAGTTTGTGAATCCAGTATAATGCCCATGCTAGGGCTGTAGCTGTGGTTTCGTGACCTGCGACTAACAGAGTCATCAATTCATCGCGTAACTCTTGATCAGTCATGGGTTGACCTGCTTCATCCCTAGCAGCCATGAGTAAGCTGAGAATATCTGTGCGTGATGAATCTGCTTGTTCTCGACGTTCCCGAATTTCCTCATAGATAAGTTGGTCAGCTTCCTGCTGACGGCGCATCTGTTTTCCCCAGAAGTTAATTGGGCCAAAATCCCTTTGCAAAGCTGGAAAATAAAGCAAAGCTACATTTAACCGAGAACTACCCTTTTCTAAAATATCACCCAAAAATTGCTGTAGTTTTTCGGCGCGAGTCCCTTCATGTAGCCCAAACACAGCTTGCATAATCACCCGCAGGGTAATGGCTTGAGTAGCAGACCGAATATTGAAGGGTTTGCCTATCTGGTATTGGCTGATAACTTTCTGGGTAACATCGGTAATCACCTGGCTATAGTTTCGCATTCTTTCGCCGTGAAAGGGAGGCATTAACAACTGGCGTTGGCGCTGGTGTTCTGCGCCGCTGAGAGTAATTACAGAATGCTTGCCCAGCAAAGATTCAAACAGATCATTCAGATCACCAGGCGCTTCTAGTTCCTTGGTATCATTTGTCAAAATTTGCTGTAACGCTAGGGGGTTGCTGACCATCACCAAAGGAGGAAAATTTTTCTTTAAACTGATTGTAAAAATATCGCCATAACTTTTGGCACAAGCCTCCATAAATGACATCGGATTAGCAATCCAGCGCACCATCTGTGCAACAGGTGGGATTTGCGGCCCATTTGGTAATTTCATAACTTTTTTTGCTACTTAATATTTTTCTGCTACTTAAACTAACTGAAATTTTGGTTGCCTAACCATTTAAATTACTTATTCTAACGTTGCAAAAAAGCAATAAACTGTTACAACCTCAAAGATGTAAAATTTTTGTTAAATTCAACGAGCATCTACAGTTTAATCTCATCGTCAAAAGGTACTCAGCATGACTGTAATCACCCCAAAGGCATCTTCAGCGCTTCCCGATTTTTTTGAAGGGATTCAATATTTTGGTGAAGCGTTACCAGATTTTGAAACTCATGGTGCAACACCTGCTATAGAGTCGGGTAAAATAGCGATCGCAGATCCCACAGACAAAGCAGCTGTATATCAAACTTTACTGGCTGCTGATGCCCTCCGCTACCTGATTTTGCAAGTTACCGCTACTAAAGCCTCTGGGCATCCCGGTGGATTCGCCAGCCAAGCAGAAGCTTACGCATCTCTTGTGATGCTGGGATACAAAAACATTATCACTGAAGTCGGACACCACGCCCCTGGATTTTATAGTGCCATGTTCTTGGATCGTTCGCTAGAGGACATGGGAATTTTTACAGTCCAACAATTGCGCGATCGCTTCCGAGAAAAGCACGGACTCTTAGGACACCTTTCTGGTTTCATTCCCGGTATTCTCGCACCTGCGGGGCCTTTGGGGCAAGGGCAACACTTTGCAATGGCGGCTGCACTGTTGCACAAAGATAAGTTATTCCCCTTCACAGTTGGTGATGGTGGATTGGGTGAACCATATATTGTAAGTGCGATCGCTCACTTCCATACTGCTTATCCTGCTGTCACCAACTTCTTACCCGTGTTGGTGTGGAACGGTTACAGCCAAGAACATCACAGCATGGTTTCCCTCAAAACCAATGAACAGATGCAAGCATATTGGCAAGGTAACGGTTTTGATGAAGTCATATTAGTTAATGCCAAAGACTTCGACGATCAAAACCAACCAGGGGATTACGTTGATAGTACTGCTTTTTCCTTTGAAAAGCGCCTAGAATTCACTCAAGCAGTACTTTTGGGTGTGGATAAAGCAGCGCGATCGGCACTGGGCGGTAAACTTACCGTATTTATAATTAAACAACTCAAAGGTGCAGGAGTCCACGCGCGCGGGGCAAAATCTCACAACCTCTATCCCAAAGATACGCTAAATGCTCCCCATATTATCAGTGCATTACAAACCCGTGCTTTGTCTGCGGAAGCTTGGCAATTAGTGCGGACAAATGCAGAACGCGCAGGCGGTGGCCCGGCGGCGAAAACTGTGGTGACAGAATTTGAATTCCCATTACCAGATTTAGGTGAATTACCTTTAGAAGAATATGCAGTCGGTGCTGAACCCAAAGTTTCCACAACTGCGATGGGACGATTGGTAGGAATAGTTGGAAATAAAGATGAAAATTTCCTCGTCACCAACGCCGACGGTAACGAAGCATCTGGAATTGCCAATATCAACCAAGCATTAAAAATTATCCACCCCACAACCGACGATTTATATTACCAAGCACCAAACGGACAAGTTTATGAACCATTGAGTGAAGATGCTTGTGCCGGTTTAGCTGCGGGTTTGGCCTTAATGGGTGCGAGAACTTTGTGGTGTTCTTACGAATCTTTTGCCATTAACGGAGTACCAATTTGGCAAACTGTGACTCAAGCAATGGCAGAATTGCGTCGTCAAACTCCCTCGACTATTACTTTATTCACAGCAGGCGCATTAGAGCAAGGGCGTAACGGTTGGACTCACCAACGTCCAGAAATTGAAGCTTACTTTGCTTCCTTGATGCGAAATGGCAATGTTTTCCCATTATTTCCCCCTGATGCTAATAGTATTCAAGTCTGTTATGACTGGGCATTGAAAAGTAAAAATAAGGGAATTGTAATTACTGCAAGTAAATCGCCATTGCAAATTCGCACCACTTTTGAACAAACTCGTCAAGGGTTGCGCGATGGTGCGGTGCTATTGCATGAAGTCGCTGGTGATAAGCAAGTTGTATTTGCTGTGATTGGCGATATGACATTAATGCCAGTATTTGAAGCTGCTGCTTTCTTGGAAACTGAAGGTATTGGTGCAAAGATAGTTTCTATCATCAATCCTCGGCAATTGTACCGTAGCCATGATACCGCTTGGGATACATGTTCTGAACCTGAAGGCGGTTTCTTAGACGATGCCAAATTCGCCGAATTGTTTGATGGTGATGCGCTAATTGCTGTCACTGGTGGCGCTGCGGCGATGCTAGAACCAATTTTGTTACGGAGTACTGCCAAGCGCGACACTTTCGCTTGGAAACGTGGGGAAACTACAGCCAGTGCTGGAGAATTGATGGCGTTTAATGGATTGACTGCTGAAGCGTTAACGAAACGTGCGATCGCATTAGTGCATTAAGGCTGGAATAGTTTCTCCTCTTATCGCATTTATACGGATATAAACGCTGAAAAATTGCGTTGATAACCGTATATTTGCGTTTTTTATTTAAGATAACTTTTAGTGGATTGAGATTAGCAGGTAAGAAAAATGCAGTGATATTGGCTGAAATTGGTTGATAATAAGAGCTATATGAGATGGAAGCTAGATTTTTGACTTTAATACCTGATTTATGAGTTCTGAAGCTAGTTTAGAAGTTCAAAACTCGATTTAGAAGTTCAAAACTCGATTTGGAAGTTCAAAACTCGATTTAGAAGTTCAAAACTCGATTTAGAAGTTCAAAACTCGATTTAGAAGTTCAAAACTCGATTTAGAAGTTCAAAACTCGATTTAGCAGCTAAAACGAAGCGCAATACTTTTGTGTGGAAGCGTGGGGAAGCTACAGGGAGTGTTAGTGAGTTGACGGCGTTTAATGGATTGACTACTGAGGCATTGACGAAAAGGTGCGATCGGGTTATACCATAAATAATTAATTGCTAAAATTTATGACTAATAATCAACCGCAACAAAACCAAAATAATCCAGTCATTTATTCTAATGTGAACTCTTCTACTGGTGGTTATATTACGCTACCTGTAGCACCAGATCAGTTTAACGATTTCATAATTAATTTACTAGGTAGACCTCAAAGTATTGAAAAGAGAATTTATGGTCGATTTGAAATTGAGTGGTCTGATATTACTAACTTTCACGATTTGATAAATCAGAGAATAAATCAACAAAATAATGGTCAGTTGATAAATTTTCAGTCAAGAATTTATTTTGATGATAATTCTGTTATAGAATTAAATTCCTATCCAGAATTAATTACTTATAGGGAAGTAATGACCACTGGTTACAGTAGCTATTGACCTTAGTTGGGATTATCTTATTCAATTCTATAATAAACAATATCCTGAAAAACAGAGTATCGATATACGTTTATGGACAGATAAAGGTATTAAGACACACAAACATAAAAGAAAAAATAATGAAAATACTAGAATAATTATTGAAGACTTAGAAAGTGAAAGTTATGTTGAATTTACTATAAAACATACTGCCAGGTCATGGGGAATAGATATAGAAGCTTTGCTTAATAATCAAGTAAAGAGTATTTTTAAATTAGAACGAGGGTTAAAAAAGTATATTAGAAAGAATCAAAATTGGATTGGATTTACGTCTGGGATATTTTTCTTTTTCTTCTCTTTTAGAGGAGCATATTCTGTAACAAACACTTTTATAGCTAATAAGCTGTTCAAAGTAAAAAATATTTTAAACAGTGTCAAAGATTTACCTAGCAAAATTAATGTTATAGCTGAATATATTGTAAATGGTGAAACAACTAGATTTTATTTTTTAGTAGGAATATTTTTACTATTCTCTTTTATTGCATTATTTATTGTAATGATTATAGTTACAAATAATGCAAATAATATTAAACCAAGCTTTTTTCTATTAACTAATAAAGACGTAGAATATAAAGAAAGGATAAATTTAAATTTAAAATCCCAATGGAGAAATTTTGTATTTTCAATTATCGGTAGTTACACAATAAATATATTATCAAGTTATATATTCGCTTATTTAACACGCTGAATAAAATTTAGTATGATTAAAGTTAAAAAGTAGTGTAATATCTTTACTTTTACAATGTTGGTATTGAAATCACTTTATGGGAAAGTTCTTATAATATTCAAATTTTTGCGTGTTCAGTCTTTGTAGTAATGTCGTCAAATATTGTCTTGCCGCGACTTTAGTCGTTCGGTACTCAAGAAGACAAGTTGAACAAGTGCGATCGCCCCATTGTCTTAGAGTAAATATATGCACTGTTCACATTAATTTATCAGCCGCGATCGCGCAATCTCTCTTCTACCAATGGTATGAAGCAACAAACTTAAGACTTGAGCGTTATATTTATTCTAGACCTCGACTATACAAGATTAATTTATTATGAAATTTCAAGTAATTTTTACCTTTGATTCAGAATATAAAGGCTATGTTGCAGAGGTTCCTGAACTTCCAGGCTGTGTGAGTCAAGGGAAAACATTAGATGGAGCAATTGAAAATATTAAAGATGCCATTACGGGATATCTTCACGTCCAAGCTAAAGATGGCAAACCTTATATTGCTAAAGAATTGCAAGTTTTTATCGGGGAAGTTGTAGTATAAATGGGATGTTTCTCAAATATCTCCGGTAAGGAAGCTGTCAATCTTATAGCCTCAGCCAACTATAATGTACTTAATATTTTACACAATGATAGAACCATGACTAATACTCAAAAGGTGGTTCGCTTAAATTTAGATTTGTCGCCTGAACTTAATCAGATACTAGACGAACTAGCAGAGAAAATAGGCACAAGTAAAAGTGATGTTCTGCGTCAGGCTATAACGTTGATGCAAATTATGGTTGTAGCTAAAGAGGAAACCAAAAAATTAGGAGTTCCAGAAGCAAATCAATTGATAGTGAATGAAATCATTTTCTCATCTGAGGAGCAGCCAAAACAGCATCCACTAGACACATTTATGGAAAGGCTTGGCCCTTGGGAAGATGAACGTAGTGCTGAGGAAATAGTCAAAGATATTTATGATAGTCGTACTATTTATAACAATGACATTAGTCTATGACTTATTTACTTGATACCAATACTTATATTTATTGGATTAAAGATATTAATTCAGTCAGGAATAAAGTTAGAGTAATAGGATGGGAGCAAATTTGTATTTGCAGTATCACCGTTGCCGAGTTGTATTTCGGTGCTTATAATTCTCGACGAGTAGTGGAAAATTTAACTCGTGTAGAAGACTTTATTCAAAACTTACCCGTTGTACCTTTAACCGATCCTGCTCTGAGAGGATGTTTGAAAAGTCATGATTGATGTATCAAATATTTTTACCCCACCCTAACCCTCCCCGATATATTGGGGAGGGAACCGGATTTTCTTATTTCCCCCCTTTATAAGGGGGGATTAAGGGGGGTAATAATTCGATTAAAATCACAACATACCACTTTTCAAACAACCTCTGAGAACGTTTGGTGAATTAAAAGCAGAACTCCGTAGAATAGGACAAACAATTGCTGAATTTGATTTACTAATTGCTAGTGTTGCACTTTCAGAAAACTATATTTTAGTAACAAACAATACTCGTCACTACGACGCATCAACGGATTAAAACTGGAAAACTGGACTCTGCCTTAGAAACTTAGCAAAAACAGGCACATTAACTATGATTCCACAAACCCTAAATAAAATCACCACCCTTCAAGAACAACGATTTCTCCTACCTGGACATTACACTTGGGAAAAATTTGACAAACTTGAAGCCTTAACAGCAGATGCGCCAGGTTTGCGGATAACTTATCTTGATGGGTGTGTGGAATTTATGACTCTTGGTGAACAACATGAAATTATCAAAAGTATTCTGGCTATATTGCTAGAAACATACTTTTTTGAAATAGGTCTAAATTTTATCCCTGTAGGTAGCGCCACCCGTCGAGCAAAAGAAAAGGGAGCTTCCTTTGAACCTGATGAATCTTATTATATAGGTGAAAAGAAAGAAAATCCTGATTTAGCAATTGAAATAAATATTACTAGTGGCAGCATAGATAAATTAGAAAAGTATAAGCGGTTTCAAATTCCTGAAGTCTGGTTTTGGGAAAATAATCAGTTATCTGTATATCACCTCACTAACGATAACTATGAGCAAATTCCTGAAAGTCGATTCCTACCAGAACTAGATATAAGTTTGTTAGCACGTTGCGTTTTAATGCCTTCGATAATTGAAGCGAGGACAGAGTTTATCAAAGGAATTCGCCAGTAACTTAGCCCATTATGCGTAAGCAAACTAAAACTCCGTGTGGATAAGGTTTGCAAGCAAGATTATTTATAAATTTGACTCTGATATCTGTATCTATATGACTGTACAAGGAAAAACCGAACGTATTCAAATAAATTTAGATTTCTCGCCAGAACTTTATGAGACACTAAATAATCTGGCGCAACATATGAATGGAGATAATGCTGAGGTGTTTCTAAAAGCGATCGCCCTCTTAGAAGTAGCCGTAGAAGCCAAGCAAAAAGGTAGGCATATCTGGATTGTAGATGATAACCAAAATATTGAAACTGAAATTATTGGTATCTAAATAGCATGACAGATATAACAGATTTATCAAAAATAATTGCCAGCAAAGGCGATAACCCACTAATTATCTCAACTGTAAACTTGCAGTCAGAAGAAGACTCAGAACTTGAGCGAAAACTACGAGAATTAAAATTTAAACAGGAACTAAGAAAAGATTGGATTTTATTTATTGTCAGAGATGTAGTAATTTTTCCTGCTGCCATCCTTTTTATTTTTGCTGTCAGCGGTTATTCCCTATTCATCCAGATTTATAGGTAACTTATCTGATGACATATAGCAATTCTCTTTGAGCCGTGAAAATCGCAAGGTTTAGATCCCCGACTTCGTAAAAGAAGTCGGGGATCTCGTGCAGTGCCAGTAAATTTGCGTAACTAATTTTACAGACGACGAAGTAACTTGCTAAAAGTAGACTCATCTTTATATCCACACAAATTTTGCTGGATATAAAGATTACCGTGATTGGTAAATCTGCAAAAAAGTAAGTACCTGATGCGAATAATCTAAAAATATGGGGCTTTTAATATTTTCTGTTGTTTTAGTTACCATTGTTGCTGTAATTATCATTAATAGCTACAACGATTTAGTCAACTATCGCAACCGTTACAAAAATGCTTACTCTCAAATCGATGTTCAATTACAGCGCCGCTATGACTTAATTCCCAACTTAGTGGAAACTGCCAAAGGGTACATGAAACATGAGCGAGAAACTTTAGAAGCAGTTATTACCGCCCGGAATTCTGCAATGAACGCTAGCAGTCGTGCCGTGCAAAAACCCGGTGATCCCCAAGCGATGCAGCAGTTGGCTAATGCTGAAGGGGCGCTGACGAGTGCGTTAAGTCGCTTGATGGTACTTTCAGAATCTTATCCAGAATTCAAAGCCGATCGCGCCATGAGCCAAGTAATGGAGGAATTATCTGCCACCGAAAACCGGATTGCTTTTGCACGTCAGGCTTTTAATGATACGGTGACACTTTACAACACCAAGAGCGAATCTTTTCCCACCAATTTGGTAGCCAATACTTTTAACTTTATTGCTGCCGAATTACTGCCAGAAGCCACTCCTGAAATGAAAACTACTCCCCGCGTCTCTTTTTAGGTATCTATGAATTTCTTTGAACATCAGGATACTGTATTGCATACAAACGAAAAGCGCTATATATAAAATCTTTCGTCTCCGGGCGGGGGGAAAAGCAATTGCTCTTTTGTGTTGCAGTTAATACTGTGGCATCGTCTCCAACCTAGTATCAATCCTCCGTCGGCTACAACGGTAGAATTCACCTCCATAGAACAGATTTGGCCGATAGTCTATTAGTGCTGTCCGTAATTGCCCGGATGGGACAGTCCCAACCCGATGTGTTCACTGAAAACATCACCTATGCTTTTCGTTCTGGAGTTTTTCGACTTCCTAAAGCCGGAGAGCTAGAAAAACCAGACACGCCACTTACCTGTAATTTTACTGAACTCAAGAAGAGTATTGAGCGCCTCCGCCTTGCCAGTCCCAAACTCAAGCAAGCTATTGTTGATGCCTGCGCCCACACAGTATTATTAGATAACAAAGTTACAGATTCAGAAGCAGATTTACTAAGAGCGATCGCCATGACGCTAGACTGTCCCATCCTCCCATTTTTAAACCCTCAGCGTAGTGTTTCAAAACAGAAACAATTTTCTCCAAAGCGAAGTTAATGTAACAAGTGAGACGCGATTATTTATAAATCAATAAAAAAGTCCGTTTTTGCAGACTTTTAGATTATTATTTCTTATAGTTATAAATAACTGTTTACCACGACAATAACCTGTTGCATTTTCATCACATTTACAAAGAATTGATTTATTTTTGTTTTCCTTACTCTTATATAGCAGTCCTAAATGATTTATGAACTTTTCTGTTTCTCCTCTTGGCGCTCTTCTCTACGAGACGCTGCGCGTTGGCGTTGGTAAAGCCTCTCGTAGAGAAGGTGGCTTCTCTGCGAGACGCTGCGCGATGGCGGTTCGATAGTTTTCACAACTCAAATAGGATTGCTGTAGTACAAATAGTTGTTTTAGCAAAAGAGTATCATATTGTACAAAAAATTTTGACATTGCCTAGAAATATTAACTTGCTTAAAAAAGTTTAGACAAAATGCCAGCATTCCAGAAATTTGATTGCTATATTAGATTAAATAACTATTCTGGCAAGGATTAAAAAGCTGTGCGTGATGATTTACAGGGCTTGGAAATTAGTCAGGATGAACTGCAAAAGCTGACTAATTTACCTGTCAATGATCAACTTTTAATCATTACAAATCCTCTCCAAAAATTAGCAAACCTATACATCCAAAAAATTAAAAGTTCGGAAGGAGCAACTGTAATTTTTATTGGGTTTGCTACATTTGTGTTTGGCTATCTTTTCTTTGATATAATTATAAAAGTATTTTTATCATGGATAACAATTCCATCCTGGATAGTATTAATTTTCTTAGGTCTTTGGGTTGGCGGTCTTACGCAAACTATCTTATATTTAATCTGGAGAAGTAAAAGTAAAGTTGTCAAACTCAACATGACAAATTCTCTGCAAATCCTGTTAAATGATGTTGAAAGATATAATAGTGTTATTAGAGCAATAGATATTAATGACCAAATAGAAGAAGCTGGTAATCCAGAGGTACTTATAAAAGAAAGAGAGAATGTTCTGGCAGCGCTTAAGCTCACCAAAGCCGATTTAGTTCGTGCTTTGAAAACAGAAAGGATTTTGAGAGAAAATAAGAGCTTTATCCTTAGTAATACAGAGCTATTCGTCAACAATTTAGCAACTTTAACAGCCATGCAAGTAAATGAACAGGCTACTGAGCATGGAAGGTTACTCAATGAAGCATTACAGATTGCATTAGATGTGCAACACGAAATGAAAAGATTACAGACTCAGCGTTAAAACCAATACTCAGGGCGATTGTGCGTAACAGAAGTGAGTTGGAGAACGCGTAGATGCTGCTGATAAGTCCATAGATGCTGCTGGGTGGGTTGGTTTCCAATCTATTTGCCAGATATCCTCAATGGCTTTTTGGATAATCCTTCCCACGGTTGCGATCCCCGGTCTAACATAAAGAATATTCCTAAAGCGATCGCTCATTGGCATGGACTGGAAAGAAGTCAGAGGTAACTGGGTAATCATTCCCCGAAATCCCATAGGGATCATCCATTTTTTAGGAGGTGCATTTGTCGCCACTGCACCGCACATCACTTATCGCTGGTTACTCGAACAACTTGCAAGTAAAGGTTATGTTGTAATTGCTACGCCTTTCGTCAATACATTGGATCATACTGCGATCGCAAAATCCGTGCTGTTAAACTTTGACCGCACCCTCGAACGCTTACATGATTCTGGGGCATTACGCAAGCTTTACTTCCCCATCTACGGCGTTGGACACAGTATGGGCTGCAAACTTCACTTACTGATTGGTAGCCTCTTTCAAGTAGAACGTGCAGGCAATATTTTAATATCCTTCAACAACTACGCCGCTAAAGAAGCTATCCCCTTAGTAGAACAATTCAACTCTACTTTGAAAATCGAGTTTACCCCATCACCGTTGGAAACCAATAAGCTTGTCCAAGAGCGTTACAATATCCGGCGCAATTTATTAATAAAATTTAGCAATGACACCATTGATCAATCAGCAGCTTTAACCAAAATCCTACAAGAACGTTTTGATGAGATGGTGACAGCACAGACCTTACCAGGAACTCACACAACACCTCTAGGTCAAGACATTAAATGGCAAACTGGAACATCTTTTACCCCCTTTGATGCCTTAGGGCAATGGTTCAAGCAAGAAGCATACCGCGATTTAAACCATCTAAAAAGTGCCATCCTCTTGTGGGTGAATCCTCTTGCTTCCCCATAATGTTTTATGACGTTAAAAAGTCATTAATTCGACGGAAAAATATAAATTAGTAGTATCTATATATAGATACTACTAATTTATTAGCCCATACGATATTTTTATGTTCTATTTTAACAGCAAGTTATTAATGGTGTTCCCTATAACTTTCTATGTTTCAAATACTAATAATTGATGACGACTATTCAATAAAAATACTCCTGAAAAGGATGTTGGAAAAACAGGGTTATGAGGTAGTTACTGCCAGTAGCGGCCAGGAAGGAATAGAAAAGGCACTGTCTTACCGTCCAGCACTAATTATTTGTGATTGGATCATGCCAGGGTTGACTGGACTGGAAGTTTGCCAGCGCATTAAGGCAGATCCCAAATTTTATACGACATTCTTTATTTTATTAACATCCTTAGATTCCGTTGCCGATTGCGTCAAAGGTCTAGATGCTGGTGCTGATGATTTTATCTCCAAACCTATTGAGCACAATGAATTACAAGCACGGGTAAGAGCGGGATTACGCCTGCATCAGTTGAGTAGAGATTTGCAGGCTCAAAAGTTACTTTTAGAATCAGAAATGTCAGAAGCCGCAGAATATGTGCGATCGCTACTGCCTCTTTCCATGACGGAACCCTTCAATATAAATTTCCGATTCATTCCCTCGCGGCAACTCGGCGGTGACTGCTTCGATTACTATTGGCTTGATGCTGACTATTTAGCAATTTATTTACTCGATACTGCCGGACATGGACTCAAAGCTACTCTTCCCTCTGTTTCAGTCCTAAATCTGCTGCGTTCCCGTGCGCTCAAAAGTCTGAATTACTATCAACCTAGTGATGTATTAAAGGCTTTGAATGATACTTTTCAGATGAATTATCAAAATGATAAATACTTTACAATTTGGTATGGAGTTTACAACCGAATCAACCGCCAGTTAATTTATGCTAGTGCAGGTCATCCACCAGCAATTTTAGTAACAGGTACATCTCCCAGGAAGTCTGAAGTTAAACTTTTGAAAACCCCCGGTATGCCAGTTGGCATGTTTCCAGAGGCGAAATATGTTGATGGGTTTTGCAATATTGAAAAATTCAGTACCCTTTATATTTTTAGTGATGGCGCTTATGAAATAACTAAATCAGATGGCATACTTTGGAGTTTGGATGCTTTTATTCAGCTACTAGTTAGCTTACAACATCCTGTTGATGGCCAACTTGATCACGTACTGAGTTATTTAATCGCTCTGAACTCCAAAGATGTTTTTGATGATGATTTATCTATTTTGCAAATGAAGTTTGATTAATTACGTCTTGGAGACTAAAACTTGATTAAATGCGTCTTGATTGGGGAATATTTCAAATACTTTATCCATATTAGTCAGTTCAAATAATATCCTGACTTGCTCACTAATTGAGCAAAGAACAAGCTTACTATCTGCTGCTCGCAGGGTTTTGAAAGCTAAGACTAAAGCTCCCAAACCTGAACTATCCATAAATGTTACATCTTTAAAATCAACTAACACAATTTTCGCACCACTTTCTAGAATATTAGTGATATTTTGTCGAAAGTCTTGTGAAGTTGTGGCGTTTAAATTACCAGTGAGCTTAATAACTTTTACTTGTTCTCTCATAATTATGTCACGCTGATTTGTGTAAATGATGCTCTTATTTCGCCATTATATAACATTCAAAAATGCTTGTAAAATAAAAGCTAAGATTACATATTGAGTAATCATTGATAATTAATCATCATAGATAAAGATTAATTATAAATATTTTAATCTGAGTTTTTTGGAATTACAAAAAACATATTATTAACTAAGTATAGCTTTCCTACTAGTAACAGACCAATTAGAAATAAACCAGGTAAGTGAGTCGGCACGATAAAAATTATATATGTTTAGTTTTGTAAAATGTTGGAATGACCGATTTAGTAAGCTGTTTGCTGCTTTGATGTTTTGTCACAGATGTTGGTTTTTAACGCCAACTTGCTTGCATCTGATTAATGTAGGTATATACTGCTCTACAACCTGAAGTTACTGCTTTTCAGATTATTTACCAAATATTTTTGCAAAACTGAGATTCTCGAATAAACCTCATGATGATAGCCGTAATTAAACAATTCAAAATTCAAGGGGTTGCAGCGTGCAGCTAAACCGAGTCTAGCAGCGGCGTTCCTTTGCCTGGATACTGGGCGGTGGGTATAGATTATTCTCCAATTTGGCGGCGGATCTGCATCACCCACTAAATTTTCCCAGTCTCTAGCCCCCAATTCAGCACTATAAGCAAAAATACTATGAAAATTACTCAACTATCGGGGTTTACATCAGAATCATTAGTACATATACCCATTTCTTGACTACTAAGTATTTATGATAGTAACTAGGATCTAGATTTATTTATGTCCAATTACTTACATAATTGAAATAATTTACCTCTGGACTACCGCTCTAGAGCCAAAAATTTCGCTTTCAACAGCGCCAAGCAAGCTAAAACGCACACCAACGCTCTAACAGAAGTTCTCAGAGGCGATCGCCTCGGCTATTTTAGTATTCCCAATATCTCTTATTTATCAACAGATAACACAAAAAGTAAAGAGTTATGAATTTCTAACCCCTTACTGCTAATTCCTAACTCCCTCAAACAGCACTGACTTTGGCTCTATAAAGCAGCTTTTCACCTTGAAGGTAGCCAGTATAGCGCACCTTTACTTTTTCACCAGGTTGTGCTGTACCCTCCATCAATTGGTGGAGTTGGGGGTCATAAGGTAATTCTGCTCCCACGGGTGCGATCGCTTCCACTCCCCACGCCTGTAAAAGCTTTTCCAGGGGTTTCTGCACCAACGGTACTATTTTGACTGCTGCTAGCTGGGGATTTTCTTGCGCTTTCTGTGCTGCCGTTGGCCATTGCAATAGTAAAGACTCCAGCAGTTGCAAACTCGACTGCTGGAGTTCTTGTAGTAATATCTCTTGCTGTTGTTCTATTTGTTGCTGCGAGCGATCGTACTCTGTTCTTAAATCTGCAATCTCTTGTAACAATTCCTGAGTGGGTGCTGTTTTCTCTTGTAATAACTCTACGGTTGAAAAAGTTGTGACTAATTCACTCAATGGCATCTGTAGCACTGGCGACAGCTTGAGCAGCACTTCTACCCGCATCTGCTCTAGCTTTCCTTGGCGTAACCGCAAAAGTTGACGCTCTGAGACACCAGCAGCGCGACTCAGCGCTTTAAAACTAGAAATACCCACCTGTTGCATTAAATCTTGCAACTTTTGGGTATTGGGTATTAGGCATTGGGTATTAGGCATTGGCCAAACAGGGTATTAGGTATTGGGCATTGGGGAGCCAGTGCGTTGGGCGGGCAATGCCCGACTTATAACCCTACGGAGATCTTGCTAGCAAGAGCGTCTCCCTTAAAAGAAGCAACTGGCGTCATTGGGCATTGGCGATTAAGTTTTTTCTCTATTCTCTATTCCCTATTCCCTATGCCCTATGCCCCATTCCTATTCTTCCAGTAAACTTCTCAACATCCAAGCTGTCTTTTCATAGAACTCTTGCATCCGCTGAGTCAATAAATCGGCAGTAGGTTCGTCATTAACTTCCTCTACCACGGGGAAAATAGACCGTGCAGTTCTGACTACGGCTTCTTGTCCTTCCACTAATAAGCGAATCATCTCCACAGCTTTAGGAACTCCGGGAGTTTCTGGAATCGAACTCAGTTTGGCATATTCGCTGTAGGTTCCTGGTGCGGGATAGCCAAGCGCTCTAATTCTCTCGGCTATTAAATCAACTGCTAAGGCTAATTCTGTATACTGGGTCTCAAACATCAAATGCAATGTTTGGAACATCGGCCCGGTTACATTCCAATGGAAGTTATGAGTTTTCAGATACAGTGTATAAGTGTCAGCCAACAGGCGAGATAAACCCTCGGCAATTTTAGCCCTACTTGGCTCGTCAATGCCGATATTTACATTTTTGACTGTTACTTTCGATGACATAATTTTTTCCTAATTAGGTTATATGCAATTGGGGATTGGGTATTGGGCATTGGCAAGAAAATTAAGTTTCCATGCCCCATGCCCCCTGCTCCAAACTCAAGTCACTATGCCAAGTGCATCTTCAAAACGCTGCGGGGTGCTTTACGGACTCTGGCTAAAACGGTTTCTTTGCCTAAACGCTGGCAAGCTTCATACCGATGGCAACCAGAAAAGCCATAATATTGTCCATCTACTTCTAGGACATCAATAGGTTCTTGCTGCCCAATCTCCGCAATCGATTCCATTAAAGCTTGCACTTTATTTGGATCGTTTGCACGGGGCAATGGCCGTTTTATCTGATTTAATGGAATTTCTTGGACTCTAACCATAAGAAGTTTATCCAACTAGTTCTGTTTTGTGTCTCTAAATAAATCATAGTCATTATGACTTTATTTTGCAACTAGTATTTGGGGCAAAACTGGTAATGGTATCATTGGAGCACTCATGCGACAAAAAGACCGTGCTACAAAGCAATTGGAAAATCAGCTCCAACGCCGTATTAAGGGGCAGAAGACGCTCGTGACGCTGGGTGACTCGCTAAAGCTGCGCTATCGCCTTTGGCGTCTCTCTTTGGGAGAAGACTCGCTATCGCTTCGCTATCAGGTAGCCATGAAATTTTCGTTTTGGCGTTTTTCCCACACTGTGCTGACAACATTTTGTCTATTGGGACTGACTGCTGCATCAGGCCCTGAGAGCAACATCCAGGATATGGAACTGAAAATAGGGATTGTGCAGCGATTTGGCTCACAACCCACAGCCAAGCTGCAACTGGAACCCACAAAAGGCGATCGCTTAAAGCTAAAATTTAAAGCAGACAACAAGCAGCAAATGCTGGTTACCAATAAACCTGTAAAGCTGGAAACAGTCATGCAAGCTTTACCCAAGTCAGCAGTTGAAGAAGTGGTAGTTTTGGGCACATATCGCACCTTTGAAACTGCGGAAGACAGTGCTAATAAATGGCGTTCTCAGGGAATGGAAGTGGAAATAGCCCAGCCAGAACGCTGGCAGGTTTGGGCGAAACGAGATGTTTATAGCACTCCTTTACTGCGACGCTTGTTATTGCAGAACATCCAAGCTTCTACCAAACAAATAGTATATCTTGATACTAAGATTGTTAAACAAGTGCCGCGAGTTAGTTGGGTGGTGGATGGTAAACGCTATAGCCCAAATGATTTGGAAATCAGCACTGATAAAAACTTGATTCGGGTGAATCAAAGCGAAAAACAAGAGTTTGCTCGTCTTTATGCTGGACGACTGAATTTGCAGCCAAATGCTTACGGCACATACACCCTAGTTAACCAAGTACCCTTAGAAACTTATTTGCGTGGGGTTCTGCCTTACGAAATAGGTACAGATGCACCAACAGCGGCGCTGGAAGCCCAAGCAATTATCGCCCGGACTTATGCCTTGAGAAATTTACGCAGGTTTGTTGCAGATAACTATCAGTTGTGTGCTGATACTCATTGCCAAGTTTATTATGGGCTGAATGGAGCTGCTGCCAAAACAGACCGAGCGATCGCCTCCACCAGAGGTAAGGTAGTAACTTATAAAAACGAACTAGTAGATGCCCTGTATTCTTCCACCACTGGTGGTGTTACCGCCTCCTTCAGCGATGTCTGGAATGGCGATGATCGTCCCTATCTGCGCCCTGTACTAGATGCTGCGACTAATTTTTGGAACTTGTCTAAGCAGAGTTTGGCAGATGAAAATAACTTCCAGAAATTTATTAATATCCAACAAGGATTTAATGAAAGCAAGTGGGATATGTTTCGTTGGCATAAGGAAACCCCTTTAAAGGATATTATCAAGGACCTGCAGAAATTTTTGCAGGTAAAAAACAGTCCCTATGCCAAATTTAAGACAATTCAGGCTATGGCAGTAGTGAAGCGAAGCCAGAGTGGACGCATCCTTGAACTGGCGGTTAAAACCGATAACAGCACCTTTATTCTCCACAAAGACGAAGTTCGCAGTGCCTTTGCTGCTCCGATGAGCACGCTATTTTATATAGAACCTCTGAATAAAGGCAAACCAGAACTGTGGGGATACGCTTTTATTGGTGGTGGATTAGGACATGGAGTCGGCTTGAGTCAAACTGGCGCTCAAAATTTAGCAAAACTAGGTTGGTCGAGTCCAAAAATTCTCCAATTCTATTATCCTGGTACTCAGATTAAAATTCTTAGTAAAGAAATTAAGCTTTAACAAAAGAGGCCAGAGGCAGTCGCAGAGGGGAAACTCCATACTGAAAAATTAAGCAGGAACACAGGAAATTTTGTGTTCCTGCTTAACACGGAATTAGGCTTTTTGTCAAAGTCGTTTTAAGAGGTACACACGGCATTGGAAGGGTGTTGACCCTAGATGCCCTGCTTCTATTTTGTCAACATGATTAACTCTTGCAAGAGGTTTATTGTTGAGGTGTTCAACTCTTAATAGAGTTCTTCTTCTTTGTGAGTTTCGATTGTCACGTCAGAGGTTGGGTAAGCGACACAGGTCAGTACATATCCAGCTTCTATTTGATCGTCATCTAAGAATGACTGGTCACCCTGATCAACGGTACCCTTTAAGAGTTTACCTGCACAGGTCGAGCAAGCACCAGCGCGGCAAGAGTAGGGCAGGTCAAGACCAGCTTCTTCAGCAGCGTCTAAAATATAGGTGTCGTCCTCAACGTCAAGTGTTTTGTTCAGCCCTTCGGACTCGTTGATTAGTGTCACTTTAAAAGTAGCCATTGGATAATCCTCTCTTTTGGAAACGGCAGTATAAGTTATTCTAAGGCAAAGGTCACGGCTGTTCTGTGGGATTAGCCGCTAGTTTAAATTTGCTTCAATTCTGATACTACGAGAAAAATTAAACGATGTAACTGGAAATTGAACCCGATTAGTAATGAAATTTAGTTGCTTAATCCAGATAAGTTTTATTTATATATTTACTGCCCTAGTCAGGCTGTGATAATCAAAAACTATCTTATAGGGAATAAACCATTATTAAAATCGATGTTAGATAAAAGCTTTGTGTATCATAAAAAATTATCTTTGTCAAGATAATGCTCAAGAAATTTGGGTAAGTTGGTAATCAAAAAATTCCTGCAACAACTCCGAAAATTTAAGTGCATTCTGTGCTTCTGTGCGAGACGCTGTTCGCGTTCGCTATCGCCCTGAGTATTATCCAATCAGATTATTTTAATCACCTGATTTTTTGCCTTAAGCGCTTGGAAAGAGTGCCTTTGTTTTAGGGAATGAAAAAAGAATCCCACCACTAGAAGTGTGCGAGGATCGAAAATATAACTAGGAGGATCATGTATAATTCAGAAGCAGCTTTGGAAAAAGCAAGAGTGCGTGTAGGTTTGGTAGGTACTGGGTATGTGGCAAAGTTTCGCGCTGAGGCATTGCTCCATGATGAGCGATCGCAGTTAATAGCAGTTGTTGGTCATACCCCAGAAAAAACAGAAACTTTTGCCAAAGAGTACCAGATTGAAACGTTGAGTTCTTGGCAAGAGCTAGTAGAGCGGGAAGATATAGATTTAGTAATAATTTCCACTATTAATCGAGATCATGGGGCGATCGCTCGTGCAGCACTTACCAACGGCAAACATTTGATTGTAGAGTATCCCCTTTCATTGGATGTGGTAGAAGCTGAGGAACTGATTGCCTTAGCCAAAGCACAACAAAAACTCCTGCACGTTGAACACCTAGAACTTTTGGGTGGTTTGCATCAAGCCTTGAAGCAAAACTTAGCCAAAATTGGTGAGGTGTTTTTTGTTCGCTACAGCACCATCAATCCCCAGAATCCTGCACCCCGTAAATGGACTTATAACCACGAGTTGTTCGGTTTTCCCTTAATTGGGGCGCTGTCTCGCCTACATCGTCTCATCGATTTATTTGGTAAAGTATTTACTGTTAACTGTCACCAGCGATATTGGGAAATAGAACCGGAATACTACCAAACCTGTTTCTGCACTAGCGAACTGTGCTTTAACAGTGGACTTTTAGGCCAAGTAGTCTATGGCAAAGGTGAAAATCTTTGGCAATCAGAACGCAAGTTTGAAGTTCACGGTGAAAAAGGTGGTTTAATTTTTGATGGCGACACAGGATTGTTTATCCAGCCAGAGGAAACAACACCTATAGAGGTTGGCCCTCGGCGCGGTTTGTTCGCCAAAGACACCAGTATGGTATTAGACCATCTTTTTGATGGCACTCCTTTGTACGTTACCCCAGAGGAGAGCTTGTATACCCTAAAGGTTGCTGATGCTGCCCAAAGAGCCGCACAGACAGGGTCAACTATGTTTATGTAATTATGTAAAGATATCTAGATAAAAGTTAATGAAAACCGAACTAATTGTTATTTTATCCCAACGAGAATTAGACAAAATGCGTCAAGCTGGGCGTTTAGCAGCTAAACTTCTCCAACATCTGGAACCGTTCGTGAAGCCAGGGGTTAGCACTCTTGAACTAAATGATGAAGCCGAACGTTGGACACAAGCGCATGGAGCAAAAAGCGCACCCCTTGGCTATAAAGGTTATCCAAAATCGATTTGCACCAGTGTAAATGAGGTAATCTGTCACGGCATTCCCAACGCCAAGCAAATTCTCAAGGAAGGTGACATTATTAATATTGATGTAACCCCGATTGTTGAGGGTTACCACGGCGATACATCCAAGACATTCTTCGTTGGTACCCCTTCCCCAAAAACGAGAAAGCTGGTAGAGGTGACAGAGGAATGTTTGCGCCTGGGTATTGCTGAAGTTAAACCTGGAGGACGCATTGGCGACATTGGTGCAGCCATTCAAGAGTATGCTGAAGCACAAGGCTTTTCTGTAGTGCGAGATTTCGTTGGACACGGCATCAGTAACATTTTCCACACTGCGCCGGATGTTCCCCACTATGGCACACGCGGTAAGGGCAAGCGCCTCAGACCAGGGATGGTTTTTACGATTGAGCCAATGATTAACGAAGGCACTTACGAAGTCGAGGTTCTGGGCGATAAATGGACTGCGGTAACGCGCGATCGCAAATTATCTGCTCAATGTGAGCATACCTTAGCTGTAACTGAAGATGGCGTTGAAATCCTCACCCTACCTGAAAGCGATAATTACTAGACTGGTAGATTTTTCTACTACTTGATTAACATAATGACTCAAACTCTTGCTGCGGAAAACGGCACACTTGAGCAACTAATATTGCTCTATGGATTAGAGTTAGTTGATTCGGAAGAATTCTTTCGAGAGTGGCAAGATGACCTACCAGAACTGACAAACTTAAGAATTGCAGCTATTGGATCAAATAAAGGCAGGTTACATAAATTTACGAAACTATCCACCTTTATTAGAAAATACAATTGCTCGGTGGGTTAGGTTTCTGAGGTTTTAATGTTAACAATAATACTTTTCAAACATCCTCTTAAAGATTGAGTGAACACCTGGCGCTATTTGGGGATAAATATTTACACTTATTAAAGGTAATAAAAAAACAAAAATGCAAATTTTGTCAACTAAAAATCAACATTTATTGCACGAGCAAGTAAAACATATATGGATGTAAGATTATGACCCAAACGTTGCCAAAATTACTCACCTTCAATGAATTTATCGAATGGTATCCCAACAATGGGAAAGGCTATGAATTGCACAAAGGAGTAATTATTGAAATGCCGCCTCCAACCGGAGAACATGAGAAAGTTATTGCGTTTTTGTCGCGAAAATTAACCGTGGAGTTTGATCGTCTTAATTTACCCTACGGAATTCCCAAAACTGCATTGGTCAAAACTCCTTCTGCCGAATCCGCTTATTCGCCTGATGTGTTGCTGCTAAATCTTGATAATCTCGACAATGAACCGCTTTTTCAAAAACAGTCAACAGTAAGCCAAGCAGCATCAGTTCCAATAGTTATTGAAGTTGTTTCAACTAACTGGCGGGATGATTACTACAATAAACTTAGGGATTATGAAGAAATGGGCATTCCCGAATATTGGATTGCTGATTATGCTGCATTGGGTGCAAGAAAGTTCATCGGCAATCCCAAACAACCTACTATTTTTGTATGCGAATTAGTTGATGGTGAATATCAGATGACACCGTTTCAAAGTAACACCGCGATTTCATCACCTACCTTTCCCCAATTAAATTTAACTGCACAGCAGATTTTTAATGCGGCTAACTAATTTTTTATCTAGTCTTATAACTATCTTCCCAACTTATTAGGAATACCTTCACAACCACTAGGAATAGTAGCTCTGGTTTTTTCGCCTCCCCAAGTGCAACAGTAGTTACGTGCAGACTCAGACATCCGTTGCACATTGCTGAAATTAGCATTTTCCACCACAGCGCCAGTGTGTTCGCCGGTTTGATAATCTGGTCGTTCAGTGCGACTACGGGGTGATGCTTTATCCACTACACCATAGAATAGGCGAATCCCGTTGATGTCGGCACCACTCAGATTAGCATTATATAAAATTGTGCGGGAAAGATTGGCTTTTACTAAGTCACAACCGACTAAATTAGCGCGGACAAGATTAGCTTCGCTCAGGTCAGTCCAACGCAAATCAGTACCAGAAAGGTCTGCTGCGGCTAGCATGACGCCTAAATCGATGACACGCACACCTTCCAGGCGGTCTTCTGCATATCCGCCACTACCGTCGAGAATGGCTCGACCTAATAGGCGATCGCGTTGTAAGGGTGAGAGCAACTTGGAACGTGAGAGAAAGCGGAGAATTTTCGCTTTACCACTGCCATCTACACTACTTAAAATTGCCGCAGTGCGTCCTTCGGCGATCGCTCTCTCTTGGGGCCAATCTTCTAATAATCCTTCTTGATCTAATACCAAGTCTGAAACGCCTTGGAAATAGGAATCAATTGTCTGCTGCTGGGTGATAATATTTTGCTGAACTGTCAGTAGATTTTGCTGAATTGTCAAGTCTTTGGAGATGACATATTGTCGCCACGCCACGTAAACGGCGATGACGGCGATCAGAATTTGCCCCAAAGCGCCAAACCAGTCTGCTAGGGTTCCAGCAATGTCCCAGTCAATCTGGTGTCCCCAAAGCAGTAAGCGATCGCCCACACCTGTAAACTTGATCAAGCCGATGATGGCTACTATCAGTCCTAAAAAGGCAACAAACAGGGTGCGTTCTTCGTGTGAAAACCACTCGTCTAAGGCTTTTTGCAACCAAGGCAATAGTATCGCTAGGGATAACAGCAAAGTTATCAGTGTTCCGATAATACCGATGATCCAGTTATTCAGGATAACTCCAATAAAAGTAACAGCGATCGCTATTAGAGTAATTAGCAATGCCCTTGGCTTAACTGTGAATAGCTTGGTAGTGGGTTGCTGGAGGTCAGAACGGGCTAGTTGTAAAGCATTTGTATATTGCGGAGATTTCAAAGATGCGATCGCCGCTAGGGCTTGTTGTGTCGCTAGTGGTTCTGAGGTTAGGTTCTTCTCAGTTGCACCACCGTCAAAGTCATCTGGTTGCAAGTCGTTTTCCGGGACTGGTTCTGGGGTTGGTAGATTAGAGGAATCGGATTCAATCGTCATGTTTTCTATTTTGCCCCAGCACATTTAGTTCAGCATCTGTTTTATCAGAAATTGCACTAAACCCAAAACGAAAAGCCTGTATTCTATGCAGATGAGAAATGCTAAATTTAACAGTTTTCAATTGTGTGTACTTCACGCAATTTGTAGGGGAACCACAGCAGTTCATCTGGATTAACTTAACGGAGAAACTCGCGCTGGTAAACGTTTTTCGATAAACTTTTTTGTTCTCGTCTGCCCTCTGCCTGATGTTTGGCCTACAGTTTGAATTGTCAGCATTTCAGGGGGCGTAGCATCAGGTGGGTAGAGAAAATCCACTTTTACCAGTCGCCGCTGGCCAGGAGATATTTTTAATTGAGCAAGCGGTTCTCCCATCTGTCCCCGTTGTTGAACTAAATGCCAGTATTGGGTTCTGGGTAAGCCGTTATCGTCATTGTAGCGAATACGAACTGTGCCTCGGAAAAAGACGGATGATTGAGGTGGTGAAAAAAAGCGAAGCCCTGGTTTACTTAACTCATCTTCTTTGATAGGTGTTTGGAAAAGCACATTTACAGTTTGTATTTTATCCGTATTGTTGATTAATGGTAGAGAGATGTTGTATTCAATGCCGTAGTTGCCGTGAGCTTCGTAAGCAGTACCAGGATAACGCGCTACTAGTTTAGCAGTTTGGTTTTGTCCAGTACCCATTTTGCCTGCTAAAAGGGTACTTAAACCATAGGAAAAAGCTTGTCCTGATTCGGGAATTGTCAGGTATGAACTATTAGAGTCGGTAACTTGTGCTTGCCAACGAGAGCCAACAGCTACCCCCGCTACCCGTCCGTAAATTTCTGCTGCCCCTGCAAGCTGATTTGGAGGACTGGGGGCAGGTTCACGGGGTCCTGCAAAATCACCATTTTCTAACAAGTTCTCCCATTCTTCTAAAGTGGGCGCTCGTTCACTACCATCGGGATTGGGTTTGGCAAACATGGCCAGGTTCGCCAGATAAACTGGACTATCACTATACAAACGTAACAAAGTAGAACGTCCATTCAATGGGGGTGCTAAAGTCCGCACTGGAATTGGATGATTCATTAACATCCGGCTTTGTTTTGGTGGAATTACCAACTGGGCTGGCCATCCTGACTGCCGTCTGACTCGTAGCACATCATTCATGACGCGATCGCCAGGACCTGCATAAATGTTTCCCGAATTATTTGACTGCATGGGGGGAAGTTTGATAAAAGGTGCATCAGGTTGACTAACATAACTAGCTGCTTGCAAAATGTTGATAGTTGCAGTCTGATCGCTTGGATTGTAAACAATTACCCCCAAATAAAGAGTCCGCAAATCATTTGGAGTCTCAATCGCTCTAGCAATGTGGTGAGAAAATAAATCAAACTGTCCCTGAAATGGAAAGTTCAAGTGGGCGCTGGGCACTTTTTTGCCTTGAGGAGGAAATGTAGACAGCAGAATTCCTTCACTCTGAACTACTTCTGGGTTATTACTGTTAAATACTGGTACTTCGTCAAGATGTCCTGTTAAAGGTCTTGTTTGTTGGGGAATGAAGATTTCCTGTGGTGCAGGTGCTGGAGAAGGCGATGCTTGAGCCAAAAACAAATAGGAAATAAAATTAAGCATTTATTCAAAAAGCAATTTATCGCTCAAGTTCAGAATACAGCATACCTAATCTATACCTCCTGCAATCCGTGACAAGTTAGAGGATGTTTGCCAAAACCCTTACTAACTGTTTGTAAAATATAGTTGCAAGTAACAGTCACTAAAGTGACTAACAGATGTAAGATAAGCGTCTGTGCTAATTTTTACAACAAAAATGAAAAGGTTCAGAGAACTCGCATTAGCTTGTGGTGCGATCGCTGCTTTGATCAGTACGAGTCTCAAGGTTCAGGCAACGTCCAAGCGGCTGATTAACCTAGACGATCTGTCTGCTCTCCACCAAGTCAGCGAACCGCAAATTTCTCAAGATGGAGCCTGGATAGTCTATACGGTCAAGAGTACCGATATTAAGAATGATTCTGTCAACAACAATATTTATATAACTTCGTGGGATGGCTCCCGCACCCTAAAATTAACTAACAGCAAAGATAGCAAAAGTTCCCCTCGTTTCAGTCCTGATGGAAAGTACCTGATCTTTCTCTCCAGTCGTCAATCCGAGAGTGAAGGCAATCAAATTTGGCTGCTGAACCTTGCCGGCGGAGAAGCAGAAAAGATTTCACATTTTCCAGGAGGCGTTTCTGATTTCGTTTGGTCACCCGATGGCAAACGACTAGCTGTAATCGCCGAAGATCCACCCCAAGAAACTCAGAACGAACAAAAGACCGCACAGCCAATTGTCATTGATCGCTTTCAATTTCAGGAGGACGGCGTTGGATATCTCGGAAAAAGTCGCGAACACCTCTACGTGTTTGACTTAGCAACCCACAAAGCAGATATTCTGACGCCAGGTGAGTTTAATGAGTATTTGCCCAGCTGGTCTCCAGATGGTAAGAAGATTGCTTTTGTCAGCAAGCGTGGTACTGATTTTGATCGGCATAACAATTGGGATATCTACACAATCGAAGCCCAACCAGGAGCAAAAGTACGTCAAATAACCACCAATGAAGGCCCCGATTCCGATCCCTCCTGGGGTAGCCGACCTGTTTGGAGTCCAGATGGGAAGTTAATAGCCTACCTGCAAGGAGGCCCTCAAAAGCTAATTGAGTACGCCGTTTACCATCTTGCCGTTATTCCAATGGAAGGAGGCACTCCACGTCTGTTAACAGCAAATCTTAATCGCAATGTTGTTAAGCCACACTTTACATCTGATGGCAAATCAATTGTGTTTTTACTGGAAGACGATGGCAATGTTCACCTAGCAAAAGTACCAGTAGCAGGCGGTAAGATAGAGCGATTGCTAGCTGGACGGAGAAATATCAGCGCCTTTGACTTAGGGGGTGACGACAGGATTGCCTTGTTATCTTCAATACCGCAGGAGCCAAGTGAGGTTTTCACCCTCAAAGGCACTGAACTGAATTCAATATCGCACCAAAACCAGGAATTGCTTGTCCAACTTCTATTAGGGACGACGGAAGAAATTAGTTTCAAGAGTAAAGATGGCACCCAAATCCACGGTTTCTTAGTCAAACCACCGAATTTTCAACCAGGAAAGAAATACCCAACACTCCTTCAGCTTCATGGTGGCCCAGTCGGGCAGTACACAAACGAGTTTATGTTTAACTGGCAACTGTTTGCTGCAAAAGGTTATGTTGTCGTTGCAGTTAATCCACGGGGTAGTTCGGGACGGGGTGAAGCGTTCTCGAAGGCTATTTACGCTGATTGGGGAAATAAAGATGTTCAAGATGTCCTTGCTGCTGTTGACTACGTTGAAGCACAAGGGATAGCCGATCCATCTCGGTTGGGAATAGGTGGATGGAGCTACGGTGGTATGTTAACAAACTATACTATCGCCCAAGATACCCGTTTCAAAGCTGCGGTAAGTGGAGCTAGCATTTCCAATATTTTGGCAGGATACGGTACTGACGAGTATGTTTATGATTACGAACAGGAACTGGGCGTGCCGTGGAAAAACCTCAATACTTGGCTACGAGTTTCTTTTCCATTCCTGCACGCCGACCGAATTGTGACACCAACACTATTTCTGGGTGGTGATCGGGATGCTGCTGTTCCGTTGCACAACTCTGAGCAGATGTATGAGGCACTCAAAAGTTTAGGGGTTGATACTCAATTGATTATTTATCCTGGGCAATCCCACGGTATTAGCAAGCCGAGTTACCAGCGCGATCGCTTACAACGCTATCTTACTTGGTATGACAAGTATGGGTTGTGAGTATTCACAAGTTACCGAAAAGTCTGAGAAGCGCAGGGTGTAATTCTCGCCCAAAAAATGACTAGATGTTGAGCATTCGCCCCCTTGCCAATACTGATAATAAACCAATGGTTTACAAATGCTATCGTTAAGCAGGGTGGACAGGATGCCCTAAAGTTCTGATGGTCGGAAACCTCCTCTCAGACTTCTTTCCACCCCGCAAAATTAAGTAATTTATTTGTTGGAAGTCCCAGTATTCCCCACTCAATTAAGGTGCAAGGGCATTACCCCGAATTAGACTACCAATGGTTTTGGCAGTAATTTTCAGTTGGGTGATGGGATTAGCTGGGACAACCGTCTTATACAAATAGCTATCGAATGTTAGCCGTTGGACATCGAGGTCATCGCACATTTCCACAAACGCCTCGCGAGTGGCATTGGAACGATAGAACACAGTTTGCAGAATGTCCAGCACCTTGTAAGTGAGTCCGTATCTTTTATCCCAACGCTTCAGATAAACCTTGAGGTCATCTTCTGTAGGAATCCGGCTACCACTGTTAGATGCTTCTACAATGGTTTCGGCACACATCCGCCCAGATTTAGCGGCAAAATAAATACCTTCACCAGAGGACTTGGTGACGTAACCAGCAGCATCTCCCACCAAGGCGATGCGACCGACAACACGACGGGGACGGGGATGTTCAGGAATGGGGTGGGCTTCTACTTTGATGATTTTACCGCCTGCGAGTTTCTCGGAAGCACGGGCGCGGATACCAGCTTGTAACTGTTTGATGCTGGCTTTATTAACCTGCATCGTGCCAGTACCGACAGCTACGTGGTCATATTTGGGGAAAACCCAAGCGTAGAAATCAGTAGAAACGTCATCACCGACATACATTTCGGCGAGGTCGTTATAGTAGGCCATTTTGTCTTCGGGTAAGCGAATCCGCTCTTGGAAGGCGATCGCATAATTGTAATCCCCAGCGTCCATTTCTTTGGCAACGCGGGAATTAGCCCCATCCGCCCCAATGATTAGATCCACCTTCAGGGTTTTGGCAATACCCTGTGAGATACCTTCTGTATGGTCAACGTAATGAATGGTATAGGGGTCAGTATTATTTCCTGGTATATCAAGTTTATGAACAGTGGCATTTATTAAATTTGCGCCTACTTTTGCCGCCCGATCCCGCAAAAAGCCATCCAGCACTTCCCGGCGGCACATTCCTATATATTCATCTTCATTTACCAGATTGATATCAACCTCGCGATTGGAAGGCGAAATCATTTTCATCTTCCGTACCCGGCGATCGATAATCTCTGGTGGTAAGTCAAATTCACTCACCATACAGAGGGGAATTGCACCCCCGCAAGGCTTTGCATTGTCTAGCTTCCGCTCAAACAAGTAGGTTTCAATCCCAGAGGCTGCCAGTGTTTCTGCGGCAGATGAACCAGCAGGGCCTGACCCAATAACAGCAACCCGTAGTGTCAAAGGTCTTTCTCCCAATCTTCACATTTACCGAGAGCATACTACCACGGTCTTTCTAGTGATTTGGCGCTTTACCTTCAGGTTTCTCCTGAAATGCAATATTCCTTAATGTTTCGATACGAAAAGCGAGATGGGGAATGGAGAATTTGGTTAGTGGAAGATTTACAGGTATAATTTTTATAACCCAACCCAATTACTACCCTTAGTATTAATCGTTGTAAGGTTGTGGATCGAGAATCTCTATACCACCAGGTGATACTTCCCTAATTCCACCAGTTGGATACAAGTCTTCTGGATTGAGAATTTCAACAATTATTTTAGAACCCTGACTACCTAATTGATATCCACCAAAAACTGCATATTCACCTGTAGCCTTGATTTTCAAAATTAACTTGTAAACTTGCCCTGAAGGACTAACAGCTTTGTATTCTCCACCTAACATCTGTTTCTCCTGATTCAAATAATCTCTCCCTAATGGGGTCAATAATCTCTATTTCGCCAGGTGATACTAATCTATATCCACCTGTTAGATATAAATCTTTTGGATTTGGATTAAGAATTTTAGCTATGATTTTATAACCTTTATTATCCAATATATTTCCCCCAGAAACTGCATATTCACCTGTACTCTTGATTCTAAAAATTAAGTCATAAACTTCTCGTGAAGGACTAACAACTTTGTCATTTTCACCTAAAACCTGTTTTTTCTTATTCAAAAGTTCTTTCAGCAATGTTGCAGCTTGCTTATTACCTTTTGGTAAAAATTTAGGCAACCAGTACGAAGCCTTATCTACCGCATGAGGGTTTTCTGATAACTTGTCAGATAGGATGGCCATAACACGTCGGAAGCCAAGACGCGGGAGTAAATACTTTACCCAAAGTTCTACTTCACTAGCATTTGCTTCTGCTAATCCTCGCTCAAGCAGAATCTCAAAGTATCTTTTATTCTTCAGTATGGCATTAGCTAACTTTAAACCGATGACAGAATCTCGATCTAAGATAGCGTTGATCTCATCGAACTGAGCTTCTTCTGGTAAACTCATCAGCTTCTTTTGTAAAGCTTTATGGTCTTCAAAATCTTTATCAGTAATAAATCGGCTAATCATATTCTTTATACCTATTAATATCTGATAATATTTATGATCCGATTTAATTACACCCCAATCTTACCAAATGCCATCTTCTATCTATCATGGGAGAGGCTGTTGTGTCTTAATCATTACCAGGGATTAAATTGAGACTAATTAGACTTTTGAATTGACCTGGCTCAAAAAGTTCTTGAGGTAGTAAATCTGCGTTACTCATTGATTCAGCGCCAGGTCGATAATGTCCAGATTCATTAGTCCACTTGCGGAGGATGCCTCTATTAGTGCGTCCTGAAAAGTAAAGCCGACCAGCGTATTTTACATCCTCTCCCTTTGCTAAATCTATATGACCAATTGCTCTATCTGCAACCCTAGCGCTGGCTCTACGAATAAACACTATTCCTTCTAGAGTGACAATAAAATTATAGACTCCTGATGCGGTGCGTTCTTCGCGTTTGTATCTAACCTCTCGCCATTTTCCTTGCTTAAGAACGAGCCGCGATCTTTGGATGATTCTTGGCGAGTCTTTGGGAAATAGGTTAGGGAATTTCTTCAACCCCAAGGCTCCTCACACTTTGCTCATCATTGTAGCTTCCTCGATCGCGGCAGTTGCGGTAGCCAAATCTTGTTCATCTATTAATAATTATGTATGGTATATGTAAGACACGGTAATCCTAGCAAGGATCTGTAGATTTAGTTGCAGAGGTATAGCGGCAGTGGGCATAGTAGTTGAGAATGTCTCCAAACAATTCGGGAGTTTCAAGGCAGTTGATCAGGTCAGCTTGGAAATTAAGAGTGGTTCGCTAGTTGCGTTGCTCGGGCCATCGGGATCAGGTAAATCTACGCTACTACGGCTAATTTCAGGTTTAGAAATGCCAGATAGCGGCAAAATCCTGCTTACCGGTAAGGACGCTACATACCAAAGCGTGCAACAGCGGAATATTGGCTTTGTGTTTCAGCACTATGCCCTATTTAAGCATTTGACTGTCAGGCAGAATATTGCCTTTGGCTTGGAAATTCGCAAGGCACAGCCAAAGAGGATTAAGGGAAGGGTAGAACAGTTACTAGAATTGGTGCAATTGACTGGACTAGGCGATCGCTATCCATCACAACTTTCTGGTGGTCAAAGACAACGGGTAGCATTAGCAAGGGCATTGGCAGTGGAACCAGAAGTATTACTGCTAGATGAACCCTTTGGTGCACTTGATGCTAAAGTTCGCAAAGACCTACGGGCATGGTTACGCCGCCTCCATGATGAAGTTCATGTTACCACGGTTTTCGTCACCCACGACCAAGAGGAAGCAATGGAAGTCTCCGATGAAGTTGTGGTCATGAATAAAGGGCGTGTGGAACAGGTGGGGACACCAGCAGAAATCTACGATAATCCTGCCACCGCATTTGTAATGAGCTTCATTGGCCCAGTGAACGTATTACCTAGCACCTCGAAGATTTTTCAAAGTAGCGGGTTTGATACGCCACACCCACAAGTATTTTTGCGCCCACAAGATGTGATTTTGGAAAAAGTTGCCAACGGTACCACTACACCTGCGACAGTGAGCCGATTGGTACATTTGGGTTGGGAAATTCAGGTGGAATTAACTTTCGATGATGGACAAGTAGTGACGGCGCATTTAACACGCGATCGCTTTAATGACTTAGAGTTAGAACCGAAACAGCGAGTGTATGTGAAGCCAAAGGATGCGAAGTCCTTCCCACTGTCTTATTCAATTTAGACTTTTGTCAGTTTCTTAAGGTTCAGAACCCCTAGTTAATCGCTGTTTAATTCAGCTATTCGCTAGAGATTTTAATCTTAAGTGGGCTAGAGAGAGCGTCACTTCACAATGCTAAAATTGCCTAAAATTGTGATGGAATAAAACAGCAGAGGCACAAATAACTATAGAAGCGCCAGAGGATTTTACTGCCGATGTTGATTTATATGTAAGCGGGGAAAAGGTTGTCAAATAAGCTATTTGTTAATGTTGAAAAAATCGCTCTCAACTAAGATTCAGTTACAGGCGATAATATTTCCAAAACCGCAATGCTCAAATCAGGAAACTCTAAAGGTGAAATAGTCGCATCTTCTGCCAAAATCACTTTACTTTGATAGCCATCCTGAGTTGGTTGCCGAAAGACGTACAATTGACGACTAACTACATCTAGCACCCAATAATCTGTAATTCCCGCTTGGGAGTAAGCTTTAGCTTTGGTTTGGCAGTCTAATTTCAGGCTGCTATCTGCTACCTCAATAATCAGATAAACTTCTGAAGGGGTGGGATGATGGTCAGCATAATCCAGCGGATCTACTTTAACGACAGCAATATCCGGTTCCGGTTCAGATCGTTTATTTAACTTTACTGGGTCTTGAATAGATACCCAAGCCCGATTTCCTAATCTGTTTTTCAGTAAGTAATCTGTTCTCCCAACTGCTGACCGATGGGCTGTGCCTTTGGCAATCATCCAAATTATCTTCCCTTCTAAGAGTTCTACACGTTCATCTGCACCAAATATCCCAGCCTCAGCCATCCGGTGGTATTCTTCAACTGTCCACAGGCGAAGTTTTAACGTCGATTCTGTGTTTTGCATAGCTTGTTTAGCAAATGTGAGGAGTAATTAATATCTTAGGTTAATCTTCTAAAATCTGGATTTCATCAAGTTGATTAATCACCACATCCGCACCTCGGACGTTATCCGACTTACCCACCCAAGTGATACCAATACAACCTGCGGCTTTAGCATTACGCGCCATTTGCATATCACCAACTGAATCACCCACCATCAATGTAGCGCCTGGTTCCACTTCTAAGGCTTGACAAGCTTGCAAAAATAGTACTGGATCTGGTTTACTGGGCCCCTCATCTACTCCCATTTCCAACTGGATATAATCACTTAATTGGTGATTCGCTACAAAGTTATGTACTTCTTTAGTTGTCGCAGCGGAGAGGATGCCAAGTTTCAAACCCCCTTCCCGTAGGTATTTCAATAAGTCTAAACTACCCACAAACAGCGGTGAAGGAGTTTGTTCAATGTATTTCTCCGCTTCATCCAAAGCTTGAGTGGCTATTTTTAAGGACTCAAACCATCCTCTTCCAGTTTCGGCAATATATGCCGCACATGCAACTTCTGTTTCGCGGCGACTCGCCACTGCTATCAAACCTGCTGGATTTAGGCTACTACCATTGACGCCAAATGCCATTAATAGCGGTTCTCCAATACCGGGAACTTGAGCGTCTATCAACCTCGCTGCCCTTTGTGCGAGCGATCGCAAATACGTTTCTGAATCTTCTAGAGTACCATTTTTGTCAAATAAAATTCCCTGGATATTATCAAAAGTGATGTTTCCACATTTAATAGTTACCACAATATTTCACCTCACTTATTTAGTTATGAGTTATCAGCTATGAGTTTTTATTCCTAACTCCTAACTCCTAACTTTGGCCAATTCTCCACATAAAAAAAGAGGGAAAAACCCTCTTTATATAATGATTTAATACTCTTACTTAAAGACAAGTAAAACTATAAATGTATTATTGTTCAATCGCTGCTGGAATTTCCTCTTCAGTTTCCGTCGCTGGTGGAATCTCTTCTTCAAGTTCTGCAACTGGTGGAATTTCCTCTTCAGTTTCCGTCGCTGGTGGAATCTCTTCTTCAAGTTCTGCAGCTGGTGGAATCTCTTCTTCAAGTTCTGCAGCTGGTGGAATTTCTTCTTCAAGTTCTGCAGCTGGTGGAATTTCTTCTTCTGCGACGACTTCCACAGGTGCAGCAGGCGCAGCAGTAGCACCTTGTTGCTTGGCTAAGAGCTGTTCACGATACTTAGCAGCCATTTCTTCTGCCTTATCGTAGACCAAATCCCGGTTTTTAATCATGTCTCCGGGTTCGGGTTCTAGTTGCTTGGTAGATAGGGAAATCCGACCCCTTTCTGCATCCAAGTCAATGATCATAACTTTCACTTCATCATTGACATTGAACACGCTATGAGGTGTATCAATATGTTCGTGGGAAATCTCAGAAATGTGCAGTAGGCCACTGACGCCGCCTATGTCGATGAAAGCACCGTAGGGTTTGATGCCACGAACTGTACCAATTACTACTTCACCAACTTCTAGGCGGTTCATCTTCCGCTCAACCAGCGCCCGACGGTGAGATAGAACTAGGCGGTTACGTTCTTCGTCCACCTCTAAGAATTTCAATGGCAGATCTTCGCCTACCAATTCTTCTTTAGGTTTGCGGGTACTGATGTGGGAACCAGGGATAAAGCCACGTAATCCCTCAATCCGTACTAATGCTCCGCCGCGATTGGTTGCAAACACGCCAGAACGGACAGTAGCATCTTCTGCTTGCAGTTGTCGCACACGCTCCCAAGCCCGCATATATTCAATACGGCGAATGGAAAGGGTTAATTGACCATCTTCGTTTTCATCGGTAAGAATGAAAAATTCCCGCGTTTCGTTTGACTGTAAGACTTCTTCCGGGCTATCTACCCGGTTAATAGACATTTCTTGTATAGGTATATATGCTGCGGTTTTAGCACCAATGTCAATCAGAGCGCCGCGCGGCTCTATACTGAAAACTGTTCCTGGGACAACATCACCAGGGCTAAAATGATAGTCGTATTTGTCAAGTAGAGCAGCGAAATCTTCGTGAGTGAATCCAATTTCTGTAGCGGTTAAATTCTGATTGACCATGCTTATTTGTTCCCGGTTCTAGTCTCCGTAAAGGTTGTGCCACAAGTTCGATTATGTTATATAAGCAGTTTTATGGCAGCTTACATAACACATCCTTTTTCATCCTAGCGCAGAAAAGCTAGTATTAACACATATCTACTCCCAAGATGGGAATTGTATCACAATATTAAAATGGTTAATCATTTACTTAGTAGTTAAAACCAACAAAGGACAAAAACAATAATATCCGTTGTTACCACAATTAGTAACAACGGATACTAACATCAAATCCGCTTCAAGGTCTGGTAATAGGCTCTACTTATCTTTTGGTTTCTCAAAGCGAGGTGGTTCGCGAAATGCGATCGCAAAGAAGAGAGTACCTATACACAGAGTAAAAATCAAGATGTACGCAACGCTTTCCATATTTATAAGTTCCTGCCTATCGAGCCAGTAATTAAAGTTCTTAGTGCTGAGTCAGAGCCTTAACTCTCAACTGTGGACTCATAACTCAGCACTGAAATTAAAGGGCTTCCTTGCGGCGGGTTGATTTGTCACCCACTTTCTGGAACAGACCCCACTCAACTTGCTCTTCTAGATCCGCATCAACACCAGCAAACACGTCTCGGTAGATTGTCCGAGCGCCATGCCAGAGATGACCAAAGAAGAACAACAGGGCAAATACGGCGTGTCCAAAGGTAAACCAACCTCTAGGACTGGTGCGGAATACACCATCAGAGTTCAAGGTTTCCCGGTCAAATTCAAAGATTTCACCGCCTTGAGCCTTACGGGCATACTTCTTCACATCAGCTGGCTCTGTAAAGGTCTTACCGTTTAGATCACCACCGTAGAAACTGACGGTGACACCAGATTGCTCAAAGCTGTACTTAGATTCTGCCCGACGGAAGGGAATGTCAGCGCGGACAATTCCATCTGCATCGGTCAAAATCACTGGGAAGGTTTCAAAGAAGTTGGGGAGACGACGCACGGTCAATTCCCGTCCTTCAGAATCTTTGAATACGCCGTGACCTTGCCAAGACTGGGCAATGCCATCACCCTTGACCATAGGCCCTGTACGGAATAGACCGCCTTTAGCGGGGCTATTACCGACGTAATCATAGAAAGCCAGCTTTTCGGGAATCCCCGACCAAGCTTGGTCAAGGGTTGCACCTTGGGCAACGTTTGTTTGGACGCGGCGCTGAATTTCTTGACGGAAGTAACTCTGATCCCATTGGTAGCGGGTAGGGCCAAACAATTCGATCGGAGTGGCGGCGTTACCGTACCACATAGTACCAGCAACAACGAAAGCAGCAAAGAAGACTGCTGCAATACTGCTAGAAAGTACTGTTTCAATGTTCCCCATCCGTAGGGCTTTGTAGAGCCGTTCGGGGGGTCTAACTGTGAGGTGGAATAAGCCTGCAATAATACCAACAACACCAGCAGCAATGTGGTGAGCCGCAATGCCACCAGGGTTATATGGGTTAAAACCATCTGGGCCCCATTCCGGTGCTACTCCTTGGGCAGCCCCAGTTATTCCATAAGCGTCAGAAACCCAAATCCCCGGCCCAAATAGTCCGGTGACGTGAAAAGCACCAAAGCCAAAACAAAGTAGACCAGATAAGAACAGGTGAATGCCAAACATTTTTGGCAAGTCTAGGGCGGGTTCACCAGTGCGGGGATCTCTAAAGAGTTCCAAATCCCAGTAAACCCAGTGCCATACGGCGGCTAGGAACAAAAGACCTGAAAGAACAATGTGAGCCGCAGCAACGCCTTCAAATGACCAGAAGCCAGGATCAGTTGCTGGACCACCAGTAACGTTCCAACCACCCCAAGATTGGGTGACGCCCAAACGTGACATGAAGGGCAGGACAAACATCCCTTGACGCCACATCGGGTTGAGAATCGAATCGCTAGGGTCAAAAACAGCCAGTTCGTAGAGTGCCATCGAACCAGCCCAGCCTGCTACTAAGGCTGTGTGCATCAGGTGTACAGAAATCAGCCGCCCTGGATCATTCAGAACGACTGTATGTACTCGGTACCAGGGTAGTCCCATTGACTACGCTCCTCCTCGATGAGTTAGTTTACAAAGCAATTTTCTTACTGAGATTCTGAGAAACGAAAGCCGCCACTCAGAAGACTCTCTCTTGTTTTTTGTTATTGCCAGAGCCAGAGTTTTACCACAGCTTAGTCTTTTAAGTCAGACAGCATAGGTGCTTTGGCAATGCTTACTCGCTTCGGGAGGTTTACCTTGTAGGGTAGCCACCGCCAAGCAAAAATGAGAATGTTTTAAAAAGTGTAACTATTGATTGAATTGTTTGCAAGCGTGTAAATTGATGCGATCGCGTAGCATCTCCAAGTTTTTTCGCTACCAATACCCATCATAGATTAAATTTGCTTATCTTTTCTTTACGAAGAGGCGAAGAGACTACAGAGGTGGAGGGAATAGGGAAGACCCTGAGAAAGTTCCCCTCTGCCCCCCTGCTCTCCTACTGAACCACCAATTGGATGTTTTGCAGTTGACATTTCGTCTCAGCTGTACCCAAGCGTTCAATTACCTGTTCAGCGCTCATCAAACGCTTGAGTACTACTTGACCTATAGTCTTACTGGCGATTGCTGGTGTTGTTGGTTTAACTTCCACGGTTAAAACGGCTTCTTCAACTCGATAAAGCCATAGCAATTCGTTTTGTTCCACTATGCAAATATTCATTCGCTGAATATCTGGTTGGCGTCGCCATGCAGTGATTTGCCAGAGTCCATCAGATGCCCAGACTCTAGCAACTGTCCATCCCTCAGATAGAAAGAAATACTTCACGGTCTTAGTCTCACTATTAGACTTTCAATCTGCTGTTCACGATATCGCGATCGCTTGATTTCGCTGATGTATAAACACTAGATTTGTAAGTAAAACCATGCAGCCGATCTCTAGGAGAAACCGCTCAACAGGTAGTTATGTCCAAGCAGTAACATGCTCCCGTCTTATTATGTACATTACTTGGACTACGGTCAAAGCTAAACAAATCTATTCACTAGTAACTATGAATTTACGACAAATTCAGCCAATGTTTAAAATCTTAATTAAATAAAAATTTTTCTGTATTTAACAAATGTAAATTTCTGTATTTTTGTCAATAATTTTTTGTAACAAATAGTGCGACGTCGATAGCGTTCGCGCAGCGTCTCGTAGAAAAGCGTTAGCGAGTCTTAGAGACGCTCTTGCGTTCGAGCTAGCCCGCACTTCTCTACGAGACGCTCTTGCTTGCAAGATCCTCGTAGGGGTACGACATGGTTCGACTACTTCGGCTGCGCTCAGTACAAGTGCGCTCACCAGCCGCTCAGTGACCATCGTAGACATCGCACAGTAGCAATAAACTTAGGGACTTCCAGTTAAAAAAATATCCCATCGTAGGAGCGCAAGGCCAAGATCCCCTACAAATGTACAAATAATTTTGGATAATTTATTTTTTGTCAGTCCCTTAACCATGAAGTTGAGCATCCGCCACAAATTTTTGATTTAGAAGGTTACGGAGTCATAATGTAGAACAAGTTTTCTCTCACTTGGTGTGCAAGTTCTGTTTTTTACACGTATATACTAAGCCATAGGCATTGGCAACCAAAGTGGGTGTTCCATCCATAGACGCGTAGCGGCTTAAGGCAGGGTACGAGAACCGAGAACCACTATATTTATGAAGATTCAGCAAAATAGTCACAAATGTAGTAAAATGACTGACCGCTGATATCAAAAATATTATTGCCATGACCTGGTTTTCCTTGTCCGTGAAACGGTGGGGTCGGATTACACAATTCCTATCTTTGTTCTGTCTATGTTTATTTTTAGTTATTAGTTGCGCTCCTCGTCCTAAGCTTTCTACGCCACCATCCGGTTCTGTAAATAGCCCTACAGGTGATGGTCGTATTACTATAGGTACAACAGCAAAGCCGAGAACCCTTGATCCGGCTGATGCTTATGAGTTAGCATCCTTAGGTTTGGTGTTTAATATGAGCGATCGCCTCTACACCTACGAACCAGGAAGCACGGAAATTAAGCCCCAGCTAGCTACAGCATTACCTAAAGTCAGTCAAGATGGCTTAACTTATACCATGCCCTTACGTCAGGGAGTGGTTTTTCACGATGGGACTCCCTTCAACGCCCAAGCAATGGCGTTTACAATCCAGCGCTTTATTGAAAATAAAGGTAAACCCTCATTCTTACTAGCTGATATAGTAGATTCGGTAAAAACTACAAGCGAGTATGAGTTAACAATTAAGCTGAAAAAGCCCTTTTCAGCGTTTCCCTCACTGTTGGCGTTTCCTGGGGTGTGTGCAGTTTCACCAAAAGCTTACGAACTCGGTGCTGGTAAATTTAAGCCGAATATTTTTGTGGGGACTGGCCCTTACAAATTAGGACAGTATGGTACTGATTCAATCCGATTTGATCCGTTTGATAAGTATTGGGGAGAAAAACCAGCTAACAAGGGTGTTAACCTCCAAATTCAAACTAGTCCGGTTAATTTGTTTAATGCTTTCCGTACAGGTGCAGTCGATGTAGCTTATCTGTCGCTACAGCCAGATCAAAATCGCAGCTTGGAAGAAGGTGGTAAAAAAGGGGATTGGCAAGCGATCGCAGCGGAAGGTAGTGTAGTAAGTTATCTGGTATTAAATCGAAATCAAAAGCCTTTAGATAAATTAGAGGTAAGACAAGCGATCGCGTCAATAATTGACCGTCCACTTTTAAATGAGCGGGCGTTACTTGGTCAAGCAGATCCGCTTTATAGTATGATTCCCACGACGTTCAATATTTCCCAGCCATTATTTAAAGATAAATATGGCGATGCTAACTTTGAGCAAGCTAAAAAATTGTTAAGTACTGCTGGTTTCTCTAAAGAAAATCCCGCCAAAGTACAAATTTGGTATCCTTCTAGTTCACCTACTCGTACTTTGGCAGCACAGACACTCAAATCCCTTGTCGATGTCAAAATGGATGGAATCCTGCAATTTGAAGTCACCCCCGCTGAAGGGCCAGCCTTCTTTAAAGACATTACCAAGGGATTATATCCAGCAGCTTTACTTGATTGGTATCCAGACTTTTTAGACCCAGATAATTACGTCCAACCATTTTTGTCTTGTGATAAAGGTTCAGTTGCTAAGGGATGTGAAGATGGAGGCAGTCAAAGTCAGGGTTCGTTTTACTATAGCGAAACCATGAATAAACTGATTGATCAGCAACGCAAAGAACAAAACCCCCAAGTGCGTCAGAAAATTTTTACAGAAATTCAAACGCAAGTAACTACTGATGTACCTTACGTTCCCTTATGGCAAAGCAAGGATTATGTATTTGCCCAAAAAGGTGTGAACAGCGTACAACTTAACCCCACCCAAATTTTGATTTACCAGACAATTAAAAAGTAGTTAAAAAGTCAAGGGGACAAGAAATTACTCCTTAACCTCTAACCTCTGTGTTACCTGTGCCTCTGTAGTTAATTTAATTACGTTTTAACCACAGAGACGCAGAGAAGTCAGTGCGTTGGGCGGGTTCCCCGACTTGAAGCAACTGACGCGGCACAGAGAGAATAAAGAGATTTTATAAGTCACTTTGAAAGGGTTATGTTCAATATTTCAATTTTGACTTTTGGTTCTTAAGTAAATATGTTTCGTATCCAGTCAATAGCCAAGATGCTTTCAAAAATTGCATTTTGAATTTTAAATTTTGAATTGCTTATGTCTCGCTCTAAAGCTTTACAATATTACATTGTTTCTCGGTTGCTTCTCGCGCCACTTCAGCTATTAACGATTATCACCATTGTATTTCTCTTACTAAGAGCAACACCAGGAGATCCAGCAGATGCAATTCTCGGTGGACGTGCGCCAGAAGCAGCTAAAGAAGAATTGCGAAAACAACTCGGTTTAAACCTTCCCGTGTGGCTACAGTACCTCAATTATTTGGGAAGTATACTGCGTTTTGACTTGGGAAGTTCTTTGTTGAGTCGGGGAGAGAATGTTTGGGACATAATTGGACAATATTTTCCGGCGACGGTGGAGTTAGCAGTATGTAGTATGGCGGTTGCACTCATCGTTGGAATTTTCGTTGGGACTCTTTCGGCTTCTCGTCCTGGGACATATTTCGATGTCGGTGGGCGCTTGTTTGGGATCATCACCTATGCACTCCCCATGTTTTGGGCGGGAATGCTTTTGCAGTTGATTTTCTCAGTTCAATTGGGTTGGTTTCCCAATTCCAACCGCTTTCCGCCTAATCTTCCGGCTCCCACTCCTGTCACTGGATTGTATACAATTGATAGCTTACTCGGTGGAAACTTCACCCAGTTTTTCACATCTTTGCACCATCTTGCCCTACCAAGTCTCACACTAGGAATTTTGCTCAGTGGGATTTTTGAGCGAATTGTGCGAGTGAACTTAAAGCAAACCTTGCAAGCAGATTATGTAGAAGCAGCTAGAGCCAGAGGTATTGGTGAAAATAAGATTTTAGTCTCCCATGCCTTAAAAAATGCTCTAATTCCAGTAATTACAGTCTTGGGATTAACCTTTGCATCTCTATTGGGTGGGGCGATTTTGACAGAAGTAACATTTTCTTGGCCTGGGTTAGCGAATAGACTATATCAAGCGATCGCCGATCGCGATTATCCCACAGTCCAGGGAGTACTAGTATTTTTTGGTGCGATCGTTGTCAGTGCCAGCATTTTAATTGATATTTTAAATGCTTATGTAGATCCGCGAATTCGCTATTAGAGCATTGATTCAGTAATCAAAAACCTCACCCTGGTTATGCTACGCAAAACCTGTCCCTCTCCTTACTAAGGAGAGGGATGTCCGTTAGGACAGGGTGAGGTTTTTGTTTTGATTCGATGACTTGTGTGTACAGGCAACTGAAATTACTGCCCAACATCCAAGATAAAGTAGAAAGTATTGTCAACAATTCTGTTGCTGCCAACAAATTTAACAATAGGGATGTTGACTCGGTGCTGTCCTGGTTCAAGCTTCCAGCTTTTTTGGAAATTCCCAATATTATGACAACTAGCATTAATCGGAAAGTTACTAGAAGTGAAAAGACCATTTTCATAACTCTCAACTCCATTCTTAAACAGATACGCTTTTACTTCTACTCGATTGACTAGAGCTTGAGATGGTATGCAATAGCTGAGGTTTGATAATCTTAGAGTATCTTTAGCTTTTAGAGGTATGCGATCGCCATTTTTCACTTCTTTAGGTTCATCACTATTAACCTGCACCGTGAGATTATCAACGCATACTTTAGCGGCAAGAACTTTGTCACATGTTGTAGAAGTGAGAGTAGGAGAGGGCTTTGGTTCTGGAGAAGGCTTGTTGTCACGCCCTATTATGGCAGGCACTCCGGCAGTTACGATGGTGGCAGTGGCAGCGATAAGAGCAAGTATAAGCTGTTGTCTAAAAGTTGTTGTCATTTCTCAAACTCCTTAACTTTTTTGCTGTAACACCATAATCACTTGAGACACAGGCTCTATAGGTAGGCGTTAGTAGGGAGTTTGAGTGATTAAATTGTTGTAGGGGAAAGTAGGCAAATGTAGGTTTGTAGGGTAAAGTATTACACTAATGGCTAATTTTAAAATTTACTCTGCCAATTCAATTACGCCTAATGGACTCAAAACAAGCGTTGGAATTCATTAATAGACTGCTTGCGGAAAAGAGAAAGCAAGTCTTAAATGAGTTGGAAGTAAAGCTCTTTTTGGGGATGTGGGAAAGGAAGGAGTATACAGATATTGTTAATGATGGTTCTTACAGTGCAGAACATGTGAGAGATATGGGTGCAAAGTTATGCAAAAAAATTACACAATATTTAGAAATAAAAGTTACAAAAAGAAATTTTAAAAACTCAATTGAAGGAGGATATAAACAGCATTTAGAAAAAGCTTCATCTTCCCAAAAAAAAAATATAGAAATAATTAATCCAACGCCAGGAGATGAATTACAGTCAGATCATCCAGCGCAGCAAAATCATAATCCTTTTATTCCCTTTAATGGCAGAGTAGAAGAAAAGCATCTATTCTTTGACCGAGAGCGCGAAATACGGCGAGTATTTGAGATACTGAATAGCGGTAGTAGTGTTGTTTTAATTGGGGAAGAGGAAATCGGAAAATCCTCGTTGCTATGGATGATTTTGCAACAAGCGGAAAGTCTTCTCAAAGGTAAACGTCAGCCAATTTTCTTAGACTTGAATTTACTTCATAATGAAAGTCAATTTTATAGTGATTTGTGCCACGAGATTGGTATACCCGAAAGTAAAGACTATCAATTAACCCGCAATTTGCGAAGTTGTAAAATACTACTGGCTATAGACAATGTAGGAAAACTGACAGGGGAAGGTTTTACTCGCCAAATAAGGGATTATTTGCGCGGTTTAGCTGAAGGAAGTAATGCCCCGTTGAAGCTGATTTTAGCTGCCACCGATTCCCTGAACAATCTTTTTAAGGATAGTCACGAGCAAGGTAATACTTCTCCGTTGGCAGGTATTTGCCAAGAGGAACACATTCATCCTTGGGATGAAGCTACTATGCGTGCTTTTATTACCAACCGTTTGGCTAACAATTTAGTCAATTTTACTGAGGAGGAAATCATCCAACTTATCCAAGAAAGTGGCGGACATCCTCGCAAACTGATGCAATTGTGTTATCGAACTTATTCGCGGTATGTGGAGAGTTTGCAATGAATGATATTACTTTGACCTCTCCCCCAACCCCTGCCCTACGAGGGGAGGGGAGCAAGATTACTCCTACTTCCCCTTCCCTCATAGGGAAGGGGGCTGGGGGGTTAGGTTCTTCACGGGTGATGATGGAGGTTGAATAATGACTCCTGTACCCCGCCTAAACTTAGCGCCCAAGTTGAAGCGTCCCCTCTCATTATGGAATCCCTTAGATTATCTGCGCCTTTTGTACTGGGTGTTTTTCTTTCCCCAAGCTTTGCGGTGGTATGTGGATAGATTCGGGGGTGGGTATATTCCTGAAAGGGAAATGAATTGGCGGAAGGCATGGGAGTTATTGCGTCAAAATGCTATTCAACGTCAGTTACTGTTCCAAGGATTAGTTTTAACAGTAGTTACACCTGTAGCTGTAGGTCTATTTTTTCAGACTGTAAATGTTTCAGTTGATTGGTTCGGCGTGGCGGTAGGCGTGGCGCGAGGCGTGGCGGTAGGCGTGGCGGTAGGCGTGGCGCGAGGCGTGGCGCGAGGCGTGGCGCGAGGCGTGGCGCGAGGCGTGGCGCGAGGCGTGGCGGTAGGCGTGGCGGTAGGCGTGGCGGTAGGCGTGGCGGTAGGCGTGGCGGTAGGCGTGGCGCGAGGCGTGGCGGGAGGCGTGGCGGGAGGCGTGGCGGGAGGCGTGGCGGGAGGCGTGGCGGGAGGCGTGGCGTTACTGCGTCTAGAAACCTGGCTTATTGGCTCACCTTTAAACTTGCGAATCATCCAAAACACTAGTTGGCTACTCCCCCGCATCACTCCACTTCCGCTTCCTAATCTTGTTTGGCGCTTGCAAAATTGGTTGCAAAATGATTGGGAAACAGGTTTACATAATACAAATGAACTGCTAGCATATACCCTACAATTCATTCCCGTTGTCCAAGCAGTCAATAGAGTACTTGCCAAAATCTCCTCAGAGCAACTTATTTGGAATGTCTCTCGACTGGCGGCAAATCCTTTTGATTGGAATATAGTACGTTTTGCTTCAGCTTCTCTAAATGAAACCCTAAAGTCAAATTTTATCAAAGATTTGTTCTCTATCTACTTTTTCTTCCCTCGTTCTTGGCGAGAAAGTTTACAGGCTCGTTTTAACACAGATACTCGTTTAGATACTCCTGCCCGTGCTGCTGCTGCTGGTTTCTGGCATCTGTATGAATATGAGCCAGCGAAAGCAATAGAGGCTTTTGCTGTAGTGCGTTCTCTACTCTATGGCAAGGAAATGTATACTCTTGCCCAAACTCTAACGGCGTTTGATAAAGCTAAAAAACCAGTCTCTATTGCTACTATCCAAGTTCCTCCTTTTCCACAGGAACCGCTTTTACGTCCAGTTACTTGGAAAGTACTTACTAATCTGCGTCGAGTTGTTGAGGATGTCCAGTTTGTAGAGCGCAGCGTCTCACGTTTAGCCAGGTCTTTAGCTCTTAACCGAGCATTAGGCGAACTGACAAATATACTAAATCAAGCTGATACCTTACCGCAAGCAGAGCGAGGGTTAATCATAGATATCGCTCAAACTTGGAAAGAAAGCCTTTTACAAATTACTGGTGAAGTGGGAGAAATTTCCATCACCAAACCTGTGGTTAATCCTTATGTTGTAGGCGACCCCGTTCAAGGTCATCTCTTTATTGGGCGAGAAGATATCATCAGACAGTTAGAAGAACTCTGGGTGATGGGTAATCAACTCCAGTCTGTAGTTCTCTACGGTCACAGGCGCATGGGTAAAACTTCCATTCTGGTTAACGCTGCTAACTGTCTAGGCTCACAAATACAGCTAGCTTATGTCAACTTGCTACGTTTGGGAGATAGCCCCCAAGGTGTGGGTGAAGTGCTAATGGCAATTTGTGATGAAATTTCTCAAACTGTAAAACTTCCACCACCAGCTGACGCTGATTTACTAAATCTCCCTTACCGGACTTTTGAACGTTATTTAAAACAGGTAGAAGCAAAGCTAGATGGTGGGTTAATCATCGCCTTAGACGAGTTCGAGAAAATTGAAGATTTGATTGAAGCGAAAAAAATCCCTATCGATTTTATGGGTTTTCTGCGGGGTTTGGTGCAAATGAGTTCTAAAATCGCCTTTGCCTTTGCTGGTTTGCACACCTTGGAGGAGATGACAGCAGATTACTTCCAACCTTTCTTTGCTAGCGTCATTCCTATTCATGTAGGCTTTCAGGAAGGTGCAGCTACTCGCCAAATTCTCGCTAACCCAGGTAATGAAGACTTCCCCCTCGACTACATCCCGGAAGCTTTAGATGAAATCTATGCTTTAACACATGGTCAACCATATTTAGTGCAACTCGTGGGTTTTCAGCTAGTGCGCCGCTACAATGACTTTGTTTTTGAGCAAGGACGACCCCGTGACACAGTTTTCACGGTGGAAGACGTGGAAGCAGTTATCAATAACCCTGAGTTTTTCAAGCGGGGACGCTACTACTTTGATGGGGTTTGGGGTCAGGCGGCGCGGGGTGTTGATGGTCAACAGGCAATTCTAGAAATACTTGCACCTCACCCAGAGGGGCTAAGTCTGGATGTCTTGGCTCAGTCTACAGGTATGAACGACGCTGATTTACAGGAAGCGCTGAATACTCTGAAGCGTCATGATGTCGTTGAGGAAACTCAGGGAAGCTGGCGAATTATGGTGGAACTGTTTCGCCGTTGGGTTTTGCAACAGTAGCGGATTTTTTCAGCTAATGGAAGGCGAATAGAAGGCGAATGGAATTCGCGGCTACACAGTCAAAGTCCGCCTTCGCGGACTAATTTTAGCGACAGCATTTGCTATGTCGGCGACAGCATTTGCTATATCAGCGATCGCATTTGTTATATAGGCGCTCGCATTTGCTATTTCAGCGACAGCATTTGCTATATCGGCGATCGCATTTGCTACTTCAGCGATCGCATTTGCTATTCTGAGGGCTTATCTTCTTAAACTACGGGGGTCAAGTGCATCTCGCAAGCCATCACCGAGTAAGTTGAATGCTAGCACTGTGAAAATAATCAGCACAGCCGGCGGCCAGATTAACCAAGGTTGCAGTACCAAAATTGAAGCATTGCTAGCCAGAGAAAGCATATTGCCCCAAGAGGGGTCTGGTTGTTGAATTCCCAAGCCGATGAGACTCAGTATCGCTTCTGATTCAATAAAGCTAGGAATTGCAAGAGTAGCAGAGATAACTATATAACTAGCCATTTGCGGCAAAACGTGGCGAAGGATGATATAAAGTGGGTTCCCGCCCATTGCGCGTGCCGCTTGCACAAATTCTCGCTCTTTAATTGATAGTACCTGTCCGCGAATAACCCGTGCTAAACCAGCCCAGCGAATAACCGAAGTAATCACCACAATCAGCAAAAAGCGCTGGGTACTGCTTAAACCAGCTGGTAAGACTGCTCCCAAAGTCACCAAAAGATAAATACTAGGGAAAGTCATTACTACTTCTGCCAAGCGCATAATGATGCTATCAGTCATACCGCCGAAATAGCCAGAAATTCCCCCGATGAGCAAACCGAGAGGATAGGCAATGATAATACCAAAAATCCCGATAAACATACTGATGCGGCCGCCATGCAGCAGGCGACTAAATTCGTCGCGGCCTTGGTCATCAGTGCCCAAGATGTTGAATTTTGCCCCACTTGTTGTGCCAAACAAATGCCAATTTAAGGGGATACCAGGAAAGATTGTGACTTCATCCCACTTCGGGGGTAATGGCAAACTCATCTGCAACAATCGGTATTCTGGCCCCGAGACAAATAGACGCAGAGGTGAGGGTTTTTTGAAGTCTACAACGAGTTGGCGATCGCCTGTTTCTAAATTAGTATCTCCCTGAGTCGTCGGATAAACATGGGGCCCAATAAACTGTCCTGACTGAGAAACCCAGTGTATCTTAGTTGGTGGCAGCAGTGAACCATTGGCCTGTGAAGCATAGGGGTCATAAGGAGCCACGAAATCGGCTGCAATTACTGCTATGTAGAAAACTAACAGCAAAATTGCCCCAAATCGTGCCAAAGGATTTTTCTTCAGTCGTCGCCACCAATCCATAGTAGTTAGGAGTTATAAGTTATGAGTTATAAGTTATTAAACTTTTATCTTAATTCATAATTCATGATTAATAATTCTCAACTCCAAACTCCAAACTCCTAATTCCTGTACAGACGCGATTAATCGCGTCTCAACTCCCCACTCCTAACTTCTCTAAATACCGCTGCTGTTCTTCCTGTTGTTTTTCATGTTCTACAACAAACACATTTGAGTAAAGATTAGCGAGAATTTGTTTTCCCTGTTGTGTCAATGATAGATAATGTAGTCCGTCTTGAATATAGGGATAGACGCCATTCCAGTAAAATTTAGCGTAGTTATTCCGTAAATCGGCAGGGGTTTTATAGCCCAAAACTTTATTTACACCAGTTTCTTCAAACTCGTAAAATAAAGAAGTAATTTTCTTCAGGTAACGTGGGTCGCTTAGTTGACCAATCAAATCAGCAGCCCGGACTAATCCTGCAAAGCACTTTGTATCTTGATGATCTTCTGCCGCAGGCACGGGAAATCGAGTCAATTCAATATTGCTCTTAATTGCCTGAGCATCTATCAACTTATGACCTCCAAAACGCTCATCAATAAAAAGCTTGGCTCTATCAACATGATACGGCGTCAGGCTGGCATCAGAAGCGCCAGGAGCGACAGAAATCATTTTGCCATTTTTACCCGTGGCATATAAGCCTGCTGTTTCTCGGTCTTGTCGGCAAACTCCCTTAACGTAGCCAATATCATGACTCAGCAAAGAAATGATACAATGCAACCAGTCTTCACTGGAAACACCGCCTTCCCGAATGTGTTTGCCACGTAAGATTTCTTGACCTACCAGGGTAACAAGAACAGTGTGTTCGACATTGTGGTAAAGGGCGTCGCTATTGGCAATGTTTTCCAAAGCCATGTTACCAGCCCAGGCGATAATGTCCTGATAATCATTTTTGAAGCAGCCATAGGTGCGACGGTAGCCTTCTCGAATTTCATTTACAAAGGCATCAATTAAAATTTCAGTGGCATTGAACATATCTGGTTACTTTGGTAAATACCAATGGTGTGTGACCTAGAGTAGCTAAATAAGATTAGACAATTTTATGTATCATAATCTACATAAATTTTTTTAGCATCTTTTAAGTAATTACACTTATTAAAAATTTTGAGCGTAGAGACGCGTTTGTTGTAGTACTGGTTCATCGACTTAAGATGCTTGCCGTCGATGATAAAACTAGTCCCTACGTTTGACACACACGTTAGCCAATTATTGATTCCTGGATCGATTCCAAGCATATTGGATTGATTGAGATCGTAAGTCGGTAGTGAAATCATCTTATAGACGAACTCAGCATAGAAGCATTGATTCCGAGGTCGGATTCGTATTTCCCTAATGTCCGTAGTAGGTTGGTTCTCCTTCATATCCTTGGGGATTGATACTAACCCAAATAAATATTGATGTGCCAACAGTTTTGAGCAAAGTTACCCAACTGGGTGCAGGGCCAGCGGAACTAGAATCCCAAGTGACGAAAAAATTGAAGATGCCGTCGCGGGGTTGGGCAATATTGATTATATGATTTCCACCGTCAGTGATGGGAATTCTAAAACGACAATCAATTTTATTTTGGGTACAAATAGCGATCGCGCCACCAATGATGTCCGCAATGCGATCGCTCTAATTCGCCAAGACTTACCCCAAGATATCAACGATCCAATTGTGGAACGCCTGGAATTTTCCGGCGGCCCGGTGAACCTACGCAGTTAAATCAGATCAGCATTCTGTAGAACAATTAAGCAATCTCGTAGACCAAAGATGGACAACAATGTTCAAAATCTCTGACGCCACATGCTTCAAGTCGGCAGAGCCGCCCAACGCAGTGGCTCCTCCTTTTAGGCTACGGTGTACACACAAGTTGGAAATATCTTACGAACCTGGGTTTGGACTCTCGTATTACCCCACCCTAACCCTCCCCTTAGAAAGGAGAGGGAACCAGATTTCCTGTTTCCCCCCTTGACAAGGGGGGATTAAGGGGGGTAATACGACTTGTGTATACACACCTTTTAGGAGAGAGAAATAGAAGTGAGGTTTTCCAGATACCGTGAAAAGTCAGGTTGACGTTGAGATGTGCGATCGCATTTACCAGTGGGAATCATAACAAACAGATTCACCACAGTAAATATTCAATGGCTTACCAAAACATCACCGCTTCCCTTTCCCCAGCAGATATCCAAGAAATTAAAGCAGCCTTTGCAACTATCCAAGCAAAGATGCCTTTTCTCGTAACCCTGAGTGTGGAAGAACGACGCAAGTTATTTAAGATGGGCGATAAAAGCCTAGCCTTTGTCAACACCAGCCTGACTACCGCCCAGTCTAACCGAGAAATTCTCCCAGCCAGCTTTAATGTAGATGAGTTTGTGCGGGATTATCAACTAGCAGCGACGCTTACTGAACTTTTGATTGGATTGCGACAACTGACAGAACAAGTAGATGATACCTTAATGGCAGTCGGCAGCGAAGCAATGGGTAGCAGTTTGACAGTTTACGACTACGTGAAGACTGCTGCGAAGAAAACTCCAGGGTTAAAAACTATTGCTGAACAGTTAGGCGATCGTTTTAAAGCTATCAAAAATAAACCTAGCAAAGCTGCATCTGATTTATAGGCAAATATTGCCAGAGGTTTATAGCCGTTCTCGCTGGCATCAAATACAAACGTTCGTAGGGGCACAGCAATGCTGTGCCCTTACCGTTTATCGGGGTGTAGTGCATTCAAACAAGAAGTGCTATAGTCTTTGAACTCCGTGAATCAGTAGTTGAACTTCATTAATGAGTCTTTAATACTCGTGAACGAGTCTTTGATACTCGTGGACGAGTCTTTTATACTCGCGGTAGAGTCTTTAATACTCGTGGACGAGTCTTTGATACTCGCGGGAGAGTCTTTAATACTCGTCGGCGAGTCTTTGATACTCGTAAACGAGTCTTTGATACTCGTGGATGAGTCTTTGATACTCGTGGATGAGTCTTTGATACTCGCGGGAGAGTCTTTGATATTTGTCAATAAAAATTAAGGCATTTCCAACCAAAAAATATTTAACTATTCTTGTGGGATGGGCGTCTCGCCCGTCCTATGAACTATGAAAGCTAGGGAGCTTACCCCATAACATTCGACTTTCTCAATCAGGAATTAGGAATTGCCAGGTTGTTATTATACTCATAACCGCGTGCAATCTGCCGCCTTGCCCTGATTTATGCTTACAACTCCCTGCCACACTAACAAGCTTTCGCTCTTTTTGCTTTTCTGTTTCACCCTACTCCTGACTTTTCTCCTCTCTCTACCTTGGGTAAACGCTGAAGAAAAACCTAAACTGGAAGCATGGCAGATTAACGGTATCGTAGCAGCCCTAAAAGACCCAATACCCGAAGTCAGAGCTAAAGCAACGGAAAACTTACAGAAATATCAGCTAGATAACGCTAAAACGCAGATTAAAAACTATGATGAGCTTGTAAAACAGTTTGCCAAACAGTTGCAGAATAAAGATTCAGCAGTTTCCCGTAAAGCAGCAGCACAGGCATTAGGGCAGATGCAAGCCAAGGAACAAGTTCCACAAGTTGCCTCGCTGCTCATAGATTCTGACTCTAGTGTCCGTAGTGCAGCAGCACAGGCATTAGGGCAGATGCAAGCTAAGGAACAAGCTCCACAAGTTGCCTCGCTGCTCACAGATCCTCAAGCGTATGCCCGTTATGCAGCAATACAGGTACTAGGGCGGATGCAAGCCAAGGAACAAATTCCACAAGTTGCCTCGCTGCTCACAGATTTTGACCTTGGTGTCCGTGGTGCAGCAATACAGGTACTAGGGCAGATGCAAGCTAAGGAACAAATTCCAAAACTTGCCCCGCTGCTCACAGATTCTAACGGGTATATTCGTAAAGCAGCAGCAGATGCACTAGGGGAGATGCAAGTCAAGGAACAAGTTCCACAACTTGTATCACTGCTCAAAGGTTCTGACTATGAGGTCCGTAAAGCAGCAACAGAGGCACTCATGAAACTAGGGCAACAAGATTTGCCAGTTATTTTGCAAGTTCTAGATTCAGTTCACTCTTATCCTTCTGAGATTGATCAAATCAGGTTTTTAGCTCATTTTTTGGGAGGTGGTGAACCACAACTAGAAACTCTTATGCAATGGGTTGGTAAACCTAAAATGCCACCACAGAAGCTGACATATAACCAGGGAGTCGAAACAATGAAAATTTTCGAGAAAGCCTGGAAAGATTGTGATTCTCTGCCAGACCTGCAAAGAGAACTAGCAGAACAAATTTCTGAAGTTGCCGCTAAGAAAAACGTTCTTTGGAAATTACAAGATATTGGTTTACTACAAAGTCATTACAGCAACCTCAAAAAAGTTAACTCCACTTATGCTGATGCAGTGCAGTCAGCAATAAATAATCTAGATGTATCGCAGTGGTTTTTTAAAGCTAGAATCACTATCATCTCTCATGCAGTCGTTTGGCTAGCCCTAATCTTCGCCTACCCCAAATTCCCCCAAGTCCAAGCCATCTTCTTCTGGAACCCGTGGGTACGCCGAATTTTCGGTATCGGCTATGTCGGCTTTCTCCTCGCCTGGGTTCCCTTCCTGCGCCGCAAACTCTTTGAGCCGTTCCAGCCATCTCTATTAGCCGATGCCGGCTTAGATAACTTTAATGACAAAACATACTTCCCAGAGTCCAGAGTTAAAATTCCCAATTCCGAAGAAATCCTCCCAGTTACCACAGCATTACCCAGTATCAAAGGGCAAATTGTCTTAGAAGGCGATTCTGGTTTAGGCAAGTCGATGTTTTTGCGCCATCTGGTGAAAAACTCCCAGCGAATTCTTGTCTATCTCCCCGCCCAAAAGTGTAATAAAGGCGTAATTGAAGCTATCCAAGACAAGCTACACGGCCAAGCCCAAGATGCCGGCTTCCTGAAAAACCTGATTTACAGTGGTGCAATTGACATCTGCATCGACGGACTCAACGAAGTCACCGCCGAAACACGCGCAAAAATCTGCCAATTTGTCGAAAGCTATTTCCGGGGCAACATTATAATGACAACCCAGCCCCTAGAGTGGATACCGCCCTCAACAGCAAAAACATACTACTTGCAACCCCTTGAGCAACAACAAATTCAAGAGTTTTTGATATCCCGTCAGCCGCGACTCCCCAAAGATGCCCAAGTTAAAGGTGCTGATTACGAAAAAGCCTGCACGAAATATTTAACAGAAGTCCTCAAACAGCAACAAGCCAAAGAAGAGTTAAACGCTGCCCAACGAACTCTTTCCAATCCAATGGATTTAACTGTGGTAGCGCTGATGTTATCACAAGGTAAATATCCAAACTTGTTTCGCCTGCAAGAACAGCAATACAATTTAATGGCGGCAGAATACCTGAAAGAATGGAATCAAGAATTTCCCTTAAAGAAATTCTCAGCCGCCGTCTACCAAATGCGACTCGAAGACAAACAAGCCTTACCCGCAGATGAATTTCACCAAGTTGCCATGTCTTTGTCAGATGAAAAATACAAAATGGTAGTCAGCCGTCAGTGGGAAGGTGAAAAAGGCGAAGCCAAGAAAGAATGGTACTTCCGCCACGATAAAATCATGGATTTCTTCTTAGTGCAAAACTTTCTCGGCGAAACTGATGCCGCCGAAGGACTACTACTTGATAGAATGGGCGATCCGCGTTTTCGTGGTGTTTATTTCTTGCTAGCAACCTTACTTGAGATAGATGCAGCCAAAGAACTGCGGGAAGAATTGATTCAATACGCCGCCGACACCAAAGACAATACAGTGAGTAATACTTTCGTGCAGTTATTACGGACAAGATAAGTGGGGCATTGGGCACTTGTACTGAGCTTGTACCCTTGTATATTTCATCTTTTGGATGTGCGATCGCTTTCATCGCTATATCTCGTTCCCAGTCTCCGACTGGGAATGCCAGTTCGGAGGCTCCGCCTCCCTCTCCTGGCGGCTCTGCCGCCAGGGTGTGCATTTCCAGCCAGAGACTGGAAACGAGATTTTACGAAGGTTGTAGCTTAAGTTGACACGTATGAGCATTGCTGTGCCCTTACAACATATGTGGTTCAATTAAATGAAAACTGCTGTAATTTTTCTCTCTCACTCCCCCACTCCTCACTCCCCCTGCGTGCCAAAACATAAGGTTGGCGTTGGATGTGCGATCGCTTTCATCGCTATGATCGTTGAGTAACTGCAAGATTTCGAGTCTAGCTGGAATGTTAAATAACTGGGAGTTGATCTGAGGAATGCCTAACACGCTATACGATCAAGATTTGCAATTATGGATTGAGCAAACCATTCAACAGTTACAGAATCATCAATTTGAGGCGTTGGATATTGAGCATTTGATTGAGGAGCTAGTTGATTTAGGTAAGGCAGACAAAAATGCCCTGAAAAGCAATCTGACAATTTTGCTGGCGCATTTACTCAAATTACGGCTTGGGCATGATGTACCCGATAGCATGAAAGTTAGCTGCTATGGCTCAATACTTGAACATCGTCAGCGAGTTCTCAATAATTTAGCAGATACTCCTTCTCTAAAAAGTTTTCTGTTAGAGGCAGTGGAAAAAGCTTACCCAGATGCTTACAAGCTAGCGATTAAGGAAGGTAAGCTGGCTAAATTTGGGGTTCGGATACCCCAGGAAACTGAGTATCCCACAGTTTGTCCTTTTTCCATTGACCAGATTCTAGATGAGGATTTTTACGGGCTGTAGAGGATTGCTCCTGTTGTCATATTGCTTCACATTTAGATGGATAGACAGGTGAACCGAAAAGTTCTACAATCTGACTGATTGCGGTAAATTTACCTATTGCCCAATCCAGATAAGCATAGTGAAGATTTTCTAGTGATTGCATTTGATTGCAGAAGCACTAAATTAATATAGGAAGGTCTTTAAGTAAGGGGCAGCAAACAAATGGATGTAAAGCTGATTCTAGCTGGATTAACAGTTATATTTACGCTTTCGTGCTTATTTTTTGGCACGAAAAATGGATTCTATGATTCAGATAACTATCACGGCAATGGCTCCGCACATTGAGATAAATCTGTAGACGTTTGGGCGACTTTTCGTAGGATGAGTTGGCTAAGAGCGCTCAGAATTTGCAAAGGGAAAATAAACAAGAGGCATTCTTTAGCTTTTAGTTTGTTTGCTTTTCGTTAATCCACCTTTCCGAACCAGTGCGGGTTCGGTGGAGGCGTCCTCCCCAATCAAAAATCTGTATTCTCAGGGTGTAGGGGCGCACAATAAAACTTACCCCTAAGTCACAAAACCAAAATTTGTGTAATTTTTGGCTTTTGGGATATGTCTATGATATGAGGTTTGAGGGGAGGAGAGCATGAGGGATAATCTGTCGGCATCCTCTCGCGTAGATGCTGGGGAAGCGGGTAGTGAATTAGAATGTTTGCCCTATAGTGTCCAGCATGACGATGAGGGCGTGTGTCTATTGGTGAAGATGGGGCCACACCGCATCCTATTGGACTGTGGTTTAGAGGATATTTCATCGCTAGCTAAGGGGCTTACTAAGTCGGGACGGGGAGCTAGTTCGCCTCTACCAGCAGATTTAGTTTTGATTAGTCACGCCCACCCAGATCACGCCAGAGGCTTACTGGCACTGCATAAAACTTTTCCAAAGTTACCGATTTATGGTAGCGAAGTAACCAGCAAGTTACTGCCGCTGAATTGGCTAGACCAAGATCCTCAGGAAATTTCCCAATTTTGTCATGCCTTGCCGTTGCGATCGCCTGTGGAATTCCAAGAGGGTCTAGTAGCAGAATTATTTCCCGCAGGGCATCTACCAGGGGCAGTGGCAATTCTGCTCACCTACACCACTCAGCAGCGTACTTACAAACTACTCTATACAGGGGACTTTTTCTTGTCAAACTCCCGCCTGGTAGAAGGTTTACGCTTAGAGGAACTGCGGGGCTTAGATCTGGATGTGCTAATCATTGAAGGCAGTTATGGCACATCCCGCCATCCTCACCGCCGTAACCAAGAAAATCAACTAGCAGAGCGAATTAATCGGGCGATCGCTGACCATTGTTCTGTAATCCTTCCCACCCCGGCTTTAGGATTGGGTCAAGAATTATTAATGCTCCTACGGTCTCATCACCACTTCACCGGACGAGATTTAGATATCTGGGTAGATGGTGCTGTGGCCACTGGGTGTGATGCCTACCTAGAACTGCTAGCCCACCTTCCCCCATCCGTACAAAACTTCGCCCGTCATCAACCCTTATTTTGGGATGAACGGGTGCGTCCCCGCGTGCGTCGTTTGCAGCCAGAACATCGTGCTCTTGTCGGCAAATCACCTTGTATTGTCCTCACTGACTCCACAACTGATTTGGGTAAGCACTGCCAATTAGACACTGGACCTTGGCTGATCCTTCTACCAGAAAAAATTGATATAAAAGTTAACAAAGAATATTTAGCACCCACCACTGTCGAAAGCTATCTCCTGGCTCAACATAGTGATGGCCCTGGTACTACGCAGCTAATTCATAATTTGCGACCCCAGCACGTCATTTTTGTCCACGGTTCTCCTGCCTACTTGGCAGACCTGACTAGCTTAGAGGAGTTGCAAAACCGCTACCATGTACATTCTCCGGCTGCTGACACCTTAGTAGAACTGCCTATCGGTGATACATTTTTACAACCGGCAGCACCAGAAACTAACTACGAAGGCGAACTGACAGAGTTGGGAACAATAATCACAATTACCCTACCCAATGTGATTACTACCGATCCTCGTTGGCGGCAATTTGCGGATACTGGTTTAATCGAAGCTCGTTGGCAAGGGGAAGAACTAGTCTTAAGGGGATTGTCTCAACGAGAACTGCTCAACCAAAATAGCGATCGCTATACATGGACAGATGTAGACTGTTGCGGTACTTGCCGACATCAAAGGGGGCAGCGGTGTTGGAACCCAGCTTCCCCGTTATATAACTTTAAGGTAACTCTAGAAGGTTACTGTCCTGCTTTTGAAGGTTTATCTAATCCTGAGTCTTGAGGACTGAGTTAGGATTTTTTAACTCAGCCCTCAGCACTCAGCATTGATTATTCTGGATTCGAGTCAGTGTAACGGTTGTGGATGCGCTCTGCTTCGGGACAGTCTTCAGTCATCAGAGGTTCCACATTCCCGCGTGGCACTGAAGCTAATTTTTGCGTTACAGCACCAATGCTCTCGAGGCGAACCATTTCTTCCCAAGAACAAACTTCGTCCTCTTCTTCTGTTTCATAGCGTAGGGTCACTAAATCTCCCTCTATGTCTATGATGCGGGCGCGTTCAATCCAGCGTTGCTGGTCCCGCAAGAAAACACATACCTCGCGCCCATCGCAACACAGTTGATAAATCTTGCGGTGTAGCATGTACTGTTTCTGCCTTTTTAAACAACGTAGTTAAACCTTTCAAAATCTGGGTTCTACCCCATTACATTACACCTTTAAGAGGTTAATTTCACCGTTCAGAACAACTACGCTTCATAAACCAATCCCAATACTTGCTTATAGTTGTCAAAATATTGGGAAATTTTGGATCATAAATCAGTGGTTGCTCTAGCAATGAACTCAATCTCCTTCGGCTCGTTCTAAGGAATGTCTGCTTCATAGAAGTCAAACAATTCGGGATCTGTCCTAACCAGATTCATATATAATGGTGAGTCATTATTACCTTTATGTAATAAATAATACTCAAAAAGAATCGTTGATTGCGGTTGTTTAATTTGCCTACTTTTAGTCATTGGCATTACTGGGAAGTCCGGGGACTTGGCTTTACTTTTACCCATGTGTATCTGATCTTAACTCATTCTCTTGCTGACCTTGATGGTTTTCAACAACAACACCCAAAGAGTTTTGAGTTTTTAAGGTTATTTGCCTGATCATGGCTAAGGAAAAGCCAAAAGAGTGGCGAGTGCATCAGGCAGGAGAAATATTTACACCAAGCTTCCTGCTGTTCCTCTGCTTCTTTTGGAGGATCAGGAAGATTTATATGGTAGGGGATAATTCCATAAGCTTGTTCGACGAGGACGCTTCTCGTTTAATTTTACCTGCGCGAACTGCATTGTATAGGGCTGCAAGGGCTGGTAAATCTTCTGACTGATAGCATTTAGTAGCCACCACTTGATGGAGTAAACCCTCAGATTCAACACTAAGATATCCAGTTTGGAAAGCAGATTCAACGATTGTGCGAATCATCTTGGTTAGGGCAAAGTAAACAATTTGTTACCTCAAGTGTGGAACATTTCCCTCTGCCACTAATTGATATGGAACATAAGGATTATGTGATTATAATTACACTTAATAAGTGATATTCATCACAATCATGGGTTCTGATCAGAGTTTTCGATGGGAGTACTAGTGATATACGGTAAGGATTTAATACAAATTATTCAGTATTAATGTTGATCAGCCGGATGATTTGACAATATTTGTAAAAAAACTTTTAGGCAAGTATCCAAAAAATATAGTTAAACATAAGCAATCAAGCAAAAAACTGGCGGAAATCCTCATCCTTTTGACTCAATTTCACCCAGTCTAGATTTAAGGACTGGAATTTTTGCACCAAACGATCGCAAGCAGGACGTTCAGTAGCATAATGTCCAGCATCAATTAAAATTAGATTGCGTAGGCGCAGCCCGCCGTAGGCATCGCGGCTTTCTTGAAACTGATGAAACTTACAGTCAGAAGTCAGATAAGCTTGAGCACCAGTTTTAACGACGGCTGAAATGTAACTAGCCCCCGAACCACCCAAAACGGCAACTCGTGAAATTGTTTGTTGTAAATCAGTACTTGGAGAAAAAATCAAATTAGGGGAAGCAAGTCGGGTTTGAATTGCTGCCAGTAATTCCTGTAATGTCAGAAATGGTTCTAGCAAACCAACACGACCATATCCTAACCCTGCTTGTGTAGGTACTATGGGAGTAACTTCCTTGAGTTCTAAAATCTGAGCTAAAACGTCAGCAGTACCATCCTGTACTTGGTCGAAATTCGTGTGAGCAGTGTAAATACCAATATTGTGGGTAAAAGCTAACCGGATCATTTCTGCGATCGCTTCACCACTGCGTAATGACTTGGGAGGAGTAAAAATCAAGGGATGATGGGCAAATATCAGATTAGCATTAAGAGCGATCGCTTCCTGCATTACTGCCAAAGTCGGTGTCAAACACACCAAAACCCGTGTTTTTTCCTGCAAAATTCCTGGTTCAATCTGCCAGCCACAATTATCCCAGCTTTCACACCAAGCGGGATTTGCCCATGCTTCAAACCAAGTAATTAAATCACCAATTTTCATCCTATTTTTCCAGGCAATTATTTTGTATGCAGCAAGTAGCTAAATACTTGCCTTTTAAAGGCTTCCAATTTTTAATTTTTTATCAGTGTCTCTGAGGTTGAATATTTAATTTTAATGCTAATTGCTGGCGCATTTCTTGAAAAGGTTTATTCCATACTGGGCAAGCATTCCAGTTCCACACTGCCACTGGAATAAGTTGTTCTTCAGCAAGATAAGTTAGCAGACGGTATTCGTCTTCTGGTTCACGAGAAAATGTGAAGGGATTGCGGTAACCTGTTTCACATAGTTTATAAGATATGATCTGACCATGATTAATACGTTGTAAAAGTTCCTTGCCTTTGACGAGCAAATAATCCAAAAAAATCAGACTAAAAGGCTCTATATGTGCCCGATTTTGTGGTTCTTTTTGTACCCATCTTGCCCAATCAAATCCATACATAAAATCATGAACGTAACGGAAGCGCATTTGCGTTTTATTTCCGAACATCTCTATCAGTAAAACCATTTTTTTGCCAAAAACTTTTAAAAAAGCAATAGCACCCTCATCTGCTACTAGAGCCTGCCTGAGCATACTACTTACCAGAAAATCAAAATCCCAGAAGATATTTTCTGGAAAATTTCGCAACTGAGTACGGACTATAGATTCGAGAGTTTCCTGAAGGGTTGTAAGAAATTCAATGTCGGTGTTTTGTTCAGTAATAAAATTCCCCAATTCAGCAAAATTGGTAATTAATCTCTTTTGGGGATTAAGTGATAACATATTAACAGACTGCTGGGCGAAGATTTCATCAATAAATTGGAAAGTATGAGTTGGTGTCAGTTCTTGCTTCATAGTAATTGAAATAGCCCAGACAGCTTACACTAAATATTAGTTTATAGCTCGAAAAATAGATTATTCAAGAATCACAAATAAACTTAACTTTTGAATTTACAAATTTTCATAAATTCTTCATTGTGTATCTGGTCAATTTCACATCAATAATTTTTGTAAAAAAGCGATGTCTACGATAGGCTACGCCTACGCAGCGAAATTTATTTAATGCATATGACTGCGAAGTTTACGAGATTTTACCCAAAATTTACACAGTATAAATAGGGCGTTTCAACTCTACAAAGTCACACCTTAAATGAATTAAATTTGAGAACTCACTATCCATAAATGTGGATAACTAATTCCCTCGAATGACTGCGCTGGCGATGTTCCCAAATATAAATTCCCTGCCAAGTTCCTAGCACCAAATGACCGCGATTAATAGGGATATGTTCAGAAGTATGGGTGAGTGCGGTACGAATATGTGCCGGCATATCATCAGGGCCTTCTGCATCGTGGATGTATTTGCCTGATTCTGGCACGAGTTTTGCCATAAAATTAGCTAGATCCATAAGGACATCGGGATCAGCATTTTCCTGAATCACTAAACTGGCTGAAGTGTGGCGCAAAAATAGAGTACAAAGACCAGTTTCCACTCCCGACTCTGCAACTATAGCTTCAATTTTCGCGGTAATGTTGGAAAAAGATTTGCCCTTGGTGGAAATTTTCAGTAACTTTTGGTAGTGAGTCATCTGTAATTTGATTGATTATTGACTAATAACCGTTGATTTTTTAGTTTGGATGATTTGCCTCACCATATAAATAAAGTTTATAGCGGTTTTCGTTTGGATGCAATACGCGCTTTGGGCGCACATCTGCGCGTCCCTACTGTATTTTACATAATTTAAAACAGCTATAACCTTCTCAGCAGATAGCTAGCAGCCTATAAGAGGCTATAAGTTAAGTCAAGTTTAATTACTGCGAAAATAGTTGACAATAGCATGAGCGATCGCTTCATTACCATCCTTGGCAATTGGTTGAGATTGCTTTGGTGGTTGAGGTAACTCACGCAGAAAATCCCAAGTCCCTTGAAAAAACTCAGAAGGGGTGATGATTTGGTGCTGGTTATAATTAATTATGCCTTCTAGTATAAAATTTGCTTCAGCAAAATCCTCACGTAACATAGTAATAATAGGCACTTGTAGTATTGTAGCTTCAGAAAAAGTACTGTAACCAGGTTTAGAAACGACTCGTCCACAAATAGGCATAAAATCTACAGGGCGGTATTTGCGGTCATCAATTTTCACTAAATTAGGTAAATCAGGGGCAGATTGATCAAACGCGATGAATTGCCAATCTGGAAATCGCCGCAGGTTATCATAGGGGATTTGCTGTAAACCCAAACCGCCAAAGGTCAACAAAATAGTTTTTTCAACTGCTGTAGTTATTCCCCAAAGAGAACGTAAATCATCAGCAGAGTAACGGGGGGAACCGCCTGTTAAGCCGACATCTGTGATATTGTTAAAAGCCTGCATCGGTTCATGGAAGGGTAGACGAAACAGGCGATCGCACTTTGAATACCAATCACTAATCCAATCAGCAACTGCGGTAAATTCACCCCCCCAATCTCGGTAAATCAAGTCCCAACCAAAGTTACTCATCATCCAGCAGGGAATATTTGCAGCTTTGGCAAATCCGGGAGCCAGGAAGGGAATATCTGCCAAAATGAGATTAACGCGATTTTGGCGGATAAAATTGACTTCTGAGGCAATCAGCGAATTTTGATGCTTCTTAATATCGAGCAACTTTTCTAAAGTCGCTACTTTATCCATTGTCAAACTATCAGTTTGCACCACACCCAAATCAAATGCACGAGGACGATAGATAAAATCGCCTTCTATATAGCACTCTAGCAACCAGCGCGGGGCAGTACTCACCATAATTAGCAGAACTTCTGGACATAATTTTTGAATTGTCGCAGCTACAGAAGCCGTGCGGGTAGCATGACCAAAACCGTGGTTAGTTATGGCTATGTATAAAATTGGGCGTTCCATTTTATAGTTAGGAGTTATAAATTATTAAATGTAGAATGTAATTGAGTCTCTAGCCAATCTTTGATAGTGTATTCATTATTGAATAGCAAAATATTTTCAGCCTCCTGAAGTAGATGAAAATTTTGTATTAGTTCTGCAAAAATCTCCTTTTTGATTCCTTGGCGTTTTTTAGTCTGTTCATTCATTTGCATTCTTATGTAAATTTCCTCTAGCGGAACATCGAGGTAAATTACTTTACTTTTATAATCATGTCGTTTGGCGACTTCTCTAAATCTGTCACGCAACCAACGAAAACAGTTTGTATCATCGAGAATGATATCTTGTTCTAGCTGCATTAAATTCTCCAAAATACCAATTGCGATCTGGTGAGTATTTTCCCACTCTTCAACGGGAATACCATCTCCACCAAAACCAAGTTTTCGCTCTTTATTGATATCATCCAGACTTACATATGCACAGTTTAGGTAATCAACTATTGCTTTAGCCAAGGTACTTTTACCGCAAAACGCCAAGCCACAAAGTAAATAAAGAGTTTTCATTTAATTCAGCAGAGTTAAGTAGAGCCTCTTAGCTTGAGATACCATAACGCACTAGTAAAAGTGCGTTACAACACACCCTACTGATCCTACATTTTGTAAAAACTTTGAATCGCCTCAACCAATTGGTCAATTTCCGATTCTAAAGTAAAGTAATGAACACTGGTGCGTATACAGCTAGGGTCAGCAATTGTCCGAGTTAATATTTTTTGCAAGTCTAAAAATTCCACCAACTTCAAATGAGCTTGGGGCTGATTCTGGGTGAGTTGAAAAGAGACTATACCGCTTTCGGGTGGGGAAGTTCGTAGACATTTGACATCGGGTAACGCTACTAACCGCTGCCAGAGGTACTCACTGTTATGGCAAATTTGCTCGTAACGTTCCTGTGAGGTTCCCCATTGCTGATGGATTGCGATCGCTTCCTTTAACCCAACATACAATGGATAAGCTAATGTAGACACTTCGTATCGTCGCCCATCTGGAAGCCAATCTACAGGCTGAGATTGGCTATCCACAACAATGCCATTCAAGCCAATAAATGTAGGTTTCAGGCTTTCTCGTGCTTCTGGTCGAACATACAAACCACCAGCACCCGCAGGGCCACATAGCCATTTGTGACCAGTGAAAGCATAAAAATCTACTCCCAATTCAGTCAAGTTTAAAGGCAACAAGCCGGCAGATTGGGCAGCATCTATCAGTAGTGCAGAACGATTATTTCTGCATACTTCGGTAATTTTATCAAGAGGTAAAACTTGACCAGTATTCCAGAAAACATGACTTAGTATCACAAGACGAGTATTAGGGCGTAAGTGCTTGATAATAACTTTTACGGGGTCGCCCTCATTTAAAGTCGCTTTTAGAGGACAGGTAGTAACTTCCACAGCGAATCTCCGCGCGATTTCTTGTGCTGTGGCAATCACACCTGGATGTTCGCAGTCTGAGAGCAGCATATGGTCGCCAGCTTGCCACTCAATGCCCCACATGGCGATATTACAGCCAACAGTGACATTTTGACTAAGAGTAATTGTTTGACTTGGTGCATGTAACTCGGAAGCGATCGCTTCTCTTGCGGCTTGAGTCTGGGGCGCTATCCAGCGATATGCCTCATTGCCAAAGGGGCCTATGTGCTGAACATGAGCTTGAGTTTGGGTCATAGCATCCATTGCCCTTTGGGGCATCGGCCCTTGTCCCCCATAATTGAAATAAGCCTTATTCGCTAAAGCGGGAAATTGCTCTCGATGGCTATGCAACCTGGTTTGTGCGACAGAAGTACTGGTCATACCGATTTTAGATTTTAGATTTTGGATTTTGGATTTTGGATTTTGGACTTCGGCTACGCTCAGTCGAACGATTTTGGATTAGTCAAAAGCCATTAGTCATTGGTCATTAGTTTTTCATCTCCCTGATCTGTCTCGTCTCGCCCACTCCATTATTAATTGTCTGAGTTACTCCCAGAGTGTGCTAATTCTTGTTAACTTAAAAGGATGCTAATTAATGCTGAACTCCTACTGCAATACCAACGCTGTAAACGCCGGCCTTTTCTAGATATCCACGGTGACAAAAGTCAGCGCGATGATCCCAATGAGTTGCTGCGAAAACTACAACAGGACAAAAGCGCCCATCAGCTGAGTTTTCTAGCAAATCTGACCTATCACCAACCAGATTATCCATACGGAAACTGGGAAAGGGGAGAGGCGGCAACTTTGGAATTGATGCAGCGTGGGGTGGACTACATTTATAAAGGAGTACTGTTAGCAACTTATTCTGAAGGATACACCTTACTGAGTCGTCCAAATTTACTCGTTAAACAGCCAGGACAGTCCCGTTTTGGAGACTGGATGTACGTCCCGGCTGGTATTGAACTGGGTAAGCGCCCTAAGCAAGAATATCAAGTTGTCGCTGCATTTCATGCCCAAGTGTTGGCAACAGTGCAGGGAGTTGTACCAGAAATAGCTTGGCTTTTATTGCGGCGAACCAACGACAGAAGTTATGCGGTGGATCTTTTCAAATGGATGCCACGGATGCAGCAGATTCTGGAGGAGTTTATTCAAGTTTTAGAGTTACCGAATCCGCCAGAGGTGTTTATTTCTCGGCAAAAGTGCAATCTTTGCCATTGGCATAGTCAATGTTATGCCGTTGCTCAATCTGAAAAACATCTCTCACTGTTACCAGGCGTAACACCCATTCGCTACACTCAACTGCAAGCCCTAGCCATCACTACACTGGAATCTCTCGCCAACACCAGTCCCAACACCTTAGAAAACCTACTTGGTTTCGACAGGGAAGTAGCGCCCAAGCTAGTAGTGCAAGCTCAATCTGCACTGGAAAGACGACCCATAATATTGCCCTATCCGCTACCAATTAAAGATATTACATTCACAGCACCCATAGAGCTTTACTTTGATATTGAGGCACAGCCAGACTTGGATTTAGATTATCTTTTGGGGGTTTTGGTCGTTGATAGACTTGCCAACACAGAACAGTTTTATTCGTTTTTAGCAGATAAACCAGAAGACGAAGAATTAGTTTGGCAGGAATTTTTGGATTTAGTTTGGCAATATCCCGAAGCGCCAATTTATCATTTTTGTGTCTACGAGTTTGATACAGTCAAACGCTTGGCAAAGCTTTACAACACTCCCTACGCCTCAGTGCGTCCTATACTGAATCGATTTGTGGATGTGTATGAACAATTAACCCAAAGTGTAGCATTGCCTGTAGAAAGCTATGCCCTGAAAGCGATCGCTCGTTGGTTAGGATTTGAGTGGCGGGAAAAAGAAGCTAGTGGCGCTAAATGTATTTACTGGTATGATCAGTGGCTAGAAACAGGCGATCGCACCTTATTAGAAATTATCCAAAGCTACAACGAAGATGATTGCCGCGCTACCCGCAGAGTGAAAGATTGGCTTGTCAACTTTTTTCAGGATGAATACGGTTTGCGACTAGCTTAAGTAATTTCGTATTTTGTAAAGGTTTTCAATTAGTTGGAATACATGTTATTTGTAGTGGCGCACAGATGTGCAGCCCTAACACATGTTGCATCCTTCAGGATGATATCTTATTCGTAATTTTTAGACTTTAACAAAAAAAATCTATGCAGCTGATTAAAAAAATCTTCGCAATTCCACGAATTATTTATTTCTTGATCATGATTATAATTATCATTTCTTTATTCACAAATTTATATACAAATGCCGTTGAAGTCAGTAGCATAGAGTTTATCGGAGAAGCCACTTTACCGAAAGGTTTAATCTTTCAAAAAACTGAAGTTGGAGGTTTATCTGGAATTACATATGATGCAAAAAACAACCTTTATTATGCTATTTCTGATGACCGAGGAAAAAAAGCTGCCGCCCGTTTATACACTCTGAAAATTGACTTAAGCAAAGGTGATCTACAAAAGGGTAAAGTTCTTCCTGTCAGTGTAACCACATTATTAAATGAAAATGGTCAAACATTTCGCCCTGGTGAAAGTGATACAGAAGGTATTGCATTAACTAATAAAGCAACTGTGTTTATTTCTTCTGAAGGCGATGCTGGAAAATTAATTAATCCTTTTATTAAAGAGTTCTCACTCTCTTCTGGCAGAGAAATTAAAACACTTCCCATACCAAACAAATTTTTGCCAGATAAAAGTAGTCAAAAAGGTATCCGTAACAATTTGGCTTTTGAAAGCCTCACTATCACACCCGATAAAAAGCATCTATTCACAGCCACCGAAAATGCTCTAATTCAAGATGGTGTTGCAGCTAAACCTAACATCGGTAGTCCTTGCCGGATTTTGCAATACAACTTGCTCAACAACCAGCCAGAAAAGGAATTTATTTACCAAACTGAACCAGTTTCACCCTTTTTGAATTTGACTGGCAAATTCGCTAGTGGATTACCTGATTTACTTGCTCTCGATAATCAAGGACACTTCCTAAGTTTAGAACGGTCTTTTACTGGTTTAGGATTTGCTATTTTCCTGTTTCAGGTTTCTTTAGAAGGAGCCGATGATATTCATAAGATTGATAGCCTTTTAGCAATTAATTCCAAGAGTATTAAACCAGTTCCAAAAAAATTGCTGTTAGATTTAAGAACCTTAGATGTACTGCTAGATAACATCGAAGGCTTAACTCTTGGCCCTAAACTACCCAATGGAGAACAATCATTAATTCTCATCAGTGATAACAATTTTAACTCCCTGCAACGTAACCAAATACTAGCCTTTAAAATTAAAATTGAAACACCACTAATAAGATTATTGCACCGTTTACTCCCGAATCTCAACCGTTAACTGTACAGAGGCATCGTACCTTTACTGCTATTCACTTGTTTGAAGCTTATTCCTGTGTATTCACGGAATTTACTAGGCAACTTTATCTTGCCTATTTATAGTTTACGTGTAATTTCTCAACCGTATTCATTAATAAATATGTTACATAATAATTAGGGAATTTTGCAAAGAGATTAACCATGATACAGCAGAGGATTAATATTCTAAAAATTAGGATGTTTTTTATATTTAAATTTAATAATTAGCTAGACTTATTAAAGTATTTTGCCAACAATGTTTTTCATAAATAATTCTTATGTCACAAAATCAAATTGAGAGTATGGTAGGGCAAAAAGCAGAATTAGATGATTACATTGGACAATTTTTAAATAATCGCTATTTAATCAGAGATTTAATTGGTAAAGGGGGGATGGGTAGAGTTTATTTAGCAGAAGATACTGCTAAAGGTGGTATGCCGATCGCAGTCAAAATTTTATCACTTAGTTTGGCGAACCAGCAAATGTCCCAACGCTTTGCCAGAGAGATTTTTATTGGCGCTCAATTAGGTCGCAAAAGTAAACATATTGTTCGTATTTTAAGTTATGGCGTTACTGAGGATAAGACTCCCTTTTATGTAATGGAATACCTCCAAGGAAAAAATCTCAAACAAATTCTCAAAATTCAGCCCTTAACAATATCAAAGTTTTTGGAGATTTGTAATCAAATTTGTTTAGGCTTAAAATGTGCCCATGAAGGTATTAGCCTCAAAGGAGAGATTTATCCCATTGTTCATAGGGATATTAAACCAGAAAATATATTCATTAGTGAAGATAATAAACAAGGAGAAATTGTTAAAATACTAGATTTTGGTATTGCCAAATTTTTAACAGAGCGAAGCGGGATGACCCTGACAGATTCTTTTATTGGCAGTTTGCCTTACTGTTCTCCAGAACATATGGAAGGACGCAAATTGCTAGATGTCCGCTCTGATATTTACAGTTTGGGAGTATTAATGTTTGAGATGCTGACAGGAAAACATCCATTTCAGACAAAAAGTAACTCCTTTGGTACTTGGTATCAAGCGCATCGCTTTCAAATGCCACCGACAGTTGAAGAAGTGAATCCACAAGTCAAAATACCGCAGGTATTAGAAAAATTACTGATGAGTTGTTTAGCGAAAGAAATAAGCGATCGCCCTCAAAATATCAACCAAATATTAGAAGATTTAGAAAAGGTTAATCTTCAGCTTAATGATGTTATTCCTAGCAATAGCAGTGAGATTATTAAACTCTCGTGTCCAGTTCAATTAGTCCCTGCAACTTTATTATCAGAAAAAGAGTGTTTGCAGAAGAAATGGCCTAAAAATAAACCAATTGCACCAATTGGTTTTCCCCACTTACTACATACTCATCAAAGACTTATACCAACTTTTTGGTCTATGTTGCCTAAACAAGAGATTACAAAATATTTGGATAAAATACATGGTACTGAATTTATTAGTAAAATGAATGTATACCCGATGCTATTATGGGTAACAGTACTATACAATGCCCAACCTTCTCTGACTAAGTGGCTACCTTATTTTCTAGATTTGAAAGATAATAAAGGGGAGAATATAGCACGTAGTTTAGCGGAAGTAGGCTACTATCATCTACTATTTTTTCCGCTAGAAGATCCAAACCGTTGCTCTCATGTAACAACTTTAAAGCTTACAGCTAATCAGCGCCAGCAACTTGTAGATTGCTTAAATATGAGTCAACAATCAAATGAATTAATTTCGCCGAATAAAGCTAAAAATCTTCTAAAAACAGATTATGAAAAGCTGAAATTAGACATTTTACAAAAGTTAGCTGTACATCAAAAAACTGAGAAAGAAGGTTTAAAAAATTGGATGACTAAATTCTTGGAGACTTTTTTTAAACTTTTATCACGTCCTTGAAAGTCTGCTATCAAAATGAAAATGCTTACCACCATTACCCAATGATATTCTTATGTGTCTACTGCTAACTTTAAATCGACTCAGTAGCAGAGGTGAACAAAGTGAATCAAAGCCGATTTACATCTCCAAGTAGTACGGGCTTGCTTGCCAATCGTTATCAACTCAAGCAATTAATTGGTAGCGGTGGCATGGGTGAAGTTTTCTTAGCAAATGATATTTTGTTAGGAGGTACACCCGTTGCTGTCAAGTTTTTGACTAAAACTGTTGTCGATACCAAGATGCAACAAGACTTTGTTCGTGAAGCTTTAATGAGTGCAGCTTTGAGTCAAAAGAGCTTACATATAGTGCGGGCGTATGATTATGGCGTGAATGAGAAAGGAAAACCATACTACGTGATGGAATATCTATGTGGAAAGAGTTTAAAGGATTTAATTCCGCTGCCTCTGTCCATGTTTTTGACTCTCTCTCGCCAAATTTGCTTGGGCTTACAGTGCGCCCATCAAGGCATTAACATTGACGGCAAAATTTGTCCATTAGTTCATAGAGATATCAAGCCTGCCAATATATTAGTTATTCCTGATCCGATATTGGGTCAGTTAGTTAAAATTCTCGATTTCGGGATTGCTAGATTTTTAAATTATGCATCAACAGCTAGTACAAGTAGTGGATTTAATGGCACTTTACCCTACTGTTCTCCAGAACAGCTAGATGGGGAAAAATTAGATAGTCGCTCTGATATTTATAGCCTGGGTGTGATGATGTTTGAAATGCTCACAGGCAAAAAACCCTGGGAACCAGAAACTGATTACTTTGGTGCTTGGTATAAAGCACATCATTTTGAAGAACCAAAAGCGATCGCAGATGTTAAACCCACTCTTAAATTACCTCAGAAGCTAAATAATTTAATCATGGCTTGTCTTGCTAAAAAAGCAAGCGATCGCCCACAAAATATCGCTCAAATTCTGCAAGTATTAAACAGTTTAGAACAGTCCGATAGTCACCGTTTACCTACAACATTAGCCTCTGGTTCGATTCTTAACTGTCCTTTAGATTCTGGATTACCAATCACAGTAGAACAAAAGTGTCGGCAACTTTTATGGCCTGAAAATAAACCAATTCAAGAAATTGTTTTTCCCCAGCTTCTAGACATTGCACAAGCATCTATGACAGCGCTATGGTTGATGTTGCCTAAACAAGAAATCAAAAACTATGCGGTTTCTACCCGTTATAACCAATTTATCTTCATAACATCCCCTCACCCAATGCTGTTGTGGGTGAGTATACTCTACAATCGGCAATTAGCTCCTAAATGGCTACCCTGCTATCTAGATATGCAAAATCTCCAAAATCTTAGAGTGGTAAATTTCCTGGCTGAAAATGAACACTATCCTTTGATTTTCTTTACTCTAGAAGCACCACATTCCTGCACCAACGTTCTCAGCAGTCGCATCGAGCCAACTCAGCGGCAAATGTTGAAAACCTGGGTACAACAGAGTCATAGTCTACCACCCGCTTCTCAACCCCAGTTGAGCAAACAGCTATTAAAGCAGCAGTATAAACAAATGCAATCCCGGATATTACAGCATCTGGAATCAGAGCCACAGGTTGTATTATCAGGTTCTATTTAACGAAAAATTTCCCCCAAGGAGCGATCGCCCGCTAGCCAGACGGGGCAAAAATAATTCCTAACTCCAAAACACTTGACAAGTAGAAAATAAATAGCGATAATAGCAAAGTTGCCAAACAAGGGACTGTAGTTCAATTGGTTAGAGCACCGCCCTGTCACGGCGGAAGTTGCGGGTTCGAGCCCCGTCAGTCCCGTTATCAAGTTATCAGTAGTGAATCTTGAGTAATATTAAAAATTGGACATTTGTTATTTACTAGTTCCTAAGCCTGCATTTCCTTGACTCAGGATTCAGGGTTTAAATATAAGCTACATTTATCAAGCTTTGCGAAAGAGAGAATCAACTGTGACTGTCAGAGTCCGAATTGCGCCGAGTCCAACTGGAAATTTACATATTGGTACAGCTAGAACGGCTGTATTTAACTGGTTATTTGCCCGCCACCACGGTGGGAAATTTATACTACGAATAGAAGACACAGACTTAGAGCGATCGCGTCCCGAATACACCGACAATGTTCTTGAAGGACTGCGCTGGCTACGACTTAACTGGGATGAAGGACCATTTTTTCAATCCCAACGCCTGGATCTCTACAAAGAAGTAGTACAAAAACTGCTAGATCAAGAATTAGCCTATCGCTGCTACACCACTTCCGAAGAACTAGAGGCTTTAAGAGAAGCCCAAAAAGCTAGAGGCGAAGCTCCTCGCTATGACAACCGTCACCGTAACCTCACCCCAGAACAACGCGCCGCATTTGAAGCAGAAGGTCGCTCCTCTGTGATTCGCTTCAAAATCGAAGATGGGCGGGAAATTGTCTGGAATGACCTAGTAAGGGGAAAGATGTCTTGGCGAGGTAGCGATTTAGGTGGTGATATGGTCATCGCCCGCGCCTCAGAAGAAGGTAGTGGTCAACCTTTATACAACTTTGCAGTTGTGGTGGATGACATCGATATGCAAATCACCCATGTCATCCGGGGAGAAGACCACATCGCCAACACCGCCAAGCAAATTTTACTGTATGAAGCAATGGGTGCAAAAATCCCAGAGTTTGCCCACACGCCGCTGATTTTAAATTTGGAAGGGCGCAAGCTTTCTAAGCGAGATGGTGTTACTTCCATTTCTGACTTTCAGCAAATGGGCTTTACTGCTGAAGGCTTGGTGAATTACATGACATTGCTGGGTTGGTCGCCACCAGACTCGACGCAAGAAATATTTACCTTAGAAGCAGCAGCGAAGGAGTTTGGCTTTGAGCGTGTAAATAAAGCAGGTGCAAAGTTTGATTGGGCAAAACTCGATTGGTTGAACAGTCAGTATATCCACCATATGCCAGTAGATCAACTCACAGATTTACTCATACCCTATTGGCAAGCGGCTGGGTATAAATTTGATGGTGGAAGAGAACGCCCCTGGTTAGAACAGTTAGTAACTTTAATTAGCCAAAGCTTGACTCGTTTAGTAGATGCAGTAGCTCAAAGCCAACTGTTTTTTAGCGACACAGTTGAATTTAGCGACGAAGCCAGTACACAACTTAAGCAAGAAGGTTCTACTGCTGTGCTTGAGGCGATTGTCACAGCTTTAGAAAATCAGCCGCAACTATCAGAAGTCGCCGCCCAGGACATTATTAAACAAGTAGTGAAAGAGCAAAAAGTCAAAAAAGGCTTGGTGATGCGATCGCTCAGAGCAGCCTTAACTGGAGATGTTCATGGCCCTGACCTGATCCAATCTTGGTTACTACTAAATCAGATTGGTTTAGATAAGTCGCGCTTGAGTAGGGCGATAACAGAAGCTAATTAGCGATTACTTCCAGATTTTAGAAATATTTGAGATTTTAGGGGCGCACGTTTGTGCGCCCCTATCCATAAGGTAGAGCAACTATCGGAACAAGAAATCATTGACTAATTACTAATGAATTATCCCCAATTTTAAATCTAAAATAGGTAGTCAATTCTCCTCAGGTTGGGAACTTGGTGTGTAAAATTAATGTCTTCAAAAACACTTAGAAGCGAACGTAATTACAATGCCGACAAAAGCGCTCAATAGAGGGATGAGATTATCGTTGATGATAGTTACGCTCTTCATTACATTGACAGTTAATACTGTGACTGATGCTCAGGAAGCGCCAACGATATTTGGAGATGTCACCATTGGTCCCCAGTTTTCGCCAGACCCCCTGACAGTTCGCGGGATGAGTGGTGGTTCAATATCTGGGAGTCAAGTAGCCGCCAGAAGCGAAACAGCCACTGGCCCTTGTACCGGATTTGTTGATGAAACACCAGACCACACATTAGTGCTAACAAGTAAATTTGACTACCTAAAGCTGCAAGTGCAAAGTCCTGAGGACACCACCTTGATTATCAAGGGACCCGGTGGTACTTGGTGTAATGACGATGTTGACGGTAAAAATGCCGGCATTGTTGGTGAATGGCTAGCTGGAAATTACCAAATTTGGGTTGGTTCCTACGAAAAAGGTAAGTATCTTCCTTATACTCTACAAATTACAGAAGTTAAGTAGGTAAAGTCCTTGATTGAAGAGACACACCAGAGACGAGAAAATTTCTTGGCGTCTCTCCCTTGTTGGCGCTCCCTTTTATCGTGCGATATTGTATTAAAATTAAGTTAACTTTGATTAAGATTCTTGTTGGCATCGCCATAATGCCCTAATTGCCTTATGGCAGTGCATATAAGAGATCAAATTAAACAAAATGGATTTATAGACATCCGTTTAACAGCTTAAAGTGACAGAGTGATCAACATTCGGTTGCTAAGGCTGATGACTTGTATAGGTATCTAGAGGCAAATTAACATGAAATTCTCTTGGAAAGTCCTAGTACTCTGGACATTGCCGGCTTTGGTAATTGGCTTTTTCTTCTGGCAAGGGGCCTTTGCAGGCGCTCCTGCTGACATGAGTAAAAATGCAGCCAATACCCGCATGACCTATGGCCGCTTTCTAGAATACTTAGACGGCGATCGCGTCAGCAGTGTGGATCTGTACGAAGGCGGTAGGACAGCAATTATAGAAGCCCGCGATCCAGACATTGAAAATCGCGTCCAAAGGTGGCGGGTGGATTTGCCTGTTAACGCTCCTGAGTTAATTAGCAAGCTCAAAGAAAAAGATATTAGTTTTGATGCTCACCCCATGCGGAATGATGGCGCAATTTGGGGATTGTTAGGCAATCTCGTGTTTCCAGTTTTATTGATTACTGGGCTGTTCTTTTTGTTCCGGCGTTCTAGCAACCTCCCCGGCGGGCCAGGTCAAGCGATGAACTTCGGCAAATCGAAAGCGCGTTTCCAAATGGAGGCGAAAACCGGGGTCAAATTTGACGACGTAGCCGGGATCGAAGAAGCTAAAGAAGAACTGCAAGAAGTTGTCACCTTCCTCAAGCAGCCAGAAAGATTTACTGCTGTAGGCGCACGGATTCCCAAGGGAGTGCTGTTAGTTGGGCCTCCTGGAACTGGTAAAACTTTACTAGCAAAAGCGATCGCTGGCGAAGCAGGCGTACCATTCTTCAGTATTTCTGGTTCAGAATTCGTGGAAATGTTTGTCGGTGTGGGTGCATCCCGCGTCCGCGATTTGTTCAAGAAAGCTAAAGACAACGCCCCCTGTATCATCTTCATCGATGAAATCGACGCCGTTGGACGCCAACGGGGTGCTGGTATCGGTGGCGGTAATGACGAGAGAGAACAAACCCTCAACCAACTCCTCACCGAAATGGATGGGTTTGAAGGTAATACAGGCATCATTATTATTGCTGCCACCAACCGTCCCGATGTACTAGACTCAGCCTTATTGCGTCCCGGCCGCTTTGACCGACAAGTAACTGTCGATCCACCTGATATTAAAGGGCGTTTGGAAATATTGCAAGTCCACGCACGCAACAAGAAACTAGACACTAGCGTATCTTTGGATGCGATCGCTCGCCGCACTCCTGGATTCACTGGTGCTGACTTAGCCAACTTACTCAACGAAGCGGCTATTCTTACCGCTAGAAGACGCAAAGAAGCGATCACCCTGCGTGAGATTGATGATGCGGTAGATCGGGTAGTCGCTGGGATGGAAGGTACTCCTTTGGTAGACAGCAAGAGCAAGCGCTTAATTGCCTACCACGAAATTGGACACGCCTTAGTTGGGACTTTGTTAAAAGACCATGACCCAGTGCAGAAAGTCACCTTAATCCCACGGGGACAAGCACAGGGTTTGACATGGTTTACTCCCGACGAAGAACAGGGGTTAATTTCCCGTTCTCAACTCAAAGCCAGAATTACTGGTGCTTTAGGCGGTCGCGCTGCTGAAGAGGTGATTTTTGGGGCTGCGGAAGTTACCACTGGTGCCGGTGGAGACTTACAACAGTTGTCGGGAATGGCGCGGCAAATGGTGACGCGGTTTGGGATGTCAGATTTAGGGCCGTTGTCACTTGAAAGCCAGCAGGGAGAAGTATTCTTAGGTCGTGACTGGACAACCCGATCTGAGTATTCCGAATCTATCGCCTCCCGCATCGATGGACAAGTGCGAATGATTGTGGAAGAATGCTACGAAAACTCGAAAAAGCTTATCCGTGATCATCGTACTGTTACCGATCGCTTAGTCGATTTGCTGATCGAAAAGGAAACCATTGACGGCGAAGAATTCCGCCAGATTGTGGCTGAGTACGCTGATGTACCTGAAAAGCAGCAGTACGTTCCGCAACTGTAAGCTCTTAAGGAAAAATCTTGAGCTATTGCTCAAATTCAATGGGGATAGTGTTAACTATCCCCATTATTTTATGTAAAACTTATAATTTGTGCGATTACGGGTGGTATTGTGGCGATATTTACAGGTGTGGAAGGTATTCCCACGGCATGGCTGCAAGCACGAGAACCTTTGCCCAAAGGTGATGGAGAAACAATCACACTCTTTTGTCCGACTGGGCCAAAAGAACTGGCTTTGATTAAGGAAAGTGGCGATCGCGAATTTCCTCCTCGACTACCTGAACAGCCTATTTTCTACCCGGTACTTAACGGAGAATACGCCGCACAAATTGCCCGTAACTGGAATGCAACAAGTACTGATACAGGATACGTTGGCTATGTAACACGTTTTCAGGTGCGTGCAGAGTTTTTAAGTCGCTACTCCGTAAAAACTGTAGGTGGTTCTATACATCAGGAATATTGGATACCTGCGGAAGATTTACCTGAGTTCAACTGTAATATCGTTGGTTTGATCGAAGTAATATCAGAATTTCGCCAATCACCAACTTGAAAATCCGAAACTGGCAGCAAAGATACTGTATACAATAATCTAGCCACTTTTATTCGCACAATTTATGAATAGTAAAGCTAAATTATTGACTCTTGCTTCCTTAACGTTGGCCGTTTCTTCTCTAACTGTCAGCACAGTTGTAGCACAGGCAAAACTGACAAATCAATCGAAATTGTTCATCAATGGTATCGGACAAATAAGAGTTGGGATGACTGTTTCCCAAGCGGCAAAGGCTGCTGCTACTCAGCTAGTGGGTGATCCACCGAATAACAGTTGCTACTACGTTAAGCCACAAAACGAACCCAAAAATCTTTTGTTTATGGTTACAAAAGGTCGTATTTCTAGAGTAGATGTGCGGCAGAATACCCAGATTACTACCCTCAAAGGTGCAAAAATTGGCGACACCGAAGCGCAAATCAAGTCTCTCTACCCAGGACAAATTAAAGTCACACCTCATAAATACGTCCAAGGCGGACACTACTTGACATTTATCCCGAAAGACCGTGCTAACCAGAACTATCGTGTGGTATTCGAGACTAACGGGAAGCGTGTCACTCAGTTTCGGTCAGGTAAACTGCCAGAAGTTGAATTTGTTGAAGGCTGTTCTTGATCTGAGATATCATCAAACTTACTTCCTTAGCTTCCGCAGCTTACGTTGGCTATGCCCGCCGTACCCCTACGGGGAAGCAAGCTACGCCGAGCGTCTGGTAGAGTTGGCATGTCTACACTTTATTACTGAGATGATCCAATGCCGTACAGCGCCTTTAATCTTAGCAAAGTAAAAACCGACTTTAAATTAATCTTTGTTGAAAATCAAGATTTATTTGGGGATATACAGGCAGTTTCTCCGAGTGAATATTTAAATTTGATTTTCTCTGAGCATCTACCATTAGTAACAGCAATAAATACAGAAAAAGCTCGTTCGGAACTAATTATTATGCCTGTTTTAATTGAAGTTAAACGCTTTTTTAAATACCAAATTAGCATATTTTCTGGTTCAGAGTTTAATGTAGATGCTTCTAAAGGCTTAGAAGGACGCTGTGATTTTATTCTCAGTTGTTCACCAGAACAATATGATATTACTAGCCCTGTCGTGACTATTGTGGAAGCTAAAAATGAGAGTATTAAATCTGGTTTAGGACAATGCATTGCGACAATGATTGCATCTCAATTGTTTAACCAGCAACAAGGAAATATTATAAATGAAATTTATGGTGTAGTCACAACAGGAACAGATTGGAAATTTCTGAAACTTTGTGAGAATACCATCTTTATCGATAAGAACGATTACTTTATTAAAGAAATAGATAAAATCTTAGGAATTCTGACAATGACTCTGATGGCTTGCCCGCAATTTTAGCTTAGGGATGGTACACACCATCCCCATTTTTCTATCGTTCTACTTCATCTACTGCTTTGGGAACCCCCGCAGTTAACACCTCATGTCCATCAGATGTAACTAACACATCATCCTCAATCCGAATACCAATACCAATCCATCGAGGATCAGTCTCTGGTTGGTCTTCTGCTAGTTTGGTGTCAGGCACAATATATAATCCCGGTTCCACTGTCAGAATTTGACCTGGTTGCAAAATCTGCGGTTTATCTTCACCGTGCTGGTAAACACCCACATCATGGACATCCAACCCTAACCAATGACTGGTGCGATGCATATAATATGGCTTATATTTCTCTTCCTCAATTAACTTGTCAATTTCACCTTTGAGAATGCCAAGTTCGACTAAACCTTCGGTGAGGACACGCACTGCTGTATCGTGAACTAATTTGAAGGGATTACCTGGTTGCACTTGGGCGATCGCTTGTTTTTGCGCTGACAAAACAATCTCATACAGCGTCTTTTGTTCTGGGGTAAATTTACCCCCGACAGGAAATGTCCGGGTAATATCAGAGTTGTAATAACCGTAGGCACAACCAGCATCAATTAGCAGTAATTCTCCATCCTGCATTTGACGATTATTTTCAATGTAGTGCAGTACGCAAGCATTTACGCCAGAAGCCACAATCGAAGGATAAGCCGGGCCTATCCCACCCCGGACTCGAAAGATGCGTTCCATCTCTGCCTGAATTTCGTACTCATAACGTCCGGGTGCAGCAATTTCTTGTGCGTAATTGTGTGCTTCAGTTGCGATCGCTACTGCTTGACGCATCAATCCCAACTCAGCTTCACTTTTGATTAGTCTCATGCTGTTGAGGACTGGGCCAGTATCTTCAATGGCGATCGGCCCTGTACCACGCTTGGGATAAGTCCGCAGTAAACTCTGATAATGTCCCAGAATTTGGTCATTGAAGGTGCGATCGCGTCCTAAGTGATAGTAAATGCGGTTAGCTTTTTCCAAATACTGTGGCAACTTTTCATCTAACTCGCTAATCGGGTACGCTTCATCAGCACCATAAATTTCCTTGGCTGCATCTACCCCACAAAGATAACCAGTCCATACTTCCCTTTCCCGATCCTTCGGTTGGACAAATAGCACAAACCGATGTTCTGAATGATGCGGCGCTAACACTGCAACTGCCTGTGGTTCGTTAAAACCAGTCAGGTAGAAGAAATCACTGTCTTGGCGATAAACATACTCGACATCGTTGTGCATCACTGCCATTGGCGCACTGCGAAAGATGGCTGTGCCATCACCAATTTTTGCCATTAACTGCTCGCGACGCTGCCGATATTCTGCTTGCATAGCTGATGTATGTATTAAACTATTGTGTCATTTTACACTTCTGGCAACCAGCGGATGCACAGATTATGCTTCTCAGTAGTTGCTAATCTAAGTTATTCTAACCAATATTTGTTTCAACTCAAGTCATAAACTATTGATGAATAATCAATTATCTTGCGATTGGCATCTGGCGTGGGACTACAGGGGGGTCGCAACAATTTACAATTTTCACGAATGATTTAGGACTGCTATATAAAACACGAAAAATATTTTGTTATTGCTTGTATAGAACTTGATAATTTTAGAATCATCGTTTAAAACAAACATAGATTTATCTTCAACTAATAACATTAATAAAGAAAAAATAGTTATAAAGAAATATTGAAACCCTGGTAAATGTTATTGGGTTACAGAAAGAGCTTGTCAAAAAAAGTTAAAACAATATAACAACCAATCATAAAAATACACCATGTCTGGAAATCTAGATTCCTCACCCTTATCTTTGAATACATCTAAATGGGCAGCAGACTCTTTAGCAAAAACAAAAATCTTGGCATCTTCTTTTGATAGTTTGAATTATGATTTGGGATTTGGTAGTAATAGTTCCTCATATGCACTACAAGATGAACCATTGACCACGCCTGCCAAAACGTCAGCAAATCCCAATCCTAATCCTTACTTAACTAGTGCGGCGATTACTCCTGACTTTAACGGTGATGGCAAAACGGACAAAGTTTGGGTCGATTCTACAACCGGTGAGATTATCATTCGGTTGATGGATGGAGCAAAAGTTATGGACCAGGGTTCTCTAGGTAAATTCGACCTATCCGCCTATGATTACAAAATTGCTGACTTCAATGGTGATGGCAAAACCGACTTCTTATTACGTAATAAGTCAACTGGTGAGAATACCATTGCGCTGATGGATGGAACCAAAGTTGCTAATTCAGCTGCTCTAACCAGCGTTGACCCAGCTTGGACTCCTCAGATTGGCGATTTCAATGGCGATCGCAAAACAGATATCTTCTGGCATAATAATACAACCGGTGAGAACGCTATTTGGCAGATGGATGGTACAACAGTTCTGAATGCAACTGTTTTAGATAAAACAGACCCAGCACTAACTCCTACCATTGTTGATTTCGATGGCAATGGCAAGAGTGATATTTTCTGGCGCAATCCGACAACCGGCGATAACACCGCTTGGTTTATGGATGGTACGCAAAAGACTGAACTTGCACTACAATCACAAGACGCCGCCTGGACTCCTACCCTTGGTGATTTTAACGGCGACTATAAGACTGACATTCTGTGGAGAAACGCTCAAACAGGTGAAAACAAGGTTTGGACAATGAATGGGATCGTAGTTACAGAGGGTGCTATGAAGACACTTGACCCAGCCTGGACTTCTAAAATTGGCGATTTCAACGGCGATGGCAAGACTGACATCTTCTGGCACAATGGCACCACTGGCGAGAACACCGCTTGGTTGATGGATGGTACAACAGTTGCCACTGAAGCTTTCTTACCGACTAATACCGCGGCCTTGACACCATCCCTTGGCGACTTCAACGGCGATGGTAAAACCGACATCTACTGGCGCGATCAGACAGCAGGTGCAGACAAAATTTGGACTATAGATGGGACAACAGCGGTTGAGACTCCCATCAGCGACGCAGATAAGCTTGGTGGAGAGTGGTATACGTTCTAAAACCTAGAAACAACAGTCATTCGATTTTAGATTTTAGATTTTTCCTTCAATCTCAAATCCAAGTTGCGCTGTCGGCGCACCAAAGGTGCAACCCAAAATCTAAAATTGGCAGAATCAGGAGTTATATCATGTCCGGTTAAATACCCATAATAGCCGTGCTAACCCCACCCCGGCAAAGCTACACTTTTGCTTCCCAAAGCATCGGGGAGGGGGTGCTTTTATGAGCGGCATATTAGATGGACATCATATCAGGAGGTAGGGGACAGGAATCATTAATTATTTTCCCTCATCCACTTATCCTCTGCTCCTCAAAATTTGTAACTCAAAACCTGAATTTCCCCATTTTCCGGCAATTTACCAGGGCTAATGGATATAGTATCTGTGTTGCTACGTCGCACTGGCATACCTTGCATCAAGGTCAGAAAATCATCGAGTGGCGAAATATCGCACGTAGCAGCATCAGCAGCCTGTGTCCGGTAATGGGTGGGAATCACCAACTTAGGATTTAACACTTGAACAGCCTGCTTTGCTTCCTGAGCATTGTAGGCTTTTGCACTGCCTCCCACTGGAATAAATGCCACATCGGGACGCCCCATTAGGATTTTTTGCTCAATGGAAATGGGTGCAGCGGCTCCCCCTAAGTGGAGGATATTAATTCCGCCTTGCTTCCAACTCCAAGCAGTATTTGAGCCAAACTGCCTACCACCTTTGCGATCGTGGTCTATGGCAATTCCTTGGAACTTAATGCCTTTGAACTCGTAAACTCCTGGTTCGTAGATGAGTTTTGCATTTCCCGGTAGGACGTCCACAGCCCCTTCATCCAGCAGTTGGCTGCTAATCAGTACCAAATCTGCTGCAACTTTTGGTGGACGATATTTAGCAGTACAGCCGACCGCCCGAAATGGATTGACGAGAATTTTCGCACCGCCACCAGTAAAAAGAAAGCAAGTATGACCCAACCACTGAACTGATAAACCGCTAGATTGTGCGTCAGCTTGAGATTCAGAACTCAAGGTAGTAACTAAAGCTGTGACCAACCCCGCCCCAGCATAGCCCATCAACTGTCGTCGTTTCATTAATTATGCTCTTAACTGTAACTGTTCCAGAAAATTTCGCAATAACTGTTTTCCTGAAGATGTCAGGACACTCTCTGGGTGAAACTGGACGCCCTGAATGTGAGGATAGTTCCGGTGTCGCACTCCCATAATGGTGTTATCTTCAACCCAAGCGGTGATTTCTAACACATCTGGGCAAGTCTCACGTTCTATCACCAAACTATGATACCTGGTAGCGGTTAGAGGATTTTCTAATCCCCGGAAAACCCCCACCCCAGTATGAGACACCTGAGAGGTTTTGCCATGCATCAACTCTGGAGCAGAAATTATTTTACCACCGAATACTTGACCGATGCTTTGATGTCCCAAACAGACACCCAAAATTGGCAACTCTTGGCCTAGCTGTTTAATCAACTCTAGGGAAATGCCGGCATCTTCCGGGCGACCAGGCCCAGGAGAAATAACCACGGCTTCGGGCTTTAATGCCCGAATCTCATCTATGGATATCTTGTCGTTACGAAAAACTTTAATATCATCTGCCACTGAGAATTCTGCTGCTAATTCTCCCAGATACTGTACTAAATTATATGTAAAACTGTCATAATTGTCGATAACTATAATCAAAACTCATCACTCCTGGTTTTTACCACTGATCAATTGCAAAAAGCATAGACAGATATCTCATGCTATTTGTTCACTAGGTGTAAAAATAACGCTAACGTGGACGCATAAATATGAAGCGGCTACTCTGGGACAAGCCACTTGCTAAAGATTACTAAGTAACCCTTTAGCTAGGATGGTTAGCACGATCGCATTACTTCAATTTTAAATTGCTGATAATGTGTTCTCTAAAGGGGATTGGACAGAGGGTGATCTCTTTCCGACTCACTAAGCGATGCCTGCGGGGGTCACTGAGCGGCTGGTGAGCGCACTTGTACTGAACGGCTTGCCTTGAGCGTACTCCTACGGGGATCTTGCTACGCGTAGCGTCTCTAAGAGTTGCCGAAAGGAGCCAAAGTTAGTCGAACCATGCCGTACCCCTACGGGGATCTTGCTAGCAAGAGCGTCTCGTAGAGAAGTGCGGGCTATTCGGCGTCACAAATCACATCTACAAAGCCGATATAATTAACCTTACCAGAGGAGGGAGCAATAGCGTACCAGCTACCAGCACTGCTACCAAAGCAGAGACAAGGACTGCACCAGCTGCACAATCTTTAGCGATTTTTGCCAAATCATGGTATGTCTGCTTAACGGTTAAGTCCACAAGAGACTCGATAGCTGTATTTAGTAACTCTAATGCCAAAACTAAACCACTAGTTACACCAATTACCGCTATTTCCACCGCTTGCAGATGTAGAAAAACGCTGAAAGCGATCGCTAAAGCACAAACGCTTACGTGGATACGAAAATTACGTTGAGTTTGAAAACTATAGCTGATTCCGGCCCAGGCATATTTAAAACTAACAAATAAATTAGAAGCTACTTTCCAGGAGAATTCCCGTTCGTTAGACACCAGTGTTTGTAACGAGGTGGGCGTTGGTGATGGAGAAATTTTTTGGGACATACACTTAAAAACACAAAAACAGAGTTGCTACAGTGGGAATCTTCGCCGATCTTAATGGTGCAATTAACTTTGAGACAATTTTTAAGCAATTTTGCACAGAAGTATTATAAAAGTATTACCCAAAATTAACACTAAGGGATACACAAGCTTCTGCTATCCCATGTCAATAGCAATACCTATTGCGTTCAGCAATCTCACTTGCTGTTCTAACATTCGCCCCAAACTTTCTTCATCAGGATGATCCCAGCCTAACAGGTGCAATAAGCCGTGAGCAGCTAACCATGCTAGCTCAGTTGGTAAGCTATGTTCCTGCTGTTGAGCTTGACGTTGTGCTGTATCTACAGACACAACAATATCACCTAAATACAATGGTACAGAGGCAAGCATTTCTTTGCTTTGAGGAAAATCCACCTCCAAAGCAGCAAAGGCTAAAACGTCTGTCGGCTTATTTTGTTGTCGATACTGGGCATTCAGTTCTTGTATTTGCGAGTCATCTGTCAAACGCAGCCCAATTTCATAACTTGGCGCTGGCGGAATATGAGGGTGAAGTATTTTTAACCAGCGATTAAACCAATTTTCCCAAGTTTCAGGAGGAATTCGAGCACAAGTGTCCCCAATCTTTACAGATGTTGTCGGGGACAACTCGTAAAAATACTCTTCCACGTATAGTTCAACTCTCAGAGGCACACAGTCTCCTAGTCTGAGGTTTACAGTTTGTCGTTAGTGAGTTAGATAAGCAAGACCAACAAGGAGAGCTAAAAGCCCTACGGCAGTCAACGCAAAATGCTTCAGGGAAGTTCCACCCTTCCGCACCATGTTTCGCATGGCAAGTTTTACGTAGCTAGGTTGAGGTTCTGTTGAAGGAGAGTTGCTCATAGTTATTTGCCTACAGACTCTTTTATAACTGTAACAGTTGGTCTAGGATAGAATCGCGATCGCCTGTATATTGCTGAGGAATTTCTCTGAAACCGCCCCAATAATAGGGGGTACTATGTGATCGCGCCAATCTAAAATACGAGAAAATAAATCATCGGTACTAAATAATAGTCAAAAAATCACTTAGTCAACTGTTACGGAAGTTGACCTACCTTTAACAAGGGGATTTTGCCCCAAATCTTGTTAATTGAGATGGTAACTGGATTTACACGCCTGCTGTACTAATATTTATTGCGAATCTCAAATTATACCGGAGTGTTTTCTACTAATTTATTTTCTTGGCGCAGATAAGCTTGGATGAATGTATCAAGTTCACCATTCATCACATCTATAATCGCATTCGTTTCTGTATTTGTACGTAAATCTTTCACCATCTGGTAAGGGTGAAACACATAGTTACGGATTTGGTTACCCCAGGAGGCTTCCACCATATCGCCACGAATTTCGGCAATTTCTTGGGCCCGTTGCTCCTTGGCTATAACCAACAGCTTTGCTTTCAGGCGATTTAAGGCTTTCTCTTTATTTTGCAGCTGCGATCGTTCTTCTGTACAGCGCACGGCAAGACCCGTGGGAAGGTGAACAACGCGTACCGCCGTTTCTACTTTGTTGACGTTTTGCCCACCTTTACCACCAGAGCGAGTTGTGGTGATTTCCAAATCCTTATCTGGAATGTCCAGCTGCACAGAGTTATCAATCTGTGGCATCACTTCCACCCCTGCAAAACTGGTTTGTCGCTTGCCGTTGGCATTAAAAGGTGAAATCCGCACTAAACGATGTGTACCCATCTCCGATCGCAAGTAACCATAGGCATAACGACCAGTAATTTCTAGGGTTGCCGATTTAATTCCGGCTTCATCACCCTCCGACTCTTCAGCTAAAGTTACCTTATAGCTATGAGCTTCGCCCCAACGGGTGTACATCCGCATTAGCATAAATGCCCAGTCTTGAGCATCTGTGCCACCAGCGCCAGCACTAATTGTCAGTACAGCACCTTCAGCATCATACGGCCCAGAAAGTAACTGTTGTAACTCCCACTGGTCAAGGTCACGATTCAGCTTGGTGATGGTAGATTCTGCTTCTTGCAGTAGTGCCTCATCAGTTTCTAACTCCAACAACTCAACAACTGCCTTAGTATCTTCCAGATTGGCTTGCCAGTGATCATACTGCTGGAGGTGGGCTTTAATATCGTTGAGTTCTTGTAGCGTTTGTTGGGCTTGGGTTTGGTCATTCCAAAATTCTGGTTGTGCTGATATTTTTTCGAGGTCTTGAATTTTGGCTGTCAGTGCAGGTACGTCAAAGATAGTCCTGGGTTTTACCCAGGCGGCCAGACAACGTTTCGATTTCGCGTTTGAGTTCTAGGACATCCATAATACTTGCTGAATGATAGATAGAGCGTAATGGAATTGAAAATTGCTCTTTATTCTACTTATCTTTCTTGATTTTAGCTGTAGTTGGGCAAATTCTATCTGCACTACTTGTGTAAGTTACAAAAATTACTTGGAATTATCAAGCACTTCTTTGCCCACTGAAGTAGTTTTATTTTGCTGTTGCAGATAGGCTTTAATAAACAAATCAATTTCTACTGGTAAACAGATAAAAAAAACCGTGGTTGCTGAAAATTTCACCACGGTTTTTGCTTTATAAAACTTTACTATTGTTAGTGCCTACAGGTAATTAATCGCGGCCATTAATGGCAATTAGCAACCGCAAGATAAAGACGAACAAGTTGATGTAAGTGAGGTACATCGACAAAGCAGCAGGTAGATACTGGTCATCGCTGTAAGTGCGGGGCAAGATGTAGAAATCGACAACAGAAACCCCAACAAACAGAAACACCCCCAAACCGGAGATGGCGATTTCTAACCAATTTGGCGTGTAAACACCAAACATGGCAAACCCAAATTGGGCTAGACACACAACCACCAAGGCAATGACGCCGAGATTGATGGTTTTCGTCAAAGCCATGCCGTCTTGTTCAGAGAGATTTGAACCAATTTGACGGGCAGCAATAAAGGTGACGCCACAACCGAGGGCAGCTAACCCAATGCCTTGAATGCCAACACCTTGGGATCTCAAGGCGACAAATATTAAGCCACTGAGAGTATATCCAGATAACAGGCTATAGGTTGCCAACAGGGGTAGTGCAAGACCCTTATTACCTTTTTGGGCAACATTTTGGGCAACAAAGAACAAAATTAACTCCAAAATCACCGCACCAATGAAGGTGGGAAAGAATATTCCGGGGTTAGTACGGATAACTCCCAAACCGCCGTAGGTTCCTAATGCCGTTAGCACTAATCCACCGCCGACGTAGGGGAGGGCATTGGCAATCACATTTGGGCCAACGAGGGCGTGAGATTTAGCCTCACGGATAGCTTCACGAAAATTACTGGTATTGCTCATATTGAAAAACTGTTTTTTAGGAAAACGTTCTGCTTATTCCTATTCTTACCAAGATTTAGGGTGATAAACCAGGAAGGGGTTAGGCAAGGTAGGAGACAACTAAACAAAAAATATCATGCAATGTTGAAATTTTTATCTAAAACACAAACATAACCTGCAACAAAGTGGTGATCAAAATCATGCGTAAAAATACTGAATTATCGAGTCCGACCACTCATAAGTTCAGTGAAACGACGATGGCTTATTCAGCCCTAACTAAGGAAAATAATGACAGCTTAAAAGAAAATATACGCAGCTCCCTTTTCTCAGGAATAGGAGTCATAACAAAGGAATGTATATGGCAACAAGTGAGTCCTCTTTACGAACTGATGGTATAGAATTATTACACTTGTACCACCAGAATCCTTCTATTAAACTTCGTAATCAACTTGTACAGTTACATACTGGCTTAGTGCGGAAGATGGCTCATAAATTCAGCCATCAATGTAATGAACCTTATGAAGATTTAGAACAAATCGGTTATTTTGGTTTGATTAGGGCAATTGAGCGCTTCGACCCTAGCCAAGGATATGCTTTTAGTTCCTTTGCTGTGCCATATATTCGCGGTGAGATGCTGCACTTTTTGCGCGATCGCAGTACTCTATTAAAAATTCCCCGTCGTTGGCAAGAATTGTACAATGAAGGGCAAAAGATTCGTAAGGACTTGTCAATGTCTTTGGGTCGTGCGCCCAAGGATGCTGAAATTGCCAGCCAACTTCGAGTATCTCTGCAAGAATGGCAAGAAACCAAGTTAGCTGCTCAAAACCGTATGCCTTTGAGTTTAGATGCAACCGCAGTTAATTATATTGATTGCCAAATAACCTTGGGTGAGGCACTTCCTTGTCCTCGTTCTCATGTTCTCCTGCAAGAAGAAGAAGAACGGCAACAACTCCAAGGTGCAATAAATATGTTAGAAGAAAAGCCCCGCATGGCAGTTGAAATGGTATTTTTGAAGGAACTTTCTCGCAAGGATGCTGCTAAGAATATTGGCACCAGTCCAATGACGGTAACGCGGTATCTGCAAAAGGGAATTCAGGATTTGATTTACTATTTGCAACCACAGGTAATGCCCACTGGATCTTGATGTCATTAGTCAATGGTCAGTGGTTAGTAGAAAAGCAGCTGACAAATGACTAATAACTAATTATCGAGATTTTAAATCAGCGATCGCACCTTTGGTCATGGCAGCAATAGCTTGATCTGTCGCTTTTGGCAAATGATAATATTTACCGCCTGCTGTTTGCGATAATTCTTTGGCAAAGCCGGTAGACACAAATTTACTTTCCGTATCAATTACTAATAGTTGCATCCCCAAAGCACGGATTCTGGCAGCAATTTCTAATAATTCCCCTTTGATATCCGGCTTTTCTCCTGGTTCTAGTTGTTCACCTAAAGAACGCGCTAAGGGAATATTACCCCGCCCATCGGTGATTGCTACAAGCACAACTTGCCCAATATCTCCACTCATCTGGGCATTTAAGCCGACGCGCACAGCTTGGGTTAAACCATGCGCTAAGGGTGAACCCCCACCACAGGGCAACCTTTCTAAGCGGTTACGCGCTAAGGCAATGGAACGTGTTGGAGGCAATAATACCTCCGCCTGTTCTCCCCGGAAGGGAATCAATGCTATTTGGTCACGGTTTTGATAAGCTTCTGTTAACAGTTGCATCACCGCACCTTTAGCCGATTGCATTCGGTTCAGGGCCATTGAGCCAGAAGCATCTACCACAAACACTACTAACGCCCCTGCTTTGCGTACCAGGCGTTTCGAGCGAATATCAGCCTGTTCAACAATAACTTTTCTGTCTGGGTGTCTTTCTCTTCGGGCTTTTTGATAAGGAGCCGCAGCTCTCAGGGTGGCATCTACTGCAATGCGTCGTGCTTTCCCCTTGGGCAACATTGGCTTAATATAGCGTCCCCTGTCATCGGAAAATATGACACTGCGACTACCAGATTTACCTTGCCGCTTCGCCATTTGAGTAAAATACAGCACGCTGTCATCAAGGATTACCCCTTCCGGATCAAAAATGAATTCTTCCGGGATACTAGGGGGTTCTTGCTCTTGATTTTCTTCTTGTTCTTCTTGTTCTTCTTGTTCTTCCTCTTCTGATTCGTCTGGGGGTTCTTCTTGATTTTGTGGTGGGGGTGGAGGTGGTGGTGGTTGTTCGGGTGGCGGTGTCTGCACAATTGTGGCTCGTGGTACAATCACCAGTTCTACAGCACGGCGCAAATCTTCGGCATTAACTGTTGTCCGTCCCTCCAAAGCCGCAGCAGCTTTGGCAACCCGCGTGGCGAATAACTCGGCGCGATGTCCCTGAACTCCTCCGCGAATGGACTCATCCACTAAGTAGGCAATTTGTTCATGGGTGATGGTTACTTCTTTCAACCATTCCCGTGCCAAGATGATTTGGGTTTTGAGGGAGTCTAAATCTTCGTTGTACTGCTGAAGAAAGTCTTGGGGAGATTTAGAATAGGCGATCGCAACCTCTACTGCTGCTACTCTTTGATCTAAGCCGAGTACACCATCAGCAGAGAGGGCGATCGCAATTCTATCTAGCAAATGCTCCCGTAATCCGCCTTCTTCTGGGTTGTAGGTGGCAATAAACAGGGATTTACACGGATGCTGAAAACTAATTCCCTCCCGTTCAATCTGGTTGCGTCCCTCAGATAATACTGTTAACAGCTGATTTGATATTTGGTCATCTAATAAATTAATTTCATCTACGTACAAAACACCTCGGTTTGCTGTAGCGAGTAACCCCGGCTGAAAAATAGTATCACCTTGTTTTACCGACTTTTCAACATCCACTGAACCTAATAGTCGGTCTTCTGTGATACCTAGAGGAATTTGCAAAAAAGGCGCTGGGATAATTTCAACGGGAACATCTTGAATGTCTTTGCCTGCGGACTCCGCCAACAGTTGATCATCCCATTCTTCTGGGTGATTGGGGTCACAGTTGCTAATTGAACCTTTGACAACTTCAATGGGCGGTAGTAGAGCGTGGATAGCACGAGCCATCACAGATTTTGCCGTACCGCGACGACCTGCGATCGCTACTCCCCCCAAACCAGGATCAACGGCTGCTAACAACAAGGCTAATTTAATTGCTTCTTGACCGACTACGGCACTCAAGGGAAAGGCAGTGATCGTGGGATTGATAGTAGGCGCAGGCATTGTTTGCTTTCATAGCGAGTCTCGGTCTATAGCATACCAATTTCTGACACATTTAGAATATAAGAGCGATGTCTAACGACAAATTGTTACGCGTCTACGCATTTCCCTTGGGAGGAAGATTTATGAGTATTGCTCAGGCTAAACGCTTCACACTGGATGAATACCACAGGCTTACTGAATTGGGCTTTTTCCATGAAGATGACCACATTGAATTAATCAACGGGGAAATTATTGAAATGGCATCCAAAGGTAAAGCCCATGAAACTTGTTTAAGAAAACTGTTGAAGGAACTCCCCAAAATTCTGGGAGACAAGGCTACCTTACAATCTCAAGCCCCGATTGCTTTGCCACCTAACAGCGAACCTGAACCAGATTTTGCGATTGTTCAAAACCGTGCTGATGATTATCTGTCCGCTCACCCTAAACCAGCTGATGTGTTTTTGGTGATGGAGGTTTCAGATTCTTCTTTGGCTTATGATCAAGATGTGAAAATACCTCTCTATGCTAAAGCAGGTATTGTTGATTATTGGATATTCAATTTATTTGATAATGTTTTGGAATGTTCTAGTGAACCATATCAGGATAATCAAGGTAAATATGGCTATTTAAATAAGCGAATTATCTTGTCAAATCAGGTGATAAATTTTCCTTGTTTTCATGATTTATCTCTTGATTTAAGTAAGGTGTTTCCGCCAAAGCTGAATTTCTAAACTTTGCTATAAAAATGAGATAGGATTCAGCCATAAGGTAAAGGAGTAAGTTTGATGGCTTATAGTGATTTTAAACTTATTGAAATTATTGATTCTTTTGGTTTAGTTATTCACGAGTCATCTGGATTATTTGCAAGTGTACAGGAGCAAGAATGTAGTGATTTGTTATCTACTATTTTGAAGGAAAATGTTGATTTAGCGGTAGCGATAAGTACAGAAAAAGCTCGGAGCGAAATGATAATTAGTCCAATTTTATTAGAAATTAGACGTAAATTTAATTATGAAATAAGTTTGTTTTCTGGAGTTGATTTTACTGTTGATAGCCAACGCGGACTAAATGGCTTTTGTGATTTTATTTTGAGTCTTTCTTCGGAGCAGTTGCTTGTCCGTAGTCCGGTGATTGTCTTAGTAGAAAGTAAAAATGAGAATTTGAGGTCTGGTTTAGCACAATGTATTGCTGAAATGGTAGCTGCTCAGTTATTTAACGAGAGAGGTGGAAATAAAATCAAAGCTATATATGGTGCTGTTACTATCGGTACTATCTGGCAATTTCTCCAGCTTGAGGGCAATGTAGTTTCGATTGATTTGAGTGAATATTATATTAAGGAGATTAAGAAAATTTTAGGTATTTTGTATAGTGCGATCGCGCAAAGTAAGCTGTAATTTATTTATTAACTATAATATTATTTAAAGAAATGGTACTTTTGAACTAATACCTCTGAAGTAATTGATTTAACAGATGATAAATCTTCTGGAACATTTCTTGACTTTGATGAGTGTTGACTTTGGAAAATGTGAATATATCTACATCAAATCCTGTATTGTTTAATCATTTAGATAAATCACACATATTTGTTAAACTATTATCCAGTGCATAAACAAACTAACACTCAATAAAAAGATGGCTATTCAAAACTGGATAATCATTTTTAGGCAAATGGCTAAAGATATTTTTTATAATTTTGGCAAATCAATTTTTAATCATTATCTTTAGACAGTTCACCCAAATTTTAAGATATTTTCATAGCAGATTTATTAATATTCAACACTTCTGTAGCAGACCCTACTTCAAGTTAAAATTGATATTGCTTCATATCCATTGAATTTTTCTCACTGACTTACTTAAATTTTGGTAAATTGCATAAGGAATCTGTGCTGCATCCTCAGAATATGCTAAACCAGAGGTGAAAGCTAACACCCTAAAAATTGCTATAACAAGTTACTCAATACTCAAAGAAGTCCTGCTGACTCATATAATCGTTTGAGCATTGCTGAAATTTTTGTACCATAATCTAAATCTGCTGACCACCGTCCTGATAGCTGATCAATTAATGGCGCAATCCCGCGTGTGACAAAGCGAAACCGTGGATCTACTACTTCTTGTACCAAAGGTTCTAAACTAGCATAAGCTTTCAAATGTTGGATGTGTGCCCTCACTCCAATTCTGGCACTTGCAAAAGATGCAGCCTCCGAACCACCACCGATCGCACCTAAGCCGGCAAAGTTATTTTGCTCAGGTTTAATATCACCACCAAACCGTAAAAATCCAGTTTCTACACACATTTGGCAAAAGGCAATATCATAGTTTACTCCCTCTATACTTGCTTCTTCCCGATAAAGTTTTGGGACGTCAGGAAACTTTATTAAAGCATTTTCATTATTGTTTCTAAGAAATAATTGTAACTGGACTTCGGAAGTATTACCGTTCGACATCACCCGCGAAAATTGACCAGGGCAAACCACCAAATTTGATCGCAAGCTGACAGTACGAGTTGCAGCATCCCAAGTGACTGCAACATTAAAATCTCGCAGTTCGACCGCTTTCACATAAACTACCTTGTGATAGGTAATCCGATTGACATTAGCTGCTTTTGAAAGGTCAATCCGCAGAAGGTCTACTAAATCAATGGGAATGTAAGCATTACCATTAACTAAAACTCCTTGCTCTGAGTAATTTTGACCATTAATATTGATATTAATTGCTGGATAATTTGATTCCGCCGGAGTTCCAGGAGTGGGGTCAATCACACGACTCCAAGTTACTAGTCCATCGGCAATTCCCAAAGCAAAATCGCGGCGGCGAGTTTGCAACAAAGCCCGATCCTCTGGATTGCTGAGAAACCCTACTTGCATCACCAAAGCTGGAAGCGTTGTCTGGCGACAGAATGGTAAACGACCCAATCCACTATCTGTATCTGGCTTGACTCCCCGATTCGTTAATTGGGGTACTCGGCGCAATAACCCCACTAGCAACTGTTCAGCATTGCTTCTGCGATCGCTATTATTAGCAATGTAGAAGACGCTAGCCCCACGCACAGAAGGGCTGTTAGCCGCATCAGATTCAATTTCTAGGGCGATATCACTCCGGCGGCCACGGGAATTGATCCAGGTGATAGTTTGAGCGGCACTCAAGTCATCGGGGACTGCTAAAATTTCCAAATTCCGCGCTCTTAGTTCCGTGACAATCAAATCCCGGAGCAGAATCATTTCTTTAGCTTCAGTTGTACCACCTGCGATCGCACCTGGATCGATTCCTCTAGCTTCTTTGCCTCCATGAGCCGCTGATATAAAAATACGTCCCATTTTCAGTATTTCCTCTGATCCAACTAAGTGTAAACAATTCTATACATTATTTTTGGTCTAGCAACAAGAATATAATAGCTATCAGTTGGGAAATGTACCGCAGTGTTAATTACCAACCCATGACTTCATAAATAGACTAGAATGCAAATTCCCCGCTTGCACCCAGACACAATTGAGGAAGTTAAACTACGGGCTGATATTGTAGATGTTGTCTCGGAGTACGTAGTTTTACGCAAACGTGGAAAGGATTTTGTCGGCTTGTGCCCCTTCCATGATGAGAAATCTCCCAGTTTCACCGTCAGTCAGACCAAGCAAATGTACTATTGCTTCGGCTGTCAAGCTGGGGGAAATGCGATTAAGTTTGTCATGGAGTTGGGAAAGCGTTCTTTTGCTGACGTGGTGCTAGATTTAGCACGGCGTTACCAAGTACCTGTGCAAACCCTAGAACCCGAACAACGCCAAGAATTACAGCGTCAGCTCTCTTTGCGTGAGCAGTTGTATGAAGTTCTGGCAACGTCCGCCCAGTTTTATCAACACGCCCTGAGACAATCACAAGGGCAAAAGGCAATTCAATATTTGCAATCTAACCGTCAACTTAAAGAAGAAACAATACAGCAATTTGGTTTAGGTTATGCTCCCGCAGGTTGGGAAACTCTCCATCGCTATCTAGTGGAAGATAAACATTTGCCCGCGCAAATACTGGAAAAAGCGGGATTGATTAAGCCACGCAAGGAAGGGGGCGGTTATTATGATGTGTTTCGCGATCGCCTGATGATTCCCATCCGTGATGTTCAAGGGCGCGTCATTGCCTTTGGTGGTAGAACCCTCACGGATGAGCAACCTAAATATCTGAATTCACCAGAAACGGAACTTTTTAGTAAAGGTAAAACATTATTTGCCCTCGATCAAGCCAAAGGTGGGATTTCTCAACTCGATCAAGCGGTGGTGGTAGAGGGATATTTTGATGCGATCGCTCTCCACGCTGCTGGTATTAATAACGCCGTAGCCTCCCTCGGTACAGCCTTAAGCTTAGAACAAGTGCGGTTAGTATTACGCTACACCGAATCGAAACAATTAGTCCTCAACTTTGATGCTGATAAAGCCGGAACGAATGCTGCCGAACGGGCGATCGGTGAAATTGCCGAACTAGCATACAAAGGCGAAGTTCAGCTAAAAATTCTCAATTTACCCGATGGTAAAGATGCCGATGAATACTTGTATAGCCACACTCCAGAAGATTATGGAGAATTGCTAGCGAACGCGCCACTTTGGCTACATTGGCAGATTCAGCAAATTATTCAAGACCGGGACTTAAGACAGGCTACTGATTTTCAGCAAGTAACTCAGCAATTAGTCAAATTACTTAAAAATATAGCTAACAGCGATACACGCAACTATTACGTTTCCTACTGTGCAGAAATACTTAGCTTGGGAGAAACCAGACTTATACCTCTACGAGTCGAAAATCTGCTAACTCAAATTGCTCCCCCTGCGGCTACATACACTAAGCCCGTATCAGCGAAGAAAGCATGGGGAGGTGGCAAATCCCATTCCCCACTCCCTACTGAACGCAGTCTTTTAGAACACGCAGAAGCCTTATTACTGCGAATTTACTTGCATTGTCCTGAACAGCGTCAAGCGATTAGTGACGAATTAGAAGAACGAGATTTGCAATTTAGTCTTTCCCACCACCGATTTTTATGGCAACAGATTTTAGAAATTTCATCTGGTGATGGAGAGACGAAAAATTTTTCGTTTCCACCAAATTTAATTTCCCGCCTGCAAGACCAGTTCTTAGAATTTGGCAGCGAGATGGGGTTAATTTCCCATTTATTTCATGTAAATGAAAAAAACCAAAAAGAAATACTTCGGACTCCGCAAGTGGTTCAAGCTGCGATCGCTTGCATGGATCTGGTGATGCTTGAAAAACGCTACCGTCACTTTTTGGAACTATGGCAACAAACCGATCCAGAAGCTGAACCAGAGCGGTATCAATCTTATTATCAGGCTTTCTACGCCGAAAAAATCAAGCTTCAAAAAATAGACCGACAACGATTATTTTCTATCACAGAGTTGTTGTAGCTTACAATGCTTAGATATCAGTTAAGAATAAGCATTCTAGAGGGTTATTTTTATGTGCCACCTACACACTCTACTCTAGCGACTCTAGATGCAATACAGTAGTAATTAAGTACTAAAACTCCGTCTACACAACCGTTCTAGCTGTTGTAGACCTAAGTTTTGATTAAGTTACATTTTCAAGCTTAGGTAGTAGAAAATATACAGAATGCAAAAACTCCCTATTGCTGAGGAGTGCTGCAAAGATGCTGTAAGTTAAGGTTGAACCTATGCTCTGTCACTATTTTTGCACTTTATTTACAGCTATTTTCAGGTAAATAGACCACGCGGTGGGGGCACAAGGCCTTGCGCCCCTACGACAGATGTGGTTCAAATACATGGAAACTGCTGTAATCCGCATTCCTAAGCTTGTAGGAGAGAGGAATGGAAGTGAGGTTTTCCATGATCCTTTGAACAGCAAACTAAAGATCAGCGATCGCGTTTAGCAGAACGGCGCGATGCAGACGAACGAGCACCAGACTTATCGCCATTCGTGGCAGGTGGCGCTACCTTACGTTTAACCGATGTCTGTGGTGACGGTTTAGCAGTACGGGCCGGACGCTTGTCACCTTGGGGTTTCGGTCTGTGTTGACGTCCATTTGGGATTGGTTCAGGCTTGGTATCAGGGTTGGGACCAAAGCCAGCGACCACTTCCTTCGGCAAGCGCTGCTCGATCAGTTTTTCAATATCTGCCAATAGAGGGTATTCATCGACACACACCAGCGATATGGCTTCACCTGACGCGCCAGCGCGACCAGTGCGCCCAATGCGATGAACATAATCCTCCGGTACATTGGGCAGATCGAAGTTGACTACATGGGGCAGTTCGCTGATATCAAGACCCCTAGCAGCAATGTCCGTCGCCACCAATACCTGTAAGCTGCCATTCTTGAACTTTGCCAGAGCATTGGTACGCACCGGCTGGCTCTTATTACCGTGGATTGCCAGGGCTTGAATGCGGTCTTCGGCCAGCTGCTTAACCAAACGGTCAGCACCATATTTAGTGCGAGTGAACACTAACACTTGATACCAATTATCTCGCCGAATCAGGTGAGCAAGTAATTGGCGTTTATTGTCACGGTCTACCTGGTAAACTTTCTGTGCGATCGTGTCGGCAGTAACGTTGCGGCGTGCTACCTCAATCATCGTTGGGTGATTGAGCAACCCGGCGGCCAGTGTCTTGATTTTGTCCGAGAAAGTAGCGAAGAATAGCAAATTTTGTCGCTGTTTGGGCAGGAGTGAGAGGATGCGGCGGATATCATGAATAAAGCCCATATCCAGCATCCGATCTGCTTCATCTAGCACCAAAACCTCAATCTGTGACAGGTTCAGCGTGCCCTGCTGTACGTGGTCTAGCAGTCGCCCTGGAGTAGCGACTAGAATATCCACTCGGTTCTTCAAACGTTGTTTTTGCAGATTAATACCGACTCCGCCGAACATCACCATCGAGTTTAGCTGCAAGTATTTGCCATACTCGCGCACGCTTTCTTCCACCTGTGCGGCGAGTTCACGAGTCGGGGTGAGAATCAGCGCCCGGATCGGCCGGTAGCCATTAGATGTACCTTTGATACTCTTGTCAGACGACAACCGATGCAGGAGCGGTAGGGTAAAACTAGCGGTCTTTCCAGTGCCAGTTTGTGCCCCAGCTAGCAAATCGCTACCCGACAAGACGGCAGGAATCGCCTGGATCTGAATTGGCGTGGGTTCGGTGTACCCTCGTTCAGTAACGGCACGGATAATTTCATTGGACAAGCCGAGAGTAGAAAAAGACATAAAACTCCAAAAATAACATCGGCCTGTCGCCAATGGCGGCGTCAGTCTTAGGCGGACGGATAAAAAATCATTGAAAGGCTGGATGGGCAGTAGCGCAAAGACTGAGAGCGAGTGCCGCAGCTCTGCATTGTAACAGATTACAGTCCATTGTGTCCTTAAAGTTGCTCTAATTCAGTGGTGTGTTAAATTAGCATTACTTGCAAAATAATGTGTTAAACAATTGGGAGAAATTCATTATCGCAATCCAAAAGCAACTGATTAATTCGCAAATCAAGTCACCTCATGTCTTCTTGATTGACCATGAGAATAACAATCGTGGTCTGATCGACACCAATGAGGCGCTACAGTTAGCCGAGAGTTTAGAGCTTGACTTGGTTGTAGTCTCTCAAGGCAAAGAGGCTCCAATCGCCAAGATTCTTAACTATGGCAAGCTTCAATATCAAAAGAAAAAACGTCAAAGCCAGAGTGCTAGACCCACGGTAAAGGAAGTTCGGTTCGGTCTAAACGTGGGTGTGGCTGATTACAATTTACGCATTGAGAAAGCAGTTGAGTGGTTGAGTAAAGGCGATTCAGTGAAGTTTGCCATTCGTTTACGAGGCCGAGAACATCAATATCGTGACCAAGCTGGAGAACTGCTAGACAGAATTGCAAATGATCTTAGTAAAGTAGGTAAAATCCAGTCGCTGGATAAACGCTCACTAATTGTTCAAGTGATTCCTGCCTAGTTAATCTTGCAATGGCTGGAGGATGTATTTGTAACAGTCTTTGACAAAATAAAGGCAAGGGGGCAAGGGAGAAAAAGGATTTTCGGTACAAGCCGCCACCATTAGGGGCGGAATCTTCTGATATTTGATCGCTGTTCTGCCCTGCCCCCCGCCCCTGCCAAGAACTGCCTCTAATTGACACTCCCACGGCTATGATAAACACGGCGTTAGCTGGTTTTCACGTAAAGTCCGTGGGATTCTAGGCTCAACGGTAAGGAAGGAAAAAACCGGAGGCAATAATGTAGCTTTTATGGACAAAACAGTCAACTGTTACTCAAGGTGAATTTGACCTTCCGACCGAATAAGCGCCGGGAGATAGCTAATTAATCGGCGCATTTAGTGATTAAGTGTGTCAAGGCATCAATCAGGCGATCGCTTTCCATTGGTAGAATGTCCTTTCCATGCATCACATCTTGAGTAATATGAAAATGCACCAATGTCCCTAAAAGAATCATCGCTGTTGCCTCTGGGTCAGGTATATTTAGCTCAGGAGCGGCCAAGTGGTGAGTGAGAGTTTCCGTCACTGGCTTAATCATCGCCCGAACACAAATTTGAGCTAACTCAGGAAAACGACCAGATTCCCCGATTAATACTCGCATAAATGCACTATGTTCTTGGTCGTTATTCATCTGCTCTAATGCTTTGGTTCCTAAGTGATGCAGTACGGTTGCTGGTTCTCCTTCAATAGGTTCTGCACCAAATATAGAGTTAAACTTTTTGCTTGCTAGTTGCTCTATGAGTACTTTAAAAAGTCCTTCTTTATCTTGAAAGTGGCTGTAGACTGTCGCTTTAGAAACACCAGCCGCTACTGCTACCCGATCCATACTTGTACCAGCATAGCCATTTTGCAGGAACTCCTGCATTGCCCCTTGCAGAATTTGCTCCACTTTATCAACGGAATGATCTCGATCAACTTCGTCAGTTTTAATGCGTACCATTTATTAATCATCCTCTCTTATAAACAATTTTAATAGATGCTGCAAAATACCCTACGCCATTAATCCTAGTTGTGGCAAGCATTCTGGTGCATAACTCAAGGCAAACTTATTAAATTGAGAATTTTAGCTTTGTCCCATTGACTAAACTACTCCGTTTAGTTTAGTCTCAGTTAAACTGAACGGTTTAGTACAATTCACTAATGGTAAAAAGTGAACACTATGGTGCAAAACTGAAAATTAGAGGATTTAAAGTCTTCCCAAAATCTTTGGCGATCGCCCATTGCACTAGCCATAATTACATCTTTATTTAATTGGTGGAGCCAGTGTTTATACCGTGTAAAAGCTTGATGCTACTGCTAATGAAAAGTTAGTAGCGCCAGTAGCTGTTCAACCAGTAGTAAAAACAGTCACAGCATTGGGACGCTTACAACCAAATGGAGAAGTAATAAAACTGTCTGCAACTTCTTCGACTGAAGGAAGTCTGCTTCAAAAATTATTGGTGAAAGAAGGCGATCGCGTCAAAGCTGGACAGGTAATTGCAATTATAGACAGTCGCGATCGCTTGCAAGCAAGTTTGCTTGAAGCCCAAAAACAAGTTCAAGTTGCCAAATCCAGCCTTGAGAAGGTTAAAGCGGGAGCAAAACAAGGAGAAATTGGAGCAAAGCTTGCTGCTGTAAACCGTCTGCAAGTCGAACTAGAAGGAAATATCAAAACTCAGCAAGCTACAATTGAGCGCCTAGAAGCAGAATTACTTGGACAACAGCAGAGTTTACAAGCAACGGGGACAAGCAGAGGTAGACAGCGCTCAAGCTACTGTGCAAAAAATGCAAGCGCAACTTGATCAGGCATCCGTCCGCGTACCCGAAGCGGGGCAAATTTTGAAGATTAATACACGAGCTGGAGAAACCGTTTCTAATGACGGGATTGTGGAATTAGATCGAACCGACCAGATGTATGCAAGATGTATGCAGTTGCAGAAGTTTACCAAAGTGATATTAACAAAGTGCGATCGGGGCAACGGTCAAGGTAATTAGTGATTCCCTCCCCGGCGAATTACAGGGAACCGTGGAATCGCCTACAGTAACATAAGGAAAATATCTGCTGGTAAGACAGATAGCAGAGAAGGGCGAATGCACTGATGATTTTATAATGACGTTAAATAAGGGTTGTGATCTAATTTTTCAGTTTAGCAGGCAGTTCTTCCTTGCTTATTTCATGCGTAACTACCTGTACCGTTAATTTTTCAGCTTCTTCTTCGGTTATTTCAATATCGTAATCATTCGCATTTAAAAAAGTCACCATAGCAGCATAAGCAGTGCGTTTGTTACCTTGCTCAAAAGCATGATTGCAAGCTATGTGAAATAGGTATGCAGATGCCTATTCATAAATTGTGGGATGCAAATACTCTCCCCCAAAAGTTGCTTGAGACAAGCCAAGAGCAGAGTCCAGCAAGCCTTCATCAAGTATGTTTAACGACTCGACTCGACAGTTTCACTGACGAGTTCATCATGTATACGGATTACGTCCTCTTTTCCCAGGAATTTAGGATGCTGCAAGTCTCTTGTAAACTGGTTCCCATTTTTTGATTGTTGATAGGAAGATTAACACAGTTTCTGATTCTTAAGGAGTTATGTCTCCTAAATCGAATGCGCTAACCTCCTCCTGGGAAAACGCGTTGACTTTTAACCCCTCTTCAATCATTGACTTTAGACCATGTTTTAGGGTTTCTTGGGCAACATAGTTACCGTCTTTTTTGGGAGTTTCAGGGCTAACTACTATTTTGATCAGAAAATCGTCTCTGTGGTTTCACTAATGCCAATCTCCCGACTTATCTGCTAGAGATTTGAAAGGTTTACTGTTATATAATAAATGCTTGCCAGAGTCTGGAGTGCATCAATTGTGGGCATCGATGCCGTCAAAGTAGGCGTGGAAGTCGATGTGTCAGGGGGATTACCGGGAATTGTTGTCTTGGGACTGCCAGATTCAGCGATTCAAGAATCAAGAGAAAGAGTCAAAGCAACGCTGAAGAATGCAGGTTTTGCCTTTCCCATGCGAAAAATTGTGATCAATTTAACTCCGGCAGATTTACGGAAGGAAGGCCCCTGTTTCGATTTGCCTATTAGTGTGGGAATTTTGGCGGCTTCTGAGCAAGTTAGCGCTGATTTGTTGGGAGATTATCTATTCTTGGGCGAAGTCTCTCTAGATGGCAGCTTGCGCCCGGTGGCTGGTGTTTTACCGATCGCAGCAGCTGCCCAAAAGATGGGAATTGCAGGTTTAGTTATCCCTGCTGATAATGCCCAAGAAGCCGCAGTGGTTCAAGACTTGGCTGTTTACGGCTGCAAACATCTGTCTGATGTGGTGGATTTTTTAAATAATCCGGGGCGTTACAAACCTGTGCAGATTGATGGCACAACGGAGATAGCAACAGTATCCTACCCTGGCGCAGATTTGCATGATGTGAAAGGACAAGCTCATGCGCGTCGTGCCTTAGAAATTGCTGCTGCTGGTGGACATAATTTAATTTTTGTCGGGCCGCCTGGTAGTGGGAAAACTATGTTAGCACGGCGCTTACCAGGAATTTTGCCGCCCCTGAGTTTTGCCGAATCTTTAGAAGTGACTCGCATCCATTCGGTGGCTGGTTTATTGAAAAATCGCGGTTCATTGGTACGCGATCGCCCTTTTCGCAGCCCCCACCACTCAGCATCCGGGCCTTCTCTTGTGGGTGGTGGTAGCTTCCCTCGCCCTGGAGAAATCTCATTATCTCACAGAGGTGTACTTTTTCTTGACGAGTTGACAGAATTTAAGCGAGATGTATTGGAATTTCTGCGTCAACCTTTGGAAGATGGCTACGTCACGATTTCCCGCACCAAACTATCGGTAACGTTTCCCGCGCAGTTTACTTTGGTAGCGAGTACCAATCCCTGTCCATGCGGTTACTATGGCGATACTATTCAACAATGTACTTGTTCTCCCCGCCAGCGCGAGCAATATTGGGCAAAACTTTCTGGGCCGTTGATGGATCGAATTGATTTACAAGTTGCGGTGAATCGCTTGAAACCAGAAGAAATTACCCAACAACTTACCGGAGAAGCATCAACATCAGTACGAGAACGGGTTCAACAAGCAAGCGATCGCGCAATTACGCGCTTCCAACAAGAATCAAATCTGCGTTGCAATGCCCACATGCAAAGTCGGCATCTCCAGAAATGGTGCAAGCTAGATGATGCTAGTCGCAGTTTATTAGAAGTAGCAATTAGAAAATTAGGTTTATCGGCAAGAGCAAGCGATCGCATTCTCAAAGTAGGGCGGACTATTGCAGATTTAGCCGGAGACGATGAGCTAAAAACCAATCATGTAGCAGAAGCAATCCAGTATCGCACAATCGATAGAATGCAGTAAGAATCTTGTGATGATGGCTTAAGTCTGTTAAGGGTTGAGGCTAGGGGGACAACTCAACCTTTGGAACTTCTCAGATGGTACATCTGAGGGAGTTGATTACAACTTTAGCGCCACTAAGGTCTCTTACTTTCAATAACTAGGCACAAGGGTTTAGTGAATTCGTAGCGCACTTGCTCTATTGAACTCGGAAGTTGAACCTTTTTACTCGGAAGTTGAGCCTTTTAACTCGATGGATAAAGTCGAGCTAAGACCCAGGAGAAATTAACTGACCAATACGCTTGAGAATTTGCAAAACGGTATACAGTTCTCTCGCGGATGTAAACGGAGCAAAGACCCTTGACAAATCGTTCTGTGGAGTATTTGTTTGCGTCACTTTAACAAATAAAATATCGTCTCCATTCGTCACCATCCCAAACACAGGTTTACTGGGGTTAGGGTTAGCCATCATATAAGCTAGGGCTTGCGGTACAGCCGACCAAACTGACAGCGTGGTTTTTTTCGACTCCAACACCATCACCCACAACTGCTCTTGTAACACTAAAACATCAATCCGTCCGCGCAGTATCTCCTCGCCATCATCCAACACTAGTTCTACGGATGATTCAGCCTTAATTCTGAAAGGAGGATCGTAAAATCCAGAGAGTGCAACTATTGGTGACACCAACAACAATATGACTGTCCCTTCTAGTAAATCACCTCCGGCACGGTGATAGAGATACCTGCGCCGCACGACATCCACACAGGCTTTTTCCGCTTCCGTAATTTCAGACAATCCCTCATACCACTCTGGGAAAAACTCCTCGTCTTCAACACGGACAAAACCGAATCGATTTTCTGCATCCTGAAGAGTGGTAATCGCTTCTGTAATTGCTGCCGTCTGTGTCATTGCTTTTAGGTAACAGTTGCTTTGTTATATTATCAACATGGGCGGATCTTTATTTATCGCCAATTGGCGCGTAGGCGTAGCCCGTCATAGACATCGCATTCTCAAAGTAGCACGGACTATTGCAGACTTGGCGGGAGAAGATGAGCTAAAAACCGATCATGTGGCGGAAGCAATTCAATATCGCACGATAGATTGGATGCAGTAAAAATTTTCGGCTTTGCTGAATGAGAGGGTAAATTAGTCTCACGCTCCAGACTTTTCAAGACAGATGCACAGAGAAGAAGAGTTTAAAATGTGGAATTCTTAAATTTCATACTCAAATTTAGCAATACCAAATTCTCAGTTCATATTCTATATGAGTCTTACCCTAGATAGAAAATTTTACAGAAGACTGCTTGTGCTGTACTAAAGTGCAAGCTACTAAAGTCTAATTTATGATTGTATTTAAATCAGATTTTTGATTAATCTAAAATCTCCATTAAGAAATTTTTTTTTAATGATTAAAACTGGCACAATAATAAATACAAATAATAGTTTCTCTGCAAGCAAAAACAAATAAGGTTAATGAGTGAAAGTTCTACTTAACCATTTGTTATTAAAAGTTATCAAAAAGCTGGAAAATACTTATGGTTCAAACTTGGCTGTGGATTGGTGTTATCAGTATGGCAGTGGGTTGTGCTTTTTTCGGAGTAGGCGCACACAATGGTAAAAATGAACGCTGGAAAATACTGTATACACTTAATTTTTTCATTTGTTTGATTGCGAGTGGACTATACTTAGCAATGGCACTCGGTCAAGGAGTTAACATCATCAATGATCGTCCAACTTATTGGGTACGATTTGTCACTTGGTTTTGCTCAACGCCGCTGTTGTTGTTGGATCTGATTTTCTTGGGAAGAACAAACCTGCTGATTACAGGTAGCTTGTTAGGAGCAAACGCCTATATGCTTGCCACTGGCTTCCTCGCCACAGTTACACCCAAGCCGATCAGCTACATCTGGTATATTGTGAGTTGTGGTGCTTATGTCGCAGTTTTCTACTTATTAGTGAAGCCCTACCGGATTGAGGCAGAACGCAAACATCCCAGATCCAAGCAAGCATTCCGTAAGCTGGTGACTGTGCATCTGGTACTGTGGACACTCTATCCAATTGTGTGGATTCTTAGTCCAGAAGGGTTTAACGCTCTTGGTCAAGGTGGCGAAACAATGGGTTATACGGTACTAGATATTGCCTCTAAAGTCGGGTTTGGTTTTCTATCATTAAATACCCTACGTAATTTAGAAGAGGCAGGAGAATCGGTTACTCTATCGGAACCGTTATATGAGTAAGTATAAATTTTCAGTCCGATGCAATAGATAGTTAGCCGATGAAGAAATCCCGAATTTTAGCGAAACGATATTAGCGGAATCAAACCGTTGCGCGGAGTCATTAGTCATTCTTACAAAGTTCTGAGCGGAGGAAACCTCTGCTCAGACTTTGCGCTTAGTCCTTGGTCACTTGTACTGAGCGTTCGCGTAGCGTCTCGTAGAGAAGCCGAAGTATTAGTCCTTGAGATACCACGCCCACTCTTGAACATAGTTTGAATTAGTCTGATATAAGAAAGTTTTTCCGCGCTACAAGAGACGAGGTATCCACTTCAAAAGCACTCTTACTAATTGACTAATCAATCAAGCAATTATGCGATCGCTTTCACTGTATTTTATATACTAAAGCGATCGCACTACCTAAGTATTAGTCCTTGAGATACCACGCCCACTCTTGAACATAGTTTGAATTAGTCTGATATAAGAAAGTTTTTCCGCGCTACAAGAGACGAGGTAT
>NZ_JBALCP010000136.1:0-127395 GCF_036919675.1 Nostoc sp.
TTTAGAAAATGCGACCACTAAAATTCATCTCTGTTTTGTCAGACTTATGCTCCGAAGATTAGCTACTTTATAGATCCCAAATGGGTTCTATATTGATCACTGAGGACTAAGTACTTCACTTTTCGGTGTAATCGTCAGAAAAACGTTCGTCCCTTGGAATCCTGGGATGATGACGATTTAGTTGATTGGTATTAATTAGTTTTTTCTGTTGAACAGGCATATTTCGCCAACCTAAATCTTTGAGGATTCTCTGAGCTGCAACTTCACCTGTTCTACAACCCCCTTCCATATATCCTTGGTAGGAGGGAGAGCAGTGTTCACCAGCAAAAAATAGATTACCTACACGTTCTTGTTCAGATCCACTTATCCCTGTCCATTGTCCGACTAAATAGCAAGCATAGGAGGCTCTTGTGTATTGCTCTCCAGGCCAATAGGCGCGAATGGCTTGACCTTGACGCAGGTTTTTGATTCCGGGGAAAATCTGATTTAATTGTGGTAAAAGTATTTGGGCTTGAGATTCTGCTGAACCTTTGTCTAAAAATAAACCATGTTTACCACCAGTAAAGTTAGTAATCAAACCTTTGGGGCCTTTTTGGTAGCGACTGGGTTCCCAAGTGGTTTGAAAGTCTAAATCGGTAAATGTTGCTGCTGTTGAGTTATATTTAGTACGCCACAATTTTTGTTGATAGGCTGTAATTAATTTGGCATTTGTACTATATCCTAGTTGTGCGTTAGCGAAGCTCACCGAAGGTATCGCCTTCTTTTTAAATGCTGGTAAATTCACATCCAGCTTCACTAAACGCAAAGTGGTAAAGGGTAATGTCAGCAAAATTCTTTCATAAGTGCGATCAAAAGTTTTATAACCAGACCGTAAACTAACTCGATAGCGACCATCGGGACGGATACAGATAGCTTCCAATTCTGTTTCAGTTTGTATAGCATAAGCTAAGGAATTCGCTAGCAGACGGGGTACTTGGTCGTTACCACCACGAATAGTATAATGTTCATCGCTTTCACCGTACAGTGAGAACTTATCAGTGTTAGTACCAATCAAAAACAGTAGATTTAAACAGGATTGTTCTGCTGCTTCTCGGCCATATTCAGTAGTATAAGAAACATACAGCATTTGTTGCAGAATAGGATTAATTTTTGCTTGCTCTAAATACAGGGCATCATTTCAGGTTTTCGGTGCCCTGCGAAAACATCTTCTAATTATTTGTGCCTACTTACTTAGTTAAATAGTTGGTCGATAACCACCAAAAACAGCAAAGCTGAAATTTTTGTACCAGCAATCCACATTTTGAAACCCAGCCGCTTCTAGCCAGTGAAGTTGAATATCAAGGGTTGCCATGCGATCGTATTCCATGCGTTTTTGTGTCGCTTTTAAATCCTTTTCTAAGAGACCCTTACCACGCACACAATCTAGCCAGTGTTTACGGTAAAGTTGTTCTAAATCAGGGGTTTTGCCAAGAACTTGATCGGCGTTGACAAATATCCCTCCAGGATTGAGAACATTATAAATCCGTTGATAAAGAAGTTCTTTGTGAAAATCTGACAGATGATGAATCGATAAGGCAGAGATTATAAGGTCATAGGAACCACCTAAATCAGTCTCAACGTAGTTACCAATTAAGATTTTGGGAGATTTACCCATTTTGCTAAATCTAAACTTAGCTTTCTCTAACATCTCAGGGGCTAAGTCCAGCAAGGTGAACTCTGCATTGGGGAAGACGGACTGAACCATACCTGAGTAAAGTCCAGTACCAGCACCCAAATCTAGAACCTTTAGCGGTACAGTGCAATCGTCTGGTATGATTTCAACGGCTGTTTTGTAAAAATCATCAAAACAGGGAATTAGAATACGACGTAAGTTATCGTAATCGACTGCGGCAGAATTAAAAGCTTCTTGAATATTCATTTTTTAATTTTTAATAGCGTTAGAACTTTCTGTTTTAACAACTCAATTAAAGCTGGCTCCATGTATTCATATTCATCTGGTATATGTAAACAAATAATTTTTTTATCTTTAAGAAATGGCTGAAAATTTTTTGATAGCTTGTTTTTATGTGACTTCTCCATCACAAAGATAATATCAGCCGATGCGATCGCTTCAGTTGATAATGGTACTTGGGCATAGCGATCTAAACCTGCCGAGTCTGTTTCAAGTCCTTTATATTCAGAAAACACAGCCTCGGCGGTGGGGCTTCGTAGTTTATTCTGGCTACAGATGAATAAGAGCTTTTTCATTGGATGTATCCATTTTGCTCTCCTGTGCAGCATCCTAAACTTATTCTAATTGGGCTTAAGGTTAGCGTAGCTTTACAGTTTAACAGTTCAGATAAAGTACTTTACTTTGCGATCGCCCCACAGACAACCCTAAAACTACGCCAAGTATAAGTGATCGTATCTTGTTCACCTTCAGAAAGTTGCACTAGAGTGTGGTGTTAGATAAATATAGTTTTATTGCTGTATGTGTAATCCATGAACTATACCGCCTTCAGAATCAAATCTAGACTGAATGATAGAGAAAAACCTGCTATCTCCCTTTTCAAAATGTCTGAAAATTGCGTAAGCGAGTATATCAGCAAGTTGAATTAGTCTCGAAGCTTTTGAGTCTAAAAATAAAGGTACTTCAGAAAAGTTTCTGATAATACCCCAACTGTACCCAATAGTTCTAAAGTCAGTTGCTAAAGATTGAATTGTTGTCTCGTAAGTAGATTTGTCAAAAATTATGATGCCTCTCTGTGTATTATCATTTTTGTGCAGCCTGATCAAATACCTATCAAACCTACTAGCCAGTTGTTCAAATGCAACTTCAACAGGGTCTTTTGGTGATACTACAGTCTTCTTGATCACACTTGCGAATAGTCGATTAGTTGGGTGTGACTGTAGAAAAACCTGCAAAATATCTTCAATAGCTTTTTCTCTATCGCTCTTAGGATAGCTCCTCCACTTTCCTCTACCACTCAGCATTGGACTACCGTGCAATTCAACTGATACCGGATCAGCGGGATCAAATCTAGCAGCAATTTGGTCAAGCTGATCAGAAATCCAATATCCTTGGCGCTCAAATACACAAAATCCAGCCAGTACAAAATATTGTTGGTTTGAGTCGTGCGTTGTGCCAGACTCATCTGCGTACAGCAAATACATGGCTGTTCTATATTTTTAGACAATAAAAATCAGTCAAGGGAAGACTTAGCTTCCGCGATCTGAAAAGGTCAGACCTCTTGACTGCTATTTATATTGTATCAGCTACTTTATAGGCTAGCTTGTTTCTGGTTCACTAGTTATTAAAGTAAAATAGCTTAGTTTACTCGGTTCGACCAATAGATATACCAATTCCTTGAATCTGGTAGAAACTTTCAGCTTTGATCCTAAGTTTGTTGATAAGCTCGATACCGTCAATGACTTCTTTCTGAGGACGTTCGAGGTAAACATTGCCGTTACTGTCGATAAATCTATCTAAAGTCTGACCTTTTTCCTGTGTTACTACTTTCCAATTAACAATTGTCACTATACTTCCATTAGAGTCTGTGATTCTCGCATACATAAATAATACACCTAAGTCCTAAAAATGAATTTAAAAAAATTGCCCCATATTACTTAGTGTAGAGTAATACTTAATGAATTTTTGCATATCTTCGCTCAGAATTCATCGGCAAAACCCGCAACTTCCGATTTTTAAGGTCTGGTTCTAACCCTAAAACTTCCATAGGCGTCACACCCAAAAGGGCATAGGGTACTTCTGTGAGTTCCAAACAATCAAAAGTTCCTTGACGCTCTGCAATACTAAGTTCAACATCTCGGAAAATTCGCCCCTGCTTTACTCCAGCAGCATTCTCTACCTGGGCTTCTCCACCTTGAACTAAACCTAGTTGACTAATAATGCTAGCAGGTAAACACAGCAAATTTGCACCCATGTCAACTAAAACATCATCCAAAGTATAAGAGCGAACTTCCCCCGAAGAAATAAAGCCTCGTTGAGCCAAAACTTGATCAATTCGATTGGTGAGAGTAAGGGTAACTATTACTTGCTCCATTTGCTTACCCTGAAGATTTGGCAGTACCAGCTTACCCATTTCAGCAAACTCCTGAAAACAAAATATTTTTGAGAGATGCCTTAAAACACAAAGACGCAAAAACGCCTCTGCGCCTTTGCGTCTCTGCATAAGATATTCCTTATCTACACCATCTCTGATTCTGCCTGCATCATCTGCTGAGGCTGCGGTTGGAACATGAACAACGAATAAACCACATCTCGGCGGATGTTGACCATCATATCCAAGAAGAGTTCGTAACCCTCGCTCTTATACTCAATTAGCGGGTCTTTTTGACCGTAACCACGTAATCCCACCGATTCGCGTAAGGCATCCATTTGTTGCAGGTGTTCCCGCCACAGGGTATCAATGCGTTGCAAGATAAAAAAGCGTTCAGCTTGGCGCATCAGTCCGGGCTGAACTTGGTCAATCTGTGCTTCTTTGAGATCGTAAGCAATTCGCACCTGTTCATGGAGGAAAGCTTTAATCTCACTGACTGACATATCCTCTAATTGACTTGGCTGCAAATCCGCTAGCAGATAGACGAATTCTTTGACTTTCTCAACCAACTTTTCTAACTCCCACTCTTCCGAGGGTAAGTCTACGTTGATATAGTAGTCAACGATGTCATCCATCGTTTTTTCAGCGTACTTGATTACCTGTTCTTTCAAATCTTGACCTTCTAACACCCGGCGACGTTCAGCGTAAATAGCACGACGTTGATTATTCATCACCTCGTCATACTCAAATACCTGCTTCCGAATATCGTAGTAGTAGGTTTCAACTTTTTTCTGTGCGCCCTCCAAACTGCGGGTTAGCATCCCAGATTCGATGGGCATATCTTCTTCCACTTGGAAGGCATTCATTAACCCAGCAACGCGATCGCCACCAAAAATCCGCAGTAGGTTATCCTCTAAACTTAGGAAGAATCTCGTGGTTCCAGGGTCACCTTGTCTTCCTGCACGTCCGCGTAACTGGTTGTCAATCCGCCGTGATTCGTGGCGTTCTGTACCAATTACGTGCAAACCGCCGATTTCTACTACCTCATTATGTTCACGGGTAGTAAATTGTTCGTATTCCTGCTTAACGCGGTTGTAAGCTGACCGCAATTTCTGAATCACGGGGTCGTCGATGGGAGCTTTTTCTGCTGCTATAGCTACCTTGTCTTCAGCTTCCAATTCCGGTAAACTGCGATCGCCATACTCACGCACTGCAATTTCTACTGCGTCTTTGAGTAGTTTTTCTGTTTCTTTTGTTAACTGGGTGGGGAAAATTTCTGGTGAAGCCCGCCAAGTTTTGACTTTTTTGCCAGGGACAAAGCCTTGACCACCGCCGTGTCCTGTAGGCAATCCGGCTGGTCTTTGAACGCCAAAGGTGTCTTCATCTTCTGGCATGACGATCCGGGGCATGAAGTATTCCCGCAGCTTCAAACGTGCCATATATTCGGAGTTTCCACCCAGGATGATGTCTGTACCTCTACCAGCCATGTTAGTAGCAATAGTAACAGCACCTTTGCGTCCAGCTTGGGCGACGATTTCTGCCTCACGCTCGACGTTTTCCGGTCGGGCGTTGAGTAATTCGTGGGGAATCTCCAGCTGCTTCAGCAGTCGGCTGAGAAGTTCGGATTTTTCCACACTAGTGGTTCCTACTAATACAGGTCTGCCGAGTTCGTGCATTTCGGCACATTCTTTAGCGATCGCACCCCACTTGCCTGGTTCTGTCTTAAAGACCATATCAGACAAGTCTTCGCGTCTTCTGGTTTGATTGGTGGGAATTACGGCGACTTCCAGTTTGTAAATTTTTTCAAATTCTGGTTCTTCCGTTTTTGCCGTTCCGGTCATTCCACCGAGTTTTGGATACAGCAAAAACATATTTTGATAAGTAATTGTCGCTAGAGTTTGAGTTTCTGGCTGAATTTCTTCGTGTTCTTTGGCTTCAATAGCCTGGTGTAATCCATCACTCCAACGCCGTCCGGGTAGCACCCGACCAGTAAATTCATCCACAATTACCACTTCCCCATTGCGGACGATGTAATTTACGTCCTTGAGAAAAAGTTCTTTGGCTTTAATCGCATTGAAAACGAAGTGCGCCCAAGGATCTTCTGGGTCAAATAAATCTGTGACTCCCAAAAGATTTTCGGCTTCAGCAAAGCCTTCATCTGTCAATAGCACGTTACGAGCTTTTTCATCCACATCGTAATGCTCGTCTTTCTTGAGTGTGAATGCGATTTCAGCAGCTTGGAGATACTTTTCTGTAGGTCTTTCCACCTGCCCAGAAATAATCAGTGGTGTCCGCGCCTCATCAATTAAAATTGAGTCTACCTCGTCAATCACGCAATAATTGAACGGGCGTTGCACCACATCTGCCATTGATGTCGCCATGTTATCCCGCAGGTAGTCAAACCCTACTTCGCTGTTGGTGACATAGGTAATATCGCAATCGTAATTTTTCTGGCGTTCACTGGGAGTCATGCTTGACTGGATTAGCCCCACACTCAGCCCCAAGAACCGATGTACCTGTCCCATCCATTCCGCATCCCGACGAGCCAGGTAATCGTTCACGGTGACGACGTGTACACCTTTACCAGTAAGACCATTTAAATAACTCGGTAAGGTTGCCACGAGCGTTTTTCCCTCACCGGTTTTCATTTCGGCAATTTGCCCTATATGCAAAATGATCCCGCCAACGAGTTGGACATCAAAGTGCCGTAAGCCTAAGACTCGCCGTCCTGCTTCCCGGACAACGGCGTAAGCTTCTGGCAAAAGGTCATCCAGAGTTTCGTCTTTGGCAAGCCGTTGTTTAAATTCAGCGGTTTTACCTTTTAACTCCTCATCGGAAAGAACCTTAATTTCTTCCTCTAAAAGGTTAATTTCAGTAACAGAAGGTTGGTATTTTTTAAGCTTACGAGCGTTGGGGTCGCCCAACAAAAGTTTTAACATGGCAGGTTATAGAACTGAATCAAGGGGGATGGGGATTAAAGGTTCGGTATTGATTATAAACATTTAACCCAACCCAACCGTCTTGGTCGTGGATGGGTGTTAACCGAGAATTAACTCAAAAACAGGAGAAAAACTAGCCAATCATTTAGTAAACTGATTGGTTTTAACTCTTATCTTATATTTAGTCTTTCTTCATAGTATCATTTTGCCCCCAGATAGGGCCAGAGAGGGAGTGGGGGAATAGACTTATAAGATATGAATTATAAAATTTTTCAACTCCTAATACCGTTTCACTTTAATAATTAGGACTTACGCACAGTCCACGAATTCTTCTCTACGAGACGCTGCGCGTTGGCAGTTCGATAAATTAAGCTTTTGGGCGGTTTTCGCGTAAGTCCTAATAATGACACAAGTAGGTTAGTAGAAACACGGCAATGCCCATGCGTGTCAACTTAACGTGAAACCCTTGTCAAGACGTGATATTCAGTTCTCTGGCTTCTCATCACGATCCGTGTCACCCCACCCTAACCCTCCCCGATGGATTGGGGAGGGAACTAAATTTCCTATTTCCCCCCAATCCATCGGGGGGATTCAGGGGGGCAAAACGCCTGTGGGTCATGGATTTCAACTTAAGTTGACACCAATGGGCAATGCCGTGCCCCTACGAGAAATTTATATGTATCAGGGTTTGCGTGAAATACTACAATACCTCACTCTTCACTTCCACTCTGGTGTCAGGCGGCGGAAATTGTAATCACTAGCACTGGGATGACAGCTAACACAACTGCCAAGCTGGACGGGACGTGGTAACTTAACTCCTGGATGTAGAGCTTTGAAATAACGCGAGTTGTTGAGGCGATAGGGTGTTTCTTCGTCGTCTAGCTGCACACGGGAGAAAGTCGAAAGATATTTCCACACCAAGATGCGTGGCGGATCGACTAAAGGCTTTAGTTGTGCGCCGTAGTGCTGCGAGTCTTGCAGGAGATTTTTCCAAGTTTGGGTGGGTAAAACGGCTGGTGGTAAGGCGATGTGGCATGTGGAGCAGTTTTCCAAATACAGTTCTTGCCCTAGTTGGTACTGTGCAGGAACTACGTCAACTGTGCCAATTTCGGCGGGGGGAGTAGCACTGTGGGCATTAGTTGCCAAGGCTAGAAGCCAGCCCATAGCTAGGCTCCACGTTACAATTACCAAAAGTAAACCGAAAAATTGGCGCTTAAATTGGCGTTCGGCGCTTTGCTGTAGCACTTGGCGATCGCTTCGGGCGGGACGTAGCCCATCGCTGTTAGGCATGCGCTTTTCGCCATTGTGGGTTTTGCGCTTAACAAAAATTGACATTCCTCACATTCCCAGATATTTAGAAGTGGCACTAGTGCTAATCATAGGACTTACGCAGTCTTGGCAGTGTTTCACATTTTGCGTAAGTACTTTTAGTAATGTGGCGATGTTTATTGGCAAGCCGCTCTCCATGCATAACAGTAATAAAAATGTCTATTCAGCGCACTACTGATTAGACTCTTGCATAAATCAAAAATAAAAACCCTACCCCGCCAAAGCTACGCTTTGTCTCCCCTAAGAGCTTGGCTTGCTTTTAGGGGTTGGGGGTGGGGTGTTAGGGACTTTTGCAAGAGGTCTATTATTTGAATCACCGTTACGGCGAACTAGTGAAATAAGGCTTTAGGCACTGGGAGTCCCAAAAGGGCATTAGAACAGGGTGGTATGAAATTTTGATTTGACATACCTACGTCACCCAAAATCTCGGTGAAGAGATGACATCCTGACGGAACCAACAAATAGTTATGAGGAGCGAAGTAACCCAACCAATTACTCTCAAAGAGGCGAACACTGCGAGTAGTCAGCTAAGACAAAATATCTGGATAACCAGGTAACGGATAGGGAAGATTGCCTCTGTTGCCAATGACTTACTGTAACGGTGAGGATATGCTGACGGATTCAATCAACCTCTCCCCTTGTTCCTTATTTATAACAATCCCTCCAATTCAGCGAATTTACGCAAACGTGGTAGACACTGGCGCTGATAAAAACTGCTTAATGTCGGAATTGACAGCCCAAATTCCTCAGATAATTCTCTCCAGCTAACTTCCGGGGGTAGGCGGTTGAGAATTAACACCTGACAATTCACATCTGGACGCCCTTTAATGTAAGTACGGCGCAGTTCTCCTTCGGAATCTGTCTTAGCCCATATCTCCAAGTCTTCCAGAATGGGAGGTGCTTGGGGGGTAGCTGGGAGGTTATCTACAGGATCAATGGTTTCCCTGATTCCACCCGATGTAGACTGACGAACCCGAGGAGAGACTGTTGTGGCTTGTTCCCGGTTCTGGTTAGTGTAAAAGTCTTGTAGTCTCCGGTTTAGGTAAGCATTCAGCCAGGTAATGACACTGCCATAGGTGGGGTCATAGATTTTACCTGTCAAACCTTCACAAACATTGCGGCAGAAATATAACCAAGTTTGTTGTAGTGCATCTTGATAGTAGGGAGTACTTTCCCTCCAGAGTCTATTTGCTGTCAAGCGAATAATTTGCGTGAGCAGCTTCTGACGCTGAGGGCTTCCAGGTGGGTGTCCACAGGCTTCGCTAACTAAGCAGCGTAGCTGTTCATCGAATTGAACCATGACAATCTTGGGGCAGAAAGCAAGAATATCTTAGTATTGCTTATAACAACCCCCTAAAAAATTACCTTTAGTCAAGATGCGGTATTTTTTTTCAAATCCTTTCAATATAATCCCAGCCAGGAAAATAAATTTTCCCACCAGGAATATGTCAGATTACCAATACTCAGCTTCATTTTGTTGCGAATGTCTTGGATATTCCAGTTGGTTAGTTTAGCTAGAGTTTGCGCCTCTTGTTCAAAACGCTTGGGCAAAGACTGCTTATATTCTCTACCTGCCTGACATTTGAGTTCCCCTTGGAACGGATGTTGCAAAACATAACGCCCTTGGAAAGATTCACTGTTAGCAGTTTGTTGGAATATCAGGTCTTCAGGGAATTTGTCGCGGGTGTAGCGGACATGCAGCCGGGAGATGAAGACGTTACTTTTAGGAGAGGGACGACGAAAGCTGGGGGATGCTGGCAGATTACTTCCAGAATTATCATCTAGCCAAAATACGCCTGCTTGCTTTAGTTCCTCTTGGGTTAGGGGATCAGCAGAACAAGGATCGCAACTACTCATGTCCCAAGCGTATTCCAAAAAACCAACTTTCCTGTCTTCTTTGGTGTAGACGGTTTGAAACATGGATTTGTAGAATTCACCAAATTCATCTTTGACAAACAAAGGAATGTTCGTGTTAGAAGGGATTTTCACCGTCCGGTAGTTAGTGATTTCTGCCTGTCCTTGGGGCGAGAGGATGTAGACAATCAAATCCTGCTCTGTTGTAGCATTGATCATGCCTAAACGAATTGGCAGCATGAATTTGGGTGACTGGTAGGAAATTTGTAGCGGACGAAGGAACTGGTAGCCAGATTTCTCGAATTTATCCAAGTTGACTTTGGCAACAAAGAATTTCATTGAGGAGCGGATGTAAGGCTTTAGTAACTGTTTCGCACCTCTGGGGATTTTGTAGCCATTGCGTTTGAGCCAAGTTTCTAGTCCCCCAGATTCTTTGGCACTAAGGATCACGATGTCGTATTCGCCGACATTGAAACGTGCTTCGACTGTTACACCCAAACTGCGATCGCTCGTCTTTTCAGGTTCCTCATTGACTGCTCTGCTTCTAGGTGCAGCAGCAGGGCGATTTTCAAAATCAGTGACAGCACAAGGATCTGAGTCAAAATATTCTACTAATCGCGGTGCACTAAAAGCATCTAGGCGTTCGATAATCTTGGGTTCAGTCACATGAACTTGCTCTTTTTGCAGCACCGTTGGCACAGGTACTACTATTGCAAAATCTTTGACTTCGCCTTGAAAGTCGTTTGCCATTGTTAGGACAGTGTGTTCCTCATCCCGTGCTATCACCACCTGAGAAGCTTTGTTATACAGTTTTGTATCAGCCTTGGCTACATAAAATCCACAAAATGCCCAAGCTGCGGGTGCAAGGCATAAAACAGCTACAATTGTCAACAATAATGGCGTTAAGAGTCGAAAAAACTTCATTTTATACCTCTACTTTTTTAGTGCTGAATTAAGAGAGACGCGATTAATCGCGTCTGTACAGGAGTTAGGAGTAAGAAGTTCTCCCCCTGCTTCCCCTGCTCTCTCATCTCCCTCTTGCCAAGCAAACCGTGGAGCTACCCAGAGAATATCTAGCAGAATGGTCAATGGTGCAAGGGCAAACAGTGCCCAGAAAACTGCTGTGGAAATAAAGAAATAATTCCGCAGGATAAAAGTTAATCCGGCGATGCAAACTGCCCAAACTACACGCCCAATCCGAGAATTGGGGATCGATCGCGGATCTGTAATCATAAATAGGGCGAACAGCAGCAAAGACCCGCTCATCAATCGGTGCCAGTAAACATCCCAAGTCCAACCCAGCCAGAGATTGCGAATCGCCTCCAGCAAGGAGTAGCTACCCAAAAAAGCTGCTGTGGTGTCCCAGCGACCAACGCGCTGCAAAATCATGCCACCAGTTCCGGCAAATAATAGCCCATACCACCACTCTTCACCCCATTGTCCCGGTGAAACCCAAGCATCGGGGGTCAGAATCAAGGCAGAAATGATCCCAAAATTGGCGGGATTAAAGAAATGCTTATCACCGACTTGGAAGATAAATTTGCTGGCGATCGCACTTGCTGCGGCTATTGCCATTGTTGTCCAGTGGTCAGCCCGCAACAGCAGGGACAGTCCTAAAGATGTAATTAAAGCACTCCGAAGATTCGTCATTTGTTCTTTGCCAGTAACTAATGACAATATCCATTGGGTTGCAAGACTTGTGGTGATCGCTACCCCAATCAACTCTGGTCGCAGCGTCCAATCTCGTGTACCGATTCCCACGACTAGGAACAAGCCCAGAAATAGAATTTGATAATCTCGTATATCTTTGAGCAACATTACCCTTTCATTCAGGGATTCCCCGTAGATTTGTCACCAATGTAGACGAGTGCTAGCTCAAATAATGTTACTGTTACAGATTTTGTTACAAAATAAAGCGGTAAATCTAAGAACCCCTGAGGATATAGTCAGAGATAGAAATGTATTGAGGGTATGGGAGTAGAAGAAAGAGAGGCTTGGTGTTAGCTTTGTTTTTTCCTTTGTTGACCCTTATACACCCGTAGTCTTGCACCCTTATACCCTGGCTCAACAAAAAATCTTTTTGCGTAAATCCTACCCACTGACCTACCAGATGTAGATTACCATTTAAGCAAATATGCTTCATCGCCAGAAGTTGCAGCTACGCCCGTCGCAGACATCGCAGTTTCACAAGCAACACCGACAAAAAGTTGTCAGCAGCAGATAAACGCAAAATGCAGCTAGCTCCCCTGTTCCCAATTTTATACCGCATTCTCCAGCCAAGTTTTCCCAACTGCCTTTGGGCTGGAAATCCCCATTCTAAAGCGATCGCCCTCACATTCGATGATGGGCCCCATCCGCAATACACACCCGAAGTCTTGGCAGTGTTAGATCGTTACAACATTACAGCTAGTTTTTTTTGGTTGGGTGTTTGCGTCAACCGTTCACCAGCCATTGCTAAAGCCGTTAGCGATCGCGGACACTGGATCGGATTGCATGGCTACGATCATCGCTCTTTTCCAATGCTTTCCCCAAATGACCTGAAAGACAGTTTAGAAAAAACCCAAGCTGCCATCTACAATGCCTGCAACCTGCAACCTGAACAAGTGCGAGATGTCCGCCCCCCCAATGGTTTATTTACACCTGCTACTTTAAAATTATTTTTTCAGTGGAATTACCGGCCAGTTATGTGGAGTGTTGTACCAGAAGACTGGGTGCGACCAGGTGTCACCACCGTGGTAGAGCGAATTATGCAGCAGGTCAAAAATGGTTCAATAATCGTTTTGCATGATGGTGCTTGCGGTGGAGAAGATGTTGCTGCCACAATTCAAATCCTGATTCCGCAACTGCTACAACAAGGCTATGAGTTTGTGACTGTTGATACTCTGTGGCAACGAGCTAAGGCTAACCATTGACTGTTACACATTTAAGGATAGGTGAAGTTAATAATTTGCTTAAAATCAGGATTTCCCATAAATTATGCCAGAGCAATTTCCTATCATTGATGTTCCCCTAGATGCCCCAGAGGCTGATGAAGATTTGGGAACAAAAGAAAAGTTCTGGTTTCGTCATCATGATCTAGGTCGTTGTCTATTCAAGAAAGCTAGACCAAACACAGGAGAAGATTGGGCAGAGAAGATTGCAGCCCAGTTGTGTGAGTTGCTGGGTTTACCCCATGCTGGTTATGAACTAGCGACATTCAATGGGGAAAATGGCATTGTTTCACCCTCATTTTTGCCGCCTCAAGAAGGTGCAATTCTCACCCTTGGTAATGAAATTCTGGCTCGAATAGTATCGGATTATCCACAAGATTCTAAAGACCTATCCCGACACACAATAGATAATGTATTCAATGCTATCGGAGATGCTTCGCTAAATTTGCCCATCAACTGGACAGCACCAGGGGAAATTAGTCATGCGAGGGAAACTTTTGTTGGGTATTTACTCTTGGATGCTTGGATTGGAAATAGCGATCGACACCATGAAAATTGGGCATTCATCAGTTTACAAGAGAAGATTTATCTAGCACCAACTTATGACCACGCCTCTTGTCTCGGTAGGATCGAGTCTGATTTTAATAGGAAAAGCAGGTTAACCACAAAAGATGCTGGCTTTTCTGTCCAAGCCTATGTGCAAAAATGCAATTCTGCGTTGTATGCTAGAGTTGGTGATCAAAAAACCCTCAAGACTTTTAATGCATTTTGTGAAGCGCAACAACGGTGTCCAGATGCAGCGAAGGTATGGTTAAATAATCTAGCAAGGGTGTCAAGCAATGATACGTTAGAGCTTTTTGAGCGTATTCCATCTAATCGCATATCGCAAACAGCAATTGAATTTGCACAAAAGATATTGGAGTTAAATCAAAGTAAGCTGCTGGACACCCTACTATGAAAACACTTTTTTTAGCTTGGCAAGATCCTAAAAGTCGCGCTTGGCTTCCCATTGGTCGCTTGACATTTGACGGAAAAAAATATCAGTTTGTATATACACAAGGTGCTATTAAAGCTCAAGCTGAACATAATTTTCAGCTATTGTATTCCTTCCCAGACTTGAACAAAGAATACGCATCAGTTGAACTATTCCCTTTATTCTCTAATCGATTAATGCGACGCTCTCGCCCGAACTACAAAGATTATATTGAATCACTAAATATTTCTGAAGGTGAAGACGATCCAGTTAGCATTCTTTCTCGGAGTGGTGGACGCAAAGTAACAGATTATTTTGAAGTTTTCCCCTGCCCAGAACCAGATGAAAATGGTTTATACCACATCCATTTTTTTGTACATGGACTGCGGCATCTTCCTGCTTGTGCAACTGAGCGAATTAATCAATTACAAACAGGTGAAGTATTATATTTAGCTAACGAATTTCAAAATCCCTATGACTTGCAGGCATTGCTCTTATGTACTGAGGATCATTACATCGTAGGTTATTGCCCCCGGTATATTGTCGATGATGTTTTTAAACTCAAGAACAAAAATCCCGAACTTGTAAATGTAAAAGTTGAGCGGGTTAACCCAGTACCAACACCTCTCCAACTACGTTTATTGTGCAATATGACCGCAGAATGGCATGAGGATTTTCGTCCATTTTCTAGTCGGGAGTATCAGCCTGTGGTAGCTGATATCCCAGTGACTTATGCTAATTCCTAAAGTTGATGTGCGGCTAGAAAAGCTTCGACTTCAGCATTTGTAGGTTGGGAAGCGATCGCACCTGCTTTAATGGTAGTCAGCGCTCCAACAGCACTGGCATATGTGACAATGCGTTTTGCTGTTTCTGCATCTCGCAAACTGTGGATGCCGTGCTGACTCAGTTGGTGGATGAATCCTGCCAAAAAGCTATCACCTGCACCAGTTGTATCAACTACGGGGATGGAAAACGCAGATAATTTGCCTTCGTTCTCACCCAGACAGTAGGTGCAACCGTTTTCACCATCTGTCACTAATACTCCTTCAATTGAACCCAGACGGTAAGTGATGGCTCCGGGATCTGCGCTTTCAAATAGCCATTCAGCTTCTTCTTTGGAGAGTTTGAGGAAATCGACTTGCTTAAATAATTCTGGAATTTTTTGATGAGCGATGTTTGGCTCGTCCCAAAATACAGGACGCCAGTTGACATCTAGCACAATCTTCAAGTCGTAATGTTCTGCTAACTCTAGGGCGCGGTAAATTGCCTGTTCACTTTCAGGATAGGCTAATTCCAAAGTACCCAAAACCAGAAAATCTGCCTCTTGAAACAACGAATTTGGCAATTGTTTAGCTTGCAGACAAGTATCAGCAAATTCTGCGGTATCATACTGACCAAATCCGGCGAAGGTGCGATCGCCAGCCAGATCCCGTGTAACATAAACTTGCCGCGTTGGTGCTGTGGGATGGCGTTGTACCCCCGTCGTCTCTACACCTACATCTTGTAATAGCTTGAGCAGTACATTCCCTGGTTCATCTTCGCCAACGGCTCCGATAAAGCCGGCTGATGTTCCTAACTTGACTAAAGCACAGGCTACGTTAGCTGGTGCCCCTCCTGGGTAGGGAGTCCAAGATTTCACTTCTTCCAGCTTTAGCCCCAATTGATCGGCTAAACAATCAAACAAAATTTCACCAAGGCACAAAACACGGGGATTGCTCATCTCATTTTTAATTTTAGATTTCGATTTGGAATTAGGAATTTACAGTATAAAATCTACAATAATTTTTGCTAATCTGTCGCCAGTCCTTCATAGAATTAAATAGCAATTTTTACTACTCCATAACATCTATATGCTTCTGAACATCGCCTAAATTATCTAAATATTTTTACTAGCTTTTAAAAATAAATAAGTGTTATATAGTACTTATCTCTTGTCATGGTTTATATTCTTGCCAACTTGAAATCCAAAGAAAATATTGACAATGGTATTACTGCTAACACTTGAAACCCCTACCAACAAAAGAATCTTCTAGAATTAGAAAGAGCGATTAAGTACATATACCAAGCGAGGATAGAAATAGTCATGGCTGGTGGCAAGTCTGAGACCCCCGTTAGTCTGTCAGACAGAGAACTGCAAATTATCGACTTAGTGGCCACTGGCTTAACTAACCAAGAGATTGCAGGAAAACTGGAGATTAGCAAGCGTACAGTTGATAACCATATCAGTAATATTCTGACTAAGACGCAGACAGAAAATCGAGTAGCTCTTGTCCGCTGGGCTTTACAGTGGGGAAAAGTCTGTTTGAATGATGTTAATTGTTGTCTTCTGCCTAACCAGATCGAATAAACAATTTATTTGGTAGCAACGTAATTGCTCTGGTCTGGTATACTGACAAGCCAATTTTCAGGTTTACTGATTTTTCCCCTCCTCACGCCTAAGTTTTCAGTGTGAACACTCTACCAAAAGTTCCGAGTCCTTCACTCAGCCGGAGTTTATGTTAGTGGAGCCAGCTGACCCTCGGACTCGGAAACTATAAAGATCAGAATGGGCACAGCATTGCTCATGCGTGTCAATGCCCAAACTCAACAATCATCCACAAAAATTAGCAACAATTCAGTGGTGCAAGCGTTACATTTGAAAGAAATCTATGTTGCTCCATCGGCTTGGAGAGCAGTGTTCCAATGAATACTTCTGCTTCTTTTCAGAGTGGCTCGTCTCCCTTTGAATTTTTTAAGTTTGATCTTACAACACCTGTATCTGAGAAAGTTTCGACCCCAGAATACCGACCCTTAGACTTTCCACAACCCACACAAGATGCCGACTTACTCAGGCAGCTATCGTTTATTCCAGGATTAAAAGAAATTTTGATGATCCGGCAGGTTCACGCCTTAGAACACGCTACTGTTTGGGTTCTTAGCGAATCAAAAAGTGCCTATCCTGCCAAAAGAGAACCTACTAACGTTCAACTAGATAACGAACTATTAGGCGGTTTATCTACTGAGCAGGGATTCTACCTCTATGGTGAGATAAATATTAGTGATTTGCGGCGTGCGGTTACAATTGCTCGACATCGCCTCACCAGTGGAGAATCGGATTTGGCTGTACATCCCCGTTGCGGCACAAATTTATCAGTAGCAATGCTCTTAACAGCTGGACTAGCTGTCGGTGTACATCTGTTACTACCATTTCGACCAATCGAGCAAATTATAGGTTTGGGGTTAGCAGCGACGACAGCCGCTGAACTCGCACCTGATTTAGGTTCTATGGCACAGCGTTACCTAACAACTGCCATTCCTTTTAACCTAGCAATTGAAAATATTACGCGTACACGCGACGTTTGGGGGCGTCAGGCACATTTTGTTAAAGTGGGCTGGCAAGACTGAAGAGAGCAAGAGGCAGAGGAGCAGGGAGCATACTTCTCTACGAGAGGCTGCGCCAACGACTGCGCCCTTCGGCTACGCTTAGGACAAGCTCAGTAACCAGGGAGTAGAGGGGAAAGAAGTAATTATTTCTTCTTCCCCTTGCCCAATGCCCAATACAACTCTACCAGAGGCTGCGCCCTAAGCGTAGCTATGCCGCAGGCTTTACGGCAACGTCTCACAGTGAGCCTGTTGAACTGCTCAGTACAAGTACCCACTCCGCTAATAAAATTATGAGAAAACTTTACTTCTTACTCCCCGGTACAGATGGCAAATTTGCTTGTGGTGGTCTTTGGGCTGAGTTAAAAGCACTTAATCTAGTTCAGCAGTTCTGTAGTGCTGATGTTGTAACTTACCGTCAACGGGAAAAAGGTAAGCTTTTTATTGATGATTTGTTAAAAGAGAAAAATTTAAGTGATGTAATTTTTGTCATCAGTTGGGGATTTGATATAGCTCAACTCGTGGCCAAACTTAAGCAATACAATGTCGTTTACCATGCACATAGTGCAGGTTATCCATTTAGACTGCCTGCGAGTATTCCGATCATTACTGTTAGCCGCTATACAATGGGATATTGGGGAGAAAAATCACCCAATTCTCTCATTTATTATTTGCCCAATCAAATTTCTGATGAGTTTCAAAATTTAGGTCTTGAACGAGATATTGATGTTTTGGTTCAGGCTCGGAAATCTTCTGAGTATTTAATTAAAGAATTAATTCCAGCTTTGCAAAAACATTGTAAAGTATTGGTTGTTGACTCTTATGTAGAAGATTTACCTGGACTATTCAACCGAGCTAAGGTTTACCTTTATGATTCCGCTGAGTACTGGGCACAACAGCGCGTTAGTGAAGGATTTGGTCTGCAACCAATGGAAGCTCTTGCCTGTGGTTGTCAAGTATTTTCTAGTGTCAATGGTGGACTTGCAGATTACTTAGATCCTGGATTTAATTGCTATAAAATTGCTGGATATTCACAAGAATATGATGTCCAGCGGATTTTAAAGGTGATTGATATTTCAGTAGCTTTTAGTTTGTCTGAAGAGTTTTTAGCTGAGTATCGAACTGAAAATATTATTAATCGTTTCCGAGTTATTCTAAATGAGTTAAATGAATTCTTTGATCACACTATGCAGCAGCCATCTAATATTAAGAGTTTGACGGGAATACGTGTGGCAAAATTACTCGCTCAGAGGATATACGGAAAGCTGGAGAAAAAATACTTTAAGCAATAAAAACGTAGACGCGTAGCGGCTTGCCGCAGGCTACCGCAGAGGCAAGGCAGTGCGCCCTTGCGGTTCCCCGACTTGTCCCTTGCGCGTCTCCCTTAGGGGAAGCAACTGCCGCGCTGAGAACACAGAGAGAAGAGAGGTAATTGGATGAGTCGGCGGTTATTAGTTACGGGGGGTGCGGGGTTTATTGGGGCGAATTTTGTGCATCACTGGTGTCGAGCTTATCCAGATGACCGGGTGGTGGTGTTGGATGCTCTAACCTATGCGGGAAATCGTCTGAATTTGGCGCTGGTTGAGGGAGGAGAAAATTTTCGATTTGTCCAGGGGGATATTTGCGATCGCACCATTGTAGATCAGTTACTAGTATCTGAAAATATAGATACCATCGCCCATTTTGCCGCTGAATCTCATGTTGATCGTTCAATTCTTGGGCCAGCAGCTTTTGTGCAAACTAATGTGGTGGGAACTTTCACGCTGCTGGAAGCTTTTCGGCAACATTGGGAGGCAAAAGCACAGCCATCTGATTATCGTTTCCTGCACGTTTCTACGGATGAAGTCTACGGTAGTCTGGGCGCAGATGATGCGGCTTTTTGTGAAACTACACCCTACGCTCCCAATAGTCCCTATTCAGCCTCGAAAGCTGGTAGTGACCATTTAGTGCGTGCTTATTATCATACTTATAAATTTCCAACCATTATCACAAATTGCTCTAATAATTACGGTCCTTATCAGTTTCCCGAAAAACTAATTCCCCTGATGTGCATCAATACTTTGATAGGGAAACAATTACCTGTTTATGGTGATGGTAAAAATGTGCGGGATTGGCTTTATGTGGGCGATCATTGTCTGGCTCTAGATGCGGTAATTAATCATGGTAAATCAGGGGAAACATATAATATTGGTGGCAATAATGAGGTAGAAAATATTAACCTCGTGCAACTTTTGTGTCAGATGATGGATGAATTAGCACCTGATTTACCAGTACATCCGGCAAAGGAGTTGATTACTTTTGTCAAGGATAGACAGGGACATGATCGGAGATATGCAATTAATGCGAACAAGATTAAAACTCAACTTGGTTGGACACCTTCAGTAACGATTGTTGAGGGTTTACGTTTAACTGTTGAATGGTATCTCAATCATCGTGATTGGTGGGAACCTCTGCTGTCTGCGGAATATCAAGCCTACTATCGCAAAAATTATCTGTAGAATAATCTAAAATTGGGCTAACTCTAACGAATAACGTCCTCAAATTTTTATGGGGAACTAATTCATCATAATGTAAGCGGCCAAGAATTATGCTTGGATGTCTATTTTGATTTTGAGCAAATTCTTCAATCGCTTTCCAAGAAAAGGCTTTTTTACTACAGATTGATTAACAGGCATTATGGACGGAGTTTGTGCGATCGCAGAACTTTTTGTTCTACTAAAAATGTTGAATTAAAATTTTGGCATAAAAATTTTAATTCAACATTTGAGATAGTGCTGCTTGCCTTTTTTAAAGCCAGTGCCTTACACAGTTGTATTCGATATTGGGCATGATGACCTCTTAGCTACTGGGGATTACGTAACCTGCAATACCTTCAAACACATACCCATTCTTACCACCACGCAACTCATTAAAATTAGTAGTGTAGAAGTGGTCTGTAGCTGCGGAGCTGTAATATCGATATACAGGAAGAGTATTTGTAATAGGTCTAGGATAAACATAACCTGCAATACCTTCAAACACATACCCATTCTTACCAGTACCCAGCTCCTTCAAATTAGTAGTGTAGAAGTGGTCTGTAGCTGCGGAGCTGTAATATCGATATAGAGGAACTGTTCCAGGGTATGGTAGTTTAGAAATATAAGCGGCAATTCCTTCTGAGATATATCCGCCCTTACCATTTCCTAGTTCACCAAAATCAACCGTATAAAAGTGGTCAACAATTGATGAATTATAGTAACGGTAAAGTGGGTATGCCGTAACTACTGCACCATTAATTGTTCGAGTAATAGAAGGAATCTGAGCAACTAGTAGATTTTCTGAGCTACTTTTGCCTTTGCTAATAGTTAACTGATTGCTGTTCTGGAGTTTAGAAGAATTTGATGTCGCTAAAGCTAGATGGTTACTGGTTAAGTAATTAGCTGTACTAATACTTGCAATGCCGACAGCCAAACCACCAAAAGTTTTTAAGACTTTACCCCAAGACCAATTACTAAACATTAAGTATCTCCTTCGCTTGATATTAAACAAATGTACTTTATCATACTAGTCCTAGTAAAACAAGAGAGTAAGAGCAAAGGACTGTAATGCCTATCAGATCAAGTTTTTTGGGAAACCACTAGATGAACTTGATACTTTGCTTCAAGATTTGTCCAAAACTCAAAAGAAGTACTCAAGGCTTGGGAGAGTTCGATAGCTGTTTCAGGTGTAATTTGCTTGCTTCCCCGAATAATTTCATTGATGGTTTGAACTGGACACCCGATAATTTCTGCTAAATCTTTCTGTGTCCAGCCACGGGCTTCTATTTATCGACTTAAAATTTTTCCTGCTGTTGGTATTCTTGCTGATACTAGCTTCTGGCTCATATTGCTGTCTCCTCTGCTGACGCTTTTTGCAATCCCCTTCGTCCCATACTTATTTGTTCTGCTACCTATATACTTTCTTGTACACGGACAACAACGCGCAAGGATGCCAACAATGCACCAGAATCGTTGTTTTCTGAATATTCCTGAAAAATCTCGGTCAAATAATCGTCGATTTCTTCCGGGTGCTTAAGGAAGTACTCTTGTTCAAATTGATCGAGTGTTCTAAATTTTCTCACGCCTATAGGTACTCCTTTTTCAATAAATTATCTGGCTCACACAGTTTTCTTAGATAATGACTATCCTTAAATAATAAGGAAATCAGATCAGCGTAAATTGCCAGCAGGTGTCAGATGCTGCAACCAGAACAGATATTACAAGACCGTTATCAAATCCAGCGCCAACTTGGCAACAATGGAATTCGTCAAACCTGGCTAGCTAAGGATTTACAAGCCTCTGATGGCGAAAATTCGACCGTTGTGGTCAAACTTTTGGCCTTTGGCGGTACTGTACAGTGGGATGACCTGAAACTTTTTGAGAGGGAAGCACAAATTCTTAAACAGCTAAATCATCCCCGCATTCCTCGATATATAGATTATTTTTGTATCGACGATCGCACACTCTGGTTTGGCTTAATCCAAGAATATATTCCTGGTGAGTCGCTTAAGGAAAAACTTGCTATTGGCAAAAGGTTTACTGAAAAGCGAGCTAGAAAAATCGCCGATGAGATTTTAAATATTCTCATGTATCTACATGAGTTGAATCCAGGAGTGTTACATAGAGATATTAAACCGAGTAATTTAATCTGGGGTGAAGATAATCGGATTTATTTAGTTGATTTTGGCGCAGTTCAAGATAAAGCGGCAAGAGAGGGCGTTACTTTTACCGTTGTGGGTACTTATGGTTATGCCCCAATGGAACAATTTGGTGGTCGGGCGGTTCCAGGTTCAGACCTCTATGCACTGGGTGCAACTTTGATTCATTTGTTAACTGGGACTTCCCCCTCTGATTTACCCCAGCAGAATTTACGACTGCAATTTACAGACCGAGTTAACCTCAGTCCTAGTTTTGTCAGTTGGCTGCAAAAGTTGATAGAACCCGCTCCAGAACAACGATTTACTAGCGCCAGCCAAGCGCTAAGTAGTCTCAAATCTGGTTTAGCTGTCAAATCTGCAAATAAGAATCAGCTTTTACCGCTAAAAGAAATAATCAACAATTCTGGGTGCGGGATAAATAATCACAATGAAACAGTCCCAGAGGAAATTCTTGGTTGGAATTGGGGCGCGTTTCTCATGCCTTGGTTGTGGATGTGGCCGAATCAAGTATGGTATGGCCTATTCTGTTTTATACCCCAAATTTCGGGGTTCATGGCGATCGCCCTCGGTGCTAAAGGCAATGAATGGGCTTGGAAAAGTAGACGGTGGCACAGTATTGAACAATTCAAAGCTCATCAAAGAGGCTGGGCGATCGCTGGTATACTAATTGGAGCGCCTATTAGTATTGTATTGTGGGTCGCAGCGATCGCTTTGCTCAAAGCTGCACTGTAATTCAGGAGTCAGGAGAAAGTACTTATTCTCCCCCCTGCCGCCTTTTGCCTCGTTAAGAGTCGCTGACTGGGAATGCCTGACTCGCGGCACCGCAATGAAAGAGCATTTCCAGGTTGAACCCGGAAACGAGGTTTCAAAGGGATTTTCGCTTAAGTTGATCCCAATGACAGCTGGGCGCTCCTATCCACTCACTTGCGATTCAACTACGCCTACGGGACAAGATACGTTTGTCCCTCCTAAACCACAATACCCGTTGGGATTTTTAGCCAGGTATTGCTGATGGTAAGCTTCTGCGTAGTAGAATTCAGGCGTATCCAAGATTTCTGTAGTAATCTTGCCATAACCTGCACTGTTGAGAGCTTGCTGATAAGCTTCCCGCGATGCTTCTGCTAGCTGCTTTTGACTTTCAGAATATACATAAATTCCCGAACGATACTGAGTGCCAGCATCATTACCTTGGCGCATCCCTTGGGTAGGATTGTGGCTTTCCCAGAATACTTTGAGCAGTTCAGAATAACTAATCACTTTGGGATCAAACACAACCAACACCACTTCATTGTGACCAGTTCGCCCACTACATACCTCTTCATAGGTGGGGTTGGGTGTTAACCCAGCAGCGTAACCCACTGCGGTGGTGTAAACTCCTTTAAGTTGCCAGAATTTACGTTCTGCACCCCAAAAACAACCCAAGCCAAAGATTGCTTTCTCTAATCCATCGGGATAAGGAGGTTTCAGGGGATTTTTGTTGACATAATGAGCAGCGGGTACTGACATAGACTGTGCCCTTCCTGACAAAGCTTCCTCAGACGTGGGCATAACTTGCTTTTTGCCAAATCCAAATAACGCCATTAATTTTGACTCTGATATACATCTTTACCTTACTTACTATTGTAAAGATTCTAGCGATCGCTTGGGGTTTTCTGAAAGTCCTCACTGGATTGTCTTGACCCTTATAGATGCGTCTGGGTCTTTGTTTCACTAGTTAATGCTAGTTAATGGTATATCAAGGGGAACTTGGCGTCAGAAGATTCTTATGGATAAAATACCGAAAATTGACCGGCAAAGGGAGCATCAAGCGAACGAACGAACTTTTCTTGCTTGGCTACGCACTTCTATTGCATTGATTGGCTTTGGTTTTGCTATTGCGCGATTTGGTATATTTCTGCGCCAGTTGAATATTGCGATTACTCAACAAGAACCTCCGGTAAATCCATTATCCAACTCGGAAAATTTGGGTCTGGCTTTGGTAATTTTTGGAATTCTGGTTATTGCATTAGCTGCGTGGCGATACAACCAAGTTTTCTGGCAAATTGAACGAGCAGATTATAGACCAAATAGGTTAATGGTTTGGATAATGACCGGAGTAGTAATTATTTTGGGGTTTTTCAGTATTCCTTTGCTCTTAAGGCGTGATCAAGTCCCTTCTCATTCTCCTGTTCCAATTCAACCACAGTCCCGAAAGTTGCAAATATCAACCCCAAATCTCAATGTTAAAAAGGGGACAATTACTACTATATACAAACAAATATTTTTGTTTTTTAAATAGATCATTATGCTCCCTATTCGCAAATTATAGTAAATCTAGTGAAGATAAATTTGGATTTTCCCAGCTTGCTAATTCTTCTCTAAGCATCAAATCAAGTTTAGGATTCACCTAAGCTGCTGCTCTAACTTCTGGATTGCGATCATTAATTAACTTATCTAAAGATTGGACTTTGGACAAATAAAATGTAATTTTATGGTCTTCCACTTTAATTTGTAAGATCCAATCACGAATTATATTCCCTTTCTTTTATCTTCTTGGAAAATTCGGATGCTAGCGTACCTAAACCTAATTTCTTTAGTAATAAATATTTATATGTTTCCCAGGTAGACACACGAAATGTACTTTTGAATAACCATGCATCATTATCAACTGTAAAGGGAGTTTCAACCTTAGCTACAAGAAAGGAAGAAGTATCATCTGAAGTCGAGACTAACTCTTCCCAATTAGTAGGCTGTTCTTTGCCCCAATTAAAAATTGTTTTTAAACTCACGACTTCTAAAAGTTCCCTTCTAATTAAACTTGCTGAATTTCCAAAATATTGAATAGGATGAGAAAAAACATCACTTGCAAAATAATCTTTACTTGGACCCCACTGTCCCCCAGCACTTGCATCTACATGCATTAAATTTATTCCCAGAATATTTTTATCTTCATTAAGAATAGTCAGACCATGTTCCAAGATATCAATACAGTCTTGATGTGTTCCAACTATTTGAATATCGTCATCCAGATGTAAAATATAATCAGAATTACAAAGATTCAGACTAATAAGAATTCCAAAATTACTATGAGGGGGATGGCTCATAGTATTATATCTTACACAATCAAAATGATTGATTTGATTGGATGATTGAAGTAGCTTCATCCCATTTAAATCAGGGCTACTATCATCTAAAAAGATTTTTTCAGCAAAAGGAAGCTCTAGTACTTTAGCCCAGCTTTGTATAGCACGACAAGCAATGACTGCACGGTGATCGCGTAAAGACTTAATATATGAGCATGTAGAAAATGATGTTTTTTCCCACAAATCATTTCTGATATTTTGCATATTCTGCATTTATTTATACTTTCATACTGTATTTAGAGCAAAAGTTAGAGCATACACTATCAACATAATCTTTTCCTAAATTCGATTTTACTACCAATCTGCAAAACAATTGTGACGCTTCCGTCAGCCTTTTCGCTTAATTTAACAATACTCCGTACAGTTTTCGCCCCAAAGGATAAAAAAGCCACTTATTGTTATAGGCTGCAAATAGTTCAAAAAAAACAAGAATGTAGACCTCTACCCCACATTAGTAACATTTTCTCTATCACTGATCGTAGTAACTTTTTGATTTTGACTAGCTCACCTATTAGCTAAGGGCACAAGAGTGGATCAACAATTAAATGTGTTCCAGTTTCAATTTCCCTGTACCAGGCGCACTTTGGGGATTATGAGCTTGCGTACCCGGACGGCAGCCTGGGTATCCAAATATTCTGGCCTTAGCTTCAGAATCTGGCACGTCAAATACTGTTCCATCACTGTCGAAACCATAGGAGCGTTCCTTGGAGGATTAGCGTAAGTCCTAGTATTGATGAAAATAATAAAACTATCAGGTAAGCTCGACTTTATCCAAAATTAAGAACTCGCTTTTCTTTATCCAGCAAAAACTCTGGCTTTTTCGCAAATACTTTTTCCACGTCACAGATTATCGATGAAGTTAAAAAAGTAAAACTACTGTCCCACACAGATTTCAGCGATAGCGTAGACACTTTTTAGTGGCTTGCCGCAGGCATCGCGTTACGAAAAAAATGGATAAAGTCGAGGTAAGATAATATTCAAAAAGTTGATTTATCTAATAAGGCAGTTTTCATGAAAATAGCATATATAATTTTGGCGCATAAATATCCGGAACAATTATTACGTCTTATTTACAAACTAAACACAGATGATGTTTCATTTTTTATACATATAGATAAAAAAGCGGACTATAAAATTTATCATCATGTACTGACTCAACTCAAGGATTTTCCAAATGTCTCTTTCATAAAGAGATACCATTTAGCATGGGGAAGTTTTGATATTGTCAGAGCTAGTCTTGAAGGAATAAAATCAATAGTTGAAACAGGTATTTACTTCGATTATATTATACACTTATCGGGTCAAGACTATTTGATTAAGTCAAATGAACAGATTAAAAAGTTTTTTCAAGAGAATAAAGGTAAAGAATTTATAGAGTATTTCCCACTACCTTATGCTCTATGGCATGGGGGTTTAACAAGATTAGAATGTTGGTATATCCGTTGGAACAATAAGATTTATCGTATCCCTGAAAAGCGTGAGTTTAAATCTCGTATTAACTCTTTCTTATATTCATTGTTGCTTTCGCTTGTACCGAAAAGACGTAAATTGCCTGAAGGTTTTGCTCTTTATGGAGGTTCAGCATTTTGGTGCTTAACAGGAGAATGCATAAAATGGATAAATGATTTTGTGAAGCAAAACCCTAAGTTTGTTAACCGTTTTAATTACAGTTTTTGTCCAGATGAATTGTTTTACCAGATTCTAATTGTAAATTCACCTTTTCAGAAAAAAATTATTAACACTTCCTTAACATATTTAGAGTGGACTATTGATTATTCTGGTCACCCCAAAATTTTAGAAAAAAATGATTTTGATAAAATTAGAGAATCAGAAAAATTATTTGCCAGGAAGTTTGATATGACTATAGACCCGGATATATTAGATATGATTGATAAAATGATATTGAGTCAATCTTAACTTGCAAATAAATTTTGAATTTTGGTCGTAGAGAAGAAATAATAAATATTCTCGACTATTGAATTTTGGACAAAAAGGAGTGATTCGCGTAAAATATCCGCAAACCAAACGTTATTTAAAGAACACTCAGATGATTGCTCAACGTTGACGTTGAGCCAGCCGCCATTCTTCGGCGAACGGACAGTCCACCAGCATCAGTGAGAGGTGAAGATAAAGTGCCTTTTATCAATCATTTGAAATACTCAAAAAATTGATAATCGCTACTTTTGAGGAGGAGAGAGGGCGAGAGTCGCTCGCCCTCTTTACTGATTTTTTATGATCATTATTATTCAAGAATTGGACAACCTCAAATAATAGTGATATTACTTATAATAATTGAGACGAAACTGCTAAAATAGCGGATTAATTATTATGCGAATTTACAGAACTTTGGATAAGCTTTATATAACGGAATGCGTTACACAGGCATTCACTAAAGGTAATAGCGGCCCTAGTTGTTCTTGTCCATTCACTGCTAAATCGCTGTGACACAAATAAACTCTCTCGGATACACGAGATAGTAAATCGGTCAAAATCCTTCGCAGTCGTTGTTCTTCTGCCAATTTCTCATCTTCTGCTGTCCAAGGTTCGCCTAACCTGTCTCGCAGGAAAAACGGCGCACCAAACAAAGTCGCCGCCCCACCTTTGGCCCACAGGGGTGAACCAGCATCCAGCCAAAAATGCCAGCGGTGCGATCGCCTACTAGATCGATATTGAAATATAGTTGCTAAGGTAACAGCCCTTCTGGCTCCACCGATGGGGCGCACAGGGTAAGGGTTGGCGGTAATAGTACCACGTCGCAGTAATTGAATGAATTCGATAATAGTTGTGTAAGGCGTTGTCTCATCTGGGGCAATTTGCCGTAACCTGGTGTCAATTTCCCAGTAGTGTTGGGCGGTTTCTAATAATTCCCGTAATGCTGCTAGTTGTTCGTATGGGAGATTGCTACCATTCCACAAAAAGCGCTGAATTGCTCTGTCTAAGAGGGAAATGGGACTGGGAATTAAACGCAGTTCTTGTTGCGATCGCTGCTGTTCTAACCACTGTAATATCTCACCATAGGCTGTAGTCGCCGCATAGCCGATTCTATCCCAGCGCTCGAAGGTTGACACTGGTAGCAAGTTGGGGCGATCAGGATGCGGTACAAAGCAGTAATCTGCAATTAAACCAGCCCGTACCGGGTCAATATCAGTAGAGACGCGATTAATCGCGTCTGTTAGGAGTAAGGAGTTTTCTAGTGCTTGTTGTTTCCTGCTCAATACAACCAGCATTTCTGCCACAGCATCCCGATCTACCAGGCGTCCCAAGCCGGGATAAACTAGTGCCAGCATGGTGAGTAAGGCGCGAATGACAGGTGAACTAACTAAGGGACGTTGGTCATTGAGCGATTCTACTTGGATGTTTTGCTTGATCAGGATTTCTACTAGAGTATAACGAGCGATCGCATCTAAACCTGGTGCAATAATTGCCACTTCTTCTGCTTGCACTTGCTGTGATTGGATGGTATTAGCAATTACCTCTGCTGTTTGCCGCAATAATTGGGCGCGGGAGGTGGTTTGAATTGAATGCACCATTTTTGGTAAACTCAACAGTACCATCGGTTCTGTGACTAATTCCACCATCTGTTTAGTAAGTTCCTCTCCAAGGGACTCTGAAGGCGGCCCGGTTAAGATTTCTACTCGACAACGCTCTGCTAACCCTTCTAGATGGTTGGGATCTGCTCCCAATCCCAATCGCACTGCGCCATCGGGATTGTAGCTAAACGCCCCGACTGCGCCTTGATCCAACAGCAATTCAAACAAAAGACGCGCTACGCTAGGATAATCATCTACATCATCCGCCAGTACCGCCTGATAGCGTTTAGTTAGGTGCTGCTGGTAATTGCGATCGCTTAACAAATATTGACTATAAAGTTCGGTAATAATCCCATAAGTTAGTAACCCCCTCTCTAAACACCAGTTACGCCAATCTAGGAGCAAAGAGGCTAGAAATTCCGGCTCTAAAGTTGTAGTATTATCCCCCAGACCCTTTGCCAAAATCTGGGCAATATCTTCGCAATGTACACCACTGTAAGCTGCTAATTGCAATAAGTCTAGAATGCGACGCACTAATCGAGACTCATTCACTCCCGCAATCCGTAAAATTTCTTCGTCTAATTGGGGACGCCAGAGTTTGGTTGCTAACTCTTGTTCCGTTTCTGGTCGCAATCTTACCGGAAACTGTGCCTTCAGGCTCAACGAGTTAATTAGCAACGGCCAAAATAAAATAACTTCATCCTGGAAAAAACCTAGCGGTGTCTTGGCACGAACCGGATATTTTCCTAAGGTAGATGTAACAATTATATCTCCCAATTCTCGACGATTATCATCATTGGCAGCTAAGACTAAAACTCCTGGCTCTGTTTGTTTAAGATATAAAAATTCCGGTATGCGTTCGCCCTTGGCGTTGGCGAAGCCTCTCGTAGAGAAGCCATCGCCTTTTTTTTGTCCCGGTTTTTTAGTATAAAATGATTCAGTAAGCTGTTTTTCAGGTTGTACCCAATTACAAAATTGCTCTACCAAGCGAGCCGTCTTACCACTGCGGCTAGTGCCAACAATCCAAACCGAATGAGAAACCACAAACTTTCTCCTTGTAGATTTGCTAGTATACCTCGTGCGTTAACTTAAGGTTAAGAATCACCAAATAATGCTGGATGATTGTCTGCAATGAAAAATTCTGTTTTTAGCCAAAAAATCTATTCTTTCTTACTTGCTGCTTATCGACGGTACTTACAAACTCCTGAACGTTCTTTACATGAAGCTTACGATGCAGCATTAAAGATTCAGGAAATAGAAAATAAGCATTTCAATGGTAATAAAATAGACACTGACTCAGCCATGTACAGTAACAGTGTGATGGATTATTTTGAGTCAGACCTCAAGAAGCTATTAAAAATTGTCAGAATGCGGCTGACGGAGTTTAGAGCAAGCCGTTGGTTTCTAAATGAAGAAAATCAAAAAGCTGCTCAGAAAGCAGGTATAGAGCATCCAAGTCCTTCTTTGATTTTGGAAAAGCTAAACTTTATCGATCAAGTTATATCCAAATACACAACAAATTCTGATCAAATAACTTCTAAAGCTTTAGTAGTCAAACCTGCAAATCTACCAGTTAACTCTGTAATATCGGACAACAAGTCGTTGCTCGTCAATACTCCAACGTTACCACCCAAAATACCAACTCAAGACTCGCATAAAAAACCAAAACTGCGTAAAGTCGATACAACAGGCGTTTTACCGCGCTCTATTTTAAGTACTATCACTCGTCTGCAAGTTGAATTAGATCCTAATTCTGAAAAAGAAGTAATTCAGAATTTTCGTCAGGCTCAAAGAAGAACAATAATATCTATCAGATTTATTTTACTATTAATTATCGTACCACTTTTGACGCATCAGATAGCAAAAGCTTTCGTAGTCGGCCCATCTGTTGAGCGGTTTAGAAGCAGTGAGCAAATGCAGATATTCCTCAATTCAGAAATGGAAGAGGAAGCCCTTGCAGAATTACAAAAATTTGAAGAAAAGCTCAAGTTTGAAAATTTCATTAGAAATGCCCCTCCACTGTCGTCTGAACAGATGGAAATTGAAATGACAAATAAGGCTGTAGAGCTTGCTGAAGAATTTCGTCACGAAAGCTCTAATGCTATCAAAAATGTTTTTGCAGATATTTTTTCGGTGGGTGCTTTTATCTGGCTTTTGGTTATCAGCAAGTCTTCTATTGCTGTACTCAAAGATTTCTTTGATAATATTGTCTATGGACTTAGTGATAGTGCCAAGGCATTTATCATCATTTTGTTTACCGATATATTTGTAGGATTCCACTCTCCTCATGGGTGGGAAGTACTTCTAGAAGGTGTATCGCGTCATTGGGGATTACCAGCAAATCGAGATTTTATCTTCTTATTTATTGCCACATTTCCAGTGATTTTAGATACCATTTTCAAATACTGGATATTCCGATATTTGAACCGCATATCGCCTTCAGCAGTTGCCACTTACCGTAATATGAATGAATAAGGTATTGGGAATTGTAAATTGTTGAGCTAGTGGCTTGAGAGTTTTTCTCAGTTGTAGCAACTGGCGTCAAAAACAAACAACAAATAATCTTTGATTATGTTTTGCTTTCTTGCCATCTATCTAGTAAACTGTGGCAGTATTTTGCCTACCTTTAACAAGGGATTTTGCCCCTTGTTAAGTCTGGTTAATTGAGATAATAGCTGGATCTACGCGCCCACTGTATTAGTAGTCTGTGTGATTAATTTTGAGAGGTTCGTAGTAAGTGATAAATCGCTCAATTTCAAGGGCTATATCTGCTGAGTGCGAACTTTCACAACCCATTAACACTAATGACATAAACCACAATTTGGTGGAGTATGGGAAGGCAAAAATTTTGAATTTTGATGAAAAATACACTTGCTAGGTTAAGAAAGTTTAATAAAGTTATCTGGCTCAGCTTACCTGTGGTTTTGTCGATTTTGCTGATACGGATGCAATCTTTCGCGCATCAAGAACTCAGTCCGCCAGAATGTCGTGTGAAAAAGTGGGATATACCAGTTTCCTTGACTGCTGAAAATCAAAATGCATTTATACAAAAGCAAAAAGCAGTATTAATCCAAAGACTACCAGTTACTTGTTGTCAGGGTGATACCTCTTGTTTAGATGAAGTTCTGTATGGAGAAATACCAGACAAAAAGGCACTGGTGAGTGCGATCGCTCGCAGTCTCCAATATTTGCAAACAGCTAATGCTGTGGCTGCTTATCAAAACTATCAGGTAGCTGAGATTAAACGCGATCACGTGTTCAAAAGCTTGAAAAGATTCCGCGAACTCCTATTAAAAACTAATTCTGCAACAGAATTACATCAAGCCATCGAGCGGGAATTTGTTCTTTACCAGTCAGTTGGTAAAGACAATAAAGGTTCCGTTTTATTCACCGCCTATTATGAACCGCTTTACGCAGCCAGTCGCGTCCCTACACCAGAATATCGTTATCCTGTTTATCGATTACCTCCTGATTTAAACTTCTGGTCTAAGCCTCATCCGACACGCCTGGAATTAGAAGGAGCAGATGGTTTACAAGGCGCAAAAGGGAAATTGCGAGGATTAGAGTTATTTTGGTTTCGCGATCGCCTCGAACCATATCTAGCTCAAATTGAAGGTTCAGCAAGACTTCAGCTTCCCAATGGGACTCAAACAACAATCGGCTATGCTGGTAATAACGCTTATAACTACAAAAGCATCGGGCGAGAATTAGTGAATGATGGCAAATTACCGCTAGAAGGTATAACTATGCCAATTATTCTCAACTATTTCCAAAAGCATCCCCAAGAATTAAATATTTATATTCCGCGCGATCGCAGTTTTGTTTTTTTTCAAGAAAACCACGGTGAGCCAGCCCAAGGTTTTATCAATGTACCACTAACAGCAGAGCGTTCTATCGCTACAGATAAATCCCTCATGCCTCCTGGTGCTTTAGCGTTGATTCGCACTTCTATTCCCTTTGTTAATCCTACTGGAAAAATGGAGGAGCGCATCGTTAGTCGCTATGTTCTTGATCAAGATACCGGAGGTGCAATTAAAGGCGCAGGTAGGGTAGATTATTTTTTAGGGACTGGGAAATTAGCAGGCGATCGCGCTGGTGTCACAGTTAGCAATGGACAATTATTTTATCTATTACTCAAATAGTTAATTTAACCTGAAATCTGCGGTTTAGGGACTGACAAAAAATAAATTATCTAAAATTATTTGTACATTTGTAAGGGCGCAAGGCCTTGCGCCCCTACGATAGGATATTTTTTTAACTGGAAGTCTTTTATAGCCGCATCTACACAGTCAAAACCCGCCTGCGCGGGTTTCAAACTCTTAATTTTCCATTAGCCCAGGTCGGTGTAGCTCTCGTTTGTATAGCCACAAATTTCATTCGCCAGGGCTAGGCTTCAATATCCATATCAGCATCATCATCGTCATGATCGTAAGGGATATCGTCAAGGTCGATCATTTCTGAAATTTCTTCTACTTCATTTAGATACTCAGATTCTTGATGTTCACGCTCGATTAGACGACCAGTTGACTTTAGCCATTCCAAGAGAATAAACTCATTACTTGTACGAATTACAGGCGCTCGCTGATTACGAGGTTCTTCACGTAAAGGACTTATAGGCATAAAAAAAACTCACTTTGAATTATGGGTCACTGTACAAAAACAGGAAAATTGTACATTCAGGTTAAAAGGCTTGTTATACAAGACTTTTCTGAATAGATGAAATATGAACTATTGAGTTTTTTATCTCTAGTCCGTCTAGTTACTTACCATTAAAATGTCTTTGTGTCAGTCTTAAATAATAAATATTCAAGCGGACGCGATATCACAAGGCATTTGGCAGCTTGGCAAGAGTTTCATACATATTAGAGGGTAATGCAGACAATCTGTTCGCAACAGCGACTGCATCAGCTAAGTTGCTAAATTGACACCGGACAATCTCTTGTCCATTTCCTGAGGGGAATCGCTTCCTAGCTTTGTTAGATACAGCACAAATAATCGCTAAAGCTTTGGCGAACCCATCTTTTGTCAATATTGTTTCTTTAGCGAACCCTTCAACAGGGATAAGGCAAACCTCAAACCGATAGCCAGGTCTGGGAGAAACAGCTATGTCAATATACGGTTTATCTTCTTTCCTGATTCTGCGTAAATATTGGGCTGTCGAATTAGCATCGTGTAAATCAGTCCCAAGGGCGTAAGTAAAGAAACAATCTTCTGTTAGGGATTCAGGACGGGTAATTATATCCGTTGCCATAAGTTCAAGTACTAACCGTATATTATTTGGGCTTGTGACACATTAAACTTGTCCGTTCTTCTTAGCACATTTTTGGACAGTGAGATATACCAGTTTTACACGAGGTATTCCAATACAGTTTGGCTAACTAAAAATTTTCATTTTTGCAATGCTGAAGACTCTCATCTTTAAAAGGATAGATTGCCAATATCAACTAACATAAAACACCTCCACAATCTAAGGGTGTAGAGATTTAGATTCGGAGAGGCGTCTATTATAGTCAGTTACATGACCGTAAAATATTTCTCAACTATCTAATTATAACATTATAACATAGTTGACGGTTGAACTTTTTTCAACTACTCTGATCCATAGATATTAGGCTACTAACAACAGTAAGGTTGTATTAAATTCCGACTTTTAGATAACTAAATACGTTGATTAATTAGTTCTAATTATTACTAAAATTAATTAAAACTTAAGAATAAATACTTAGTGCGCTCGCCTTATCTTATAAAGTAAACTAGGCACTGTTTTCGGTTTGCTCAAATCCTTATTTTTAGATTGTAGTCAGTGCCCAACCCCAGATTACCATGCGGGTTCTCCAAAGGAGTACAAGCCCACAGCAGTTGGGAGATTCATCCATTCGGTTATCCCAAGACTGCCTTCTTCACCTTTTTTGGTGGTTATAAACTCCTAAAATTACTAGACAGCACTCAAATTAGCTCGCACAAAAACATTGTTAAAATCTTTGTCACCAGCACTTGTTAAATCCTCAAAGCCAAAGGTGCTATTCCCTAACAGACAAATATGATCTACCTGATCAGCATTAGCACCCAAGAATGAGGAGTAAACTGCTGGAGCATTATTATGATTGCTATCATTAATGGCAGACCAGATGCCATTAATGATAATAAATGGTGCGAAGATGGAACCAAACCAGGCTTGAAAGTGCCAGTAGAAGTTGCCTTATCTTGGTTGTTCGCCGACAGGTCAATTCCTGCAACGCTCTGATGCACTGCGGCTTGGGCATAACCAGCTTGGACAACAAGAATTATCTGCCTTACCATCACTGTTGGTGACAATATCACCATTCCCGCATTTCGTGCCGCAACTCTTAGAGAGGCTCTTGCGTTCGCCAACGCTAACATAGGGAAGGGGGCTAGGTGGGTTAGATTTCGAGGGTTTTGATATTAATAACGATACTTTTCAAACATCCTTTAAGAGCGATCGCAATCACAAACTCTCTGATATTTATTTATACCCATTTATTTATTGCCTTATATTTTCTAAAAATTAAGAGCATCTTTACGAATTATTGACATAAATAATCGCCTAAATAAATCCCCAGGATTGTAAATATAATCCTGGGGCATCATCTTTATATCCTGTCTAAGATATTTATAAATCTAAAGAAGACAAAGGCGGTTAAAACCAAAAACGGTATTCACGCAATTATGGATTCAAGACATCATTCACGTAAGTATTGACAACACCTTTAGACAGAGTTTTAATCGCAGCTGGAAGAGGAGCATAGCCAGGATCTCTAGCTATATCGTCCGCGCCGGTGGTTCCTAAAGCCCAGGCGATGAATCCTTTAATCCCATTTGCTACCTTAATGTCTGCGTATTTGTCATAAAATAGCAGGTAAGTTGCGTTAACAATGGGATAAGCATTTGCAGCTGTTGGATCAATGACTACGAGTTTAATCCGCCGAGGACTTCCATCTTGGTCAGTCGTACCAACAAAAGCATTTCCAATTGAAGTTGGTGAGATGGGATTGTAAGTACCTGCCTTGTTCTGTAAGACAGCAGCTCCAAATCAACGAGTTTAAAACCCTAGCAAATCGTTGGGTAAAATATAGTCCTTTCATAGGGGCGTAACGTCTTGCGCCCCTACAGCGTGTTGTATGCAAACGAGAATTGCTATGAATAAAACCCCAGGATTGTAAATATAATCCTGAGGCAGAATTTTCATATTTTTGTCAACACCTTTTCTCTGATAGTCTGCTAGGTTAATTTATAAACCTACGGAACAGAACCATATCCGAGAGATGGAGCTGAAGCTTTTGCAGCTGTAATGAACCCTTTAAAGTCTAAGTCTGAGTAATACAACAAATAAGTTGCTCCGGAAATGGGATAAGCACTTGCACTCTTGGGATCGGTCAAATTATCAATCCTAGTCAGCTGCTTATTAGTACCGTATGTTACAACAGTCCCATCTTTAATAGCCGCTGTAATTGAAGCTGGTGAAACAGCAATATAGTTACCTGCCTTGTTACGTAAGAGTGCAGCAGGTAGCTTTTTAGTTAAACGGGTTGCATTATCCACATAACCAATTGCACCTTTAGTACTTGCGATCACATCGCCTACCTTTCCGCCACCAGTAGCGCTAAGGAAAGTGCTTGTCCAATTAACAGTTGTACCCACTCCTCCCTTCCATATATTAGCTGCTGGAACACCTGGAGTCTTACATGCAGCATTGAGATGACTGCTTAAAACAAAAGTGCTACCACTTGAGTCAGCACGATGTACAACTTTGATGGGTAGATTGAGTGCTATTTGGCGACCGTTATCTGCACTAATGCTCTTATCGTTCCAATTTTTGATGCTACCGTTCAAAATACCACAGTAACTAGCTCGTGAAAGCTTAAGTCCTGCTGGTAGACCAATAGTGTTAAAAGCTAATGTGATTCCGACACTTACCACAGGCACTTGGACGTAACCACGACCCCCAGTAACTTTTTCTGTTCCTGCTACGGGGTCGTCACTAGCTGCAAAAGCGAGTGGGCGAGGAGTACCAGCTGGTGGGGTTTGAGTGAAAAAAGCTTTTAACCCTGCGCCACTACCATTTGCAGTATATGTGAATGCGAACTTCGATTTTAGAGCTGCAAATAAAGCACTTACAGTACTTGCACCTGCACCATTACCTATAGAGGTCACAGCTAGAGATTTCTGAGTAGTAGTTTGACCTACTACTAAACCAGTTGCTATAGCAAGTACAGAAATTGAACTTGCCAAATAGGTCAATGGACGATTAGGATAAAAAGCCATGTCAAGCTCCTTCAAATTAATTTCCGGTTCAACACCTTATCAAATCAAAATCAAGTGTCAAACTGGTGATTAGAAATAACCTTATATAATGACAAAAGATTTGCCTTATAAAGGTTATCAGTAAATCAAAAGTTTTCACAAAGCTCTGAAGAATGTAGAGTAAACTCAAGGTAAAGCTTTCAAAGATTTAGAGGGCATTTAGCTATTGCTAATTGACCCTATCACATGATTCTTTGCTACTTAAAAACTCTCCATTTATAAGTAAGTTTGTAGAAATAAATATTGAGGGGCTTTATTATCGGGGAGTGTGGTTAATAGGTATTATGAGTCATACCTCAATTCCCATTCTCAGTCTCTTATTCCCTTTTAAAAAGCCATGTTTAATTCTACCTACTTACTTATTTGGGATGGCAATTTTATCTAAGATTATGAAAATCACTATCTTTAAATGTACATGCCCAGCAGTTTGCCATAAGCTACCGCTAAGGTGCTAAGTAAAGAAAGTCAGTATTTCACAAATCTGTTAGGTAGCTAATAGCTGTTAAAATTTGCCAACGAAATCAACAGTATAATCTCAAGGTAAAGTTAAAGTAATGATTGCATTATGAAATGATTAAAAAACTTAAATATATTTCTGGAATTTAGAGGTGTTTTAAAAGTGGTTTTTGTCGCACTTTTTTATTCTCTCTCCAGAGTAAAATCTAAAATTTTCGCTTATATATGGTTTTCCTTAATTAAGCTTTTTTTAGAGGTGTTAATAAGTATTTAATAGAGTTTATGCAGTTGACAAATTAATCAGCGCGTGTATTAACAAAAATACGTTGTTTTAGCATTTTATCAATCATCCTTTTATTAGTTGCATAGGCGTAGCCCAACCCAGACGTCGCAAAAAAATAGCTGAAAAATCTAGTTATTATACCAGAAACCTATGTTTCATATTTAGTGTTTTATGTCAATGGGTAAGTTATAGTATTAGCCCTTTCAAAGTGGATAAAAATTTTGCTCAAGAAACTCCTCTTTAAGCTCTTGATGTGGTTAAATAAGATGCTTTTGTGTCCCAGCAGTAAACAGGGCTGGATGCAATACTTTTGGGTTAAGGATTTTTGATATTGATTTTAGGTATGTAGAGACGTTGCAAGGCAACGAACGTCTCTACAAAAGATTTCGGGCTTAACCCAAGCGTATTGGGGCTGGATGGGTTGGATGTCTGTTTTGGACACCTTTAATTTGACGAGGGGTTAATTTAATAGCCAAGCGATCGCTTGGCTATCTATACCAATTAGAGTAATCATTAAATATTTTTCGTAAAAGTATTGTTTTAAAAGCATTTGAGATTATCCTCTCACCAAAGTCATAAAAAAGCTTTATTTTGTCAGAATTTAGGGTTTTTTCCCATTTTTTGTGTTGATCACGACATCTAAAAAAAAAATAGTTATCTATGCTACTAAACGAAGTCATCAACGAGGTCAATTTTACGTTATTGACTTAAGCGCTATATCCAGTCTCATCAAATTTTTTCTAGGTTTTAAATGAACAAGACTAATCTGGACAAACAACGTCAAAACAAAAACAGGGTATCAATTTTAACTTCCCTGGCTGTTTTGGCTTCTCCATTGGTATTGCCTTTGCATCAAGCTGTTGCTGCATCATTGACTACTGTTGCAAATTTCAACGGTGCTAATGGATCTGCGCCAAGAGCTGGTGTATTTCAGGGTAAGGATCTCAATCTTTATGGAACCACTTCTGCTGGTGGCTCATCTAACAACGGAAGTGCATTCAAGTTGAGTGGTACCGGTTTCAGTACTCTGACCACACTGATCAACTTTACGGGAACAGCCCTACCCAACAGAGGGACTAATCCAATCGCTAGATTATTCCAGGCAAGCAATGGCAATTTATATGGGGCGACCTTTACAGGTGGCGCAAGTAACCTCGGCACATTGTTTAGCTTGGCATCACCAGCTTTTACAGGTCTGACAACTCTTGTAAATTTTACTGGCATCAGTAATGGAGCTAACCCAGCAGGCCGACTGATTGCGGATAGCACTGGCAAGGTTTTGTGGGGGACAACCTCGGCAGGTGGGGCCAGTAGTAAAGGAACTATATTCAATGTTGTGCTGAGTGGCAGTCCAGTCACCACTGTAATCAGCTTCACCGGTACTAATGGAGCAACCCCATTAGCAAGATTGCAACTGGTGACTACCAATGGAAGCTACTATGGCACTGCCTCTTTAGGTGGAGCAAGTAATAAAGGAGTTGTATTCAAGTACACTCCTACTAATCCTATTGCTACTAGGTATAGTTTTTCTAGCTTTACTGGCGCTAATGGGGCAAGTCCAGAGTCTGGATTAATTGTATCTAGCGGATTCCTCTACGGTACTACTAGGTTAGGTGGAGCCAGCAATGTAGGTGCTATATTCAAAGTTCCAATTGGAACAGCCACTAATCCTATCGGTGCACCCGTTTTAGTTGCCAGTTTTAATGGCGCTAATGGGGCCAACCCAAAGGCTGCGCTTACACCAGGAGCAAGCAGTGGTATCTTCTATGGCACAGCTTCTACTGGCGGGGCAAATAACAAAGGAGTTGTTTATCGATTGAATGTTGGAACTACTTCAACTATCACCCAGTTGATTAGTTTTAATACCACTAATGGGGCAACGCCAGAGTCAACGCTAATTCCGGTCGGTACTGATTTTTACGGTACTGCCTCTGCTGGTGGCGGTTCTGGTAAAGGAACTGTATTTAAATTTACACCTTAAGAGCGAGATAATCTGCGTGTAAAATAAATAGTAGAGCGTAGATTTGAAAAATGTTGATTTATTACTTCCAGATAGTCAGGAAGCGTGGCTATCTGAAAGTAATTATAGACAGTCGGAGAAACTAAATTTCCTAAAATGGAAAGAAAATTGCTGCAATCAGTGCTATTGTAATAATTTATACATAATTAATCTGAGATTATCTCCGTTTAATTGCCCATAATTAAGAGAACCTCACCCCGGCTATAGCTAAAGCTATAGGCTCCATACCTCTAATCCCCACTTCGTAGGGGCCCGAGTTTCCCTACTAGGGGAAGGGCTGCTCTTGAGAGGTCACCCACGAATCACAAGTAATTTGCCAGACATCATATGAAATGCCTAATAATGCCCAATCGGCTTTAAGAGGTCATCAGTGATAGCATAGATGGTAATAATTTAATTCAACATAAACCCCTTCTAATTTTTCTCTGGAGGGGACTTTATTCCTTAAATGATCTCGTTAAATAATCTCGTTGCGATCGCCTGAATCAATAACTGGCAACCCTGAATCAATAACTGGCAACTTGGGTTAGTAGTACATCCTATCAGGATAATATCTTACAAAACGGTTGCTTGGAGAGAATAAAATGTTTTTCTATAGAAGCTGTAACTATCGTTATTGTATGACTCTGGTGAGATAATAACGAGTTTTAACGAGCTTAAACGATGAAGTCAGATTTGTCAGGGAATTAGCGATGCCTGGCGGCAAGCCCTACGGGTGACGCTCGTACCTTCATACTTATTAAATAAATATTAATGCTTTCTTAACTTAACTTAATACGAATTTATGTATAGTATAGAACTTTGCTAAACTTTATAAGTTGAGGAAAAATGAGTATTCAATCATGTTAAATTGGAAATAATTGTAAAATTTTAGACAACCAACACTCAAGTACATTATAGGAAAATTAGCAAATGTCTAGACAAAGTTCTCACAAGAGAAACTTTTTCAAAGCTTTAACTGGTAGCGCTGTCAAAGGATCTCAGAAGTTAAGACCGGGACTGGAATCCAGCTTGATGATTCTGGTTGAATCTATACCTTTTTTGATTGCTTGTGCTGTATTTATAAGCGTTATCAGCCTAAAAAGTCCTATCCTGCTTTTTTGTTTACTAGTTGGTAGTTTAATTGCAGTCATTACCCAGCAAATTGGGCAGCAGGTGAATTTACCAAGGCGATCGCTAATATTATTACAAATTTTAGCAGCAGCGATTATTCTGAGTTTATATTGGTTAGACTGTTTTGCAGCCCCCGCACAAGCACAGTTTTTTGGGGAAGCTGAAAAGTTTTTCAAAAGAAACTTAGGTGGTGCAGCAACAAATGGTGGTGGTAGTGAGGTACCAATAAGTTTGATATTTAATGTGTTGCGGGCGATTTACTTACTCTATATTGCAATTTCTCTGGTTGGTGTGATTAACGCAGTGCGTAAAGATGAAGATTGGCAAAGCATTGCCAGAACTCCCCTATTAGTCGTTGTTGCTGTTACCATTGCTGATGTACTCACACGCTTTGTAATTGGTCCACAAGGGCAGTAAATAATTCAGATATTTCAAATGTCTCAAGAGCGGGAACAAGAATTTCGTCCAGTCAATCAGGTTCTGGGAAGCCAACCTTCATTAGGACCAATCCCTGCTGATCAAATTCTTCCTTGGACGGTAATTGCCTTAGCCTCCTACTTTATTATCAATGGAATTTTTGGGGGGATTTTCCAAGAAGAGTTTCAAAAATGGTTGTGGACAATACTCATGACTGGTTGGGGAATCGGAACTTGGTGGATCTTAACTGGTGGTAGGAGTTGGAGTTTTTTAAGTAAATTTATTGGTGTTCCCGCTTGGACAAGAGGCTTTGCTCGTTATCAAAGCTTACTGGAAGTTAACCATGAAGCAAAAAATCGGAAAACAAAGCGTCAGCGTCGCCGGAAATGAAAGTAGATTAACACCATTTGAAGATGCCTTACACTTGGCGACAATGCTACGTGTCGCAATGAATGGACGTGATATTGGCGCTTACCTTTTGACAAAAGGCACTCAAAAAGATAGGTTCTGCTTTGTTTTTGGTTTTGACTGTAAGGGAATTCATACCACTTTAAGACCTGAACAAATAGATACACTTTTTAATAACATTGAAGCAGGATTGAAAGATATCCCTAGCGGTGAAAGAATGACACTGCATTTGGGATCTTTTAGTTCCGACAAAGAGCGCCAAAAAGAATTAGCAACATTAATCAGAAATGCGCCATCACGAGATATCAAATATTTGTTGATGGCGGAAAGAGCTAGAGTTAAAGAACTTACTATTTCTGGTGTTCGGAAGCCGAAATTTTTACGAATTTACGTCACTTACACCATTGAATCTAACTCGCAACATGCAGACGATTGGATAGAGAAGCTTTTAGTTAAAGCTGAATCATGGTGGCTGAAATTCAAAGGGGATCTCTCAGAAGTAGAAAACCAACGCATTGAAACCTTGATCACAAATGCTTACAAACAGGGTTTTTTGCGCTGGGAACAAATTTTATCTAACCAAATGGGATTGGATGTCAAGCCTTTGACAGCTGATGAACTCTGGAAGGAGATATGGAAAAGGTTTAATGATACAGAGCCAATAGAGATTCCCCAGTTGATGACTTTAGATGAACAAGGACTACATGAGCAAGTTAATTCAGATTTAGCTAGTACTAAATTGCTAATAGACAATATCCACGGCACAACTTTGCTGATGGAGTCTAGCGTACCTTGTGCCGATCGCCGCTGGGTTAATGTTAACAATCGTTATATTGGCGCACTGTCATTTCTGGAAAAACCCGGAGGTTGGCCAAATAAATCTGCTCAACTGCGCTATTTATGGGAACTGTTGGCCAGAGAAAGAGTAGTAGATACAGAGATTTTTTGTGAGTTGACGGCGGCAAATCCAGCATTGGTGAAAACTACTTTGCAACGAGTCTTGAAACAGTCAAACATGACGACAATCATGGCTCAAGAAAAAAGTAAAACTATTGATGTCAACGCTCAATTAAAGTTGAAGAAATCGGTAGCAGCACAAGAACAATTATTTGAAGGTGCAGTACCGATTTATACGAGCATAGCCATTTTGGTACATCGTCCAACTGTAGAAAAATTAGATGAGGCAACAAGATATATTGAAAACTGTTTTCAACGTCCAGCAAGGGTAATTAGGGAAACTGAGTATGCCTGGAAAATTTGGCTGCAAACTCTACCAATAGTTTGGGAAGGTTTGTTGGCAACACCCTTCAACCGTCGCCAGCTATATTTAACAAGTGAAGTTCCTGGATTAATGCCTTTAGTTTTAACTAAACAGGGGGATAAACAAGGCTTTGAGTTGATTGCTGAAGAAGGCGGAACACCCGTACATTTAGATTTATTTAATCAACACAAAAATTTAGCTTTGTTTGCCACAACTCGTGCTGGTAAATCGGTGTTGGTATCAGGGATTTTAACTCAGGCTTTGGCGCATGGCATTCCTGTAGTGGCGTTAGATTTCCCTAAACCCGATGGTACATCTACTTTCACTGACTACACAGAGTTTATGGAGGGGAATGGAGCCTATTTTGATATCTCGAAACAATCGAATAACTTATTTGAACAACCAGACTTACGATCGCTAGAACCAGAACAACAGCGCGATCGCTTTAACGATTATACCGCCTTCCTAGAATCAGCTTTAATGACAATGGTTTTAGGATCATCGACTGAAAGTCAAATTCTATCGCAAACAGTGCGATCGCTGCTCAACTTAGCATTAGAAGCCTTCTTTGCTGATCAGGGCATAAAAGAGCGATATATACAGGCGATGGCAGGGGGATTTGGCACTCAGGCTTGGCTGAAAACTCCTACCTTAAAAGATTTTCTGTTTTTCTGTTCATCAGAACATTTGCAGCTAAGTTCTTTAACTGGCAGAGTAGAAGACGCCCTCAGTCAAATTCAGCTACGCTTGCGGTTTTGGCTTTCTAGCCGCGTGGGACAAGCTATTTCTGCACCATCCAGCTTTCCTACCGATGCACAACTTTTAGTTTTTGCTCTCAGAAACCTATCAGATAGTGAAGATGCAGCCGTACTATCTTTGAGTGCCTATTCAGCAGCATTACGACGCGCACTCAGCAGCCCAGCTTCTATATTCTTCATTGATGAAGCACCAATTTTATTTGAATTCGAGCAAATTTCTGACTTAGTTGGCAGAATTTGTGCGAACGGTGCTAAAGCCGGTATCAGAGTCATCTTATCAGGACAAGATCCTGATACTATTGCCAAATCTAAAGCTGCATCTAAAATTTTGCAAAACCTGACAACACGATTGATTGGACGCATTCAGCCAGTTGCAGTGGATAGTTTTGCAGACATCTTAAAGTATCCCCGCCAAATTATTTCTCGTAATGCGTCGGAAAGCTTTTTTCCCCGCAAAGAAGGCGTTTATAGCCAATGGCTGCTAGATGATAACGGTATTTATACATTCTGTCGTTACTATCCAGGTTACGAACAATTGGCAGCAGTTGCTAATAACCCCTCTGAACAAACTGCACGCAGTAAAATGATGCAACTTCACAGCAATAAATATGAAGCAATTTCTGCATTTGCACGTCAGTTAGTGGCTACTCTACGTAGTAGTTAATCGGGTTATGTAAGCAGTTAACAGTGTTTCAAAAAGTTATAAATCATAGTTAAAAAGCTAAATTTCTGACTTACTACTTAATTTCATCTACTTTTTCAGGCACAAATGTATGCGAAAAACTACCATTTTTACTTTTACGTTGCTATCCCTGGCAATCCTACCAGCAATGGCACAAGTTGAGACGGGATTAGGCCAGGTTTGGACTGATTTTCAATCATATTCCACAGATTTGCAACAGTACCTTCAAGATAATCTGAGCGAAAACTCAAATCCTCTAGAAGTACAGAGTCAAAATGCTGCTCTTAATAGTGCCAACGGAGAATTGAAAATACCTAACCCCGTCGCGGCGGGACAACAGGTTCGTAATGATTTGATTAACTACTCTTATAGATCAGACTCTAAATCAAGCCGCTTTGAAAATAATTCAGCAGTCCGGGGAAATTTAGTTAGTAATGAACTTAATCGTCTAATTACTCGTGGAATAGCGGTAGGTGTTCTTGGTAAAAATGGACAAACTCGGACAAAACTAAAGTTAGATAATATTCAAAATACTCTTAGTAATGTTGCAGATTCAAATGATGAAAATCAATTAAACAAAGAGATACAGAAATTTAAGGGAAATATTCCACAATCTCCTCTTAATAATAATGATAATAGGAATGCTATAGCAATGGCAAGCGGAGTAGTAGCAGGATTAGGCCCTGCTTTAGCAGTATTGCTAGAGGCTAACCAAGAAACACTTCAAATCCAAAAAGAGCAGATAAAAATTGTCGGAGAATCATATGCCAAGTCTACACAATTGGAGCAGACTTTGCAATATTCTAATTTAAATTTGGCAAATATTTCTCAACAGGCAGAAGAGGCGAATCGCGCTCAGAGAGTAGATACATCCACAGAAGCTGCGCGACTTTTACGAGCTACTTCTCAACTAGATTTATTTGGTAGAAAAGTTGATAAGTAGGATTTTAGGATAATAAAACTCTAATTTTCCATCCAATTTTTAAAATCCTTAAACTTCTTACAAACCAACAGGAAATCTAAAAAACCGTTTTGTAGGGTGCGTTAGCGACAGCGTAACGCACCTAAAGCATCCGGGATGGTGCGTTACGTTCCTAATGCACCCTACGAAATCTAAAAAAACAGCCCATAAACTGAAAATGCAACTTGCTATTCAACTAATTTTTGCCCAAGTAGGCGCCCAAGTAGGCATTGATCAGATTCTCGATAATGGTGCCGCAACTTCCCAAAGCATTGCCGAAGGTTGGGACAAACAATGGCTGGATTTATTACAAAATAATACCAGTAATAACTTGTATGGAGCGCTGACCAATCTGGGTATTTTTTTTGCAGTAGGAACCCTGTTATTTTTTATGATACAATTCCTCAAAGACTTATTATCCTACGAATATACCCGTCCCATATCAGCTTTAATTTGGCCTTTTATTGTGGTGATCCTCTTAAGTAATTCAGGCAAGGGAAGTATCCTTTCTAATCTGACACTAGGATTGCGGAATTTTTTAAACACTGTGAATCAGCAAGTATTGGTGACAGCAGATGCGAATAAAATGTATCAGCAAGCACTGAATATGAGTGTTGCCGAAGAAGTAGCTGGTTCTTTTCTGCGTCCTTGCCAGTCACTTACTGGTGAACAACAAAGTCAATGCTTTGAGAAAGCTGCCGAAAAAGTCAATATTCTCTGGCAGAAATATAGAGATACATACGGAAATAAAAGCTGGATAATTAGACTACAAAATAAAATAAATAATATTAGATATGGCACTGGCATTGTATCAGAAACTTCATTTAATTCTTTGTTAGGTTCTACAGTCCAAACGAGCATCAAAAACTTTTTAGTTTCCTTACAATATGCCTTCCAGAATTTGATAGAAGCGACTATGTTGCTGATAGCAGCTTTAGGTCCACTGGCTGTAGGTGGCTCTTTACTCCCTGTAGCTGGTAAACCAATTTTTGCATGGCTGACTGGATTTTTATCTATTGGAATCGCCAAGATTTCATTCAATATTATTGCTGTGCTGACTGCCGCAGTTATTGTAAATGGGCCAGGTCAAGATGCTAATGTTGATCCAGACTTAATGTGGTTCATAATTTTTCTGGGAATTTTAGCACCAATTTTATCGTTACTTGTGGCTGCTGCTGGCGGTTTTGCAGTCTTCAGTGCGATCAGCAATACGGCTTCTTTAGTAAAGGAAAGGATATAATAAATTCAAAATTAAAAAAGATAAATCTTATATTGGCAAGTGTCCTGACTGCTGACTAGATGCAAATCATCATATATAATATCTGAAGTTTTTTGCAGGAGGAGATAAGTAAATGGTAAGTTTATTAGAAAAAAGACAAAGAACGGCAAGTGTTTTAACAATTTTTGCGATCGCTACCTTCAGTTTACATATATTAGTTTTACTTTTATTCATATTCCAAGGGCTAAATATTCGCCAACTCAGTCTGAGAAAACCTCCTAATTTTGTGCAATTAATAGACGGTAAACCAGTAACTAATATTGATGATTTAGCAAGAGAACCAGAAGCAATTCGCCAATTTATCAGCAAAACGATGATATCAATGTTTAGCTGGTCTGGAACTTTACCACCACAAACTATCGAAGAAGTTGCAAACCCCAGATCAGATTTAGGAATTCTTATTAGAACACCTCAAGGTGGTAGTCAAAAGATTAGTACCAGCAGTTGGATAGCTAGTTTTGCCTTATCCGAAGACTTTCGCAAAGGTTTCTTAAGCACAGTTGCAGAAATGACACCACCAGAAGTTTTCTCTGAAAATCCCAGCCTTGTTATGACATCACAATTAGTTATTAAGCGGGTTTATCCGCCAAAACAAATTGCACCAGGTAAGTGGCGAGTGGGGATGGTAGCCGACTTAATTCAAAAAAACCGAGTTGGTGGTGCAAAACTCATAACTCCTTTTAACAAAGATTTCCTTGTCCGTGCAGCAGATTATTTTGGTAATCCCCAAGCCAATAATGGTACAGACTTGCAAAAAGCAATTTATAGTGTCCGCGCTGATAGATTAGAAATTTATGAAATTCGTAACTTATGTTTACTAGATGGCTACAACAACCTTAATGAAGATAAATTAAAGCAATGCGGGAGTGGACAAACATCTGATAGCTTTATAAGATAATCGATTTATAATTCATTGGTTCATAGTTAAATTTATATAATTAATTATTAATGCAATTACTCAAACCAGAAAACAAAAAAAATAGCCCCTTACCACTGTTGGTAGTAGGAACATTTGGTTTACATCTGTTTACCTTGCTTTTGCTAATATTTCACGGGTCTATGTTACAACAGTTAAGTCGGCAACTTACACCTCAAAGCTTAGTGCAGCTTGTTGATGGTCGCACTATAACCATAGACCCCCAACCAAATTTAAAGCGACAGCCAGAGGCTATTCGGCGCTTTGTGGGTGAAACTATGAGCTTAATGCTTACCTGGTCACAACAACAGCCGCCAACACAAGTTTGGGAAATTACCTCCCAACTGGTAGCTGATGATTTTAAACAAAAACTTAAGTCAGAACTTACTAATTTAAATCCAGATAACCAATTTGAAAATGTTAATAGAGGAACTGAGAATGTATTAGTAATCCAAAAAATTTATCAACCTACAGAAATAGGCGATGGAAAGTGGAAAGTAGAGATGTTTGCCAATCAATTAGTTTTTAGCAGTTATGATAAGTTGGGAAAATCAATTTCGTTTAATAAACAAATTTTAGTTAGAGCAATAGATGAACCAGCAACTTCGCTACCAAATGCACCACTACCGTTGCACTTCGCAGCTTACCGCCTTGGTGAAGCCAGACTAGAAATTTACAATGTATGTGAAATCAAAGATAAAAATTGTTCTGGAAATCCTAACCAAGCTTTACCATGACTCGATACTCAATTCCTGCAAAAACGCCTCCCCAAAATGGATTTACTCTAACTACCGACGATCGCCAACCAGAAGTAGAATCTTTAGATTGGGAATCAGAGATGTCAAGGTTGGTCGGCTTTGAAGAAGAATCTTCTACCGATACCCAAGGATCAGAAGACTCTGCAACGCCGCAAGAGTCGCTTTCTCAACCACAAGAAGTTCAGACTAAGCAACCCATCTCATCTAATCCCTTTGCAAAGTTAGGCTTGGTAGGCGCTGCTACCTTAGCGATAGTTTTGGTGGGTGGTGTGTTTTTGTCCCAGTTGATGAGTTCCAGCAATCAAAAGCCAAAAAATATTGTTTCTCCACAAGTACAAAAGCAGCCAACTAATGAATCTAGCTCTCAACAGCTAGAAAGCGATCTAGATACTTACAAAACGAAATTAGCCCTGACTGAACAAGCAGAGTCAGTGAAAGCCGCCCAACAACAGCTCAGAATTGCCAAATCAACGCCGACAGTAGCCTTAAAAGCAGAACCGTCAGTTTCTCCCAGAGGTAGAGAGAAAGTGATCCCAACACCCGCACCAACATACATACCTCGGACAGTGACAGTTGAGCGCATCGTTAAAGTACCTGCTTCTCAACCTTTGCCATCACCCCAGATACCAGTTGTGCAGCCAAACACTCAACCCGTAGTCAATATAACTCCACCATCTCCACCAAGCCCATTACAAGAGTGGGCAAGGTTAGCAAAGTTAGGTAGCTACGGTCAAGTAAGCGTCACTGATCAACCTAATAACATCGCAGCTGCTCCTGAACCTGCAAACAATACGCAGCCGCAGGAACAGACACCAAACCCCAATCCTGACCAAACCACCCCACAACAGGAAACTCCTGCTCCTGTGGTGAGCCAAGCGCAAGCGAAGGGAGATAAATCTGTAGCAGTAGGAAGTAGTGCTAAAGCTGTGTTAGCAACAGCGATATTTGGGGAAACTAATACTAAATCAGGCGGTGGTGATGAAGCAGGTGGAGAGAAAAACGTATTTGTGATCCGATTGAAAGAACCATTAAAATCTACGGATGGTTCGATCGCTTTACCTGCAAACACCGAATTCCTCACTGAAATTGGTTCCCTTTCTGAACAAGGTCTTTTGCAGATGAACGTAGTCAAAGTTATCTCGCATAATGATGGCAACCCTACAGAACTAAGCTTACCCAACAATGCAATTATTCTTCGCGGTACCCAAGGTAAACCTTTAATTGCAAATAAATTTCCCAGTTCAAGTTCGTCCATAGCATCAATGGATGCAGGACTATTCATTTTGGGAGGTATTGGTAAAGCGGCAGAGTTAATAAACCGTAGTGATACTGAACTCCAACCACTTACTACACAAAGTACCGTTGACGGCAACACCAGTAGCAGCACAAGTCTTACTACTGTTACTAAGAACAGACGCAACCTTGCAGCTGGAGTTGTGGAAGGTGGTATGAACTCTGTAGTTCCCCAAATTGCCCAACGTAATCAACAGGCGATCGCCCAAATGTCACAACAAACTAATGTTTGGTTTTTGCCAGCCGGTACAAATATTGAAATATACGTTAATCAAGTAACCCAGTTTTAGGAGGTAGGATTTATACTAATTTTAGATTTTGGATTGGGTAATGGTAATTGGTAATTAGTTTTCCTTCCATCCTTCCCATCTCCCCTTATTCTATCTACCAATCTACCCCATTTGCAACCATGAAAAATAATACTAACTTGTCAGGAAATACCTCAAATAATTATTATTTCCTACCTATAGCTTCCTTGATTTTCTCGGTTGCTATGTTCTTGTTAGTAGGTCGTGCTATAGCTAATAATGCTGTTCTGCGTTCCGTATTTTCTTGCCAAGCACAGGGTTTAGGGGGACTAATACCTACTATTAAGGTTTGGTATCAACAAGGAACAAACTTAAGTTTTATTCCGGCTGGAGAAGTAATTAAAAAAGTTTGGTTAAACGATCCGTCACAGGTAACTATAGATTTTGATGGACCGGTATGTATGCAGTTTGGTCAAGATCCTAATACTAGTGGAGGAGATTGTAAAAACTCAGCAGCGAATGTCATTCAACTCAGACGAATTAAAAAACTGGACATTCCTGGACTTCCTCCTACTAGCAATACACTTTTAACAGTTGTTACCGAAGCGCAAGGTAAAAATAAGTTGTATACTTTCCGAGTGTTATATGGAACAGATAACCCTGAATATCACACTTTAGCAATTTTTTCCGATCCTTCTGGTCAAGAAGGATCTTGTGCGAAAGTTTCACAATAAACTTCTAGCAAAAGTACCAGACGACAACGACTGAAGTTTCCCTCCACAAAAAGCGCTGATGCATACGTATATCTGCATTGTGGCTTTTCAAAAGCCTTGCTCTAATTCCCTCCTTAGAAAGAAGGGTTAGGGAGGATCTAAGTCTTTTAGCAGTTTTTTTCTTTATAGAGTACGGTTTAAGATAGGAAATAGTAAGTGGTGTACAATCAATTAAAAAATTCTATTACTTAACCCTCTTAACTGACTCAGGCGTTTTCAGCCTACATCTTTATAAGTCTTTAGATAAAAACTAACTATAAATTCTAAATCTGTGCAAATATAAAGAAAAGCTTAAGAGGTTACAGGCTCATGGTGACTGCTAAAATGATGCAACAGCTCTGGGCTGTAATCGAATCTACCCAGGTCAGCACCCTGCTCCAGTTTGACGATGCTGCCTTAGTACAATTGCTCCTCCAGCAGTTAAAAGTTAAGCAGGGGATTGATGCCCAGGCAGATAGCACCCTCAATACTTATATAAAATCTAAACTGCCCCTGATTCGCGATACAGCGGAAGGTCGATTATCCTTCGGCCAAGGCGGCAATGATTAGCACGAGAAATCAAATAATTGCTCACTGCCAAGCATACGCTCATAGTTCAAACAGTGGAATATTATGAATCACTGGCTAGTAATTGCCCTGGTAGCTTATCTAATTGGAGCAGCGATTGAAGGGGTGAGTACAGCCAGTCAGTTATCTCATTCAGTGCCAGAACTAGCTAAAAGTACACAAGCTCATCCTTCAGATTCTGCCACTCCGCCTAGTTCGAGTTGGCGAGTTGTGGCCGCCATCGCCTCAGTAAGTATCTGTGGAGCTTTTTTGTGGCCTTGCCGTCTTTTCCACCGTTTAATTAAAGGGAACGTTCATTCATAAGCCTAACCCGGCTGAAGCATGGGGCAAAAAATACAGCGTATTGCGGTTGGTTAATTATCCAGTTTGTTCTGGTGTCGCTACATTTTGCCCAATTTTTGGCTCCGTTCCCGCAAGCAGTCGTTCAATATTAGTGAGATGGCGCAAAATCACATACAATCCACCGGCAATCCCAAATAGAACATAGGGTAACGGTTGATGCAAAAGGATCATGAAAATGGAAACAGCGATCGCACCTGCAATTGAACTCAAAGAGACAAGCCGCGATATCGCCACAACGACGGCAAACACACCCGCTGTTGCTAAACCTACCTGCCAACTCATTACCAACAAAATCCCCAAGCTGATAGCAACAGATTTACCACCGGTAAAGCCCAAAAAAATCGATTTACTATGTCCCAGGATGGCAGCTAACCCAACTAAAGTTACCAACCAGGGTTGCCACACTTGTGCATCTACCGTTGAGGGGATAAAATTTTGACTGGGTGCAAAATTGAACAACCAATAAACCAGAGCGATCGCTAATACTCCCTTTAAGGAATCAAGTACTAAAACCAATGCTCCTGGCCCTTTCCCCAAGGTTCTTAGTACATTAGTTGCACCAGTGGAACCTGAACCAACTTCCCGAATATCAATACCTTTTAACTGCTTTACAGCAATGTACCCAGTGGGAAAAGAACCCAGCAGGTAGGCTATGACCACAATTGCCCCACATCCGGTTAACCAAATAGCCATAATAAAATTTAAAATTCACTCATTCAAAATTCAAAAAAGTCCAGAGAAATAGCTTTTAACTCTGGACTATTGACTAATTAAAAGTCATCATCATAGTTTCTCACGGTTTTGGGATCAGGGGCAAAGGCTAACCACAGAGGAAATTGCAGTAGTGACAAACTGATTTGCTCCTCTGAATCGTCAATTATAATTAAGGGCAGTTGATCGGCCTTCGTCAATCGGTCTGCTTTCTGAGCCAGAGCATCAGACGCCTCAAATAATACCACACCTCGGTCTGGGCCAAAATCCGGACGACCGATTCCCAGACAGTCTTGCAAGCCGCGCCGCCATTCACCTAATCGCTCCGGTGTATTAGCTAAAACTAAAGTACGGACGCGATCGCCATACAGCTTGTGTAATATCGAAATTGCGGCTGAGGCAATTAGGATATTCTGTAAGCGGCTACCCATTGTCCGCAAACCACCCCGTCCCCCTTGGGTAAAAAACCAGTTGGAGACTCGTTCTGCGTGGATTGGTTCAAAGGTTCGGCGTAGTTGCCACGCTGGCCCGTAGTAATCTGGTTTGTTGCGGTATTGGTCAATTAGGCGGCGAATTTGCTTTGTAGTATCTTGAAATTGCTGTTGGGCAAATTGGGGTATTCCAGGTTGGGGTTCAACTGGTTTAGCCTCTTTTACAGATGGTTTTTCTCGTTCCACTACACTTGGTGTCAGTTGCAACTGTTCAGCGGCTGCGGCCAAATCCTGTAAGCTACCTGTGAGATAGTCTTTAAAACCCTGCACCCGAATTGCTAAGTCTTGGGATGCTCCAGCAAAAGTGGTTCGCATCTCGTTGCGGATACGTTCTTGACGGCGTTCTAGCTGTTCTACAGAAATTTGCAGCGCTTGTTTGCGTTGTTCTAATTGCACCAGTGACTCTTGCACGAGCCGTCCCAGTGAGGTTTGAGTTTCAGTCACTTGTGACTGAAGGTTTTTGTAAGAAGCTTGCAGCTTAGCTATTTCTTCCTTGAGGGCAGCTTCAGCGCTCTGCAACTCTGCCACTCGCTGCTCTGCCTCTGCATATAATGAATTATTTTCTGATCCGATTTTTGACCCCAGTCCGACATTTCCCGCTTCTAACTGCGCTACAAACTCGCCATTTGAATTTTCTGTTAGCTCTACTGTCGAATCTACCACTTCTGCATTGGAGATGAGTGGCTCAAAAGTTGCGTAGTCTGGTGATGAGCTAATGGCTGCTGTTTCTACCACTAACTCAACAGATGGATTTACTGGATGTTCTACTGCATTGTTCTGTTCTTGTTTTTCTGCCAACCGCTCATCAATTGGTTCTGGGGTTTGAGATTCCTCTGGGTTCATAAACAATAGTGTAATTCCTATGACGCGAATAAATAGCTTTCAGAAATATTACAATTGACCTGCCATAAAAGTTTTGAGTCATGAGTGCTGAGTTATGAGTCTAGAGCAAAACGACTCAGCACAGATGGTACTCATACCAATTATTTATGAAGCTGCACAAAATCAAGCTTGGTCAGACTTGGGGATTTTGCCCCAAGTTCTGGAGCAACCTCATAGGTAATCAATATCAGCACTAAATACGTGGACAACGTTGTTCTAAGCAATTTTTCAAGGTATTGGGGTCAAATAAAATCGGCAAAAAGTGAATGCTTTTAATTTCTTTAAAGTAAAACAGGATGGGGACTCCACTCCAAAATATCCGCCAGTTTTGCCATTCCTGGTAGGGAAAGCGCCGAATCAATTTTTCGCCTCTGTAAATATCTAAGTCGGTGGCGGTAAATTGTAAACGCAGCGTTAACGCCTGAAACATGAGAAACAAACCAAACAGTGTGAAAACGGAACCTACCAACGGTTGTACCAACAGTAGTGGAATGGCGGCAATCACCAACACTATAGGTATATTGTAACTAGGCTTGAGTTCCACAGTTGATGTGGAGTTAGGAGCAAATGAACTGGTCACAGTCTTAAATCCTGCTTTATTACTAGGCATCTCTCCTATTTTAAGAGTTAGGAGTAAGGAGTTTTAACTCATAACTCCTAACCGGAGGCTGAGCGTCTCCGGCTTTGCTCCTAACTTTTATAGGCCTTGCAAGAATGCACTGCCAGTCCCCTGAAACATTAACCAAGAAAGAAAGAAGTTACTAACAAATATAATCAGTAAGGCAGTCACAACAGCAGTTGTGGTTGACTGTCCTACACCTTTGGCTCCTCCTGTTGTCGTCAACCCCCAACTGCAACCAATTACGGCGATTAAAATGCCAAAGCAACACGCCTTAATCATGGCGCTCAAAATATCCCAGATCCCAAGAAAGTTACGGGCTGAGTCTAGAAATACCGTATCAGACAGGCTGTAGATATTTGTCGCAATTATTAATCCCCCGAACATCCCTGTTACCAAAGACAAGAGGGTTAAAATTGGTAGCATTAAACAGCAAGCAAGGACGCGGGGGATAACCAGGTAATCGATTGGATCTGTTCTTAACATCAACATGGCATCGATTTGTTCTGTGACCCGCATGGTACCGATTTCGGCTGCAAAGGCAGAACCGACTCGCCCCGCCAAAACCACTGCTGTCAACACGGGAGCGAGTTCTCGTGTCAACGCGACAGAAAGCACTCCGCCGATAATGTTTCCTGCGCCAAAGTTGATAAATTCCCGCGCCACCTGAATGGTAAACACTGCGCCAACGAAAATAGCCGTCAATAGAGCAATAAATAGGGAATCTGGCCCAACTGCTGCCATTTGTTGCAAGGTGTTGCGCCGATGGATTTTGCCCTTCAATAGGTGAACTAGTACTTGCCCACCCAGAAAAATCGCTGCCAGCAGCCGCTGACTCCATTCTCCTAAACTGGATTTGGATGTAGTCTGGTTCAATGTTCTCTAGCTAACTCGGTAACTGCCTTAAGAATAGCGGAAGTCGTTGAGAATAGGGAATGGGAACTGATGACTGGGGCATTGGTTATTTCCCCTATCTCCCCATACCCCCAACGGGGCTGAATATTAACTTAGATTAAAGATGCTCTCAGAAAATGAAGCTGTTGTTAAACATACTGCAAACCAATAAATAGGTGCTAGCCTTGGCTATAACCTTGATTTTACAAGGTTTTCGTAGATTTAAGTCATTTATTTATATCCCCAGCATGTGCTGTAACTGGTAGCCGTTTCTTTTAATGAAAACTTAAGATTTTTGACAGATTGTCTGCTCTGAAGCGATCGCACGTATTGTAGAAAATGACAAACCGCTATCTAGCTCTTGTCATCTCTACTCACGGAGTTTGTCCTAAATGACTATTTTCATTAACTTTCTCCGCTCTTTACTACTTACGATCATTTTTAGTTTTGTCGCTCCCATGTTACTTGTTGGCGGCGGACTGTTCCTTTTATCCCTCATCGGTCACTTCCCCGGTTTACAAGAGTTTACTGAGGCGATCGCTACTCAGATTATGCATTTTCTCGCCACCTTTGGCAGTGGAACTCCCCTTCGGGGATTATTTGTGATTAGCTTGACCTGGAGTTTCGTCGGGGCACTGTTTGATATGTACGCTTATTATCGGTGTCAAATTTTACGAATTGATTCATAAATAGTGCAAATTCCTTCGTCAGGTGCTCATAGGCTGTACAACAAAGGAAAAAGTGATATTTCCAAAAGTGAAAGTACTACTGGTCTTAACCTAAATAGGGATTAGTGTTGCTGAATGAATTTTTATTGATTAATATTGAGTACCAAAATTCTTGATTAAATACTTATTATTCATTAGTTATTAGTTATTAATTACTGACGACTAGTACAGGTGCGCGACCGTAGCAAACTAATTATCAAGAGGTCAAAAAGATAAATTATCAAAGGTTTTAGAATTTTTAATTCTGCAAACCAGCTAAAAAAGTCTGTGCTAAATCACCACGTTTGACGCTAAACTAGAGTTTGGCATTTTGTGTTAGCTACAATCTTTAAGGACTTGATTAGCATTTCTTGAGAATATCAAAAAAAACTCACTGCAAAATATAAAAATTTCCTTAAAATCTTGAACAGCACAGTGCCTGCTCATGTTTCTTAACAGAGCAAAGCAAGTCGTCTGACCTCTGGGCATCTTATATTGAATTATATTACGAGGTATGTTGACAACTCATGATTTGGCCGTTTAAGCCCAAGTTTAGAAAACAAATTGCGCGGATTGAAATTACTGGTGCGATCGCCGGTGCTACTCGCAAACGCGTCCTAGAAGCCCTGAAAACGATAGAAGAAAAAAAGTTTCCCGCATTATTGCTACGTATTGATAGTCCTGGCGGTACAGTCGGAGATTCCCAAGAAATCTACAGCGCCCTGAAGCGTTTGCGCGAAAAAATTAAAATCGTCGCTAGCTTTGGCAATATTTCGGCTTCTGGAGGAGTCTACATCGGCATGGGAGCCGAACACATCGTAGCTAACCCAGGTACAATTACGGGTAGTATCGGTGTGATTTTGCGTGGGAATAACTTGGAACGCTTGCTAGAAAAAATCGGTGTTTCCTTCATGGTAATTAAGTCTGGCCCTTACAAAGACATTTTGGCTTTTGACCGGGAACTGACTCAACCAGAAGCAAACATCCTGCAAGAGTTGATTGACACAAGTTATCAGCAGTTTGTCCAAACGGTAGCTGATGGCCGTTCTTTAGCAGTAGAAACTGTGAAAAGCTTCGCCGATGGTCGGATTTTTACCGGACAGCAAGCCCTAGAGTTGGGTGTTGTAGACCGCCTGGGTACAGAAGAAGATGCCCGTCGCTGGACAGCAGAACTGGTCGGTCTTGATCCGGAAAAAACTCTCTGCTATACCCTAGAAGAACGTAAACCTTTATTGAGTCGCCTTTTACCAGGGAGTCGTCAGGTTTCATCAGGAATTGGGGCTGGTATTGATTGGCTCGAATTTGAAATGTCTACCAGTGGTTTACCGTTGTGGTTATATCGACCCTAGTATGAGTTAGGAGCGGAGCCAAAGACGCTCCGCCTCCGGTTATGAGTGAGGAGTTATGAGTTAAAAATCTTACTTCTCATTCTTAACTCCTAACTTCTCACTTTTGTGTTTTAAGGAGGATTTTGGCGTGGACTGGCAAATGCGGGCTATTCGCGGAGCAACAACTGCTTCAGAAAATACTGTTGAGGCAATCCGAGAGGTGGTGACAGAACTACTAGATGAGCTGGAAAACCGGAATCAATTCCAGCCGAGCGACATGATTAGTGTGACTTTCTCTGTGACACGTGATTTAGACGTAGTTTTTCCAGCTGCAATCGCCAGAGCGCGGACTGGTTGGGATAATGTGGCAATGTTGGATGTGCAGCAAATGCACGTCGAAGGTAGCTTACAGCGCTGCATTCGGTTCTTAATCCACGCCTATCTGCCAGCCTCCGCCTCAATTCATCATATCTATTTACGCAACGCCGCTGGCTTGCGTCCCGACTGGAGTTTGCCCCAGTCTTTACAAACATCACAGCCAGCAGTTAAGTCAAAAGTGTAAATTATTTAGGATATATAAAAAACAGCACAAAATAAGTTACTACGGCGATGATGAGGCTGCTCAACCTGTTGCTATTGGCAGGAAAGTAAGCTAATCGTCATTCATTTTTTCAGAATGATTCGCTTCTAGTAAGCAGCCGCATCTCTAGTTTTATATAACTTATAATGCTCATTAGCTTATTATTAGCTTTTTGTAATCATTTCATATACAAAAGCTATTGCTCTTAAGTAGGTAGGCACGAGAAAACCAATATATGTTTATTTTTGTAAAAACAGTGAAATAAGGAATTTGTAAGGTATCTGTCGAATTTAGATTTCGTTACATACTTGGAAATTTTCTCGCACACTTACTTATCCAGAAATTTTCCGTCTAATAACCACTTAGATCGTAGAACTGTTTGGGAATAGTAAGGAGAATAGTTCTTGAAATAACATGCGGAGAGTATGTATGGGCATCTTCCTTGCAATCTTACTTTTTGTAGGGTTCGTTATCCTTTTGATTTCTATGAGTAAAGATGTAAATACATCTAATCCACCACAATCCTCTACTACTCCAAGCTCGTCTTCTAGCTCTCCTGCTCTAGAATCATTCTCTAACAAAGCAGTTAAAGCAGATTGGAACACATCAATTTTTGGAGAAGATGCGTTGAGGAGGGGTAATGGGCTATATCGACAAGGAATAAATATATATCAAGTTTCACCGGAAACTGCTTCTCAATATTTCAGAGATGCTTTTAACTCCATTCAAACTCTTGCTAGTAGATACTCGAATAATCCAATCTTTTACCTCAATATGCTGGAGTGCGCTATGGGGTTTGATTACGATGTAGCTATTGTTAGTGGGAACAAATTTTTTGAACTGGTAGAGTATGGAAATTTTACTATTGAACAGATGGCTACAATCTATGATATGTCTCGTAAAATGTACAAACTATTAATTGCACAAGGACAATTTGAAGCAGGCAAGCGTTTTGCGAGTAAGACTGTATCTGTTGCTAATGAAATACTGAAATAGACTTATAATGCAGGGTTAGAAAAAGAGAGAGACATCGCAGCATATTTTTATGGCAATCTTTCTGAGGGAAATCACAATGTTAAGCGTAACATAACACATGGTTTAGATAGTCCAGAACCTTAGTGTAAATTCGATATAATGAACGAGCCTGAAATGCTTAGAAAAATTCAAGGTTGGGCAAGAGAGGCTCTCAACTCAGGCAATTATGGTCTAACAGCTTCAGAGTTCATCAATCAAATCCAATACTTCTTGTTCAACTACTCTGGAACGAAGAATATCTAGAGCATCCTGATCTGCCAGTTCAATAATCTCTGCGAGACATTGTTGCAATTATTGAGCAATGTTAGGTTGCCATTGGCGTAGTTTTGTGTCAAGTTCTTAGACTAAAGCATTCATTTCAAGTTTCTTTTACTCTTGAGTTCCTGAAACTACTATCAAGCTATTCGTTGCATTCGGTTGAAATTCACTGGAATATTCTGTTTGAGTGAATTCATCAAACAATTTGAAAAACTGATCTAGTGCAGTGTGTTCATCTTGGGAGAAAAATAAAATAATCTGATCCCAAGTCTGATTGGAAGTTAAATTAAATCTCTGCTGAATCCAGGTTTGAAATTCTGAAAATTGCTGTTCTTGTTGTGTTTGAGGGATTCCTATCTGGCGACGAGCAAAGCAGTAACCTGCCAGAAAAGTGCGGAGGTTGGAAATGGAAGCTCGTCCTAAATACATGGCAGGACGTTTCTTTATATTGCAGATTAGGTCATATAAATCAACCATCTGTCCCTCTAGCTTAAAATTCGATTTCGGTGATTTGGAAATTGCCGCCTAAATCTTGGGCAGGGCAGTATAGGTTATTAATCCAGTCTACTCTTGAAATTCCTTCGGGGTGGATGTTGTCAAAGATGAGTTCTTGTCCATCAATTTCAACGGCGATCGCTTCATGTCGTCCGTTAATGGAGATATTTTGTCGGAGGCGTTCATGGTAAATGTTGCAGAAGGGATCTTCTCTACTACCTGTGAACAGGCTAATCTGTTTACCAGAAATGTTTTGATCAATTAGGAATTAGCGCAAGGCGATCGCACAGGGAACACATTCAAAAATCTGGAATTGTGCAGCGATCGCACTCAGTTGACTATGAACGCTAGCCTTGCTCATGATGTACTTTTGTCAATTCCCCAGTGCTAGCTATTAGTGGGCGATCGCTTTATGCAACAACTCTATTCTTTGTGGTGATCAAACCGAATTCCTAAAAAAATGTCATAAACAAACTCAAAAAAGTCCTTTTTTTGTAACAATCCTGAAGTTTGATAACAGCCTTTTTTATCTAAAAGTGGCTTCATCACATAGTATGCAGGCTGGTAATTATACCAAGGAATAGAAGGCCACAGATGATGAATTAAGTGGTAATTCTGTCCCATAATCAGGATATTCAGAATTGGGTTAGGATAAACGCGAGCATTTTTCCAGCGATCGCGCTCCGCAAAAGGACGATGGGGCAAATAGTCAAAAAAGAATCCCAGTGCTATCCCCACCACGAAAGCCGGTATAAACCAAAAATTGAGAATATAACCCAAAAAGTGGTATTGCACTGATATATAAACAATTACACCGACAATCAAGCGGCTGATGAACCATTCTAGTAGCTCATATTTACGCCACAGTCGCCGTTTAAAGAAAAACACCTCGTGGTACAAAAACCGCACTGCAATCAGCCACAGCGGCCCACCTGTAGATACATAATGATCTGGGTCGTCCTTGGGATGGTTGACATGGCCATGATGCTGCAAATGCACCCGCGTAAACACTGGAAAAGCAAAAACTAGCATCAACGCACTGCCATGCCCCAACATCGCATTCATCACCCGGTTGCGATGGGCAGATTGGTGACAAGCGTCGTGAATTACAGTCCCAGCACAATGCAAGGCAATAGTGTTAACACAAAAGCACAACCAGTGCGGCCATTCCCAAAGCCAGTAACCAAAGCTAGATAACACCAGCATTGTCACAGCTACGAAAAACAGCAGTAGCGTGCGATTGAAATCACCAGGAGGCGCTAAAAATTCCTTGGGTGGGATTGTCAGTGGCTTTTGTGCCTCCGATGCGATCTTCTCTAACATTGACTCCTTCTTAATCAAACATTACAAATATACGATAAAGATGAGGAAAGAATAAATTTTTGTAAAGTTTTGTATAGCAATATTTATCTACAGCTTTGCATATCAGCAGATGAATAACGCTATGATTCCAGACAAAGCCTAGTCTTTACTGACAAGTAGGGGATGAAAATTCGCAAGAAGTTGATCGGATAAACTCCTTTGTCGGGAGGATGGATACAAGATTGATGTACTATATCTAGTCTATCCCACAACCCCCACTCTCCCATAAACCCTCTCTAACTGCTTATATCTATTGATATAGCAGTGACTGAAAAGGAGATGCCACTCAAGTTACGATGACTTCCCAGATAGCTCCCTAACTTCAGCCCCTATGCAATTAAGAGATTCTCTGCGCCGGACAAAAATTGTCGCTACTATTGGCCCCGCCACTAGCAGTCCTGAAATGCTCAAGGCGATTATTGAAGCGGGAGCCACGACGCTGCGGCTAAACTTCTCCCACGGAACTCATGCCGACCATCAGCGTAGTATTCGCTTAATTCGGCAAACCGCCTTTGAACTAAATCAGCCAGTGGCTATTCTCCAAGACTTGCAGGGTCCAAAAATTCGCTTGGGGAAGTTTGACAACGGGTCTATAGTTGTGGCAAAAGGCGATCGCTTCACCTTGACAAATCGTCCGGTGGTTGGTACGCACGAAATTAGCTGCGTCACCTACGATTATTTAGCCGAAGAAGTCCCAGTTGGCGCAAAAATCCTCCTCGATGATGGACGAGTAGAAATGGTTGTGGAGGAGATTAACCGGGACAAAGGTGATTTGCATTGTCGCATCACCGTGCCTGGAAAACTTTCTAATAATAAAGGTGTAAACTTTCCCGGCGTTTACCTGTCAATTAAGGCAATGACCGACAAAGACCGAGAGGATCTGATGTTTGGTCTGGATCAAGGCGTAGATTGGGTGGCACTTTCCTTTGTCCGCAATCCGCAGGACATGATCGAAATTAAAGAGCTAATTTCCAGTACAGGCAAGCAAGTGCCAGTGGTTGCCAAAATTGAAAAGCACGAAGCTATTGAACAAATGGAGGCGGTTCTGGCTTTGTGTGATGGCGTCATGGTTGCCAGAGGCGATTTGGGCGTGGAATTGCCAGCCGAAGATGTCCCTGTACTCCAAAAGCGGCTCATTGCTACAGCAAATCGCTTGGGGATTCCCATCATCACCGCCACCCAGATGTTAGACAGCATGGTGAGCAATCCCCGTCCCACTCGCGCGGAAGTGTCGGATGTGGCAAATGCGATTCTAGATGGCACAGACGCTGTAATGCTCTCCAATGAAACTGCTGTCGGCGACTATCCAGTAGAAGCAGTGGCGACGATGGCACGAATTGCCGAGCGGATGGAGCAGGAGGAAGCCCAACACTCAAACCTACGTTCTTTGAGAGATACCCGGCGCTCCATTCCTAACGCTATTAGTCAAGCTGTAGGTCAAATTGCCGAACAACTAGGCGCAGCGGCAATCATGACGCTAACGCAAACTGGGGCAACAGCTCGCAATGTCTCTAAGTTCCGCCCCCAGACACCGATTTTGGCAGTGACACCCCACGTGAATGTGGCGCGGCAGCTACAGATGGTGTGGGGAGTAAAACCGCTGTTGGTGCTAGGATTACCTTCCACTGGTCAGACATTTCAAGCTGCGATCAACGTGGCTCAGGAACTTAAGTTACTGTCTGAGGGAGATTTAGTAGTAATGACTGCTGGCACACTCCAGGGAATTTCCGGCTCCACAGATTTGATTAAGGTTGAGGTGGTGACGGCAATACTAGGTCACGGAATTGGACTGGGACAAGGTTCAGTGAGTGGTCGCGCCCGGGTGGCTAATACTGGTATGGATGTTAGTAACTTTAATCCGGGAGACATATTAGTTGCACCCCGCACTAGTGCCGATTTTGTTGAGGCAATTCGGAAAGCTGCCGGGATTATTACCGAAGAGGAAAGTCTCACAAGTCATGCAGCAGTAATTGGCTTGCGTCTCGGTGTGCCAGTGATTGTCGGCGTGAAGCAGGCAACGCAGGTGATTCGGGATGGAGCGATTATAACGCTGGATCTGCAACGGGGTTTGATTTACTCTGGGGCGGTGAGAACGCCTTAGCACTGGCGACTGGGGACTGGGAAAAAATTTTCCTAATCCCTAATCCTTTATCAAACAGTTGCGATCGCTACCCCAAGCCATCCAGCAAAGTTTTGCTGCTGCATGGAGTCAGGATGCTCAACAGGTTTTACCTGATATTGAGTCGGACGTGGTGAGGCGAGGATGATGGAATAGGTACGCAGTTCGTCTTGGTGGAAAACTGTGACTTCAATTGTATCACTTGGTCGGTAATCTTTGAGGCGATCGCTTAAACTATTCCCCGTTACTTTAATCCGATCAATTGCTAACAACTCATCACCTGCATCAATTCCCCCTATTTGTGCAGGCGAACCAGCCTGCACAAACTTAATGATTTCCCGCCCATTCTCTGTATTTATTCTTACACCCAGGTAAGGTTCTTCCTGCTGATCAGCTACCAACTCCAAGCCAAAGGGTTCTAAGTACTGATTCAAGGGCAAATCGTCAGTGCCATCAATGTAGCGTTTAAAGAAATCAGTCAAATCGATTCCTGCAATAGATTCTATAACTTCCTGCAACTGTTCTGGAGTATAGCCAATTTCAGCTTGCCCAAATTGCTGCCACATTTTCAGCATCACGTCATCGAGGGAGCGCTGATTATCGTGAGTAGAGCGAATCAGTAAATCCAGCAACAGGGATACCATTTCTCCTTTTAAATAGTAAGAAATTTGGGAATTACCGCTATTGGCATCCGGGCGATAGAGTTTTATCCAGGCATCAAAACTCGACTCGGAAACGGGTTGTACTTTGCGCCCCGGTGTCATTTCATATCTGGTAATTTCCTTGCCCAAGTTATTCAAATACGACTGAACATCAAAAATTCCTGCCCGCAAAGGAATTAACAAGTCGTAGTAACTAGTAGTACCCTCACAAAACCACAATGATGGTGTGTAGTTTTCCTGGTCGTAATCAAAAACCTCTAATGCTTTGGGGCGAATTCGCTTGACATTCCACAAGTGAAAGAACTCGTGTGCTACCAATTGAATAAAGCGATCGTACTTATCCTGAGCGCGAAACCCAAAACGCTGGTAAATTAAGGAGCAAGAGTTTTTATGCTCCAAACCGCCAAAAGCTTGGCTAAATAAATGTAGTAGAAACACGTATCGTTCATAGGGCAAACCGCCGAACATCTGCGCTTCTACCTGGACAATTTTTTGGATATCAGCAATCATCTGCTGGGCTTGGAAATTTCCCTGTCCCCAAATTGCCAGTTCATGGGGCTTTCCCAAAACCTCAAATTTATACAATTGGTGGCTACCAATCTCAAACGGAGTATCAACAAGAGTATCAAAATCACCAGCCAAGAAAGTATTCGTTTCCTCACCAACGGGTGGCAAGGCAGTAGTTACCTGCCATTCTAGGCGTGGCGGTACGATAGTGACGCGAATGGGTTGCTTCTCCCAGCCCGTTATTCTAAAAAATAGTGCTGCACCGTTGAAATAACCGTGGGTAGCATCTAGGTGATTTGTCCGTACCGATAGCTCATTCGCAAAAATGCGGTAACGTACAGTTAATTCTGAAACAGCCTTTTTATCTACCTGCCAGTGATTTTTACTGATCTTCCGCCAAGGTAAAGGTTTACCCTCTGCAAAAGCCCCAAAATCCTGTAAATTCTTGGCGTATTCGCGGACTAAGTAGGAACCAGGTGTCCACACTGGTAGCTTTAAATCGAGAATCGGCGAATGGTAATCCATAAGGCGTAAAGTCACCTCAAACAGATGGGTTTCTGGTTGAGACATTGCCACCAGGTAATGAATCGTTGGCCCGGTTTCCTGAACATAGATATTGGGACGAGTTGCTGTTGCTTCAGTCATCTTGTGTGCTGAGTTAATACTCAATGGTTAATGGGATTGGTGATTTCTCCTATCATGACAAATTCGCCTTTTAACTTTTGAGTTCAAATCAAGACGGCGGCTATTTGCTGCGGCTGGTAGTCAGAACCAAGTTTATTGGCACAAAAGCCAGTATCCCGTACTTGATTTGGTTCAATTATTTTTCCCCAGTCCAAAGGAGTCACTAGATACTGTATCGCTCCTTGCTGCTTAAAATCTGCGTTCCAAGAGTTATTAATCTTAGCTTGATTCATCTGAAACGCCAGTTGCCAGTTGTTAACCTTGATATTGCCCTGATTTGTAATTTTAAACCTGACACAAAATCCGGTTTCCCAGTTGGAATAGATGTCAGTAGTAACTTTTAGTTGGGCAGCACCAGTAGGAGATGGAGAGACAGAAGGAGTAGGAGTTGGGGAAACAGGAGGATTACTCGGTTGATCTGGCTGTTGAAGTTGTACAGATGGAAGCAGTTGGGACAGTAATTGCTGCTTGGGTAGATCAACACTTTGCCAATCATCTAGTAAAATTCCGCCTGTATCACTACTATTAGGATTCCAACTCCAGTAAGTAAAGCTCAAGTTATTTTTTTGAATGTATTTCACAAACTCATTTTGCCAAATTCCTTCTTGGGAATTTAAGTCTACTTTTCGTCCCCCAAACTCCCCAATTAAGATGGGAGCAATATTCTCACTAGCGATATAGTTAAATCCTATTTGCCAGCGTTCAATTAGATTTTGAGGGAAGTTAGAGGCAGAAAAGTAGGGCTGATTGTACACCCCAGCGCCGTACTCATGAGGAGAATAGACTAGCTTATGAGAACGAGATAAACGTACCGGGTAGCGTTTCACACCTTCTAAATTTCCACCATGCCAATGCTGTGGCAGTTTTTGACCGAGGACATTCTTTTCCACTCCTTCAACGACAATCAGCCAATTAGGATTAACACTGAGAATCGCATTGCCTGCGCGTTCTGCTGCTAATCGCCAGTCAGTATTAATGTTGTTATCACCCCAGCTAGCTTTGCCGTGAGGTTCATTTTTTAAGTCTGCGCCAATAACGTTAGCTTGATTTTTGTATCTGATGGCTAACATTTTCCAAGTATCGATCCAGTCTGCTTCCGTAAAGCCGTCTCCATACCACAACTCTGGAATTTGCTGGTCGTTAAGACGGTGGCTGTCGAGCAGAATTAGCAATCCTTGACGTTCCGCTTCCTGAATAAGTAAGTCCATTACCTCCAATGGGGTTTTACCTTGAAGTTCTTTGTTGCTGCCAATTCCAAAGTCAATGCCACTTACATTAAGCGATCGCAATCCTGCCACAGAATAAGGTAACCGGATGAGGTTATATCCCAAGCTTTTAATCTGCGCCAGCATTTCTTTATAATCTCGTTTCCATAAACCGTCAGGGGCGTGCGTATCAGTCTCCATGCCAAACCAGTTAACACCTCTGGGCAATACAACCTTGCTTTTCGCATCCACAATTGTTCTACCAATTGTTGAAAGTGGTAGCTCTATTGGCGTTGCAGCCATAGAAGCATCTAGTTGAATATTAGCAGGTGCCTTAGTCAAAATAATTACTAAAAATACTACTAAACTTAGGCAAAATATCAGTAATTGCTTATGTAACCTCAATCTTCTTGGTTTATTTTTATGGATAACTTGCATACTATTACTTTTATTGGAGGATAATATCTAAGTCAAATTAACAGAAAAATATCTAATGGTTTCTACAACAGAATAATTTTTACAGTATCTTTACGTAAAAAGTATTTTTGTAAATCTGATTTTTAGCTGACGAGAAATGTTCGTAGTCTGATTAAAATGCATTTATTTTCCAGCTTTTTGTATTACTTAATTAACCTTCCATACGTTTAACCATCCTAATAGTATTAGAGCAATATTTAGCTACTATTGTTTCTGTATCCGCAAAAATTGGATAGTGGAAATCAAAAACGCTAAAATCTTTGACTGGTAATACGGATAAATTTATATCTATGTTTTGCATTTCCCTTTATACAATCTACGGTAGTTACTTAATTTACAGAAAATTTACGGAATTTACTGACTTCTTCATGAGTTGTCTATTGAAAACATCTCGTATCGAGAATAACTTAGATATTAAGGCAGTACAGATATTGACTGACCGGAAAAACTCTATACAAGTTAGATGTTACAAGCGGTAATTAAATCTTCTGCAATCTGTCCATAGCCTTTTATTTAACAAAAGTTTTCTGAATATGACACTTTCTGCACTGCAAAAATTCTTAGTACTACCTGCGATCGCTTCTCTAAGTGTATTTTCTTTAATGTCATTTCCCCTTGCTACACTAGGTGATAAGCAAATAGCCATCAAATTTCAGGAAGAACCTATTTTTGACGGGAAACTTAGAGATATTGCTATTCCTTACGTAGTTTTTGCAACTGTACTTAGTATAGGGTCTGGAATTTCAGCACTTGCTTTTTGTGGTTGGCGAAATTCTTCTTCCAAATCAGCAAAAATTCAGCAGGAATTATCTAATCTAGATCTGCACTTACAGCAAAAGGAAGCATTACTAAAAGAATGGCAAGTTTCCGAGCCTCGGTTGCAAGTTTCTGGATTAAGCGCTTTTTTAGATGACGAGATACCTTTTGATCAAGCTTTCAGTTCAAAAAGCTTTGCAATAACTGGATCTCAACCTGTTGAAGCGCAAATGCCGATGCACACACAGCTGATAAATCCTGTACCAGAGGTTGCAACTAAACAAAATACTACCACCATGACAAATGTTGCTGCTACTTCTGCGTTTGCATCCGACCAAACTTTCCTTAGCTATGCTCAAGAAAATCCGAATAGCACCAAAGAAGTTGCTGCTGCTCGTGAAGTAAATCAAACAGTAATCATGCCATCAGAATTTGAAGAGTTGCAAAAACAAATTAAAGAGATGATGTTACAGATGCAGGTAATGCAGGACAATTTGCAACTAACACCTCAAGCAACAAATGCTGAAGTAGAATCCCCAGCTAAATTTCAGATATACTATAATACTGTTCTTTAAAATCTGCTCAAATCTGTTTATCAAAGAGCAAAAACTGAAGAAAAACAGGTTTAATGTTTATTACCTACATCTTTGCGTCATAGACAAATAAAAGAAACAAGGGATTAGAGAAGCAGAGGAGAAGATTTAAATCACTCAACAGCATCGGAGTATAGAGCAAGTGCCTTTAGGTATGAATTTCCTCTCTGTCTCTTTTGTGAAGCTTCTAAAATTACCACAACTCTCTTAATGAGGACAAGCACTTTTCTTTACAGACAATGCCCACTCAATTAGTGGTTATTGGGTAATTAATATCTGGATGCCAGCGCTCATATTGAGGCTGGTATTCCAGTTTTTATCTATCAAAAAGAGAGCGATGGAGGGCTACAGTACCCCGTCCTTAATCAAGTAGGAAGTAGGGTAGGGGTACATAGATATAGACAGGATATTTTATAGGTTTGATGCCCATCTTAATTCTCACCTGAGAAACTCTGAAGGAGTAACATAGGCATTCGTTTGCCTATTTTTAACTGATGGAAGTAGGGTAGTTTTAGAAGCTATCGATTGCGGCGGGATTTGATATCGGTTTCCCCAACCACCATTGAAGTCTTCCGGTTGTAGACGAGGTGGTATTGTTTTCCCTATAGGTAGGGGTATTGTTAAGGTTTGGCTAACTTGTAAATATTTTTCACCTTCGTTAGTAAAACGAATCAACTTGCTTTCAATCTTTTCAAGCTTTTCTAGCTGTTGATTTTCTGACTTTAACTTTTGAGAGTTTTGATTATCTGGCTGTTCCCACTGACTAGCAGGATCGAAAATAGCTACAAATGTAACGCCACCTTCTGGAAACAGTCGTATTTGTGCTGGATTTGCTTGCCAAACTTCTTGGAAACTACCATCGGGTGAAACTTGCCACAGATTTAGCGCAGCCTCCCATTGTCCCTGTTTCACTTCCACAATTTGACGAGCCAGAATTGAACGGTTAGTATTCGTATCTGAGTTCAGCAAAGCTTCTGCTTGTCCTGATACTGGACGCAAATAACGCACAGCAACCACTGTAATCTTGCTAGATTCAGGCAGATTGGTACTACCAACGACGTTGTATACACCTTTACTTGATATAGGTTGTACATTTCTAATTTCCATCCCCACCTTTTCTTGTGCTTTTTGAACACAGCCATAACTGGCAGCTAAAAGCATAAGACAAATAGCTGCCTGGAGATTAGCAGGAGATAAAGCTTTAAAATTGGGAAAAATAATCTTTAAATCAAGATTTTTCATCATAATAGGCAGTTTTTTGGGTTTCTTTCCCAATAAAATCAGTTTTTTACCTATTATGCCCAATTTATTTTCATAAATAACAAGTTTTATCGACTCCTAATTGAATTAATTGAAAATTACAAAATTTATTGTGTGTAGTGGTTACTACCCATTTAATTTGCTAAAGTGGCGACATTCTATAACCTAAATATGTAGTTGTTACCCAACTAAGCTGATGAGGCAACCAGTATTCGATTGTTATAAATTTACTTTTTCAATTCAGTACCACAAGGTTTATCCACTGCTTTGCACTGTCGTCATCTCGATTTGCTGGGTACTGGCAGTGAGCGAAAAGTCTTCAGCTCAAATCAACCCATCTCAGTTACAGAGTAGCGACTACCAATTGGGCTTAACAGAACCCCTACCAGTACCTAAATTACCTGTCAAGAAGAGTCAATCGCAGTCAGGGTCACAAACATTGACTCCTCCACCCGTAACGACTGGTGTCGCAGTTGCACCGGTCGCCAATCCAGTGGCCAAAGTTGTGGAACCCAAACCAGTCAACAATCTCCAACAACTGGAGAGTGTCTTCATCCAGCAGCAAGTAACTGGAAAAGCCCCGGCAGCAGCACATAGTTCTGTTGCACCACGAGTGGCAGCAGGTGGGGACACTTCTGACCTTAATTTAGGATTGCAGGGACAGATAAACGGCCCGGAGCCAGTAACTAGCTCAGTCGTAGCTCCACTGCCACCGCTCGCCAACTCGTCTGCAACACAAGAATTCACTGCACCCGCAGCACCAACTTTTAATCAACTACTCAGTTCCCAAACAGCCCCCCTGCCGCCACTTCCCAACTTGCCTGCAACGCAAGAATTCACTGCACCAACAGCACCAACTTTTAATCAACAATTACTCAATCCACAGACAACACCATCAGTCCCTAGTCCAACTCCCACACCAAGCACAGCAGTATCAGTAACTACTCAACAACGCCGCCAGCTCACTAGCAGTAGTTTAAGGGAACCCTCTTTACAATTCCAAGGAGTTTATATCACCCAAGGCAGCGACACCTCAGCCCGGGCGAGACTTACGGGAGTCTACCCACTTTCTCCCCAAGCTTTAGTTGGGGCAACTCTGGACTTAACAAGCCAAGGCAGCAGCTTGGATGACTCCCGAAACGAGGGTTTGAACATCAACGAGCTTTATTTGGCGACTTCACTAGCAGGAGTACCTAATCTGCGATTAGTGATCGGTCAAATAGATTTAACGTCTTATTTTGATAACAACAGCTTTGCTAAAGATGGGGCCAGTCAATTCTTTAATCCGGTGTTTCAAACCAACCCAGCACTGGCGGCGACAGGGATTAGTTCACGCACTGGTTTGTTAGCCGATTGGAGTATCACCGACAATATTGAAGCCAAAGCAGCAGTCTTTTCATCAGCAAACAAAATCGGTGAATTTTCTTTAGATGGATTTGCTGGAGAAATCGGCATCCGTTATGGCAATGCGATTATTCGTGGTACTTATGCCAGCGATCGCGACGCTGGTGTTCGTGATAGCTTCCTCGAAAGCTTTAGCATTCCCAGAGGTGACAATCAATTTGGCCCTGAAGCAAACGATCGCGAAGAAGCATATGGTGTCAACGCCGAAGTCTTTATTCCCAATCTGAAATTAGGTTTGTTTGGGCGCTATGGTCGTTACGAAAATCGCACTTTAGGAGAGGGTGCAAATACTTACGTTTTAGGAGCTAGTTTTTTAGATCTGTTTACCCCAGATGACAAACTAGGAATAGCTTATGGACTTCCTCTCTCTAACGATCGCCTCCGTCGTGGAGACCGTCCGAATGTATTGGAAATGTTCTATGATTTTAAATTTATTTCCAATCTCCGGATAGGTTTTTCGGTTCAGGCACGTGATGATTTCTCCGAAACAGTCTTCGGGATCAGGGTGAAATCAGATTTTGATGTCACTCCCAGAGGGAGAATTGCTCAATGAGTCAAAGCAATATAGATAAAAGGCAAAAGGCAAAAGCTAAAAAAATTAAATATCGTTCTCTTTTTACTGGTTCATTTTTCCTTTTAACTTACTTATTAACTGTGCCGCCTTTGGGCAGCATTGCCCCTGCTCAAGCACAGAACTTATCAGCATCGGCACAAAAAGGTTTTGCATTATTAAAAAAAGGCTGGATTAATGATGCGATCGCAGCCTTCCAGCAAGCCCTCAAAAGTCAACCGCAATCTTCGCCAGTTAGGTTAGGACTAGCGATCGCTTATCGCAAGGCCGGACGTATTCCTGAAGCTTGGAGTGCTTATCAACAAGTACTGGCGGTAGACCCCAATAACCAACTAGCTTTAAAGACAGTTGGTCTACTGGCTACTTATCGTTCTGAGTGGAACTTAAAAGGAATTGAGGCTCTAACAACTTTATTAGAGTTAAATCCTAATGACTCAGAAGGTCGTGGTTACCGTGCTCTACTCTACTCCTATCAAGGACGATTAACCGAGTCCCTGGCAGACTACCAAATCGCGCTGAACAACAACCCCACACCAGAGGCAGTCGTTGGTGCGGCTCAAACTTATAGTTACAGTGGGGATTTTCCGAAAGCACTGGAGTTATTTAACCGCTATCGCTCCAGTGGCAAAGCCATTACAGGCTATGCAGCAGTAGCCTACGGTCGCAGCTTACGAGAAACAGGCAATCCTGGAGGAGCAGTACAGGTGTTAGAAGCGCAGTTACAGCGCTCCAATAAACTTGACTCAATGGGGATTGAAACTCGTAAAGAACTGGCTGTAGCATACCTTGTCAATCAACAACAAGCCCAAGCGTTGGCAGTCTTAGATGTATTACAGGGCAGACCAGATGCGATTTTGCCCTTAGCGCGATCGCTCAATGAAATTCGCAAGTACACCAATAACCCCACTCTCACCCAGCAAGTTTTTAATCTCTATCGTCAAGCCCTCCAAACCGATCCCAACCCTTCTCCCAAGCTACTGCGGGAAGTCGCTGATGTCTTTAGTGGGTTTCCTGAAGGACGACAAACAGCGCTGCAATTGTATCAACGGGTGGCGTCAGAATTTCCCAACGATCAAAGTTTGCTGGTGCAGCAATTAGCTTTGGAAAATCAGTTAGGTTTACTCGGTAAAAATGACTTGAGACAGCGTTTGGCGACTGTAATGCAATCATTGCCGAGCGATCGCGTGCAGTTGCAACAGCTAGCTAATGCCTTAGTGAACATTGATCTTCCCGACCCAGAATTTTTACCTGTATACCAAAATCTTTTACAAATGGGGGTTAACGTACCGTTTTTGAATTTCCGGGTGGCACAAATGTATGTGCAGCGCCAAGATTTGAATGGCGCAAGGCTTGCCTTGGCAGCTTACACAGCTACCCCCGCAGGTGCTAAAGACCTCGCACCCCAGTTGCTAGCAGCAGAAATTGAGCGTCGTGAGGGTAGTCTGGAAGCTAGTGCCCAGCGTTACCAAGCTGTGCTTGCTAGCAAGCCAAATAGTAGCGATATTATTAATGCTGCTTTGGGCGGACTGGCTGGAGTACGACTGCAACAAAAGCGTTTTGATGAGGCTGTGACAGTTTATGACCAATTGATAGCTGGCAATCCTCAAAATTTGTCGATTCAACTAGGGCGTGCTAGTATCGCCTATCAAGCCAAGCGAATCTCCCAACCAGAAGCAGAGGCAGTTCTCAACAATTGGTTAGCTACACAACCTGCAACCAATACTCCTCCAGAACTATATAGTTTGTTAGAAGCGCTGCCTGCTGATCCGCAAAGAGAAGCTTTATATAGTTACCTACTAGAAACTGACCCTACTTCCATACCACTACAACTGCGCTTGTTACAAGTGATAGCAAAACGTAATCCAGCCCAAGCACAAGCACGGATGAAGCAGTTGATTGCTCGCATTCCCAACACTCCTAACTCATCCCAGTTGCAGGCAGAGTTGGCTCGATCTGTAGGTGATTTGAATTTGGCTAGCAGTACCTATCAGAATATTTTGGCGCAGCAACCAGATAACATCGATGCCCTAGCGGCTTTGGGCGGAATTCGCTTTGAACAGCGCCGCTTTGAATCGGCACAGGAGATTTATGCTCAAGTGTTGGCACAAAAACCGGAAGACAAAGACGCACGCCGCGCCCTGGCTGGATTGAATGCGATTTTAGATCAGCCTTTGACAGCATTAGCACAGCTAGAACGATTGCAACTAGAAACAATCGCCGAAGGAGGAACCGATAGTGATGCATCTCGGCAAATACAGCAAATCCAAACAGACTTTTTGCTCCGACGAGGATTTCAACCCCCTTGGCAAGACTATCAACGTCGAAACAGGAATTAGCGCTCGCTTAAATTTCTTCATGAAAGTTAATTTTGAACAACTACAAGGGAACAATAAGGGCAGGAAAATGGTACTCTCACAGTCTCCCTATCGGCTAATATTTTACAAATCAAACTGTTCTTAGGATGTGGCACTTCCCAAGAGTGGCAGCTATTGCCAGCCTAATTGGTTTATCTGCCTGTGTCTCTAGTTACTGGGCAGCAAAACCGAAAACACCGGATGATCGAACTCCGGTAGCAAACGTCCCCACTGAAGGTAGTAGTCAAAATCTGACTGGATTGTTAGCTGATCTTCCTGAATCTACCCCCAACCGGGAATTACTAGCTCAAAGCTGGGATAACTACCGCCAAAGATTTATTCAGTCAGACGGACGGGTGATTGATTACCAAGCAAGCGATCGCTCAACTAGTGAAGGTCAAGCCTATGCTTTGCTACGAGCAGTACTGATTAATGATCCGGCAACTTTTGCCCGGACTTTAAACTGGTCGGAAAATAACCTCCAGCGCCAAGCGGGTGGTAAAGGCACAGATACTTTGTGGGCTTGGAAATGGGGACGAAAGAAAGATGGTAACTGGGGTATCATCGACACCAACTTTGCCAGTGATGGAGATATAGATGCGATTACTGCCCTAATTTTGGCATCACGGCGTTGGCATCGACCCGAATACTTGGAACTGGCAAAACTTAAACTGCAAGATTTATGGAACCTGTCCACTATCTCAGAACCACAAGGTAAGCGCTACCTATTACCAGGGCCTGTGGCTGCATTTGTCCCGAATGCATCTACCTTTTACCTGAATCCCTCTTATTTTGCTCCTTATGCTTTTCGGATCTTTGCACAAGTTGACCCCCAACATGATTGGTTGAGTTTGGTAGACAGCAGCTATGAAGTGCTAGAAAATTCGGCAAAGCTTTCTAGCGTAGGTTTACCCAGTGACTGGGTAGCTCTAAATACCAAAACAGGACAATGCCAAATCCTCCCAGCATCTAGCACTCTGAAGAGTTTGTATGGCTTTGATGCCTATCGAGTCTGGTGGCGTTTGTCGTTGGATGCTGCCTGGTTCAACTCACCCCAAGCGCAACGCTATCTAGCGACATCCACTCAGCACCTGCAAAAACTGTGGAGTAAACAATCGAGTCTACCAGCACGCATTGATCTCCAAGGCAAACCATTAGTGGATTACGAAGCTACATCCCAATACGCCATGTTGTATGCCGCCATGCAGTTGCTGGAACCAGCAATAGCTCAAGAACTGCTTGTGAAAAAAATACTGCCTGAATACAAGCAGGGAATTTGGGGAGACCAATCTGCTTATTATACCCAGAATTTGGCTTGGTTAGGATTGCTACCTCCAAAGACAATTCCCCAGCGACTGCTTAAATGACATTTCCTGACACTGAGTTAGAGCAAGGGCTTCCCAAATACCCTTTACTGCCAGCAGACTGACTCTGGTTGATTTCGTTTAAAAAATCGGATGGGATGATTTTTAAGTTCTAAAAGCAACTAACTAGTTATGGTTTTTACGTAAAAGTTTTGAGTAAATTAACACTAAAATCACGCTCTACCATGAAGCAGTTGTTTCATCTTTCCCAAATTAGTAAAAAAGCAATTATTGTTACTTCGTGCTTTTTTTTGTTTCCTAGTTCATTATTCAGCGCTCAAGCTCAAACCAAAGGCGATCTGCAACAGCAAGTAACTTTATTAGCTCAAGCAACGACATCAGAAAATAGTAGTAAAGCAGACTTAAAAGCTCCTACTGCCAAGAACCTGGCAACTTACATTTTAGAATTTAATCGTAGTCCGATTGTGGGCAACCGGATGCGCTTGCGTGGGGTTTACTCAGAAGGTCGTCTTGCCTTTACTCGTCCTCGTGGCTGGAAACTAAATCGGGGTAAGGTACAAGCTTTAATCCGTTTTCAACACTCACCAGCACTGTATGCCAATCGCTCCAACCTGACCGTGCTAGTCAATGGCACCAGTGTCGGTAGCGTACCACTTAACCACAAAGAGTCCCAAGTAGGTCAAGTCCTGTTCAATATCCCACCAAAGCTGATTCAAGACTATAACGAACTCATATTAGTGGCACAGCAGAATAACACCCTCGAATGTAGCGACCCTAGTAGCCCCGACTTGTGGACAGAGATTCTGCCAGATTCCAAATTAATCTTGAACTATGAACGGCAGCCGACTCCCCTGAATTTCAGCCGCTATCCTTATCCTTTCTTTGACGAACTCGGCTTAGAAACTAACCAAATTGCTTACTTGCAACCGAGTCAAGTTAATCAATCCTGGTTAACAGCAGCAGCTCGCTTACAAGCGGCATTGGGGAGAATCGCAGATTTTCGCCCGATTCAGACGAGCTTGGTGTCTGATGTTGCAAGTGTGAAGGCAAACGATCACTTGGTAATCATTGGGACTCCAAATGAGCAACCATCTCTAAATACTTGGAAGAATTTGCCCCTGAAAATCATCAGTAATCAAATTATTGATCGTGATAACAACCCTGTACCTGATGAAACAGGGGTGTTAATGATCACTAAAACTGAAAAGAGCGGGGTTCCAGTTTTAATTGCCACTGGCAACAGCACAAAAGCTGTGGAAAAGGCAACCCAATTTTTATCACAGCCAGACTTGCGGAAAATGGGGACTGGTCAGGTAGTTTTTGTCAATACCCTCAAAGAAGGTTTGACACCAGGACTCCGCCAGTGGCCTCGTTATTTGCCAGAGCAAAATTCTTTTAAACTGGGCGACATCAAAACCCAGGTAAATGGTGAGCCGTTTAGTGATGTCACTGTACGGGGAATGGGAGCACCACCAATTGAAGTTGATTTTCGCGCTTTACCAGATGATCGGTTTGTTCGGGGTAGTTCCATGAATCTGGTTTACAGCTATGGGCCGCAGGTTAATCCTAGAACTTCTGCGCTCGAAGTTTTACTGGATGGAGTTTTCATTGGTGGGGCCCGTCTTGATTCTGAGTCGGGAGAAACTCACAAAAACCTCAAAGTCAATTTGCCGGAAAACTTGATCAAACCTAACTCGAAACTGCAAGTTTTTTTCCGGATGAATCCTAGAGAACCGTTTGACAAACAGAACTGTCTTCAGCCACCAGATCAACAACTTACAGGGACGGTGCATTCAGATACTAGCTTCGACCTGAAGCGGGAAATCTCTACACAACTACCAGACTTGAACCTGCTGAAATTCGGTTTTCCCTTTACTGCACCACAGGATTTGTCCCAGACGGCGATTGTAGTGCCACAAATCCCCTCGAAGACAGATGTTTTAACCTTGTTAGCCTTTAGCGAACGCTTAGGAAGGCTCAGTCAAGCAGATGCCGTCAAACTAGAAGTTTACACACCAGATGCCTTGCCGACAAAAGTTCGTAAAAATGACCATTTGGTAGGAATTGGAACGCGAGAAGAGTTTCCTTTTCCTGAAGTGTTTAATTCCAGTGGCTTTAACTTGAGTCAGGCATTTTCCCGCTCTTCTGCCTATGCTGTGGTTCAGACCCCACAGGACACACAAGGCATGATTAAGCAAATTATCTCTCCTTGGAACAGCGATCGCGTCGTTCTGGCTTTAACATCTCAAACTGAAACTGGTTTAGAGCGAGTGCGACAAGTCCTCAATCAAGATCCGTGGTTCTTCCAACTCAAAAAGGATACGGTGCTAATTAGTAGTGATCAAAAAGACCCAGTTTCCTCCGATGCTGATGCCTATCAACTACAGTTTTTCCAAAGCGCCCCGAACACTCGTCGTTGGGAAAATACCAGTCTCCTCAGTAAGGCATCACGCTTTTTACAAGAAAATTGGCTATTGCTACCTGTAGGCATTTTGAGTGTCTCTCTAATTCTTTACGGCATTGTTCAGTTGTATCTCAAGCGGCTAACTGCTGACAAAAAGTAGACACTCTCGGTTACGTATCGCCAATTTTAAATTTCAAAATTTAGATCCAAAATGTCTTCCCCAGATACATCGCCTCGGAAATCACGCGATCGCCAGCGCTTCAAATTGAGCAGTTGGCTGATTGATATTACCCCCCGATTTTTTGACCGCACTCTCCAAAGGGTGGGTGTGAAACACTTTAAATGGTTCATCCTGCTGCTATTGTTGCTCTCAGTGCCACTGATTGTTACCCCAATAGAAGTTTGGCAGCAGGGATTGGTAGCAGTATTTCTTGTGCTACTTGGTCAACTGATCATACACGCAGAGTTTCAAGAGGACTCTTCAGAAATCAGCCAGTATTATCATTTATTTCTCCTGTGGCTGAGTATGGTAACAACGCTGCGTTATTTATACTACCGCACCAGCTATACCCTCAACTTTGATGGTTGGCTCAACAGCATTGCTTGCCTATTATTGTTCGCAGCTGAACTTTATGCCATCCTCACCTTAGTACTGGCGTACTTTCAAACACTGAAAATTCAAGAACGCCAACCAGTTAATCTCACAACCATTCCTGTTGAGGAATGGTACAAAGTTGATATCTACATTCCCACTTACAACGAAGATGTGGAGATTGTTCGTAAGACTGCCGTGGCAGCCTTGGCCTGTGATTATGCTCCTAATAAAAAACAGGTTTATGTCCTTGATGATGGTCGTCCTGAAAAGTATAAAGAGAACGACCCACGTCGAGAACAGTTTAGCGCCAGACGGGAACAGCTACGGCAAATGTGCCAAGAACTCGGCTGTATACACATGACACGGGACAATAACGACCACGCTAAGGCGGGTAACATTAATGCTGCCTTTTACAAAACTGGCGGCGATTTAGTGTTGATTTTGGACTGCGATCATATCCCATCACGGCAAATTCTCCTGCATACAATGGGTTTTTTCTTCGATCCCAAAGTATCGTTTGTCCAAACTCCCCACTGGTTCTATAACCCCGACCCCTTCGAGCGTAATTTGGTCACCAAAGGTAGAATACCCGCAGGTAATGAACTGTTTTATAAGGTACTGCAAAAAGGTAACGATTTTTGGAATGCCGCCTTTTTCTGCGGTTCTGCAGCATTAATCCGCAAATCCCACGCTTTAGAAGTTGGGGGAATTGCGGTGGAAACAGTGACGGAAGATTGCCACACTGCCTTGCGATTGCATTCGCTGGGTTACAAATCTGTCTACTACGACAAAATTATGGTGGCTGGTTTAGCACCAGAAACGTTTTCTTCTTATGTAGGGCAACAAGTGCGCTGGGCAAGGGGGATGGCGCAGATTCTGCGATTGGAAAACCCCGTTTTTAATCCGAAGCTGAACTTGACAGTTGCCCAGAGGATTTGTTATTTCAGTGCGACTTCACACTTTTTGTATGGCTATCCGCGTCTAATATATGCGATCGCTCCCCCGCTATTTTTATTATTTGGCATTAACTCTGTCCAAGGTTTGGGTTTAGAAACTCTAGCCTACGCCCTACCCCATATTCTCCTCTCGCTTTTTACTAACTACATCATTTACAAAAACGTCAGGTTCTCGTTCTGGAACGAAATTTTTGAGTTTGCAATGGCTTTCCAGGCTGGGTGGGTGACCATGTTAGCACTGTTTAATCCCAAGCTAGGTTCATTTAACGTTACCGACAAAGGAACGTCTATAACCAAACGCACCTTTGATTGGGAATCAATGCGTGGTCTTTTAGTGGTAACAGGACTTGTTGTCTCTTCCTTGCTGGCTGTTCCCTATTGGCTGCTGCTACGTCCTGAAGATTGGCAAGCAGTCTTAGTTAACACCATGTGGTCTATTTTTAACCTGGTTTTACTGATAGCTGCTTTGTTGGTTGGCTTTGAACAACCGCAAGTACGTTCTGCCCACCGTTTACAGCGTCGTCTCTCCATCTTAATTACCAGTAACAGTCAAACAATCATGGGCAAAACGGTGAATATCTCGGAAACTGGGGCATTAATTTCCTTAGAAACCTGGCCTAATTTACTGGAAGAAGTGGAAGTTGAGGTGATGGGAGATTATACTGCTAGCGCTTCTCTAACGGCGCAGATTGTCCGAGTCTCCCCTATTAATGATACAGAAACGCTTTTAGCAGTTGATTTTGTGAAGCTCAACACGGCCCAACGCGATGCTTTAACTCTAGTTTTGTATTCTGATGTGCAGGAGTGGTATTCTCAAAAGGGACAGTATGTAGACCGACCCATAGCTTCCCTTGGATTCCTCGCTACGAGTCTGACTCGGGCCTTGGGTGACATCAAACAAACTAGCCGTAAAAAGGTACGCAAGCAGGTAAATAGCAATAGCCAACTCTACTGGGATGGTAACTTCTTTTTTGGAGTAGCTACAGAACTAGGAACAACAGGTTTGCGCTTGGAAATAGAAGATAAAAAAGCCGTGTCTTCTCACAAAATGCTAGGACAACAGGATTTGCACACAATGCAAACTGTTAAACCATTAGTTGGTTTACTGTTGAATGAGGATGGGGATAATGTCTCATCTAACCGATTCGTTGCCGAAATTTATGCAGTAGAAGAAGAGGCAAGTGGCAAGATTGCGATCGAGTTAATTTTTCCAGAAAAATTCAAAGAACGCCAAGACACCAAAATTAAACAACTGTTGCAGGTTCTGTAGCAGAAGTACTTGACTAGATTTTGATTAGCGCAAGCTCCATTTCAGTCCAGATGTTGCTTGCGCTTGGGAGTGTTTTAAACAGAACTAGCCCTTTCAAGGTAATCTGTGAGAGATTAAAATAAAGCGCATTTTGTCAATCAGTTAAAATACCTAAAATCGTCTTATTGAAGTCTCATTGAAAATGATAATCGTGCAGGGGTGAGGGTTGTACTTGACTACGAATTTTAGATAAAAGATTTTAGATAAAAGATTTTTTGGTTCATGCCCCGCCCCGGACAACTCTTGGAGACGCTAACGCGAACGTCCCGCAACGCTTTTGTGGGCGGAACAAATCCAAAATTCTCAATTTAAAATTCGGCTTGCCCCATACCCAATCTTAGCGGGGTCAGCATTGAGCGAACCCAAGAGCGTCTCTGAGAGTTGCCGAAGTGTCAATCCAAAATTGTTAATTCCATTATCCAAAATTAATTGACCCTTGCTTAATGCTGGCCACCCTACAGGATCTTGCTACAGACTTTTCTCCATTCCACAAAAAAAATGTAGTGCATTCAATTAAGAACCGCTAGCAATCACACTTTGCCAGCCAAGTTCATCAACTGTTTGAAGTTCACAAGATAAGTGGTGTTGTTGGCGCTGTCAATGTTAATCCACCCTTTTTCATGCAGCTTTTCCATGATTTTGGTGGTTTCTTCAACACCGATTTCTGTCACCTCTGCTAAATCTTTAAAGGGAATGTTAAAAATTTCTCTTCCTAAATCTGATTCCTGACCATAATTTTCGCCTAAAGTCACTAGGGTATGGGCGAGTTTGACTGCTGGTGGTGAAGACCGCATTTGTAAGCGCAGGTTAATTTGCCGCAATCGCCGCACCATCAGTTGCAACATGCGGTGATGTAACTGCGGGTCTTTAAACAATATTTGAATAAAACGCTCTCTGGAGATACTAAGCAACTTCACGGGTGAAAGGGCAATGACATCGGTTGAGCGTGGAGATTCATCCAAAATTGCCATTTCTCCAAAAAAATCGCCACGGCCAAAAATTGCCAGAGCTACTGAATCTTCCCCGACGGTACGCCGGACTTTGACCCAACCAGAAACCACGAAGTAAACGGCGTTACCCCAGGCATCTTCCATCACAACAGCTCGCCCAGATGGGTATTCATGTTCAATTGCAACGTTGAGCAGCCATTCCAAAGTCTGTGGATTGGCTGTACTCATTAAGGGGAAAAGTTCACTAAAAACCTCAGTTAGCATGAAATATTTGCAAAAAATGGATTCAAGAGTGGGAAACTAACTTTGCTACTATAAGTTTGTTTAAACCGTAATCTTACTCAGAATATGATCGCAAAATCTGTATTTATTTGAGATGAACCTCTAAGGTTGATCGGTCTAGGGTTCCATTACAACATAACAATTATGTATGTGATCGAAATCAGCAGTTTTACTGACAGATTTATATATTTGGCGTTTGTTGATGGATTGCTATATAGTGCCAGTATTTTGATCTGTTTATCTAAATTTTTTACTAATTCATTCAGGGCAAACAAAGCCTCTAATTGCTGAAAGTCAAGGCTAGGATTCAGTAAAAGCCGTTTTTGTAGTTCATGTAACTTGAAGCTTAGTTGCTGAGAAATTCCTTAGGCATGGCGAATCATTTAATTCACCCTCTGAAGACAACATAGATTTAATTATTTAGTGTTCATTTATACAATATTTTACCTTTAATTTAGTAAGTAGTTAATAAATTGGACTTTGTTCGATTGTTAAAATTTAAATTATATATACCTAAGTAGAAGATGAATTTCAGATGTGGATTGGGGATAATATTGAGTTACGATCTGCTGTAGTAAGTGAGAGATGAGGGGATGAAGAGTCTCCAGGAGCAGAGGGGAGGAACTTGTGATGAATTCCCCTCTGCTCTCCTGCTCCTTATGTCCCACGGTTTGAATTGATCAACTAGATGCCTCACAGCCTACTCCTGAGTTCTTAAAGCTTGGGCAGCAAGATAGACTTTTGTCCATTCGCCTAGCACTTGATGGGTTTTGAGTTTTAAATTTTGGGCTATTGCTTCTATTGAGTTACCCGCTCTTTGCAAATCTAGGATCTGCCGCTCCAGAGGAGTCAATTTTTCATAAAGTTGCTGCCATTGATTTTGTGTTAATCCCAAGTTATGTTCTTGTAAGGAAATTGAGAGCCAGCTGTCTACGAGTTCTGGTTTACCTTTAAGAGCAAAAACCCGCACGGCGTGGTAACTAATTTTTTCTCGCAGACGGTATACTTCTTTAGTCTGCTTATTTAATCTGTGGGCGATCTCTTCCTGGGACTTACCTTGCAGATACAGTCGTAGCCACTCCACTGCGTCTGTTCCGAGATTTTCTTGTAAATAATTTTCAAATTCTTTTTGTACTGACTGACGCAGCACTTGTTGTTCCTCTAGTTGTTGTGCTTGTTGATATTCTGCGATCGCCTGACTATCCACTAAGTTAACTCGATTCTCACTGTCTTCTGTGAGAACTTCTTCCGACACCAGTCTAATTAAGTCACGGCTTGGCACTTGAGTTAAGCCACCGCGCTGAGTGCGACGCAAGTAATTTACAAACCGATAAGCTAATAGGGGTTGATTGCGTACTGGCCGCAGACAATATTCTTCTACACTGGCAAATAGCAGAGCATCCCCCAATCGTCGATCGGTTGTATATTTGGCAATATCAGCCATTTGCTGTTGCATGTGGCTATCGCTTTGCAGTAATTCTTGGAGTACTTCTTGCAACACATCGATCACGCTACGCTGGCGATCGCGGCTAAGGGCAACCCAAGTCTGAATTTTATTCCGTAATGTCACTAAACTTCCCAGTCGCGTTATCAAGTTGCGATAAGCACGCTCTCGCCCCAGCCCCAAGTAGCGTTGACGTAAAATCCTCCAGCGATATTCCATCGCTTGCTTGGCGATATCTAGTTCCTTAGGGTTAAACAGATCAAACCGTTTTGAGTCAGATCCAAATAGCCAGAAAATAATACTTTGCCTAGCAGCTTCACTTTGTTCTGGACATTCCGCAGCCAAGCGCTTTCGCCAATCTAGAGCTAGTTTTTCCACATCCTTTGTCATAGCGAGATTGCGCTCCTCGAAACTCAATTTTGAAGTTTGCATCACAACCCCCATTTGTCCCACCTAATTGTTTAACTGGCAGCTGCCCGGATTTCATGAGTTTCATGAAAACATCTCAGTGATTCCACTTTTATTACGTCTTAATTCACTAAAATTATGCAAAAATTTTTGTATTGGTGTTTTGCTTTCAATTTCAAAATGCCCCAAACCCATGAAAATCAAGCATTTCTGCCAATTCTGTAAATTTAAATTTTTTGTAAAGTTATGTTTTTTAACTGAGAACAGAAATCTGCCTCCTAGAGTGGTGAGGATACACCTTTGCACGAGAAGGGTTGCAAAAATCTGATATTTTGTAACCGAGCTGAGGAACGAATCTAATTTAACTCAATGTCAGACGTTATTTCACTCGTATAAGTTTCAACCCTCTATAATTTCTTACGTAGTTATATATTTAGTTCTCTTTTATACTATATTATTTTAAATAAGAATTTATAAGCAGAGTCTCATATCTGCTTCTGAATTCTTTTTTGATAATAAATTTTGGATAAATCCGATCGCTATAGCTTGGAATTAGCCCCAGTATGCCACATAGCGATGTCTACGACGGGCTACGCCTACGCTATTCTAGTAGTAGGGATTAAAAATCTCGCTTATTTATCCTCTCTAAACTAGCTTCAGCCACAACTGTGCCTCTAAAATTAGCAAGTTATTCTTAAAACCTTTACATTCCCAAAAAGGAATAGTCAACAGTCAATCTTGATTTTGACTATTGACTCTGATTGTTGCTTTCCCTTCTGGTTCAAAATTTAACTTATGCAAAATCTAAAAACAGTAAGAATGCAATCCTCTAAAGTTTTGATAGTCATAAGCCTCGCAAGAGACTTCTCTTTAAATTCATTGATGGGGATTCTTCGTTTGGAATTTTGAGAGAAGTCGGAGCACTGGCTTCCAGCGAGTTGAACTTGGGTGATTTTGAATTCTCTGTTCGCGTAGCGCCTTTGCAGGAAAAGGGGTTGACTTTATCGTCCGTTCGATGATCTAACAATGGGACTTTCTACAGATTCTCGATACTGTTGGACTTGTTCTGTGTAAGCAATTGGCAGAACAGCTTCAACGTTTTCATGGGGACGAGCAATAATTACCCAGGATTCCAGGGTACCGCCATAAACATTTTCTGCGGCTTCAATACCAGCAGCCATAGCTGTCTTTACTTCAGAAACATCGCCACGAATATTAACTGTAAAGCGAGCACTACCTACTCTAATATAACCAACCAGGGTGACTCGACCAGCTTTTAGCATAGCATCTGCTGCTGCTAGCACCGCAGGAAAACCTTTCGTTTCAAGTGCTCCAACTGCCTGTAATGACATTATTAATCTCCTGTATAAATAAACGATATGGGGGCTACAAGTTAATTGTCCGAAGCTTCGCTACAGAATTTGATAGCAAAATTGCTTAGAACATGCGGAAAGGTTCTGATTCTTCAGTGAAATGGATTGGTAATATGGTTTCAACATTTTTCGGAGGATTAGGAACGATGTAGTAGGTAATTACTGCACCAACCTTGACTTGCTCCCCAGCTGCGATTCCGGCTTCAACAGCTCTTTTTACCTCAGCAACGTGTCCCCGGACGGCGACTAACAAACGAGCGCTTTCAGCTTGACCATAGTACACAATTGTGACTTCGGCAGCTTTGACCATTGCATCTGCTGCTGCTAAGACACTAGGAAAACCTAAAGTTTCAATTACGCCAACCGCCATTGGCATGGCATTAGCTCCTGGATTAAGGGATAGGCGATTTTAATTGTAAGTGGCTTTAGTCCCAATTTTGACATTTTAGAAAACTTTCTTTGATACCAGGAATTCTGTGGGAGTGGGGAGTGGGGAGTGAGGAGTTAGGAGCAAAGCCGGAGACGCTCCGCCTCCGGTTAGGAGTTGGGAGTTAGAATGTTTTGATAGCCGCTGGTCTATGTTTTATATATTATAAGTAATATCTCAGCGTTTTAGTTTGTGTAATTTTGTTGTTTAATAAAATCAGCGATGCGTGGAAGTAAGCTAGTACGATAAACTGAAATTTATGTTTCCGAATTTTCTTCCTACATCTGTTGGGCAACTGACAGAATCTGCCTCGATCGCACTAGCTCGGAGTATTCAAACAACTACTCTCGCTACTCCTTTAACTAATCAACCAGTTACCACAACCTATGTCAAGCAAGGGAGTGGTGAAACTCCTATTTTATTAATTCACGGCTTTGACAGTTCCGTATTAGAATTTCGTCGGCTTTTGCCACTACTCTCTGGAGATAATGAAACTTGGGCAGTGGATTTGTTGGGTTTTGGGTTTACAGATAGACTCTCAGAAATTGCTTATAGCCCAACTGCGATTAAAACCCATCTTTATTATTTCTGGAAAAGCCTGATTAACCAACCTGTAATTTTAGTAGGCGCTTCGATGGGCGGTGCGACGGCGATTGATTTTACGTTGACTTACCCGGAAGTGGTAAAAAAGCTGGTGTTAATTGACAGTGCTGGTTTGACAGGTGGTTCACCATTAAGTAAATTAATGTTTCCCCCGTTCGATTATTTAGCAACTCAATTTTTGAGTAATCTTAAAGTGCGCGATGTCTGACGACAAGCCGCTCCGCGTCTACGCGTTTCGCGCATTGGATATAAAAATCAAAGTCTTGCCTCTATTGATGCGCTCTGTTGTGGTGCATTACATCTACAAATGCCCAGTTGGCATCAAGCTTTGATTGCTTTCACTAAAAGTGGTGGTTATAGTGCTTTTAGATTTCAAACTTTATCACAAATTTTACAACCAACGCTAATTTTGTGGGGCGATTCCAAACAGTACTCTCGTCTGGATTCAAAATTGTGGTCATCTCCCACACTTGGAACAACCACAAATTACCGCGCAGCATATTTTAGACTTTCGAGTTGAATTGTAGTTCAAACCCAAAAAATCTGATGCATCTATTGCAACTTGTTGGGTGTATTTGGGGAGAACGTGTCAAGACAACACAACTATCAATAATTTTTCTGTAACGCCCAACTGTAAAGTTTTTCATCTATTGCTAATGGCTTGTGTCAGAGCTACTATTTTTCTCTTTAATAGTGTTACTTTCACATAATTTTAGGGAACTCTGTAGCTAGAGCGATCGCAAAGTTTAAAGCAGTTTGTTACCTAGAGCATCGATTCAGCAATCAAAAACCTAAGCCCCCAAGCCTACAAGGGTTGGGGGAGCAAAGATTAACTGACTCTAGTCAAGTAACCACATCTCATTAGAACTATCAGGATACTCATTTGGTTGATTTTGAGGTTGATTTTGAGCTAGTGTTTCCGATGAACGATGTGATTTTTTGTAATTAAGTGGATTGTAGTGGTCTTTTACTGGTTGTATAGCACTAGTTTCTTTTACAACACTATCAGCATACTCACCTGGTTGATTTGGAGCTAGTCTTTCCGATGGCCGATGTGATTTTTTGTAGTTATATGGATTGTACTGTTCTTTTACTGGTTTTATCGCACTAGTTTCTTTGACAACAAGTTTAGAATTATCCTCTGCTGTTTGTTTTAAAGCATTAATTTCTTCTATCAGATGGGAATTTGCTTCTGCAAGTTGCAGTGCTGTTTTTTTGGTTTCGTCAAGTTCTTTTGTTACCTGTTGTACTAATAATTTGTGTTCGGATGCTAATGTTTTTTGTTTAGATAATTTTGATTGCAAATCAGCAATTTCCTGCCCAAGAGATGCTTCATTTTCGTGGCTTTTTTCCAAATTACTTGTCAACTCTTTGACAGTTGCTTCTAAATCAGCCTTAGTGGGACTTGTGCGCTTAATAGAAGTTGACTCAGCAGTCTGTGCTGAGGATTCCTCATCAGACGAAGCCTGTTCTTCGGCAATTTTTTCTGCTGTAACTTCGATCGCAGATTCACCTTCTAGGGGTGTAAATTTTTGCGCCTCTTCTTGTAATAAGTCAGAGAGACTTTGTTTCTTAACCATTATTTTCTCCAATCACGCTGTAGTTCATCAGCTGCGCGGCGATAGTCTAACTCCGCCTCCCGTGCGTTTCCTCCTCGCCATTGAGTAATTGCTACACCTTCAAGTGCCGCTCGTTCATGAGCTTTATAGGCACGGATGAAGGTATTAAAAGCAGGAATACCTAGCCGAGTCAGAGTGTTTTTCGCTTCTAGTGCTTCCCCGATACTGCGCGTATCAACTTTGGTGAGCAATACCCGATGGGGGGTTCCCAAGGGGATGACGGCTTCCTTGACTGTTTCCACGAGGATGGCTAAATCCATTGCGGCTGGGGGTGTAGGCAAAACTAGATAATCTGCGATCGCAACTACCGTCACTAATGCTTCAGAGCGTAGCGCGGGAGGCGTATCCACCACTACTAAATCGTACCCTGTTATCCTTCCTAAATCACCTAAAAGTGTGGGATCGGTTTCTTGAGATAGATCGAATCCCATTCCCTGCTGACTGCGCCCAAACCACCAACTGGCAGAACCTTGAATATCTGCATCAATTAGCAGCACCTTTTTTTTCTTCGCAAAGTTTGCAGCCAGATTGACTGCGGTAGTCGTTTTACCGACTCCTCCTTTACCGTTGAGAATAGCGATGATTTTTGGCACTGCTTGCTTCCGATTCTGCCTCTTGAGTGCTGAGTGCTGAGACGCGATTAATCGCGTCTGTACAGGAGTTAGGAGTTATTATTCTCCTTTTTGTCCCCCTGGTCTCTAGTCCCTAGTTCCTAGTTCTTAGTCTTTAGTCCCTAGTCCCTAGTTCTCAGTTCCTGGTGATGAAACTTTTTCATTAGGACTGCCTTACAAGAATATACCGCTTTATGTGACCCTCAAGAACATGAAAACTCGTAACAATAAAATTCAGAAGCCATCAACTCCACAAAATTTTATGACAGCAACTTACAATTTGCCTGATGGGCCTCAAATGCCGCGCTGGCTGAGGATGATCAAGTTTATTAGTCAGCCAGTGAAATATATGGATGATTTTGCCAAAATCTATGGTGACACCTTTACTATCAGGAGTAGTCGCGGGGATAACCATCTTGTGTACTTTAGTCAACCCCAAGCACTTGAGCAGATTTTTACTGCCGATTCCAGCCATTTTGAGGTTGGGAGGGGGAACATAGGACTAAAATTTTTACTTGGCGATCGCTCCTTTATGTTATCAGATGGCGATCGCCACCAGCGGCAACGGCAACTATTAGCTCCTCCTTTTCATGGCGAAAGAATGCGGGCTTATGGTCAAGAAATCCGTAAAATAACCCGACAGGTGAGTAATGAATGGCAAATTGGCAAGCCTTTTAATATCCGTGAGTCGATGCAAGAAATCACCTTGCGTGTTATCCTACGGGTTGTATTTGGTTTGAGTGAAGGACAGCTTTTTGAGGAACTGAGGCGATCGCTAAGTGACTTGCTAGACTTCATCACTTCGCCCATAATGTCCAGCGCCTTCTTTTTCAGGTTTATGCAAAAAGATTTCGGTCCCTGGAGTCCGTGGGGTTGGATTTTGCAACAACGGCAAAAAATTGATCAACTGATTTATGCTTTGCTTCGAGAACGTCGGGCTGAATCTGAGCAAAATCGCCAAGATATCCTGAGTTTGATGATGGCTGCTCGTTACGACGATGGTCAAGGGATGTCAGATGAAGAATTACACGACGAGTTAATGACGCTGCTAGTTGCAGGACATGAAACTACCGCTTCTGCATTGACATGGGCTTTTTACTGGATTGACCATTTACCAGAGGTGCGTCAGAAGTTGCTACAGGAACTTAACACCATTGGAGTTAACCCCGATTTGAGTAATCTAGCTAAATTGCCCTATTTGACAGCAGTTTGCCAAGAAACATTGCGAATTTATCCAATTGCCATGAATGCTTTCGTGCGGATTGTGAAGACCCCAATTGAAATTATGGGCTACGAATTGCGAGAGGGAACGGCAATAATCCCCAGTATTTATTTAGCGCATCATCGGGAAGAAGTCTATCCACAATCCAAGCAGTTCAAACCAGAACGCTTTTTACAAAGGCAATATTCACCATACGAATATTTACCCTTTGGCGGCGGTAATCGTCGCTGTATTGGCATGGCATTTGCCCAGTATGAAATGAAAATCGTCTTGGCAACTATTTTGTCAGATTTTCAACTTTCGCTGGTGAACAAACGTCCTGTGCGTCCTGTGCGTCGTGGTTTAACTCTAGCTGCACCTGCTGGAATGCAGATGGTTGCAACACCTCAAGTTAAGCGTGCAAATACACCAGCCCTAGTTTAGGTAAGTAGGGGAGGCAGTTATCAGCGGCGGCTTCCACCGCTGATAACTGCTATTACATTACATTAGACGGAACCTCGTAACGCACCATCCATCATCTTGATCTGTCGCGGTGCCATACTCTCCGTGCTAAACACACCCTACGATTAATGGATATTTTTTTAATTGAAATTTATTAACAGCGATCGCCCGGGATTAGATTACCACCAATTATTATTTTATTTATCAATAATTAAAAAATATAGCGCCAGCCTAATAACAGGCTGGCGCTGGTTTCTTGATTTAATTTACAGTTAAAAATATTTAAATGAATTTACTAAATTTTCCTGGCTCATTGTCCGCAATGTTATTTAAAATCAGGCGATATCTACGACGGGCGTAGTTATTGAAAATTAGGTATTAGGAAAACTATTCTCTAGTGCCCCGTCTCCAGTTCCTAGCCCTCAATCCCTAATTGCCAGTGAAAATGCTTAATCAAATTTGGTTATCACAATTACAAAAACATCGAGCGATTGCAGTCATCCGCGCCCCTAAAATCGAAGTGGCACAGCAGATGGCAATGGCTGTAGCATCTGGGGGAATAAAGTTGATCGAGATTACCTGGAATAGCGATCGCGCTGGGGAATTAATCAGTCAACTATGCTTAGAATTACCAGATTGTACTATTGGCACTGGTACGCTATTCAATGTGCAACAGCTACAAGAAGCGATCGCATCTGGGGCGCAATTCCTCTTTACACCCCACTTTGACTCCGCAATGGTTCAAGCAGCACAAGAAAAAAATGTACCCATTATCCCAGGAGCGCTGACTCCAACAGAAATTGTTACCGCCTGGAGTCAGGGCGCTAGTTGTGTAAAAGTGTTTCCCGTGCAAGCAGTGGGAGGGGCTGATTATATCAAAAGTTTGCAAGGGCCACTCGGTCAGATTCCCTTAATTCCTACTGGCGGCGTCACTCTGGAAAATGCCAAAGAATTTTTACAAGCCGGAGCGATCGCTGTAGGTTTGAGCAGTGAATTATTTCCCAAAAAGCTTGTCACAGAAGGAAATTGGGAGGCGATCGCATCTGGGGCAAGAAAGCTGATGCGACAGTTAGGTTAACTTAGAATCAAACCATCAAAAGTTCACGTCTATTAAAGTAATAGATAGGGAAATAAAGGTGAAAACTGATAAGTTTCTCAAAACTTTATAATTAGAGTGTGAGTGTATCTAAAATGAAAAAACTGATTTATTCTGACTGGGTACGTAGCTTAAAAATACTCCTCACTGGTACAGCACTGTCCTTAAGTGTTTTTACTACTACTGGAACGAGTGAAGTTTGGGCGAATTCCAAAAATCAAGTGATTGCACAAACAATCCAGACATTACAACAATCGGATCAGCGCTGGATTCAAATTAATCTTTCAAAGCAACGATTAATAGCTTGGCAAGGTGACAGAGTTGTTTATGGAAGTGCTATCTCCTCTGGCAAAAAAGCTACTCCTACTCTTGTTGGTACTTTTAAGGTTCAATCCAAGTTCAAAACTACACAGATGCAGGGAGAAAACTACAATGTTCCCAACGTTCCTTATGCGATGTTTTACCAAGGTAGTTACGCTATTCACGGAGCTTATTGGCATAAAAGTTTTGGTACTCCAGTGAGCCACGGCTGTGTGAATCTTGCACCTAAACATGCAAAATGGCTATTCGAGTGGGCATCGGTAGGGACACCAATAGTCATCCAGAAATAGTAGGTGAAGCAGCCAAAAGGCAATTTAGTACAAATCATAAATAACAACAAATCAAGACAATTGAATGATTCCCAGCAATATTTTATGCTGGGAATCTTCGGAGTCGGAATTACTAAAATTGAAATAAAATATAGAAGAGGGCATTCAACGATTTGCCCAAAGAAATAAGCGTAAATCCTGATAATTCCTGGGTGAAATTCCAAATGCAAATATGAATTCGGGGAAAATTTGCATTTAGGCATATTAAATGACATATTTTTTGTAAAGGTTGTCCTTTGTAATTAGTCATTAGGAATGTGGATTAAACAAAATGCAAAACTTCTGTTTCGTAGGGTGCGTTATGCCCTTGGTTAACGCACCATCCCAATATTTTCGGTGCGTTACCGAAGCCGTAACACTACGAAAGTTGCTCTTTGCTCTTTATTTAATCCGTGTTCCTTAGTGAATAACAAAGCACAAATGACAAATGTGCAAATTGGACACAGATTAGCTTAGGACTTGTCTTGAGAAGCATTAGCGGATGAATTGCGTAAATCCTCTACAGGAAGCTAGAAGTCGCTCTGGAAATTTGTAGTTTTCCAGAAAACTACTTCACTTCATGATTTTTGCGTAGTTTAGAAGATGAAGCATAATGCAAACCTGGATTCGCAGTGGTGGGATTCGTTCTTCAGGAACTTTTTGTACAGGCGTGGCGCTGATGATGGTGACTTTATTCTCTTGGTCATCACCGTTAACAGGTACACCCAATTCGACTACAGCAACAGCCACGTCAGTTGATGAAAACGGCATCACTGTATTTAATAATATCAGGCAGACATCCCAACCTCGTTGGATTGAAATTGACCTGTCAGAGCAACGCTTACGTGCATGGAAAGGTAATAAACTTGTTTATTCATACCGCATTTCTGGAGGTAAGCGATCGACTCCCACACCCATAGGTAGATTTCGGATTAATTCTAAGTATCGCACTCACCGAATGCGAGGCAATGGCTACAATATTCCTGACGTTCCTTACACAATGTATTTCTACAGAGGCTATGCCATTCATGGTGCTTACTGGCATAACCGTTTTGGGACTCCAGTCAGCCACGGTTGCGTAAATTTACCCGTTAAGCAAGCTCGCAATCTTTACAACTGGACTACTTACGGGACGTTAGTGATGGTGCATAAATGACGATGAATTGACCATTGCGGCAATTCTTACCTGGATGTATGGACAGGTGCGTTCACGGAGACGCGAAATTTCGCGTCTCTACACCACTGCTAGACTAAAAACACATCTTCGAGGGGTTCAGGAGCCATGAGTTGAAGCTGAGATGTTTGAGGAATCCTTGATGTGGCGCAAGCAGCGCGAAAAGATTTCTCTAGCTGATGTTTTCAAAGAACTACATCAGATCGCTGCTGAAGAAGATTATATCCTCGAAGTACCCTCCCGCCAAGACCGTCCCAACCCTTTCGCTGATGTGATCGATGATTTTTCTCTGTGACACTAACATTTATTATAATTTTTGCTTGTCTGGCAATGCTAAAGACCTGTTTTTACAGGCAAGCGCTTGTTGCTGCAACAGCTTTCTTTCGTCTTCTGTCAGTTGCACAGAGTAAGTTTTTTGCCGGCCCATAGTACTAAATGGTTAAGGGATGTTTATGTATGCTTACCCTATCCTCAAAAAGTTTCCCTTGTCAATTAGCTACAAACTTATGCAAAGCTGAACTTAAGTATTTATACTATTAGTATATTTATTTATCTATGTATTTAGTTTATCCCTATTTTTCTGACTTCTCAACAAAAAAGCGCACCTTAAGTTATAAAGTAAATGTGTAATTACTTATTTTTCAGTAATAATACTGATTTACAAGGCAAGTAGCTAGATATACGATGCTTATTTGACAGCTAATAGCGGCGACAACCCTGTTGAATTATAGTACTCCTATTTGATTTTGAACAACTAAGCTGCCTAGAAGCTTGACATACAAACGACAGATTGATCATTGCATCGTTTGCCTAGTTTGAGTACTCACTTGCAATAGTATAATTACCAAGACTGTTAAATACGGATATTAGTTGCTACTCAATCGTTATATTACATGAATGATTGCTAGGGTGGTGAGTACAACAATATTTATCAGGACTTTTGTGATGAAAACATTCAATAAACAATTGCTTTTAGGCTTGACAGGTACTTGTTTGGTATTTGGATATTCCAGTTTATTAGCAACAGAAACTTCTCGGCAAAGCCTGTCAACCTCAAAAGATGAAAAGTTGTTGGCGCAAACAGACAAAGACAATGTTAATAATTATCTTTATAAAAATAAACGAAAAAGTTATGATTTCCTTAAAGCAAACCTAGATGAAGCTATTAAGGATACACAATTTCCAAATAATGAGAATAAGGTAATAAAAAATCTTTGGGTATTGGAAAAAAATAATAAGCTTAATAACTTGAGAGAGAATGAAAATAGTAATGAGCAAAAAGTTTTAATGGTGTCTTGGATAGATGGAACAAAGCCATACAATAAGCCTTGGAAGACAGAGAAAACTTATAAAATACAGCGTGATACTTGGTTAACAGTACCTGCTCAAGTAAAAGATTTTTGTAATAGGTGTAAAGGTATAAATATGAAAATTCCTGGCAAAATGATGCTTTCGCTAAGATTGGAGCAATATTTAGGCTTACTTTTAACGCCAGAAGATAAGAAAACTCATTTTGTAGAAATATTGGTCAAAGCCAAAGATATAGAAAGGCCATGTACAAACTCAGATATTAGTATTTCTAGTTGTACAAATTTTGATCCTAATAGGCTTGAGCAGGAAAGTTTTTTGTCCAAACAATTCCATTTAACTCATTATTTCAATAAACAAAAAATTAATAAACTGTATCCATTTACAGGGTTAGGTTACACATATGATTGGGGGAATCCTAGAACATATGTAGGGGCTACTGAATTTATCATTAAGCAAGGAACAATTGTAGAAGTTTCCTCTGTAAAATCTACAGAAGAATACTGTGAAAAGAACTCTCTTCTAACAACACTTTCGCAAAAATCAAGAGAGCTTTCCTTAGTGGAGGATTTATGACTCAAAAAGAATTGACAATCACGACGCGTAAGAAACTCCTGAAAATCTTGGTGATCTTTGTTTTGGCAGTGGCAGTTACCTTTTACGGGGGTCGTTACGCGATCGCCGATGAACCGCCACCCGATGCCTCGATCATCTGTGCACAGCCTAGTACGCTAGAAAAGAACTTGCGAGGCAAACTGGGCAATAAACTGCTCACATACGAAGGTTGTCCAGAAGAAATGGGCGCTTGGTATATGCTGCCGATGCCCAAAAACGAAAGCGAGCGGATGCAAGCTGTTCACGCAGCGCTATTACCCAACAACAAAGTCCTGATTGTCAACGGCAGCAGCAACCGCAACCGTGTTACAGCGCAAGGCAAGATAGAAGACGGTGTTAATACTAAAAATTACGATGTCGTCAATAACACCTCTATCTTCGATCCCTCCCTTTCCGATCCGTTAATCGAGAACCCAAACCTAGACTTCAACAAATCTCCTTTCCAGCGCATTGACTCACCCCTGGCAGAGATAAACGGCGAAAGCAATGACCCTTTCTGTTCCGGTCATTTACAGCTGCCCAACGGGGATGTGCTATTTATCGGGGGTAGCCGACTATACTACCCAGGTGTACGCTTCGCCGGGTCAAAACAAGCCAATATTTATCACTGGCAAGAAAAGGACTGGCAAAAAGAAGACCAAAATACAAAGAGGTGGGAAAACCTGGGTTTAACCCAGGATGGTCACTGGTATCCTACCCTGATTCCTCTAGCGGACGGGGCGATCGCTTCCTTCTCAGGATTCACAGCTGATCCCTTGCAGATTGTTAGCACTCTAGTGGAAATCTACGATCCCAACCTGAAGACTTGGCAGTCTATCGATGTCAAGAATCTTCCCAACAATCCGTTTCTAACTCAGATGAATGACGAGAGCTTCGGCTCTGACATCATAGACCTCTACGCCCGCATACTACCCACCAAACAGAAAAACCGATTTTTAATCACTGGAGATGGCGGTGGTAAAAATGAACCCAAGATTGCACACGCAAGTACCCATAGCTATTTCGTGACGTTCAATAAAGATCAGGGCGGAAAGTATTCCATTAGCTTCGAGCCAGGTCCCGACAGACTGGCAATCAACAAGGTCTATGGCACTGCTGTCCTCGACCCCAGTTCTCCTAACGGGGATGTCCTGTTATTGGGTGGGATCATGGGCACCAATAACATTGGTATTGGCCCTGGAAAAGACGTTATCAAGGGAGCAAGCATCACTGCTAGCCTAGAGCGTTGGAAAGCACCACAAGACACTAGCACTAAAGGTTCGTGGGAGATCGATAAGGACTTCTTAGCCAAAATCGATGAAGACATCCTGCTAAATACTGAGGACATCGTAGATGGCAAGGTGAAGAAATTTCCACTTAATTATAAGTATGTGAAACAGTCTTCAAGATTGGGTCGCTATGGCAAACGAGCTATGGAACAGGCGGTGATTCTACCCACCAAGGAAATTTTGGTGGTCAATGGAGGTAACTACGCCGAAACCCGTCCGGCTTACAACCCCACCCTGTTGATTCCTGATCGCACCAAAATCGGACACCAAGGTTTCCGCACCAAGCTGATGAACCCGGATATCGAACCCAGGCTTTATCACAATACGGCTTTGCTGTTGCCGGATGCACGGGTGTTAGTCATGGGTGGCAACAACTCTCGTGCCGCCAGATTTGATATAGACGGAACTGTTCGTCTGGATACCAAGAACGATTTCGCCTTTGTTAACAAGGGCACTGATGGCAATAGCGGTGAGATATGGCAACATGCGATCTTTTACCCGCCCTATCTCTTCGGAGAGAGCGATCGCCCAGAAATTGCGATCGCTCCTGAAAAACTCCAATACGGTGCGTCTCAAACTATCTCTGTGAGCAATGCTTCTACAGATCAACCAGGTTCTATAGTTCTTGTAAAATTGGGATCTGTCACCCACTCCTTTGATAATGGTCAACGATTGGTAGATATCCAAATCGACAAAAAACAGATTAAATACTTGAGTGCAAACGAGCAACAACAAGGTGGTTTTAAATACAACGCTAGCATTCCCTTCACCGCTCCCACCAACGACCACTTTACCCCACCCGGCTACTACATGCTGTTCTATCTCAATAGTGCTGGAAAGCCTTCCCACGCGAAGATTGTGCAATTAGTAGTAAATAGCTAATTGCCTTGTCGTTAATTCTTCCACAGGGGAGATATTTGTAGTAGTTTTTTAAACTCACTAGTTATCAAATATCTCCCAGTCCGACTCTTAACCAGACAAGTTTAGATAAATCTGAAGTCAGGAGTTAGTTATGACTTGTGAAATCAAGGAAATTGACATCAACCAAATCGTCGAAATTGTTACCCCTTTTGATAAGTTTGAACATGAACCACTGTTAGATGAGATACAGGGCAACATCATCAAATCACACGGACGAAACCATGCTGTTTATTTGTTCTTGAAATTCGAGGGCGACATTGAAGCCGCCAAGCAATGGATTGGCAGTTTTACTCACAGGTATGTCACCTCAGCACTAGAGCAAGCCGAGCAGGGAAAGCTGTATCGGCAGAATAAAGACGTACCAGGCAAAATATTTGCCAACTTCTTCTTGACAAGAGCTGGTTACATGCGCTTAGGGTATGCCTACCAGAATCTGCCCAATGAAGATGCATTTCGGCAAGGGATGAAAGATCCCAATATGCAGAATGAACTCGGCGACGATTCCAATCAATGGGAGGATGGTTTTAAAAATAATGAAATTCATGCTTTGGTCTTGCTTGCAGCTGATAAGATAGTAGGCCCCAGAACCCAGGAAGCAAAGCTTGAGGAGCAGAAAGATCAGAGTAAGCTGCGTCAGCAACCTGCTCTATTGAAAAACAAAGTAGCGGCAATAAAAAAAGAACTGGATGCGATCGCCTCCGTTGTCCACGAGCAAATAGGTTACGTCCTCAGAGATCAAAATACTGGAGAAGAGATCGAACACTTCGGATTCCGAGATGGAGTCAGTCAACCGCTGTTTCTGAAGCGAGATATTGAGAAGGAAAGAGAACATAGCGACTTTTCCAAATGGGATTCCCGCGCACCCTTAAGCTTGGTTTTGTTCAAAGATCCCTTGGGTACAAAACACGAGAGTTACGGTAGCTTCTTGGTGTTCCGTAAACTGGAGCAGAACGTTAAAGCCTGGAACAAAGATGTTGTAAAAAACCTAGCTGATAAGCTGAAAGGTTCGGGACAACCAAAGCCAGATTTAGCGGGAGCATACACTATGGGACGCTTCCAGGATGGAACACCAGTAGTGATTGATCAGGCATCAAGCGGTAAAGTGCCTCAAGATAACAACTTTAACTATCAAGATGATCCGCAAGGTTTCAAGTGCCCCTTCCACGCCCACACTCGCAAGGTCAACCCCCGTGGGGATACATCAGTCTTTGTATCAATCCCTCTAGAAGAGGAGAAGATGCATCGGATTGCCCGTCGGGGAATCAACTATGGCATCCTCCCCAGCGAAGAGCCAGAAAACAACGCTGGACTGCTGTTTATGAGCTTCCAAGCCAGTTTAGCAAACCAGTTCAACTTCATGCAGAAGGCATGGGCTAAAGAAAGGAACTTTATCAAGCGAGATGTGGGAACAGATGTAGTCATTGGTGTAGAAAAGAAAGGAGACGACAATATAGCCGTCACGGAGACATACAATTGGCCAACTAACTGGGGCGCCCAAGAGCAGACTGAAGCTGACTTTACGCATTGGGTAACTATGAAAGGCGGAGAGTTTTTCTTTACCCCCTGCATGAGTTTCCTCAAGTCGCTCGCTCCCGAACCCAGCCGCAATATTGAATTTCGGGGAGTCCCTAAACAAGAGATCGAAGCTGCTAAAGGCGTAATCGCTGAACTCCAGAATTACAAGCAGAGGAACTGGGCAATTGGTCTAAATGGAGATACCATTGAGCCGGACAAATTCCTCACCTTCTTCAACCAGCGAAAGCTGCCATTCAAGTTTTATTTACAAAATCAAGTTGGATTGGGTGAATCCTCTGCCTACGATGATAATATCAAAACCCTAAATAAGTACATCGAAGATGTAATCAACCAAGAGAGTGACGCCTGCGAGTATAAGATCGCTGAACTTGAGGAATACAACGTTCTAAACTGGGCAATTGGTCTAAACGGAGATACCCTTCAGCCGGACGGATTTGTTAATTTCTTTGGCGAACGAGAGCTACCATTCAAGTTTTTTGTGCAAAGCCAACGTGTTTCATTGGGTGATAAATCTGCCTACGATCAGAATATCAAAACGCTGAATGACTACATTAGTTCCCTCAACAGGAAGGTTCCCTCAACAGTAGGTAGGTTCTAACGGGGTTTACTTCATCCTTCAGAGAACTTTTGTGAAGTGCGATAGCTAATCATGTAATCGCTTTGCTTATCGCACTTCACTCTATATCGCTCAATTTTTTATTTCGTCATAGGCGCGATCGCTCCCTATCCTGGATTTCTCTCAAGGGGGAGACGCTCTTGCTAGCAAGATCCCCGTAGGGGTACAAGTCGGGGAACCGCTTGGGTGCTGTGGCTCCCCAACCTACACCTAGATTCATAAAAATCATTAAAAATAAGGCTTTCGGATTTTTATCTAGCGAGAGTGATAAAAGAGGGTTAGTAAGACTCCAACCTAACTCTGGTGTACTTAGTTAAACAGTTAAACGCCCAGTAGTCTAACTCAACTGTGCCACAAGTTGATTTTCCAACAGTGTATCATTCGTTAACAAGTCTTCAACGGTGATTCGCAAAAAGCCTTGCTCATCAACTTGAAAGAAAATTTTGATCCGATCGCTTCCAGGATATCCAGCTGGTGTCAGTTGGGCAATTGTTCTCGCGCCTTCTTGATCGTTGAGGGATTTGACGCTGGTTTCACTATTGTCCAGACGGCGAGTAATTAGGCGATCGCCATCAAAATAAACTTCGGTATTGCCTGTATCTGCTCCCAATTCTCCCATAATTAATTCAATACTAGGCTGATTTTCCACAGAAGCGCCTAAGACTAATTCCACTGGCTGATTCATTGGGTATGCTTGTCCAGCTTTAATCAGAGAATGCCATTTGTGGCGCTGGTTGCGGCGATCCCAGTAGCGGATACCATAACTGTGATACAGAAAGTCTTTAATTTGTATCCCTTGAGTTAGCTGTAATGCACCTTGAGCGATCGCTTCAAAGGGACGTTCGCAACGGATTTTTTCTGGCTCAAAATACTGTTTTATCCATGTCTGCACTGCTGGTAATTGCACTGTCCCACCAACTAACAAAACTGCATTAATATCTGGAAGTTCTATCCCTTGGCGTTTTGCTTGCTGCAATAGTGTTGTCATTGAATCATCTAGTAACTCAAAAAATGCGTGTTCTTTGAGGATATTTTCAAAAGTGTCGCGGTTTAGTTCCAGTTCATAGCTTTCAAATGTCTCATCGTCAAAATAAACTTCACTAGCTTGGTTTTGGGTTGATAGCTGAATTTTTACCCGTTCCGCCAATCGTGTTGTCAAGGGACTTATCGTCAGTTCTTTAGTTTTGGCAAAGTAATCTACCAACCAATTATCAATATCAGTACCGCCCAAATTTTGCCCAGCTTTCGCCAAGACACGGGCAGTTTTGACTTTTTGTTTTGAATCTTCAGCCAGGGACTTATTACCCCACTTGAGGATAAATCCCAGCGGCTTTGTGGTTGCTTGCACGCCTTGATCCAACCGGACAAGGGATAAATCCAAAGTACCGCCACCAAAGTCAATCACCAAGAGAATTTCTTGATCTGCCAAACCATAACCCAAGGCTGCGGCTGTGGGTTCATCCAGCATTCGCACCTGTTCGACGGGAAGGGCTTGACACACGTTCCCCAACCAATGACGATAAGCTTCAAAACTGTCTACAGGTACCGTTAAGACTAAGGAATCTAACCCCCCTTCCAGGGGCGCTAGTTGTTCAATCACCTTGGTGAGGAACCATTGCCCTACTTGTTCAAAGGTGACAATTTGCCCATCTAGTTCGGGTAAGAAACCTTGGATATCTGCACCAATACCCCGTTTGAAGCTGCGGAAAAATCTAGTTTCGCCCTTGAGGTCAAGGCCGCGATCGCGTACTTGTTGCCCGACTAATACTTTATTTTGGGTTGCGTCTTCAACATAAACCAAGCTGGGAATCAGTGGCGGATTGAGACTTTGTTTAATTGATAAACCTGGTAGATTCAGGGTTTCTGGCTGCTGGGTTACGGGGTTCCAACGAGCAATGACTGTGTTGCTAGTACCAAAATCGATTGCGATCGCCATATTTTATATTTATTCTCTCGCACGAAGACGCCAAAGTTACTTTATTTTTGATTATTCTCTATAAGCCACCAAGAATGCAAATGCGCCCAGACGCTAACTTCTTTGCATTCCAACCCAAATATCGATTCAGTCCGTTGCAGCGAAGTGTTAGCACAGTTAGACAATTGGCTTGTCAGAAAGCATGGAAATCATTAGCTGTAAGCGTAGGAGGTGTTGCAAGGGTCACGAGTTGTTCCCCACTACCAAAGCCTAATGCTGCTCCATTTTCGTTATAGATTAATTTTCACCGAACTAAGTCCGAAATCACCAATTTTATCGGTCAGAGCGTTTCCACTTTTTTGGTCAGGTGGTTAAGAGTGAGAAGTCCCAATTCTTATATTAGGTGAATTCTAGTAATAAAATTACCATAGCCGTTGGTTTCGACTTCGCTCAACAAACTGAGTAATCGAGAGTTGAGCGAAGTCGAAACTCGTCAACATAGGTATTTTTTTTATCAGAAATCACCTTAGTTAATTGGTCCAATCTCAGGTAATGAACAAGCACCATCTGTATTAAATATCAAGTCCCAGAAATCTTTTACCAGAAATTTCTCTTGTTGCTTTAAACAAATTGCATAGTAAATTTGCCTTGTAGTTAACAAGCAATGTTGAGTTATTTTAGCCATATCAATACAATTGGGGGGAAACGGTTCTTTACGCTGTTCAAGTGATACCCCACAATACATATTAGCAATAAGTATGCCTTTTTTCTTTTCTGAACTATCTTTAAACAGAGCATCTTGTACCCATTGATGAAGCTGGCGTACATCAGTAAGTGCTAGAGATTTAGTCCTACCTTTAATTTCCAGTATCGCTTTTCGACCTTTAGGATCTTCAAGTAACCCATCTTCTCGATTTTCTCCTACAAGAGGGTCGTATACTGTAGCGCCCAATTCTCTTAATGCATCACGTACAATAGGCTCTAACCCATCAACCCCTTGTTCATAAAGGAGTTTACGAAATCGTGTTGCAAGTTGTAACTCTTGTTCAGCTATAGTCAATTCACTCTGTAATCTTTGTATCTCATTTATATGATGCGATATTTTTGTCTCAATAAGAATTTGGTTAGGGAGTTTGTAACTTTCTATCCAAAGTGGAGAGGCTTGTTCAAGTTTTAAACCATAGCGATTAATTAATATTAGATTAATAGCATCATAATCTGATATTTTTGTAGTAATAGGTAACCAGATAATGTCTCCAGATTCCTTAATGATCTGCTCATGATTTTGGGGGTTAAGATTATATCTGGGATCAATATATAGGGCAATTAAATTAACTTTAAAAGCTATTGATTTGTCATAGCGTGTTTGAGCTATAGGAGTTATCTTGACTTGTAAATCATTGGCATATGAACTTATTAATGGTAGATAATTTGATAATTCATATTTGAGTCTGAAATAATCATCTATATGAAAAAACCATTGTTCTACTTGCTGAAAATAATAATCAAAAGCTGGATCGACGTTCCGAATTGTTTCACCTAAATCTTCCACTGTATTTAATATAATTGGTAGCCACCAATCAGATAATCTATAATTAGGATTGCCAATCTTAATATACGGCGCTCCTATAGCAATAACTTCACTTTCACTACTGAAAATAAGCCGTGCAAACTGCTCGATTTTAGGCAATAATTCCAAATTTATTTTTGCTGCATACTTTTGTTCCATTAATGGTACAAAATTAAGAATAACTGTATCATAATCAGCAACATTTAAAAACAAGGGTAGTTCGTGCCAATTATATGCGGTAACTAAACGCGAGTGCGGGGCTGAACCAATTACTAGAATTCGCTTATCCATCTGTTCACTATCTTGTTGAAGGTTTGTCTTACCAAGTATCGTAAACTCGTTACCATGTCATCTGTGTAATTGAGAATAGTTTCACCAAGAGCGATCTATTGTGGGATCGCTCTTGGGTGATTTTAGTAGCAGTTCAGTAGTAATTTTAAGCTTTTACTCTTATGGTGCTTGAAAGTTTTGCTAACTAGATCAGCAACGGGAGATTCGTGGAAAACTAGAGCTTGTGCAAGTGCAAGTTCGATTTTTTCCTGAAGTTATGGAATTTATTCAAGAGGGCGAGAAGCGACATCCTAAGCAAAAGATTGAACTAGGCCCGAAGGGAAAAAATGGCAAGCCTACTTACGTAGATTACATTGTTAAATTGCCTAAGCGATCGCTGGAGGAGTTTTGTCGCTGGGTGTACCGCTTCATGGGCAATGCTCAGTTCATCTCTCCTCAAGTCTCTGCTGTAAGAGGGGAGGTAAGGCTTCATGCTAGACGAAAGTCTAAGTGGAGGCACTGCCCAATTAGTATACAAACCTGATCTAATCCGGTACGCCGGGTTAGTGGTAAGTAGTTCATGCTCAATCTTCACGCCGTAACTGCCATGCTGCACCGCAAGCTGCCCCAGCCCCAGCTAACAATCCGGTACTCATCCCTTGGATAGTTTTTTGGATTGGATCTTGGATTAAACAGTCACTTGTAACCTTACTGTCTTCCAAGCAGAGACTACTTTCTGCCCAACCGGCAGTACCTCCTAAAATTACACCAGTTATACTACAGGAAATAACTAGCAGCAAAAGACGCTGGGTTTTTCTAACCATAGATAGATGTGTCAAATATTAGAGATAATGATTAACTCTCAATTACTTTACACATTCTTGCTAGCAAATGTCAGCTGCTTTCAAGAGAACTGCTTACTATTCAAAACCTAGACAAGGCTTAAAAAATCTGATTAGACATCGCAAAAGTTAATTTTGCCTGTAATTAAGGATACAAATTACATTGATAAATCGTATAGATCATATTTTTACCTCTTTTGAGGCACTAATACAGGTAGTTGACGGACGCTTGCTACGAATTTGGCGTGTTGTCCAACAGTCAAAACATTGAACTGACTGGATATAAGTTCCAAACTTTTGTTTACTACTGCTAGCTTTTTGTAGGTGGGAACGCTCATTCCAGGAAAGAATGATAGTTCTGGTACATCCTCTTGACTTAAAAAGTCTGTAGGATGGAGTAGCAAAGAAGGCTGGATGCGTGTCATTTTACACAAACACAGAGCAATTCGCAGGTAGAGTAACGCCACTTCCGAAGAAAATGTACTTAGATACATTATGTAACTGAAGTGAATTGGCACCTTAAAAATTGGCATTGTGGTAACGGGAATCTCAGTGAGTTTATCCTTACCCATCTGCCACTGGTAAGGTTTCAGAGGCTGCAAACCGTCTTTGAAACTGCCAAACAGGGCTTTCCGTTTCTTGCGTTCTTCCTTGCTCAGTTTACAGGTCATCAAATAATACGCTCGTGCTATGGGCCCCAAAAATGTGGGAAAAGTCGAAGCATCATATTCGTATCCCCGTCGTGCTAAGACTCTCAATACCGCAGGAGAAAAACTGTATCCAGGCCCCCGGAAGCCAATAGGATGTTGATGAGTGACGCGCTTGATATGTTCTTCAGCCAAGGCCACCTCTTGTTCAATCTCGTCCTCTGAATACAGATGTAGCCAAGGATCATGGTAAAATGAGTGATTGCCAATTTCATGACCAGCGCTAGCGATCGCTTCTAATGCCTTGGTGTTCTTTTCCAGCGCTGCATCCTGACCCACAATGAATACTGTGATTGTCAAATCCCATTGCTGGAGAATATCTAAGAAACGAGGGACTGCGATATCTAAGTAAGAGGGGAAAGTCTCCCAACCCAAAGCGCCCTGATTTTTTAGATAAGACCAAATATTATCCAAGTCTAAAGAAAGACTGGCTATTGGTTTGTTTCTTGGTCGCTTCGTTTTCATTATGAGTTTAAGTATTTGGACGATTTTAAGCGTAATATTTAAGTAAGTCTTAGGAACACCGATTCAATCTTCAGCAACTTTAGTCGGGTGTGTTAGTACGGGGAGTCCGACACCGAAAGTATTGAGATGGTGCGTTATGTATTAGACTAACGCACCCTACTAAACAGAAATTTGGGATTTTGTTTAATCCACATTCTTTAGCGATGTCTATGACAGGCTATTCGGCGGCGCACCAGCTACAGGACTTATAAATTAGGATCAGCATATTTTCTAGATTCTGATGTTCAATTTATATCATCACTTTCAATAAAAAGCGATTATACAAAAAATTTTCTCAATATCTTCAAATATTGATTTGCTGCCTCTGAGTCAAACACATTGCAACTCCCTTTTCATAGTAAGCTGCCTCATTAATAAAAATCGGCCAAACGGTAGATGTCCCCTGATAAACAATTGTTTTATTTTCAAAGCTTAAAAATATTGGATCTCTTGGGTTCAAGGCTTGATAATCCTTGTCCTGAAGTTCTGGATGAATCATCCCAAAGATTGTCCCATCCTGTTTTTTTGGATAGTCCACAACTGATAAATGGTCATAGAGAATCAACGTTTCCTTAGTTGATGGAATTTCACCCTGATTAAACCTTTCTAGATAGTCGAGAATCGCATAAACAAGTTCCTGTGTTTGTTGGAACAGCGTCGCTTTTAAGATACCTTGGGCAATGGGGCCAACCTCGATCGCAAAGCCTAATTCGCACAGGGAATTTACAAATGGGTTTTCTTCAACTGATTTAAAAGAGCAGCGATAAACCCTAACCAAAGGATTAATCTGGCTTAGATAAGCAGCCAATTTCAAATTTAAGGGATGACTGTTTACCAAAATAATTGTCAGACCCATATTAGCTGTAGTGCTGTGCAAGTCTAAAATGAAATCTGCTTTATCTACAGTTGATGCTAGTCTATTTTGGATTAATTTAGCTTGCAATTCTTCATAACTGCTCAGAGTCGGATCTTGTAAATCTTGCTTGAGAAAACAGCGATTTAAATCCTTCTCTACATATCGCCTCCCCACCGCAAAAGCGTTAGGATTTGCTAACAGAGCAACTGTCTCAAAACTTGGTCTAGTAATCAAGTCGGGAAACTGGGCAAATTTTTGGATTAAGTAGGCCCCCGTAAACTCATTGCCATGAGTTCCACCGACAATTGCAACTCGATTAATCTGGTTCACGATTACACCAACTTTGGAATGCAGCCATTGAGGTATCAGTTTTCAATCTACCTTATGAGGCATTCACCGAAACAGTGCTAAGTGGGAAGATTCATAAGTACTACTTCCTACTCAGCCCTCAGCCCTACTGAATTTGCCAATGCGATCGCGACCATGTGGTTGATCAAGATAAGACATATCAGGCCCATTGGGAATTATCCCGCCTGGATTGAGTGGGAATAAGTTACCGTAGTAGTCCTGCTTCACACTCTCTACATCGCAGGTGTCAGCTACACCTGGAAGCTGATATAGATCACGTAAGTAAGCTCCAAGGTTCTGATAGTCTCGAATTCGCTGCCTATTGCACTTAAACAACCCATAGTAGGCACTATCAAACCGAAATAACGTCGTGAATAAACGGACATCTGCGAGTGTGAGATTGTCCCCACACAGATATCGACTATTCTGCAATGCTATGTCAATCTCATCGAGAGTTGCGAACAGTTCATTACAGGCTTGATTGTATGCTTCTTGGGTTTGGGCAAAACCGCAGCGATACACACCGTTATTTACCGCGTGATAAATCTTTTCATTCCACCAGTCAATCTTTTCTTTGAGTGCTTCTGGGTAGAGATCGAGTGGGGGATTATTGGCAAACTCGTTAAACTGAGAGTTCAGCATGATGATAATCTCTGAACTCTCATTATTGACGATAGTTTTTGTTTGGTTATCCCATAAAATTGGAACTGTAGAGCGTCCACTGTAACCAGGTTCTGCCAACTGATAAAATTCAGCCAGTGTGCGACAACCTTGTTCTTCCTCGTTGAATATCCAACCGCCTTCAATGGGAGAAGGAGAGACGATACATATTGATATTACCGCTTCGAGTTTTTTGAGCGATCGCACTACCAAGGTTCGGTGCGCCCAAGGACAGCCCAGCCCAACATAGAGTTTGTAGCGTCCCTCTGCTGGTGGGTGTGGATTTCCCTCTTCTTTACCGATGAACTTCCGAAACTGGCTATGAGGACGAATATACGCTCCCGACTGATTGCTAGGAGCAAGCTTTGACATCATGATCTGCCACATACTCGTCCAAACAAACTTTCCCAGCCAGATGATCAGCTTGGGAGGGAGTGTCTTGCCCTTTTTCTTTGGGAGATTTTTCTCGTTATCCATTGGAGTTGAGTTGCTCATGGCAACAATCTTGCTTTGGGAGCGATTGACGTTACCAGTGTTTCTCCTAAGTAGGTTTCCATACTTACAACCCACTCTGAGTTTTACTACTTTACTTTACTACGCTTTGCCTGAACTTTGTATCATGCTGATTGCGAAAAATTTCTCAGCTAATCGTCTCAAAGGAGCGATCGCCACATCTAAAACTGAGTCTAAGCATTGTTTCCTAAAAAACCTACTTTCCCCAGTTTAAACCGCGTCCACCTTAAAAACTGTAGTTCTTTCGGTATGAAAAGAAAAAACCCTCATCCCCCAGCCCCTTCTCCCAATATTGGGAGAAGGGAAGCCGGAAATAAGTCCCTCTCCCAAGTAGGGAGAGGGATTTAGGGTGAGGGCAAAAACTACGGTTCTCAACATAGATGAGGTTTAATTTGTGTATCTGCTGTAGTAAATTACCAATTAATTTAGCAAAGGTCTTAATGCGGATGTCGTGAGCCTCTTAATTATATTAAAGATAATTAAGTATAAAATTATACTAAAAATAAAAACTTAAGATTATCAATAAGTAATAGTGTTTAAAACCTAGTCATAAATCGAGGTCGGAAAGACAATTTTTAAGCCAGGGATATCCAATGGCAAGCTGTTTGGCGTTTATGCATCGGATTTAAAAGCATCGTTCAGTCTTACCTCAAAAACCCAGTACAAAGCTTAATTAGATACTCTACAGCATGAATAATTGACAGTGTAATTACTATTGATTAAACAGATTTAACATTATCTTGTTATAAAAAACATCACATCTTAACATTAAATAAGCCTAAAAAAGGATAAATATAATAGTGAAATTACTGAAATAAAGAACAAAAACATAAAACTTACGTAGGAATAATTGTAAATAAAGTGACTCAACCTAATAATAAGACTGACCTTCAAGAGAAAACGGATGTAGGGACTTTCATCGCTCAGGCTACTACCACAGACAAATGGCAAGTATTGTCGTACAGTTCTCCAATCCTACCTATGCATGCCGCTCTACTTCGTACTGGTAAAATATTCTTTTTCTGCGGTTCAGGTAATGATCCGGCTCGGTTAAATACTCCTTATGACAGTGTGGTTTGGGATGTGATTAAAGGAACCTTTTCCCGTCAAGCGCCTCCATTGGATGATAATAATCAACCTATTGACCTTTTTTGCGCTGGTCACTCCTTCCGTTCTGAGGGTCTGTTAATGGTTGCGGGTGGAACTCTGCGCTACGACCCATTTTGTGGTTCACCCTCTGCTCTGATGTTTGATCCGATTACCGAACAATGGGTCAAGAAGCCATCAATGAATAATGGCCGCTGGTATCCTACTGTGTTAACACTAGGCAGCGGTCGGATCTTTACACTGTCTGGACCGGATAAAGATGGCAAGCTCAACAGACAACCAGAAATTTATTCTGTTACATTTCCAAATGGTTGGAACGCTTTTCCAGCAACTAGTTCTATCCCAGAATACGCAAATTTATTTTTACTAAGTAATGGAAACATCTTTTATTCAGGTGCTCAGATGGCCGGCAACAATGGAGTAGCGCCAATGATACTAACCGTACCAGGAACATTTACGCAAACTATGACAGAAAAAGTGGTGCCAGGACTGCAAAACCCAGATTTCGGTAACCAAGCTACCAGTGTGCTTTTACCACCAGCACAAGACCAAAAAGTCATGATTATCGGTGGGGGTAATAATACTACAGCAACAAACAGGGTAAATATTGTAGATTTAAAAGCTACTAACCCAACTTACGTAGCAGCAAAGTCTCTAAACTATGCTCGGATGCATCTGAGTGCAGTTTTGTTGCCCGATCGCACAGTGTTTGTTTGCAATGGCAGCAAAATGAGTGAAGATACAAAACAATCAATGCTGCCAGCAGAAATCTACAATCCAGCCACAAATACCTGGACAGTAGTAGCTAAACAAAATGTCCCCCGCGTATATCACTCGGTGGCCTTGCTCCTGCCAGATGGTAGGGTAGCCACAGCTGGGGGTAACCCCGCGCGGACTGTCAATGAACTGCGATTAGAAATTTACAGTCCTGCGTATATGTCGCGATCACGACCAATCATTCAGAGCGCTCCTCAAACATTGAGCTACGGGCTGCAATTTACGATTCAGACACCCCAGGCTGGGAATATTAAATGGGTTAGTCTGATTAGACCAATGGCACCCACTCATTCCTGCGATACAGAACAAAGGTTAGTGGATCTACCGATTAATTATCGGAACCCTACTTCTCTCAAGGTCACGGTAACAAACAATCGAAACATAGCGCCACCAGGCTGGTACATGCTTTTTATTAGTGACAATAATGGAACACCATCAGTAGCAACCTGGACGCGATTATTTTAGCCTTAGAGGATATTTTAAAAGGGTCTTTTGCTCTTTTAGTTAGCACAGCAATGTATCTCAGTACATGGCTAAAACCTTGATTTATCATCGAAGTTAACCCAAGTGATAACAGCAAAATTATAGCTTTTAGGACTTTTAAAATATCCTCTTACACGTTGATGTTCAATACACTGCATTTTACTCAATAAAAGTCATTAATTCTAGGAGTAGAAATATGAATTACAAGGTATCACGTCGAAAGTTTGGTCAGTTGGCAGTTGCTGGAACTATAGTATCTGGACTTAGTTATCTAACTAACAAAGCCTTGGCGCAAACACCAAGTTTTAAAATTATAGGTATAGGTTCTGGCTCTATCATTAGCAGTGACCAAACGGCTATTCCAGAGGTAAACACCACTGAATTAGACAGCACTGCCTCAAACAATGTAGTCACAAATATTAAGCCTGTAGGGCTAGGACTAGTTTTGCAATCCTTTGGTTTGCAATCCTTAAATACAGGAAACGTTCAGCTTGTAAGTCCACTAATCTCTCAGATACTTGCCCAGCACGGTACAGCTTTAGTAAAGTCTAATGATGCATTGAATGTCTTCACTTCTTTAAGCGATGGCACACTTGGCGATCGCATTAGAGATTTGACTAACGGGATATTGAGTGGTATCACTTCTTCAAGTAATGGCACACTTAGCGATCGCGTTAAACCTTTAGTAGAGGCTAATGAGACATTGAGTGGTTTCACTTCTTTAAGCGATGGCACACTTGTTGTAGCCGTTACTCCTGTTAGCGCTAGTAGGAGAGAGAGGACACCTACTCGCATTACATTTTTGAGTACACCTGTAAAAACTTTGATAATCTCAGGACTTAAACAGAGTCAACAGCTTGGGAGCTTGGTAGGCACTAATGATGGGCGACTCATCGGTCTAGTAAATAAGAAGAACGGTACACCGCCGATCAAATTGGTAGATATTGACCTTCAAACAGGAGAAATCAGTGTTATTAGTAAAGTAAGATTCCCGAACGATGAGCGAGTCAGCAATCTAGCTGAATGCCCAGATGGAAAACTCTATACGTCCTTAGTTGGACCAGGTGGTGAAACAACTCTGGTGCAGCTAGATTCAAATCAAAAAAATCCGATCAGACTGGCACAATTGAAACTTAATGGTAAAGCATGGGATAATGGCTTACAAAGCTTAGTTTGCTCTGCAACAGGTCAACTCATCGCTTTTGGAGCGCTGAGGTATGAGACACCTAATGTTGTGTATAGCGTAGATAAGAACAGTGGAAACATGACTCGGCTACAAGACTTTGACGCTGCTCAGATTACGCTTGCTCGTGGGTAGAAGGGATTGAGCCGATATCTAGCAAAAAAGTGCCAAGCCCTCATCTTGCCTTGAGGGCTTTTTATTGACATTGATTGGTACACCTTATTATTAAGAATATTTTGAGTATTTTAATTGATTGACAAAAGGCGATTTATTCTAACTTCTCACAGAGGCCCTTTCCCCAAGAAACGCATCAAATGTAAACCTATCCGGTAGCGAAGTTTGTGCGCCTGGTTTTGTTGTCGCCAAAGCACCTGCTGCGGCACCCCAAACAACTGCCTGCCGTAAAGAAAGTCCTTCAAAAAGTGCTGCCGTTAAGCCGCCATTAAAAGCATCGCCAGCAGCTACTGTGTCAATCGCATGAACTGGAAACGCCGGTACAAAAAACTTTTCCTCAGCAGTGGCACAAAAAACACCTTTAGCACCCAGTTTAATGATCGCACATTTCACACCCCGTTGTAATAAAACTCCAGCTGCTTTGGCTGCTTGTTCCTCTCCATCCACAAGAAAACCCACTAACTGCGAAGCTTCAACTTCATTCGGTGTGATAATGTCCACTAACGGGTAAAGTTCATCCGGGAAATCAGATTGTGCGGGTGCAGGGTCGAGAATTACGGTTATTTTGGTTTTTCTTGCGGCTTTAGCGGCAGCAACCACGGCAGTAATCGGAATTTCTAATTGTAAAAGCAGTGCTGTAGCTTTTGGTAATAAGTGGGACAATCGTTCTACATCTTCTTGATTGACACACCCATTTGCACCAGGAATTACAATAATTTGATTTTCACCAGCATGATTTACGGCGATGATGGCGACGCCAGAACTAACAGTCTCATCCACAAAAATATTGTCAATCTGCACACCAGATGCTTGCAAATTCTTGACAAGTTCCATACCAAAACTGTCTGCACCTACACGCCCCACCATTTGGGTAGGAATTCCCAATCTTGCTAATGCTACGGCTTGATTAGCTCCTTTACCTCCCGAAACTTGAAAAAAGTCTTCTCCTAGCAACGTTTCTCCTGCGACTGGCAACCGGGGTGTTGTTGCTACCAAGTCTATATTTATGCTGCCGAAGATGATAATGCTCATAATGCTTATTTTTGCTGCTCTTAAAGTTATTCAGCCTAATAAGTGGGTAGGAAATAAATAAACGTAACTATGTCATTGCGAATTGAGCAAAGTTAAGCGAAGCAATCTCAACGGTTTGAGATTGCTTCGCTTAACTTTATTTTGATCGCAATATCCCTCTTCTGTCACTCTTTGGGAGGGCAATCTTTAGAAGCTTTATTAGTCAAGCAATACAAGCTATCCTATTACAAAAACTTGGTTATTGTATTTGTTATTAAAAAAAAATCTTGCGATGCCTACGGCGCGGCGAAGCCATCGCTTCGCATACAAAAGCTCTAGAATTCAGAAATGGTAAAAGTTTTCCGAAAGTGACAGAACAGGGATAACACACAAAACTTTTTTCCACCCACTTACCACTGCTACCGATATTAGTGACAAGGAACCCACATAGTCTTAGTATAAGAACATTTATAGCTCAAAGAATTTAACGCTTTCATAAATGGCAAGGATGACCATTGACCAGTTACAGATTTTTCTGGCGGTGGCGCAGCAGATGCACTTTACTCGCGCTGCTGAGGCGCTTTACATCACTCAACCTTCTGTTAGTGCTGCCATTCAAAGCCTTGAAGAACAATATGGAGTGAAACTATTTAATCGGGTTGGTCGCCGCATTGAACTAACGCTCGCTGGCAAGATGCTACAAGTAGAAGCACAAAAGATTTTGACTCAGGTGGAGTTAACTGAGCGAGGATTGCGAGAATTAAATGACCTGAAACGGGGTGAACTCAGGTTAGGTGCAAGCCAAACCATAGGTAATTACTGGCTTCCGCACTTCATTAGCTTGTTTAAGCAAGAGTATCCTAACATCTGTGTGGATTGTACATTAGGTAACACTACTGAAATTAGCGAAGGAACGGTTACAGGATTGTTTGATCTCAGCATAGTGGAAGGGGAAGTTGAACCATCGGTTTTAGCTTCTCTGGAACAACAAATTGTAGGCGGAGATTGTCTACAAATTGTTGTCGGTCAATCTCATCCTTGGTTTGAACAAATGGCAGTTGAAGTAACAGAATTAACAAGCACTGCCTGGGTAATGCGCGAAAAAGGCTCAGGAACCCGTCAGCAGTTTGAGCAAGTGCTAAGACAGTGGGGTATTGAACCAACACAATTAAATGTAATTTTGTCAATGAAAAGCGGTGATATGGTTAAAGCAGCCGTTGAGAGTGGGGTAGGAGCTGCGGCGATTTCTAACCTAATTATTACCAAAGAACTACGTCTTGATATGCTTCGTTGTATTAAAGTTACAGGTTTGGCAAAAGACACTACTGGTATAGATCCACTCTCACGTCCCTTCTTTTTATTAAAGCATCGAGAACGCTTCCAAACCCGAATCTGCCAAGTGTTCGAGCAATTGCTAGTATCGGCTCAATCTACGGAATAGCTGTAGTTGTCAATGAACCTCTTTTTACTTTGATATTGACTGTAGCTGAATTTGCACAGGCATTCCCGGAATATCAGCCTTCAATAGTGCGATTGCTTCCAGGCAAAAATCGATAGCCTAAGCCTATGCTTTAGATAGTTAAGAACGTTTGCTTCTATTATTTAAACCGCCTAGAGTTAGACTAACCCCCTTGATAAGAGGTTGATATGAAACAAGATATTAAGACAAACAAGAGAGTGCAGATACCACAATTAAGTTCAGAGCAAAAGCTCCTATATCGAAAAATCGTGTTTCTCTTGGCGGCTGGATTTTGTCTAACTCCTTGGGCTTCACCACCAATAGCATTGATCTTAGGGATTTTTTTGGCGCTGACTCACGAGAACCCATTTCATCAGATTAGCCGCCCAGCCGCTAAATATTTACTAGAAGCATCCGTAATTATGCTGGGCTTCGGGATGAATTTAGCGGTTGTTCTAAAGGCAGGCGCAAGCGGTGCTTTGTTTGGTGTTGGCAGCATTACGGCAACCTTCATTCTTGGCTACTTTCTAGGGAAGTGGTTGAAGATTCCAATTATTACCTCTGCCTTAATTTCAGCCGGAACAGCTATTTGTGGTGGAAGTGCGATCGCGGCAGTTAGCTCAGTAATTAACGCAGCCGAAAGCGAGATTTCTATAGCAATGGGTACAGTTTTTATCCTTAATGCTGTTGCTTTGTTCGTGTTTCCACCTCTAGGACATGCACTGCACTTGACCCAGACACAATTCGGAACGTGGTCGGGTGTAGCAATCCATGACATTTCCAGTGTGGTTGGTGCAGCATCGCACTATGGTCAGAGTGCGCTATATACAGCCACAGCAGTGAAACTTTCACGCGCTTTGTGGATTGTTCCTATCTCAGCAGCAGCCAGCTATATTTTCCAACGTCAACAGAAAAAGCCAGGGGAAACTATACAACATAAACCCCAAGTTCCTTGGTTTATTGGTTTGTTTCTCCTAGCTTCGGTAGCACGAACCTTTATCCCGCAGATTGTTGATTGGGCCCCTTTAATCGCACACATCTCAGAAGCTGGTTTGACACTAACGCTGTTTCTGATTGGTGCCGGATTATCTCAACGGATGTTGAAAGCGGTTGGTTGGAAACCAATGCTTCAAGGGGTAGTACTATGGGTATTTATTAGTACTAGTTCACTGGCTATAATTATGTTAGTAGTGCGTTAGTTATAACTTGGAACAGTCATCCCAAAAGAGTTTGTAATAGCAACCAAACATTTAAACCTACGATCACAATAGCAACTAACCAGGCTAAAGATTTTAACCACAAGGGATTCACAAACTCACCCATCAAGCGGCGATTACTTGTAAATATCACCAATGGAATCACTGCAAACGGTAACTGTAAGCTGAGGATAACTTGACTGAAAACTATGAGCCTACTTGTACTCTTTTCACCAAAAAGAACGATTGTAATTAACGCTGGAATGATAGCAAGCAAACGGGTTATTAAACGGCGTAACCAAGAGGGAAAGCGAAATTGCAAAAAGCCTTCCATAACAATTTGTCCTGCCAGAGTTGCAGTCAATGTTGAACTTTGCCCAGAAGCAAGTAAAGCGATACCAAAAATAGCACTAGCAGCACTAACTCCTAATAATGGTGAAAGTAATTTATAAGCATCTTGAATTTCTGCCACATTCTGATTACCAGATAAATGAAATGTTGCAGCAGACACAATTAAAATCGCTGAGTTGATAAACAGTGCTAATGATAAAGCAAAAGTTGAATCAATTGTGCCAAACTTAATTGCTTCCCATCTTTTTTCAGTATTAGGTTGCCAATCACGGGTTTGCACAATTGAGGAGTGTAAATATAAGTTGTGAGGCATGACTGTTGCCCCTAAAATGCCGATAGCAATGTAGAGCATTTCTGGATTCTGTAAAATCTCTCTCTTGGGCAGATATCCCAACAAAATCCCCCCCAGATCAGGGCGGGAAAACAGAATTTCTGCTGCAAAACAGATGCCTACTGTTGCTACCAGCATTATTACCAGGGCTTCTGTATAGCGAAAACCTTTATGTTGCAGAACTAGCAATACCAGGACATCCAGCGCTGTGATACAAACACCCCATATCAAGGGAATACCGAATAAAAGTTGCAGGGCGATCGCACTTCCCAATAGTTCTGCTAAGTCACAAGCGGCGATCGCAATCTCACACAGTACCCACAAACAAAAGCTTACCCTTCGACTGAAATAGTCCCGACAAGCCTGTGCCAAATCTCGTCCTGTAGCAACTCCCAAACGTACACACAAAGATTGCAGTAATATCGCCATCAAGCTCGACAGCAGGATCACTGTTAACAGAGTATAACCAAACTTTGACCCCCCAGCGATGTCGGTTGCCCAATTTCCAGGGTCAATGTATCCGACTGAAACCAGATACCCTGGTCCTGCATAAGCAAACATCTTGCGCCAAAAGCCGCTACTGTTAGGGACTCTAATACTGCGGTGAACCTCTGGTAAGCTAGGTTTGTTTTCTGGGGGAGTCATTTACTTTGCCGTTAAATCTTCTCATATTTTTTTCATAATCTCATAAAATATAGAATAAACATCAACCTTTAGGCAAGTATGGATGTTGTAGTACCTTGGTACATTATTATCAATACTCCCAACAGTACAATGTGTGAGCCTAACGGTTCTGATTGGGTAATCTAATCACATACCCTAATCTAAAAACAATAATAAGTATTCGGTTTTAGTTGTGATTACAGGTATCTATTTTGCTCTTTTGATGACAAAATATTCTCATTCATTTAATTCCATCAATTCTTTGGTTTTCAACTCAGCAGCCATTGGTAGAGAACATCCTTCAATCTGAGGAGAGATAGAGCAAATTGCATCTGTCGTTGTTTCAAAGCAATTTGATAACCCAATTGTTTTTAACAATCCTGAACGTTCTAGTAATTGTTTGACTTCGGATTGTAAACCTGTGAGAATTAAGCGGCAATTGTGCCGTTCCAAGTCGTGGTAAATATCCTCTAAAGCTACTAACCCAGTTGTGTCCATATTTGGCACAAACCGCAACCTTAGAATTAAATACTTCACTTCCGGTTGATGGCGGACGAAGGTAACAAACCGTTCAGCAGCACCAAAAAATACGGGGCCATCTACCCGATAAACGGCAATTTCCCTACCTAATTCTAGAGGAGTACCAGGGGGAAATACTTCGGTTTCAGGTATTTTGACTAGGCTTAAATCACTCATCTGTTTGATGAACAAGGCTCCAGCTGCAATCAATCCCACTTCTACAGCCAGAACTAAGTCAAACAAGATTGTCACTAGCCAGGTGAGAATCATCACAGCAAAGTCGGAGTAGGTAGCATGTATTAATAAACCAATGGCTTTCCATTCAATCATCCGCACACTAACCACCATCAGAATGCCAGCAAGTGCTGCTAAAGGAATCTGTGCTGCTAGGGGTGCTAAAGTTAAAATAAAAATGGCTAAGGCAACGCCGTGAATTACCCCAGATAGTCGGGTTTTAGCGCCAGAACGGACATTGATAACAGTCCGAGCGATCGCACCTGTTGCGGGGATGCCACCAAAAAATGGGACAATAATATTTGCCAATCCTTGACCAATTAATTCGCGATCGCTATTGTGTTTTTCGCTCACCGTCATCCCATCAGCCACCACCGCCGATAGCAACGATTCAATACTTCCCAGTGCTGCTAAAGCCAAAGCGGGATTAATCAGTTCCCGAATCAACCTAAAATTATTCCAGTGGGGAATACCGTGGGGCATCGGTAAAGATTGCGGAATGCTGCCAATTGTGGGTACAGCCAGATGGAAATAAGCAGCGATCGCTGTTGCCAACACCAACGCCATTAAAGAACCTGGGATTGTAGAATTAATCTTGGGCCACAAAACCGTGGTTGCAATCACTACCATTGCCAACCCAACAGCAGCCCAGTTTAAAGCTTCTACATGACTTAGACTTTGCCAAACTCCTGGTAGAAAATGTTCACTACGCGGTAGTTGTAAACCAAAAAAATTATTTAATTGACCACAAAATATAATCACGGCAGTACCATTGGTAAAGCCTGCTGTCACTGGATAGGGAATAAACTTCACTAGCTGTCCCAGTTTGGCAACCCCCAAGGCAATCTGGATAATCCCAGCCATCACCCCGGCAATCCAAACTTTCTCAATGCCGTACTTGCCGACAATTGCCACCAAAATTACAGCCATTGCACCTGTTGGACCTGTAATCTGGACTGAGGAACCACCAAAAATTGCCGCTACAATTCCTGCCACGATAGCTGTATAAAGTCCAGCTTTTGGTTCTACTCCACTTGCCACTGCAAAGGCTAAAGCTAAAGGTAAGGCTACCACTGCTGCTGTCAGTCCTCCTGTCAAATCCCCACGCAGTCCACTAAATAAGCTACCCAGACGCTGTGGTTTTTGAAGGATATCAGATATTGCCATATTCCATTTCAACTCTTATAGACAATTTGTTGATAGACAGATAGATGTCATATGATATCCGGGCAATTAAGCATCATACCCGGAACCTCAAAGAGCCTGGAGGGAAAAGCTCCTTTATTATAGACATCTGTGAAAAAAGTCAAAATTATAAAATTATATTGTTATTAACTTGTAGCGGGCGATCGCAGTCTTGAAGAATCTGCCCGTTTTGGTTTTAGATGAAGCCACCTTGGCGGTGAATAATTAAACAGAAGCGGCAATCTGGCGATCGCTCGAACCGATTACAGTAGATCCACTGATAATGGTGGAGCAATTCCTTCTAATTTGTTGCAAATTCCTAATAGTAAAAGTAATTCTCGATATATTAAACTCTGCAAAGCAGTTGATATTCCATCTCATCTCTCATCCAGCGCGTTTTCCCCAAAAAATTCCACTATTTTTTATTAATTTTTTAACAGAGCCAGAAGATACAGGGTAAGCTCATCTAATTTTATAGTTATTGATACAGACAAAAAGCTTAAAACTCTATCTGAATATCGATCAGGTGAAGATGTTCACCGATATTCTGATGCGGTCATTGTTTGTTATTGGTGGGATTGAATACTTCAAATATCTCAATCAGAGAAATCGTGGACTACAATATGCTATTTTCTTCCCGATCTTAGCCTGCACCCAAATTGAGAAGCGATCGCAGCCTCTTGATTTTTTTTGAGTAAATTATTCTTTGGTAGATATTGAGTCGCGGATGTCGGCTCAATACCTATATTCCTTATCACAAAATTAGACTTATGTAAATTACTATTTTGTCAATATAGCAATCCTATTTTATATTTGAACAGAGAAAATTTGGAAGGCTTATGAATCAAGCATTTTACGTAATGCATTGTTCAAAAACCATTTAGGATTGCTATCGTAATTATAGAAACTATCAATACGATGTATTGTTAATTCTTTCCCAAAATAGTATTTACTATAATTTAATGCTTGCGATATAAGCTGATGTTTTGGTAAGTTAATTCAGAAAAAATCCTGATATCCAAAATTTAAAGTTAACAAGACTCTCTTGCTAAATCTACTTTAAATTTACTTATCAATCCATTTTAAAATCGCAATTAATTTTTCCACTATTTTACAGGTGTTGGGAGTCCTCATGGCAAAATATCTACTAGCTTCTGCTAGTGGGATGGGATTTTTATGTTTAATTGCTGGGTTATCACCTGTGCAAGCCCTTCCCGGTTTAGAAATTGCAGATAAAAATGTAGCTGTTAATCAAGATGATGGCAGCTATCAAAAAAATGATTCTCATCAAAGCGATTTAACAAATAATATCTCCAGTAAATTGCTGATAGCTAATGAAACTCAAAAAAACTTACCCTCAGTCAATCAAAAGCAAAAAATTCAAGATATAGGAGTAGATTCTGCTGTTAACTTGTGGCAGATAATCATACCACAACCTGCAAGTTCATCTCCAACCTCATACAAACTTGCACAAATAACATCCGTATCGCAATTGTCTGATGTACAGCCGACTGATTGGGCTTTTCAGGCACTCCAATCTTTAGTCGAGCGCTATGGTTGTATCGCAGGTTATCCCAATCAAACCTATCGCGGTAATCGGGCGATGACTCGCTATGAATTTGCTGCTGGCTTAAATGCTTGTTTAGACCGAATCAACGAACTGATTGCGACTGCAACTGGTGATTTGGTCAAGAAAGAAGATTTAGCCACGTTGCAGAAACTACAAGAACAATTTGCGGCGGAATTGGCAGCATTGCGGGGTCGAGTAGATGCTGTAGAAGCTCGCACAGCAGAACTAAAAGCAAATCAGTTTTCTACTACGACCAAACTCAGTGGTGAGGCAATTATTGCTGGTGTTGCTGCTAGCGGTGGCGCTCCTAATCAGAGTGACCCGAACATCATCTTAGTCAATAGAGTGCGGTTAAATCTCACCACTAGCTTTACTGGTAAAGATTCATTAATTACTGGATTGCAAGCCTATAACTTTTTGGGTGGAGCCGATGGACAGGGTAGCCTGCAACAAAGTTTAGGATTAGCTTCGCCACTTTTAAGTGCAAGTAGCGCTCGGACCAGTTTTGAGCCGCAATTTCCGGGGTTAAATGTCAATACTTTATCGAGTGTTGGCGCAAACAGTGTTCAGCTTTACAAATTGCTGTATGTCTTTCCTGTCGCTAATAAATTAACCTTGTTTGCGGGAACTGCGGCAGAGACATCAGATGCTTTCCCAGCAATTACGCCTTTTTATGGTGAAGGACAAGAGTCAATTTCTCGTTTTGGCAACTTAAATCCTGTGCTACGGGTTTCTGGTGGTACTTCGGGTACTGGTTTAGCATCGGCAGCGGGATTTATTTTTAACATTTCACCAAATTTTGATTTAAGAGCTTTATACGGCAGTGTAAATGCCAATTTACCCGAAAAATCTGCGGCTGAAGCAGTACCAGGAGTTTCTACTACACCTTTGGGAGCAGGTTTATTTAGTGGTAGTAGTATTATTGCCACACAGTTAACCTTCAAGCCAAGTCCTGCTCTGGATATTGGTTTAAACTATGCCCACAGTTATCACGAAATCAATATTTTGGCTACAGGATTAGTTAGTAGTGATATCGGTGCTTTAGCAGGGGTTGCAGTTGGAACACCGCTCACACTCAACTCTGTTGGCGCTACGGTAACATGGCGATTGTCTCCCAAAATAGCATTATCTGGCTACGGTGCAGCAATATTTGTTGATGCTGCTTCCAATACCGTGGATGCTTCCACCACCTTTACAAGTTGGATGGCGGGAATTCACTTTAGAGATTTATTCAAGTCAGGGAACACTGCCGGGATTCTTTTTGGTCAGCCACTTTTCCGTAGTGATACTGGTGGTTCTGCTCAACTTACGCCCACAGGCGACAATCGGGCGACTCCTTACCATTTAGAAGCCTATTACCGCCTTCAAGTTAGCGATAATATCAGCATTACCCCTGGTGCGTTTGTTCTCTTTAACCCAGAAGGTAACAGCAACAATGATACTACGACTGTAGGTGTACTTCGGACTACTTTTACATTTTAAGAGATTGGGAGTAGGCAGTCAAAATCCCCCAAGAAATTGGGGGATTTTGAGATTGGATAGAACCTATCCCACTATTCTAAAAATCCCTACTTATTTTCGTAAAATATGCTTGAAAACCTGGATTTTTCATTTTCATTTCTTAATAAGCTTAAGCTACTTAGCACAAATATTAGGCTCTCCAACGCACTGGCTCCTCAGGACTTTGTTCTGTGTTAGTATCAACTGCACGAAACCGCAAAAAGCCGTGACTACAGTATTAAAATCTCATCGGGTATCAAGAAGGCGTAAACATTCAACGTATCCTCTCCAGCGTTTGCTTGAGTATGGACACCAGTATCGTAAACAAATTTGGCTGGCGACTACTTATTCCATCCTCAATAAATTTTTCGACTTGGCACCACCCGGCTTAATTGGCGTCGCAGTGGATGTGGTAGTCAAGAAGCAGGATTCCATAATTGCCCAGTTAGGAGTACGTGATGTCTTTGGACAATTTTTGATTATTTCCTTCCTGACTGTGATCATTTGGATACTAGAATCTGTTTTTGAGTACGCCTACGCTCGACTTTGGCGGAATTTGGCTCAGAATATTCAGCATGACTTGCGTTTGGATACATACAAACATTTGCAAGAGTTGGAATTGGCTTATTTTGAAGAACGCAGCACTGGCGGTTTAATGTCTATCCTCAGTGATGATATTAACCAATTAGAGCGGTTTTTGGATGGGGGAGCGAATGATATTATCCAAGTTTCCGCAACTGTTCTAATTATTGGCGCTGCTTTCTTTATTTTGGCTCCTAGTGTAGCGTGGATAGCTTTGTCACCAATGCCATTTATCCTCTGGGGTTCCTTTGCCTACCAACGACTACTTGCACCTCGCTACGCTGATGTCCGGGAAAAAGTAGGTTTCCTAAATTCGCGTTTGTCAAACAATATCAGCGGAATTACTACTATTAAAAGTTTCACTGCCGAAACTTATGAAGCCTCTCGTTTGGAATTAGATAGTGATGCTTATCGCCGCAGTAATCGCAAGGCAATTACTCTTTCTGCTGCTTTTGTACCGTTAATTCGGATGCTGATTTTAGTGGGTTACACGGCATTACTTTTATATGGTGGGATGGCAGCGGTTTCTGGAAGAATGTCTGTAGGTACTTACAGCGTATTGGTATTTTTAATCCAGCGCTTGCTGTGGCCTTTAACAAGATTAGGCGAAACTTTTGACCAATATCAAAGGGCAATGGCTTCTACTAATCGAGTCATGAGTTTGTTAGATACTCCCATCGCTATTCATACAGGTGATGTATCTTTACATGTGGAGAAAGTGCGCGGTGAAGTACAATTTAAAAATGTTAATTTTGCCTATAAAGATAGATTTCCAGTTATTAAAAATCTGTCTTTGGATATTCCGGCGGGAAAAACCATTGCAATTGTAGGTTCAACGGGTTCTGGTAAAAGCACTTTAGTCAAACTTTTGTTGCGGTTATACGAAGTGCAAACTGGAAGCATTACTCTCGATGGTATTGACTTGGAAAGTTTAAATTTACAAGATTTACGCCGCTGCATTGGTTTAGTGAGTCAAGATGTCTTTCTATTTCATGGCACTATAGCGGAGAATATTGCTTATGGTAGTTTTGAGACTACAGAGCAAGAAATTATCACGGCGGCGAAGGTAGCCGAGGCACACGAATTTATTATTAACCTGCCCCAAGATTATGAGACAATTGTGGGGGAAAGAGGACAAAAGTTATCTGGTGGACAAAGACAACGGATTGCGATCGCCCGTGCAGTCTTAAAGAATCCCCCCATTCTGATTTTAGATGAAGCCACCTCAGCAGTGGATAATGAGACAGAAGCGGCAATCCAGCGATCGCTCGAACGGATTACAGTCGATAGAACTACAATTGCGATCGCTCATCGTCTTTCCACCATCCGCAATGCCGATTGCATTTATGTCATGGAACATGGGAAATTAGTAGAGTCGGGAACCCATGAGGAATTGTTGGAGAAAGATGGGATTTATACTAGTCTCTGGCGTGTACAGTCAGGTTTGAAATAACTTTCGCGCATTGTTTGTGTCTTCATTACGAATTATTTATGTTTTTTGGTAATAGTCAACCAGAATCAGGTGATAATAAGTGGCGTCGCCAGTTAGATAAGTTTGTGAAAGCAAATCAGCAGGAATTGGCGGCGCTGTTTTGGGGATTGTGGTTAGCAAATGGTGACAGTCAGGGTACTGTTGGTATTGATTTGCAACCAGCGCCGCATTTTGTTTATTGTCCGAAAGAGCAGATAGAGAATTTAAATATTAAAGTTGATAATCGACTTCAGGAAATTTTGGGAATTGTCGAGAATCACCAGCCGGAAATGGAAGTTGTGATGATTGGGATTGGTAAGGGTGAAATTAAATTAATTCAGTTTGTACCGGAACCAGCACCACCGATTTGTTTTGAGCAAGCTGGGAAGGATGTGGATGGGTTATTGGATGTGCTGGAAGAAAGGATGAAGGAGGAGATTGTTTTTTAACGCAGAGGGACGCTGAGGGAAGCGCAGAGGAACGCGGAGGAAGAGAAATAACTCTGCGCTTATTAGTTTAGTTGATTGCTTTGTAGAAGTCTGGGTAAGTTAGATTTTCGGCACAATGCCAGATAATGTTAAATACGGCTTCGTAGCGATATGAACTGTTTTTGTAGAACTGTTTACTTAGATAGTCTTTTAGAGTTATGACTACTTTTGGTAAATGTTCTCTTTGGAGTATTTTTGTCAAACTATCAGCTATATCCAAAAGACAGGATTCATAAGATAGTTGATGTGTTGGTATAATGCTGAATTCGTTTTTGTAGTCATCATATTCGTGAAAAATCTGAATGTCTTGAACAAGAATAAGGACAGCTTGTTTTAGCTTCTCTTTAACTAGTTTGTTGCTTAAATCAAGTTGTTCTAGATTTTGAACAGCATTTACTAGACTTTCAGATGCTTGCAAACGCATCAATTTATTTTGATTACTTTCCCGTATTTGGCATAAAGTAGCGATTGCCTTTGGATTACCAGGATCAATTTTTACTAAAGCTTCGGCTGCATATAAACGTTCCCATTCATCCTCAGAGGGTTGATGCTGAGGAGTTGCAAGGATTTGGGATAACGTTGTAATAGCCACCTTATTACCTGTAGCGATCACAGCTTTATTTTCTGGATCAATTTTCAGTAAATAAGTTGCAGCGCTATTTATAAGAGATGCACTTGCAGAAGTTTCGAGGATATAAACTAGAGTCTTGAGTGCGACTGCATTACCTGGATCAATTTGCCATAAAGCCTGACTTGCATCAAAGCAGATTCTATCACCCTGGTTTATCTGCAAGAATTTCATCAGGGAGGCGATCGCAGTTTGATCGCCCACAGCAATTTTTCCCAAATCCATGATTGCATTGCAACAATTGTCCTTATTCAGTGTCGTCTCCATAAGATTAACTAATGCAGCGATCGCAGTTTGATCGCCCACAGCAATTTTTCCCAAATCCATGATTGCGAAAAAATTTATTTCTTCGCTCAATGTTGTCTCTATGGTTTGGACTAACGCGGCGATCACAGTTTCATCACCAAATGATATTTCCCCAGGATTTTGACTTATCTGGCAGAATGTTTGTTTATTTTCAACAACTGGCGTTAGTAGTATCAAGGCTGCGATCGCACTTTTATTATCCGGATCAAGTTTTCCTAACTTCTCGGCTGCAAGTCTAAGAACTGTGCGACTTTCAGTAGTATGAACCAAATGGACAAAAGCGGCGATAACCCGTTTTCTATCGGTTAATTCCAGGGTTTTTCTGGCTGTCTTCACCAATGGTTTTGGTAGTATCTGCCAATCGCTTTTATCTTGCCGAAAATAAGCATAACTCCATTTCAGTACTTGGGAAGCGATCACATCCCCAAAACTACATTCTGGGAACTGGGATAAAGCCTCAGCCGCCAAAAAATAGGCGCGATACCGATAAAAATCGCCGCAGCCGTCATCAAAATCTATTAAAGCTTGGATAAAATCTTCTTTCTGCTCCTTATCCACATCTTTTTGGCTGAACCAGTGGAGAATCTCTGCTTTCCACTCCGGCTCAAAGATGCGGTAAGTGCCTTGATTTAGATTGCTGCGATCGTAGTTAAAGAAATACTGCCAATCATGCATTGCCTCCTACCCACTTCGAGATGTGGGACGAAAGGGACTTAAATGAATATTGCTACATCAGTTGGCTTTTTGTCAAGTCTACATCTGATGAGTATCTGTAAAATTTTCCCTCTTATAACTCAAAAAAAGCACCTGCAAAATGTGAAAAAACTCCGCGAACAAATTCTGATCGTGGAGTTTATTTAGATACGTAATATCAATCACTCCTGTTCATAATCACAGGGTTGAATCTATATCTGACGTCTTAAGAGAAAGACACTATACTCTGACATAAATTAACAGCAAAGTGATAGTTCATTTAAATAAGCATAAATACGCTAAAATCTACAGCTTTCATGAAATTTTCAAGAAGTTTCATTGATTACTACTCACAATCAGATAATTTTTAGTTAAGCTGTAAGCGCTATGATTGAGCTTTATTGAACGTCTTATGCATTGGTTATTATCTGGGCCGTTGAGTACAGAGAAATTGACGGTTAAGATTGCAGGGTTGCCTGCATCGTTACAAGGTAAGAAGCTGGTGCAGTTGTCAGATTTTCACTACGATGGTTTGCGGCTGTCGGAAGACATGTTAGAAAAAGCGATCGCAGCTACTAACGAAGCTAAACCAGATTTAATTCTATTAACTGGTGACTACGTAACTGACGATCCGACGCCGATTCAGCAACTGGTACTTCGACTCAAACATCTGCAAAGTCGCAGTGGTATCTATGCTATTCTTGGCAATCACGATATATATTACAGACACGCAAAAGCAGTAGTTACAGATGCCCTGACTAGCATTGGAATTCACGTCCTTTGGAACGAAATTGCCTATCCATTAGGAAAAGAATTGCCACTTGTGGGACTGGCGGATAGTTGGTCAGGGGAATTCCACCCTGCACTAGTCATGAATCAACTAAACCCCGACACACCCTGCATCGTTTTATCCCACAACCCTGATACTGCGGAGATACTGCAAGCATGGCGAGTCGATTTACAATTATCTGGTCATACTCACGGTGGTCAAATCGTGATTCCCGGAATTGGCCCTGCGACCTTGTTTTACGAAAAGCTTGTAAAAAAAATACCCAGAAAAGTGCGGCGTCTAGTCCCATTTTTAGAAGTAAATGTTTCTGTAGTCAGCCATTGGGAATGGGCACAGGGTTTCCATCGGCTAGGAAAAAATCAGCTATATGTCAATCGTGGTTTGGGAACTTACCTCCCAGGACGCTTATTTTGCCGCCCAGAAGTTACTATAATCACCTTACAAGGTGAATAAGAAGGCAGGAGATGGTCACTGACTTGTACTGAGCGCACTTGTACTGAGCGCACTTGTACTGAGCGCAGCCGAAGTTTTGCCATGAGCATCTCGGCTCCGCTCGATGGAACCGAAGCCGACTTGTACCGAGCGAAGCCGAGGTAAAGGAGCCGAAGTAGTCGAAGTAGCTTTGCCGTACCCTTACGGGGAAGTAAGCTACGCCCAGCGTTTCGTAGAGAAGTTCAGGAGGAAAAACCCAGAACTAAATTCAGTGATTTCAAATAAATCAATTAGTTAATTGTATCTGGAGTATAAGACATAAATTATTGCAGTTTCTCAAGTACATTTTGATTTTTGGTAAGCTGTAAGCGCTGGTATGAGGGGTATCGGTTGTCTTATGCATTGGTTGTTTACAGGACATTTAAGAGTAGATAAAATCACGGTTAAGATTGCGGAACTTCCTGCATCTTTACAAGGGACAACGTTAGTGCAGTTGTCAGATTTTCACTACGATGGTTTACGGCTGTCGGAAGATATGTTAGAAAAAGCGATCGCATTTACTAACGAAGCTGAACCAGATTTAATTCTATTAACTGGTGACTACGTAACTGACGATCCGACACCGATTCACCAACTGGTGCTTCGACTCAAACATTTGCAAAGTCGCTGTGGTATCTACGCCGTACTTGGTAATCACGATATCTATTACAGCCACTCCAAAGCAGAAGTTACACAGGCGTTAACTAGCATTGGGGTACATGTGCTTTGGAATGAAATCGCCTATCCATTAGGAAAAGAATTACCATTGGTAGGACTAGCTGATTATTGGTCACGGGAATTCCACCCTGCACCAGTCATGAATCAACTAGACTCCGTTACACCCCGGATCGTTTTATCCCATAACCCAGATACAGCCAAGATATTGCAACAATGGCGCGTAGATTTGCAACTATCTGGTCATACCCACGGCGGTCACATCGTTATTCCGGGCATCGGGCCTGTAGTATTCTATTATAAAAAGCTACTCAAAAAAATTCCCAAAAAATTACGGCGTTGGGTAATATTTTTCTTGGGAGACTGTTCTAAAGTAGTGCGATATTGGGAGTGGGCGCAAGGGTTTCACAAGGTGCAAGAAAATCAACTATATGTCAATCGTGGTTTAGGAACTTATAAACCAGGACGTTTATTTTGTCCGCCAGAAGTGACTGTAATTACCTTAATTAGTCATTAATAATTCTGAACTTGTTTAGCTAATTCAAAGCAGAAACCGCCTGAAGCTACGATGGATAAGGGACTTCCAAGCAAAAAAATCACCAAATATAAGAATGATAATCATTGTGAGGTGGGGGAAGGAGAAACAGCCGACGGCTGCTTCTCCTTCC
>NZ_JBALCP010000137.1:0-128970 GCF_036919675.1 Nostoc sp.
TACAAAAACCATATCTTTAACTGGAAATTTTGCATAGTTGCTAATCATAGTGATAATTATTCTCATAATGAGAATTGCTGCTACCGATGCAGGTGACAGGGGAACTTTACCACCGGGGAAATAACTTGGTTAAGCTGCGCGATCGCACTCCACTTGTAATCAACTACAGGCGATCGCATTTATAATTTGCTTACATATTTGTATTGAGTTATGAATATCTATGAAATATTGGCAGCCAAACGGGAAGAAATTTTGCAAATTGCGGCAAAATACGGAGCATATAATATCAGAATTTTTGGCTCAGTAGCCCGTCGTGAAGCTGATGTTAACAGCGATGTTGATTTTTTAGTTGAAATGGAGACAGGACGTAGCCTTTTTGATTTGGGTGGATTATTGATGGAGTTACAAGAAATACTTGGTTGTGAAGTCGATGTCGTCACAGAGAAGGGATTGCGATCGCGCATTCGAGAGCGAGTATTAAATGAGGCAGTTCCGTTGTGAGGAATAATAGTGAAAAGTTGCGCGATATTTTAGAAGCTATCGAACGGATTGCAAATTAGTCCTAGCTTCTGCGTAGTTTTCCTCTGCTTGTGCAAGCAATCCTAATTGTCCGTAAGTGCTAGCACAGGAATAGCGATCGCCAAATTCGATATATATTTCCAGGGCTTGTTGATAATAATCCCGTGCCTGGTCGTATTCCCGCAACTCTTGGGCAACGATTCCCAAGTTGTGGTAAGTGCTAGCACAGGAATAGCGATCGCCAAATTCGATATTGATTTCCAGGGCTTGTTGATAATAATCCCGTGCCTGGTCGTATTCAGCAAATAACCTATCGACATCCCATTTTCAACTAAAACTAATCTTACGTCTCGATTAAACTGGGCAATTTTCTCTTCAGAACCAAACTCAGCGAGTACTTTGTTAAATGCTGGTGAGTTAATTAGCATAGTTTCAAGGTCATGGCTGTCGGTGCGAAGCAGATTATAACTGGTGTATAACAAAGTTTCAAAGCGATCAAAATCTGCATCAACAATTGCTAAAATTCCCTGAAAATTTGATTGCTCCAAAATTTTTAAAATTTCAATAGCACGCTGCTTACCCGATGTTTCGATTAACTCACAAACTAATTGGTCAACAAATCGCTTATAGAAAGTTTTATCAGAACTTCCTTCCACTAATAAAAAAGTTCCAGTATATGTGCTTCGTCGTAATCTAATTTTGTTAGCAACACGGTCAACTGTCAGAAAATCTCTCACTTGTGTGGCCCTTTCAGTTCAACCGTCAAGTCCCAGCGATCTTGAATTATATCTGGTGAATGAGTAGCCATTAGTATATTTAAATCTGCAAGCTGTGTAATGTCTTGCAAGTCCTTTAAAAACTCAACCTGCCATCCTACATGAAGAGATAATTCCGGCTCATCAATTAAAACTAGAGAATTAGGTTGAACTTTAAATAATAGTTCATATAGAAGAACTAACTCATGTTGCTCCCCAGATGACAAATCTGTTGGTAAAAGAGTTCTTGAATTAGATAATGAAGAGTCATAACTTGTTGCAACAACAAATCCCTTTTCTTTACTAAAGTTTATCTCTTTGTATGAATAGGTAAATTTATTATTAATAATTTTCCTTAATAAATCAATTTTGCTTGCAATTTCAGCAAAAACATTTAGCTTCTTTTCCACATCTTGAACATATACCGATAAAGCATTTTTGGTGCTTTCATCTATATCTTGAGGCTGAATTTGAAATTCTGCATCTTCATCTTTATCCAAAAGACCTACTTCTATGAGACGAGAGCGAGTCGCTTCAAGTTCGTTTAGTTGATAACGAAGTTGTTCATCTGTTAAATCTGTGGATGGGTGTTGCTTAACTACCCTAAGTGGAAAAGTTCTGTCAAGAAATTGAGATGTTGTACCGTATTCCTTAAATTTATCTTGCATCAGTTTAGCAAGTTCATCAGAATAGGCAGACACAGTTGACAACATTGAAGGTGTTTCAGCAGACCGTCTGGAAGAACGGTTAGGAACAAAATTAAGCAAACGTTGTGATTCAATGAGGCGAATATGAATATTGCTTTTCAATTTTTCTAGCCAATCCGGCTCTTCTTGTGACTTCAAGTTTGAGAATGAAAAATTATCTAAAATCTCTACATAGTCTTCAAAAGAAAGAGTTCCTACAGGATATGTTTGTTCTCTTACTGATATTACATCCTCAGAAGCAGAACTAATGAAAATGTCTCTATCAGAACGAATATTTATTCCCTTTAAAGAAAAAGAAGCTGGCATTGAATCAGGTTTATAAAAGTTAAAAACAATATTTTTATTTTCTAATTCTTCTGTAATATCAGAATTTTTGATTATTTCAATACTAGTATTGTCATCAAATTCAACTATAAATTTTCTAAATGGGATAGTTCTCAATTCTGCGTATCGAGTGTTAAAAAAACTATTCAAAATTCTTAACATCGCTGTTTTTCCAAAACCATTTGGGCCATGAATGATGGTGATTCGTTCATCTATATTCAATGGAATCACATGGTCAAAAATTCCAAATAAGCCACTGATAGAAATTTCCTTAATTCGCATAGTCATTTAGTCCTATAGGCATTGGCTTCATGACTTAGATTGTAACTTCTATCTTTCTCTGGAAAGTACAAGAAACACAGAGTTGCATTCTTTTGTGTCCTCTTTCTTAGAAAGTTTTGGTCGTCGATTCGCTTTTAGGCGTTACCGAAGGGTAGTCGGCACACCCTGCGGGATCTTGCTACAGATTTTCCCCTGTTGAACTAGCTTGTTGAGGCTAAAATCATAGTAGTTGAGCCAGTTGCAACAGCGATCGCACAATCAGGCATCGCATTGGGATGATTTACCTTTAAACTGAGTTGAGCAATTTCCAAAGCTTTTTGGTACAGTATTCTAGAAAATCCCCATGACGAGAATAGGCGATCGCTCATTGCAATTGCCAGTTTATTGCTCAGAATCAAGAACGCAGTTGCTATGATCAAACGCCTGCTTGTGGTCGAGTCTCCCGGAAAAGTCAAAAAACTCAGTCAAATTCTGGGTGCAGATTGGAAAGTTCTAGCTAGTTGTGGTCACATCCGAGAACTCAGCAATGAAGGGGACGATTCCTTGGGCTTCGTCATGGACGGCAATAATGTCCGGTGCAATTACGTCCCGCGTGACCAACGAGCGAAAGAAACAATCCAGAAGCTCAAGTCTGCGGTGAGGCAGGTTGATGAAGTTGTCTTAGCAACCGACCCAGACCGGGAAGGCGAAACTATCGCTTGGCATCTGAAAGAAACGCTGGGTTTAAGGGAACCGAAACGAGTAATTTATACTGAGATTACAGCATCTGCGGTGCAGAGTGCGATCGCTAATCCCAGAAAGCTAGACCAAAATTTGATCGGTGCTGGGCTGTGCCGAGATTGCCTAGATAAGTTGGTGGGTTATAAGGGTAGCCCTTTAGTTTGGGCATTAAATAACGGCGCTAAGAGTGTTGGCAGAGTCCAAAGCGCGACGTTGCACCTAATTTGTCAGCGAGAAAACGAAATTCTGGCTTTTGTCCCCCAAGATTACTGGAGTGTTTGGGTAGATTATGCTGAAGGATTCTGGGCTTTTTACAAAGGGACAGTCAATTCTGCAACAGATGCAGCAGACCAAGAAACTGAAACTCACGATGACGCAAAGGTAGGTAATAGTACAGAAACACCGGAGTCTAAGCGTGTTCTTTCGGAAGCAGAGGCAACACGTTTAGTTGAAGAAGCACGGCGACATCCTCATCAGGTGATTTATTTTGAAGGAAAAATCGTTAACCGTCAGCCACCTCCACCATTTACAACTTCCAGCCTTCAGCAAGCAGCTGGTTCAAAGCTGAGGTTTGCTCCCGACAAAACCATGCTTGTTGCCCAAAAGCTTTATGAGGTTGGGCTTATCACATATATGCGAACAGACTCAGTGATGCTGAGTCCTGAATTTTGTGCCAGCGCCCGTAAATGGTTAGAGCAAAATGATCCGCAGAATGTACCGCAGCAAGTTGCCAAACATCGCAGTAGCAAATCGGCTCAAGAAGCACATGAGGCGATTCGTCCAACGGATGTGTTTCGTCCCTCAGTTCAATTGCGCTCTGAACTTCCTGATGATCAGTTTAATCTGTATGTGATGATCTGGAAACGGTCAATTGCTTCTCAGTGTCGTGCTGCCCAATTGCGTAAAACTCAGGTGATTACTCAGTCTGGTTCTCTACTGTGGTCAGCCACAGGGCAAGTGATAGAATTTTACGGTTATGCTCGATACTGGAATAATCTCAGCAAGGATAGTGTTTTACCTTCATTACAACAGGGACAAGTATTGAAACTGGAGAATGCTGGACATGAGCAGAAGCAGACGCAGCCACCACCCCGTTATAGTGAACCAAAATTAGTGCAATTGATGGAACGTAAAGGAATTGGTCGCCCAAGTACCTATGCTCCTACTGTTGCTACCTTAAAAAAACGAAATTATGTCGAGTTGAAAAAAGACCATCTTCAACCGACAGCGTTAGGGTTAGAAGTTGATGCGTTTTTGCTCAAAGCACTGCCGGATTTATTAGAGGCGGAATTCACAGCGAAAATGGAGGATGCTCTTGATGCAATTTCCGAAGGAAAACACTTTTGGCAGCATTATTTAACTAGTTGGAATCAGGATTATTTTGTACCAGCGCTCTCCAAAGCTAAAACTGTAGTTGCGAGTTCCTCAATAGGTAAAGTTTATGGGATAAGCGAGCGTCAATATGAAACTTCCAAGACTCGATGCCCTGAATGCAAAAATTTTCTCGCCAAAATTCCCAGTAGTAAAGTTAAAAAGAAATATTTCCTCAAATGCACAAAAGGCTGTGAAAATGTCGTGCTATTTTGGAGCGACTTTAACAAAACTTGGCAGGCACCACAAACTAAATCAGTCCAAGCTGAGAATCAACAAAAGCCTTCCGTGAAGATGACGGTATATCCCTGCCCAGTATGTAAGAAACCTCTAGAAAAGTACAGTTATACCAAAGAGGGTCAGAGTAAGACAATGTTGCGATGTTGTGACCCACAATCGCGTAAGGATACTAAACATAAAGATGTGGCTTATTTCAGTACGCAAAAAGGCTGGTGGAGTCCTAAGTTTGGGGAAATATCAAAAACCTAACTAATTTTAGCTATTAGTATTGCAGGTCACTACATTTAGTCTTTTACTTCCTCAGTTTCTTTAAAAATATCCTCATCATCTTCAATTTCATCAGATTCCTCTTCGTCCTCTTCTGAAGAGTCAAGTAAATCTCGAACTTCAGCAAAAGAGTTATCTGATTCAGAAGATTCTTTTACCTGCTCATCAATAAAATCAACTTCAGGTAATATCACATGAAACTCTCTTCTCCAAGTTGAAATCGAAGCTTCATTCCAGTTGACCTCGTTACTGACATCATCTTTAGTACGTTTTATCAAATCTCTCACACCTTCAGACGAATCCAACAATATCATTCTGACAAGTTCTAAGTTGAAAAACATTTAATTTGCATAACCGAATTAAACATAACTCTTGTGGGGTGAGCAAAATGCCCACCCCAATTATGCAAGTTAAATGTGGAACAGCTTATACATTTCTCAGTTCCAGATCCTGTAGTGATCATGGTTAGTTTTTCGTTTGGTCGCACTAGAACGTTAAACCAATGGGGTGCATTTCGACATGAGTAGAAAGCTATCCCTTTCCTCAGCACTTGATATTCAAGACGGTACCTACTCACGCCCGAAAAACAAGAGTAAATCTCAAAGGCAAATGATAATCCTGAAACAGAACACAGACTGTTCAGAGGTTGCAATGTGTACTTTAGCAAAAGCGAAGAACAGCTAGAAGCTGGTGAATATGAGTCTATGTATTTTTTAACACAATTGACTGACCTTAGCCGCAAATTCTGCGAGGTTCATCTGCTCGTAGTGTTCAAAGGGTTGGTGAATACATGGGTTGTCAGCCAAGTAATCGACGTAATAATCAGGTGCTATAACTGAACAGGCTTTACACCAAATAACGGCGATGCGAATTTGCTCAATAGGGAAATCACTATTTTGCTTGAGCCAAGGTATAGTCTGTTGGAGTGCGATCGCATCTACTAAGTCATCTATTTAATTTTGGATTGATCCACTGTGATGCGATCGCTATTTTCAAACCCTCTTTAGCTCAATTTAGGGGAAGCGAAAGTCAAAAAATCCTAAGTACTTTTTTCTAACTGTCCTCAGTTTTACCTGGTATGAGCAGTTGCTTCATTTGGTGAGCTAATAATTCTAGTCCCGCATCTTTGGCAAAAAATCCGTCTGCTTCTGGACACATTTGTTTGCCATGCACCTCTAACTCATTCATGCTCATATAAGCCGTAACGAGGATGACCACAGGAGAACGAGGCAAGCGGCGCTTGAGAGCGGTAACAATTTCCATGCCATCTGTATTTAGCTCATGCCGAGCTGTAGGCAGCACAAAATCGACCAGAAAGATATCGTACTGGTTTAGTTCGTTTAACTCCCACAAGAAACTAGACACGGACTTGTAGGTTGATACAGCATATTCTTCCTTGAGAAAACGTTGGACGATCCGACACCAGTGTTCGTCATCGTCCAAAATCGCCACCTTATACATGGGGATTCAATTCCTCCTTTCACCCAGTAAAGTAATCATGTCCAAAAAAGCATCGTAGTCAGTGATGGGTTTGGTATAGCAACTGTCGGCCCCAGATTGGGACAACAGGAGATGTTGATCGGCGGGCATGGTATAAGCAGTCACCAAGATAATTGGTATCTGTTTCCACTGTGCCTTCAAATAGCGCGACAGCATAGAGCCATCGACTTTTTCTCCTTGCCACCTAGCTCCCGGCAAATTGATATCCATAATCACCAGTTGGATTGCCCCCGCTTCGCATTGTCGGAATATCTCTTTTGGTTCGGCAGTAATAAACACCTGATGACCCCCCAAGCGTTCGATTAGTTTAGCAGTTCCCTTAGCTAGAAGTTGATTATCTTCAACCAGTAGGATATTCAAGACTCTCACCTGTGATCTGACTCGGTTTGTTTAGAGGCAGGGTAAAGGTCACCGTGTTTCCCTGCCCTAGCCCAGGGCTTTCAAGCCAGATATTACCACCCATCAGTTCCACCAATCGCTTGCAGATAGTCAGCCCTAAGCCTGTGCCCCCGTAGGAGCGCTGGGCAGAACCATCAGCTTGCACAAATGGGGAAAACAGTTGCTCTGAGTTTTCCATCTCAATGCCGATACCCGTGTCGCACACCGAGATTTGAGCCATTGTCCCAGTCCTATCGACGACGGCCCGGACATCGATTTGACCCTCATCTGTGAATTTGAAGGCGTTATCCAGCAAGTTCGTCATCACCTGGCGGACTTTGATCTTGTCAGCGAAAACAGTCTCAATTTCACAGTCAAGCGTCAGAGGAATTGCCTTGTAGCGGCTTTCGCCACCTGAAAGGAAACATTGCTCTTGTAAAAGCTGTTGCAGATAAACTGTCTCCAAATCTAAGGCTATGCGTCCGTCTTCAATCTTGGCAATGTCAAGCACATCGTTAATGATGGTTACCAGATTTTGCGTCGATTGGTAAGCGCCGTCGATATATTCGCGCAACTCATCTTCGTCTTCATAAAGGCGTTCTTTGAGCAACTTTAAGTAATTTAAGGTCGAGGCCAGAGGGGTTCGCAGTTCGTGGCTGGTAGAAGCCAAGAAGTTGCTCTTGAGGCGACTCACCTCTTCGGCGGCAGCTCGGGCATGAGAGAGAGCTTCGTTGTGCATCTCAATGACCAGACGCTGCTGCCGTTCGCGCTGGTAGAGGCGGTTTTGGAGCACGGCTAGCGATAGGTGAATATTCAAAGACTGGATGAGTTCCATCTCTTCGATGCTCCAGGGGAAAGCCTTATCTTGTTTGAGCGCCTGCCATTGAGCCATTGACTGGCGGGGTCGCTCTTGGCGCTCATCGGCTTCCTCAGAGCCTGGCCAAAGATTTTTTGTGCCGATTTGGTCACGAAAGAACGTCAGATACCCCAGGAATTCTTTACCATAATACAACGGTTGAACAATCAAACCCCGAATCGGTGTGGTCTGGAAGGATTCAATCAATTGGTGCAGACGCGGTTCTTGCTGAAGATTAATTACCACTCGCTGGGCAGGTTTATCCTGTTGGATTAAGCCAGGGACGATGGGAGCAGGAACTACCCCTACTTCTTGCCAAAGGGGATGATTTTCTAGTAAATCTGGTTGCTCAAACTCGGATAGGGTCGGCTGATTTCCGTAAGTATAAAGATGGGCTGGTAAAGCCTCATCCGAGGAAGTGAGGTACAACCTTCCTCCAGAACTGCCAGAAGCTTTCACTGCTTGTTCCAAAACGTTATGTAAAATCTGCTCAGGGGCCAGAGGGGCGTGCAGCAGAGCGGCAATCTGATTGACGATCGCTTCACGCTGCTGCTGCTCCTGCACCTGACTCAGCAAAATCGCCTGGGTAATTGCCAGTGAAACCTGGTCAGCGAGCATTTGGACGACCTGCAAATCCTCAGATGTAATTTCTCTGGGTTCGGCATGATGAGAGATCAACAGTCCCCAGAGTTGCTGTTGAGAAATTATTGGCACCACCAGAGAAGATTGCACACCCATCTGGGTGAGATAGTCCACATGGCAGGGGTCTACCGGTCGGCTTAAAATATCTTCGAGGGGTTGCTCTTGCACTTCTTCAACGGTCAAGTCCCCGGTTGCCGTCGTTTTGGGAGTCGGCAGCGAGTTGAGGATAATCCGCTGTTCGCTAACATTGACAATGGAGCGGGTACGTGCTCTGATAAACAAGGCCCGCGCTTGGGGCGGAATGTCATCAGCTGGATAGTGTAATCCCAGCAACGAAGGCAGACGGTTGGGGGCACTCGCTTCCGCAACCACTTGCCCATGTCCGTCGTGATCAAAGCGGTAGACCTTAGCCCGGTCGGTTTGCAAAAATGTCCGCAACTCGATCACAGTTGCATCCAAAATCTCTTGAAGGTTCAGCGATTGCCGGATGCGGTTCGCCATCCGAGCCAGCAGAGCTTCTTTGCCTTCAGTCAATAACTGATCTTTTTGGTTTCTAAAATCGGAATTTGTAGCCAACTGGTACTCTCTACTTCTGAGAATAATTATTTATTATTTAACTAGGCTAGCAATTACCATCGCTAATTTGCCTGGTTCTATTGGTTTAGTTAAATGTTTTTGAAATCCTGCTTGGAGAATTTGTTGCTGGTCAATCTCTCCAGCATAGGCTGTCAGTGCGATCGCTAGAATCTCTCCCCCTTGCTCAGGCGGTAGCGATCGAATTTGCCGAATCAGCATATAGCCATCCATTTCTGGCATCCCAATATCACTTAAGAGAATATCTGGCTTCTCAACTGCTAAGGCGTTTAGTGCTTGCGAAGCTGAAGCGAAGGCACGCACAGAGGCACCACACTGTTGAAGGATGAAAACTATTAGGTCGCGGGTGTCAACTTCATCGTCCACAACCAGCACATTTACCCCCTGAAGATTAGGGGAAGCGTCAGGTAAAGCCTTGTCTTCAGTTGTCTGAGGCTCGACACTTTTGATGGGTAACAACACAGTAAAGGTAGCACCTTTCTCGTCTCCCTCACTTTCTGCTTGGACTGTTCCACCGTGCAGTTCAACGATTTGACGAACGATCGCTAGACCAAGCCCCAAGCCGCCAAAGGTTCTTGTTGTGGTATTGTCAGCTTGCCGGAAGTAATCAAATACATGAGGCATAAATTCTGGGTTGATGCCCTTACCCGTGTCACTCACTTGGATTTGCGCTTGTGTACCCACGCGCTCAAGTCGTATTTCCACCTGACCCTCGGAGGGTGTGAACTTAACGGCGTTAGATAGCAAATTCCAGACGACTTGCTGCAAGCGACTGGGATCGCCCAAAACTTGGCCTACATTCGGTTCCAATATAGTTTTGAGTTTAACTGACTTGGCTTGAGCCGCTAAACGCACAGTATCAAGTGCTACTTCAATGACGGCGGACAGATCAACAGAGGAGATTTTTAAGCTGAGTTTGTTTTGAAGAATCCGGGAAACATCCAGTAAATCTTCCATCAGCTGAGACTGCAACTTGGCATTGCGCTCAATAGTTGCTAAGGCATAAGTCGTCTTTGCTTCATCAAATTTGCGGGTTTGCAGGAGTTTTGCCCAACCCAAAATCGGGTTAAGGGGGGAACGCAGTTCGTGAGATAGAACAGCGAGGAACTCATCTTTGAGACGATTGGCTTGTTCAGCTGCATTTTGTGCCGCTTCGCTAACGGCCCGAGCGGCTTGCTCACGCCGTGCAGATTCTTCCGCTGCTTGACGGGCATTACTACTATAAAGAGCGGCGGCGGTAAAATTTGCGAGGCTTTTCATCAGCCGCAAGTCTTCTCCATCAAAATGCCGATGCTCATCGTGGGATACAATCCAAATCGTGCCAAGCGATTGATCGGCAATCAATAAAGGTACCACCAAGCACTCGACGATTGTTGGCTTAAACTCTTGCAAGTAGGTGAAATACCGTTCTGGATAAGAATAAAGCAGGGGGGTTTGACGTTCTAGGCAGATGCCACAGTAACTACGGGTGTAAAGAGTGGCAGTTTGTTCATACGCTTCTAATATCCCGGCTAGTGCATACCAGCGGCAGATATTTTCCCCCCTGGGATTCACCTCAAGTAAGCTGACACCTGCTGATTCTGCCCGACACAGTTTAGTGGTGATTTTTACAAGCTTTTTGAGCAGAACTTGAGGCTGCTCAACTAGTTGCCGTACTAGGGTATGAAGTGCATCGTTCTCTTCTTTGAGGTCAGTAGTTCTGGGGACTCGATGGGACAACTCTTCAGTGATCAAAATATCATCTAAACATATTTGCTCCACTTCCTCATTGGTCATTCCACTACTTCGCCTCTAAGAAATATTGCCTCATCATTCCCTGTCCCAGTTGACCCAAGTTTCTTAACATATCTTCAACTTTTATCACGAAAAATTAAAAATGAGGAATCAGAATGAATTCTGATTCCTCATTTTTTAATTAAAGGATTTATACTCTGCTATAATAGGGGGGTATAAATCCGGATTTATCACTCCTATTGCCAAAGTCTTATAAAATCTAGATTCAGGCGTTTCACACTGCATGAAAATATTTCCCTGTTAAAAAGGGCTGAAACATAGTCGGGACAAAGCTTATGAGCAAAGCGATCGCACTATTTGTCAGAAATGGGGGATAAAACCCTTTTATTCATTTTCACCCCTGGATTCTCACTCTTTATTCCCATATCACAGAGATTAGGACAAATGATCTGCCCCTGCAACTTCCTCAGGGAAGAGTTTGGAAGTTTTTCATAATACCAGTACGGATTTTTCGTTTTAAAACCAATGTTGATATTGACAGTGCTAGCGGAAGCGATCGCTATAATCTAAATTGCTACCAATGTGCTAGTACAGCATGACGTAAATTTAGCCACTATCTCAAGACAAGGGGCAAAATCCCTTGTTAAAGGTAGGTAAACTTCTCCTAGAGTGTGCTGATTCACCGTGCCATTTGGGGAAAATTGGACGTTACAGCTATTTTCAGGTAAATAGACGACGCGGTAGGGGCGTAAGGCCTTGCGCCCCTACGACAGATGTGGTTCAAATACTTGAATTCTGCTGTAAGGAATGTGAGTGTGAGATTAATTTTGTGTAGGTATTAATCAACACAGTTGACTTACCTTAGCCGCAAGTTCTGCGGGGTTCATCTGCTCGTAGTGTTCAAAAGGTTGATGAATCCAGGGGTTGTCAGGCAGATAATCAACATAATAATCAGGTGCTATAACTGAACAGGCTTTATACCAAAGAACAGCGGTGCGAATTTCCTCAATCGGGAAATCAGTATTTTGCTTCAACCAAGGTATAGTCTGTTGGAGTGTGATCCCAGAGTCTACCAAATCATCTACTAGGAGAATGCGCGAACCTAAGTTTTCGGCAGTCATCGTTAAGTGGCGGGAGAAAATTAAATCACTTCTTCCTTGCTTAAGCGCGCCACTGTAAGATGAAGTTGCTAAAATTGCCAGCGGCTGCTGGTATATACGGCAGAGAATATCTCCAACTCGTAGTCCTCCTTTAGCAAGACAGATAATCTGGTTGAATTCCCAACCGGATTGATAAATCTGAATAGCCAGTTGTTCAATTTTTTGGTGATAATCTGACCAAGAAACATAAAGGTCTGGCATAAGTATAAGGGGAGTGGTAGATAGCTAGTATTGAAGGCGATGTCTACGATGGTCTATTCGGCATCGCAGACTTTTTATTTTAGTATGAGTGCAAAGTTTTATGAATGATTCTGCTGCTGATGGCGATGCCCAACGAGATATTCTCAGTGAAAAACTCGACTTTAAAACAAAACTGGCTTACGGTGCAGGAGATTTAGGCCCAGCAATTACTGCAAATATCTCCGTCTTTTATCTGCTGTTTTTCTTTACCAATGTCGCTGGTATCCGTGCGGGTTTAGCTGGCAGTATTTTGATGATTGGCAAAATCTGGGATGGGGTAAATGATCCGGTTATCGGGTTCCTGAGTGATAAAACGAAATCTCGTCGTTGGGGCCGTCGTCTTCCTTGGATGTTTTATGGAGCAATTCCCTTTGGAATTTTCTTTTTTTTGCAGTGGATTGTACCGCAATTTAGGGCAAATCAGAGTGATAATATTTGGCCGATGTTCTGGTATTACGTAGTGATTGGGGTGCTATCTCAGTCCTTTTACACAATTGTGAATTTGCCTTATACGGCGATGACTCCAGAACTAACTCAAGATTACGACGAACGCACCAGCCTTAACAGCTTTCGCTTTACATTTTCCATTGGTGGTAGCATTCTGTCATTGATTTTAGCGCAAATTGTTTTTTCGCAGATTGCCGATCGCCAACAACGATATCTCGTTTTAGCAGCAGTTTGTACTGTAATTGCGATTTTAGGATTATATTGGTGCGTTTTTGGAGTCCGCGATCGCATCCTGGCTTTTGAGTCCAAACGCATCCTAGCCGAGGAACCTGCATCTCTCTCCTTCTTGGAACAGCTAAAAATTGTCTTTAGCAATCGACCTTTTTTATTTGTTATTGGTATATATCTTTTTTCTTGGCTAGGTGTGCAGATTACAGCCAGCATTATTCCCTATTTTGTAGTCAATTGTATGGGTCTCAAAGAATCAGATGTGCCCACACTGCTGATTGCAGTGCAAGGAACTGCCTTGCTGATGCTATTTGTCTGGGGGGCACTGAGTAAAAAAATCGGCAAAAAAATTGTTTATTTTCTGGGAATGAGTTTATGGATAATAGCGGCTGCCGGACTATTTTTCTTACAACCTGGTCAAATAGTTTTGATGTATGTGATGGCTGTGATGGCGGGTGTTGGTGTCTCCACAGCTTATCTGATTCCCTGGTCGATGATTCCAGATGTGATTGAATTAGATGAACTCCAAACCGGACAACGCAGAGAAGGCATTTTTTATGGCTTCATGGTTTTGCTACAAAAATTTGGTTTAGCTTTCGGGCTGTTTTTGGTGGGAAATGCTTTGCAAGTAGCCGGTTTCAAAGAATCTGTAGCCGGAAGTCCATCACCCATCCAACCAGAATCGGCACTGTTTGCTATTCGCATTGCTGTTGGCCCTATACCTACAGTTTGTTTGATTCTTGGCTTAGTTTTAACGTATTTTTATCCAATTACCCGCGAGATGCACGCAGAGATCATGCTGAAACTCAAAGAACGGCAAGAGAAGAGGGAGAGTTAAACCAATTCGCAATTCGCAATTCGCAATTACCTTTTGTGACGGGGATTTAGACCCCGACACAAAACGCGCTGCCGTCATTAGGCAGGGGACTTAAACCCCAAAGTTTGTTAACAATTCAAAATTCTAAAATCCTTGTAAAAACGCGAAATTGTACTGGGCTTTGCCCCGCTACGCTAACGCGTCTCTACATTCTTTTTCACCAGATGTCTAATATTTAAGCGGTTTCTGTAAACATACCGGTTCGCGCAAACTCTTCTTCTTCAGGGGTGAAGAGTGGAGCTTTATCCACAAGGCTAGGCTCAAAGTAGTATGTCTCTTGCAGAAACTGTCCGCTGATAATTGGTGAGTCTTGATAACCAGTTTTGCTCTCTGACTCGTCCGGTACTAGCTGACAGAATTCATTAAAGTCTATTGAGGCATCGCCATCATGATCTACTTCCTGTAACATCTCTTTCAACTCAGCGTCTGTCAGCCCAAATTGACTCATCACTGTCCGCAATTCTACGGCAGTAATCTGACCACTACCATTCTCATCAAAGGCACTGAAGGCTAACTTTAGGCGGCTTTGGCGATCGCCTACCTTAGCTATCATCAGCGTTTTAAACTCTTCAAAGTCGATAGTGCCTGACAAGTCAACATCAATCTCTTTGATCAAGTCACGCAGCCCCGTTTCCGTGGGATTTTGCCCAAGCGATCGCATTACCTCCCCCAGTTCCTCGGTTGAGATCGCTCCGTTGCCGTCTACATCTAATACCTTGAAAGCTTGCCACAGTTTTTCTATTTCTTGTTCATTAATCATGGTTTCGTTCCAATTTCATAGGTGTCACTAATAAATTTATTACCATGTTTTTTAACAGCTACTTCAATACTGTTAAGTTATGTTAAGTAACTAGCAAGTATCAGTAACGACTTAACTTAGTCTCAACGACACTTGCAGTCACCTTGTAAATTGGTCAGTTGCTTATGATTGCAACAAATGCAACTTTACAAGTTGGATTGTAAATGCTCCTAGATAAACAAAAGTTTTCTGTCTCCGCTTATAAAAACTCCTTGCCTCATTTCTACTTTTGGGAATGGGGCAAGGAGTTTTTATTTTGCTGAATACACTAGACGTTATTTTTTCATTGAAGATGGGGGTAAAGTGTTAGTGCTGAGATAGATTGCACCTATCTTAGTACTATTTATTACAAATTGATTTACATTTGCGAACTTGCGCTTTCCATTTAATGTAAGGCGAATTTTTTGCAACCTTTGAGAAAGGTTCTACTTTCAAGATAACTAGCTTTTCTCCTTTTTTAAGTTTAACGATTGTTTTTCCAGATAAAGATTTTTCCTTCATTAGATTAACTTCATATTTAACAGTTACGATTGTTCCTGGTGATGGAATGACAGGAGGCTCAATACGAGGAAATTGTTTAGGATCTGATGGTTGAAGAACTAGTTTTTTTCCAACAGATAAACTATCTGAGGTCTTATTAACCATACCTATCCATATCCAGCCAGTAGAATTTCCTGTTTTTGTTGAATTTACAGTTGGTTTCGGTGCTGATGAAGGGATCTCTAATATATCAGGTGGTTGAGAAATGAAGCGTAGAAGTATACCACCTAATACAAGAAAAATAATTAGTCTCACAGCGATGTTGCTGACTCTATTCCGGCGACGCGACCTTGATGGTCTAAACAAATATGAAAAGGTCGCTCTTGCCACATACATAAAAGTGTTTCCAGCAGCTTTTGCAACAAGTATCACAATTGCCCTAATCCAACGCAGAATTTTTTTAATAAAGAAGGTAGAATCGGTAAGTTCCTCAGCTACTTCTCGAATACCTATAGCAATATTTTCAAAAGCATTATCATAGGGTCTCCATTTAGTGATGGCTCTTCCACCCTTGGATAAAACTTTGACATTGGGAAATGCGACCTTCCAATAATTATCAACTGGACGAAGCAGAATAGTAATAACATGAGATGTTTTCGCTCTATGCTGTTCCATAGCTTGTTTAGCCAAAACATCCCAGTGGTAATCTGAAGCAGTAAATTCTGAACTAATTAGCACCAAAATTATATCCGCTGTCTTTAAATTTGTATCAATCTCACTTTTCCATTCCTTACCTGGGCTGATCATGCCTTTGTCCCAATTGGTGATCACACCTTGCCGCTTCAAAATGCTGAGGTGATTCTCTAGTTTTTGCCGCATTTCTTCATCTTGAGCAGAGTCAGAGCAGCAATAAAAAACTTTGACAACCTTAGTAGTCGGCATTGGTTTCAGCACCTATTAGTATGAAAAAATTATTATTTTCTTTTCAGATCATTTTTTGTTTAAGTTTTTGATATTTTACTTACTCCAAATTATGAAGTTTAAACAGTGAAATTTTACGAATTTACTGCCAATTCTTTTGCAACTAACCGGATACCTTCAGCAACGCTTAAAAATGCATTATCATGATTTCGCCACTTCTTAACAGGTTTAGCGTTTTTGGGCAGGGCTTGAAGCTTTGCAAACGGTGCGCTCTTCCAATCAACAAAGTCAAGAATTACAGGGATAACTCTGGCTTCTTTGGCTTCATGCCGTTCCATTGCCCGTTTGACTTCAACATCCCAGCAATAATCTGAAGCAATAAAATTTGGGCTTATAAGCAGCAAAATTATCTGAGATGAATTTAAGTAAGTGTCTATCTCATTCTGCCATTCTTTTTCCGCTCCAATTTTGCGATCATGCCATCCTGTAATTACACCTTCCCGCTCTAATAGAGTGAGGTGCTTTTCTAGTTTGTCACGAAGTTTTTCATCTTCATGAGCATAAGAATAAAACAGTTCAATAGCTTGATGATGTTGCACTGACATAAGTTTTTTATGACTTGACTTTTTAAATAAGCTTTAAATCTTTATCAAAGTTGTCTGCTCAAACTTGCAGTTTTTAGTTGAAGTTAGAAGGCATCACAAGATTTATTTTGATTTATAGAGTAATAATTTATAATCCTCTACCATATAGCACTACTAAAGTAATAAACACTTTTTTCATCTACTCAAACTCTTTACAAACACTATTTTCTCAACTTCATCTACTGTTATCTGCGCTAGCCCAAACTGTTCAATTACCGCTGCATTTGTCGTCAAATGCCTACTCACCTCAGCCACCCGGTACTGACTTTCCTGTGACGCTAAAGCAGCTGCCAATAATAATTGATCTGCTAAATGTTCATCTACTGCTGCGCCAGTTTGATGAAACTCAAGCAGTTGCTGACAAGCAATCTCTGCAACTGTCTCCGCCGACAACCGCAAACGCCCAAACCCACCAAAGCCACTCAAACTGTTTTGATATTCAGCAGTTAAAAAAATACCCGCCCCAGGTGCCACACCTCTTTCTCGCAAGGCGTGTACACTAACTTTCAAATGGGCATCCCGTAACAAATTTTCGGCACGATTCGCCATCCGTTGGGGAATATGGGAAGGCAATTGCGTCACCACTGCTAGTCCCCGCACCTGTTGTAACTCTCCCCGTTCCAACAAGTCGATCCCACCTAGTTGACTACCGCCATTCACCTGCAACTGTACCTCTCCCCCACCTTGGGGAAACCACCCCCAAGCGCCTAACTTGACTTTTGCCTCTACACCCATGCGTTGCAATATCGGCAAATAAACTTGCTCAATGTACGTCACTGTCGGGCTAAAGTTCACATGAGTTCCACCCTTTAGTGTTACTTGAGAATTACCAGATGCTAATGCCAAAGGTAAAAGAATTGTCTGTAAAACTAGAGCGATCGCACCCGCAGAACCACCTTGTTGTGCTTTACTAACATCAAAGGTATAAGTTCCAGCTTGCACAGCACTACCTGGGATGAATTCCAGCAGCATTGAACCCAAAGCATCACCCCGTAGTTGGGCATTACAAATTCTTGCCGCAGCCCGAACTGCCGTTAAGTGTTGTGGTGCTAATCCTGGCTTTTTGCGTCCACCGCGAATGCCTGCAATCCTTATGGGTTGGCCAGTGATGGCCGCTAGACTTAAGGAAGTGCGAAGAACTTGTCCGCCTCCCTCTCCGTAGGAACCGTCAATTTCAATCATGGGTGATTTTGGAATGGTGGATTTTGGGTTATCCCCACGGTTTTTGAAATCAAACCACAAATTATAGACGCCTAGTAGCTAGCTTTTCGGAGGGAGGTTACACAAATATACACAGAAAGTTCTGATAGTGTTTTTGTAGTTTCCTAATTTTGAATTTGGAATTGAAGAACCTTGCTTTTACCGGGATTCATCAACCCATAGGGGCAACTATTTCTTTAAATTTTAACAGCGCTTTCATGCCACTTACTTAATATAAAGTCAGATAAGCCATTCAATCTGACAAAAATCAGTACACCCAACCCGATTGTGAAAAATAATACTGCAAACATCCGAGGAATTTGTAAGTTGTAGCTGGAGATTGAAATCCGGTAAGCGATGCCTGATTTTGCTCCACCAGTACCTGCGACAAATTCGGCTACGACTGCCTAGTGTTAAATTAGAGGGTTACGTAAAATAGCAAACTTATGAGTAAGCTGATAGCATTCGGTTGGTATGGAGGGAAATATAGTCATCTTGACTGGCTTCTACCGCTCTTGTCAACAACTACTCACTACTGTGAGCCTTTTGGAGGTTCAGCAGCGGTTTTGATAAATAAACAGCCATCACCCGTAGAAACTTACAATGATATTGACGGCGAACTAGTCAACTTTTTTCGTGTACTACGCGATGAGAAAAATGAACTGATTAGGGCTATTACTTTCACTCCTTTTTCAAGACGTGAGTTTGAACTTGCCATTTCTCAACCCACTAAAGAATTATCTAATTTAGAGAGAGCTAGGCGGTTTTTTATCCGAGCTAGGCAAGTGAGAACAGGATTAGCTCAGACAGCAAGCTACGGTAGATGGGCACATTGTTTGTTGACAAGTCGTGCAGGTATGGCTGGGGCTGTCTCAAGATGGCTAGGGAGTATAGATGACCTTTCTAAAATAGTTCAGAGATTTCAGCGGGTTCAGATAGAAAACTGCCCAGCAATTGAAGTTATTCGAAGATATGACAGCGAAGAAACACTCTTTTACTGTGATCCTCCCTATCCACATGATTCCCGTGGAGACAGCAATGCTTATGGCTATGAGATGACAGATGAAGAACACCATAAACTAGCTCATGTCCTTCATAATGTCAGTGCTAAAGTTGCTATCTCAGGATACGACTGTACCCTGATGGAGAAACTATATGGTGACTGGCGACGTATCCCAGCACCATCAAAGTATTGTCACTCTGTTAAAAAATTACGTACAGAAGTTCTCTGGATAAACTATGACCTAGAATATCAACCTGTACAAATATCTCAAAGTAAGTCCAAAAAGTCTAAAAAAGCTATTATGTTAATGCCTCCAGAGATTCTTAACTCAGCTTTTGATAGAGCATCCGAATATATTAGAACGGGCGATTCGATGATGATTGCTCCAGAAATTGTTGATAAAGTCGAATTTGTATGTAGACATCCTCAAAATAAGGCTGGAATAAGGCTTCTATTAGCTTGCTTATTAGCAAAAATTCATCAACCTCATCTAGATATTCGTAAGCCATTCACTGAAATTGGCACAAAAGATTCTTACTCAGGTCGTTTTTACGATGAATCATATATAGCATTTTTTATTAATGAACGTAACTTACAAGATATATGCAACCCAACAACGGCTTTTCTGACATTGGTAAAACCATACTTTGCTTCGAGTAAAGGCCAATAGGTAATCTTAGCAAAAGCAAAGACATAAATTGGTTTGCCTTTGAGGTTTGCAAGGGTTTTAATTGCTGGGTTGGGATGTGCAATAAGACACTAAGGGTCTTTCTGGAAAATTGCTGCGACTGTGATTTTGGGAATACCTTGTGCTATGGTGTTCACGGCAGCCATGCCATAACCTATAAAGAAATCTACCGCACCCCCATCAACAATTAAGTACCACTGAGAACCTGGGGATTACCCATTTTGATAGTTACATCTAAACCATAGTCTTTGTAAATATCAGTGGCGTAGGCGCAGCCCGTCGTAGACATCGCCTGGTAAAATCCGCTGTGTTGTGATTGTACTATCCATTGAGTGCCAAATATAACTTTATCCAACCGAGAATTGCTAGTTGACGGTTGGTTGCTATTACTATAAGCAGCAATGACGCTACTACTAATCCAGATAGAACTGTATTGAATAAAATTGCGGCGACTAAGGCGATGAATTGCTGTTGATGAGGGTGATGACCGATTCATAAAACAGGATAATGCTCCCTCCTATTTACGGTTGTAGCTGAATCTAAATGTACATTCTAGAATCAACTTTTGATTCACTAGCGAATAGGGCTGAATTTCTAGAGCTTGTTGAAAAGCTTTGATAGCTTCACCATACTCTCCTAGTGCCGCATAACACAAGCCCATGCCGTGAAGCGCTCCAAAATGTATCGGATTTATCTGCACAACCATCTGACAATCTGCCAGAGATTTTTGATAATCACCAATACTGTAATAGAGAAAACCACGACGATTCCAGGCTTCGGCAAAATCTGGCTGCTCTTCGATTAGTGCTGTCAGCGTTGTTTCGGCTCCAGTAAATTCACCTGCATCCAGTAACTTTTGACTGCGGTCAATTATTTCCAGCCCATAAATTCCCTTTTGCTGAAACCAGATCCGCCAGATTTTTCTGGTTGCCTTGTCGCGGACTGTAGCATCCGGGTTTTTCAACTCTTCAAGTAAGGAATTGATAGATAAAGAATCCATGAATTTGAGATCAGTGAATATACCTTTGTATTAACTTTCTCACAAAATATCTCTATTAAATCATTTTTAAAGTCATCTTTAAATTTGCAGGGGTTAATTGTTAATTATAAAATTTCTGTGTGATTTATTGTATTCAGCAATACGACTAATACCACACTCGACATTTAAAGTCATAAAAATCAAAACTGACTAGAGGTCGTTGACAGATCCCTAGCACCGCAAGGCGGAAGTCAAAAGCCAAAAGTCAAAAGAATTGTATTCCAAGCTCTTGCGCCATTTGAAATGGTATGTTTATTTGCGCCATGTTGTACTAGTGAGTAATAGCTGATCAAAACAGCCCTAAAAAATAATGACTATGCCGGTTTGGGATTTACCAGGAATTGTCAAGCGCTTTGGCATTGCAGAAGCACAGTTGCGTCGCGCTTTATTTGAACAAACTGGGGGGATGCTTCCAGAATTGGTGATCCGCTCGGATTTGGAGGGATTTTTGCTGCCAATTGGGGGCGTAACAGTGTATATTCTCGGTGCGATCGCCAATCTCAACAAAGCCGTAGCTGTACGGCTTCATGATTAATGCAACGGTTCGGACGTGTTTGACTCAGGTATCTGCACCTGTCTGCTTACTCGCTGCACCAGAAAGTATCGAGCGTTTTTGTGATCTACATCCTGATGTGCCGCTGTATACCGCCGCCATTGATGACCATTTGGATGAACATGGCTATATTATTCCTGGGTTGGGAAGATACAGGCAATCGCTTATTTGGCACAAAAGAAGCTGATTCCCCATGAGCAAATGATCAATAATGGAGTAATTAACCTGACACTGCACGAATCGTTGATTAACAACTTTTACATTCGTCAAATTTGGGAATTGTTGCAGACAAATTCATCGCAAATACATTACATTAATCCACTAACTTTATATTCAATATTAATAATTTTCTCCGGCTATTAGCTGAACATCTACTATTGACTCCGAAACTCAATATTACAGCCCCTCAACTAACTGACGTGCAAATGCGATCGCCTCTGTTGGCGTTGAAACTTTCCCCTCAGCTTGTGCTACGCCAATTTCTCTCAACAGTTGGCCGATGATTGGCGAAGCTGGAATATCTAATGCTATAATCAACTCCTTCCCGCTCACTAGTGGAATGGGATGAGCGACCAGATCATCAGGGTTCAGGTAGCGGTTGATTAAAGGTGCCCAAACAAGGCAGCCTATTGCTTTGGTTTCCAAAGTTGTAGCAACTCCTGTTTCTAATGGGTTGTCACCAGACATCGCCTCTACCAAATTATTAAATGCTACAGCTAGCACTGCCGTAGCGGGAAACACAATATCTGCGTCATGGAACAAAAAGTATTGTTCTCGCAATGACATATCGAGTCCTTGAAGCTGCGGTAACAATTTGAGGGCAGTGGTTACACCCCGAATTTCGGCACGACTATAAGTTAGTTTCTGTAGCTCTATTTCTGCTAATTCTGGATTTGGGTTGACAAGACAAGCAAGTTTGGCAATACCTAACCAAGTGGTTTTGATCCTATCGCGGACATACTCTTGCAGTTGTGCCCCTAGTTGTTGCCAATTTTGGGTGAGTAAGGCAGCTGCATTGTCAACTGCTGCTAATTTGATCAAGCTTTCACGGGTGGCGTTTTTGAAGAAAGGGGCAAGTAAACCATCTTCCCAAGCACTTGTAATCCAAGGAGTACCCTGAGAATTTGCTAGCAGATAGCCAATTTCTACCCTAACTCGTTCAGCTGCAACTTTGCTGATATGTGATGCCAAAGAACGAATTGCGGCTTGGGTAGCTGGCTCAATAGTAAAACCTAGTTGGGCGGCTTGGCGATAACCTCGCATTAACCGCAAAGGGTCATCTTCTAAGTTTGCGGGTGATACCATTCGCAAAATGCCCTGTTGTAAGTCTACATAACCTTGTAGAGGATCGATAATTTCTTGTGTATGGGGATTATAGGCGATCGCATTTACCGTAAAATCCCGTCTGTGCAAATCAACTTCTAAACTATTTCCTTCCTGTTGGGCAAAGTCAGCTGTAGCGTGGGGAAAAACCACACGCGCAATTTGTCGTTCTGCATCGAGTAACACAAAACCAGCTTTGTAATGACGAGCGATCGCTCTCGCTACCTTTACCGCCTTAGATGGTATAACAAAATCTAGATCCAGATATTCGCGAGTTCTGCCAAGCATCGCATCTCGGACAGCACCACCTACCATGTAAGCGGGTTGTGGCAGGAATTCCAAGCTGAAAGGCCAATTTTCGGGAGCTAGGGTAGAAAGAACTGATTTATGCATTGTAATAAAAATCAACCCAGCAACTCATGAATAACAGTTGCGCTTAAGTTAGATTAACAATAAAGGCCCCTGGAGTTGGTTCTATTATGTGTATTTGCGTGAATTGCCACTATGTAGACCGCTGTTTTACCTATCATGCCGTAGAAGGGCAGCACCAACAGCCTCACTTGACCGAAACACCAAATTTTGATCCGAATGAACCTTCTATCAATGTCAACATTCGCACTAAAGAGGATGTAATTGAAATGGAATGGGATGTTGTTGGTTGTCTGAGCTTTAAGCGGGAAACGGGTAAGTGGTCGAAGTTACGTCCTGGTGAATTAGTGCCGACTTGATAGAAATTGATTGGTGTATCTTAAAGGTGACTACTGCACCAAACAGCAGTAGTCGTAAATATTTTTGCAAGTAACGATAAGAGTAACTTTAGCCGCATTTTTCACAAGTGAGAAATGTGGCTAAAAAAGTTTGTCCTCTCGTTTGCCTTATTGTGCCCCTCCACAGCCTCACTTACAGCAGAATTCAAGTATTTGAACCACATCTGTCGTAGGGGCGCAAGGCCTTGCGCCTCTACCGCGTCGTCTATTTACCTGAAAATAGCTGTAATACTGGTGGGCATCAGTCATTTCTGAATTAATCCTGACTTAATCTTTGCTTAAAAATAACTTAATCATTAGGCATAGATAATGACAAAGTGAAAAAAAATACAATATCCCTCAGTAAATATTGTCCCTAGTAGGAATACTAATATGCTCAAGAGAAATCTCATTCTGTTCTTGTTAGCGTCATTTTTTGCTGCCCCCGCTGCTAACGCAGAGGTTAAATTGGTCGCAATTGGGAGCTTAAGTGGTAATATCACGGATCTCTCCAGCAAAACCTCCGCTCCGCTCGAAAGCGGTGTTCCGGGAAACCTCCTCGGTGGTTTTGGATCGGGACTAGCCTACGCTGGTCGTAACACCTTCATCGCTATCCCAGATCGGGGCCCGAATGCCAAGGCATACAATAGCGCTGTGGATGACACAACATCCTATATCAACCGCTTTCAAACCATCCGTTTGAAACTTGTACCAAGCCAGCTTGGTTCAGCATTGCCCTTTACTCTTACTCCTTCTCTAATTGCCACAACCCTGCTATCGAGCAAGAATCCTCTCGACTACGGGACTGGGGTGGGACTGGGAGTGCCCAGCGGTGTCCCTGCCCTGAATGCCAAGAATACCTACTATTTCACTGGACGCTCAGACAACTTCCACCCCACCCAGATATCGACCAATCCCAATAATGCCCGCCTCGATCCTGAGGGCGTGCGTGTATCCAATGACGGTGAATCCATCTTTATCTCTGATGAATATGGCCCCTATGTGTACCAATTCAACCGGGAGACAGGTAAGCGCATTAAGGTCTTTACGCTAGACAGCAAGTTCGCAGTCAGCAACCTAAATCCCGTTGGTGCTACAGAGATCAGCAATAACACATCTGGACGTGTTGCGAATAAGGGTATGGAAGGTCTAGCGATTACCCCTAATGGCAAGACCCTAGTTGGGATAATACAGAGTCCACTGCTCCAGGACGGCGGTACTAATGGCGCTTACACCAGAATTGTTAAGATCGACATTGCAACAGGTGCTATCCAGGAATACGCCTATCAGCTAGATAATATCGGCACTTCAGCTAAACCGAAATACCCGACAGTAAGTGAGATTTTGTCCATCAACGATCGCGAATTCCTAGTAGACGAACGAGATGGTAAGGGATTGGGTGATGGCTCTCAGGCTGCCTTCAAGAAGATATACCGTATTGATCTGACGAATGCCCAAGAAGTAAGCAATATTACCGGGGAAAGCAACCTCGCTGGTAAGGCAGTTAGCAAGACCTTGTTCCTCGATGTAGTCGCTACGCTGACTCAGAATGGGATCAAAGCAGAGGACATACCTGCCAAGCTTGAAGGTTTGGCTTTTGGGCCAGATGTGGTTATCAACCGCGCGATTAAGCATACGCTCTTCATTAGCAACGATAACGACTTCGTTGGGACTATAACGTCGGACGCTTTCCATCCAGGGGGTATCGATAACCCAAACAAGTTCTTCGTCTTCGCAATTGACACTACTGACATCCCAGACTTCGTACCCCAGAAGATTAAAGGAGAGATTGAATATCCGGCGTTGCGGGAAAGAGAATGGTAAAAGTTGTAAAATGGAAAGATCAAGTGTCCCGAATGCAACTCTCACCAAACAATTAAGAACGGCGATCGTCAAGGCAGAGAGTGTGCAAGTGCAAACCATATCAGGCTTGCCTCACTCCCATGCGGAGCATGGAAATACATTCATGTGGCTGCTGACTCGAAGTATTATATGCTTGAATAAATAATGTTAAATTTATAAAAATAGATATTTTAAGTAACTTTGACAATAGAAGAAGAACACCTTGCAATAAATAAATCCGCCTTGGCACTACACACCACTACTCCCGAATTGGGTTTGGCAATTAGTAGTTTTGCTGGTGAAACTCGCTCTCAAATTTGGAATTTGGGGCATGATTTATCTAGCTTAGTACATCAATATTTAATTGATTTTATCAAACCGCAAACTTGGGCAGATTTGTCCTTTATCGCAGTTGCAAAAGGCCCTGGCGGCTTTACGGGAACTCGGATTGGCGTTGTCACTGCTCGGACTTTAGGGCAACAGTTAGATATTCCTGTATTTGCGATTTCAACTTTGGCTGCGGTAGCTTGGTCAGAAGCAGGCAAAAGTCAAAATCCAAAAACTCTTGCTGTGGAAATGCCAGCCCAACGAGGTAAAATTTTTGCTGCTATTTATCAGCTTGAGCCAGATGCTTCTAAACTAAGAGCGTGTTTGTCAGATAGAGTGTTGACACCAGAAGTATGGCAGGAAACTTTAACGAATTGGAACACTGATTATCAGCTGATTCAAGCCCAATCTGGGTTAGCAGCGACGGTGACAAGTATTTTGGAACTAGCTAATCTCGATTGGCAAGAGGGCAAGTGTCCTAATTGGTCAGAGGCTTTGCCATATTATGGGCAGCATCCAGTAGAAGTTTAACTGATATGCATCAATTCCTTCGCCATGCTCTCATAATGCTAAGGAATCGTGCAGGAATAACTTACCTATAGAGCAATACAGTTCAGTTAAGGCTTAACTCTTTATCAAAGTCAATTTTTTAACGAACCGCCAAGGCGCAAAGAACGCAAAGGAAGAGAAGAAAGAGAAGGAATAAATGCTTAACCCAAGTGTATTGACCTATAGAGCAATACGCTTGGGTTAAGGCTAAAACTATTTGTCAAAGTCAATTTTTTTTACGTAGATGCAAAGCGGCTTCCCGCAGGGTACCGCCAACGCGCAGCGTCTCGTAGAGAAGAACGCAAAGTAAGAGAAGGAAGAGCTTAAATTAGAACGATAAGATACGTTTTTCCTGGGGTTTTAAGCGATCGCATCACGGTGCATAAATCCAAAATCAAAACAGCCACAGCCAAACTGGGAGAGTCACCAGCAATACTATAGCCCCAGTAGCTAAGGCAGTAACTGCCAGATCGCGATCAAGATTGAATGTCTCAGCAATTACCAGTGTGGCGAAAGCTGGAGGCATTGCCATTTGTAGCACGATGATCTTTGCTATGGGCCCAGTTAATCCAAACAGTGGTAAAATGCTGCCCAATATCAAGGGAACTAACAACATTTTGATTCCCAAGCTCATCCCTGCTTGTGGTAGGCTACGCCAAGATTTGAGCAGCGCCAGTCGCATTCCAATTAACATCAGAGATAAAGCTACGCTACTCCAAGCAAATTTCTCTAGGCAAAATTCCGCGGCTGTGGGAATTGTCACCTGGCGAAACAGCAAGCCAAATCCGAAACTCCACAGGGCAGGATTAATTAAGATCGCCCTAGCAATCTGCCAATCATTATAGATACCACCGCCAAAACGCGCTGCTAGTAACACACCCAAGCCATAAGCTCCTGGGAATGAACCTAGCAAATCGTAAAATAGTGCCCAAGCAAAGTATTCCTTACCTACGATTGCTAAGGTAATGGGAAAGCCAAGATAACCTGTATTACCCAACATCGCTGCTAATATCAAGCTAGCCTGAGTTGATTGTTGAGGGACGGGATTTCTAAAATAGACTTGTGCTTTAATTGCTAGCCAAGCTAAAAATGCGCCTAGTAAAATGGCTAGGTAAGCGATGTCTGGCGACAAGCCGCTTCGCGTCTACGCAGGTGCAATCCAAATTTGCCCTGACAAGCTAGATTGACGCAAAAAGGATACTATGCTTATGGGTACTCCCACCCAAAAAAGAAACTGTCCCAAACGAGTAGGAACTGTCACAGGTAGTTTGCGTCCCAGAATAAAACCTACCAGGACTAATCCTCCCAGCTTGACGTATAGTTCTAAAAGGTTTGTCAAGATTGCGCCTAAAAACCACAGATGTAAAATGCTACCTGTTCCGTCTATTTTTGTCCAGTGCAAAATCTGTTATGGTTATCCCACAAAAACAGGAGTTTACCCTTGAATAAGGCTGGGTTTTCTGGAAAACCGCAAAACTCATCGAATGACCTTGGTGATGATATTCCAGTGGCTGTACGCGATACCCCTGATGCAACACCTAAAATTTGGTTGCAACCCCGAATTATCCTGATTGGGGGAATAACAGGATTTGTCTTGCTGGCTTTAATTAGCGGTTTTTTGTTTTTCCTCACTGCACCCAAAAAAACTGCTGATTCTCAACGTTTACCAGCTACTTTTGCTCCTCCAACTCCAGCAGCATCTAATAATTCTAGCGATACTGTGTTAGGGCATTTTCCCTACCCAGAAGCCCCTCAGTCAGAACTAGTAACCATCTCCGCAAATAGGGGCATTAGAATGCGAAAAGCTGCTGCCCAAAAATTTGAGGAGATGGTAGCAGTAGCGCGGGGTGCAGGTGTAATTTTAGTGCCAATTTCTGGCTTTCGCTCAGTCAAAGATCAGGAGCAGTTGTTTTTTAATGTCGGTGCCCAGCGAAATCAGACGCCAGCAGAACGAGCTGCCCTTAGCGCTCCTCCTGGTCATAGCGAACATCACACAGGTTATGCTGTGGATGTTGGAGATGGAGCAGTACCAGCAACTAATCTCCAAACTAACTTTGACAAGACCAAGGCTTATCAATGGCTACAAGCAAATGCAGCACGTTTCAGCTTTGAAATGTCATTTCCTAAAGATAATATTCAAGGTGTGAGTTATGAGCCTTGGCACTGGCGTTTTGTAGGCGATCGCGACAGTTTAGAAATGTTTTACAAAGCCAGAAATTTGAAACCCGCTAAGTTGCCTCAATAAAAGTTGATCTAGGGATTACTATCTTTTTATAAAGGAGTTGGTTGACAATCATTATTGAATACTATAGTATTCAATAATGATACACAAGATTATTGACTTATTTGCTGGTGCTGGTGGCTTGACAAAAGGCTTTCACATGGTGGGCTTTGAATCTCTATGTGCAATCGATGTAAATGCAAAAGCCTTGGCGACCTACAAGCATAATTACCCAAAAACTAAAATCATTCATCAGGACATACGTCAGGTTAGTCCTGATGACTTACGATTAGCGTTGGGCTTGCGGCGAGAAGCACCAATACTGTTGATTGGCGATCCCCCGTGTCAGGGATTTTCCAGAAATATTCCTGCTGGTTATCGCTACCTCAATGATTCCCGTAACCTGCTATATCGAACGTTTTTGGAATTCGTAGAGGAGTTTAGACCCCTTTATGTCGTAATGGAGAACGTGCCTGAAATCTTGAAAGCTTACAATGGCGTAATTAGGGAAGAAATAACAGAAAAACTTGAATCATTGGGCTATAAAGTTGTCTCTTCATCATTAAATGCTGCACATTATGGAATACCACAAACGAGAACCAGAGCTTTTTTTCTAGCTAGCCTGGATCACTCCCTTGATTTTCCTGAACCAACACATTTTGGTGATATTAGGAGTGACTATAGAACTACAAAATCTTGTAATCAGCTTAATTTATTAGAGGCAAATATTTCTGGACTTGTCACAGTCAGAGATGCGATTGGAGACTTACCACCACTAGATGCAGGACAAGACTATGACGCTGAAGTTTATCCTTCTCCTCCACAAACTACATATCAAAGGATGATGCGTCATGAAAGCAGAAAAATTGTTAATCATGTTGCTCGTGCTTTGAGTCCAATTCAATTTTCGAGAGATCGCGCTCTTTGTGAAGGACAAGATGCTAGGGACTTACCTTCTGAATTAGCTCCCAAAAAACACTACAGCGGCGCATACGGGAGACTTTACTGGGATAAACCAGCGAGAACTATCACCAGATGGGTCTTCCATCCAGGATCGGGTAGGTTTTTTCATCCTACTCAAGATCGAACAATTACAATACGCGAAGCTGCAAGATTACACTCTTATCCAGATGATTTTCACTTTTTGGGAACATATACTGAGATGGCTTCTCAAATTGGTGAATCTGTACCTCCCCTATTAGGTAAAGTAATAGCTTCATCTATTCTTCAGACCTATCCTCAGAAAACTGTGTATTGATTTGATCTTGCAAAGCAGAGAGAACTGTCTCCACATATCGATCAAGCGTAAGACGAGTTCTTGCAACTGTAATACGAACCGCCTGTGTAGGAATAGTTCTAGCTCTGAAAAGTTGTTTCTGATTTTTGTACCAAACCAATTCTGTTTTGCCTGCAACGCTTCCCTGTAGTCCAGCCCCTAATCCCCCAGTAGTTTTATCTACCGTCCAAGCCCAAGAAAACGTATTTGGGTCAAGAGGATTGAGTGGAAATTCGCAGTAAATATACTCATATCCTTTGATAGTTTTCAGTAATATTCCTTCATAACTATTGACAACGCTCTGTGCTGCCTGACTCAAAATAATCTTCTCATTCCAATGTTGGATAATGGCTGCTCCAAGCTGATTAGGCAAGGATTGCTCAGTTAGACCAGGAAAACCAAGTTGGCCAGCTTTCTTGATGACATCTGCTCTCTGAATGACAAACAAAAATGGATTTGCAAAGTTGAGGCTATTTAGTTGGAGAAATTTGAGTGACCAACCAGTTTTAGTCACCAAGTCAACAGCATCATAGAGAAGCTTGCTACGTCCCAGAGCGGGATCTGATAAAGGAATATCCTTAACATAATGAAAAATTGCTTCCCAGGTATAATCTTCTATCGAGCCGATGACTGGAGATGCAATGGTAGCAATAATGGCTTGGCTTAATCTTTCAATTTCATTGTCCGTCAACACTCAGCGATTCCTCTACAGCTTGTAAAAACTCACTCATTGTCATACCTAAAGCATTGGTAATATGGCTGAGAACTCTAACAGATGGACTTTTTAGCCCTCGCTCAAGCTGGCTGATATAAGTCCTGTGCAGACCTGTCACTTCTGCAAGATACTCCTGTGACCAACCTTTCTCTGTGCGACGACGCTGTAGTTCTAGTCCTAGAATTTGGTCTAGTTTACTGGGCTGCATGATGAAAAAGCGTAGAATTTTGAATACAAAAGTTCTACAGACTAAAGTATTCAAAATAGCCTGATAAGCGACATAACAAGGTAGGCAAACTTCTGCCATAGTGTACTAGTCTCCAGTACCATGTCCTGAACTCTGAGTTTTAGCTTCTGATGACTCAGGCTGAAGTTTTTTATACTTACCTGGATACTTATGTTGAAAATAAGCTTCCAGCACTTGTAAAACCATTGGCCCACAAACAGTACCACCATGCTCGCCAGTATTTTCCCCAAAGGCCACAACCGCAATTTCCGGCTTATTACTAGGGGCATAAGCACCAAACCAAGTATGATTTGGGCGACCAACACCGGCTTCAGCAGTACCACTCTTTCCAGACGCTGGGGGAATTGTCGGCACATTCAAGCTCTTACCTGTACCCTCACTCACCACCTTCCGCAGTCCCTCACGGAGAACTTTGATAGTTTCCGGCTTCATATTTAACGACGATCGCCAACTTTTTGCCTCTTCGTTGTCTTTGAGCAAATGCGGCTGAACTCGATACCCACCATTAGCGGGGACAGAAAACATAATCGCCGATTGCAGGGGTGTCACTTGCAAAGCACCTTGACCAATTGACATATTAATGGTGTCACCGACACTCCAAGGCGTTTTCAAAACTCTCTGCTTCCATGTTTCATCTGGAACCAAGCCTTTTGATTCTTCGTTGGGAAATTCAATGCCAGTTTTTTGACCAAACCCGTATTTGCGACTCCATTCGATTAAAGTTGGGCCACCAACTTTTCTGCCAACTTGATAGAAAAAAGTATCACTACTCATAGCGATCGCTCTGGGAAATCCCAATGGCCCAAATCCGGCGTGGTTCCACTCACCAAAAGTCACCCCACCAACAGTCAGGGAACCAAAGGTCTGTAATACTGAGTCAGGAGAGAATTGACCTGATTCGAGTCCGGCTGTCGTAGTGACAATTTTGAAGGTACTAGCAGGTGGAAAGGCACTCAGGGCCCGATTGATCAAGGGATGGTCTTTACCTTGCACGCTTTCCCAATCTTTCTGGGAGAGTTTTTGTTTGGAGAAGATGTTTGGGTCAAAGGTGGGGTAAGATACTAGTGCTAAAACAGCACCATTATTCGGGTCAAGTGCTGCGATCGCGCCTCGGTGATTTCCCAAAGCTTTTTCTGCTGCCTTTTGCACATCCAAATCTATGGTCAGGTGCAAATCGTTACCAGCTTTTGCCTGTTTCTCCCCCAAAACCCGGATTGGTCTACCCGCACCATCTACTTCCACTTGCTGACCGCCCCATTCGCCCCGCAGAGTTTTCTCATAGGCCTTTTCCACCCCCATCTGACCGATTACATCTCCCAGTCGATAACCTTCCTGCTTCTTGTCCTTTAACTGGTCGGCGGTCAATTCCCGCGTATAACCGAGTACATGTGCTAATTGCTTACCGTGAGGGTAATAACGTACAGAATCTCTATTCATTTCTACTTCTGGCAGTTCATTTTTATACTCCTTTAATGCCGTGATTTGTGCTTCATTTAGATCACGAGCAATGCGGATGAGCGAAGAAGAATTAGCACCTGCTAGTTCTAATTTCTTTTCCATCTCGTCTTGCGGGATGTTGAGAATTTGCGCTAGACGGGGACCGACTACAGACCAGGAAGGCTTAGTATGTGCCATCGGCCACAAATATACAGAGCTAGGATAGCGAGTACTGGCTAAAAGTTTGCCATTTCGGTCAAAAATATTGCCCCGTTCGGGTTGTTTAAGAATCATCCGAATTCGGTTTGCTTCGGCTCGTTCCCGGAGTTTTGGACCTTCAACAATTTGCAAGTATGCCAAACGAGCCTCAATCCCAGTGGTCATTAATAAGGTAAATACGATTAAAAATATTGATTGGAAACCACGTCCAACTGTACGGGTATCTTTTTTGCTGCCAATTAATGGGAATAAAGACATAAGACAAAGAATGATTCCAAGAGCGGTATTATCTGTATACAATTACCCTAAACTCTTCCCCAGTAATGGGTACGAAAGAATCGGGCGAGTATATTCATTCCTGAACAATTGTTTTTGGCGGATACAATAAACCAAAGTGTCAAATCTAGTCTGCCCAATAGACTACTGACATCACGTAAGATCACGGCATTCTACTAAGGATTATGGCTCAAATTGTCATGCAGAATCAGAGGGGGATAACAACTTTTCAGCCACTTGATGTTGAACTGCGTAATGTCTTCAAGTTTTTTAACCAAGAACCAGCAGTAAATGGAATCGACTTGGATGTTAGACAAGGAGAATTTTTTAGTATTTTAGGCCCCTCCGGTTGTGGTAAAACAACAACACTGCGCTTAATTGCTGGGTTTGAAATCGCTGACGCTGGCAAGGTATTGATTCAGGGTCAGTCTATGACTAATGTGCCGCCTTACCGCCGACCCGTCAATACTGTATTTCAAAGTTACGCTCTATTTAACCACCTGAATGTCTGGGATAACATCGCCTTCGGATTGAGGTTAAAAAAAATACGCAAATCGCAAATTGAAGCTAGAGTCGAAGAAGCTTTAAAACTGGTGAAAATGGAAAGTTTGCGATCGCGCTTTCCCAATCAACTTTCTGGTGGTCAACAGCAGCGAGTTGCTTTAGCAAGGGCCCTAGTCAACCGTCCCACCGTCGTATTACTGGATGAACCTTTAGGGGCGTTAGATTTAAAACTACGTAAGGAAATGCAGGTTGAGTTAGCAAATTTACACAAAGACTTGGGATTGACCTTTGTGATGGTGACACACGACCAGGAAGAAGCATTGTCTTTGAGCGATCGCATTGCCGTGATGAACCAAGGCAAAATTGAACAAGTTGGCACTCCCAGCCAAATTTATGAACGTCCCCAGACATCCTTTGTTGCTGATTTTATTGGCGATACTAATTTATTCAGCGGTGAAATCGTAGCGGTAGACTCTTCTAATGTGCAAATTTCGACAAAAACGGGACTTTCAATTGTCATCAGCCGCGCTGAAGATACACCATCTGAATTATCACAAGCGGTGGTAGTGAGTGTGCGCCCAGAAAAAATACAGCTTTCGCTTTATCCACCCAATTTGCCAGCTAACTCCTTTGAAGGACGGCTTGTCAATGTTATGTATTTGGGCACACACGTTAATTATGTTGTGGAATTAACAAATGGCATTAACATAAATGTGTTGCAACCTAATACTTTTGGTACTCTACCAGACCGCGACACGCCGATCTACGCTTGGTGGGCAGAAAATGATTGTTTAGCTATTAATCAATAATTATTAGTTTGCTCAGTTTGTCACCTGATATTTATAGCGGCTTGGTAGATAATTCTTCTTAGTCAAATCCTATGAACCTATCCCACTAATAATATTTGTGATAAAAAGCTTAAGCTTATTGAGAAGTGAAAATGAAAAACCAAGGTTTTCAAGCACATTTTACGAACAGAAGTAGGGTTTTTTAGAATAGTGGGATAGGTTCATGGGTGCGAACGGTGAGTTATAACATTCAGTAATGGAATAAAACCTTGACCCTGTACTAGGAATACCAACCCATGTCTATTTTGAAAAGAGTTCCTTGGGTATCCCTGGCGTTAGTACTGCTTAGTTACAGTACTTTGGGCTGGCTAATATCTGAAACACATGCTCCTCTGTTTGTGTGGCTGGTAACTGTAGTTGGTATCTTGCTTTTAATAGTAACGTTGACTGCTCCTTGGCCGAAAATGACATATTACTATAGTATTTTGCTTAAATCAAATACTAGGTCTTTCGGCATTGCCGTCTTAGCAGCTTTCTCGTTTTTTATTATGATTGCCTGGTTTGGGGTATTTCTTGATACCTTACTCATCATTTCAGCGACTATATTAGTCAGGATAGACTTTCAAAAAGCTGGTCTTAGGGAAGGGCTAGCCTTTTCAGCTGCGTCTATCTTTTCATTGGGAGGTTTAGCTTTGGGTGCGCTAATCTACAAGTTAATATATTCTCAAATTCCACTAACGTCATGAAGTATACCCAAAAGAGCTAGCGATGCCTGTGGCGGGCTGTTTGGTGTCGCTTCAGAATCGATATTGCTTACCTAAAGAGTTTTTTTGGCTAAGATTCCCGACTTCTTAAAAAAGTTGGGAATCTTGTTCAATATTTGCTTAGGTTCAAAATGCAGGCTGTTCAAACAGCAGTAGAGACAGGAAAAAATCCATGATAAAAATTGACACCCAACTAGTAACAACTGCTTTTGTTGCAGATTCTCCTACTTCTTTGGCTCCCCCTTTAGTAGTTAAACCCCAACTACAGCCAATCACAGCAACCAGTACACCAAAAATAAACCCTTTTAGTAAAATAATAAACAAATCTGATGGTTCTAAAAAGTTTCTGACTGATTCTAAAAATGTTTCTGGAATAATTTTGTAAAACTGTGATGCGGCAAAAACTCCGCCGATGATGCCTGTAACTAAAGCCAAAATCGTCATCAAAGGCACCATTAAACTACAAGCAATTACTCTAGGAAGTACTAGATAATCAATTGGATCAGTTTTAAGTATATAAAGTGCGTCAATTTGCTCTGTGACTTGCATTGCACCTATTTCTGCTGCAAAAGCAGAACCGACTTGTCCCGCCATAATACTAGCGGTCAAAATTGGAGCCAATTCTCTACAAAAAGCTAAGGCAAAAGCACCTCCCACAGCATCGACAGCCCCAAATCGGATTAATTCCCTCGTTATTTGAATAGTAAAAATCATTCCTGCAAAACAGCTGACAAGGAGAACTGGAGAGATAGAACCTGGCCCAGCAGTTACCATATGTTGCAGAATCTTGCGGTAATACGTTTTTCCTTGGAGTAAATGTAGCCACACTTGACCAAAAAGCAGTACTGCCGCAAAACAGCGTACAATCCCAGATTGCTCAAAATTTGTTTTTAGTCGCAATTTTATCGTCCTTAAAACTGACTTTTTTTGCACATATGTTATATCAATCCTCCAAAATAAGACTACAGATACAAATGGTGGAAACCCAGCCAGATGTAATCTGATTTTCTCAATTACGTAGACGCACAAAGTGCGGCTTCCCGTAGGATATTACGAATTGGTATTAGGGTATGGTACATGAACAGATGTACTGGATGTTTACCCTGAAAGTGGAGGAGGTGTTTGGGCATGGTTTAACTTATATATACCAATTATCTATGAAGATGCATAGAATAAAACCTCATGGAATAGAGCTTCAAGTATAAAATCATAACTTGTTAAAGAGGAGATTAACTCTGAAGATATTTGGGAGCATCCCAATGCAAAAATTTACCAAAATCGTTACAAGTCATTGTGAATGAAGCGTACTTTTTCTCTACAGACGCTCCGCGAACGGAGAACCCGCAGGGTAATTGCTCTCAAATTCAGCCGCAGTAACGATATTGAGTTTTCTAGCACTGACTAAAGCTGCTTACGCTGCTGTCTGATCCCACATCCTTGATGACGGTAACTATTAAAATTTAGATTCCGCCCACGAGAATAATTCCGCGCACAAGAATAATTACTACAATAAAATAGTCACGCACCTAATCTCTGGAGTTCTAGCAGTGGGCTTATTTGATGATTTGAGTCGGTTTTTAGAAAACCGTTTAGAAGAATTCTTGCGTAACAATCCACATTTGGAGTTAGAGGCGCTGCTAGAACAGCTGCGTGAGCAAGAGGAAGACACATTAAAGCTGATTGCAGATTTACAATTACAAGAGAAGCGATCGCAAGAAGAAATTCTGTCCACCGCTCAAGAAATTCAGCGTTGGCATATCCGTGTTCAAAAAGCCAAAAACGCTGCCAGAGAGGATTTGGCAACTGCGGCTCAAGAGCGAGAAGCAGCCCTATTGCGCGAAGGAAATCAGCGCTGGGGACATATGCAAGGGCTGAAAGAACGCATTAACCAATCTCAGGAACTACTGCAAAAAATTCAGCAGCGGCGACAGGAGGTGCAGGCTAAAGCAGCCGAAGCACAGACAGTTCAAGCTAAAGCGCAAACTCACCAGCGTTTTGAAACCAATGGCTGGTCAAATCAAACTAGCAGTTATTCTGGTGGGTTTGATGACTTAGAAGATAAGTTTCGTCGCTGGGAAACTCAGGATGAGTTAGACCAAATCAAGCGGAATCTAGGGAAATAATCGCAAAGGCTAAACTGAAAAGGATGAAAACTAAATAATAAATTTCATCCTTTATACTTCTGATTATATTTATTATCTGTACTATTAATAACAAGTTTTGCAAGTTATTTGCTATTAAAATTTTTACATGTTCACACTTAGCTCAATCATCAAGCTAGTAAAATCTGGAAATTGTATTTAATTTACTAATCATGATTTTTTTTTCTGATAAGGTTTAGTAAAGCCAACTTTTACCTTTTCTGTGTACTACTACTATCACATCGTAATAACACCTAATTTTTTTGAGTAACAGCCAAGGAGGAGAGGATCTAGGAAATCTTGTCGTCATACCAATTCTATGTAAGGTTATGCTTTATTCACGTAGGGGTAATACCCTGCGGGAAGCCGCTTTGCGTCTACATTAATTGACCCTACAGGGTGTTGTTTTGTGTAAGTCTGATAGGCGCATTTTCATACAGAATTGGTATGAGAAAAGAGGAAGTGCAATTAAAATCACTTTTCTATTCGCTATTTTGTGTTGTTGCCGCAGTATTTTCCAAATGTTTGCCATAAGAACTGAGGCAGAAAAATAATATGTTTTTAGACATTTTAGCTAGCCTGCAACGGTTATTTGTGGGTTATATTCCAGCCGTTGTATTGGGTAGTTTCATCGGGTATTTAATCGGCATCAATAGCATGATTTATCAGCTATTTAGGCTGATATTTCAGATACCACATAGTATCCCTCCTATAGCCTTGTTACCTCTTGCCTTAATAGCGCTTCCAGAGAAAGAATCAGCTGCCATTATAGTAGTTTTTCTGGGAACTCTCTGGACGATGATTATTAATACGGCAATAGGTATGCAACATTTTCATAGACAGAATAATAACTTTCGAGTAGCTATATTTCATATATTTCATGCCTTGAAAGTTAGCATTTGGGTAGCCTGGTTTATAGTTATTGCTACAGAAATGTTAACAGGCCCAAAAGGACTTGGTTTTACCCTCTGGGATGCTTATAAAGCTGGCAATGCCGATTACATAATCCAGGTGCTCCTCTACATCGGTATCATTGGCTTTTTACTGGATCAGTTACTAGATTTTGCAGCTTATATTCTCTCGCAAATGGTTTCAGATGGGAAAAAATCTTCCTAAGTTTTATCTAGGCTTGTAGATTGTACCCTGCCAGCTAATAGTTTGTTTACTTCACAGAACGTATTCCCAAAGAACGAGTTGCTACAACTTCAATATCAACGTTGACACGAAGGCGTAAAGTTCCGTCATGAATTTTGAGCTTGCCTAAAGCTAGAGTAAAACGGTTGTAGTCACGAGTCACAAGTTCGTTAGGAATATCCTTTTCATATTCAGTTTTGTAGCCAGAAAAACCGTAGAAGTTATCCTATGCGCGGAATTTCACGCGAAACTGAGTATTAATAGCATCAGACTTTGCTGCCAAATCGACTATTTTTAAGTTGAGGTTTGGGAGCATCCCAATGAAGGCTACTTTACAGCAGTTTTCATGTATTTGAACCACATCTGTTGGAGGGGCGCAAGGCCTTGCGCCCCTCTTTTGTCTTTAATATATTGCTTTTTGTCGAAATCACAAGTCATTGCGATTGCTCCCGTAGTGCATAACCTACGCCACGGACTGTATGAATCAAACGCTTTTCATTCTTTTCTTCCAACTTGAGTCGCAAATAACGAATATAAACCTCAATAATATTAGAATCACCCATGAAGTCATAACCCCAAACCTTCTCTAGAATTTGGTCTCTAGTAAACACCTGACGGGGATGTGAGAGGAGATATTCTAATAAGTCAAACTCTTTTGCTGTTAACTCAATGCTTCGTTTCACCCGAAAAACTTCACGGGTGCGGCGATTTAAGCTTAAATCTTCAAATTGCAACAAATCCTCGTCTGTTTCTTGTGTGCGGCGGAGATGGGCGCGAATTCTAGCTAGTAGTTCTTCAATGCTGAAGGGCTTAACTACATAATCATCGGCTCCCGCATCTAAACCTGCGACGCGATCGCTCACTTCATCTTTTGCTGTCAACAAAATCACTGGTACTGTACTGCCTGTTGCTCGCAAACGGCGGCAAATTTCCAAACCTGTCAGCCCTGGTAGCATCCAATCCAGAATCGCTAAATCTGGTGATGAGTCTCGCGCCAGGGTTAGACCAGCAATACCATCATGGGCTACACTTACCTGATATCCTTCGCTACAAAGTTCTAATTCTACAAATCGCGCCAGTTTGACTTCATCTTCCACCAAAAGGATATGTGCTGTCATATTTTTGCTCCTAAAGCAGGTAATGTGAGAATAAAAGTGCTACCATAACCTGGCTCTGAAAGGATGGCAACTTTGCCTCCCATACCTTCGGCTAGGTGTTTCACAATTAGATAAACCTAAGCCTGCTTTGCCAGTTGCACGAGCGCGGGAAGGGTCAACTTGGTACAAGGGTTCAAAAATGCGGGACTGCTGCGACAAGGGAATGCCATCACCCTTCTCGCTAACTTGAATGATTGCCCAACCATTAGCCTGTGTGAGTTGCAAGGTAACTGGATCACCCACATCCGAGTATTTAACTGCATTACTAATTAAATGGCTTAATACCTGTATGAGTTGATTCCACTCTGCCTTTATTCTCACAGGAAACGGAACAACTTCCAAATTGATTGCCCAATGCTTAAATTTATCTGTCATCTACACTATGTCTGCAACCAAATCATTTAATACTGCAAGACCTAAGAATTTCTCTACCAAGTCAGATGGAACTCTTATATGTAGGTAAACTGATTGTAAACATACTCCCTTCCCCTAACTTTGATTGCACACTTACACTACCACCCATACCTTCTACAAGTGTCTTGACAATAGATAAACCCAAACCACAACCCCCAGTAGTATGAGAACGGGATTCATCTACGCGGTAAAATCTCTCAAATATCCGTGCTTGCTGTTGCAAAGGAATCCCATAACCTTTGTCACAAACTTGAATAATCGCTTTGTCTTGAAGTTGATTCAATTTTAAAATTATGGGTGGATCAGCTTCAGAATACTTAACAGCATTATCAATTAAATTTAATAATACTTGTTTCAGACGACTGTAGTCTGCTTTTACCTCAATTGGATAAACTTTTGACTCAATTGTAATTATGCGATCGCTATAACTTTCTGCCATCATGACAACTTCTTCAACCAAGTCATTCAGCACATAAGATTTCATTTGAAAATATAAGTAACCACTATCTGCTCGCGCTAAATCAAGTAAATCTTGTAATAGACGGATAGTGCGATCAGCTTCCGATGCAGCAGTTTCTAAAGCTTCTTGTTGGGTTTGGGTTAAGTTATTCTGCCTTCGCAAGACGCTTTGCAAATAACCATGCACAATTGTCAAGGGTGTACGTAATTCGTGAGAAACATTACTCACAAATTCTCGCTCTTGCTCCCATGATTGGGAAAGACGCGATAACAGCATAGTTAAAGTTTGAGCTAATTCTTTAACTTCACTGGGTGCATTATCAAGATATAGCTGCGCTTGTCCTAAATCTTCAGCGGAAATCACAGAAGCCATTTGATTTAGCTGGCGCAGAGGTTGCAGAGAACGTTTAATATAAAATGCGATCGCAGCAGTTAAAACAATAATTGCCAAAACACTAGTAATACCTAAACTCTGCACCATTACTACAAACATTCTCTGTTCGCGGGTAATATCTTTGACTACAAATAACTCACCAAGCAACTTACCCTGCACTTGCACAGAACTACCGCATAAAACAAAGTAGCTTTGGTTTACTTTGTAAACTTGTGGTTTAATCGGCATTTTAGTCAGGGACATTAACTCAGCTACCGTAGTATCAGATAATAAATCTAAAGTCGCAGATTTTACTAAAATTTTATTATCAGGACTTTTTAGCCATAATAATGTGTTGGTATTTGCCAAATTATTAATAGCCTTTTGCAATCCAGTTTCAGGTTGCATCATTTCACTATAAATTCGCACATCTTGTGGCAAGCGCTTGGCGATTTGTTCTATATTATACTTATGACTATCAACTAAAATTTGCTGCATTTTCCAACTAGTCCATATAGCGAGGCTACCTAATACCAAAGCTGAAAATGCTGCAATACCAACTGTGAGGCGTGACTGTAAGGAAAATGGGTCTATATTTATCCAACCTTTTATGATTTGCTTCACTGTTCTGGTTGCTTTTTAGCTGTTTAAGAAGGCTTGATCAATAAAATCAGACTGCTAAATGTAAAGTTACTTTCAACCGCTACATCTTTAGTTATAGCTGATTTGAACTTACCTCTGTTGTATACCTACAGTGAAAAAGGTAGTGATTCCAAGAAGATTGCTAAATATTTTTATTTCATTGCTCTCTCAATTATACAAATTTTTCTATAATAAGAATATAAATGCATTTACTAGTAATTAAATTAATTTCTGCTGAGAATTACCTTAAAATTTATAATCCTATCTGCCTTAACTTTATACTCTTGTTTGAACGCAGGGCTAAAAGTTAATCTTGCTCTTTAATAGAGATAGTATATTTTAGAGAATAATCGCAGATCTTAATTTATTTGTCTGTTTTAATTCAATATTCTTGGTGTTAGTGATATTTGTCCCTAGAGTCGCTCCCCAACCCATGTTTATACTTCAATATTCATATAAGTGAGTGATTGAGTGATGTTTTAAAAATATTAAGATTAATTAAACAATCCTATTTTAGGGTAAAGACTAAACCGTAACCATCCCAAAATATCTTACCTAGACTATAAAATAAATACGGTATACCTCCACAAGGTAAAACTTGAGATTTATTTAACAAATAGCCTTCTGTTTCAGCATAAGTTGTGATTTCTTTTTCTGAAGGATTTCTAAACCAGATAAATTCAGATTCTAATAGACTTTGAATTCTCAGAACAAGATTAGTCAAATTATTGGGATTGTGATGGATAATAATCAGTTTTCCATCTTGTTTTAAAAGGTTTTTTAGAGATTTAAGCGCTTTGGGTATATTTTTAAAATAACATACGACTCCGTTCATTATAATGATATCAAATTGGTCTTCTCCGAGTTTCGATTTACAATCATCATTCTCCAAATCTATTTGAATCCATTGATATTTACCCTTTAAATGTAGTGATCTTTTTCGAGATATATCAATCATTTCTTCAGTTATATCAACACCTACACCATCTACACTATAAATATTTTCCAAAGCTTCTACAATATCTATTAAATACAGACCGTTGCCACATCCAGCATCTAATATTTTTAGATTAAAATTCTTTTGTTGTGTTTTTTGATAAAATTCGTGGATAGTATTTAATAACCACTGTCTTTTTATTTTATAGTGATAAGTTAAATTTTCATTGTCCCATTTATCTGAGTAATAAGCAAAACTTTGACGGATTTTTTCTTCGTAATCTGTATCGCCAATCTGCAATTTAGAGTTATATTTGTCTTGAGGTGATGTCATACTTGTAACGTTTATGTGATTATAATTGTGCAAAAATGAAACTCAAATTTTAGTGCTATAAGGGTGTTAAACTAGTTTTTAGATAAATCTCTTATATTCGTCTAATTGAAAATTGTGTAAGATATTAGGACTTACGCAAATAATGTTCCTCTTTAAACAGTTGTATCAGACTTACATCTATGTAGTCAAGAAAATAGATGTATGATAATGCAATTACCAAAATGTTTAGCGCATTCACAGCTTCTTGTTTGCGAAAAAGTATTTCATATTTAACTGTTTACCAACTTTCAGAAACTTTTTCCCCAATTTTATAATAAAACTTTTAGGTATACATAAAAAGGTTTTTACAAATTTCAAAAACCTAAGCAAAAACTTTCTCTTTTTTAGTAAATTTAGAGTGGGCAGGGATGCCCACCCCAGAAGATTTTTACTAATTTACTAATCTTGTATCTTGCAGCTTAAGCCACGCTTTGCACTTTACTTAGAATGTAGATGAAGGATCTCAAGGATCTGAAGGAAGAGGTGGTAAGACCAGAATATTCTGCATCATTCCATGATCTTCATGATACAGGAGATGACAGTGATAGACGAATTGGCCACCGACGAATTGGCCATTTTCGTATAAGGATTTGTCAGAGTCTATGGAAGATTGCTTGCCATCGAATTGGGCAGCAATGATCTTGTTAGTAAAAGGAATACGCACCACAGTTAAGCTTTCTGTTCCAAGCTCACAATTATCATTATCTTGTTTTGCTTTCGTACAAGGTGGGAGATCGACCGTATCCTGATACCCCTGTAGAGATTGGGCTACACCATTGACCTCAGTAACCAAGAAATCGAGTTGGTGGATATGGAAGGCATGATGAATTGGTGTTGCATTTACAAGAGTCCATTCTTCAATATCACCCAGCCGGACGACTGTATCAAATTGGTTCTCATCGTATATATTATCGTTGATATAAAACTCTCCTCCTCTCGCCAGTTTATTCGGATTGGCAAAATTTTGCGTGAACGTGAATAGACGTTGATGGTTCGGGAGTATCGACATCTTGGCTAGCTGATCAATACTTGGTAAATCATCCAACTTATCTTGTGGTTTTTGGCTCAGTATGTATTCTTCTAAAGCACCAACATCGTAATTTACTTGCTCACCCTCAGATGAAACTGTTGCTACTGTGGGATTCCCTTTGAAGGTTGCCCGACTAGGTTCTTGACCTATTGTATCTGTGTTCAAAACCTCGGTTGAGACCAGATTGTACTGTTGTCCCGATGGAGGTCCAATTACTAGTACCTCAACTCGATTACCAGGCGCTAGCAGAATCGGCTCTTTTTGTAAAAACGGCGGATTCACAATGTTGCCGTCGCGTGCCAATATATACAAAGGGCCTGTATCACCTGTTGACTTTTGTAGCGACAGATTTATGTAATTGTCTGCGCCAATATTGCCAATGCGCCAGAACTGAACCTCTCCCGGTTTAATAGTAATATTGGGGTTGACTAAACCGTTAAGGGTGTAGCAGGCGTAGGTGTTTGGCGGGTCAATTTTAAGCTGCTCCTTAAGCTGTAAATCCTTAAACAAAAGCACTCTCTCAGTGAGACTAGGCTTAAGCTGCGGCAGAATTCCCTTAATAGTGGTGTCATCAGGTTGCTCAATGTCCTTAACAATCTCCTTGACAAGGTTAGGCTTATCTGGCTTCAGGGGAATTCCATTAATAATGGGGTAATAGTTCTCAATGCCTTTAATAATAATCGCACCTGACATGCCACTACTAACCTGTGAGTCGCTATCATCGTGGACATGCGGATGATACCAGAACAGCCCAGGTTGATGATTCTTCGGGATCACGAAGTCCATTGGGTCGCTTTGTCCAGGACGAATGTGGGTAAGTACATCGTCAGCATGTTTGGTTGCCGGTACATTAAAACCATGATAATGAAAATTAGTATCTTGCGGAGCGCTTCCAGTCCATTGACCAGTCAAATTATTGTTCAGCTTCAGTTTGATAGTATCACCAGGCGATACCCGTAAGACTGGTGGCATGTATGTGCCTAGTTTATTCTCCTCGGTCTGGTAGAGAGCAAGCCTCTGGTTGTTTGAGTCCGTCTGGAAATTCGCTTCCTTCCCCTCATATGTAGCTTTATAGTTGCTTTTGAAAGTTACGTCTCCGAGGGTGAAAGACTCTGGATTAATAACATTTAAGGTTGCGTTTAATACATGATTGCTGTCGCTGTCTATGTAGTCCAGACCAAGATTTTTTTGGAAGTCTACCGGCTGATTAGTATTGGGACAATTTCGCGGCTGTGGGGGGGCCTCGCCTAGCTGTGGGGCACCTGGTCTTGGGGCACCTAGCCTTGGTTTACGGAGTTGCGCTTCTTGCTGTCGCGCTTGCTCTCGATATTGCGGAGGAGTATTCCTCAAGTCAAAGGCTATTACTTTCGCTGGAAACGTACTTATAGAGATGAATATGCCTGCTAAAATCGTGAGCAGCAGCTTATACAGAAACTGAGATAAATGTTTCATAACCATGAGTGAGTTAAATCTTTACAAAAGTGAGATTACAAGCCCCTAGATTCATCCGTGGGGATATTTTAAGTTCTGCGTTCTTCAAATGGGATTGTTATCAAAATGAGGAGTTCACGCCGTGTGCAACTTTTTCTCAAACCTAACCCCCAACCCCAACCCTTGTAGGGTTGGGGAGCAAGAATCAAAGCCTCTCAGAAGTGCGAGAGAGGAATGGAAGCGGGGTTCTAAGAATAAGTTGCATATCACGTGAGTTGACTATTCAAACATTATTAAGTTAAGGTTAAATACCCTACTGTGTCCCTCTCATTTATCTAACAAGTGACATCATATTGCCATATTGTGCACATATGACAACCTGTCATATTAATAAATATGACAGATAAAATTTGATGATTTATACACAAATTATGAGATAATACACAAATTTCTGTCATTAAAAAAATCTCGTTAATTTTTTTGCTTATCTATGGAATATGGTATTCTCACAGCAGGAGGATATCTGGTAGCCGAAGCTTTTGGGGCAAAGAAAATACACCAAGCTAGGCGGATCGCTTGTCAGGAATTATGGCAAGCAGGTGTTCTGTCTTTAGAGGATGTTTTAAAAGTCCAAGAAGGTATAATTTTCCCGTTCTGACTGGGTTAACTCCGACAAAAAATCAAGATTTTAGCCATGTGCTGAGATCCTATGCAGTGTTAACAATGAGAGCAAAAGATCCTTTTAAAACATCCTCTTACCCGTAATGCTTCTAATTTGGTATTGGGGTTCTATTCTGCTATTATCAGCAGTGACTTAAATTGTGTATTTTGATCTAGTAATTGTCAACAAAATTGCCAGTAGTGAGGATGCAAAAGAGGGGGTTGTGTTGTCAGAAATGAGTGGAATGGTAAATTAAGAAGTTGATGTGCTGCTCAATGCAATGTAGCGCCTCAGCTAGTTAATCTAAACACCAAAATATTGTCAGAAATTATGAGCGACCTAAAACCAATTACCGAAAGTGCATTTGCAGAAACTGTAGCGATCGCCAAATTACCCAGCGAATTTGGTCAGTTCAAAATTTATGGCTATCGTAATACTCTGGATAACTCAGAAAACGTTGCGATCGTCAAGGGTGAACCGACAAAGTTCGACAACTCAGTAATGGTAAGAATACACTCAGAATGCTTAACAGGGGATGCCTTGGGTTCTCTGCGCTGTGATTGTGGAATGCAGTTGCAAATAGCACTGAGGATGATTGATAAAGCAGGTCAAGGGGTGATAATTTATTTGGCACAAGAGGGAAGAGGTATTGGTCTGTTGAATAAGGTGAAAGCCTATTCTTTGCAAGATTTGGGATTGGATACAGTCGAAGCAAATGAACGTCTGGGATTCTCTGCTGATCTCCGAGACTACAGCATGGCAGCGCAAATACTTAAGGATTTAGGGGTGAATCAAATTCGCTTAATCACTAATAATCCTCGCAAAATTGCTCGTTTACAAAACTACGGTATTGAGGTAGTCGAACGTATTCCTTTAGCGATTGAACCCAATTACTACAATTTAAATTATTTGACGACTAAAGCAAAGAAGCTGGGGCATCTTCTAAAAGTGAAACACCGGCCTCTAGCAATAAATGCATTGAAAATTGATGAACATTTAGAAGATATTTGGTCAGCATTACTAGAATGCAAGGAGGTCATGAAAAATGAACCTCCCCAACTTAATGAGTATTGGGCTTTTTTTGGTAATGCAAAAAGTCCGTGGAGTTTCCAAAAACTTTCTAACGAAAAGATACCCCATATTCCAGAAAGTGATTTCTTAATTATTATCGATTTTCCAAATGATTTCTGTCAAAACTTGAATTTCGCAAATCAACTATTTTCTCAAGTACAATCTGCCATCGTATTCAAAAGCGGCTCCCCTTTTAAAAGCGATATCGTGCAAGATGCCCAATGTTTTAAAGGAATGTGGAGCAGCAATGGATGGCAAACTTTTTCCTTATATATAAGGCTTTTAGTTGCTCAAAGAGAAGCTTACCTAGAAAAGCGTCCCTTTCTGATGGCTCACTTGGCACAATCTCTTGACGGCAAAATTGCAGCAGTCAATGGAAACTCTCAGTGGCTCAGTAACGAGGCTAACTTGAAACATGCCCATCGTCTGCGTGCCCTTCATGATGCCGTCATGGTAGGAGCAGTAACGGCAACACTCGACAACCCTAAGTTAACGGTTCGTTTAGTAACTGGCAAGCATCCGACTCCTGTGATTATAGAAGGTCAAAATGATTTGAGGCTTGATGATTTGCAGATGATGGCGCTTCATGAAAGAGTGATTGTATTATGTCCTCAAGGAAAGCAGCATCGAGTACTACCACAAGTAGCTAAAGAAAAAATTTTGGAGCTTCCGATCTCTTCAACAAAAGATTCTCAAGAAAGACCCGTTTTAGCTCCCTCAGAAATTTTAAAGGTTTTATACGAAAATGGCATTTCAACTATTTTTTTGGAAGGTGGAGGACAAACCGTATCCTATTTCTTACAAGCTGATTGCATAGAGCTACTGCATCTCCATTTTTCTCCTTTGATTTTGGGTTCTGGACGGTCGAGTTTCACCCTTCCAGTTATAAACTCAATCGACGAAGGACTCCGCTTTAAAATGAAACATTTCGATCTCGATGGAGAAATTCTGGTGGAATTGCTCCAAGATAAGCAGTCACGCATTTAATTTGCTTGTTAAGGCTGATCAGGAAGTCAGAGAGATGAATTGTTTGTGCTCTTGCTTAAGACTACGCAATTAAAATGTACAACAGCTTTAAAGATGTCTACAAATTCTCCAGCTTATGCCTACTGGTTAGTCTCTCCTAGCCTTGGTGAAATTAGAGAAACCTCAGTCACGCCATCCCTAAAAGATCCTCTGTTTTTGGACACGCTCTACAGTGGCATTAGTCCGGGTACAGAGCGGCTGGTAGGTCTAGCAAAAGTCCCCCAAGAGTGCTGGGAAACGATGCGCTGTTGGTATATGGAAGGCAGTTTTGCCTTGCCTTTAAAGTACGGTTACAGTCTTGTTGGTCAAGCTGATGAAGGTTCCAACCAGGGGAAACGATTTTTTGTCATGCATCCCCACCAATCGAGAGTCGTCGTCGAGAGTTCTGATGCTTTAGAGTTGCCAGATTGGTTACCTAGCAAACGGGCGACTTTAATTCCCAACACGGAAACAGCCTTGAATGCGGTCTGGGATGCCGAAGTTAGTCGGGGCGATCGCATCCTAATTGTTGGTGCAGGCATTATCGGTATTCTCATTAGCTTTGTCCTCAGCAAAGAGTATGGTATTGGGGCAGACTTTTTAGAACAAGATAAGCAGCGAATTCAATACTTAGAACAACTACCCTGGTTGCAAAATTCCCGTTTAACAACCGACTACAAAGAAGGCGATTACAATATCGTTTTTCATACCAGCGCTTCTGCTTCTGGACTTCAAAGTGCGATTAATGCTCTAGCTTTTGAAGGTCGCTGTATCGAACTGAGTTGGTACGGAACACAATCAGTTTCCTTGCAATTAGGGGGTTCCTTTCATTACCAACGCAAACAAATTATCGCTTCTCAAGTTTCTGCGATCGCTAAACCCATGCGAAAGCTAATTGACTATCGCCAGCGCAAAGAAAGGGTTTTGAGCTTGCTCGCAGATGCAACTGTAGATATTCTCTTGGAACCTGTGATTTCTTTTAGAGACTTGCCACAATTTATGTCACAGTTATATCAGCGTCAAGTGCATCCAGTTTCGCCATTAATTGAGTATTAAAAATCATGTTTTCTGTCGCAGTAAAAGACCACATTATGATTGCCCACAGCTTCCAAGGTGAAATTTTTGGCCCCGCTCAAAAGCTGCACGGAGCAACCTATATAATCACGGCTGAATTCAAAGTACCTCAGTTGGATAAAGATGGCTTAGTGATTGATATCGGTCAGGCGATCGCAATTCTCAAAGAAGTTCTAGAACCGTTAAATTACCAAAACTTGGATACTCTTGAACAATTTAAGGGGATAAATACAACGACAGAATACATGGGTTATTATATTCACCAGCAAATTAGCAACCAGGTCAGTTCTTTTTTCAAAGGCTCTCTCAAAATTACTCTGGAGGAAAGTCATATCGCTTGGGGAAGCTATGAAGCTCAGGTATGAACCGAGCGCGATCCATTTTATTCAGCCTCAATTGAGTCATGTATCAGGAGGCTCGATTTACAATTCAGAAATTGTCAAACGCCTAGAGCAGGAAACCAGAGGCAAAGGATTTTTTCATGCCTTAAATAGCCCTGTTACCGAGCTGATTGAGCGTTTCAATGCTTTGCCTTCTAGCTGCACCTTTGTGCTTGATGGACTCTACTTGACAATTCCTGAATTCAAAGCTTCTGTTGAGAAATTTACTCCCTATTTCCAGCAGATTTACCTGATGCTTCACTATCTTGAGTCGAGGAATATCTACTACTCAAATCAGGAAAAGGAAGCCCTCTGGACTAGCGAGAAACTATGGCTAAAAGCTGTGAATGGGATTATTGTTCCCAGCTTGCAAATGCGAGATTATCTTTTAAGTCAGGGCATAGAAAAAGATAAAATCACAGTTGCATTTCCAGGGATAGAAAAAGTTCAAGTGTCCCGTTTGTCTGATCCCAAGAAACTTTTTGAACTAGAGCCGATAAATCTGATTACAGTAGGAACATTTTCTCAAGGCAAAGGACAACTCGATTTAGTACAAATGTTAGCCCAGATGCAGGTGAAAAATTTTCGGCTACATTTGATTGGTGAGTGCGAACAGAACGCCAGTTACACAGAGGAGATTCTGGCGATAATAGAGCGATCGCAAATGCAAGATTGGATCATTTTACATGGCTACCTTCCGCAACAGGCTATGTTTGACTTGTTTCCCCAATGCGCTCTTTATCTCTCCCCATCTACCTATGAGAGTTACTCTATGGCTACCGCTGAAGCAGTTGCTCACGGGCTACCCGTATTAGCTTATGCAACGGGAGCAATTACTGACTGGATTGAGGATGGTAGCAATGGGATACTAATTGAGCCAGGTAAGCAGGAGCAGTTTTTCAAAGCACTCACAAGGCTGCTTACAATGCGTAATGAACTCACTCAGTTACAGACAAATGCTTTGGCTCACATCGCTAACCTATCCTTTAATTCTTGGGATAAAACTTATCAGGATTTTTTACAAGCATTTAACAAGTGACAATGAATAAAAACCAAAAATTAGCTCAATGGCTAGAGCTTCGTATTTCCTATGATGCTAAAGCGCGTAACTTAAATGTGGAAACAAGCTGCCAAGAATATCTCAAAAGGCACAAAAAGCTCAAAATTGTTGATTTTGGTGCAGGTACGGGAGCTAACTGCCGCTACTACTTTAGCAAAATTTCCCACGAGCAGGAGTGGTTTCTAGTCGAACAAAATCAAGAACTTTTGGAAATCGCCTTTGATAGACTAATCGTTTGGGCACAGGAAAATGGATATGAGTCACAATTGCAAAACTCAAGATTGGTTTTGACAAATCAAGTTCATAAAATTACCATCCACAGAATTGTCGGCTCTATTTTAGATCTGGAAAATCTCATAGACTTAAATACTTTCGACTTAGCTGTCGCCAATGCAGTGTTCGATTTGTTTAGCGAAAAGCAGTTTCAGACACTACTCGAATGTTTAAAAAAGTACCACTTGCCGATGCTAGCTACTATTAACTATACTGGCATGAATTTTATTCCTCAATCCGAGAAAGATTCGGACTTTATTAAATACTACCATCACCATATGCAGCGCCATCAAGACTTCGGCAGGGGGATGGGCCCTGAGTGTGGTTCCTTTATGTGGGAAGCAATCAAGGGTATTGGCATGAAGGTATTACAAGGAGAAAGTCCGTGGGAAATCAGTAACAGCGATCCTGTCTTTCTTGAGTTCATCTTAGGGTTTATGGAAGAATCGATTCCAGAAATTATTGAAGAAGCAACTTTGCAGGATAAGTTAAATACCTGGTTGCTTGAAAAACAACAGATGATGTCTCAAAAAAAGCTTAGTTGTAGCGTCGCGCATCAAGATTTTTGGGGTTACTGGGAGTAGCTAGAGAGCCAGTCTAGTCGCAGGGTAAGAGCATCTGCAATTAGGCTTTACACAAGGGATGAGAAAAATTTAAATTATCTGGTATCCATTTGAGTAAAACATTTAGTTGTATTTTGTATCGACTGCAAATCACGTTCATGACATCTCTAGCAGGATCCTGAGCGGAATTATTGTACGGGTTATATCATGTCCGGTTGAACAATTGTCATTACGTACTCCTTTGGAGAACCCGAAGGGTACGAAGTGAAGCAATCTCCGAACCCTGGCGATCGCTAGATCGTGCTGAAATCTTGATTAAAAATTGATCGGTCAATTAATAAATTAAAATTTAGGATAAACTTATATTAATTTTTGTTAGTAATCTCAATTCTTTTAATTTTGGAGAATAAAGATGTCTTAAGACAAGCTAATACATGTCTATATGTAATCGAATAGCAGCTTTTCCTAAAGTTTTATTTTATAAAATTATATCCGAAATTATATCCGAAAAATTTTAGTAAAATACTCTGATTTAGAGCATAATTCGGGCGCTGGTAGTGTCTTGTACAAAAAATTGAAGAGTATACTTGTATTTATAGTTACTCGATTGACATATGGTAAAGGTAAAGCTTTCTCTTGAAGGTGACGAAACTGATATTGCCGCTGAAAAACTGTTTGAAACCACTGGTCTACAGGGTAGTTGGGAGATAGCAGCAAATTCTGTGACTACCAAAGAAGGTACATTGGCAGTGATAGGCACTGTGGTCGGGATTGTAGGAGGTACAGTCGCAGTCGCAGAACAAATCCGTAAATGGTATCAGGAACACAAACGATCTAATAAGAAGTTGGATGTAGTACTTGTAGGTGACGATGTGCGAGTTGTTTTAGAGAATGCCACTCTTGAAGACATCTGTGCAGTGTTAGAAGAGTTGGAGAGTTTATGATGAAATTTTTATCTATCGGCAATTAGATGAGGATAAACTGCTAAGGCAGCTTGCTGAACAATGTCTTTCAGAAACAGGACAGAAAATTATACAAAGTAATCTCCCACTTACGCAAAAGTTAACCAAATTCTTACGAGAAGGACTCAATGAGCAAGCGCAGAGACTAATCTTTGTTCTTGATGACTTTGAAGCAAATCTGGAATTGAGAACAGATGGTAACGCAGTCCTAAAGCCTGAAGCTGTAACAGTCTTGATATCTCTGTTGAAGGCAATAACTCAATCCCGTCTTCCACACCGGATGATTATTACATCCAGGTATGATTTTTTGCTTCCAGAGCTAAATCAGCGATTGCATCGAGAGCAGTTAGCTGCCTTATCAGGTACTGATCTACAGAAAAAATGTAACCGTTTAGTATCTTTTGCACCTGGTTCTGAAGCAGATATTAAGAGAGAATTAGGTGAACCTGAAGAAGCGCTTAGATTATATATGGAAGCACTGGAGCTTGCTGAAGAAACAGGAGATAAAAATTTACTCTATGGTGTACAAAATAACATTGCCACTCTTCAAGTTGATCTTGGTCAAACTGATGCTTGGGATAATCTATTACCAAGTTTAGTTTCACACAGAACACAGTCCCAAAATCTTGAGGATAGAATTCAACTTCTCAGCAATACAGCATCGCTCAGGTTTAAACAAGGTGAAATAGAAGAGGCAGGAGAGATTTTTGAACACTTAAATAACTTACTGCCCCAAATTGATAACTCTTGGCTCCAGGCACTGGTTTTACATAATCTAGCCACTTTACGCTCAGAATGCGGTGATCGTGAGCTTGCTTGGGAAACCTTTTGATAGATGAAGGAGATTTTAAGGACGGTGTTAAAAGAGCTTCTCAAGCAATTGAGATTGCCAAGCAGCATAATCTTCCTGAAAGGGAAAAGATAGAAAATATTGCCCTTACAGTACAGTACGGAAAACTAAGACACCTTTTTGATTCGGCTCAGGAAAAATGCGAAAGTCAAAAATTTGACGAAGTACTAAATTTAGCTCACCAATGTTTAGAACTTTCAGAAATATTAAAGGATGTTCACTGGTGTTCAGAAGTTTTATCAATGCTTGGGCAAATCAAGGCACATCAGGGCGATTATGAAGGTGGAGTACAAGATTTGGAAAAGGCGGTTTCTCTGCTCCAAGAAAATCAACTTGATGGAGTTGAAGAATTACAGGAAATAATTTTTATAGTAAAGAACAATGAAGCAGTTCGCTTACATGAAAAAGCTAATTTTGCTGCTCAAAAAGGAAATTTAGAAGAGGCAATTGAACTTGCTCAAAAAGCATATGAATTTCAGTGCAGTGTCAATCATAAAAACATTCAACCTGCTACTTTAGGCTTGCTGGGACAACTGTTGCTAGCCCAAAATAGATCCGCCGAAGGATTAAAGCAGCTACAGCAGGCATTAGATATTGCCCAAGAGCTGCAAGCACAAGAAGCTATAAATCAGCTTCAAGAGATGATTTCCGTATTTTCCAGGAAGATTGAAGACCAAGATATTGGCGGTGAGCAATTATAGAGTTTTATGCGATCGCATCATAATCTTTAAACAGCGCCTTAAATCCTGAATTATTACCCGTATCAACTCTCCGTCGCCAACCAAGCACGCAAAACCTCTGCCACTGTCCACGCTTGGGCAATACATCCCCGTGGAGTCATCGGGGCATCTCCATCAAAAATTTCGCTCAGACTACCAAGACCGTGTGCAGTGAGATGATTAGCCATTGGTTCCAAAAATTGACGAGCCTGTTCAGGGTTTTTGTAGACGCGCAGGTGTGCTAAGACGAACGGCCCCAACAACCAACCCCAAACTGTCCCCTGATGATAAGCTCCGTCACGTTGATACTGATTACCACCGTATTTACCCTGATATCGAAGATGTTCGGGGGCAAGCGATCGCAATCCATGAGAGGTCAGCAGCACTCGTCCACAAGCTTCCACCACACTCCTTTGCTGGGCAGGTGTTAGCGGACTTTCTGGTAATGAAACAGCAAAGATTTGGTTAGGACGCAACGCCGAATCATCACCATCAGGACTGTCTAGAACGTCATAGCAATAACCTGTCTCGTCATTCCAGAAGCGAGAAAATCTATACTGAGCACGGTCTGCCATTGCCTCATATTCTTGGTGTGGTTTACCAAGCTGACGGGCAAACTTTGCCATTGTCCGTAAAGCATTATACCAGAGGGCATTAACTTCAATCGGTTTGCCAATTCGGGGCGTAACTACCCAATCATCAATTTTGGCATCCATCCAGGTCAGTTGTACACCTGCAACGCCTGCATAAAGTAAGCCATCGGCTGCATCGAGGTGGATGTTGTAGCGTGTACCGCGACAGTGCCAATTAATGATGTCTGCAAGTATTGGAAAGAGTTCACCAAGCAAATTATCGTCGTCCGTAGCGCTGTAGTAGGCGCGGACTGCTTCAAAGTACCAGAGAGTGGCATCAACAGTATTATATTCTGGTTGCTCACCTGCATCGGGAAAGCGATTCGGCAACATTCCTTGGTCTACGTATCTAGCAAAAGTGCGAAGAATTGAGCGTGCTACCTCTAGGCGACCAGTCGAAATTGTCAAACCAGGTAGACTAATCATTGTGTCGCGTCCCCAGTCGCCAAACCAGTGATAACCAGCGATGACGGTTTTACCGTTGGAGTCTTCTGGCACTGGGCGGTTAACAATAAACTGGTCAGCAGCTAGTACTAGATGGTTGATCCAGCTAGGTGATTCCTTAGTGTTGAGGGGTTGGTTACTATTCCAAAGTCCTGTTAGCTTCTGCTCTTGAGCGCGACGCAACTTAAGTGCAGCTTCGCCATGCAAATCTGGTTGTTTTTCTGTGCTGGCTACAAATGCGATCGCTTCCCCAGGATTTAGTGTAACTTCAAAAGTGGCGGCGTGGAGATGGTCTTCTTTATCTCTCAATCCCCGATAGCGTTCAATTGCCAAGTCAAAGCCATAATACCAATTGTGGGCAACAGATGCACTACCGCGTAAAGCGTAGCTATCGCCTTTAAGCGAATCGCTCAGTAGATACAGTGGTACAGCGCCCGAATAAGCAGTTACACAAATCCCCTGTTCCACCTGCTCAACAGACATCTGCCAGCCGTTGCTTTGAGTATCGCCGTGATAATCGCGGTAGTTGACCATTGCTTTGAGCGTTAACTTCAGCGGTTGGGTGGCACGACGCAGAGTATATTGGACATAGGTTGTGTTAGCGCCTTGTTGCATCCACACCCGTTTTTCTAATAAGGCATCGGCAACAGCAAACCGCCATACGGGTATTGTGTTTTCCAGAGAAAAACGTTCAATATGTTGATAACCGTGGGGACTGACAGTACCATCTGCCCAACGATTGGTGTGTAGAGAATAAGAGCGAGTGTCATACAGGACAATTTCATCTAGTTTTGCCAGCAGCAAAGTGCGACCCAGAGGTGGTTTCAATGCTGCTACCAGTAGTCCGTGATAGCGGCGGGTCAATAAACCTGCCACAGTTGCAGAAGCGTAACCACCAATACCGTTAGTAACTAACCACTCCCGCGATTCTGCGGTGTCAAGATTGCCGCAGATTTCCCGCCCAAATTCTATACACATAAATCAACATTCTTCCTTGGAATCAATATCTGGATTATCGATTATGAATCCTCTACTGTGCTGAGATCGGTTAATCCCAACTAAAATCTTAACTGCTAATCAAAGCTAAAACTTATTATTTTAAGTAATATTAAATACTAGTACTTTCCTAAGACATTTATCTAAGTAGAAGCTAATATGCCTTTAAACGATTCTTTAAGATATTTATTAATTACGTAGATTAAATTCTCGTTTGACATCAAAGGTTGTATATGCAACTTTATCCTCTGCGTGAGGTGGGCAAACGATGATACTCACTCATTGCCACCAAATTTTTACATTCTGGCAAATCAAAAGGGGAAGAATAGAGTGTTGAAAGATGTTGAACGTTGTATTCCTTCAGAAGAAAAATATCTGGAGGCATTCCACTCAATTTATGAGGGATTAACTCCGGGACACAAAGCCATCTTGAATAAGTTGTATCAGCATTGTTACTTTATGAAGGACAATCGCAGATTACGTACTTGGGAGTTATCTGAAGCTGCGGGATATGATGGTGATTCTTCTGGTCAAATTGGTCATTTAGGTGCAAAGTTCTGCGAATTCTTTGGAGTAAAAGATGACGAATTTGGACAACCAGCACTTGCAATAATTAGTTGGTTTGCAGATGAAATAAATGGGTATTGGTACATTGAGCTAATTCCGGAAGCAGCTAGAGCATTTAAGCATTTTCACCTCGAAGCTGTCTAATGCAAATGATAATTTTATAGGACTTACACACGGGCAATGAAACAAATTTTTATTTTGTTGAACTTCTGATTGTCCAGTCAGAATTTTAGTTACAAATTTATTTAATTTTGTTGATTCGTTTAGTTAGCGATCGCTCCTCTAGATCCGGCAACTACTTCTCCACCACCTATAATGGTTTTACTTGATTGCAGATTCCTAATTTTGACATACCTCATTTCTTATAGACATTATTTAATACTGAAAAGCCTGGGGAAAAGCTGCTCAGATAATTTGGCAAATTCCATAACTCCAGCAATAGGAGTTTCTTGATTCTTCTCAGACTTTCCAGCACTGTTGTTTGGTGTATAAGTGCGATCGCCCGCAAGTTATATTGGGCTATACCTGCGAAGATTCAGCAGGCGGCGGAATAATCTCAAGACCGTATCTTGGAGCAACTGCCAAAATTTTTTCAATGTCTGCCGGACTAAGGCTAGGTAATTGCGTCCTCTCTGAGACTGGCACACCTACTTCCATAAAAAACTTCTCTAACCCTGCTGGTGTGACCCAGCACAGCAATTTTGCTGGCTGTGAGCCGATATTTGTAAACCTATGAAGTTGACCTTTGGGAGAGTGGAGAAAGGTTCCAGGAATTGCTAATATAATCTGCTCATCAAGCTGAAATTCCAATTCTCCCTCTTGAATATAAAAAGCTTCATCTTCATGACGATGAATGTGGGGAGGTGGGCCGTTTTGTGGTTGAACAGTAATTTCAATTAGAGCATAAGCTTGACCAGTTTCTTCACCTACCGCCTTAAAGGTACACAAATCCCCAAACACCCAGTATGAAGAACCTTGTCCTGGTTGCTGTAATATTCCTTGCAAATTGACTGTCATGGTGATTTCCTTTTGAGATGTTTTCTATTATGGATTTCTCAACAAAATCTAAATTTTCAGCCTGTAAGTACTTAGACAAAAATAAACGTAACCATATTATCGTGAATGGAGCAGATTGAAGTCAAGCGATATCTACAACGGGCTATGCCTACCTAATGCTCTGAGATTGTTTAACTTTACTCACAATCACACCATTTATTCCTGCCTATATAATTGTTGTATAAATTTACATTTAATTCAGTATAAATTCATTAGTTTGTTGTATGTAAATAGCATATGTCTCTAGTAAAATCTTTCTATCAAACTAGTGCAGCGTGCCCCAAATAACTATCCAGTTGATTTTTGAAATTATTTTTATAACCCATGCAATAGGCATCCATGAGCAAAACCAGTGATGACGAAATATTGTTGCACAACCAAGCTTGGCAGCGTGAGCGGCAAATTATAGCACGTTTGTCTTCTTTGAACTATCGAACTGGCGAACTGGGTAGCTATTTGCACAATATTGCCTGCGGAGTCAGCGAACTTATTGGAGTTGATTGGACAGTTGTTACCTTTTGCCAAGAGGGATTTGAAACTGTTCTAGCGAGTAGTCTTGAAATGGGCGAGGGCGAACATGTTTATTCACTACATGGTTTATTAACTGGCACTGTTATCCAAATGGGTCATTCATTAGCAGTAGAAGATGCTCAAAAATACCCAGAGTATGGACAGGCTCCAGAAGGTTATTGTGCATATTTAGGGATACCATTACGGACTGCTGAAAGTGAAGTTATTGGTACTATCTGTTCATTTAATCACCAACCACGTGATTTTAAAAAAGAAGACATTCAAATTGTGGAATTGTTTGCTGAACGAGCTGCAACAGCAATTGACAACTATCATCTTTATCAACAACAGTGCCAATTTAATCATATTTTGGAAGCTGAGGTTGAAAAACGCACCGCAGAATTACAAGTAGCCCAAGCCAAGCTTTTAGAACAAGAACGATTGGCAGCTATTGGTGAATTTGCTGCCATTATTGTGCATGAAATTCGTAATCCCTTGACTACAATGATTATGGGATTAAAGTATTTCCGAAAAACCATTCTGACTGAATCTGCTCAAGAGCGATTAGCATTGGCACTGAGCGAAGCTAGTCGTCTGGAACGTCTGCTGAGTGAAATTTTGCTCTATGCCAAGCCCCAAGTGTTGCAGCTTTGTGAATTGGACGTGAATGAATTCATTCATGAGTTGCTAGTATGCATCCGGGAAATGCCAGAAGCTCTGGAACGACAAATTGAATTTATTCCGATTTTGCCTACGGTAAAAATTTTGGGGGATAAGGACAAACTTAAGCAAGTATTTATCAACATTGTCCGCAATGCTTGTGAGGCAGTTGTACCAGGAGATATTGTGAAGTGGAAAGTAGACTGTTCGCATCCAGATAAAGTCTGCATTCATGTCCACAATGGCGGCGAACCAATTCCATCAGAAGTTCTCACCAAGCTTTCTGTGCCATTCTTCTCCACAAAACCTTGTGGCACTGGGCTAGGACTTGCTATTACCAAACGCATCGTGAATGCTCATAGTGGAGAACTGTTAATTTCTTCTGACCTCTTGACAGGTACTACCGTGAGTGTTCAATTACCTATAGTTATTCAATGAAGTTTTGATTGATATCAATGCCAGATTTTGGCATGAGTATTCACAAACAATTTAGGATTACTGTACTTGTTTTATTAATTTAGATTTTTCATATTTAATTTTTGGAAATAGTTACGTTTTTAATATCACCAATTAACTCATCAATTCTTGATTTTGTTGTGTTCCAAGAACACATAAAACGTACTCCTCCCACACCAATAAATGTATAAAACTGCCAGTTCTTTGCTTTTAAGGCGTGAATGACTTGTTCAGGTAATTTAACAAACACGGCGTTGGCTTCTCTAGGAAACATCAAGTCAACACCTTCTATGTTTAATAGTTGATTTTCTAAGTAATCAGCACATTGATTGGCATGTCTGGCATTTTTTAGCCAAGCACCAGTTTCCAATAAACCCAACCAGGGAGCAGAGATAAACCGCATTTTTGAGGCTAGCTGACCTGCTTGTTTGCATCGATAATCAAAATCCTCTGCTAGCTCTTTGTTGAAGAAAAGAATGGCTTCACCCAATGCCATTCCATTCTTTGTACCACAAAAGCACAACACATCGACTCCAGTTTTCCAAGTAATTTCAGCAGGGCTTTTATTCATCGCAGCAACTGCATTTGCAAAACGAGCGCCATCCATATGAATCTTTAAGTTATGCTTTTTCGCAACTTCTTTAATTTTCAAAAGTTCTTCAATAGAATATAAAGTTCCTAGTTCAGTTGATTGTGTGATACTAATAACTTTAGGTTTAGGATAATGAATGTCAGTACGTTTAGTAACAATAGCCTCTATCGCCTCTGATGTTAACTTGCCATTTTTACCTTGAGCAAGTAACAGTTTAGAGCCATTAGATGCAAATTCCGGTGCGCCACATTCATCTGTTTCTATGTGAGATGTTTCATGACAAATGACGCTGTGATATGACTGACAAAGGGCAGCTAAAGATAAAGAATTTGCGGCTGTACCATTAAAGGTAAAAAATACTTCACAATCAATTTCAAAGAGTTTCCGAAAATAATCTGTGGCTTTTTGAGTCCATTCATCATTTCCATATGCTGGAACACTACCTTGATTTGCCCTAATCATATATTCTAGCGCTTCCGGACAAATACCAGAGGAATTATCACTTGCAAACTGCTCTAAGTTGCTACTCATAATCTCTACTTTGATTTTTCTCAGTAATTGGTATAATATTAGTTAATAATTTTGGCACTTGCCAACTCCAAGATTGACGGCAGATGCGATTAACCTCTAAAATTATCTAATAAATAATAACTCTGCTAATTACAAGAATTTATTGGTTAGATTAAATTGAAATTTGGTTCAGCATTATAAGCGCGTAAATTACTGACCCCGAATGATTTTCCTGACCTCAAGACTTTACAGTAGCGCATCACCGATTTTATTGCTCGTCACAACGACTCTGCTAAACCAATCAGATGGTCATATCCAGTCGCACAGATGATTGATAAATTCGCTACAAATTACTGCAACGCTGTACTTAGTTTCTCTTTACTGAGACGTTAAATTACTACGGTGTCTTCGTCATCTTTGCGTTGAGGGGATTCTAGGACTTAAACATCGCAAATCACTGAATATTATGCTAAAAAAATAAAGTTTGCTAATCAGAATGCTAATCATATACTTATAATGTACCATACAATGCTCTACCAATAACTATCACATAACTAATTGGGCATATTTGTGCTTTGTTAGTTGTCAGTAGTCATTTGGATATTTGTACTGACTAATGACTCTTTGTGTAATGCTCCTAGTGGTGTGTCCGCTACGTGTAGCAAGATCCTCATAAGGTACGTCGCTAACGCCCTTCGGGTGACGCTTGTGACGCTCGATGACTCGCTAACGCTGCGCTATCGCTTTTGGCATCTCCCTTTGGGACAAGACTCACTACCCCTGCGTCCCTTGGGCGTCTCGTAAAGCCTGCGGCATAGCTTCTCTACGAGACGCTACACGAACGCTTAGGGCGCAGCCTCTCCAAGGGTTGAGAAGACAGCCAGTTCCCTACGGTGGGCGGGAAACCAGCCTACCGTAGGAACGGCAAAGCCGAACAGGACTGGACTCACCAGTTGCTCATCAGGGAAACCACGCCAGTTGCTTCTTTGGCGCTAGCCCCTCCTTTGGGGAGAAGGGGAGACGCTACCCGTAGCTTGCTTCCTTGTAGGGGTACAAATTGGGGAACCCACCCAAGCCACTGGCTCACCAATGACCAATGACTAATAACTAATGACTGAACCTGAACCATTGATTGAACTGAAAGGTGTTTCTAAGTCCTTTGGTAGCCATAAAGTTCTAGATAATGTAGACTTGACCATTTACCGGGGAGAAGCACTGGGGATTATTGGTCCATCAGGGACTGGTAAATCAACAATTTTACGGGTAATGGCGGGGTTACTTATTCCCGATGAAGGAGAAATTTATGTGCAAGGAGTGCGGCGAGACGGTTTGATTGAGGATGGTGGCCAGCAGGTTGGCATTGGCATGGTGTTTCAGCAGGCGGCGCTATTTGATTCGCTGACGGTGGAGGAAAATGTGGGATTTTTACTTTATCAAAATTCAAAGCTACGGCGATCGCGCATTCGAGATTTGGTAAAAGAAAAATTGGAGATGGTAGGTTTGCCAGAAATAAGCAATCTCTACCCATCCGAACTTTCCGGGGGAATGCGAAAACGGGTAAGTTTTGCGCGTGCGATTATGTCTAACCCCGATAATCCCTCAGAAGGTCCAGAAGTTCTACTATACGACGAACCAACAGCCGGACTTGATCCCATTGCCTCAACAGTAATCGAAGATTTAATCCGCTATTTACAATGTTTACATGGAGTTTGTAGTACCTATGCCGTTGTTACCCATCAACACAGCACTATCCGCCAAACAGCTGATAGACTTATATTTCTCTATGAAGGTAAAGTGCAGTGGCAGGGTACAGTTAGTGAAATATACAACACAGAAAATCCGTTGATCAAACAATTTATCAGTGGAAGTGTGAAAGGGCCGATTCAAGTCGTCGGCTAGAAACTTAAAAGTTATGAGTTAGGAGTTAAAAGTGAGGAGTTAAGAATGAGGAGTTAAGACTGAGGAGCGAGAGTTAAATTCAACTCATAATTCATAATTTATAACTCCTAATTGATAATTGGTTGTTGGTGGAGACAAAAAAATGCGAGGACTTATGACAAGCGGCTTCGCGTCTGGGCGAACATTTAGAGAAGGCTCTGTGGGGTTGTTACTCCTGTTAGGACTGGGAGTATTTGGGTTACTCTTTCTGTGGTTACATAGATTTACTGCTCCTGGTCGTTCATACAAAGCTATTGTGGAATTTGCTAACGCTGGCGGAATGCAAAAAGGAGCAACAGTTCGCTATCGAGGCGTTAAAGTAGGAACTATTTGGCAGATTCTACCAAAAGCAAATGCCATTGATGTAGAGATTGAAATTGCCCAAGCTGACCTAATTATCCCCCGGAATGTAGTGGTGGAAGCTAATCAAAGCGGATTAATTAGCGAAAGTATTATCGACATCACACCAAAAGTAACGTTACCTGCTGGGGTTGTGCTTGCTAAACCCCTAGATAAAAATTGTGATAACAGCCTCATAGTCTGTAATGGCTCTCGGTTAAAAGGTCAGGTTGGGATCAGTGTTGATGACCTAATTCGCAGTTCAACTGACCTAGCTACTGCATACAATAACCCAAAATTTTATACAAATGTCAATAGGGTTCTAGAAACTACCACAGGCGCAGCATCCAGTTTTACTGAGCTAAGTCAGGATTTACAAGGTTTGACCAAAAACTTGCGACAACAACTAAATACATTTTCAGCCACTGCTAATTCAGTGCAACGAGCGACAAACCAACTTAATGCATCCGCGAATCAAACACTAAATAAATTTGATACAACTGCAACTCAAGCAAGTCGTTTGCTGAACAACCTGGATAATCTGTTGACAACAAATCGTTCTTCGCTGGTTGGCGCTTTGAACAATATCACCGAAACCAGCAACCAACTGCGTGTTACAGTCAGTAGCTTATCACCATCTGTGAATCGATTGACTCAAGGACAATTACTCAACAATTTAGAAACTCTTTCAGCAAATGCAGCACAAGCCTCAGCTAATTTACGCGATGCTTCTAAAACCTTAAATGATCCAAAAAATGTGGTGCTGCTGCAACAAACTTTAGATTCAGCACGAGTAACGTTTGAAAATAGCCAAAAAATTACATCTGATTTGGATGAATTGACAGGTGATCCTAGTTTTCGAAAAAATTTGCGGCAATTGGTGAATGGTCTAAGTGGTTTAGTATCTTCTACACAACAGATGCAGCAACAAGTGCAAGTTGCTACGACTCTAGATACGGTAAAAGCTGCTGTGAGCAAACCAAAGAATCTAATTCCTACCCCAGCACCAACCCAACAGGCGATGTTTAATGACAAGTCCCTACCTGTCTATGTAATTAATCCCTCACCTGCTAATTTTGCAAGTACCGACACCAACCTTGAACCAACCCCCAGTGCGTCTATCTCTAACTCATCCCAAGAAGACCTCTTGAAGCAGCTGCGGGAGTATGGTAAGCAACGGGAGCAACTGGAGACGGGAAAATAGGCAATACACTTGACATACATAACCACTTCCCCTAACGGGGATGGAAACATTCTACTTAGTTGTTCCTGTTGGAGTAGGCTAACTAGGTGACAATACATAACCACTTCCCCTAACGGGGATGTTTCCATCCCCTGTGGGGTGCGCCTGCTTTCACCCAATGCTGACAAGCAGTTAAACGATTAACTCACCCACCACAAGACCAGCATTTACCAAGCGCCATACTTGGGCAAAGTCTGTATCGATGTCTGGATCACTCCATTCGGATGCGTGAGCTGGATGGTGAAACCGAACTGTCGCTTGAAAGACTGCCTTCGCCGCTACCTGCGGATCAGCCACCTTAAACTCGTGACTGGAAATACCGCTCTCGACGATCGCAGCTACTTGCTTTACCAGTTCATCAACGTGAGCTTGAACCACCCCTCGCGCCTCTTGAGCGATCGCAGAATAGGTTGCAAACAACTCTGGATCGCTCAGGACTTTTTGACGTTTCAGAGTTATGAGTTGCTCAAACCATCGGTGCAACCGTTCAACGGCAGAACCCTGCTCTTGGGCGATCGCTGCTAGCGGTGTGGAAACCCGATGCAGCCACCGTTCTGCTACTGCATCACGCAGGGCAGCCTTACTGGGAAAATGCCGATAAATCGTGCCGTGGCTCACCTCTAAAAAGCGAGCCACATCCACGACTGTTGCCTTTGCCAGACCGTAACGACGCAAAACCTCTTCCGCCGCGTCGAGAATCCGCTCCGGTGTCAAAGCTGAATCATTCATGCTAGGGATATTTTATCTCTTTTCACTATCCAGCATGAATCATTCATGCTAGAGGTATTTTATCTCTTTTCACTATCCAGCATCGCCATTTGTTCTGGAGCATAGCGATCGCCAGCCACGGCATCCAGTGGCACTGCTGCCTCAATCCGGGCGAGATCATCCTCGTCCAAGTGCAGATCCAGCGCCGCCAACGCTTCATTCAAGCGATCGCGACGCCGTGCCCCAATCAGCGGCACAATATCGTTCCCCCGCGACAGCACCCAAGCAATTGCCACTTGAGCAACCGTGGCACTGTGTTCTTGGGCAATCAGGCGAAGGGCTTCGACCAGCAACAAATTGCGATCCAGATTCTCTCCAGAGAAGCGTGGCAGATGTCCGCGAGGGTCTTGCGCTTGCTCAGAGCGTTCTTTCGACCAGTGACCGCTCAACAACCCCCGTGAGAGGACTCCATAAGCGGTGACAGCAATGCCCAATTCACGCACAGTCGGGAGGATGTCATTTTCAATACCACGACTCAGCAGCGAATATTCGATCTGAAGCCAGGTGATGGGATGAATCGCATGAGCACGCCGAATTGTATCTGCACCCACTTCAGATAAACCAATCTGGCGAACATATCCAGCTTTCACCATTTCGCTAATCGCCCCAACGGTCTCTTCAATGGGCACCCTCGGATCGAGCCGGGCTGGCTGGTAAAGGTCTATGTAATCGGTTCCCAGTCGTTTCAATGTATAGGCAAGTGAAGTCTTCACGGCTTCAGGACGACCATCGAAGCCAATAAACTTGCCGTCAGGAGACCGCAGCGCACCGAATTTGACGGCAATGAAGACATCTTCCCGCCGCCGTCCTGCTAGGGCTTCGTGTAGCAGCAGTTCATTGTGCCCCATGCCGTAAAAGTCGCCTGTATCCAGTAAGGTAACACCTGCATCAAGGGCTGCATGAATCGTTGCAATACTTTCCTCGCGATCGGCTGGGCCATAAGCATCAGACATGCCCATACAGCCAAGCCCAAGTGCCGATATTGTTGAACCGTTTTTTCCAAGTTGACGCGACAACATAGCAACCTCTCCACTGTGGTGATAAAACTATGATACTCATTCAAGTGACAAAAATCAATATCTGTCATTCTATACTTGTTTAGATCGTCCAACACCGTGAGCATCTGTTGAAGCAAGCCTGCAATTTGACTATTTGTTGGATCTACTTATCAGCCTAAAATCTTCGTGAGGAGTAATGCAGGTTAAACACGAACATGACAGAAGAATTTAATACACAGGGTGCAGAAAATCTAGTTGCGATCGCTGATCAATTCGCCCAATGGGGGAAGGTTACAGGCGTTAAAGCATTTGGAAGTGGTAATATCAATGACACATTTTTAGTAACTCTAGATTCCTCAGAAGAAGAACATTTTGTCTTGCAGCGCATCAACACACAGGTATTTCGTCAGCCCCAACTGATTATGGAGAATATGCGTACCTTCACTGAGCATGTTCACAAACGGTTACAGCATATCCCCCTGAATCGTCGCTGGGAAGTACCACGCGTACTATTAACTAAGGATGCTCAAGACCACTGGAGGGATGCAGACGGCTCCTTTTGGCGGGCAATCAGCTTTATTGAAGGCTCCCAGTCTTTCGATACTATGCGCGATCGCTCTCACGCGAAAGAAGTCGGTTATGCCTTGGGGATGTTCCACAATTTAATCAGCGACTTATCACCAGAAAAACTTGCTGACACCTTAGAAGGATTCCATATTACACCGCTTTATCTCCAGCATTACGAGGAAGTGTTGGCGAAAACTAGTGTGCGTAAATCTGCTGAAGTTAATTATTGCTTACAGTTTGTTAGCGATCGCCAAACTTTTGCACATATCTTAGAAAATGCCAAAGCTGAAGGCAAGCTACCTCTGCGTTTGATGCACGGTGATCCAAAAATAAACAATGTTATGTTTGACACTGCTACCCAGCAAGCCGTCAGCGTCATAGACCTCGACACCGTTAAACCCGGCCTGGTACATTACGATATTGGTGATTGCCTGCGATCGGGTTGCAATCCTATTGGAGAAGAAACCGAGAATTGGGAAAGTATTTATTTCGATACTGATCTGTGTCAGGGAATTCTAAAAGGTTATCTCTCGGTGGCAAAGGCATTTCTTTCTGAGAATGACTATGCCTATATTTACGATGCAATTCGTCTCATCGCTTTTGAACTAGGACTGAGATTTTTTGCTGATTATTTAGCAGGGAATATCTACTTTAAAGTTAAGCACCCTGAACATAACTTGGCAAGAGCGATCGTCCAGTTTAAGCTTACCGAAAGTATTGAATCTCAAGAAACGCAGATTCGTAACATTATCAAAGACATGAAATGAACGACCAGACATTTTCCCTGCAACCCTTTCCTTCTACAAAATCCCTGCCTAATTTGAAAATTGCAGGCAATATTGCCCGAAATGGTAATAAACTTGCCATCCGCTATATGCTTGAAGGCGACTTAAAAGAAATTGCGATAGCTCTACCATCAAATACACGCTCACGCAAGCATGAATTGTGGAAAGACACTTGCTTTGAGTTCTTCGTTAGCATCAAAGATTCTCTACGGTATTGGGAATTCAACCTCTCTCCCACCGGATACTGGAATGTCTATCGCTTTGATGCCTACCGTCAAGGAATGCAAGAAGAAACAGCTTTTACAATACTTCCGTTTAGTGTTCAGAATCAAGCCGACGGTTTAGCACTTGTGTTGGAGGTCGATTTGAATAAAATTGTCTCGGCAGAACAAGAAATTGAAGTTGCCATTACTACAGTTATTAAACATAGAGATGGTGAGGTGACTTACTGGGCGTTAACTCATCGAGGTGCAGAGGCTGACTTTCATTTGCGGGATAGTTTCATCGTTGAGTTGTGAGAATACGTGTTTACAGCAAACCGTGTATTTCGACAACATGTAGTTAATAAATCTAAACTTTATATGGGCTTGCATAAATTTTCAACTCACACCCGATGAATCTATGTATATTTCAAGTAAACCTACTAAAAATGCACTTCTTAACTTTTTCGTTGAACTTCGATAGAGACCCAGGCTTAGAAGAGGGTCGCTTGTGTTTACGTCATCTTGAAAAGGGTACGTTACAAGTTTGGGTAGCTACATCAGCTACCGCCAGAAAGCAATTTCCAGAGAGCTTTCATCAGAAAGGAAGTATGATACCACCTGAGTACAGGGTACTGGAACTAAAATTTTGGACTGTTAATACTAAACCTATCTCAATGAAAGATAAAAAAGGTGTAGAAGGCAATTTTTACCAAATTCTTCCATCTGAAGTCAAGACTGATAATGGAGGTGTAAGAGACGATTTTGGTATTCATAAAGATGCTAATGTTCCTAGCTCAATGGGATGTATTGTATTAACACCCGAACGGTTTCAGGGATTTGAAAAAGAAGTCACTCAATTAGCAAAAGAGGGGAAAGATTCTATACCGCTCTTTGTTACGTACAGTTAAAACGAATATATGAGGTAATGGCATGTAGATTAGCAATTATTGGTCTAGATTGCCATTGCCTGGATTCGACAGTTTTGAAAGTAAATTGCGATCGCAATTTTAAGAATTATACCTGTTTCAAATCGCCGCTTGAATATTTTAAAAGTGCGATCGCACTAGCAGGTAGAAAAAACTAGGTTAAATATCTCAACCATAGCGATATTTACACATCTACACATTCATGCTTGCTACTTCATCACTTCTATATATGAACAATAATTTATGAGGAACGTTATTATAGGACAATAAGTAAACTATTTTTATTTCGTTTGATAGAGTTAATTAAAATCTAAAAGAGCAAAATAGAATATATAGAGATAGCTAAAAAGGAAATTATCAAGTGTTAGTTTTATCCAAAAACTATGGTAATGTTTTAAGTATTAAAGCTAGTAAAATCAAACAATTACAACGAGTTTTTGACCAAAATCAACCAGTAGATAGATTCATTTAGCCAGAGTTTATCTAAGCCTTAGCTGTAATTAGTAAAGAAATTCATCACCCTATTTGTTGTTATAAGCTAATCGGCGTGGGCAAGTTATCCGAATTGCTGTGGGAACACAAAGCCAAACTCAAATGACACCAGTTATATCAACAACAGCATCCACAAGGAGATGCAGTTTCTCAGAGGGCTAAATGAACTCAAAATATAACTTTCAATACTTTCAAGGGAGTTCTCTTTCTGATCTGTTTGCTCAAGACATCACAGATGCATCTTATGGGTTTATCCTAAATTATCCTGCAACTGCCAGTTGGGCTGCTTATCCCAACCTGAAAAAATATTTTATTCAAGATGGCAGTAGTGAAGCCACTAAAACTTCCTTTGACAAGATTTGCCAAAAGGAACCTTGGAAAATTCTGGCTGTATTAGGCGATCGCATTCCACCAATTGTGATTATTCCGCCGCCAAAGTCGCTGCTTGGATACTGGCAAGAGCATTTCGGCTTCAGCTATTCCAATAGATCGATGATGGATCGCTTAACTTATTTGGATGACCTCAGCCACAGCGAAGACTTTGACAAACTCATCACTTTATTTCCCTTTGATCATCTCAAAACAGAAAAACACGCTATTGATTCAGACACCCATTACCGTTTACTCAGCAAAGTAACATTAGCCGAATTAGGGGTGCAATGTCCAAAATATGAGAGCTACAATCTGCATACCTGTAGTCTGGAAGATATTCAGTTACCACAATTTCCCTACTTAATTAAAACGTCCCACGGACTCTCAGGAGAAGGCACTTATATCATCAAAAGCCTCAGCGATTTGAACTATTGCCTTGAAGAAATCAGGAAATATCTCAATATTAAGTTGCTCGATCGGATTATTGTCTCGGAGTTTGTCAAGAATCAGGTGCAGAATTAATTATTGCGTACAGTTCTATGTTAACAAGGCGGGAGAGATAACCCTGATCGGCACTACCAGGCAACTCGTCACTCCAGAAGGCAACTATTTAGGGGGACTGATTGACTACTGCAACACTGACATGAGCAAGTTCTTTGAAATGATTGCTGCCATTGGTCAGTATGCTCACAAACAGGGTTATTTCGGCGTGATTGGCTTCGATGTGTTAGAAGATCAAGACGGACAATTTTATGCGATCGATGCCAATTTCCGAGTCAATGGATCAACTCCGTTGTGCTTGCAGCGCCATACTTTACTGGGACTGGGAAAGGTAGTAGCTAAATATTCCAGTGACTACCGCATGGAAGGAACGTTGGATTCAATTTTAGTGACCTTAAAACCAGAACTAAATCGCAAAAACTTGATTATTCTGTCGGCTTTAGAGAAGGTTAAATACGGAAAATTCTACACCGAAATTTATGCGATCGTTACTGGAGAAACTATCGAAGAAATGCAGCATATCGAGCAAAAATTACAGAATAAGGGATTACAATGGCTCCCTTAAACAGCACCACTGTCGGAAAGAATTGTTTTAATCTCCAAGCCCTAGTAGCCAATTCCAATCCCTAATTTATTTTAAGAAGTAACACTTATGCAATTAAAGCCAATCAATCAGCAAGTCGTTTCCATCGTTGGAGCCTCCAGCGGGATCGGACGGATCACAGCTCTTGAGTTTGCTAGACGCGGGGCAAAAGTGGTAGTCTCGGCTCGCAGTGAATCGAAGCTAAAGTCGTTAGTGGAGGAGATTCGCGGCTTTGGCGGCGAGGCAACTTTTTACGTAGCTGATGTGGAAGTATTTGAGCAAGTTAAGGCGATCGCAGATAAAACTGTGGAAGTGTACGGGCGACTCGATACATGGGTACATGTCGCCGCGATCGGCATCTTTGCCACTGTTGACAAAACAACACCGGAAGAGTTTAAGCATGTGATTGATGTCGATCTCATGGGACAAGTGTATGGTGCAATGGCGGCCCTACCCCATTTGAAGCGTGAGGGACGGGGGGCACTGATCCACGTTTCTTCAATGGAAGGTAGGCGAGCGCTCCCCTACCAAAGTGCTTATTCGGCAGCCAAGCACGGGGTTGAGGGCTTTATCGAAGCTATGCGCGTTGAGTTGCAATATGAAAAATGGCCGATCAGCGTCACGAGTGTGAAGCCAGCGGTGATCAACACCCCTTTCTGGAACAATGGCCTGACGAAATTAGGCGTAAAACCTACCGGGATACCACCTTACTACGACCCTAAACTTGTAGCTGATGCTATCCTCTATGTAGCCGAACATCCAACTCGTGACTACTTGGTTGGGGATGTAGCTAAAATATTAGATGTGGTACAGCGCCTCTCACCATCATTAGTAGATTCACTGTTACTGCTCGTCGGCTTAGATTTACAGCGGACTTCTGAACCTAAGTCTGAAGATGCACCAAATAATTTTTACCAACCTGTTGCTGAAGACGACAGAGTTAACGGGGATTATGGTAACTTAGTTGTACCTAGCGTTTCCGACTGGCTAGAAAAAAATCCGCTTCTCCAGTGGGGTGCGATCGTTGGTACATTAGCATTAGCGTTTCTAGCAGTTCAAGTATTCAAAAAGGAAGGATAAATAGACCTGTCCGAAAATTTGCAATCTAGTTTTTACAAGGATTTGAGAAAAATCCTTGTAGACTTTTTGGTAACGTAGTGATGAGGTTTTGAGATGGTTGCTAATAGTTTAGGGTAAAAAAATACATCACTATTAATTCAGGCGATGCCTTCGGCGGGCTTCGCCTACGCTATTTTTTCTGAAATTGAATCAAGCAATCCTCTGGGCAGTTTTTAATTGAGCAAATCGACAAATAAAGATACAGAAATGTGTTTGGATAATTTTTTCATTCTCTCTAAATACTGGACTTATTGCTCTTTCATAGATGCTCCTTCCTCAATGTCGCGATTTCAGCAGTCAAATTGTCTGATCCAGGAGTATTCCAGCCAATGAGAGACTATCAACGCACCCTACCGCCTCTGTGGATAGGTTTGGCGATCGCCTTCTATGCCTTTATTGCCATTGGCATCGCTGAAGCAGGATTAGGAGTTCTTCTGCCCTCGATTCTGTCTACCTATAACCTGACTCCAGCAACCGTCACCCTGCTGTTTGTCAGTCAAATTAGTGGCTACATTCTGGCAGCATTCACCAGCAGTCTTGTGAGTAGTCGGCTGGGGTTAGCCCGAATGCTGTTGATTGCTGCGGGTGCGCTGACGATGGCACTGATGATCTATGCCACATCACCCTCCTGGTTTCTCATGGTTGCCGCTGGATCAGTGTTGGGATTGGGCATTGGGCTGATTGATGCAGGGATCAACACCTACATTGTGCAAGATTCCCGCAGTGCGAGTCGGATTGGTTTGCTCCATGCTTTCTATGGTATTGGCGCCCTCTCAGGTCCCGCGATCGCTACTACTTTATTAGCAATTGGCATGAACTGGCGACAGGTTTATGGGGTATTAGCCGGGATTGTCAGCCTATTAATTGTGAGCGTGCTGGGCGTAATCATCTTCAACTACACACCAATGACACTACGGGTATTGGCATCGAATACAACTGCGTTAGAAAATCTGGGTAGAGCGCTCCAAACTCCGATAGTACTGCTAACTGGGCTACTTTTGCTGGTTTATGTTGGTACTGAAGCCTGCATCGGCAACTGGGCATACACTGTGCAGTCCGTCGCTCGTCACACTCCCACACTCATTGCTGGTTACAGTGTTAGTGCCTACTGGCTGGGATTAACATTGGGACGTTTCATCTTAGGTTATTTCTTGCAATCGCTTGGGGCAGTCCGCACAATCAGTATGTCGCTCAGTCTTGTAATCATTGGACTGCTTGCTTGGTGGCAACTGCCAGATCAATGGATTAGCTTACCGTTGATTGGCTTTGGGTTGGCAGCCATCTTTCCTGCGACCATTTGGTTAATCCCTCAACGATTGCCTGACCCCCATGTTCCTGCGGCTGTTAGCATCGCCACTAGTGCCGCCAGTTTGGGGGCAGCGATCATACCCACTGGAGCAGGCTGGGTTGCAAGTTGGACAAATTTAGAAATCATCCCAATGTTGATGCTGCCATTGGCGCTCTTAATGGTGGGCTTACATTGCTGGCTGGTGCAACATTCGGTAAGAGCCTAGTACCGCAAGGCGGAAGTTAAAAGTCATTAAGGGGTAAGCTTTTAGGCGGCGTTTTTGAACTCCTGCTTCACTTCTGCTAGGGTGATCGGTAGGGCGGCAGATCAAGCATTCAAAAAGGAATGATAAATAGACCTGTCCGAAAATTTGCAATCAAGTTTTTACAAGGGTTTGAGAGAAATCCTTGTAGATTTTTTGGCAATATTTTTACAAGAGGTTCATCTAGCCAGTGCTTCATACGAATTTTGACCGTTTGAGGCTAATTACGCTCTTTTGAAAGAGTAAGATAACAATAGTATTTTAAAATACTTTATTTCTCATAATCTCAGTAGATTTCTATTAAATGTCATAGCAAAAATCTTGTAAAGCAGTAACTGATTGTGGTAGTCCCTGCCTTAGGTGAATTCTAGTAATAAAATTACCATAGCCGTTGGTTTCGACTTCGCTCAACCAACTGAGTAATCGAGAGTTGAGCGTTCGCGTAGCGTCTCGCAGAGAAGTCGAAACTCGTCAACATAGGTATTTTTTTCATCAGAAATCACCTTAAAAGCGATTCTAAGTATTCTTCAGATGTCTTAGGGGGATTCTTAAGACTACTTCTGTGCCTCTTGACCGCTTTGCAAATTTCTGTTGGGTTAAGGTCAATCAGATGCAGAATGAAATCATCTGGATGCTGGGACTCTGTACCATATAGTGAAAGAGCTTGAGCAGGAAAATCTTTAAGGTTAAAAGTGACTATAATACTTGCATTACAACGAATTGCTGCGGCGAGGACATGGCGATCATTTGGATCTGGAAGTTGTAAACCTGCGATCAGTGCTTCATAACCTGTAACGAGACAATCTCGGACATTGCTATTCATCAGATTTTTAGTTCTGGTAAGCTTCTCAAGCGTGAGATCAGGACGATTCTTTAAAACGTTTCTAATCCATTCTGAGTGAATTGCGTCCGTCCAGCGTGCCCTAAATAGGTCGGTGACTGCAAGTCGCATAAGAAAATCTCTCAATGGTGCTGGATATAAGACACATGCATCATAAATAGCTGTAAAATTAGACACTATAATTGCTCTATTAGTTTGAAATTATTACCCTTAACAGTGGTAACAAATTTTATTTATAAATATCCTTTCTCCTAAGTAAACTTTTGATCTTAACTTATAGCTTCAATCGCATTAAAGTTAAAACTAAGTCAATTGGTTACTAGAGGGCTTCCTGACTTAGTTTAACTTGATTGTTAGATGTACTTTTATTCCTAGAATTTCCTTTAGCAGAGCATCTGGCTAATCATGCGAAACTGTTATGTATTACGATTCTTATTCGTACCCCATATCTAGTTCTTGAGCTTGAGCAGTAAGCTCATCAAGAGCTTGCATTCGTAAAGTATCAATTTGATTTTTGTAATTGAGTAGATCCTGATAACGCACGCGTCGTCGTGTTCCTACTTTACGGTATGGCATCTCTCCAGATTCCAATAACCCTACCAAATAAGGACGAGAAACATTTAAAATATCAGCTGCTTCTTGTGTCGTGAGTTCTGCGTGTACGGGTATAAGAGTAACAGCATTACCTTTAGCCATTTGTGTCAGGATGTCAACAAGCAGATGAAAAGCCGCTGCTGGTATCGTAACCGTTTCACTTATAGCGTTATCTTCCACAACTTTGATATTACGGTATGCATGATTATCCCGTACATAGGATGCCAAAGTTTGACTACTTTTTTTAGCTAGCGTAGCATCTTCTTCCGTAGGTACAGCAGTCCTGCTAGATTGGTATGTACTGAGTGTCATAGATATCAGCCTCTCTCTGTCTAATATCGAATTGTACTCCACTTATCCATACGAAAATATGGATTGCAATTATCATTCACCTCATAATAGCTCTTATTCAAAATGAACGCAATGTACGAAATGAGCGAAACAAACCTTGACAGCAAGTATCCTACCAAAAGTCCTTCAACTGGGGTTGAAGGACTTTTGGTGAAAGAAAAATCAATTTTTATCTTCAAATCCAGCAATAGACCAGTAAAAAGTCACTTTTTGCTGGCTGGAGGCAGTAGAAAAAGGTTTGGCATCGGTGCAGGTACTGTAATGTGGTGATGTGCGCTCAGGCGATCGCTACGTTTAAAACCGTGACGATTATTACGCCAAGTTGTACTTAGTGACACAATTTAGCTTTCACATGGTCTGCCAATCGAATTGCCAAGGCAATAATGGTGAGCGTCGGATTAGCATAGCCTCCTGTAGGGAAAACAGAGCTACCTGCCATGAATAAATTAGAGATGCCGTGAACTTGACAATTTGCATCTACTACTCCCTGTTTTGGATCATGATGCATACGTGTTGTTCCCATATTGTGATGGGTACTCAGCGAAGCAACCGGACGATCTCCATCTAATTCAATCTGCAACTCACCCAATCCTGCACTAGCAAACTCTTCTGCAAATACTAGCTGCGATCGCTTCACACTGCAAATATCTATTTCGCTCCAATGATTAGTTAATTTTGCTTGAGGACAACCAAGCTTATCTAGTTGATTACTGAGTGTCACCCGATTATCTGGATTTGGGGTTTGTTCAGTTTGGCTGAGAACTTCAAACTTTGTATATTTCTGTTCATTACCTTCATGGTCAGACCATCCACCATGACTCAAATCAGGGAACAAATATTCTTTTTTGACATTATACTTATACCAATCAACTACTAAATCATCAATATTCGTAATTACATTTTCCAAATGTTGAAGAACATTCTTAGGTAACTGCTTGTGCCGAACTGAAGATGACAAAATTTTCGCAGAAGTCTTTGCTGCCGATCTAAACCTTTCATCTCTGGGATATAACAACGCAGTCATATTGAGTAATTTATCGCGGCGCATAACTTGTTCCGTTAGGGCAAATTTTCCCATAATTGTTACATTATTCACTCGGCGTAAGTCATACAAAGCCATCGAATTGAAGATTTTACGATTATGAGGAACAAGCATTCCAGAACGGATAAAAGGATGATCCATAAAGAACCTACCCACTAAATCCTGTTGATTGCCTAATCCATTCTTTTGAATCCGGTTTGATAACAATAGCAAACGTGCGTTCTCAATACCACCTGTGGCTAAAATAAAGATTTTTGCAACAACCCAAAATTTCTTACCTGATAAACAAGCTACTTGTACGCGTTTCACTGTTTGGGCTGTTTCATCTGCCTCAATTTCTACCACGTTGGCGTTCAGGAATGTGCTGATATTAGGAGATTGATTGATTTGGTGGCGATATTCATTCGTGAAAATATCACGGGGGCCAAACTGAAACATACTAGTAGTAACTCGGTCACTTGTGAAATGTGTCCGAGGAGATTGAGCATTTTCCCAAGCCTCAGCTTCATAAGCAAAAGAACCGAGTTTACAGATTGCTTGAGCACGCTCATAAAATGGATTCAGGTGAGATTTACTAAAAGGCCAGCCGCTGTATGGCACCCAATCTCGTTTTTCAAAATCTATTTCGTCTAATGGGACATGCCTCAGACCAAGTTGATTTTTATTGATTTCAATATTCCAGACATTAGCCAGTCCACCAAATTGACGATGACGCATCTCTTGCAGTGGTGGAAAAGGATCTCCAACAGTTTCACCTTCACTAAGAGATGCAGTCTCTTGATTAAATTCCAAATCACCACTTTCTAGTAAGCAAACTCGAAAATCTTGCCCAATTAATTCTCGTGCAAGTGTAATTCCGGCTGGACCAGCACCAACTATACAAACTTCAGTATTGATAACTTCATTTATTGGCAATTTACGGCTATCAATCAACATTTATTTAATTCCTTTTAATTTAATTTATTATTTTTAGCTATAGATGCACAGATAGTAATCCTATTTAATTTATGAAAACTATCGAACCGCCATCTCTACGAGAGGCTTGTCTGCGACACCCTCCGCGAACGCCAACGCGCAGCCTCTCGTAGAGAAGAGAAGAATAGAAGCAGAAAAGTTCAGAAATAATTGAGGATTGCTATAGAGAATCAATCGATGTAAATCTGTGGTTTCATTTTCATAAAATTGACTTCTGCAAGAAGCTTACTGTTTCATTTAGTCTATGAAACGCTTGGCATGGCAGAACGAATTGCACTAATAAAGTTTTGGGCATAATTCTGCGTTGAAAAATCGAGGGCGCGTTGCCTGGCAGCTATTCCCGCACTTCGGGCAAATTCTTGCTCGTCAAGATAGCGGAGAATTGCGATCGCTAATTTATCCGCATCACCGTAAGGTGTTAATAGTCCATTCATCCCATCGGTAATAATCTCTGTCGGGCCGCCTGCATTGCCAGCAATCACAGGTTTACCCAGCGCCATCGCCTCAATAATCACAATCCCAAACGGCTCTTTATCTGATGCATGGACAAATACATCCATCGCCTGCACCCACTCCGGGATGTTACGCTGTAACCCAGCCATAATTACCTGCTCTTTCAAGCCCAAGACGGCGATTTCTGCTTTTAAGAAGTCCTGATAATCTGGTTCTAAATCGTGCTTACCGCCAACCACTACACAATGAGCATCGGGATACTTCTGTAAAATTTTGGGCATTGCTTGCACCAATACATGCATTCCCTTCCATCGTTGCAATCGTCCAACAATTCCAATCAACGGGCCGTGTAAAGGTAAGCCCAGCTTCCGCCGTGCTTCTTCTGGAGAAGGCAAAGCATTAGGCTCGAATCGGTCTAGTGCGACACCAGGATAAACCAAAGGTGTTGGTCTGTGGGGCCAAATTTCTGCCTGTGCTTGCTTACCATCTTGGGAGAGGGTGATAATTGCCTGGGCTGGGATTAAAGTAGCGATTCGCACTAACCAAGTCTTGTCACTAGGCACTTCTAGTTGATACCACACAGCAGGCAACCCCGCCAGTATTGCTGCCAAACCTCCAGATATATGCGTAATCCACATCCAATTGACAATTATATCTGCACGTTCGCGGCGGGCGATCGCAGCTATCCGCAAAACAGCGCCAATAAAACGGTGGATTTGGCGTAAGCGTCCACTTTTCACAACTCGCGTATCAATGCCAAGGGACTTTACTTGTTCTACCATCGGGCCGGATTCTAAAAATATTACTAGCCACTCGACACCGGCATTACGTCCTTGTTGCACTAAATCCCAAAGCATCATTTCACCACCGCCTCTTTGCTCGGCTAATGGCATTACAATAATTGCTTTCATAATTTATATCAGTCCGATTTAAGTTGTAAGATTTCGTTTTTTAACAAACTTGAAAAGCTCAGAACCCCGACTTATTAGAGAAGTTGGGGTTCTTAGGATTGCTATAGTATTTATGTCCTGCCATAGCCATAGCTAAAAATCCCCAAAGAATCATCCCTGCCACACTCAACATGCCGCTACCGATAACTAACTGTGTAGCAGAACTGATACCAATGGCGCGGGCAGCACTGATAAAACTATCGAAACGACCTTCACCATAGCTGCTGACACTAATAATTAACAAGATTAATCCACCCATATAAAAAATGGCTCCAAACCAACCAAGGGTGAAAAACATATCTAAAATGCCACTATCAATCACCACTACTTCAATTTGACCGGTTTTTTCGTTGACCTTCCAGATATTTCCTAATCCGTTACCTAGACCATTAGAAAGAGCTAGACCAAGATTTTTGTCATAAGTTCCCGATCTATCTTTAAAGCTGCCGTCTTCTTGAAGATTAGAAAAAGTTTCCAAACGCGCTGCTAAAACCCCAGAAATTGGCTCGATAGTTGTCAATGGCACAACACAAATTGCCATTATTACGATTATGGTGACTAAGCGCATTTGAATCCGCGCCTTGACTGAACCCATAATCATAATTACTCCAAATAACCAGCCTCCCCAATTAGTACGTGCTTGTGTCAATAAAAAGGATAAATAACCAACAGCTGAAGCAGGAAAAATTAAATTTCCCGAACTTGTAAATAACAACAGTAAACCAGCTTGCATGACTGAACCAAAGGGGCCAACTGAGTGCAATGTACTCCAGACCCGCATCCCAAAAGGTACAGGATTTCCAGCACTCATGAATAGTTTTGATTGGATCAGCCAATACCTGTCCCACTCCGGAGCTACGACGAATTGATATACGCCATAAGCTCCTAAAATCAACACACACCAGAGGAATGTTCGCTGAATGTTCTGGCGATAGCTGGGATAATCTCGCCAGTTAATAAATAAGTGAAAAGCGAAGATGATCGGACTGAGCCAATCCATCAATCCGCGTGCAACAGGGATAGGTGGATTGTAAATCAGACCGACTAGAAAGCCATAGAACACTCCGATAAAAGCCAAAACAAACGGCAAGCCCCCTTGAGCAGAGGCGCGGGGAAAGTGGCGGAAGAATGTTGCTATAGTTACAAAAACCACTAAGTAAGGTGCTATGAGCATTTGCCGGGTAGAGTCCCAGCCCACTCGATAGTCAACTAAGCGGGTAGCTAAGGGCGTGAGAAACCAGATCCACCAGGTAAAGCTGATGTAGAGAATGGGATGCCGCAAGTATAAAAACACAGCTACTATTAAAGCTGTCACCGGATAAATTAGGCGCAATGCAGCAGTAGCACCAGCAAAATAGCAAACTACAGTCAGTAATACAAAACCTGCGATCGCCATCCAACCCTGTAGCGATCGCTCCTCAGGAGAATAGTTTTCTTGTAAAAAACTATTGAAAAGTATCTGCTTAGAATTCATTCAATTTTAGATGTAAACATAAATAAATTTGGCAGATCAACTCGTTCCCTGCCTCCAGCCTGGGAATGCAGTCACTGGAGGCTTTGCCTCTTGTACTGGCTCTGTGGAAGCAGCACCACCCGTCTTAATTACCAGGTAGAAGCTGGCAACTAGAGCTAAGAAGAAATAGAATTCATTTTGAATTACGAATTATGAATTACGAATTGTTTATATCCTTGCCAACGCCCACGCCAGGATGCAAGCAATTTTTTACCCGCAAACTGCCCTTGGCTGGGTAAAAATCTCAGCCATTGTACGAAACCCAAACTATCGCATGTACCCACGAATACTGCCCAAAACAAAAATACAATCCGGCGGATAAATGGCAAATGCTCTAGTAAAACTAAGGTTTCATTATGGACTAAATTAATAAAGGCAATTTCATTAAAATTGTTTCGCTGATCTTCATCAAAACGTTGTGCTGGATAGTGATCTACAGCAACGTTAGGATCATAAATTATTTTCCAACCAGCCCGCTTTAATGCCAAAGTGAATGCCATTTCAAAATGTACTTGCGCTCCTGTACCGCGCATCCGCTCGTCAAAGCGCAATTGTCCGATTGCCTCTTTACGAAAACTCATATTTACGCCCTTGAGAACATCGACTTCACGGGGTTCTCCCACTCCCAAATGATGGTTGCCAATCACTCGCCCAAACCACTGCAACTGTCCGACTACTAAGCGGGATTCGTTTTCTAGTTTGCTGCCGTGGTGTATCCAATCACGCCCTCCCAGACCGCCGAGGCGACTATCACAGGTAAAGTAAGCGGCGATGCGCTCTAACCAATCTGGGTGGGGTGCAGCATCATCATCAGTAATGGAAACAATATCGCCCTCCACTGCTGCTAGTCCGGCGTTGAGGGCTGCTACTACCCCCGATTGTCTCACTTTCACGGTATGCAGTGGCAAGTTGTCCGCTTTGTATTGGGCAAGGAATTGCCAAGTTTCTGCATCCGTATCACGGACAACGACTATCACCTGATCAACGGGTTTAATTTGCTCCTGTAGCGCCAAAAGGCAGCGTGAGAGGTCTTGTGGACGGCGATAAGTCGGTATGAGAACGGTGTTCCGCATTCTTGCTTAACTCCTCGAATAGATCCACATAAGTTTGTGCCATAGTAGTCCAGCTATGTTGTTCTGCCACAGAGCGAGCAGCTTTGCCCATCTGCTGTATAAGGGCGCGATCGCTCACCAAGGACATCAGCGCCACAGCCAAAGCATCAATATCATCTGAGTCGGATAAGACGAAGCCACATTCTGGTGTCACCAACTCTCCGCCCCCGGTGGCTGTGGCAGTAATTACTGGCAGTCCTGAAGAAAGTGCTTCTAACAATACGAGGCTGCAAGCTTCGTATCGGGAAGGAAAAACAAATAAATCTACTGCTTGCATAATTTCGGGGATATCACGGCGATATCCCACAAAATGCACGCGTTCATTTAACCCCAAAGAGGCTGCTAACTGCGGGAAAGGGCTACCTTCGGTGTGTCCCACCACCACCAAATGTAAATCCGGAACTTTCACCAAGGCGTGCAGCACTGTATCTAAGTTCTTTCTGGGTGTGCGGATATCTCCAGCGAACAGTGCTAGGGCGACATTCTCCGGTAAACCTAACTTTTGGCGATTGCTTTGGCCAGGAGCAAACTCTTCTAAGTCAACGCCATTGACAATTACGCGAATCCGAGAACGGGGCACACCAATATTGACTAATTCCTGGGCTACCTTTTCTGATACCGCCACAACAACCTGCGCTTTTTGGAAAGCCTGTTTTTCCCAACGAGCATTAAAAGCCGTAAACAGCCATTGGTAAAAACCATATAAATCTCGGCGATTGCGGGAAATATGAACAGGCGATCGCAACCATGAACTGTGGACAAAATGTACAGCATTTACATCAGCCGCAGCCATATTAATTGCTCCATTGATTTTAACTAAATCAATGCCAGAGCGATGTTGACGTAACCAATCTGCACTTTTTTGGGCAAATATGAAATTACGCACAAATTCGGTGGGATAACCTTTGACTGGAATTCTAATCCAATTAACTTCACTATTATTTTCTAGTTCAGATGCAACTTCACTAGCTAATAATATTAGTTGATGACCACGACGAATTGCTTCATTAGCAACCTCATAGTTTACCCGTCCCTGACCATCACCTTTTTTGATTTTATGAGTAACAATACAAAGTTTCATCTACTATCTTCCTTAATGATAAAAGCTCACGCAGAGGCAGAGGTGCGGTGCAGAGAAAGGGTTTAAAAATAATCTTCTTTTCTTCTCTTTGTGCCCTTCATGCCCTTCTCTGCGAGACGCTGCGCGATTACGGTTCATTTAACAAATAAATTCCACAACTCAGATATAATTACTCTATTGTTTTGACATTCCTATTAACTTATCTGCTAAAAATTGCGGAGTAAAACTAATACTTAATGCTACTAGCGTTCGCATATTAAACTTTTGTTTTTTCAATGCCTGCCAAAAATAAGGACGTGCTGCTGCTATCTGTTCACTTCGTAGCAAACCAATTCCCAAAGTGGTATTAGCTTCTAACCATTTCTGTTGAAAATACGTCCTAAATTCCTGTAAACGAGTGTCTTGCATAAAGACTTGATAACAAAATATTTCGCTTTTAGCTTTGCGGATTTTTGCCTGCACATCTCGACTACCACTGAGCATGGTATCAGTTTGCTCATGGGCACGATATCGCGTCAACCTTTCTGGATAGTAGTAAGCCCCACAACCAGATACACAACAGAGGTAAGTTAAATATAAATCCCACATGCCGCCAACTTCTAGGGGGATACTATCCCAATCCACAAAATTATTGCGAATCACACAAGCTGCCGCAGTAGGTATACTTTTATCTATTAACCCAATTTTATAGAAAGGTTGATGAATCCCTTGTGTTAACTTATCTCGCTTGTAACCACATGTGTTTTCTTCAGTTCCAACATCATTAATTATGCCATTAGCATCTATAATATATTGGTCGCAAAAAGCGATAATTAACTCGGAATTTACTTCTAGTATTGGTACAAGCTTTGCTAAAAAGTCTTCATTCCAGATATCATCGTCATGGAGACTAGCAACATATTTACCTCGCGCCATATTGAAACCATGCTGCTGATTAGCTAGCATACCGACATTTTGCTGATGTCGCCAAAATCTGATGCGTGAATCACCAAAAGATGCGACAATTGCTTGAGGATTTTCTGAACTACAATTATCAGAAACAATGATTTCGATATTTTTATAAGTCTGTTTAATAGCACTAGCGATCGCTTGCTTCAGATATTCTGGCCGATTATAGGTGGGGATAATAACACTGACTAAAGGTTGTTGGTATTCTTGAAGCAATGACATATTTTCAGCTTTATATTTATATTTCATAAATTAAAGATACACCCTTTTATATTTTGACTAGACTAAGGTTATTTAGCTTGAGAGATGCTATATATTTTTTCACCTTTTGAATCGAATTCAGCTATTGTTTTTGCATAAATTTTTCGCAGATTTTTTATATGAGCATCTATTGTAAATTCCTTCATCAATAAAGCATGGCCTTGTTCGCCCATATGTCGGCTTTTTTGATAATCTGTATACAACTCATGAATGGCATCAGCTAGCTTTTGGATATTATTACCTGGAACAAGAATACCCGTTTTCCCATCTCGTAAATGCTCTGGAATACCTCCGACTGCACTACCAATTACAGGTCGATAATTAGCATAGGCTTCCAGAGTTACAAGACCGGCAGGTTCAGGCCAGACACTAGGGAAGATGACTGCAAAACACTGTTGATAAAGTTTATTTATTTTGTCAGGATCGCACCAGCCATGCCAAGTAATCCGGTTACTTAATCTGAGTGTGTTTGCTAACTTTTCTAACTGTGGTCGTTCCCATCCTTCACCTGCAATATCAAGTTTAATTTGTGGATCTGTATGTATTAAAGTTTTGAGCAACCATTCCAGACCTTTATCAGAAACAATCCGTCCCACAAACAAAATTCTATGATTTTGGTGGACTTCTAAACTTAGAGGTGTAGTTGCTGTTTTTGGTACGGATATACCACAGTGTAGTGTTACGGTTTGTTCAGGTGGTACACCGTTTTTAATTAATTCCTCCTGGACATATTCGCTATTAGCAATAAAAGTAATTTTTCTATTTTTTAATACATCTAAAAAACTCTGAGTTTTTTGAAGTTCTCTAACAGTTCTTAAAGGTCTACGGCTACCACATTTATCTACTAGTTTACCCCAGGTACATCCTAAGTAAGAAAAGTTGCGATCGCAGACTGTGCGCTGCCCTGCTAAATACTTTGTGCCACTAGGACAGTAGAATGAGTGATTATGAACACTGAAGATGGTAGGACATTCGCCTGTAAGCTGCAAGAGTAAATCTGGGCTGTGAATATGCAGCAGTTTAAACTGGCTTTGATCAACATTATTCAGCGATTTTATCACGCGATCGCTAATATCAGGTGGTCGATGTTCAAACAGAGAAGCTAAATAAGTTTCGACACCTCCGCCCCCACCTACTTCAAAGTTGGAGCATTGATAAATCAGGTCTTTGTCAAATATTTTCTGGGACATATTTTCTGTTATTGTTCAGTATCTATAGCATTCCTAAATCATTTATAAAAATAAATTAACCGCAGAGGCAATAGAGTTGCCAGTGCGTTGGGCGGGTTCCCCGACTTGAAGCAACTGGCGCAGCGCAGAGAGAGGAATCGGAGATTTTCACGACTTATTTAGGATTGCTATAGCACTATTTATAATAGTTCTTAACAAATTACTTTTAGAGATAATGACTATGATAATACTATTTTTTTGCAATGTAATCTCACCAAATTACTGATATACATATATAGGTAAAGGCTTACGGCTGTAGAGATATACAGCCGATTTATATGTTGCAAGTATTTTGGTAATTGGATATTCTTTCTAATCTGATTGCCTTACTTCATACTGCATTTGATGATATTTCCAAAGCTTGCCTTTGAGCTCCAGCAGTTCTTGATACTTACCTTGCTCTACTATCCGTCCCTGTTCTAAAACTACAACTTTATCTGCTTTAGAAATGGTAGAAAGACGGTGAGCGATCGCAATTACTGTTTTCCCAACAGATAGCTTTTCTAATGAATCTTGAATTAAGCGCTCAGATACAGAATCTAAAGCGCTAGTTGCTTCATCCAAAATCAAAATTTCTGGGTTCCGCAGTAAAGCACGCGCAATAGCAATTCGCTGCCTTTGTCCTCCAGATAATCTAACACCTCTATCTCCAAGTTGGGTGTTAAAACCTTCGGGCATTTCCAAAATAAATTCTAGTGCATTCGCTAGTCTAGCAGCTTCTTGAATTTCATCATTAGTGGCTTCTGGAGTCCCGTAAGAAATATTCTGCCAAACATTAGTATTGAAGATAAAAGTATCCTGACTGACGACAGCTATTTTCCGACGTAGGGAGTGAATTTCAAACTGCCGGACATCAATTTCATCAATGTAAAGATATCCATCTGTAGCATTATAAAATCGGGGAATTAAATCAGCAAGGGTTGTTTTACCAGCACCAGAGGCTCCGACTAATGCTGTCATTTTTCCCTTTTCAAGAGTAAGGGTAATATTATGTAGCACTAGATCATCATCATCATAGCCAAAATCTACAGATACTAAATCTATTGACCTTTTTAACCCTTGAAACTCAATTCTGCCATTTTTAAAGTAATATTTATCATCACTTTTCAACATATTTTTAACGTTGTCTGCCGAGCCATGTAAAGTGCTGAGATATGCTCTCGTACCATTAATATCTTGAACAAACGGTATAAAGCGAAATAGCACAAAGAAAAAGGTTAGCAAAGAAGCAACTTGTAGCGTTCCATTGGTAACAAGGCTAGTGAACGCCAAAATAATCATTCCGATCAATACGGTAGTCGCCACACCTTCGGCAATTGGCTTAACAAGTGTCCAGGTGAATACAACTTTAGTTGTACTACTTATTACCTTGTCGCTAGCTTTGTAGTAACGCTGACGTTCAAATTCTTGAGTACCACAGGAGTGAACAGTGCGAATGCCATTAATAAATTCTATGGCTGTTGATGTAAAATTAGCATTAGCAGTTGTCATGCCAAAACTTGATTCCCTGACTCTAGCGTTCAGGTTGGACAACCCTACACCTAAAAGTGTAAATAGTAATGCCGAAATCAGCGTCAGTTGCCATGATATCAAAAACATTGATATTAAGTAGACAAAAGTTGTTAGTCCTCTAGTTATTAAAAAGGCTACGCCACTGAAACCCTGTCTGATTTTTTCAATTTCTGTGGTAATTGTGTTAATTAGTTCACCAGAACGAGTTTTGGCAAAGTAACTTAGTGACAAGGATTGTAACTGTTCAAAAATTTGCTTACGTAAGCGATCGGCAAGATGTAGTTGAGATAATTCAGTGTAGACTTGGGAAAAGTAATTAAAGGTTGCACGTAACCAAGTACTCAATAAAATTAACAGAGATACGCGGTACAGACGATTAATTGCCGATGTCTTGGCTCCCAAAATCCAAATATCAAACCAGTGTATTCCTGTATGGACAGGTTGAGCGTTGGGACTAGTTAAGCTTTGCAAAAAAGAAAGTAAAAAACCAATACTCACACCTTCAAAAGTTGCTGCCAAAATCGAGAATATCAGAGCTAGAGTTGCAATTTTACGAAAGTGTTTAAATTCTTGCAATATCAAATAGTTGTCCTGCCAAAAGCTGCTAGCTTTGAACAGACTACGAAGTTGTTGAGGAAGTTGGAAATGCATGGATTTTTCTAACAATAATTTGGTATGTAATACCGATTATCTGTGAGGTTGCATAGAACAAAAGGATTTTGTCCCAAGTCTTAGTAAGCCTGATTTTGTGCAGTTTCACAAAGAATTCAGGAGTTAGGAGTCAGAATTATGACTTCTAAATTCTCAAAGTGTTTGGCTATCCAGATGTAACAAGTGGGGCTGTGCTTCTACTTTCCATGAAGCCGTAACTTCTGGTAGTTTATTTAGCTGTACTGCATCTTCTAAAGTCCAACAACGAGATCCGATCAAACTCATGTCACCCCGTAGCACGTTAAATAACTGGGGCAGATTGTTAAGACTGGATTTACCCATCCAACGCCCTAGCGGTGTGATGTTGTGTGTGCAAAACCTGATTGATTGAAAGAGTTTACCCCGTTCTCCAACACGCCACTCACGGCAAAAAAGTGATCCTGGCGAGTAAACCTGCATTAACATAATCAATCCCAACATGACTGGACTTACTAATAGCAACAACACCAAAGCAGTAATCCAATCAATTAGTCGCTGCAATTGTCTCAAGGGTTGGTTAGGCATTTTATTGCCAGCGCGTATGCTTAGGAATATTGGTTTTTTAGCTTCTTCACATGCATCTGCCCAAAACCTGAGCAAAGCCTCACCCAGCTTTGGATCTATGCTTACCAAACTTACAGGAGAATGTTGTAAGCATTCTACTAGCGATCGCTTACTATCTAATGAAGACAGATATGGTTGTTTAACTCGTCCAGGCGGCTTCACCAACAGCTTACCCCGCCGCCACTGGAGTGTGCAGTACCCACGATTCTCTTGGTGTTCCTGGGTTACATCATATAAATTTTCTAGAGTTGGAATTATTGAAGTTGTCATATGTCTTTGGGTTTATACAGGAGTGAATTGCTGAGGCGTTATCAAAGGCTATCAATGCCAAAGACCCAAATCCGAATCTTGTTGTAAGTCCAAAAAGTTGGAGATAATTGAGGGCAAAAATATGTTATTGCTATTTGCCACTCAGCCAAGCACATATCGTGCAGAATTCTGCTGGTGTAGAGGTGTACTAATCAACGTTACTATCAATATTCATGGGCAATCGGTATTTTTCCGGTAACTACTGAAAGTAGAGAACTGTAGAGGGAAATTACCCATGAATCTATATCTACGTTTAATTGCACTGAGGTGTTGATTGGATCGAGATATTTAACAAAACCAGTCCACTCTTGTCTTCTAGCCTTTATGAAGGTGCTTTAATCTCTAGAATATAAGACTATATAGAAATAGCGATCGCTCAAATAAATTCTTTATTTACTCTTTAAAGAGCCAGTGATTTCTCTAAAAACTCATAAAGATAGTATAAATATACTGGAATTTTCCTGATCGCATCAAAATTAAATTTTGGTCATCAAAAAGTAGGATAGCACAGCTGTGCCACCCTACCGCGTGTTGCATTTAAACTAATTAGATCCCCGACGTCTTAGAGAAGTCGGGGATCTGGGGATCTATCGTAGCCGTACTAGTACAGCGCTGCGGAAATAAACAACCCATTTCAAATCAACGAAACATTTACACTGTATTTCTTTTGACTTTTACTTCGGCTACGCTCAGTACAAGTGACTTTTGACTTTTGACTTCCGCCTTGCGGTACTAGCTACTTTTCCACAGCTTGTCGCAGGGACAATTGCTGTTGTTTGATATAGGGTACGTAATTACTGCTAGAGTTTGATACCCCATTAGCTACAACCCCAATCAGATTTAACTTACTTAACATGGCTGTCGCTTGAGTCAGCTGGCTTCGCGTCACAATACCAATGCTTGCTACCATGACCACGCTACGACAAGATGATGCGGTGAGCATGGCATCCACTAAACCGAGAACTGGGGGAGCATCTATGAGTACCAAATCATAGTTTTCCTCAAATGCTGCCATTAATTGCATCATCCGAGGGGAACTTAACAGATTAGCTGGGTCAGCAGGTTTGGGGCCAGCGGTCAAAATATCGATGTAGGCGGAACCTGAGTATTGAAAACTAATCTGGTTGGGTAAAGTTGCATCACTAGCCAATAGAGTTGAAAGCCCCTGTTCATTGGGAAGATTCAGTTGTTGGTGCAGACTGGGATCACGTAAGTTGGCATCAATCAGTAACACCCTTTTGTGTAAACGGGCAGCACTCATCGCCAGACCTAAGGCCAAAGCTGATTTACCCTCATCAGGTAAAGCTGAGGTAATCATCAAAGATTTTAAGTTAGCAACAGTATTTAAAAGTTCAATATTCTTGTAAATCAGATCCAGCGATTCCCAACGCGGTGGAGATTGCAATACCTGAATTGTCCAGGGGGCAAGAACTTCTGGCTTACCAAAAGGTAACTTGATCATTGATTCTCTGGGTTTGGCTGGTGGTAACTTGGGAGTTGTTCCCAACAACGGCATGGCCATTTGCTTTTCTAACTCAGCAGTGGTGTGAACTGCATCATCAGCCGATTCCCGAATAAAGGCAGCAATGCCTCCTAACATAAACCCAACTACAGCACCTAACAGCAAATTCTGTTGGAGATTGGGGCCTAATTGTGCGCCTTTTTGAGGATCTTCTACAACTTCCCAATTAAATCCACCCTTGGAAAGTTCTTGCCGCAATTGCTGTTCTGCTCTTAAAAGCTGCTCTAACCTTTCACGACTAAATTGCAACTGGGGTAGCATCCGATTGTAATAAGCCAACAGAGGCGGGAAGCGTTTGATTTCCAAACGCATCTCGTTTTCTTTTTGGGCCAAAGTTTGATCGCGAGCAGTTAAAGCAACTATATTGGTCTGTGTTTCCACTAGCTGACCAGCAAGGCTGAGATCAATTTCACCGAGCTGTCCTTTTTCGAGGAGAGAGTCTCCAGAACTGAATTCACCAGCAGATTTTGGGCCTAAAGTCCTTCCTACTTCTTGTTGCAATAATTCCTTCTGGCTTTGAAGCTGTTCTTTGAACTTTTGCACACTCGGAGTCTGGTCTGTAAAGCGTAAGCGTTCTTGTGCTAGTGCCAGTTCTGTTTTTTGGATTTCGTTCAGTAAGCCTTGATAGCGAGTAGACTGACTCAGGCGGGAAGCAACTAGAGCATTTTGGGGAGAACGGTTAAGTTGTTCTTCCAAAGATTTTTGGCGTGCCAAAGCTTCCCCATACTGAGAACGAGTTGTCTGTCGCTCTTGGGCAATATTGTTCAAAGCCGTCTCAATAGCTTTGGCCTGTGACTCTGGATCAATTAAGTTCTGATTTCTCCGAAACCTTTGTAAATTTGTCTCAGCCGCGTTTACTTCTTCACTGGCTTTACTTAACTGTTCCCTGATAATTTGCAGACCTTTTTGTAAACGTGAATTCTGTTGTTCTTTGTTATATTCCACATAAACTTGTCGAATTGCACCTAGAACTTTTTGTGTTTTTTCTGGATCTCCAGCAGTGTATTCAACTTGAAAGATTTTAGTAGCGACATTATCTTCTTTGCTCCTTATTTGAGTTAAGACCAAAGAAGTTTTAATTTCTGCTGAAGTTATATCAGGATAATTAGACTGAAGTTTATCAACTGCTTTTTGGATGAGTCCTGAACTCTGCATCAAATTAAGCTGAGTTGCAGTATCTATCACAACATTAGAGTCGGTAAACTGGTTGTCTAACCCTGCTCCTTCTGTCTTACCTTGATAGTTAGGTTCTACTAGCAGTTGCATCGAACTTTTATAAGTTGGTTTTGTCTTAAAAGTTACTATACCTGCAAGAGCAATACAACTAATTAATACTGCTAAGAACCAAGGAAATCTTCGCACAAATACGGCAAACATTTGTCCGTAACTTGGTTCAGTTTCCGAACCTGGAGTTATATGAGGATTTAGACTACTTTGAACCACTTTTATTATCCTTGTCTTTTCTACGAAAGGCTACACCAACAAGACTTACGCTAAGAGATACTCCGAAGAATACCTATTTTTTTAACAAACCGCCAAGGACGAGAGAGAAAATAAATAGGTAATCTTATAGTGGGAAGAGATTCAGAAATCAAATGAATAATTGGTGCCCACCACAAGCTTGGTTAATAATTTGCTCAACTTTACTAAAGAAAGCATTCTCGGAAAAGTTTGCTACTGCATGATTACGGATGCGATCGTAATCCCAATAAATGCCATTGGCTTCTAGTAATGCAACTTGTAGAGATTCGGGTGTTTGCCTTTTGAAAAAGACTCCTGTTTCACCTGGTATTTGAGTATCTAATACTCCACCTGCTCCGTAGGCGATGACTGGTGTGCCACTAGCATTAGCCTCTACTGGAACTAATCCGTAGTCTTCTAGGGCTGCGACAATAATAGACTTGGCTTTGGAAAACAAGTCTTTGCGGGTTCTATCACTTACGTGTCCCAAGAACACAATATTTTGTAATGCTTTGGATTTTAACCGTGCTTGTTCTGGGCCGTCACCTGATATTAATAACCGCCACCCCAGCCAATTAAAAGCTTCGACTATTATATCAAGACGCTTATAGCTGATCATCCGGGCTGAGGCCAGATAATATTCATCTTTTATATCTGAAAAAAGAAATTTACTAGTATCAATTGGATAGTTAACCATTATTGCCTGTTTGCCATAAACATTTTTTATCCGGCGGGCAACAACACTAGAGTTAGCAATGTAAAGGTCAGGTTCCTGTGCATATTTCAGGTCTACCTTTCTCATTACTTGGAATACTTGTTCAATTAAAGGAGCAAAATATCTATAGTCTCCATACTCTCTTAAATAAGTTGCTGTATCCCATAAGAAACGGGTGACATTATGGCAAAAACAAATGTGGCGGGCATTGGGATTTTTTTGGACTGCTTTAGCGAAGCTAGTGCTACTGCTAATAATTAGATCGTAGTCTTGCAGATTCAAGGCCCGAAAGGCAGGAAAATATAGAGGAGCCATTGACCTGAAATATTTTGCTGCATAGGGAATCTTTTGTAAAAAGGTTGTGTTGACTATGCGATCGCCTAGATCAATAGTTTTTTGGGGATCGTATAGAGATGTGAAAATATCTGCTTCGGGATAGCGTTTACAAAGCAGTTCAAACACACGCTCTGCCCCACCTCGCTGGGTTAAATAATCATGGACTAGAGCAATTTTCATGAATTTGACCTAAAGTTTCGATCAGGTTTGTTTCAACGCTCCCCAGCAAGTTACTATCAACAACTTTAGTGTTTAGCTTACTTTTCACGGTATAGCGAAGACCTCACTTCCATTCCTCTCCCCTTTTAGGGGAGGCTTTGAATTTCCCCCTTCCCTAGTGGGGAAGGGGATTAGGTTCCACATGACGTGAAAAGTGGCTAGTGTTCAGCAGTATAATTTCCTATCCTCTTCACGAAATTCTTGCTACAAATACGTTGCTAGGGACGTACAGCTGTACGCCCCTACAGCCAATTAATTTGTTACAAATATTTTTGGAACCGATATTACCCAACTGCTACTAAGATTTTTTCTGCGGCGAAATAAGTATTTTGCTCAGTTCTTAATTGGTCGCAGAGTCTGCCTTCAGGCAATTCTACATCCTCGTATGTGAGGACTTGATCCTTAGTAATATCTCGTTTCAGGCGACATCCTTCGGCTAAACCAATTGGTAAGAGATTTTGCTGTTGGACGATGGGGGAATTTTCACATTGTCCGTAGGTCATGTAGTAACCGATGCCATCTATGGTTTCTCCTGCTTTCAGGTCAATTTTGGCAGTGGTGACAACATCTACTAGCGGGCCTGCGAGTGGAGACATAACGGCATCACCGAATAGGACAGCACGCGCTACGGACAGGGGAACTTCAAAATGACAGAGGTGATAAGGAGTATAGAAGCTGTAAAGAGGGCCTTCGCCTAATTTGTATAAGTTGAGATAGTGGCGTTGCTTGGGGTCATCGTGAGTGGCAAATACATATACGCCTGGGCCAGGTTTTGCTCCAACTACATAATCGACAATACCGCCCAGTTCCTTGAGTTGTTCAACATCATATATCTGGGCCATTTCATCGACATAACCATTGAAGTCATATCCCAACATTCCCCGTTTGGCAACTTTCATGCCTGTGGCATTGGCAACGATCGCTTGCTCAAAGGAAATTTTGGTTCCGTCAGCGAAGCTAGCCACCATGTGAGGCTTTTGACCCCAACGTTTTGCAAATCCTTCCTGGGTGGTGGGATTGCGATAGGGGTCTTGAAGTCCTTTTATGTTACCGCACAATAAGGGAGTTAAACCAATGCTTTTCACAAAGCGGTAAAGATTCATTTGTACCCCTGGCTGATCGCCATCACAAGCGCTGAGGATGACACCTGCTTTGTCGGCATACACTTTCAGGATCGGGCCAATAGTGCCGTCGAGTTCGGCATTCATCATAATCACATGTTTGCAATGGGCGATCGCTTCCATGACGATGTGAGCGCCAAATTCCACTGCACCTGTGACTTCGATTATGGCCTCGATGCCCTCAGCCCGACACAGTAACTTTGCGTCTTCTGTGACTGCATACTTACCGTTAGCGATCGCATCTTCTAACTCGCTGACAGTTGCAACAACTTGAATATCCTCAATTCCTGCTTCCGAATAAGCTTGTTTAGCTGCATCAATCTGACGATTGGAGATAGCAACTAACTCCATTCCTGGCACTGAATTGACAATTTGGTTGGCAATTCCTCGACCCATAAAACCAGCACCAATCATTCCCACTTTGATGGGATTTCCTGCTGCTGCACGAGCTTGTAAGGCGCGATCGATAATAATCATGAACTAAACTCCTTTTTGGAACTGTTGGTTGTGATACAAATTCTCTATAAATTTGCACTTAATAATTTGTTACAGCTAAATATTAAGTACATTTTCATGGTAATTAGGATTAGCTTGCACCAAGCGACTATAACTCACGGCTATACAGGTAAAACCCGCCTGCGCGAGTTTTAACAAGGGGCAAAATCCCCTTGTTAATTTTCATCAGTCCACGCCGACAGACTTAGTTTGTATGGTTTTGCGATTTCTAATCACCAGAGCTAAGTACTAACTAGCTGTTTGCTAGATGCTACAGAATCAGTCTGTTTTTTCTGGCTGTGATTTTCGATAATTTGCTCCACAGCATTTTTGTAGGCTTGAGCAAACTTTTCTTTGGTATGATTTGTTCTTGCATATTCCCATGCCTGACGAGACATCAGCTTTAGGTCTTCTACAGGCAAATTGGAAATACTTCTAACTTTCGCCTTAATTTCTTCAAGGGAAAGGTTATCAAAAATTACACCAAAATCGTGAACATCTACACCAGATTCGTAGCTTAAAATCGGAATTAACCCAGCTTGTAAGCTGGTTATTACTGCTCCTGCTTGTCCCTCAGAAACGGAAGGATAAACAAGTCCCAAACAATTATTTGTAACCTTCAAAAAGTCAGGACTGCTAACATCAATCCAACCATAAGTATGAATGTTAGGTGTTTCATACAGTTCTTTATAGAAAGCTTGCTCAAATTCTTTGTCGTTACTTACCGGGCCACAAACTGTTAAATGGTATTCCGGCATTTGGGCAAAGGCATCTAAAACTAAGTCTAATCCTTTGAGAACTAAAGCACTACCACCAAACCACAGAAAACGTTTTCTTATCGCTTCAAAGTCTTTCTCATCAGGAGAGGGATAAACAAGTGATGAAGAAATCGGAATCCGATACATTGCTTTTTTGGCATATTTGAATGTATCAACTGTGAAATTGTTGCCCAATATGGTAGCATAATCGGCATATTCAATTCCCAAGTTTGGTGTTTCAAATCGCTGTGGACGTAAGGTAATTCCTCGGCGCTGTTGGAGTTCTAGAAGTCTATTGCATTCAGCTGCATTGCGAAACACCATATTAGCAATGTCAACGTGGAAAATCTTGATACAATCTTTATTCAGTTTTGGTGCAAGTGCTTCTAGACGATGACGGATATCAATGAAAAATGCGTAGTGTTTTTGAGGAACGAATTTATCATTATGGAACTGGATAACATCAACGTTATAGCCCATGTCTAAAAAAGTTTGTGCGATTAGTAGACATTCCCAGTTCCAACTCTGGTCATTGGGGATAGGCTGACCTGGTTTTATTAGGAATGGCTCAATCCGATAAGAAAGAAGTACATTTCCTTTGGAAGGCTGTTTGGGCTTCAGGGAAACAACTTGTAAGGTCTTGGCATAATTGATCCGATCTTGGACTTTTTTGGAGACAAAAGAGATGGTATCACCGACACGAGATAGAATACTATTTGGCATTTATTTCTACCCAATTTGATTAAGTTAATATCTCAGATGTTAATTAGCACTTGACAGTTGTATGTATATACATCAATTCTAATTCACTCGTGAAATACTTTTTTTATTGAATTGACGCTATTTGCGTAGTTTGAATTTCGTTAATAAAGTAATTTCACGAATTATTTAATATTGCTATATTTATCTGGATGTTGTACCGCCAACAGCCATCATTCTCAACAAAGTCCAATTTAAATCCTTCTCAGATATTTCAGTCACATCTAGAGGCCAATCAATGTTAAAGAATGGGTCGTCATAGCGTAAACCTCTCTCATACCCTGGCGTGTAAAATTCACTTACTTGATATACAACTTCAGTCTCATCTGTGAGTGCTTGATAGCCGTGAGCAAACATTTCTGGAACATACAAAGCGCGGCGGTTTTCTGGAGTTAGTTCTACACCGATGTGTGATAAAAAGCTAGGAGATTCAGGACGCATATCAATAATTACGTCATAGATAGCGCCTTTAGTACAGCGAATTAATTTCGTTTCTGCTGCTGGTAGAACTTGATAGTGCATTCCCCGAATAGTGCCTTTTTTGTAGTTAAAAGACAGGTTACATTGGGCAACTGTTGGCTTTAAGCCATGTGCTTCAAATTCTTGAGCGCAGAAAGAGCGAGCAAAAAAACCACGGTGGTCTGGTTTTTCTTCTAAATCAATAATGAGTGCATCTTTGAGTGCAGTTTCAGTGAAAATCATATGATTCCTTAATGTTTAGTACAGAAAATACTTGCGAGCTGCTTAGTATTTGCACCAAAAGATAACAGTAATGAACGTGGATTTAATCACCTACAACTTCGTAGGAGTCGTTAGGAACGTAACGCACCTTAGAGGATGTTTGGAAAATATCAAGATCCCCCTAAATCCCCCAAAGGCTACAGTGTACACACAAGTACTAAAATCCTTGCCTGGTAAAATACAAGCCGTATATTGGCAAGCTTTTGAGTTGATTAAACTGATTATCAATAGTGTCAGTTTATTGATAGATTTCTTTCAGAAAATCAAAAGGTTAAAAAATAATTTTCCGTTCTTTTTCGTCCATTTGATTACCAATTTGACTTGTGTGTACACGGTAGCCAGGGGGATCTAAAAGTACTTTTAAAACATCCTTTCCTTTTATAAAAGGGTACTAAGTCGGAATTTTAACTGCATCTGATGAAGAACGTAATTCTGCTCTGGGATAAGTATCATCCCAGTATTGGGTGCAGAGGTCTGGTCGTTCGGGAGGGTTAGCGGTGTAACATAAGAATAATGTTGATCGGTCTTCTGTGCGGACTGTGCCGTGATGCAAAGTATTCTTCGTATCTACAAGAATAACTGTACCTGCTGGGCCTGGGCAAGATTTCCAAGCAGATTTGGGGATGACTGGTTTTACTTCTTCATCATCGATACCCATATAGCCTGACTTCCAAAGTTTGTAGTAAAGCTGAAAATAATTCCAACTAAAAAAGGGAGTTAAAGAGCGGGCAATGTATTCAAAAGGCCCAGTTTTTTCTTCTACATCATTCAAGTAAATAATAATTTTGATAATCCGACGGTCTTCTGCATCGCTATGCCATAGCAGCGTCCCAAACTGATGTTTATTATTGAAATCTTTGCGTAAATGTACACCATGAAAAGCAATGGGAAGACCGATATAATTTTCGATGATGTTGAGTAGCCTTTTCTCGATCCCCCAGGCATAAAATTCTGGTAAACTTGTAACTGTGTAAATTTGTGGCAACTTTTGCTCTAAATGGTCGCTGTTTAGATTTTCCATCTGAGACAATTGATGGGAAGCAGCTTTGAGCAGTTCTGAGCTAGAATTTAACCCTAAATCTGCCAGTGTTGTGACGCAAACGCCATCTTTTTTGAGAGCATTAAGGATGTGGCGATCGCTTCTTTGCAATACTGGCAGATTTCTGCTATGCTTCCAACGGGCTACGTGGTATTCAAAGTCAGAAGACAGTGTAGCTATTTTGCGCTTAATGGTGGTAAACATGTCGTAAATACCTTCTAATTTTGATGTTTATTTATCAGTAATTTAGTAACTTATGGCTTATAGCTTTGCACTTCACGAGTAGATATTTCACTTGATTCTGCTAACCTAAACTCTTTAGAAACCATCACGTCAAAAGCACACAAGCTGACTAAAGCCAAAAATGGAACTACTATTTTGATAGCGGACATCGGCCATCTTCTTAAAGCACCCAAGAAAACTTTCAAGTTGACTTCTTTGCCGTTCTGCAAAAGCATCCGCCGACAAAACTGCTTAGAATATCCACTCTGCTCTAATTTCAAAATCACTTCGGGGATGTGTTTGTATTGCATTAACAGTGCAGATTTTGGTTCTTTCTGCCAATAACTCACACCAACAACACATTCTAAATAAATCTCTTTAGTGACAATTACAATGCCATTAGCAGCACAATATCCGGCTAAGTATGCTAAAGATATCCAGTTATTCTCAGCGTCTGTCCAATTTTTTAGAGCACGTTTTACTAGGTCAGTGCGGTAGACTGTAGCAGTCAGAAAAATTACTGCACCAACACTTTTTGAAAAACAATGTTCAAATATGGCTTTACCATCACCATCACCATCTTCACTATCAATATCAAACCAGCGATTACCAGCAATTGTTGGTGGATGGACTGGTTCTCCAGTAATTTGGTTCCGACCGGAAAAGTTGAGGAACAATAATGATAAATTTTCATGTTGTCTGAGTTTGGTGATGACATAAGCAATGGCTTTATCTTGAATTGGGTCATCATCACCGATTGTCCAAACATATTTTGTTGTAGTAGAATTTAGGCAATACATAATATTTTTGACTACGCCTAAATTTTTAGAGTTTTTATTTGATTTAAATGTAATATTGCTGAGTGTTACTTGCCATTTTTGGATCACCTCCTGAGTATTGTCTGTTGAACAATTATCAGAAACTAAAATTTCACATTCATCTTCAAAAGCTTTGATAGCTTGAGCCAACCATGCTAACTGTTTATCAAGTAACTCAGCACGATTATAAGTCGGTATAGCAATGGTCAGTAATTTTTGCATGGGAATAAATAGTAATTAATTAAATTCGTATATGAGTGGTCATTGTCAAGAGTTAGGATTAACAATCAATTTATTGACAATTAACACACTAAATTACAGGCTAGTACACTGTGGTAGAAGTTTAACTACCTTTAACAAGGCGCAAAATCCCCTTATTAAGCCCCAAGTTTTGTTAATTGAAATGTTAGGTAGATTTAAGCCGTGCTGTACTAGTTTCTAACTGCTTGGGTGGAAAAAGAATTGTCCAAGCTGATATACTTAGCAAACGCAGGTAAGGAATAAATATCTTTATTGTCAAGAAAGGCCAACGTTTTAAAGCACCTAATAAGATTTTCCAGTCAGCTTTTTGTTGGAAATTCTGCCAAATCATTTCCTGACAAAATTTATGAGGATATCCTACCCTTAGTAGTTTTATATAAACTTCAGGTATGTAAGCATATCGCATTCTGAAGTTCCATGTTGGATCAAGATCCAAAAGACTAGCGCCCATAGTACATTCTAAATAAATGTCTTTAGTAACAATCACACTTCCATGAGCAGCGCAAAACCCAGTCCAATATGCTTGAGATGCCCAATTACTAGTAGCAGATGGCCATTTTTGTATAGCGCGTTGCACTAAATCCGTTCGATAAATTGCTGCTGATATAAAAAGTACACCACCAAAATTTTCGTTCAGATAACCTTGAAATACAGCTTTCCCGTCAACTCTTGGCTCGTCATTATCACTATTCAACCAGCGTTCTACAACAAGTTGACCTGTTCGTTTTTGGCGACCGGAGAAGTTTAAAAACATTAGTGCTAAATCTGAATGTTTTTTTAGTGTTGTTAACACATAATTTAGGGTTTTCTCCTGAATTGGATCATCATCACCAATTGTCCAAACATATTCGCTAGTTGCAGCTTTTAAGCAACAAGCAATATTACCCATCACGCCTATGTTTTCACTGTTTTTGTTTGATGTAAATGTAACATTGCTGAGAATTATCTGCCACTTTTTAATTACTTGTTGGGTATTATCTGTAGAACAGTTATCAGAAATAAATATTTCGCAGTCAGACTCAAACCCTTTAATAGCTTTAGCTAACCAAGTAAGTTGTTTATCTAAAAGCTGGGCACGATTGAATGTAGGAATACCGATGGTAAGCAATTTATTCATATTAAGCTCAAATCTGTAGTTAAGAAGGTACTAGCAGCAGCTGATAACAATTATCTGTGAGGTTGCGAACAAAGGGCTTTAGCACCTTGTCTCACCAAGCTTGATTTTATGCAGTTTTACATTGGTATTAGTAATTAATCAGCTGTTTTCCAGTCTAATTTTTATGGCTTGGCGGCAAAAAACTATAGTAGATACACCCTTTAATTACTCTTTAGTAATTTCTGAAAAATAAATTATCCAATCTTGTGGGATGAGGTTTTTACCCACCTTTGGTTACGGTCTTTAATTCCTACTTCAAAAGGAAGGTTAAGAGAATTAAGCCTTAACTGAACCATATTGCCGATTATCATAGTGACAATCTAAAAACAGTAGCAATAAGCAACAAAGTTGCTTATGATTAGTAATTACGACGCTATTAAAAGCCGATCCGGAATAGGACAAGGATAAATTTTTACTTCAGGAATCGGCACAACAAACTGTCCACCCCACTCGCTAATAAATGCCATTTGTTCCATAATTTCCTCCTTGAGGTTCCAAGGTAAAATTAGGACATAATCTGGTTTAGTTTCGCGGATTTTATCTGGTTCAAAGATGGGAATATGAGTCCCAGGTAAAAATAAGCCTTGTTTGTAGGGACTGCAATCTACTGTATAATCGATAAAATCTTTAGCAATCCCACAATAATTAAGCAAGGTGTTGCCTTTGGCTGGTGCGCCATAACCCACGATTGATTTACCTTCTGCTTTAGCCGTCAAGAGAAAATTTAATAGCTTGTGCTTTGTTTCTTTGACTTTTTCAGCAAATGTAATGTAAGTTTCTATGCGATGCAATCTGGCGGCGATTTCTTTCTCTTTGAGATGGCTTATTCTGTCGCTGATGCTGTGATTATCAGCGTGGTTATGTTTAGCATAAATTCTTAAAGAACCGCCGTGAGTTGGTAATTCCTCTACATCAAAAAGTTGCAATTTGTGGGCTGCAAAAATTTTTTCGACAGTGAGGAGTGAGAAATAAGAAAAATGTTCGTGATAAATAGTATCAAACTGATTTTGTTGAATGAGTCGCAAAATATGAGGAAACTCCATCGTCAAGATGCCATTGGGTTTGAGGATGAGTTTCATTCCAGCTATGAAATCATTTAGATCTGGTACATGAGCTAAAACATTGTTGCCTATCAAAAGGTCAGCGAGTTTTCCTTGTATCACAAGTTCTTTAGCAGTTTCAACCCCAAAAAACTTGTTGATACTAGGAATGCCTCTGGCTTCAGCAACCTTAGCTATATTTGTAGCTGGTTCTATTCCTAAAACTGGGATTCCCTTTTCTAAAAAATATTGCAGTAAGTAGCCGTCATTGCTGGCAATTTCAATAACTTGATTATGATGATTAAAACCAAACCTTTCTACCATCATCTCGGTATAAGCTTTGGCATGTTTAAGCCAACTAGTTGAGTAAGAAGAAAAGTAAACATAGTCATTAAAAATCTGATCTGGAGTTTCAAACTGTTCTAATTGAACTAAAAGAGTGTCTTCAGAGACATAAGCGTGCAGAGGATAAAATTTTTCTGCATTATTTAGCTGTTCTGCTGTCAGATAAGCATTGGCTAAGGGTGACATTCCTAGATCAATAAAAGTTTTGTGTAGAGGTTGACCACTGAATCGACATTTTGCGATCGCCATAAACTTCAACTCACTAATTGCAAATAATTCGATAGGGTAAATAAGTCCGAATCAAATATTGTTGATTCGGAGGCTTAGATTATTTGTTCGCCGCTGCCAGGCTACTCTAGCTACTTTTTATTCCAGAAGAAATCTTTGTCAATTTGCTCAGTACGAATCAGATATTCTAGCTGTTTTAAGCGGGTAAATCCTCTAAATAAGAAAGTATCTTCAGCCATATGTATTTGACTGAACAAATCAAATAGCTGCTGGGCACCAAGTTGGGCATTCCAATCACACTTAAATCCGGGGAGGATTGTGTTGATTTTCTCGAAGGATACCCGATAGCTGCGGTTATCTGCACCGTTATCACCAAAGGACAATTTACAATCTGGGAAAATATCAGCAATAATTTCAGCGATTTCTTTAACGCGATAGTTGTTTGCTGTATCTCCCACATTGAAGATTTGGTTATGTACAATGTCCCGTGGTGCTTCTAAGGTGCAAACTATGGCTTTGCAAATATCCAATGCGTGGACTAATGGACGCCAAGGTGTACCATCACTAATCATTTTGATTTCTTTGCTAGTCCATGCCAACCCTGCTAAGTTGTTTAAAACAATATCAAAGCGCATTCTGGGAGAAGCACCAAAGGCAGTGGCATTCCGCATAAAGGTAGGAGAAAAGTCATCGTCAGCGAGTGGTCTGACATCTCGTTCTACGAGAGTTTTGCATTCTGCGTAGGCTGTTTGGGGATTAATTGGGGATTTTTCGGTGACATCACCTGTGGTAGCAACACCGTAGACACTGCACGAAGACATATATACAAAGCGACGCACACCCATAGCCTTAGCCAGACTAGCTAGACGAACTGAACCTACATGATTAATTTCGTAGGTAATATTGGGTGCTAATTGTCCGGCTGGGTCGTTCGAGAGTTCCGCCATGTGAACTATTGCTTCGATACCTTCCAAATCCTCAGGGGTAATGTTGCGGATATCTTTGTTGAGGGTTTTAGGTGTCACCCCATTAGCGTTGTACAGCCAACCAACTTTATAGAAACCTGTATCTAGACCGATAACTTCATGTCCCCGTTCAATTAACAGAGGCGGTAATAACGAACCTAGATAGCCTTCTGTTCCAGTTATTAATATTTTCATTCTGATTAATGCCTTTGTATTGATGAGTTAAATTCTTCGTTTAGTAAGGGCGCACATCTGTGCGCCAGCGTGCTGCATCCAAAAGGGAACCGCTATATGACCTGGTTAACAGTCATTGAAGATGACGATTCATTCCAACTACTAAAATCTAAAATTACCAATTGGGCAGCAGCACTCTATGTGTAGCGGCTCTATACGTATGCTCAGAGTAGCCCTGTCAAGGTGGGTAAATTTTCCAAAAAATAATTCTTCTTCCCTCTGTGTTCTCTGCGCCTCTGTGGTTAAAAAGTAATTTCTTTAACCATGTAACCTTAGAGAACACAGAGAGAAAAGCAAGGATTTTATGAGTTACCTTGACAGGGTAATCCTGAAAGTGCAAGCAACTATGCTATCTATGCAGTTACTACACTGTCTAGATGCGAGAGTTGGGGAATTTGGGTGACAAGGGCTTTACCGATTTCTAGAGAAGATGTGGCCGCAGGAGAAGGAGCATTGCAAACATGGATGGAGTTTTGACCAGAAACGATCAAAAAGTCGTCTACAAGCTTGCCATCGTTCATTAAGGCTTGAGCGCGGACTCCTGCGTGGGTGGGAACTAAGTCTTCTGCTTGGACTTCGGGAATTAGTTTTTGCAAACTTCTGGTGAAGGCTGCTTTGCTAAAGGAACGAATGATTTCTTGGATGCCTTCATCAGCGTGTTTGGCTGCTAACTTCCAGAAACCAGGATAGGTGATGACCTCAACAAAATCCCGCAGGTCAAAGTCGGTTTTTTTGTAACCTTCGCGTTTGAGCGATAGAACCGCGTTTGGCCCTGCATGGACGCTACCATCAATCATCCGGGTAAAGTGAACACCCAGGAAGGGAAAATCTGGATTGGGAACTGGGTAAATTAGTGTCTTGACCAGATAGCGTTTTTCTGGTGTGAGTTCGTAGTATTCTCCGCGGAAGGGGATGATTTTTGCTTGGGGTTCAACTTGACCTAATTTGGCAGTGCGATCGCTATGCAATCCAGTACAATTAATTACAAAGCGTGTTTCAAAGCTACCGTTGTTTGTTTCCAGTACCTGATTTTTACCACTTGGGGAGATTTTCAGAACTTTTCTATTGAGGTGTAAATCCCCACCCTGCTGTTGAATTAGCTGGACGTATTTCAAACAAACTTGCTTGTAATTAACAATACCAGTTGATAATACCCGAAGTCCACCTACACATCTTACATGAGGTTCAATTTCCTTGACTTCTTCGGGGCTGATTTTCTGGACTTCTATGCCATTTTCTAAGCCGCGTTTGTAGAGATTTTCTAGGCGTGGTAGCTCTTGTTCTTCAGTTGCAACAATTACCTTACCACAAACTTCATGCTCAATTCCATACTCTTGACAGAATTCTACCATTGAGCGAGAACCGTCACGACAAAATTTAGCTTTGAAACTCCCTGGCTGATAGTAAATACCAGAATGAATCACCCCGCTATTATTCCCTGTTTGGTGAAATGCCCATTCGCTCTCTTTTTCTAGTACTAAAATACGCGCATTAGAATAGCGTTTTCCTAAAGCCAACGCTGTCGAGAGTCCAACTATTCCCCCACCTATAATCGCAAAATCATACATTAGTATTATCGCACTTTAAATTACAAAAAAGTGAGGAGTTAGAAGTTAAAACTCATAACTCTGCCAATTTTGAATTTTGAATTTTGGATTTTGGATTAAAAAAAATCTAAAATCTAAAATCTAAAATCCAAAATTGAATGACTCATAACTCCCCCCTACCATACTTTCCAAGGAGCTTGACTGTTCTTCCATAGCCCCTCTAGGTAGTTTTTATCGCGTAAAGTATCCATCGGTTGCCAAAAACCATCATGTTTGAAAGCTGATAGCTGTTCCATATCAGCTAGCTTTTCTAATGGCTCTTGCTCCCATATCGTAGAGTCATCGGTGATTAAGTTAATTACTTCTGGTTCTAGCACAAAAAAACCGCCATTAATCCAAGCTCCATCACCTTCAGGTTTTTCCCGAAAGCTGGTAATTTTAGTTTGCTCATATCCTAAAGAAATGGCACCAAAACGTCCTGCTGGTTGAACGGCTGTGAGTGTTCCTAAGGTCTTTTGTTCTTTATGAAACTTAACTAGCTGGGTAATATTAATATTACTTACACCATCACCATAAGTAAAGCAAAAAGTCTCATTACCAAGATGTTCGCTAATCCGCTTTAAGCGTCCGCCTGTCATGGTATTATCACCCGTATTTACTAAGGTAACACGCCAGGGTTCAGCATAACCAGAATGCACGTTCATCTGATTAAATCGCATGTCAAAGGTAACATCTGACATGTGTAAGAAGTAGTTAGCAAAATACTCCTTAATTATGTAACCTTTGTAACCGCAACAAATGATGAAGTCATTAATGCCGTGGGCGGAGTAAGTCTTCATTATGTGCCAGAGAATTGGCTTACCACCAATCTCAACCATCGGCTTGGGTCTGATACTAGTTTCTTCACTGAGGCGTGTACCAAGCCCTCCAGCCAAAATCACCGCTTTCATGCAATTACCTCGGAGATTTGTAGGGATATTATTATTTGACCGTGCCGTGCCAATTTTAGATTTTGGATTTTGGATTTTTGATTAAAAGAGTTTTTTGATACATGCCCCGCTCTGAAAGTGAGCGGAACAAATCTACTCATCCGCTTATGAGATTTAATGACTAACCCCAAAGACGCTCGTTCGCGAGTAGCGTGTTGCAGACAAGACTCGCTAACGCAAATCTAAAATCCAAAATTGTTTGACTTTCTCGACATGAAGAGGATGCACTTAGATAGAGAAAAATTTTTTTTTGATTTCTTTTTCTCCGTCAATAATCTAACTATAATTTTTGGCAAAATTATGAAGGTGATATGAAATAAAATCTTTTCTATATAAAAGCTCTATGAATACCTATAAATATGAAAATAATTTACTGAATTAAATAAATAATGTTACCCAATAAATAACTAGGGTTAGCGTAAGCTAACCCTAGTCAGGCTTGATATCATGTCCGTTGAATTGCCCATAATAAAAGAACCTTAAAGAGCCTCTAGCTAAAGCTACAAGCTCCATGCCCCTAATCCCCACTTCCTGGGGACTACGAGTTCCCCTATTAAGAGAGGGGCTGCTCTTGAGAGGGGGAGCATCCCAATGCAAGCAAATTTACCAAAATCATTACAAGTCAATTGTGAATGAAGCATACTCCAACTTTACCAGACGCTCCGCGAACCCAGAACCGGTAGGGTAGCCCAAATGTTGCAATTCGCTTCATCTGTACAAAGCAATTGCTTTGCTTGAGTACGTTCTGTACCCTACGCAATGACAAATTATGTTTTTACACATTTGGGATGCTCCCCTGTTGAGAGGTCACGCAGAAATCACAAGTAATTTACCGGACATGATATGATTTATTCAATCAAAACCAATAATATGCCAGTAAAAAACTTACTTGTTTTTAGTTAGTTTTTTGGAGATTACTTGAGCCTTGGAATAAAGGGTCACATTGATTTTCTACAACTACGCATACGTTATTGAGTGCTTGCTGATAATTTTCCATATCATCTTGTTCAAGAAAGATTTTGGCAGATATCCGTACATCTTCGATAGCTTTCGTCTGGTTTTTGGTAGATTCACTACCGCCATATTGTGCCAGTTCATAACGAACCATACCTCGTTTGAGGTACGCTTTCGCTAGTCTGGGACTAATAGTTAGTGCTTGGTTAAAGTCAGTGATCGCTAGATTATATTCTTGCTCATAATTGCTGCTATATTGGGCAATTTGATAATAGACAAAACCTCGCTGAAAGTAAGCTTCTGCTTTGGATACATTAAGTTTTATCGCTTGAGTAAAATCTGCGATCGCTCTTTTGTAAGCTTGTTGAGATTCACCGCTGTATTTAGCCATTTGGGTGAGGACAATCCCCCGTCTGATATAAGCTTCAACTTCATTATTATCCAGGCCGATGGCCCGATTATAGTCGGCGATCGCTAGATTATATTCTTGATCAGGATCGTTGCTATATTCGGAAAGCATAAAGCGGGCATTACCCCGATTCACAAGAGCTTTGATTTGATTGGGGTTGATTTTTAGAGCTTGGCTATAATCTACAACTGCTCCTTCGTAATCTTTCAGGTTATAGCGGGCATTGCCCCGATTCACAATAGTTCTGGCATGTGTAGGTTCTTGTTTAATTGCTTCACTAAAGTTGACAATTGCTTTTTCATAGTCTCGGTCTTTGTAAGCAGCGTCACCCTGCTGATAGTAATCAGCGAAGCTAAGTTTGTTATTTGTCTGGCGAGAATTCAATGTTTGTTGGGTGTAAGCATTTTGGGAAACCAACGGCTGAGTAAATTTAATCATTACGTCCGCATATCCCAATAAACCAAAACCCATCAAGCAAAAAATAATTGGGTACAATTTTGACTTCTTGGAACGTTTATAAGATGAACCGCTTGGGGTAATTACTGGCTGCCAAGAATTAGCCAAGTGCGATGACATGGCTCGTTGTGGTAAATACGGTGTCTGAGTGTAGCGCTTTTTCGGTTTGATTCGCGGTTGTAAATGTTCTCTTGCTTCTATAGCCCGATGTGATGGGAAGGGGTCGCGTCCGCCTAATCGCACAGTCCGTTCACACCACGGACAGCTACGCATGTGGTTGTTGTAGCGATGCTGGGGATTTGTAGTGCAGGTAATCAGGGAATCTTCGGCTTCAGCTATTACTGAGAGCCAAGTCTGGGCACTGGGGCGCAGCAGTGGGTTGTTGTGACCCTCTTCAAAGCAACGGACAAATAGTTCCTGTAAGCTGGGATGGAGAATTTCCCAAGGGGGTGCAATGGGTGTAGGAAGGTAGGGTACGTACCGCTTTTGGCTGTAAGTGAAATGACCCGATGCAATGCGGGCTTCGTAGGATGGTGGCTCAATAGCGCCTTGAAAAATCCCAGAAAATGGGTGGGTGCCTTCCATTAAGAGTTGAAATACCAGCACCGCTAGCCCAAACAAGTCGTGAGAGATTTCGCGATCGTGCTGGGCAAAAGTTTTATTCTGTAGTTCTGGTGGGGTAAACTCTGGTTTACCTACTGGGCAGCGATAAACAACATTGTTGTTTGGGTCGAGTACTTGGAAAGAGTCTGTGTCTATCAAAGTCACCAGTGCTGTGTCACTGACGAGGATATTTGACTCATTCACATCGCCAATGCAATATCCACTAGCGTGCAAAGCTGCAAAAGCCGCCGCCAAGTTACGAGCCGTGCGGAGCAGGTACTGATAGTTGAATAGGGGGCAGTGTTGGCGACGGGTTCTGGGGTTGTAAAAGTCGATGATTGGACGCATCCCTTCAATCCGTGGCATCAAAAATCCCAGGATGCTATTTTTGCCATCTGCTGCCCGTAATAAATCCTCTGGCCAAGCGATAGAGATATGCCCCAAACTAGCCGTAGGGTTTTCTGGCGGGTTGGCAAGCATCGCCTGGAGTTTTGCAGCATGGGCAGTCGTTGGCTTGTGGTAAATCTTCGCCACCAAGTTGTTATCGGATGGCACTGCATAAACACAAGCTTCACCGCCACGCCCCAAACTGACATTGAGGCTGAGGATTTCTTTTCTCGGGGAACAACGTAGTACCTGCATAATGAAATTACCGCTAACGGGAGTTATTGTAAGATGTCAAACCTGTAAATTTATTGCTCATGAGTCGTTGAACGCAGCTATAATGAGTGTCAAATCATCATCAGTGCGTTGAGTAATCCGCTCTGAGCGTAAAAATTTTATCAACTGCTCCTTAGCTACTGTCTTATCCTCAGTATTGGCTACAAATTCAAACAACGGAAAAAAGAAGGGTTTGTGAGGTTCGCCAACAACCATATTCAAAGCCAGCATTTGTAGTCCGTCGGTGATGATGCCAACATTTGCTATGTCTGTGCGCCAGATTCTCATCTGCGCTGCATCTAAAGCAGTAGGCGAAGTTAAAAAAGTGGTTTCGTTAATGTATTCGCCACTGTCAGGCATGGTAAGTGCCAGGAGGTTGCCCATCCGATCTTTTGCCACCGCCAAACCATCACCTATCTGTGCCACAGCTACAACTTCTGGTGTGGCAACCATCATAATTAAGGTAGTTGCTAAATCTTGAGGCTGTTTGTCACAAGTAGCCGCCTCATCCTCCACGGCTTTTTTGGCGGCTAGTATGGCATCATTTAAGAGCGATTGCACATAGGCATCATCAGTCAGAATTTTCCGGGTGAGTCCTTTAGTGGAAATGTTTTCGATCGCTGTTTCCACAGCAACCATCGCTCCCACTTTCCCAAGGCTAGCAGAACCTGCGCCATCTGCTGCGGCCGCCACTAAAACATTATCTGATAATATCTGCCAGTGATGAGCATCCTGACATAACTGATTGTTTTTTAAGTGACTTGTACCACATACAGACGCAGCCACAATTCGCCATTGAGCAATCTGTTTTGATATATTCATAGATTTTTTTCCAACAGCTAGCTGTGTAAACATCAAGCTGCAATCTTTAATTAAACAGTCCCCCAACCAATCGGCGGTAATGCTACCTGTTCGTCCACCTGCGAATGAGAAACAGATGACATACTAGTTGATAGCCAGACAAACATCTCGATAAAATTTAATCCTTTGAGTTTCAGCGGGGTACGCACAGCTATTTGATTTAAACGCGTCATATTCGCATTTTCTACACCTACTGTAAAAAATGCTACGCGCTTATTTTCTTCATCTCGCTGTAGACGTTGGGCTGCTTGCTCTACTACATGCTCTAACTCGCCTTGGGGTTCTCCATCGGTAATCATGAATACCCAAGGACGATAGTAAGCAATCCCATTGGCACGATACTGAGATTTACGCTCTTGAATTATGTCTAAAGCTTTATGAATTCCTGCACCCATCGTAGTCAAGCCTTGGGCTGTCAAAATCGGCGGATTGAATTGATCGGCAGTCACAAAGTCTTGTACTACATTGATATTACTATCAAAAGTTACGATCGCCACTTCCACCCGTCTTGCGGCTAAGGAATTTTTGACTAATTCATCCTTTAAACTTAGTAAACCCTGATTTAAAGCCTCAATCGGATCTCCTTGCATCGAGCCAGATGTGTCTAGCAAAAGCACACAAGGACAACGTGGTTCTGGGTTCTCAGCAAATTCTACTACTTCATCAAGTCTTAATGTATCATGCATAACTTTTTGTGTTATGTTAAAGTCCAATGCTTTATTTCCCTTTTCTCAGAGTATATAATTCCAGTTGCCGAGACGACTACAGAATATAATATTTAGTGGTAGATGCTCTAATCTTTATTAAACAAATTATTTTCATGAAGTTCACTATATATTTAAGAAGAACTTGAGTACAGCTTAGTTTAGCAAAAAATAGTTTATCAAAACCCAGAATTACCTGTTGTAATGTATCTACCAAAAATTTATATCCCTTAAACCTACAGTACAATAAATACCTAAACTTTCCTAGATAAATTTTTAAAGATTCTATATAGGAGAATTGTTCCTTTATAGGAAAGTGATTAACCACAATCAAAATCATTGGCTCTAGAAGTATACCAGTGTAACTGCGTGAATTTGGATTCAAATTTGCCTCTTTCAGTGAGCGGGTATAAATAAACGTCGTTATTCAGGTCTTCAGCCAAGAGTTGTCGCTAGTGAGTAAAATCTAGAAGTAACTAGCATTTACTGATAGTTTAGCTATGATATGTGTTTACCTTTATTCATCCTCACCTACTGGTTTTTTGAGATAAATTAAGTAGAACGTGCCAAAGACAACAAAAAAGTTATAAAAATTATAACTTTTAATATATATACATATTTTAAAAGAAATAATTTTTGCATAGAGAAAAACTACAAAGAAGAAAATACTTCATAGCTGATATTTTCCATTTACAAATGTTCGGTTGTTGATTCCGCAAAAAAACTGAAAAAATATGAATAATTCCGGTGCATTCACCAAACTACGTCCTCTAAGTTTGTTAAGACAGTTATCCAATTGCTCCGATAGTACTTGTTTACAAGCATTGAGTAATTCAGTTAGTTGGTCGATTTACTTAGAACAAGGCAAAATAACCTACGCTACCCATTCAGTGGAACCATTTGATCGACTAGAACGTCATTTGCGTCGCCTCAGCCACCAAATTCCACTGCTGACTACTGAGGTTCGTGTTCAATTACGTTTGATGTTTGAACCTGACTCACACAGTCAGTTAATCGAACATGACAGCAATTCGAGAAACCACCCTCCTGAGTATCAGGCTATATCCTGGCTTGTTAGTCAACAACATCTACATTCTACACAAGCTGGAGTGCTGATTCAAGAATTAGTTAAAGAGGTGATTGAATCATTTTTACTAATCAAACAAGGTACTTATGAATTAACAGAACCACTGAATAGGATGCCAAAAATTTGTAGGCTAGATGTAGAAAAAATCCTCGAACGTTGCCAAGTAAGATTACAGAATTGGCAGGCTTTTGTTCCCCAAATTTCTTCTCCATATCAACGTCCATATCTGCTGATTAACAGCACAATTGAGGAAAAAGATTTACCAAAACTCCAGCCAGATTTAACTAATTGGATGAAGGGTTTTAGCCTGTGTCATCTGGCGGTAATTTTGAATCAAGATGAAATCCAACTGGCTCGTAATTTATACCCTTACATACTTCAGGGCAGGATTCTCTTGCATGAACCTGATCCACCATTTGATAAATTACCAAAGATATTTGAAGAGCAATCGCTTTTCTCAAAATTAATTACATTAGTTGATACCAAAGAAAAACTAAATACCACCATCAAGTCTTACCCACATATTTCTGAAGAGAATGTAGCTCCTGTTCACCCATTACTCCAGATTTCTGCTCCTCCAAAAGAAAACTTTCAGGAAGCAACAATATCAAATAACATAAATCCTACTTACCAAAGAGTAACGGCTGCTACTGTAACGGCACAAAAAGCCCACAAAATCATTTCTGTAGATGATAGCCCCACAATTCTCAAAGAAATTAGCCATTTCTTAGAAAATGAAAATTTTTCTGTAGTGACTATCAACGATCCACTAAAAGCTGTTTTGTCAATTATAAGGCACAAACCGGACTTAATTTTGCTGGATTTAAATATGGTAGGAATCGATGGTTATGAGTTGTGTCGGATTATCCGAAACAATTCAATTTTTCAAAATACTCCGATCATTTTTGTCACTGGGAGTAAAGGAATTGTAGACAAAGTAAAAGCGAAACTGGTAGGAGCATCTGGATATCTCACTAAACCATTTTCACGCGCCGAATTGCTGAAAACAGTCTTCATGCATTTGACTTAAATTAACCACAAAATCTAACGAATTTGAGCTAGTGAGAATAAATCAATATGGCGACAGTTTTAGTTGTTGAAGATGCTCCTTCTCAGTTGGAGTTAATCAATAGTTTTTTAAGAGAGAATGGACACACGGTAATTAAAGCTTATGATGCCAAAGATGGGATGATTAAGGCAATAACTCATCGTTTAGATGCAATTATTACTGATGTGGTAATGCCAGAAATTAGCGGTTTTGAATTTTGCCGCCAATTGAAAAAAAATCCAGCGACTCAAAAAGTACCAATTATTATTTGTAGTTCTAAAAATCAGCCAATTGACCGGATTTGGGGAATGCGACAAGGTGCAGATGTTTATTTAACTAAGCCTTTTACCAAACAACAATTACTAAATGCGCTTAAATCTCTGGTAGAGTGAGGGATGTAGGGAGTGGGAAAAGGTTTTTCGTTTTCCTAAGTTTTTGAATAATTCGCTGTCGGGTGTGTTACCGCGTCAGCATAACGCACCATTTCAGATTTTCCGTGCGTTACGGAAGCCGTAACACACCCTACTAAATAAGTTATGATTGTTTTAAAAAACCGCTCTAATGAGTCTTTTTATGCACATGACTTTGTGCAATAATCTGCACATGGTTATTAATCTAGAAATTGACGAAAACTTAATTAAGGAAAGCTACTCGAACTTGGTGGTCATCCAACTAAGGATGCCGTTGTTGAAGAGGCATTACGAGAGTATGTATAGCGTCGAAAGCAATTAAAAATTGTGGAGCTATTTGGCACGATTGAATCCGACGATGATTATGACTACAAGCAACAGCGCCAGAGTGGATGAAAGTTAATAAAGGGTTTTGTTCATAATGCCAGTCTTTTCCTTAACTCAGCCTCCAACTGTTCACCTGTGCTAACTACAACCCTATTTTGCTTGGCTCTAACAATCCTCAGATAGTGTTGAAAGGCTTCTTCATCATGAGGATGATGCTTTACATATTCCCGTAATTCTGTTTCAGTTAATTGCTGATAATTTGAATCACTCAATTAGTTTGTAATAGGTTGCTTACTCACACACATAAATTGTAAAAAGCCTTTAACTGTTCAATCGTGGGTTCCATTTTAATATATAAGCTACTGAATCTCTCCTATTGTTGGTTGATATTTAAAAGCCGTCTATAATCTGAAAATACACCTTTGTTGTAACCCCATCCTACAAATTTATTTAGAATTGGTCATCGATCGCTTCGTACAGAGCGAATCTTAAACATATCTTCCACATTGACAGAAGCCAAGCCGTTAAGAAAAGATTAGCATCAGAGATTGTTCCGCCAGTCTAACGTAGTAGGATTATTCAAGTGAAAGGGTATGCCTTGCGGGTCGAGTAGCCATCGATCGCTAATAGGCACCCTAAAATGAGAACAAAAGACGATTCCTAAAATAATCACACTCCATGCGTATTTCTCTAAATTGGCTGCGCGAACTAGTAGAGATAAAACTTAGTCCAGAAGAATTAGCCGAAACCCTGACAATGGCAGGGTTTGAGGTTGAAGAGATTGAAGACCGCCGCACTTGGGCAAATGGTGTGGTTATCGGGAAAGTGCTTGAGCGTCAACCCCACCCCAACGCCGATAAATTGAGTGTTTGCCAAGTAGATATCGGTGCAGATGAGACTTTAAATATTGTCTGTGGTGCTGCCAATGTCAAGGCAGATATTTATGTGCCAGTGGCAACTACGGGTACTTACTTACCCAACATTGATTTAAAAATTAAACCTGCAAAACTGCGTGGTGTCGCATCTCAGGGGATGATTTGTTCTTTAAAGGAACTCGGTTTGCCCACCGATGCAGACGGAATTCATATTTTTACTCAGGAAAATTTACCATTGGGTAGTGATGTGCGTCCGTTGTTGGGTCTAGATGATGTAATTTTAGACCTTACCGCAACTGCTAATCGTGCTGATGCTTTGAGTATGGTAGGCGTAGCCAGAGAAGTAGCAGCTTTGACGGGTGGAAAGTTGAGCATTCCTGAACCGGGTGAAGTCTCTATTCCCAAAAATGCCGGAAATTTAGCTTTAAAAATTGCCGATACCCAAGCTTGTCCTGCCTACATTGGTACGGTAATTGAACAGGTCAAAATCGCTCCATCCCCTGAATGGCTGCAACAGCGTTTGCGGTCTGCTGGAGTGCGTCCCATAAGTAATGTCGTGGATATTACTAACTACGTTTTGTTGGAATGGGGACAACCACTGCACGCCTTTGACCGCGATCGCCTAAAATCTGTTAGTGATGGCGAAAATTTAACTATCGGCGTCCGCTTCGCCAATCATGGAGAATCCCTCAAAACCCTAGATGGACAAACTCGCACTCTAGCATCCCAAAATTTGTTAATTACCGCCAACGACAAAGCCGTTGCACTGGCGGGAGTCATGGGTGGGGAAGAAACAGAAGTCCATCAAGGGACTCAAAGTTTAGTTTTAGAAGCAGCTTTATTTGATTCCGTTGTAATTCGCCGTTCTTCCCGGAGTGTAGGCTTAAGAAGTGAGGCTTCTGGCAGATATGAACGGGGAGTTAACCGGGCTGAGTTGGAAGTAGCTAATCGCCGCGCCTTATCCTTAATTAGCGAATTAGCTAGTGGAATTCTTGTCCAGCAGGAAATTGCCGACACCCGCCCCCATCCGTCTACCTGGCGTCGTTCTATTGCACTGCGTTTAGACCGAGTTAATCAGATACTGGGGCCAATCGAGTTGGGAGAGGATACAGGTGAACTCCAAGAACAAGATGTTGAGCGCATCCTGACTGCATTAGGATGTCAGTTAACTCCTTCAGACAATGTTCCAGGAGAAGATACCACCCATGAACCCAGATGGTCAGTTTCTGTGCCACCCTATCGTTACCGCGATTTAGAGCGAGAAATTGATTTAATTGAAGAAATTGCCCGTCTCTATGGCTATAACAAATTCTGTGACACTTTACCAGAAAAAGCGGAAGCTGGTTATCTGCCTTTAGATGAGGAATTGATTCGCAAGTTACGAGCTTTCTTTCGGGCTGAAGGGTTGACAGAATTAATCCACTATTCTTTAGTCAAACCAGGACAAGACAGACAGATAGTATTGTCAAACCCGTTATTTGTCGAATATTCAGCGCTGCGAAACGATTTGATATCTGGGTTGATTGACGCCTTTCAATACAATTTAGAGCAGGGTAATGGTGCCCTTAACGGCTTTGAAATCGGGCAAATTTTCTGGCGAGAAGAAGACGGTTTGCAAGAAACAGAAGCCCTTGCTGGGATTGTGGGAGGAGATATTTCTGTTGGGAAATGGGCAAAAAGTGGACGCGAAGAACCCATCACCTGGTTTGAAGCCAAAGGCATTTTAGAAAGTGTATTTCGGCAACTTGCCTTGGAGGTAGAATTCCAACCCGATTGCCGCGACGATCGCTTACATCCAGGACGTACCGCTTCTTTGTGGATTCAGGGTAACAGGCTGGGGATTTTTGGGCAACTCCATCCCCAATTGCGACGAGAAAAAGGTTTACCAAATTCCGTTTATGTTTTCCAGTTGGATCTAGATGTGCTTTTAGATTCTCTAGGACAAGATGAAATCCTCGTTCCAACATTCCAGCCCTATTCTACCTATCCAGCTAGCGATCGCGACATCGCCTTTTTCGCACCCGTGAAAATCTCAGTTGCCGAAATTCAAAAAGTAATTACCAAAGCGGGTAAAGATTTGCTCGAATCGGTGGAATTATTTGATGAATATCGTGGCGAAAATGTCCCCCAAGGACAGCGGAGTTTAGCATTCCGGTTAGTTTATCGGGCTAGCGATCGCACTCTCACTGAAGCTGAAGTTGAACCAGTACACAATAAAGTCCGCGAAGCCTTGGTGGAAAAATTCGGCGTCAACCTGAGAAGTTAGGAGTACAGACGCGATTAATGGCGTCTGTATAGGAGTTAGGAGTCGATCGCATTTGTTATTTCGGCGAACTCATTTGTGATTTCGGCGATCGCATTTGTGATTTCGGCGGACTCATTTGTGATTTCGGCGGACTCATTTGTGATTTCGGCGGACTCATTTGTGATTTCGGCGGACTCATTTGTGATTTCGGCGGACTCATTTGTTATTTCGGCGGACGCATTTGTTATTTCGGCGGACTCATTTGTTATTTCGGCGGACTCATTTGTTATTTCGGCGGACTCATTTGTTATTTCGGCGGACTCATTTGTTATTTCAACGGACTCATAACGCACCCTACGAAACTACTAGAAGAGTTGAAACCTATGCTGGTCATACTTGTATGTACACCGTCATCTCCTTCTGTAGACGCTTCTGCGGCTTCCCGCAGGGTGCATAGCCTTAGCGAAGAGAAGAATCCCGGAGATGTTTCGCTCAACATGACAGAGCCAGGTTTTAATGATGAAACTAATTTTATGTATGTTAAAGAAATCTTAGCAGCTATTAATGAGGATATTTACCCGCCAAATTTACAACTCTATTACCATAATCACTTAGAGAAAATGAATTCAGCAACCAGTAAACAGCAAACAATGGCTTTACAGGTGTTAAATCTCTTAGTTCAAGAACAATCAATATCAATAGAAATAATAGCAGAAAGATTAGATGTAGATGAATATGAAATCAAGGTAATTTTAGACAAGTGGCGAGAATTTTTACATTTAGAATCAAGAGGAGCAGAAATCCATTATAGTGTTTATCATGCTAGTTTTCGTGATTGGTTGAGGCAACAAATGAAGTCTAGATTTTGAGTTTGGTATGGTACTAACCCAAGGCTATTTCATTCTCATCTAGGCCACCTCAGAATAAATTCTGAGTCTAATAGCGAAAGTCGTCTCAAGACGACTGATAAAAGGTTATAAGTAAGTGAGCGGGAAAATTTACAACTATGTAACGAAATGTAAAGCCTCTGAAATTGGTTCTTGGTTGCGTTTTAGCGCTATTGAAAGCAACAAATTAAGAGTGGTTTATTTCCGCCCACCTATTTAGTCCGTTTTAACGGACTTTAGCTATTAGCCCGGAACTTTAGTTCTGGGCGGTTTATGCTTAGAACGAAATAGCCCTGGTACTAACCCTTTTTTTATAGAGAATTTTAAGCATCTTCTAAAATCCCCTTGACAACTGCCTTACTACCTTAACTTGTCAGCCATGAGAAGCAATTGACAATCTCATTTTAGAAGGAGATCGACTCAAGCTCTTGGCGGAGCAATATCTGATTAACCAGTAGGAGTAACAAGGAATTATGCCTAAATATGTAGTCTGGGGAAGTTACTGCGAAGACGTTCTCGAAAAACGCACCCCCCACCGTCAAGCTCATTTAGACGGATTAGCAAAACAGAAAGAATCCGGTGTGCTGATTACTATTGGCCCCACCAAAGATGTTACGAAAGTTTTTGGAATTTACGAAGCCGAAGACGAAGCCACTGTACGCCAGTTGATTGAAAATGACCCCTACTGGAAAAATAGCATCTGGACTGAATATTCTGTCAAAGAATGGATTCAGGCTTTTTAAATTAGGTGTGGGGCATTCTTGACAGGTTAAGTTGACATCCTCACCGGCGTGTTGCTTGCAGCCGAAGGCTACGCACGGTGATTCTATATTGCCCCTACGATTTACTAAATCACAGATTGCGCTTACGTAGAGCTACCTTTCGGCAATCTCTAAAACCAAACATTCGTATTATTAATACAAAATGTCGAGCAATAGCTTAGTTGATATCAGAGACGCTTCTCTCCTCAGTATGAAGCCCTATTTCAAGAGCCTGTTTCCGTATAGCTGTTGTTAAAACTTCTAAATCCAAAATCTATTTAATTTTTCGTGCAAGCTTAAGCAATCGGACTCTTCCCATACTTTTCAAATAAATCATTTAAAGCTTCTGCCAGTAATGCTTGACTACTTCGGTCTTTGTCAAGTGCAAATTCATCCCGCCTTTATACAAGGCTAAAGATTGCGTAAAAGTTAAATAAAGCACAATTTTTTCCTTGAGATCCAAACATATCAGTTGACGGTAAAACTTCCGCTCGACAATCTAGGCGACCCCAATGCGCTCTTCGTTTTCCAGATAGGGAGCACGCTCACCACTGCAAGCAACTCGTCTGTTGTCACGACCAACGGTGACGCTCCCAATGTGTTTTTCCAGGTCGGTAGCTCCGCGACTCTCGGTACCGGCACTCAGTTCTTGGGAAATATTCTAGCGCTCACGAGCATCACCCTGACTACTGGCGTAAACATTGAGTGCGGTAGAGCCTTGGCGCAAAATGGTGCCGTGACGATGGATACCAACAAGGTCTCCAACTCCTGCGATCCGAAGCCACTAGAAGTGGCAGTGGTTCCAGAACCTGACTCATCACTTGGTGTTCTCGGCTCCGGGCTGGTGGGTCTGTTGTTCGCCTTCAGGAAAAGATTTAGAAAAGGGTGGTAGATTGCAACGCCGTTTTTTGATACTCATTAATTGCGATGTCTACGATGGGCTGCGCGATCGCACTCCTAAAAGTTGGTGACAGGTTTATTCGCTGAGGGGGCGACGATATAGCTTGAAATACTTGATTGGCAAAGAGTGTAGCAATCTATGGTAGAAAAATATAGGTCTCCAATTGTCAGAGTTTAAAAAAGAACGAATTTCTGGAATATCAAAAAGATATTTGGATTGAGCTAACCACACCCGATTATCATTCTTATTAAGACTGTTTTGAGTATTTTAACTGATTGATAAAAGGCATTTTATCTTAACCTCTGACGAATGCCCCACTCCCCACTCCCCACCTATGAAAATTTGGCAGGCTGATTTTTATCGTCGTCCTTCACAAGATGCATCTGGACAAGTTTTATGGGAGTTGTTGATTTGTGACGCAACTCGCAGCTTTGAGTATGAAGCCACCTGTCTCCAGTCAGCAGCAAATTCTAATTGGGTTGCTGCTCAACTTGAATTGGCCGCTGGTGAAAAATTGCCAGATGTGATTCAGGTGTTTCGTCCGCAGTCTCTAAGCTTAATTGAGGCGGCGGGACGCAATTTAAGTATAAATATCGAACCTACCCGCCACACTTTGGCACTGAAGCAGTGGTTAGAAGAAAAGCAATATCCCTCAGTGCTGGATAAACCACCTCCAGCCCCATTACCAGAAAACCTCTGGGGAGAACAATGGCGTTTTGCGACTCTAGCTGCTAGTGATGTGGAAACCAGATTTAGCGATCGCCCCATTCCCATTTTGCACATCCCAGAATTTTTGAAACCCATCAATTTGGGTTTGGCGTCAACAGTGCCCGTCCCTGGTGTGGTAATTTATGGTGGACGCCAATCGATGCGCCTAGCACGGTGGTTGCAGCAAGCCCGTCCTGTGGCGTTAAACTATATTTCTGGCGCACCGGATGGCTTGGTACTAGAAGCTGGCTTGGTAGATAGGTGGATTGTTGCCACTTTTGAAGATTCAGAAGTGACAACAGCAGCCCAAACATATCAACAACGGAAACAGCAAAGCCGAGGATTGCATTTTTTGTTAGTGCAACCAGATGATTCCGGGATGACTTATAGCGGCTTTTGGTTATTGCGGGCAGAAGATTGATACTGATTGCCAAAAATATTGTTCTGTTTATTCCCGCTTATTTATTTACTTACTTTGTTGATATGACTTTTAGCCAATATCACCCCTATATTTCTCCAGAAGCATACCTAGAAGCTGAAAAATCCAGCCTGAATAAACACGAATATATTCAAGGGCAAATTTATGCAATGTCAGGGGCAAGTGATGCCCATGTGACAATTACAACTAATCTCATTGCCCTCTTAAGAAATCATGTTCGCGGTACAGGTTGTCGCCTTTACGCTACAGACATGAAAGCTCAGATTGAATTACTAAATATTTTCTATTATCCTGATATCCTGGTTACTTGCGACCAAAGAAATATAAAGTTTGAATATTTTAAACGTTATCCCTGTTTAATTATTGAGATTCTTTCTCCATCCACGGAAGCTTTTGACAGAGGCGACAAATTTATTGACTATCAAGAATTAGAAACATTTGAAGAATACGTCTTAATCAGTCAAACCCGCCAGCGTGTTGATTGTTTTCGTCGCAATGCTGAGGGGAGATGGGTTTTTTCTAGTTATAAAGCAAATCAAGAATTACAGTTAATCAGCGTAAACTTTGCCTGTTCTCTAGCAGACATTTATGAAGATGTGTCCTTTCCCGAAACTTTTAATCCCACTTCCCTTTAATTTCTATTAGCTAAAGAAATAGATTAAGGCGATGTCTAACGACAAGCGTCAACCTACATAAAGACGCGAAATTTCGCATCTCTAGATGCTATATAGGTAAGGTGCATAAATTCGGCAAATTATATGATGATAAAATCATACTAAACAATAAAATGCCATTAACTGTATTAGGTTATAGAGTAGGCATTGGCAAAAAATGTGGAATAGGTGCAATATTATTTAAAGCAATGCCCACCCTACTAACTTGGCTTTCACCACTGCCCTGAATTATCTTCCTGTTGCAAACCTATCAACTGTCGCCGCTTCCAAGCAAAATGAAGAATATTAATTCCTAGTTCCTGAGCTGTACGAATGGTCAATCTAGGTAAACTCAAATCTCTATCCAGTCCCCAAGCAGTTGCTAAATCACCAATCGCTAAAATAATTCCTCCACCAATTAATAGTTTAATCTGCTGTTGATTAACCATTGGCAAGGCAGCAAATAAGAAAGGTTTTGTCCTTAAAGGATGACTCCGTTGCAATTCTTCTAAAGGTCTTAAAGGACTATCTAACTGTTGTGCTAATGCTTGAGTACTCTCAATTAGAGCAGTAGCATTTGTTGGTGCATCAATGAGAAGCACACCACCTAAATTTAAGTAATTTTTTAGAGATTCAAATTCGAGACTATTTAAAGATATAGCCTGTCCACCTGTCAGATAAAGTATGTCATAGTCTTGGATATTTTCTCCTAAAGAAACCTGACCTGGTTCATCAGCCCCTCGCAAACTGGGATATAGGGGTTCTACTGCTTGTAACAAATAAGAAAGGCTGAAAAAATTACGCGCACATTCAGGATCACTATGATTCGCCTGCGCCATACACACAAGTGCTTGGGGACGCATTTGTGCCTGACGGCGATAACGCAAATCAATATTGTTATATCCAGGAAAAAAAGCATCCGCAGGTTGGTTAATTTCAGTGTGTCTGGGTTGCAGAAGTATCCGGCATATTTCTATTTCTGAACTGACTGGTATGGAGTTTCTTTGGTCAATTCGATAAGTTTCTTGAACAATATCTCTTTGCTGTCCGCGCCGCAATTCATCAGGGTCTACATAGCTAACTACTAAGTAGATCATGATTGGTTCAGAAGTTGCTACTTCTATATCAATTGGAAAATCATAAGAAGTCGGTACAACAATTAGATTACCTGCTAAATCAATTGCAATACCAGGTTGAATTTGCACCCAGCGCCCATCTCGATATTTAGCTTCAACTTCGCTTGGGGCAGTCACATCTCGGACGCCTAAACCGCAAACAATTCCTGGTTGGTTTAAACTTTGATATTGGGCATTTTGCCGATTACGGTGGTAATCATGGGCTGTGCGCCAGCGTTCCGCATTGATTAGTAACCCGTCTGCGGCTTGCAGGCGTTCAAAGGATTTAATTGGTGGGGGTGGGAAAGGATGGGACATATCAATTTTGAATTTTAGATTTTAGATTTTAGGTTTGGGGTTTGGGATTAAAAGCCTGTTCCAGGAATCTCCAACAATACTAACTATTCAAGTTTGGATTTTAAATTAGATATAGGGAAGCCAGTGTGTTGCTTTGGTTTCTAAAGTTGTAGCAACTGGCGTTGTGTTATGCCAAAGGCTAACGCACTTTTAATTCTTGATGATGCCGTACTCTTGGCGATAACACACCCTACAATTTAATTTTACTTACATAATGACAAATTACAAATTATTTAATTAGAAGGATTTTCTATAGATAGTTTATAGGTGCAAAAAGCAGGTTTTTCTTGTTCTATGATTCTTTGGATAAGTTCTTCATTGATGATGCCACTAGAAATATTTGAACGCAAACGTACTATAAAGTGATATGGTTGCCCACCTGCTAAAACTGCATTTCCTATTTGTGCGTCTCCGATAATGAAACTTGGGCCAAAAGGTTCTGTAATACTAATATGCTTATCAGCTTCATTAGGTAAATGTTCGTCTAGAGGTAAACCAGTATAAAGATGTAAATAGAGACGCAATCCTTTACGAGTTCCCCGCCAGCGATAAAGTTCTACGGCTCGGCTAATTAAACGCCGCTGTTGCTGGAGATCCCAAACAGAATTTACTTGCCAAGCAACCCAATGAGCCATAAAGGGTAGTAGTGCTTGTGGTGCTGTCAAGGGATCGAGGTTTGCCCACATGACGTTATAACTATCAACTATTGGTTGAAAAGCTTGCTCAAATATTTTGATGAAGCGACCAATAAAGTCCACTTCGCGATACAAAATTGGCAAGAATTCCATGTAGGCTGTGTAGGGACGGATATATAAATCAAAATATTCGCTTCTCTCGATTTGTTCGTTGTCAGTGCCTCGGTCTATATGTAGAGTAATTAAGCTGCGAAAATTGAGAGTTAGTTTGTTTTTTTTTCCAGGAGCGATCGCTTCTTGGTCTTCAAAAAATGTGTCGGGAATTGAGAAGTAAAGCACAGCATCCATTTGTCCGCGAGGCGGTATTTCACTACCTTCTGTGCCAATCTGACACCACTCGCTAGGAAAATTTCCGTCAACGCTTAAGCTCACCCGCAAAGGACGTTGTTCTAAGTTTTGCACTTGCACAATCATCTCGCTGGGATGCCCAGGATGCAAGAGTAAACTACGTCCAGCTGCATCCATATTTTCCGCATTTGCAAATGCTAAACCTGCTACAGGCAAAGCTTCAGGAATTTGCATTGGCGTTAATTGAATGCGTACAGATGGACTAGAGCGACTTTGAACCATAACTCCTCTACCAATTTTGGATTTTAGACTTCGTTGTGAGCGCTCAGTCGAACGATTTTAGATTTTGGATTACTTTGTTCGCGGTGCAAGATTACCCAATTCCTCTTTTTATCTTCCTCTGTGTTCTCCGCGCCTCTGTGGTTAATTAAATTAGGTATTATTCTAGCTTATTAGTATCAGCGATTAATGATCTGGATATCATGATTTGAACGCAGATTGGTATTAGCCCAAGAACATATTAAACCTTCCGATCCTGGATCAATCAATTGTTCTGGCGATGGTTGTCGTCGCCAATTTTCTCCTTGCTTGCGGATGGGAAACAGCAAAACGGGGCCTAAATGACGCACACCTGGGGTTTGTTGCAGTAACGCCACAATATCCGATGTATAAACAGGTCGCCCAAATGGCCAACCTTTGCCGTCGATTCCTCCAGTTAATGGATTTAAATATTTATACAGCGATCGCCTTAAATTACGGCGAATTTCTTCTCTAGCAAAAGGGTTGTCATAAGCTGGCTCTAAAGCAACTTCTGTCTGTACAGAAACACCTACGTAATTCGGTTCTTCTAATTCTATTTGTACCCCTAATAACCGTCTTTCATCTAAGTAACTGATAATTTGCTCTTGAAGTGCATTACTCAGAGCAAACTCTTCTGGTGTCATGCCATTGCCTTGGGCGATCGCATCTGTATTTGCGAATGGAACTACCAGCAAACTAACTATACCAGCTTGTCTTTGAGAATTTGCTGGCAAACAGCGGACACGCGCGATCGCACCATTCCCCGCCTGTTGAGCTAAAACTTCAAAATCTTCGGCAGTTACGGCGCGATCGCGGGTGCGGAGGATGCGGGGAGCCTTGATCACAGCTTGCTCCAATGATTCCGCATCCGCACCATTGATTGCTGGTACATGATTGATCACACTAGTAATATACGGATATGCAGACTTCAAAAACTGGATTGTTCCAGCTTGGACATTGCCTTCTCTACCACCGCCTGTACGATAAGCAACCATTTTAATCTCTGAGTCACGGGGAGGAATCGCCCCGTACTGGTGTTCAGATTGGTTGTTTTCCTGGGTACTAACTTGTACAAATGTGTCATTTATTGCTGGTTGCTGGATTCGCGATCGCACCTGTGTTTGCTGTTTAAGTTGGCTAGGTTCACGAATCAGCGGCCCAAATTGGATTGTACCAGTGATCGAATCGATGGTGTAATGAAAGTGATGCGACCTTGAATCAGCAAAATCTCTCACCTCAGTCCACTTTTGAGGCAATCCTCCAGCGGGAGTAACTAAGATATATTCATTTTCTCTGCGTTCTAAAATCGGTGCGCTTTGTAATTCAAAAATCTGTCCGGGTCTACCCTCACTGATTCCTAGACGCTCATCTTGAATGAAAGTACTGTGACTAGCCCGTACCGTACCACCCATTGACTGCACTGCCAAACCAGTAATCCTTGGTGGACGATTGTAACCAGATTGATTTGTTTCTGTGACAATAAAGGTACAGCGTAGCCAGCGACCCCGGTAAGAGGTAAAGTTGGTAACAGGCCAATTTTGCGGTAAATGCAGACGGACATCTGCTCCTTGGGACGGGTTCCCACCCTGTTCAGCGAGTTCGTAAAAACTGAAGCCACGAGTGTCATCATCTGACTCTTGCAATAAAACTGGTTGCCAATGTTCTCCATCCCAGGCTTCCCACTTTCGAGGGGGTTGATTGGGGTTAATACCAGCAGGCGTAGCTGCGGCTCCTTGGAAAGTAATATCTAGAACATTAGCTTCTATTGGATCATCAGAAGCGAGCGCTAAATAAAAGCAGTTACCAGGCTGGGGTTCCTCTTCAAATATCGATACTTCACTGCCTGTCCAGAAACCGTCAGATTCACGAGTCCATGAACTTGTGACTCTTTCTCGCAGAGTTTGGGGAATGTCTTCGGCGATTTGGGCAGTTAAGAAGTGCTGTATCCGGGGTATGCCAATAATTAGAGGAGAATCTGTACTAAAGGTAATAGCTTCTGTGGTTTCAGTTTGGATAGTTGAAGCTTCTAATCCTGCTGGAATAGTGTAGGCTTCAGGCAGTGCAGCGCTTAAATAAAAAGTTAATTCCGTGCGGGCTGGGGCGGCAGGCTGGAGACGAATACCTAGTAATTCTAAAAAAGCTACATAATTTTTTCGAGGTACTTGGTTAAATCTGAGCAACATCTGGTCAGTTAACCAAGCAAATAACTCAATTAGCGTAATCCCTGGATCACTCAGGTTATGGTCTGTCCATTCTGGACAGTAGCGAGGAATACGCATAATACATTCTTCCACCAAATCATCGAAGGCGCGATCGTCTAAGTTGGAAGAAGGTAATTTCGGTAAAAAGTCAAAGTTCACGATTCCTCCCCAGCTGAAACCAAATAATAAGGATAAACAAAACTATAAATATCGGGCCCGTCTTTGAGTCGATAATTGATGATGATATCCACTCTGCCACGTACAGGGTCGGGATCGGCGATAACTTCATCGATAATAATGCGCGGTTCCCAAACTTCTAAAGCTTCCAAGACATAAAGACGGATTCGCAGTAGGGTCTCGCTATTCAAGGTTGCAAACGCCAATTCTGACAAGCGAGATCCAAAGGTAGGTCGATAAAGCCGCTCACCTACTCCAGTGCGAAGGATAATCCAAATAGATTCTTTAACTTTTTGATCTTCACGGCTAAGTTGTATCCCACCTTGCACATTTAAATGCAGTGGATAAGCCAAACCTGTCCCTAAATAGTCTTTTTGCCCACCATAAACCATATCTGGTACTTAGACAGCTGTTATATGGATATCTTCAAAGATATCGGCATAGAAGGTTTAAGCCTATTCGCCAAAGGTCGAGATTGAATAGGAAAGGGGCTAACCCACGATTTGTCGCAAGTGTAGTATGAATATATCCGTTTTATAATACGCTATACAAGTTAGAAGAGAAGCTGTAGACATCACATCTGACTTTATGCAGCATTAAAGTTACTCGGCAAACACCTTCCACTCTTGACTCCCGATGCTAAACTCCTCAAAGTTGAAATTACCAACTGCATTTTCAAGGGATGAATACGGTTGTTTGACCGGGGTTAATTACCGTAATCACGCCCGCCCACGCACACATTAATTTAGATAAATTATTCAGCGCTGGGCTTTTGCCAATCAGAACAGTAGGCGAACCGGGTATCCACGGGGCAGGGATCACAGGCACACAAGGCATGGGAGTCAACACGCCGGCGGCGGCTGCGGTAGCGGATGCAACTTGTGGATTTGCGAGAGATAAACACATACCAAAAGGCATGATATTAACCAATGGCTTGTTATCCAAAATGTTAGCATCTGGCGTACGAGTCAATACTCGGTTGATTGGCAGAACTACCAACGAACTTGGTGCTACACCAAAGCTACATTTGAGCGTTGCGCCAGAACATACTTGCAGAGCCATAGTTTATTCCCTTCACCAATTAACATACAATTTCCTAGTTACGTAGCATAGCATTCATCAGCAGCAATTCTAAATTTGGCTTGTCTTCGAGGAATTGGCTGGACAAATGGGGTCAAATTCATCGAGCATGAAAGAAATTAAATGCCACCACGAATCAAAAACAAAGTAGGTAGTTAAGGTATGCAAATCATTAAAAAAGCGTTTGCGAGTACCTAAAAGTGAGCGAATCTGTTGGTAAGTTAGGTCAACCAAGTGTAAGACCGTGTGAAACAAAAAAGTCAACAGATTTAAAGTCAGCAAGAACGAAGCTAAATGTTGTTTTGCATGTCCGAAGTTGTGTTCGATATTGTAGCCCTTAGTTTTTAGGACGTTATGATTCTCGTTTTCAGTTTTCCATCGGGTACGACCAGAGGCAACAAGTTCAGTAACATTATCGTTGGTGAGGAAATGGTCACAAATCCAAGTATTTTGGAATATTAGCTGTTGGTTGCAAGTAATGGTCAGTTAAAACCAGTTAGTTAATGAAAATAATTTGTAATTGGTAATACTCGCCTTCTCTACGAGACGCTACGCCAATGGCGAGAAGCAAGCTACGTAATTCAAAACCACAATATATAATTTACTATGGTGTTTCGCCGAAAATTACAAATTACGTTAGCGAGTATTCGTTCGAGCAGCATCTCGTAGAGAGCATCATGACAAATTAGTAATTAATTAAGTTTAATCAGCGAACCTTTGAGTGTAATAATGCCCTTAGCTTGAATGTCTATAGTTGAAAAAGCGTCTAATGACAGAGAACCTTTTGATGTCACAGAAACATTTTTATTTACATCGTTCATATTAATTTCATGACCGCCGCTTGATTGCACTAAAACAGATTTACTCGTACGTGTGTCGTCCATTTTGATTGTATGACCACCTTTGGTTTGAATCACTATACACTTTTCACTATCATTGAGATAAATTTGATGACCCTCTATAGTTTCTAGGCGAATACCTTTTTTACTAGTGTTACTAGTGTTACCACCTTTACCACCTTTACCACCTTTACCACCTTTACCACCTTTACCACCTTTACCGCTTTTACCGCTTTTATTACCTGATTCATCCTCTTCGACAAACTGTAGAATATGTCCTACACGAGTTTTAAAGGTGCGTAATCTTACAAGACCCTTTGTCGTAACTGAGTCAGCCACGTCTTCCGGTGGTGCATCCGTCCCGTTCCATACTCCGCCAATTATGTAGGGACGGTAAATATCGCCATGCTCAAAACCTACCAAGACTTCATCCTTTACCTCTGGTAAACAGTCGAAACCTCTGCTAATTCCTGCTCCCAAAGCTACAACTCTCGCCCAGTCACTTGTATGCTCTTCTGTGAGGGTGGGAAACTGAACCTTCACTCTACCCCATCCCTCTGGGTCTTTGTTATCAGTTACAATTCCCACTAATAAAGTCTGAGATGGCAGTAGGCGTTTTTGTGTAGATAGAGTTGTGAATAAGTCACCAGAACGTAGTCCCCGCACGCTGAAATCAGTGTAATAAACCCGCTTACTGTAGAAATGGCGGGTTTCTGTAACATAATACTCTCCACTATAGCGATCGCCCATACCCTTAAGACTAATAATTCGCCCCGGTCGAATCTCAGGATTACCTTCTGCCTTGGCATCTGCATAAACAAATTCTCCTCCCAGTTCATCACACAGAGCCTGAGCCATAGTATCTGCTTGTTTTTTAGTGGCAACAGGTTTATCTACAACAGTCATTTTGTAGGACTTAAGATTGGTAAATGCAGTACCAGTACTACTTCCTTGATTATTACCTGTTTTAGTTAGTTGCTCCTCTTTGTTAGCTGTTCCGGTAATCAATTGTTTCTTGGTATAGTCCCAGGCACGTACTTCCACAGAACTCACTTGTTCAGCACTGGTGACGCGAGTACTAAATTTATTAATATCAACCAGCCATTCTAGTGGTAAAGGTTTTTGAGGTTTTGGTTTTGGTGCACAAAAATTTATTTTGCCATCTGTAACAAATAATTCAAAACCAATGCGGGCTGCCCTTTCCCGCAAAAACTCCATATTAGTTTGGTTTTCTTGGAAAACATACTCATTGACTGCGGTAGTTTTCTCTACATTGCCAACTGTTATCCCTACTTCTTTAGCTATTGTTTCGACTATCTTGCCATCAGTTTGGTTCAAAAAAGAACGATTATAACGACCTCTGTGAAGACGATGGGAAATATCATAGCCCTGAACAATCATATCAGCTTCAGATTTTTCATTGAAGTGAACTTCCATCCCTGTAATTTCGCCTTCAATCAGTACATTTTCTATCTCATCTTTAAAATTCTTATCTTGAGTAGTACTCGAACTAAAACCCAACGTCACTTTTTTCCCAATTTTAAAAAACCGCTCATGTCGCCAAGGCTGGTTTTGTGGTTGGTCAGATGTAGGATTATAGCTATTATGTATTACTAGCGTAAACATCGCTGGTAAATGAAGGCTTTCTTCTATTGTCATTTGCAACACATCCTCCATTAATTCAGGAGAAGCGGCTTTTCCGTCTATCTGAATTTGAAGATTACTTAAATAAAGGCTTTCTTTAGTAGGCATAACTATTATTTTGCAACTATGAAATGTTTAGAGCAGTCTTTAATAACAAACTAGTAATAAATTAGTTTTTATCTCTTTCGTGAGTTTGATCGCTTTTGTGAACTTGGTTGGTTTTGTGAATTTTGTTTCCCAGTATTTCCTAGACTATTACTTGGCTGACGCCCACGAGCTTCGGCTTTAGATAGAGATTGAGTTCCTCCAGGAAGGTTTTTTTGATCTACTTCTTGCAAGGCTATATCTACCAGTGCCCTTACTGGTGTTCCATCACTCAGAAACATATTTAAAGTGTAAGTTAGACTCGTGATTACACAATAAAAATACTCTGTTTTCCATGTGAATATGTAAACAGGTGGACGACTGTCAGGTATTTTAGTAATACCTTCTACACCTTTCTTAATGTTGTCTATATACTTTTTCATCACCGATTCTTTCGTTTCATAAGTATCATATAGTAACTGTTTAAGTATGAAAGTGTAAGGCTCAATTGCCGAAAAATTTATCTTGGGAAGTAGAGTAGTTCCTCTATTACCATCGTCATTTTTCCACCTAACAGTGCGAGCAAAACTAATGTCTGTAGGATTAAACATTAATTCAATATCTGGTGCTTCCTTGTTATAAGCTAGAAGTTTGGCTTTCTCAAGTTGCGGTTGAAGCTTTTGAATAACAATAATTGCTGGACTTGGCATTTGAGTATTTCTCCGAAAATTAATTATTGAATGGGAATTTACCAAGGTAATCGACCTGAGTGACCGCCATGACGCTCTCGCTCAATTTCTATCCGTTGCCGTAATCTGCTATAAATTTCACGGGCTAGAGCTTCAAGATCATCCGTATCATCTTTAGCATCTCCTTTAGAAGACGAATAAGTGTTCTTTATCGTCTCAGTTATTGGTTCTATGTCTCTAGATGTGTCGGGTGGAGTGACCTTTCCATCCTCAGCAAAACTTCTAGGTGCAGGAAGGCGTTTAGCAAAAACTTGTGGCGATTCTGAAACATCAGAAAATTCATAATTTTGGTTGTTAGATTCCACACCATTAAAATTAAAGTTAGTGAATTTATCATTATTTCCATTTAGTAAATCTTCCACACTTGACCATTGAGAAGGTGTATTAGTAGTAGTATTAGGATTTGCTTTTCGGAAAATCAGGGGAGGCGATGAGTATTGAGGTGAAGGTTCACCTACATGACTTGTCTCGTTTTGAAGAGGATTAAGCTGTGGAGAATTGAGGATTGAAAGTTTCTGTTTTCCAATATTCAACCCCAAGGAAGAAGGAATTAAAGAATTAGATACATGAGATGAATGAGTCTCAGCGGTTTTTAGTTGTAATGAAGTGTCTGGAAAAGAATCGACTTTAGTCGGAGTCTCTGGAGAAGTTTTTTGTTCTGGTTCTGTGGGATCGGGTGTCTGTAAACTTGGAAGGATAATATCTTGCGGTGTCCCACCAGTGTTGATGTCATGTAGTAGAGGTAAATTTTTCTGTGCATCCCTGGTATTAACGTGGGAGTCTGTCACCTGACCATCAGTAGCATAACCTTTAGGTGCTGGCAAATTTTCTTTTATCGTATTTTGCTCGACTTTAGGTGGTGTGTTTACCTCATCTTGCAGGGAGATTGGATTATCTGAGGTATCAACATAGGTTGATATTTCAGGATTTGTTACCGCAGTGGGAAATTCTGATTTTACTGTTTGTTCATTGTCAATAATTTTCCTGAAAATACTCACAGTTTCACCAATCTCAGGTGATTTTGCAGTCACTTTTGGTGCGATTGCAGTTTCACCAATCTCAGGTGATTTTGCAGTCACTTTTGGTGCGATTGCAGTTTCACCAATCTCAGGTGATTTTGCAGTCACTTTTGGTGCGATT
>NZ_JBALCP010000138.1:0-5996 GCF_036919675.1 Nostoc sp.
CAGATGGGAACGTCAAAAAGTTTACTTTGACGCATTCATTGACCTTGCTACAATCCATATCTGGATTAACAAAATATTATTAGTCGGATAGGTTCATAGAAGATGTTCTCAAATTTTACCCCTACTGTTGGCAGGTAGAACAACGCTTGAAGATATTTGGTTGTCGCCGCGTAGACGCTCTTAGCAGCTTGTCGCAGATATCTAAGTTTTGTTTTCTGGACTGGGTTACGTAATAGTTGCACTCAGTGTAACGAACCGATTACAATCTGATGCTGTAATGTGTGTTTAGAAGTAGAGGAATCAACGTAGACGATAATCTCGCCCTGGTCTACATGCGATCGCTTGACTTTGAAACAAAAGCAACCGCTTGAATTAAATCGGACAACTTAGATGATATCAGATGAAGTGTTCAAACGAAAGGTATTAGACAAGGTAACTCGGCGGCTGATTCCCTTGTTATTTGTACTTTATATCATTGCTTATTTGGATCGGGTTAATGTCGGGTTTGCAGCCTTGCAGATAAATCACGATTTGGGCTTTAGTTCGACAATTTACGGTTTCGGGTCAGGAATCTTTTTCCTGGGCTACTTTTTGTTTGAAATTCCCAGTAACCTCATCTTAGAAAAAATTGGTGCTAGGGTTTGGATTGCCCGGATTGCCATAACTTGGGGAGTAATTGCCACAGGAATGATGTTTGTAAAAAGCCCTTTAAGCTTTTACTTATTGCGTTTTTTCTTAGGAATTGCAGAAGCTGGGTTTTTTCCTGGGATTATTCTTTACCTCACATATTGGTTCCCAACAATTCAACGTGCTAAAACCGTAGCTTTATTTATGACGGCAACTGCGATCACTGGGGTTGTGGGAGGACCTCTTTCTGGTTTGCTGCTGACTCTGCATGGAATTGCAGGATTAGCGGGTTGGCAGTGGTTATTTATAGTAGAGGGTTTACCCGCGATCATTATGGGTTTTGTGGTGCTGAATTATCTATGCGAACGTCCAAAGCAAGCTGAATGGTTGGAACCAGAGGAGCGTTTCTGGCTCCACGAGAGATTGCAGCTAGAATCCGAACACAAACAACGCCACAACAGCTATACTTTACTCCAAGCTCTTGTCAATCCTAAAGTTTGGTTACTGAGCCTGATTTATTTCACTCTAGTAATTGGTCTTTATGGTATAAGTTTCTGGCTACCACAAATTATTAAAGGTTTTTCTGGATTAAGTGACCTGTGGGTGGGATTTCTGTCAGTTATTCCTTATCTAGTAGGTGCGAGCGGAATGCTCTTTGTTGGTAGCCACTCAGACCAAACTAGAGAACGCCGCGCTCATGTTGCGATTCCAGCTTTTATTGGGGCATTTGGTCTAGTTCTGAGTGCTTACTTTCATGAGCCTATGACTGCTCTAGCATCCCTTTCGTTGGCAGCACTGGGAATTTGGGGGGCTTTCGGACCATTTTGGGCTTTACCCACTGCTTTTTTAAGCGGTACAGCAGCAGGCTCCTTAGCGTTGATTAACTCTGTGGGCAATTTGGCAGGATTTGTTGCTCCCTACCTTATTGGCTTAATTAAGGATGCCACTAATAGTTTTACCGGAGGGCTGCTTGTAATGGCAGCAGCACTGCTACTTGGTGGGATTCTCACTCTGGTAGTGCATCATGACTCTTTTTTAGAGGAACTGGATACTATCCGAAGCTGATTCTTAATTAACCGCCCCCAAAGGTATAATCTTATTCCCTGAGAGTAGCGATCGCTTTCTCTGTTTTTTAGAAGGCAGAAGTACGTTCGCGTAGCGTCACCCACAGGAGAAGGCAGCTATGCTGAAGGAAATTCACGTTTAAAAATGTGGAATTGATCTTGGACGGTTTATATCTTGGGGTACTTGACGCGATGCTCGTTCGCCCTTGGCGTCTCCCTTTGGGAGATGACTCGCTCTAAGCGTACCCCTGCGGGGAAGCAAGTTACGTGTAGCGTCTCTAAGAGTTGCCATGCCGCAGGCTTTACGCTGCGCTATCGATACAATTTCTTTTTTAAACTGGGCAATAACCCAAAGCCCAGAACTAAAGTTTTTATTAATGCTTCTTTCCTTTAGCATAGCTGCCCTCTGCCTTTTTTTGGAAATTGCAATGTTTAGGATGTTCGCTCCCATTGAAACTTCCGTTCAAACTCTTGAATGGGCAGATCATTAATGCTAGCTTCACGCCTTTGCATTAATCCATTTTCTGCAAACTCCCATTGTTCATTACCATAGGCACGATACCAATAACGTTGTTCATCATGCCATTCATACTCAAAGCAAACAGAAATTCGATTTTGTGTAAAGCTCCACAATTCCTTTTTCAAACGGTAGTCTAATTCTTTTGCCCACTTTCGTTTTAAGAAAACCTTGATTTTTTCTCGTCCGCTGAAAAATTCGGCGCGATTGCGCCACTGAGAATCTTCGGTATAAGCCAAGGCAGCTTTGTTCCTCTTCCTCGTTCTGAGACTGGATGAAGGGCAATTGCCTGACCCATCCCTTCACTGTTCAATAACTTAAAATGTAGTACTTATTCCACATAGCTCAGTACAGCATTTCATATTAAATTTAGCAATATTATGCAATACCAATGCGTCGGCTTACATTGTTAATGCGTTGGCTTACATTGTTAATGCGTTGGCTTACATTGTTAATGTGTCGGCTTAGATTGTTAATGTGTTAGCTTGCTTTGTTAATGCGTTAGCTTAGATTGTTAATGTGTTGGCTTGCTTTGTTAATGCGTCCCCATACAATGCCAATGTATTCCCTTAGAATGTTAATGCGTTCCCCTGCATAAAAACGCTACGTTTTTATGCAAAACTTTACTAAGAGTAGAGAGAGAACAGTTAATAGGTATAATTTTCCATTTGTCCTGTTCGTGCAACAACGCCCTTTCAATCTATAATATCATCTCGCTTTAAAGCAGCCGCCAATTCTCTCATAAACTCGACAAAAACGCGAACTTTAGCCGAGAGATAGCGTTTTTGCGGATACAATACTGCGATCGGTAATCCGACTTGGGTCGCGTAGGCTTGGAGAATTGGTTGGAGGTCTCCACGGGCGATCGCCTTTGCTGCAACAAATTTGGGCAATTGCACCACACCGGCTCCTTGAATTACTGCCTCTAAAATAACTTCTGAATTATCGAATCTCAGATAACTGTCAACGTCAGGGTCAATCGATTTTCCATCTTGTTCAAACTTCCAGTTAGCTTCTCGTCGAGTCTGTGGATAGATAAAGTTGACACAGCGATGCTGCAATAGTTCTGTGGGTCTTGTGGGCATACCATACTGGACGAGATACTGCGGCGAGGCACAAGTGATGTAGTGTGCAGTTGCCAGGTGGTGCATAATTAAACTGCTATCGCTGCTGATTCCAATCCGCACAGTCGCATCAACGCCTTCCTCAATCAGATCGATCAGGCGATCGTTAAAAGAAACATTCAGATTGAGCTGAGGATATTGTGCGGCAAATTGCAGCAGAGGCTGGGCGATATGCATCTTGCCAAACACAAAGCTCAGATCGAGTCGTAATGTTCCGATTGGCGTGGATTGCGATTGTTTGACTTCGAGTTCGGCTTCTTCCAAATCGTTGAGAATTTGCTGAGAGCGTTGATAAAATCAGTTGCCATCTTCGGTCAGCATCAAACTGCGAGTCGTCCGCTGGAGTAAGCGCACCCCCAATTCATCTTCTAAGCGCAATACAGCCCGACTCACGGCTGACGGAGCCATGCCTAACTGTCGGGCTGCCTCGGAAAAGCTGCCATATTGAGCGGAGCGCATAAAAATCATCAGACTTTTCAGCTTGTCCATTGAGGCAACCACATCTTTGAATTTTTTGCATAACTGTTTTGAATTTTAACTACTTTCGCTATTTTTCGGTATAAGGTACTGTTTAGACAAGATGAAATTTCTGATACGCAAACAGTATCGAAAAAACAAGCATGACACAGCAAATAAACTTAGAACGAATCATCTTAGTCACTGGAGCTACGGGTAATCAAGGTGGCGCAGTAGCACGTCATCTTTTGCAGCACGGAAATTTCAAGGTACGTGCCTTTGTGCGCGACCCAAACAAGCCTGCTGCTCAAGCACTCCAACAAGCGGGGGCAGAACTGGTAGTAGGAGAGTTTAACGATCGCGCTTCACTTGAGGGCGCTCTGCAAGGTGCCTATGGCGTTTTTTCGGTGCAGAACTTCCAAGATGGAATAGAAACTGAAATCTGTCAGGGTAAAGCGGTCGCAGACGCAGCGAAAGCGGCGAGTATCCAGCATTTCGTCTACAGTTCGGTAGGTAGTGCAGAACGCAAAACTGGCATTCCGCATTTTGACAGCAAGTTTCAAGTCGAAGAATACATCCGAGCGATCAAGTTATCCTACACGATTATGCGTCCGGTTTTCTTCTTTTACAATTACAACGCGATGCGCCCGATGATTGAAAACGGAACGCTTTCCCAGCCGCTCAGTCCCAAGACGAAATTGCAGCAACTTTCCGAAGAAGATTATGGGGAGATGGTGGCTGAGGTTTTCAAGCGCCCCGCAGATTTCTTGAACCGCGAACATGAAGTCGCAAGTGTGGATATGACAATGACGGAAATCGCAGCTGCATTCAGCCGCGTTTTCGGAAAAAACGTCGAATACCAACAAATTCCGTTTGAAGCGTTTGAGCAGCAAGCCGGAGAGGAAGTTACCATCATGTATCGCTGGTTCGAGAACGTCGGTTACGCAGCAGATTTGGCGCAGTTGAAACGCGATTTTCCTGAACCGACCGACTTTGAATCCTATTTGCGCGATCACGACTGGGCATAACCAACCTTCTTCGCGTCCGCTGTTGGGTCAAACGGTATATAAAGTAGTGATTTAGAGTCAAACAAAAGATTGTTCACTCAAAAAAAATCAGGTGTGAAATGAAATTAAACGGAAAAATTGCAGTTGTTACCGGGGCAAGTCGAGGCATTGGGAAAGCGATCGCAACCCGACTGGTTTTGTGACGGAAGTATGCATGAATATTGTGAAACCTGGAAATCCCCTTGAATGAAAAGTGCGATCGCACTCGTTTTCACCAAAAGCTGACAAGAAGCTGTAATTGATGCCTCACAGCCCAATTGGGACGAAACTTACTAAACAATTTTAAAGGAGCAAATGATGCGATTCTCGTACAAATTTGTAGTTGTTACTAGTGCTGCTGGAGGAATTGGGAGCGCCATCACGCGTCGCTTTCTGTCGGAGGGAGCGAAGGTCTGTGCGGTCGATAACAGAACGGAAGCGCTTAACCAATTGGTACTTGATCTCGGCTCGCCAGATGCGTTGCTGGCGATTGAGGCAGACGTAAGCAGTAAGTCAAACTGCAACAATCTCTCAGCTTAGGTACAGCAAACGTGGGGTGCAGTCGATATTCTGATCAACAACGCAGGTAAATTTCCAGTCACACCTTTCGAGGATATCTCGTATACTGAATGGCGCGAGGTTTGTGCAATCAATCTTGATAGTCCTTTTCTGGTGACGCGATCGCTCCTACCGTTGATCAAGGTCAGCAAAACTGGGCGGATCATCAGGGCAAACGCATCTAAATTACTCTTGATCGCAACCAAGGTTAAGAACTAACGACAAAATCAGCATTTCTGGTTTGGTTTAGTTTCCAAGACTCAGAGCGATCGCTAAACTTGTGTCAATAAGTAGGAATTAATGCGACTATTTTTAGCCTATTGAGAATACGGCTCTTTTATTGACATGATGCGTTTGCCCTGATGTTACAACTGGCAAAGAGAGAATAACTCTTTAATTACTAACTCTTGACTATCCCTCTTCTGTCACTTTCCGAGTATTCTGAATAAAAGAATCAAAAGAGAAAACTCTGGAAGGTAAGTAGGGTAATGGATGTAGAATTACAAATCCTGAAACATTTGGCAAGAGATGCCCACCCAACAGTTGCGATGGCGTAACCGCCCGCTGGAAGCGATCGTAGATGAATATTGTGCAGAGTATAAAG
>NZ_JBALCP010000139.1:0-8478 GCF_036919675.1 Nostoc sp.
TCAACAATCAAGTATTTTCAATCCCTATAGAAGTAGCTATTCTCACCTAAGCAAGAATTATTTGCTCATTTTTGCAGCGGTTATTGAGAAGTTACAAATTATGATTGAACTTAAGCGAATTATCAGATGCTTCATCAAGTTGAAATTGCGAAATTTCTTCTAAATACTCCAAGAATTAATCTAAAGGTTGTAGTTGATTAATAGGTAAAAAATCAGTTTGTACGTGCTTGACAAATCCCAGTAACTTCGCTTCTCTAAATGATTTACTAATCTGCACAGCTACATAACCAATTCGATTTGATTGTACTTCAGGCGGCACGTAAACAAATTGTGCATCCTCCAATACTGAGCGACATTCTAACAAGCCCAAGTTTTTTAGGGACAAATCAGCTACATCTACATCCATTAATGTTTGTTGTATAACATTCCAACTGTTACTTTTTTCTAAGTCTGTCTCAAATCCCATGTATCGTAGATAAGAGTTTACGAAAGACACAGATAAAGTATTGAGATAAACTTGGTTACCTTTTTTTTGCGTGGCTTGTCGTCTACGCAACTCTTCTGCTCAATGCCTTCCATCTACAGGTATCGGGGCTGAAAATGTTAAAACGTCTATGGTTTCTCTCATATTTATTGCCTAGCTAATTAGATTGTATTAAACATTAAATATATAAATATTCTTGGAATTTATCAGCAAATTTTTTCAAACAACGTTGATAAAATTATGTAAAGATGTGATTCCAATACCCCATTCTGCTGAAATATCTTTCCAGGAAATGCCAGAACATCTTCTTTTAGCTATAGCTTGAAAATTTGCCTCTGGATGACCTTTTATATGTTCCTTGCAAAAAATTAACTCTGGGTCGGAATCTATACATTCTCTTACTTATTCAAATAAAGACATAGGTTGAGATGACGGAATATTTTCCAAGTGAGGGTTATCGAGATTTATTTCATTTTCTTTCCCAATCACTTTCGAGATAGCCTCTGGAAAAAAACGTTTAGTTAATAGCATATTTACCCAAGTCATGACTTCGCCGCGTTCTGGATCATACCTATTAATATTTTTCTCTTGACAAAGGTAGAAAAATAAATTTTGTACTGCCTCATCATAAATATCCTCATAAAGTAGTTGAAATTGACCTTTACAAGGACGAACAAGCCTACCTGATTGCCAAATAGCATTAATCAGACGTGTTAAAGTTATTCGCTTTCCCTTAGCTAGGTGTGTGTATTGTTGGGCTGCGATGCTAATTCTTTAAGTTGTACGTCTAGTTGTTTTCTTCGGTCATTAGTCATAAAAGATCTCAAATCAGAAGCTACCAAGTTACGAATCGTACTATATCTCATGTATTAATCCTGACTTTTACACAAAGCAGCCACAATTGTTACAAAACTTTTTGATCAGGTATTAAATCTGATAATTAGCAGTGTTTTGCCAGAACGTGGCTTTGTTGCAGGTACAAGGAAAAATCGTAAGCTTTACCTATTCTCTTCCTACTTGTCAAATAACAGATTATTTTTCATCATTACAAAAGCTGATAACCATCTTCTGTCCCTGCTGATGTAAATGTCTTAAAATTCTGCCAAACTCTTGGGGGTGGGCAAGCATTGTTCTTGCCTTAAAAGATTTTGATATTTCACGCCCTTTTTCTCATATTTTCTGCTAGTCTAAGCAAATTCACACTTGGGAATTCGCGATCGCACTACAGGATGACGTAAAGGCTCATTCTTGCATCTTGTAATTTTAGACATTTTTTCTAGTAATATTACGGACTACCCGACAACTCTTGTGTGATCACCAGCCAGCAATCTGTTTGCCTGCTGTTAGCCACCATCTCTCCATAAATTTAGCTGACCATAAACATTGATATCAAATGTAAATTCAATATTAATGTAGTTCTTGGAATATCCTGTGGGCAAAGGTGCAAAAGGTGCAGATCGCTGTATAGCATTGAGTGCTACTTCATCAGTCACACTAAATCCAGAGGTTTGTGCAATGTTGAGATTGCTAACTTGACCTGAACGGTTAATAGTGAAGTTAAGTACTGTTCGTCGGTTAGAATCGCTCAGTCCTGGTAGCCACTCCTGCTGAACGCGTTGCTGTAGTTTCTTTAAGTAAAGGGTGAGGTCTATATCTTGATTACGGGCATCAATACCAGAAGTCGCTTGGTGATCACGGTTGGAATTAGGCAGGGCTGCCAGATCATCACTGCGATAATTCCGACTAGATACACTCAGAGTGCCACCCAACAAACTTGCTGCACCTGTTTTTGGAGATGATCGAGCTTGGGAGGATGTTCGCCCATTTAATCTAGTTCTCGACTGTCCTAAGTTCTTAGGGTTGCTGGGTACAGGTAATATCGTAGCTCTTTCAAGTGCTGTTTTTCCCAGTGGGGCTGGTAATCGTGTAGCCATTGGTGCTACTGCAATTTTCTTGAAATTAGGCATTTTTACTGTGGTTGTAGGTGCTGACACTGTTTGCTTTGGGTTGGACACCAAAGGTGTTGTCAAAAGTGCTGTTTTTTTCAGTGGGGCTGGTGATAGTGTAGTTGTTGGTGCTACTGCAATTTTCTTGAAATTAGGCACTTTTACTGTGGTCGTAGGTGCTGACACTGTTTGCTTTGGGTTGGACACCAAAGGTGTTGTCAAAAGTGCTGTTTTTTCTAGTGGGGCTGGTGATGGTGTAGTTGTTGGTGCTACTACAATTCTCTTGAAATTAGGCACTTTTACTGTGGTTGTAGGTGCTGACACTGTTTGCTTTGGGTTAGACACCAAAGGTGTTGTCAAAGGCGCTGTTTTTTCTAGTGGGGCTGGTGATGGTGTAGTTGTTGGTGCTACTACAATTCTCTTGAAATTAGGCACTTGTGCTGTGGTTGTAGTTGCTGACGCCGTTTTTCGAGATTTGAGTTGCAGTTGTTGACGAGATAGATTTGGTGATGCCGTTTTTTGCTGCTGCCGTTCTGGCTGAAATACCTCTGCTGGAGATGAGGGTGTTAAGTCAAAAGAACTCTCGCTAGAGGCTTTATGTCCTGTGGGATTAGCTGACTTCATTGCAGAAACAGGTCTTTCAGGCAAAGCTTTACCACCGGCAACAGAATCTTTGGTAGCTCGGAGTGAGGTTTGAGGAGGTATCTCTGTTTTATTAGGAGGAACTTCAACTACCTCGATTGGAATCTCTTGGGTAATTTCTTGGTTTGGCTCACGCATCAAAGCTCTGTGCCAATATTTGCTCCCTATTAATAAAATAGAGTGCAGCAGGATAGAAGTAACTATACCAAAGAGCATATCGAGAGGACGCACGCTCCGATGGCAGAAAAATTCATCACAAGAAGCCATGTTATTGTACTTTACTTTAATAGCAGCCTCAACAGTCTATTTACAGGATACAAGCTTCTGTTATTTCCGGTTGTCTACAAGACTGTAAGCAACAGCAGACATTCCCTCCAAGCGATTACTCCAATCACAGCAAGATTATTAAGCCATCCGCTCAAGCATCCTTGGCAAACTGAAAATAGGCAGGCGGTAAGCAGCAGCAAAGGCAATTGACGCTTTTATTCAAGAACTGGATTTTCATTTCCTCTTCTTAGTTACTCACCCTAAATGAGGCGCAGCAGCATACAGTCCTTTTGCTGGCGAATGATTTTAAGCAAATAGGCGATCGCATACGCCAGAATAAGATCATTTTCGCCACATCTACTATTTCTCCAAGGAGAGTGAGAACGATCCTGTTGAAACTTGTGTAAAATAGAGAGCGACACACGGGTAAAACTTGAGGCAATGTAAGATTTAAGTAAGTGCAGCAATCGCATTTTACATTACTTGTTCCCGCTGCTCAAATGTTTAATAATTTGAGGTAAGTTAACAATTTCGTGCATCAAGTCTTGTGGAGTAAATCCTAAAATATTCAAGATAACCACGATGATAAAAATTGCGATCGCTGTACTGAGGAACGTTTTCAATAAATTCAGCAATGCCTTGAAAATTAAAAAAGCGACAATCACTGCCGCAACTAAAATAATTAAATTAACTGGCATATTTTTGCCTGGGTAAATCTCAAAAAAACAGTAAACCTTAAATCATAGACTAAATCTTTGGCATTACTGCACCAAAAATTTATCAGGATGAGATTTCTGGCTTCCGATCACCGTCGAACTTACGTTAATACGCTATCTCACGCCATCACAACCAGATATTTTGTATAATTTAATCACAAAATCGGTAGAAAACAATTACACCAGAACTCTTACTGGTAATTTTCTCGCTTTTTATGGAGTATAGAATCACACAAAAGATAGAGGTATTGACCGACTTAATTCATTATTATCAATAAGATATAAAAAAATATTACAGAAAGGAGTCGGCTATTAGTATCCAATTATCAAAGAATGTCGTCATCCCAAAATGGCATGATTCCAACATTGCTGTGGATCTAAAACGTGCCACAAAAATTGCTGATTATTGTGCAAACAATGCAACTGCAATAGATTATAATGGTGCTTTTCCCAAGCATGAGTTTGATCTGATTGCTAAGGCTGGGCTGTTGGCTGCACCATTGGCGAAAGAATTAGGCGGATGGGGTGCAGGAATTAATGCTAATGTCACCTACGAGTTTTTAATACTATTAAAGCAGATGGGGCATGGCAATCTGGCAGTTGGTCGAATTTATGAAGGACATATCAACGCCCTGCAACTGATTCAGACTTTTGGTACTGTAGAACAAATCACAAGCTACGCCCGTGACGCCCGTGAGCGTCACAAAATATTTGGCGTTTGGAATGCCGAAGCCTCTGATGGTGTCAAGGTAATTCCTTTTGAGAATGGACGTTATCGCCTGGAAGGTTCTAAAACGTTTTGTACTGGTGCAGGCTATGTTGAACGTCCTTTCGTTAATGGAGTATTGCCAGACGGCGGTTGGCAAATATGCATTGTGCCGATGGAGCAAGTTACGACAGTTAGTGATCCAAGTTGGTGGCAACCTTCTGGGATGCGAGCTACTGCTAGTTACAAAGTGGATTTTAGCGGTGTAGAGTTGGATCAGAGCGCTTTAATCGGCCAACCAGGAGATTACCATCGACAGCCCTGGTTGTCTGCTGGGGTAATTCGGTTTGCTGCTGTGCAACTAGGTGGGGCAGAAGCACTGTTTAACCTGACTCGCCAGTATCTTCAGAAGTTGGAATATACAAATGATCCATATCAAAAAGAACGGCTTGGCAGAATGGCGATCGCCATTGAAAGTGGTAATCTCTGGCTACGGGGGGCTGCGGATCAGGTAGCAGCGTATGCGCCTATGTTTGGTGGCGATCCCACAGTTCCCCACCCGCAAGCAGACCAACTCGTTGCCTATGCAAACATGGTGAGGACAGCAATTGAACAAATTTGCATTGATGTAATGAATTTGTGCGAACGTTGTGTTGGGACTCGTGGCTTACTACCACCAAATCCGATGGAACGCATTATCCGAGATTTGACTCTATATCTGCGTCAACCTGCTTTTGATGCGGCCTTGGCAAATGTCGGGCAGTATGTATTGCATGAAAGTAATCCAGCTTATCTGCTTTGGAATCATGAATAAATTCGGCATGATTGGATTACCACTAAGCAATCCTAGTCTTTTGCCTTGGCGTTCAGTTAACGAGATCGCTTGTAGTTCGGCACTAATCGTCGCACCCCATCCTGATGATGAAACGTTAGGTTGTGGGGGTGCGATCGCTCTGTTACGGTCTTTAAATTGTGATGTGCAAGTTTTAGTCATCAGTGATGGTACTCTTTCACACCCTCGTTCTCTAAAATATCCCGCAGAAAGACTCCTAGCTCTGCGGGAAGCGGAAACACTATTAGCAATGAAATTGCTGGGTGTAGAGGCTAATGCTGTCACCTTCTGTAGAATGCAGGATGGGTCAATTCCAACACAGTATCAAAGTGCAGTGGCTAGTTGTCGTGCTTACATCACAGAAATCGCCCCACAAATTATCTTTTTACCGTGGCGATATGACCCTCACGCAGACCACCGAGCGACGTGGAAGTTAATCAAAGCAGCACTGCATGATTTGTATTTATCCCCCCGATTGATTGAGTATCCTATTTGGGATTGGGACTCAGAGCAACGGGGAAGTCTGCCAGCATCTCTTGAGGTGACAACCTGGCGGTTGGATATTAGCACGGTAGTGGAGGTGAAACAGCAAGCGATCGCTGCTTATCGTTCCCAAATTACAAACTTAATTGACGATGACCCACAAGGCTTTCGCCTGAGTGCCGAAATGTTAGCTAACTTTACTCGTCCTTGGGAAGTTTATTTAGAGGAAATCCAATGAACCCGTTACAATCCAACTCCTTACCACCAAGCTACTTCGATAAACTTTACAGCGAAGACCCCGACCCGTGGAAGTTTGAAACGAGGGAATACGAAGCTAACAAATATGCTGCCACGATCGCAGCTTTACCCAAAGAGCGCTATCGGTCTGCCTTTGAAATCGGCGGTTCCATTGGTGTTTTAACCCAGAAGCTACAAGAGCGTTGTGACTCACTGCTCTCGGTTGATGTGTCAAAACTAGCGCAGAATAGAGCAAAAGAGCGCTGTCACCATCTCTCCAATGTCAAGTTCCAGATTATGCGTGTCCCAGAGCAATATCCTGATGAGATGTTTGATTTGACCCTAGTCTCGGAAGTTGGCTATTACTGGAGCTGGGAAGACCTGAAAAAATCCCAACAGTGCATTTTAGAACACCTGGAACTTGGAGGGCATCTACTTTTAGTTCATTGGACACTCTATGCCCGTGATTATCCGTTGAGTGGGGATGAAGTTCATAACTCGTTTTTTGAGTTAGCCCCGAATAAACTGCGGCATTTAAAAGGTCAACGGGAAGAAGAATATCGACTTGATTTATTCGAGCGAGTCTGAGAACTTAAACCTGCTTTATTTTTTGGTGTTTAGCTTTACCTTTTAGAAGAAACTGCTTTGGAAGCGTTACCCTAGAGTAGGGTAATGCTTCCCCTTAGTAATTACTGACGTAAACTCTCAAGACGCAAGCGCAAATCCCCAATTGCTTGTTCAATTTCCACAAATTTCCAGCGCAAAGCCCAAATTCCTTCTTTCTGCTGGCGTTCTTCGATTAGTTCAAACAACTCACCAAAGGTATAAGGTTGCGTTAATTTCTGGACAAGCCATTGGGCTGAAACTCCCAGCATCTGTGCCAAAGACGCGACACTGGGATGACTTGGCTGATAGCCGTTGAGAGCGCCCAACCACATCACTCGTAATTGGCGACGTGCAACATAACGAGTTTCGATAGCCGCCGCTGACTCTACTAAAAATGATTGCTGTTGCCGTCCCATTTCTGCCCACTTACTCAACTGATTCGCCATACCAATGCTAGTGCGTCCAATTTGTCTTGCCGAAGTTACTACCCGCACTAGCGAACTGTGGCGAAAACGAGCATTCACTCGCACTAAAGCCCGATAAAACGCTACATCTTCGGGAGTCCGCACAGGTGGTAAGCCTCCTGCCAGTGCATACATTTCTGCCGTCACGGCTAGACTTGCCCCATTATGATAATAGTGCCGAGGAAAGCTGTCATAAGGGTCGGGGTCGAGGTAAGTTTCTAATTCTGCAATTAAGTAACGGTAGCCGACATCGCGCAGATAGCAAGCTCTGGTGTAGGGGTCTAGATTAGAGCGATCAGTGCGATCGGTGAGAATTCGCCCACCTACAGCATCAGCACCACAGTTAATTTCGTACAGGTTGGCAGCAATCCAAGTTGGGCTTACTTGCGAGTCTCCATCAGTTGAAGCAATTACCCCCCTTGTGCGTCCTAAACTACACAAACGGTGGTATGCTTCATTCATCAAAATCTGACGCACTCGACCAATGTAGGCTTCTGCAGCAGGCAGAGTTTTTTCAACTACATGCAGTGCTATATCTGGATGTTGTTGAGCGAAACTGCGGGCTATAGCTGCTGAATCATCGCTACAATTATTTGCTAACAAAATTATTTCGTAGCGTCTGGGATCTAAAAGCTGTCCTTCTAGATCAACTTGATGTATCAGGGCAGTAAGGGTTGCTGCCAACGTCTGAGCTTCATTGCGAACTGGAACAATTACACAAACTTCACAATACACTGATGGCGGTATTTGGACTAAAGTTTGAGGAAAGCTTTTATCGAGTTGTACAGATGGAAAGTCAGCAACGAAGGACAAGCGCTTACTTTCCATAAAAACCATTTTTCCATTTCCAGGAACAGCGACACAGTGTATTCATCTACAGTCGAAAACTATTAATATTCTTAACTCTATTTTGAATATTTTCTCATTTACTTGGAATCTACCTACAGTATGATTAGTACTGATTAAAACTCTCTGAACATCAGCTATCAAAAACTATTGTCTATACAGCACTTCCGGCTGTTATGAGGTACAGTAACAGCAATTAGCAAACCAGTTTCTTAAATGTTGAGGATTTATTAAGTCGAGTGCAACTGA
>NZ_JBALCP010000140.1:0-146838 GCF_036919675.1 Nostoc sp.
TAAAAAGCCAAAACACAGAGGTACTGGAAAACGAGTAGAAGCTCCAAAATTTCACATCACTAATCAGCTTTTTAGCCTTAACTGAACCGTATTGCATCCAATGCTACTAATACCCCTTACTCGTTTTTCCATTGCTCACGAGGTGGTAAGGCGTCATGGTTAGATTGAAACGCGCCCGCAGGAGCATAAATATCACTACTCAAAGCCTCTCCCGTCTCAGCGTCGATAATCGTTGTAATGGTAGCGCGATCAAAGTGACCGGCGCGGGGAATTGTAAAATCTGTTAATTCCGTAATCAATTAGTACACTAATCGATTGCTGGATATCTCTGGATTTTGGGACTCTACACCAACCACTTTTTTAGAGGTGGCTAAATGTTCGCCAAAATGCACAAGTTTGATGGATTTAATCACAGCTTTTTTGTTGACCCTGGCAAGAATTTTAGCTTGTGGAATCAATTTGTCAGCAGTCAACGTACTGTTGTCTCTCAGCTTAATAGTAGTTGGTTTAGGAGTAGTTACAGGTTTAACTAGTTGTCTGGATGGTACGGCTTGAGCTAGTGTGTATCCCACAGGAATCAAAAGTGCTAACAAACTGCCAATTACAAATTTCTTCATGAAACCACCTTGTAATCAATAAACCTTTTGTCCCACAACTTCATACCAAGATTGAGCAAAAAATCCATCTGGGTGCTGACTCCATTCTCGCAAAGCATAGCTCATCGCTGTCAGCGTAGGCGTAGCCCGCCGCAGGCATCGCTCATCAGTCCACCCCTCCTCGACAGCTTGATCGACCTTTGCAGAAGCCTCAATTAGCAGCGCCAAATATTCTGTAGCCTCACTCAGCGGCTCATAACATTGATAAGAAGCCGAAGCTTTGATATTAGTAAACCCACTTTGGCGCAGCAGGGCGCGTAACTCTCTACCTACGTAAGGATTACCAGAATTTTGCTGCTGGAGCCACTTGTAATAAGAAAATGCTTTTTCCAGTTCTGGTGTAGACGGCGCAATCAAAAACCCGCCCCAGTCAGGACTACGAAGCCCAACAATTCCCCCCGGTTTCAAAACTCGCCACAGTTCCCGTAACGCCTGCGCTGGTTCTTGGAGGTGTTCAAACAACGCATGGGAGAAGATTGTATCAAATGAGTTATCTGGGAAGGGTAAAGCATAAATATTCCCCTCCAGAAAATTAGCATTACTGACACCTTGCGTGAAAGCACTCTCAGCAGCTATCCGAATTTGAGACGCTTCTGTGTCAATACCTGTAAGCGTACCAGGGGCGATCGCTTTTGCTAAACCTAAAGCGATCGCACCAGGGCCACAGCCACAATCTAACAATTTCATCCCTGGACGTAAATAAGGCTTGAAAAATGCACCATGAGTATCTAAGCTGCGTTTTGCCATGAAATTCGTCGCATTGCTCGAATAGCCTGGAGTATACTTTTCCTGCATCACTCTAACTTCCTGCGATATTTATATGAGTATCATACGTAGGTAGTTTTCAGATGTCCAATATATATTTAAATAAAATTGAAACTTATAAAATATCAAAAAAATGGAATTGCGACATCTGCGCTACTTTATTGCTGTAGCTGAGGAATTGCACTTCAGTAGAGCTGCCGAGCGATTGCACATCGCTCAACCGCCCTTAAGCCAGCAAATTCAGCAACTAGAGGCGCAATTGGGGGTAGAACTGTTTCAGCGCAAAACCAAGCGACAGGTGCAACTAACAGAAGCAGGGCAAGTTTTTTTGCAAGAAGCTTATCAACTTTTGGCTCAACTGGAAAAAGCAATTGAGTTGACTCAACGGACGGGAAGAGGTGAGAAGGGACAACTACGAATCGGATTTACCAGTTTGGTAACTTATGATTTGCTTCCTGTGATTTTGCGGCGGTTCCGAGAACGGTTTCCAGAAGTAGAGTTGGTATTGCAGGAATTAACCACAACTCAGCAAGAGCAAGCGCTACAGGAACGCCGCATTCATGTAGGCTTTGCCCATCCACCCTTAGAAGACAACACACTCAATCAAGAGTGCATTCAGCAAGAAGCTTTAATTGTGGCTATGTTGGAAACTCATCCTTTAGCTGAACAAGAAAAGATTTCAGTGCGATCGCTAATAAACGAAAACTTTATCATGTTCCCTCGCCACCTGGGCTTTGGACTTTACGATCAAATTGTGAGCCTTTGCCAGCAAGGAAATTTCAGCCCCAAAGTGACTCAAGAAGCGATTCAGATGCAGACAATTATTGGATTGGTGTCAGCGGGAATGGGGATTGCGATCGCCCCATCTTCATTGCAAAATCTTCAAAGGGCTGGTGTAGTTTATCGCGCTGTAGAGGAGAAAACACCATTAGTAGAAACGGCTATAGTGTGGCGAGAAGAAGATATGACGCCTGTTTTACGCAAATTTCTGCAAGTTGTGAGAAGTGTCTGTGGTTAACTGATTAGTTATTTCCACGCCATGTAAAAATAATTTGTTCATCAGCTTGCCTAAACTCAATATTAAACTTATCAAATACAACTTCTCTTCCTAGAAGTAATTTCTCTCCACCTGTATTGGTTTGTAACCATGCCACAGCAGCAATAAAACTGTGTTCATCAATTGTCATTTCAACATTACGTAAAACATACTCAACTCTTCCGCCGATGGTTTCTGCTAATAATTTAGATTCTGCATCAGCCAAAGTATAGCCTAAATCTTGACCGACTTTGAAGGAAATTAAACTTAATTCAGCACCAGAGTCTACTAATATCGTTGTAGACATTTCTATATCTCTATGCTTAAGTTTTACATAATAATTTTGTTGCCAGTCATGCCGAGAAACTGTACGAAAGCGAATTGGTAGAATTTGGATAGAAGCAGTGCGACGCGGAACTAAGTAAATTGAAAATATCTGCTTTGACACTTCTGCCAATTCTAGAACTTCACGCAAGTTTTCACTATGAGCGATTAAGCCATTAGCATTGTAAGCAATATATTGATTTTTATATAAATCTAATAACATTTGGCGATTCTGGTTCAGCCACTTCAGCATTTGCTGACTTTCATCACCAGAGGGTGTTTTATTCATAGATTTTGGTGAGAATTTCAGGCATTTTCTACCAGCTTGCCTTTTACTTATGATTGTATCTGCGATCGCTCTGCATTTTCTGGTTAAAAAGAGCGTAGGCGTAGCCCGTCGTAGACATCACTATTACACAAACTACAACTCAATTTGGGAATACTGAGTAAAGCGCGGATATTTGCTGTGCAGAATCGAAGCGACTGGCTACCAGACATCGCGCTGATGAAGTTTTTTAGGAGAAAATTGTGAGTTTACCAGTTACAGTAACCTTTATGCTTGCTGATTGGATTGCCAAAGGACTAACAGATGGAACTTTTGAACGAGTTGGGGGTGTAATTAGAGATGTAGGGACAAAACAAGTCGTTACTTGGTTACGGGAGCAGGGATCAAATAATTCCCAAGTGCCAACGCCAACTGATACTCCTAACAATTTATTCAACCTTTTTTTCTCAAGTGCAAATCTTGTTGCTTCAGGGGCTAATGCGGCTGCAACAGGAAAAGGATTAGCCGATGTTAACCAGCGTTTGGGTGGGATTGAAAATCAGTTAGGTAAGCTTGGGCAAAGTGTACAACTCACTCAAGGAATTTTGCAGGTAACTAGTGCAGTCAGTATACTTAACCTGGGTGTTTCAGTTATAGGCTTTGTTGTAATAGCACAACGGCTTAAGGAATTAGAACAACGCTTACAACAAGCGCAAAAGCTGTTAAATAACATTAACCGTAAAATCGACCTTAGTTTTTATGCTAATTTTCGTGCTGCAATCGAATTAGCAACTAATGCCTTTACAATGACCAAAACTGAAAATCGTAGAAGCAGCGCACTACAAGCTATTAACCGCTTTTTAGAAGCAGAGCATATTTATACTGAATACACTGATATCGAAATTGATCAAAAAAGCCAAATTGCTGATGAATATCTGCTGACTTTATCTTTAGCCTACCTAGCTGAAGCACGTTGCTATTTAGAATTAGAAGAACACGATACAGCACTTCGCCGCTTCCAAGAAGGTTCGAGAGTTATCAATTCTCGTATACAGAAATATGTTAATATTCTGCTAACCTCTAACCCCGCAGCATACTTAGATCCTCAGTTAAAAGGTCAGATTGATTTGCGAAGACTAACCCGAATTTACCAATGGCTCGATCCAGCTATGGATGAAAATGCTGTATTTGAGCTTCAACGTAAAAATTTGTTTAAGATAGCTAAAGATCCTCAAAAATGGTTAGACTCAATACCAGCAGCAATTTTAACTCACGTTGAGGTTGAAGCTGGTTGGTTTGGACCAAGTCAGGATGATTTGAAACAAGAGGCTTACAAACGTCTTCCCCAAGTATTTGAAGTAATGGAATCTATGATTGAAACCAACCTTCGTTTTCAATCTTACCAAACAGAAGTACAAGGAATATCCCAATTAGGAATCAGCTTTCATGACTGGCTTAAATTAACTCCATCCACAGAAATTAAACCAGACAGTGCAGAATTGATGTATATCATTCCATCCAAACCTTTAGATTTACAGCCTTGCATCTGAATTAAGTTCTCTTTCTTCCTTGGCGTACTTGGCGTCTTCTCTAGGAGACGCTACGCGTTCGCGTAGCGTTCCGAAGGAAAGGCGGTTAGTTAAAAAAGGCGAACCTTTTGTGTTCGCCCTACTCATATAGTGTTAAAGTTTTGCTCGATTAAAACCCAAATTTAAATCTTCGCTTCTTCTCTCACCAACTTATCCCAACCCAAATCTTTCAAATTATTATTTCGACGCAACGGACGAGTCACCAACTCTAACATGTCACGCGCATTCGTAAAGCCGTGAATTTGAGCAAAAGTGAACTCCACAGACCACTTAGTATTAATACCGCGTGCTTCCAACGGATTAGCGTGAGCCATACCAGTAATTACCAAATCTGGTTTCAACGCATAAATCCGCTGAAGTTGATTGTAATTATCCGGCTTCTCCACAATCCTTGGCAGGGGTGAATTCATTTCCTGGCAAGTTTTCTCCAACAGTGCCAACTCAGCAGCTTGATAGCGCTTATCCATGTAGGGAATGCCGATTTCGTGAACTGTCATCCCACAGCGGATTAAGAATCTTGCTTGGGAAACTTCCAGCAAGTTATCACCCATGAAGAATACAGACTTACCGCGAATCAGTTTCACATAATCTTCCACGCCTGCCCAAATTTGGGCTTCCCGTTCATCCAAACCCTTGGGAGTAATACCAAACACCGAGCAGATTTTCTCAATCCAAGCGCGGGTGCCATCGGGGCCAATGGGGAAGGGTGCGCCAATGAGTTTACACTTGCGGCGACGCATTAAGGTGGTAGCTGTGCGGCTGAGGAAGGGGTTGACACCAGCGACATAATACCCTTCTTCTAATACTGGCAGTTCAGTGAAGCGCTTCGCGGGTAGCCAGCCGGAAACTTTGATACCTTGTTTTTTCAGTTCCAAGGTTAACTGAGTAACTACGGGGTCGGGAAGGGAGCCAAAGAGAACCAGTGGTGGGTGATCCACGTACTCAGACTCATCTTGGGCGACATCTTCTTTCTTCTTACCAAAGTTGAGTAATTTAGCGATCGCATTGCGTTCACTTTTCTCTGTTTCCGCCACCGGAGCCTTATCAGGACAACGATTAGCCATTGCTGCTAACACAGTGTCTTCCCCTTGAGTGAAGGCGTAATCTAGACCATTTGCCCGCGCTACAACGATGGGAATACCGATTTCAGATTCCAGCTTCGGTGCCAAACCTTCCAAATCTGTTTTGATAATTTCGGTGGTACAAGTGCCAATCCAGACAATTACACTAGGATTGCGATCGCGTTTAATCTGCAAGCACAACCGCTTTAACTCTTCATAATCATTCAGCTGTGCCGAAATATCGCCCTCTTCCAACTCTGCCATTGCATAGCGGGGTTCAGCAAAAATCATCACCCCCATCGCATTTTGCAGGAAGTAGCCACAAGTTTTTGTCCCAATCACCAAAAAGAAGCTATCTTCAATTTTTTGATATAACCACGCCACGCAGCTAATTGGGCAAAAGGTATGGTAATTCCCAGTTTCACATTCAAAGTTTAAAGCTTCTGGTTGTTGAGCGACAGTCATTTTGGTTTTTTCTCCCCTTGATATTTAATGGCAGGTCAACCAATTTTAGATTTTAGACTTCGGCTTCGCTCAGTCGAACGATTGACAATTTTGGATTGAAGATTGGGACAACAAAAGTATCCTCTGTCTGACGACAATTTCCCTAATTTCTAATCCAAAACCGTTCGACTGAGCGTAGCCGAAGTCCCGAATCTAAAACTTAAAATTGTGAGGAACGGCAATAATTAAGCATTGGGGAAGAGACGGGCAATTTCTGATTCGTCAAAAACGCCTGCTGGCAGTTCTTCCCCTAAAAAATCGTTATTTTCTTCAGTCTTTTGCAAGGCTGTTTCATCACTCCAGACATCTGACAACACGTCTTTAAACGCATTCTCATCTAGTGGACTATCTTCAAGCGCCTGGTCGTCATCCAGCTTTAGTTCGATTGCAGGTGTTGTATCGAAGCCAATTTCCCCAAACTCATCTGCTTCTAAACTAGAGGTTTGGAGAGACTCAGCTTTTGAGTCGTGTCCATTGGATAAGGAAATATCGCCAAAGCCATTTTCGGTTTCCTCCAACTCGCTGATTCCCAGGCTTTGCTCATCGGAATCCAGGATTACCAACTCTTGAACTACCGCCACCGATCCAAAGCCGTTTGTATGAGAATGTGTCAATGTTTCATCTTCGGGCTTTTTCTCAATGACAACTGCTGCTTCTTCTACGTATTTTTCTGGTTCTGGGTTGATGAGGAAGCGATTACCGAGAGCGAAATCTGGGTCAAAATGCAAATCCAGCACCTCAATCAGGGTATCGGCGTCAGGATTAAGTTTGGCAAAGGGCAACATTAACTGCGCTAGCTTTGGCTCTAGGGCGTTAAGAACTCCCAGGATGAGGTAAGAAGGTGGTCGCTTCCCGCCATCAGGGGTGTACACTGATTCCACTTCCATGTGCAGGGTAATCCAGTCCCGATTATTCTGGAAAAATTGCAACCACTTTTGCTTTATTGAATCTGTAAAGCTGTGAAAGAAAGCCATATTATTGTCCCCCATCCTGAGAACTTGGTGATTTATACAATCATCAAGTCTAGTTCTTCTTCTGAATTAGCAACCTGGGGTTTACCCGGATTTAGATAAAAATCAGACAACAAAGAGAACAACTCACGATCTGGTGTATCGTTAGGTACAACACCTTCGGGACGCGCCAGAATTTGGTCAGCAATGTTGAGATAGTAGTCGCAAACGTAGTCCAGGGAAGGATCTTGCTCTGCCATCTCAAACAAAGTCTTACCTTTCACACGGGAAACACGGATATCTTCAATCAAAGGTAAAACTTCTAGAACTGGCATTGGCACAGCTTCTATATATTTTTCAATCAAGTCGCGCTTGGAGGTGCGATTGCCAATCAACCCAGCTAGACGCAGTGGGTGAGTTCGTGCTTTTTCGCGGACTGAAGCAGCAATCCGATTGGCAGCAAACAAAGCATCAAAGCCGTTGTCTGTAACAATCAGGCAGTAATCTGCATAGTTGAGTGGTGCTGCAAAACCACCGCAAACTACGTCACCCAGAACGTCAAAGAGAATTACATCGTACTCATCAAAGGCGTTGAGTTCCTTAAGTAATTTTACGGTTTCACCAACTACGTAGCCACCGCATCCAGCACCCGCAGGTGGTCCACCAGCTTCTACGCAATCAACACCACCGTAGCCTTTATAAATCACATCTTCCGGCCAGACATCTTCATAGTGATAGTCCTTTTCTTGGAGGGTGTCGATAATTGTGGGAATCAAAAACCCAGTCAGGGTGAAGGTACTGTCATGTTTGGGGTCGCAGCCAATTTGCAGCACTTTCTTGCCACGTTTAGCTAGGGCGACTGATATGTTACAGCTAGTTGTGGATTTACCGATACCACCTTTTCCGTAGACTGCTAGTTTCACTTTTATTTGCCTCTTATAGCTTTTTGTCAAACTTGTGGCTCAAACATTTGCCTTCACCTGTCCTGAGATGGCGATGCGTGACGTCTGTGAATGTCATTATTGTGCAAATTACATAGAAAAGAAAGTGGCTCTTAATTTGTAAAACGGTCTTTTTTAATGTCTTAGAGCTTAATTAATCTTATTTGGATTTTTATGAACTTCAAAGCCTAAAATAGCTCCAAAAACCCTTAATAAACAGTTTTTATTACTTATTTTTATAAAAATAGTTACAAAATAAAAAAAGATGAAATTGGCTTTTTTGAATGCTTTTCATAGAATTAGCTGATGGTATTACAACGTGTTTTTAGGGCATTGGGGCGCAGCATCAAGGGTAAACAGAGGTATATGCAGAGCGATGCTGGAAATACTACTGCAATTTGCGATCGCAGATAATTTGGCAGTTTTCAGTCGGTAGCCAAAACCTTTTAATTGCTGCTTGAGAGTAAGTTAGTCTGATTTTGTAAAAAATTATTAAATTATCAAATATTGTCTAAGATTATTAAATTTTTTCTAATGTGCTAATTAAAACTTTATCTCCAATTTATACTTAGAAATGCATGTTATTGTTCTGCTGCCGCCAGTGAAAGAGGTGGCAGCCTACTAATGGACATTCCCGCTCTCTGACTGGGAACGAGGCAAATTAGGACACCTCAGTTTCAAGTTCCTGGATTTCCTGTAATGTTTGCCAGCCGGCTTGCCACTGAGAGTTATCTTGTAATAATTTGGCATTTATCCAGAAACGGACTTTAGGATCACAAGCAGCAACCATTTCGGCGTAAACCCACTTAGCCTGATTTTTCCGGTTGACAACTTGGAAGTGCCGCCAACCGTCTACTTTTTGCTGTGCTGTCCACTTAGAACCAACTAGGTAAGGAAATTTCGGTTTTTTAGTCATTTGTTTTTTAGTCATTTGTTATTGGGCATTGGGCATTGTTATTCTTCTTCTGCCCCCTGCTCCCTCACTCCTACAGCTAAGATGTAACCAAATCGCCGTTACGGGTAAACTTCTGACAATGCAACTCACTATCTTGCTGGACGCATAGCGAAAACCATCTGATATGGCTCCAGCAGGTGTTGATGTTGTTGGTAATTTTGCGCTTTTTTTTTGAAAGGCGTTGTCTTACGACTTCATTAGGGCAAAGAATTTCTAACGTGCCCATACCATCTTCATAATTGACGATGCGAAATAGACAGTCTTGCAACATAGCACGGCTGCTGCTGTCGAAGAACCGCTTAAACCTCTGTAGCTTTTCGCCTTCAGTCATTTGGCTGATGGGTTTCATTTTCAAGAAATCTTCATCCTCAAAATCAAAGTCATCATTTTCAAAGTCGTAGGGGTCAATCATTTTCAGCATCCACTAGGCGACCTGGAATTATGGTAACTCTGTGTGGAAGTAGGAGGAGAATTGGTTGAAGCAGAGTATCAACTCGTTCTCAAGGAAGCGGAGGAACTGCGGCAGCACTACGAAGAACAGAATCGTGAGTTGGCTGAGAAAATTGCCAAAATACTGCTACCACCCGAACGAGAAGCGGCTTGGGAAAAACTTCAGGCGCAGAAAGCCAGACTTAGAGCCAAACTTGAACCCCAGACATGATTTTTCCCGTTGATCATAATCTTGAGGGACACGCGCTACTGAATAAGATTTGATTACTTAACTATTATCGATCTTTTCTAAGTGAAGGGTATTTGCAGTGGTTCAAATGCGATCGCCATTCGGTGAGTTCAAACGTTGGGTCGCGTAGAGCTATAATTTGAGGCAAAGAATTCCAAACTGGAAGCATGACTACAGTAGCAATATTGCCAATATTTGATGCTGATGGTAAGAAAACTTATCGCGCCATTGCAGGGGATAAGCACTCTGTTGGCAAAACTGCGGGGCAAGCCCTAGATGCGTTAACTACTCAGTTGGGTGAAACGGAGTTCAGCGCACTGCTTTTAATTCAAAACTTTAGTCCTGACCCGTTTTTTAGCGCTAAACAACAAAAACGCTTATCGGAATTGATGAGTTTATGGCGGTCAGCACGAGATCAGGAGGAAGCATTGCCACCAGAGCAACAAGCAGAGTTAGATACTTTGGTTGAGGCTGAATTAAGAGCAGCAGCAGCCCGAACAGCTGCATTGATACAGCAAGAGAGTTTGTGAATCGGTATTACGCTGCGATCGCACAACTAGCTAACCATCATTGTGACTACTGTCAAGCTTCTGAACTAATCTTTAACGATAATTAATGAGTTCGGCGACAAAAATAGTTTGAAGGATGAGGGTTGAACCATCAATTGAGTAGTTATTGTTCACAGTGCCTTTGGTTCTATTGTGCCTCAATTAATCAATGATTATAGCGGTGTGGGCAAGTGCGATGCCGTAATTCTCAAATTCTACGTATAGGAAGTTTTGCTAATGTTGTCGATAATGAGAATATCAGATATCCAGGGAAAAATGAGCCACACAAACTGACTGCGTTTGCTGATATAGGCGACGAAGATTCTTTGGAGCAAGTTGGAGATTTGGCAAAAGTTTAGCTTAGGCTGTAGTGGATATAACAAGAGGGCATTCTGGGCGGCTAGGAGATGTCATAATCAAATTATCAGGTGCTTTAAAATCCGCTGCGAGTCCCAACTATATCGCGTATATCAGCTAACAAAAGGAGTAAAGATAAATGGATATTGAAGTACAAGATAGTGATGTAATTGAAAAAGATGAAGATACTGCTGAAGAAGATAGAACTGATAATGGGGGGTTGTATCCTTATGACCCAACTCAAGCAGATATTGACATCAGAGGAGACCTTCAAACAGTTTTCTAGTTAATGAGGCAATATGATAATAAAAAACTGATTATTGATCCTGATTTTCAACGTAATTTAGTTTGGACACCAGAAAAGAAAAGTAAATTTATTGAAACAGTAATACTTAACTTTCCTTTACCTCCTTTGTATGTTAATCAAACTGTAGAAGGTAAGTATATTATTGTAGATGGGTTACAAAGAATATCCACATTACACGAATTTATTAATGATGAATTCAACTTAACAGGCTTAGAAGCTTTAACATATTTGAATGATTATAATTTTTCAAAACTCAAAGATTTACCGGGTGACTATCAAACGAGAATAGAAGATAAAAAACTTTATATATACATTATTAAACCTTCTGTACCAGCCAAAGTTGTTTACGATATTTTTAATAGAATTAATACGGGTGGGACATATCTTGAGCGTCAAGAAGTCCGAAACGGTATTTTTTCAGGAAAATCTACTATACTCCTTAAAGAGCTATCAGAAAAAGATTATTTTAAAAGAGCTATTGATTATGGAATATCTCCTAAAAGAATGAAAGATAGGGAAGCTATTTTGCGCTACTTAGCATTTAAAAGTTTTGATTATGAAACAGAATATCAGGGTAAATTAAGCGATTTTTTGGAAAATGCAATGAAAAAAATTAATCTAATGACAGAAGAACAAATAGAGGTTTTAAAAAATGATTTTATGAGAGTTATGAATTTAACTTTTGAATTTTTTGGTAGAAGAAACTTTCGTTTACCTGCACCAGAAAGGAGAGGAAGAATAAATATAGCAATTTTTGAATCAGTTTCTTATTTTTTCTCAATTAATAGTAATGACTTTTTACAAGAAAATAAAAAAAATATCCAAGATAACTTTGATCGGTTACTACAAAACCTAGAATATATTGATGCTATAAGATATGCTACGAGTAGTAAAGCTAAGGTAATTACTAGATTTAAACTGGTACAAGAAGTTTTAGGAGATGTATAGTGTTGACAAAAATAGAATTAGAAAATTTTAAATGTTTTAAAGAAAGAACGGCTTTTCCTTTAAGTAAATTAACTTTACTGACAGGAACTAATGGAGGGGGTAAATCAACTATTCTTCAATCTTTGTTATTAATGAGACAATCCATTGAGCATAATGACGCTACTGATCATATTTTGTTGAATGGTAAATGCATAAATTTAAATAAGTTCAATGATATTAGAAATACACATAATTCAAGAAATGAACCAATAAGATTCATATATCATTATAATCAAACAGTAATTTCTTATGATTTAAAAGAATCCCAATCTAAAAATTTTTTAAATGTCAATGGAAGTGCTGAGTATTTTTTAACTGAAAATATAGAAGATGATATGGTAATTAAAATTGAAGCAATTGAATTTTATGATTTATTAGAATTATCCCTTTCTGATGAAGACAAATATGAAAGTTTATCTTATAAAATACATTCTATTTATAGCTCTAACTATAATTCTTTATTGCGAAAAATTATGTTTAACTACACTATTTTTACTTCAAATGACGAAAATAGTGAAGCCCAATTACAAGGAATATCTACTATAAATAACTTAATACCTAGTGGATCTTTTTTAAAATTTAATAATTCAGAAATTGAACTAGATTCAACTTTATTACATCTATCTTTAAACTTTGGTCATATTCACTATATATCCGCAGACAGGTTGGGCCCACAGGAATTTTATTTGAAGTCCACACTGAACAAATTCCCAAATGTAGGATCAAGAGGCGAATTTACAGTTAACTTGCTTTATAAAAAGAGAGATTATTTAGTCAATGAAAAGTTATGCTTAGGTCAAGATGCAAAGACTCTATATACTCAGACAGAGGAATGGCTGAACGAGATTTTTAATGGGGCAAAGGTCGAAATTCCTAGTTCTGACAGTAATAGTTAGCACAGCGAAGCATCTCAGTACATGGCCAAAACCTTGAGAATCGCACATAGGAAAATCGGAGCTAGGGGAAAATACCACTTTCACAAGATGTGAACACCGATCTAGGCGATCGCCCCCTTCTTCTTACAATATCCATTATGAGAACAAAAATTTTCCTTTCCTTGGGGTCTAACCTACGGAAAGCCGCCGTGGACTGAAGTCAGCCGCGTAAAGCGCTTTTACGATGTCTAATATGGTTCTTTCCTGAAAAAGCCTATGCAACCTACTAATCCTAACCAATTTACAGAAAAAGCCTGGGAAGCGATCACCCATACCCCGGATATTGTTAAACAATATCAACAACAGCAGATAGAAAGTGAACACCTGATGAAAGCGCTGCTAGAACAAGATGGTCTAGCAACTGGGATTCTCACCAAAGCAGGTGTTAACCTCCAAAAACTGCGCGATCGCACTGAACAATTTTTCCAACGTCAGCCGAAAGTATCCGGTACCAGTAGTTCTGTCTACTTGGGACGCAGCTTGGATACACTGTTAGATCGGGCAGACGGATATCGCAAAGAGTTTCAAGACGAATATATTTCAATTGAACACTTATTGCTGGCTTATGCTAAAGATGACCGCTTTGGCAAAGGTTTATTCCAAGAATTTGGTTTAGACGAAGCCAAGCTAAAAAATATTATTAAACAAATTCGTGGGAGTCAAAAAGTGACCGACCAAAATCCAGAAGGCAAATACGAAGCACTGGAAAAATACGGGCGTGACCTTACAGAAGCCGCGCGTAAAGGTCAACTCGATCCAGTGATTGGGCGAGATGATGAGATTCGCCGCACTGTGCAAATTCTCTCTCGCCGCACCAAAAATAACCCTGTACTAATTGGTGAACCGGGTGTTGGTAAAACTGCGATCGCCGAAGGATTAGCACAGCGCATTATCGCAGGTGATGTACCTCAATCCCTCAAAGACTGCAAGCTAATCGCTTTAGATATGGGTGCTTTGATTGCGGGGGCAAAATTCCGCGGTGAATTTGAAGAACGCTTGAAAGCAGTATTAAAAGAAGTTACTGAATCTAGCGGCAAGATTGTTTTATTTATTGATGAAATTCACACCGTTGTCGGCGCTGGTGCAACCCAAGGGGCGATGGATGCTAGTAACTTGTTAAAACCAATGTTGGCGCGGGGCGAATTGCGCTGTATTGGGGCAACAACTCTGGATGAATACCGCAAACATATCGAAAAAGATGCCGCACTGGAAAGACGCTTCCAACAAGTTTATGTCGATCAGCCTAGTGTAGAAGATAGTATTTCGATTTTGCGCGGGTTGAGAGAACGTTATGAAAACCACCACGGGGTGAAGATTTCTGATAGTGCTTTAGTTGCAGCAGCCGTATTGTCGAGTCGATATATTAGCGATCGCTTCTTACCAGATAAAGCCATTGACTTGGTAGACGAAGCCGCCGCTAGACTTAAAATGGAGATTACCTCCAAACCAGAAGAACTCGACGAAATTGACCGCAAGATTCTGCAATTGGAAATGGAGAAGCTTTCGCTGCAAAAAGAAAGCGATGCAGCTTCTCGTGAACGCCTAGTAAGACTGGAAAAAGAAATTGCCGATCTCAAAGAAGAACAAAGAACCCTGAATAGTCAATGGCAATCAGAAAAAGATATCATTGACAAAATTCAGTCTGTTAAAAAAGAGATTGAACGGGTCAATTTAGAGATTCAGCAAGCAGAACGCGATTACGACCTTAACCGTGCTGCGGAGTTGAAATACGGCAATTTAACCAGTCTGCATCGTCAATTGGAAGCAGTAGAAGCTGAATTGGCAAACGCTCAAAGAAGTGGTAAATCACTATTACGGGAAGAAGTAACAGAAGCTGATATTGCCGAAATTATTTCTAAATGGACAGGAATTCCGATCAGCAAGTTGGTGGAATCAGAGAAAGAGAAACTGCTGCATTTAGAAGATGAACTACATCGCCGCGTGATTGGACAAGAAGAAGCAGTCACAGCCGTAGCAGATGCAATTCAGCGATCGCGCGCTGGACTGGCTGATCCGAATCGTCCTATCGCTAGCTTTATTTTCCTTGGGCCTACGGGTGTGGGTAAAACGGAGTTGGCGAAAGCACTGGCGGCGTATATGTTCGATAGCGAAGATGCGCTGGTGCGAATCGATATGTCTGAGTATATGGAGAAACACGCAGTTTCTCGCTTAATTGGTGCACCTCCAGGATATGTAGGTTACGAAGAAGGCGGACAACTTACAGAAGCGATTCGGCGGCGGCCTTACTCAGTGATTCTCTTCGACGAAATCGAGAAAGCACACCCCGATGTCTTCAATATCTTTCTGCAAATTCTCGATGATGGTCGCGTCACTGATGCCCAAGGTCATAAAGTGGACTTCAAGAACGCTATTATCATCATGACCAGCAACATTGGTTCGCAGTACATTCTTGATGTCGCCGGGGATAACGCCCACTACGACGAAATGCGCCGTCGAGTCATGGAGGCGATGCGGAATAGCTTCCGTCCAGAGTTCCTGAACCGGATTGACGAAATCATCATCTTCCACGGTTTAGATAAGAAAGAATTGCGGCAAATTGTGCTGTTGCAAGTGGAAAGATTGCGGCAAAGACTGAGCGATCGCAAAATATCCCTCAAGCTCTCGGATGCAGCACTTGACTTTTTAGCAGAAGTAGGATACGACCCCGTATATGGGGCGCGTCCACTAAAGCGGGCGATTCAGCGGGAGTTAGAAACTCAAATTGCTAAATCCATCTTGCGCGGCGAATTCAACGATGGAAACACTATTTTTGTAGATGTGCAAAATGAGCGTCTTTCTTTTAGTCGCCTACCTGTTGAGGTATTTACTAGCTAATTCAGTAAGTAATAACCTCCTGCAAAGACGCAAAGTTAAACAAATGCGTCTTTGCGTTTTTTTGTGACATTGCTTTTACTGATTCTTACAAAGCACTTGTCGCATTTTACGCATATTTGCAGGCAACTCTAAGTTCATTGCTTGTTGAATAAAAATTGATGGAATCGGTATAAGAGGTGTAGCTTGCACAGTATAAGCAAGTATTGTGCCATTACCACAATCTTTTAGTTCTAAATTGGCGTTAAAGTCCTCAAAAGTCCCTTTTTCCATGCGAAATTGAATTTGCTGCCCCAGCACTTCCATGACATTGAGGTAAATTTCAACTTGAGCGGTGAAAAAGAAAAAGGCTTTTTGTGCTGCTTGATACAGATGCTTCACTTCACCTCTGTACATGACTTCGCTTTTAGTGATGTCGGGAAAATATTGCACCCACCGGGGATAATCTGTTAATTGTTGCCAAACTTGCGATCGCACCATCGGCAAATACATCCAGGCTGTCACAGCGCCACCCCACATCTTGTGCGATCGCGTTTCTACCAAAATTTCACCCTGTACCAGCAACCTTTGCTTGTCTTGACTCCAAGCCATATCTGAACCTGCAATAATTGAGTCTGATATATAAGAAGATGCAGACATAATGATTTTAGTTACTCCTCAACTCATCCACCTAACGGAATTGAAACTACAAGCTATAAAACTTGATTTAGCTCCAACCCACTAAATTTTAGTTCCAGTCTAATGCCTATGTTTTCCATAAACAGTGAATTTTCAGTAATTATTTCAGTCACTTTACTGTAAAAACTGTAGTTCTTATCACAATTAACACAATTAATACTTAAGTTAATTTTCTCAGAGCAATATTTGGAGATGAAAAACTCCATTGTTAACAGCTAGAATGGCACAAACACAACCTAATATCAAGCAGCTTACCCCAGCGTTTAGATAGTATTTCTCTATTTTTACGTGTTATTTCTGATGAAACTGCAAATTCATCGTAACTTCATCTCTTATTGTCAATATCAAGTGTAATCTCTGTTGAGTTGAGAGGAAAATTAGGTGAATCAATCTTCTTTAAATCGTAGATTAATCCAGATTTTTGGTATTCTTCTTGGCATTAGTGTAGCTGTCTGGGTACTAAGAGGCTTTGGTATTCTCACTTTTATTCCAGGTGGAATTATTTGGCTACTATTACTAGGGGCGATCGCGATCGCGATTATCAGTTACGCCCAAAGGAGATGGTGGCGTATTTAATCTGATTTCTTTTGAGGATAGCTGGGATAATCTCGGAAATTTCCCCCAAGGGTAGACGCCTTTATTTGATGATTTTCATGCCCTAGTACCGCAAGGCGGAAGTCAAAAGTCAAAAGTCACTTGTACTGAGCGGCTTGCCTTGAGCGTACCCCTACGGGGAAGCAAGCTACGCGCAGCGTCTCTAAGAGTTGCCGAAAGGAGCCGAAGTAAAAGTCAAAAGGATTACGGAATAAGCTTTTTAGGGTTTTTAAATGGTTGCTCTATTTACGCCGTGCTGTACTAGTCTCCTCTTAAGAATTGTGGCGTGCCTATTTTGACATACTGCCAAAAGGATTTAATAGGGAAGCAAGGCCAACAATTTACTAGGGGAAACGAACATGGCAAAGTATATATGTACTGTTTGCGGCTATGAATATGACCCAGAACAAGGCGATCCAGATAGCGACATAGCACCGGGAACAGCTTTTGAAAATATACCAGATGATTGGTCATGTCCAGTTTGTGGTGCCACAAAAGACCAATTTGAACTAGTTGAAGAGTGAAGATAACGGCTAGCCTAGTAAGGTACGTACAATTGAGAAATTTTAGAACTTGCTACCGTTACGAATTATAGTTATTGGGGGTGGGGCAGCGGGATTTTTTGGCGCGATCGCTTGTGCTAAAGCCAATCCTGATGCCCAAGTTACTTTACTCGAAGCCAGTCGCCAACCTTTAGCGAAAGTGCTAATTTCTGGTGGCGGCCGCTGCAACGTTACTCACGCGTGCTTTGACCCTGAGGAGTTAGTCCAAAATTACCCCAGAGGGGCAAAAGCTTTGCGAGGTGCTTTGACTCGTTTTGGCCCTCAAGATACAGTAGCTTGGTTTGCTGCTGGTGGAGTCTATCTAAAAACTGAAGCTGATGGCCGGATGTTTCCTGTCACCAATAGTTCAGAAACTATTGTGGAATGTCTGATTAAAGCGATGGCAACATCTGGGGTAAAACTCCGTATCGGTACACCTGTAACTTCGGTGACCGCAGCAGATGAAGGGTTTGAGATTTTTCTGAAGTCGGGAGATCCGATTAAATGCGATCGCCTACTTCTTGCGACCGGCAGCAGCCTTGCGGGTTATAAAATAGTCCAGGAGTTAGGTCATCAAATTGAACCGCCAGTCCCCTCGTTATTTACCTTCAACATTCTCGATCAAAAGTTGAGGGAGTTAGCTGGAGTTAGCGTTAACCCTGCCCAATTGCGGTTATCTGTGGGCGGAAAATCCCAATTGGAACAAACTGGGCCATTGCTAATTACCCACTGGGGTTTGAGTGGTCCCGCAATTCTGAAGCTTTCTGCTTGGGGTGCGAGAGTTCTGCACGAAAGCCGCTATCAAGCCAAATTATTGATTAATTGGCTGCCCCATTTGCGCCAAGAACAAGTGCGAGAAAAAGTTTTAGCAGTTAAGGATGAATGGGGAAAGAAAGCGATCGCATTGCATCGCGGCGTTGATCTACCCCATCGTCTCTGGCAATATATCATCGCCCGTGCAGGCATTACCACAGAAGATCGTTGGGCAGAAATATCTAGTAAAACCTTAAATCAACTAGTGCAAGAACTTACTCAGGGACAATACTTAACTAACGGCAAAGGAGCCTTCAAAGAAGAATTTGTTACCTGTGGCGGTGTCCACCTCAAAGAAGTTAACTTCAAGACGATGGAAAGTAGGTTAGTTCCTGGTCTTTATTTTGCCGGAGAAATCTTAGATATTGATGGCGTCACCGGTGGGTTTAACTTCCAAAGTGCTTGGACAACCGGGTATTTAGCAGGGGTAGCAATGGCGACTAGCGACTAGTACAAAGCAGCGAAAATAAAGCTACCATCCTTTGTAGATCAATTTTGAACACACCTAACAATGAAATTCAGCGAAATCCTCCACCAATTTGGTGATGCCGCCAACGCTCATAGCCTAACTAGCAATCCAGACCAGGACCCAGAAATTACAGGTGTAGCAGCCATTGATCAAGCTAGCAACGGTACTCTCAGCTACGTCGAGGGAGCAAAATTTGGGTCTTTTATCAGCAAGACTAATGCTAGTGCTTTAATTTTGCCCCAGGACGAAAAATTACAAACGCTTGCCCAGGAGAACGGTATTGTCTGGTTAGCAACCCCAGATCCGCGACTGTTCTTTGCCAAAGTGATCGCACTTTTTTACCAACCATATCGCCCCGTTCCAGAAATTCATCCCACCTCTGTGATTCACTCCACCGCAAAAGTTGGTAGCGATGTTTACATTGGCCCCCATGCTGTGATTCAACAAGGGGTAGAAATTGGCAATGGGGCAATCATTCATCCCAATGTGGTGATTTATCCAGATGTTAAAATAGGCGATCGCACCACCTTACACGCCAATTGCACCATCCACGAACGCACCCACATCGGTGCAGATTGCGTCATTCACAGTGGTGCTGTCATCGGTGCAGAAGGCTTTGGTTTTGTTCCTACCCGGACTGGTTGGTTCAAAATGGAACAATCCGGCTATACAGTTTTAGAAGATGGCGTGGAAGTTGGCTGCAACAGTGGCATTGACCGCCCAGCCGTAGGAGAAACACGGGTAGGTCGCAATACAATAATTGATAGTTTAGTGCAAATAGGTCACGGTTGCAAAATTGGTTCTGGCTGTGCGATCGCAGGTCAGGTTGGCATGGCGGGAGGTGTTCAACTGGGAAATCGCGTTATTTTAGCTGGACAAACAGGAATAGTTAATCAAGTGAAGATGGGAGATGGGGCAATGACATCTGCTCAAACTGGAATTCACAACGATGTTGCACCAGGAGAAATTGTCTGCGGAACTCCAGCCCTTCCTTACAAACTATATCTCAAGGTATCTGCTGTTTATGGTCGCCTGCCAGATATGTATCAATCGCTAAAACAATTGCAACGTAAATTAAAAAATAGCAATGAGTGAAGAAGGCGATTATTGCTGGAGGTTGGAATTTATCTGTTGCTCTCAACCCCATTTAATTCCAAGCCACCAAATCGGTGATTAAAGTATTGCACTGACCCACGTTCTGCCCAGAACTTAACTTCAGTGGCTTAGAGCTACTGTCCACTCAAGTGGACTAAAATTCTTGTTTAGTCCTCTTGAGAGGAATGCAAGCTATTAACCTCGATCCTATACTACAATTCTAAAAATCCCTACTTCTTTTCGTAAAATGTGCTTGAAAACCTTGATTTTTCGTTTTTTGTTCTCAATAAGCTTAAGCTTTTTAGCACAAATATTATTAGTGGGATAGGTTATTAGAATTTTATTTCGAGGCTCTATAGCAACGAAGTGGGGATTGTTATATGTGGGTAACGACAAAGTTTTTAATATGGGACTCACTTTCCCCTCTTTTTGATAAATTATTTAACAGGTATGACGAGCACAAATTGTGTGCCTTTACCAACTTCAGACTCCACAATGATTTGACCACCGTGTTTTTCCACCACAATTTGACGGGCGATCACTAATCCTAATCCTGTACCTTGACCAACTGCTTTGGTTGTAAATAAATGGTCAAAAATTCTCTGTTTTACCTCTGCCACCATCCCATTTCCATTGTCAGCAATCAAAATATTGACATGATTATCTTGTAAAAATGTCCGAATTGTGATGCGATTAGGGTTAGCCTGAATCTCCCGATAAGTACGTCCCTGATTTGATTCTTCTAAGGCATCAATGGCGTTTGCTAGTAAATTCATAAATACCTGATTCATCTGTCCAGGAAAGCATTGAACTTCAGGAAAATTGCCATAGTCTGTAATCACTTCAATCGCCGGACGGGTTTCGTTTGCTTTCAGGCGATGCTTGAGAATCAAAATTGTACTGTTAATGCCTTCGTGAAGATCGCAAGCAACTTTGTAGTATTGATCTGCCCTAGAAAATGTTCGTAAACTGGTGCTAATGTCATGGATACGATTAATTCCCAATTCCATAGATGCAATCAGCTTTGGCAAATCTTCCTGTACATATTCCAAATCAATTGCATTGATTTTATCAGCAATGACTGCATTACTTTGCGGATATTCTTGCTGATACAAATCGAGTAAACCAAATATGTCTTTGAGATAATCTAATGCTGGAGGAATATTTCCGGCAATAAAGCCTACAGGATTGTTGATTTCATGAGCGACACCTGCAACTAAATTACCCAATGCTGACATTTTCTCACTTTGTACAAGTTGCAATTGAGCTTTTTGTAAGTCTTGCAATGCTTGTTGCGCCTGTTGATAAAGTCGAGCATTTTCTAGAGAAATTGCGCCTTGGGTACAAAGAAAGTTAATAACTACTAGGCGAGCGATCGTAAATATACCTTGAGTTAAGCTGTTTTCTAGATAAATAATCCCAACCAAATGCCCTTGATTGAGAATCGGTATACATAAAGCACTTTTTGGTTGATATTGCAACATATAATCGTCAATCACACCACTAATTTCAGTTTGGCAATTGTCAATTACAAGAGGCTCTAATGTGTGTTTAACGTATTGAATAAGTTTTACCGGAACCTCTTGACAATCATTTAATAGTTGTGAACTAAGAACTGTTGTAAGTTGCTGAACGCTGGGATTAATAGAGGTGATCGCTTGAATTTGCCATTCATCTTCATCTGGCAGAATTAGTACACATTTTTTTGCTCCAGCATTTTCCAAGATAATTTTAGTGAGGTTAGTAATTAATTCATCTAATTGGATGCTTTGGGAAATGACTTGAGCCACTTTCAGGAGAGATGCAAAATCTAAGACATCAGAAATATTAGTGCTGGCAGAACTAGAAGTAAGTGTTAATTGAGTTGAAGTGCTGGCGATCGCAGCTATAGTTTCTAGAGAGTTGAAGCTGAGTTTTTGTTGTTGCAGAATAGGTTTGAGTAGCTGAGGATAGCATTTTTCTAAGTCATCAGTTTTTGCTTTAGCACCCCATTTGGCGTAGCAGTAGTAAGCTTCTTGCATATATACCTGAGCTACTTTTTCTTTTCCTAATTCTAGGTATAATTTGGCTACAAGTTCGTTAGCGAGGGCTTCTTCTTGGATATAGCCGTTTTCTTTAGCCAGAGAGATAGAGCGATCGTACAATTCCATTGCTTTGTTTTTTTGCTGCAAAACTCGATGCCGTTCTGCCTCAATTAAGTAAAATTTATGTTGATGATTCATTGGGGCATAATGCGCCCATTTTTTCAGCTTTTTTTGATGGGAAGTTACTTTTTTTATAATTTGTTTTTGTTCAATAGCGGTTGCTGTTGGATAAAGGCTCAGTTGTGCTAATGCGTCATAAAAATAAACTATTGGAACTACTGCAGCCGATGTTACCCCATCTAAATAAGTTATGGCATTAATCGCTGCCTCTGAGGCTTCAGCATAATTTTCAAACAGGTAGCAAAGGATTAATTGATTGGTATAGCTGAAGCTTAATCCAGTGCGATCGCCTGCTTTTTCTTGTAATGTGCGAATGGTTTGGACATCATAAACAGAACCTGATAAGTAACTAGGATTAGTGGACTGTCCTAACAGATTTTTGATGGCTTGACGAAATGTATTTATGTATGTATAAGGTTTTTCCTGTCTAAATTGCCTGTAGACTTCAGCATAATCGCCCATCTGTTTTTCTAACTCAGACAACTCATGACCGATAAAATACCCATGAAAACTACCGCTATAACTAGCCCATGCTGCATATTCAATATCTCCTGTTTCTAAACCTACTTGATAGGCTTCGGTTAACGGTGCAATTGTCTCTTGAAGATGTTGATGCCAGTGATTGACAAATGTTTGAACAATGAAAAAGGTTTTAGCTTTTAATTCATGAGCATTAAATTTTTCTAGAACTTGTAATGCTAGTTGACCAAATTCATAACCTGCCTGAATATTTCCGATAACGCCACACTGAATCAATCCATACCAGGCATAGCCAAATGCAGATTCAGCCGCATTACCATACTGCATTGATAAATTGACTTCGCTCAAAATAATTGGTGGTAGTAAATCTGGACGAGCAATATAAGCTGTTGAATTCGTACTAGCCAGAATTCGGATCGCTGCTAGTTGTTCGCCCCCGGTCATATTAGGTAAGTCAATTAAAGTTAAAGGAGATTTACCTAGCAATCGTAATGTTATTTTGCCTAAACCGAGTAATGTTTGCGTTTGACTGGCTTGGGGAGAGAGTTTAACACCTAAGAGATTCAGGAGTGCGATCGCAGTCTGAATCGAGTTATCAAAACGACTCTGAGCTAAATAAGACTGGATTTGAATCTCAATAGATTTAACCTGATCTAGTAAAACTTTAGCATGGTGTTGTACTTGTAGGACAAACTCTTCTACCTTGTCAAATTCACCAATGAGATAAGCAGCCGAAGCTGCTTCTTCATGCAAGGCTAAGGCGAGGGCATACTTTCGTTCCCAACTATCTGTTGTCAATAGCTGAATCCCAAAACTAATATATTCTATTGCCGCAGTATATGCAGTAGATAGTTTCGCTTTTTGCCCAGCCAGCAGATTTAACTGTGCTAATTGTTCTCTATCTGACTGCTTAATAATTAGCTTTACACCAATATTTAATTGATTAACAATTTCAAAAATTCTCTCTTCCTGCTTTTCAATAGGTGTATTATTTAATAACAGTTCACCAATTTGCAGATGAATTGCTTGATTCTGAGCGTTTGGAATTAGGGAATAAGCCGCTTGCTGAATGCGATCGTGCAAAAACTTATAACTGATAGTCTGAGAACTTTTTAACCCATCTTCTATTTCTTGTCCTACATAGAACTTGTATATTTCACTTTGAGGTAGGATGAAGCCCTCTTGTAATGCTCTCCACAAATCTGATGAGGTTTCAAGTTGTGATTGTTCAGAAACAATTGCTAAAGTTGCTAAATCAAATTGATTGCCAATACAAGCTGCAAGTTTCAAAATATTCTGCGTCGCTGTCGGCAACTTCTGTAACTGCAACGCCATAAATTCGACGACATCATCAGTAAGACTTAAGGCTTTTACTGCTACAATATCAGATTGCCAGTAACCTAATTCTCTATCAAAGACAATCAAATTATCTTCATAGAGAGCCTTGAAAAATTGTGTACTAAAAAACGGGTTACCTTTACTCTTTTGGTAAACAAGTTGAGTTAATGGTTGGGCAACTTCTAGCGAACAAGTCAGGGTATCAGCCACCAACTCATTTAAACTTGATGGACTCAGGGGAGCTAATGTAATTGTATTAATAGTAGCCTTCGCTTTATTAATTTCTTCTAAAGTAAACATTAAAGGATGAGTTATAGAAACTTCGTTATCCCGATAAGCACCAATTAATAATAAATATCCCCTTGCTGATTCACTCATCAGCAACTGCATCAACTTCAGAGAGGCTGAATCCGCCCACTGCAAATCATCTAAGAACATCACTAATGGATGTTCTTTAGTCGTGAATACCTCTAGAAACTTCTGAAATAGTAAATTAAAGCGATTTTGCACCGCATTTCCTGATAACTTTGGTGCGGGTAGTTGTTGACCAATAATTATTTCTAATTCTGGAATAACTTCAAGAATTACTTGTCCATTTTCACCAACAGCTTCTAGAATCCTGGTTTTCCAGTCATGTAGCTGTTGGTCACTTTCTGTTAACAACTGCATTATTAAATTCCGAAAAGCTTGCACAAAAGCAGAAAAGGGAATATTGCGATTAAATTGGTCAAATTTACCTTTAATGAAATAACCCCGTTGTTTAACAATGGGTTTATGAACCTCATTAACTACAGCAGTTTTACCAATACCGGAAAAACCTGCTACTAACATCAGTTCGCTGCTTCCTTGGGAAACCGGTTCAAAGGCTGCTAGTAGTTGCTGAACTTCGTTTTCTCGACCGTATAATTTTTCTCTGATCAGGAAGCGATCGCACACATCTCTCGTTGCAATTTTAAAAGTCTCAATCTTGTCTGTGAAATTGAGTTTTTTTAGGCAAGTTTCCAAATCATATTTCAATCCTAATGCACTCTGATAGCGGTCTTCAGCATTTTTTGCCATCAGCTTGATCACAATGTTACAGAAAACTTTGGAAACTGCTTCTTCATTTTTGAATTTTGAATTTTGAATTTATCCGGTTGTTTGGCAATATGACAATGTAGCAACTCCATTGGATCATCAGTCACAAATGGGAGTTCTCCTGTTAGCAATTCAAAAAAGGTGACTCCCAGTGCATAGAAATCTGCTCGATAATCAATACCTCGATTCATCCGTCCAGTTTGTTCTGGTGCAAGATAGGCTAATGTCCCTTCTAGAACATTGGGATTTTTAATTTCTTGGGTTTCTTTGGGTAATAATGAGGCAATACTAAAATCGATGATTTTAATTTGCTTTGTCTCTGGGTGAATTAAGATATTTGCAGGTTTGATGTCTTTGTGAATAATCTGATGATGATGCAGGTAGTTGAGGATATTTGCCAGTTGGATGGCAATTTCCAAAAACTCCGTCGATGCTAATGGTTGATTTTGAACATAGTCTCGTAGTGAAATACCACCAAAATCTTCCATCACTAACGCATAGCTATTGCGGTAGGTTTCTAAACTGTATGGACGAACAATCCCCGGACTATCGAGATTTTTGGCAATAGTATACTGGTTACGAAACTGCAACAGTTCACTGAAGGTAGGGTACTCGCGCTGTAGCAATTTGACCACAATGCCAAGCTTGTCTGCTTCTCTTATGCCTCGATAGACTACTGTTCTAGAGCCAGCATAGAGTTTTTCTATTAGTTGATATTCGGGAATTATGGCGATCGCATCCATTTGTACCTACCTCACTGCACGAATTTCATGGCAAAAATTTATACATTTAGTATGCCCTTTGCTTGGGTATTAGATAACAGCTACTACATCAAAGGCATTTGCCAGTAGGTTCATAAGCATGTAATTAGCTTTCCCATACTCGACCAACCCAAAATTACTAGGTGAGTGTGGGGAGTAGGGAAAGATTTTTTACCAAACCTTTTGATACTCAGCAGTTATGAATCCAATCGCCCGACACCGAAATAAAATCTAAATTTGATTTCGGTGTGGCAAATGCATTTCCAAAGGCATGGATACCATAAGTGGGAGAATTGGCGATGTCTACGACGGTCACTGACTTGTACTGAGCGAACCTGCCTTGAGCGAACGCAAGAGCGTCTCGTAGTGAAGCCGAAAGGAGTCGAAGTAGCTTACCTCTACGGGGATCTTGCTAGCAAGAGCGTCTCGTAGACAAGTGCGGGCTATTCGGCGTCGCAACGTCGTGTACAATCTCTGATTACTGAAAGCGTTAAATAGTGAAGTACTCCAACCTGCTTCGCTGAGGTTGGAGCATTACGACGATTCAGTAAATGTGATCCTAGAAGTTATCGCACTCAAACTGACATCCTCAGCCACAGCAATAACGTCAAAAAATTTGGTGCAGCCTCACAAAGAAATGATATTACTTATTGAAAATGTTGAAACTAAGCAGGTTTTCACTTAAATTGATCCATTGTTGTGCCCCTACCTTGTATTCCATAAACTAAAATCCTAATTTTTCCAACACTGGCTTTGTGGAAACAATGTGGCGTTCTAAACCCAGTTCTTTTGGACTAACCCCAAGTGCTAAAGCAATCAACTGGGGTAAATGCAACACTGGTAAACCTAGCTTCTGTTCAATCACCTTTTCTACCTCAGGCTGACGCGAATCTAAATTTAAGTGGCACAGGGGGCAAGGTGTAACTATACAGTCAGCACCAGAAGTCAAGGCATCCTGAATATGCATCCCTGCCATCTTGAAAGATTGGGTAGTGGCATAACTAGCAAGGGGCCAACCACAACATTGCGTCCGGCCTCGGTAATAAATTGGTGTTGCACCCACCGCCCGAAACATATTTTCCATCGCTTCCGGTTGGAAGGGGTCATCATAGGGCATAGATTTTTGGGCGCGGAGGAGATAACAGCCATAAAAAGCCGCACATTTTAATCCAGTTAACTTCCGGGTGACACGTTTGGTAATTTCCTCTAAACCGTAATCTGTTACCAAGGCGTAGAGGAGATGTTTAACGTCGGTACTACCGCGATAAGGTGAACAGCCTTCTTTGTGCAGCAAGCCATTAACCTGTTCAATGTAGGCAGGGTCAGAAGTATGGCATTCTTTTAGGTGTTCGTTGACGTGACCAATAACACCTTGACAAGTACTGCAATGGGTAAGTAAGGGCAGATTTAATTCTTCTGCTAGGGCAATATTTCTGGCGTTGACTGTATCTTCTAGCAGTTGGGAATCTTCTTTAAATGTCCCAGAACCGCAGCAAGCAGCTTTTTTAAGTTCAACCAGTTCAATTCCCAGGGCTTGGGTAAGCGCTTGAGTTGACTGGTAAAGTTCCCGACAGGCCCCTTGGGCAACACAACCGGGGAAGTAAGCGTATTTCAGGGTGTGAGATTGCATAGAGTAAAACTAAATAGCCAAATATTTGCTCAAACTTGCTCAAATCTCAGCAGTTTAAGTAACAATTCTATAACTTGTATTCTGTAAGTTGTATCTGTATGATCAAATTAATGCCGAAAACCAAGGGCTTTGAAAATCTGGTTTGTAAACCACAGCTGATTCAAAACTAGCAAGCCTGTAAAAAGGTCTTTCCGGGAGTCCAGGGTTGGTTAAATTTTCTGAAAACAATAGCTAAAAGCTTCAAAAAAAATTGCTCAAAGCCAAAAAATCGGGTGGGCTACACCCTAATTTCTGTTTGTGACAATACCCGCCGGGCTTGGTTGAAGCAAGAAGCAGACCCTGTAAAGTTTTCTTTAGTTGAATAACTAGCCTTGAACAAGTCTAGTCAAGTTTTGTATAGCAGGTATATTTGGGTTAGAGCGATCGCTCTAAACAATAACTGTAACTGTTTTATCATCCCTTGTTAGCACCGAAGTTCTGATGTTTGACGTTCAGCGACCCTTTAAGCGTCTAGGTTAAAAGCCGCAGGCTCGACATGTCCTTATTGCTAGCAGGGCTGTAAATACTGATCGAGACATTGTAAAAAAATTTAGCAATAATTGATAAGCAAAGCATTTACACGGTATCGGCGATGGTGTGGCACGCTTCCCTACCCAAGTGTTAAAAGAAAACTTACCCTATTCTTTTTAGAAGAAAGGTTTTCTAACAGAAAAACCCTTGGCAGTATACGGGCGATCGCGCTTGACGATAAGATGTATATGCTCAAAACAATGTTTCCTCTAAAGAGCAGATCCTAGCAAATGGTTAAGGACTTTTATTATTTATGAGCCAAACGGAACTTTTTGAAAAGGTCAAGAAAATCGTCACCGAACAATTGAGTGTTGACGATCCTGCCAAAATCACACCCCAGTCCAAGTTTATGGACGATCTAGGAGCAGATTCCTTAGATACCGTTGAACTGGTGATGGCCTTGGAAGAAGAATTTGATATCGAAATTCCCGACGAAGCTGCCGAGCAGATTATATCGGTTCAAGACGCAGTAGATTACATCAATAACAAAGTTACCGCATCAGCTTAAAAAAGTTTTGAGTCACCGTTGGCCCTTGGCGTCTCACTCACGCCACTTGCTCTACTTGGGGAAACCCCATCGCCCTTGGCGTCTCCCCTTGGGAGAAGACCGCAGTGGCTCCCCTTCTCACATTGGGAGAGGCTAGCGCCAAGGGAGAAGTTCAGATGGCTTTGTCTTGCCCCTCTGGGCATCTACGGCAAAAACCGCTGCTTTGACTTTTGACTGAGTGCTGAGGAGTTAAAAGTTTAGAAGTTAGAGTTTTAGGAGGCAAAAGTTCGGAGTTTTCTCCATCTTCGGTTGCTTCCAAAACTCAGAACGGGCTAAACGCCCCGCTAACCCTAACGAAACTCAGCACTGTTTAATGCCTGCTGCTTTTTCGCCATTTTTAACTGAATCATGACAGATTATACACGTAAACGCGTTGTTGTAACTGGTGTTGGCGCGATTACACCTATAGGTAACACAGCAACAGAATATTGGAACGGATTATTGAGTGGACGCAATGGCATTGACTACATCACACTTTTTGATGCGTCTCGCCATGATTGCCGCATTGCTGGTGAGGTGAAAAACTTCGATCCACATGATTACTTGGAGCGCAAAGAGGCCAAGCGCATGGATCGATTTGCCCAATTTGGGGTTGCGACAGCAAAACAGGCTCTATCTAACGCGGAGTTAGTGATCAATGAACTGAATGCAGAACAGGTAGGTGTGATGATCGGTTCTGGCGTTGGTGGCATTAAGGTATTAGAAGACCAGCAAACTATCTACCTCAACCGTGGTCCCGATCGCTGTAGTCCATTCATGATCCCGATGATGATCGCCAATATGGCGGCAGGATTAACGGCAATTCACACGGGTGCTAAAGGGCCAAACTCCTGTCCTGTAACTGCCTGCGCCGCTGGCTCCAACGCCATAGGAGATGCTTTTCGCTTAATTCAAGGGGGATACGCCCAGGCGATGATTTGCGGGGGAACGGAGTCAGCTGTCACACCATTGTCCATAGCTGGGTTCGCCGCCTGCAAGGCACTCTCTTTTAGCAATGATGACCCGACTAAAGCTTGCCGTCCTTTTGACCGCAATCGCAACGGATTTGTCTTGGGTGAAGGTTCAGGAATTTTAATTCTAGAAGAACTGCAACACGCCATCAGTCGCGGCGCTCACATTTATGCCGAAATGATCGGCTATGGGATGACCTGTGACGCCTACCATATCACCTCCCCCGTCCCTGGTGGACTCGGAGCAGCTAGAGCGATAGAACTGGCCCTCAAGGATGCCAGGATAACTCCCGAACAGATCAGCTATATTAATGCTCACGGCACTAGCACCCCAGCTAATGATTCAACTGAAACCTCAGCAATCAAAAAAGCCTTGGGAGAACATGCCTATAAGGTGGCAATTAGCTCGACCAAATCGATGACAGGTCATTTATTGGGCGGTTCTGGAGGTATTGAAGCAGTGGCAACAGTACTAGCGATCGCTAATGACCAAATTCCACCGACAATCAATCTGGAAAATCCCGATCCAGAGTGTGACTTAGATTACGTGCCTAACTCTAGCCGCGCTCAAAAAGTCGAGGTGGCAATATCCAATTCTTTTGGGTTTGGCGGTCATAATGTCACACTGGCCTTTAAGAAATACGTCTAAAAATTTCCCATTTTATTGCTAGTCGGCTCTCCTGAGATGACTGTGCCAAAAGTATGATAGATATCATTCCGCTATAACTTAAGCGTTCAGCATGACCCAATTATCAGCTTGATTTATCACCACAAACTCAGGAGATCCCGCTTGTCCATCGACAAGCGGGAGTGGGATGATGAGGATACTGTGGGGAATCTAAAATAACCCCAGCAAGAGAAGCTACCAAGAGTGCTAACCCGTCGTTAAAAACAAGAGATTATGACTGTTGCAACCCAATCCCCCAAAGAAGTTTCCCTCGAAGGACTTTGTATTAACTCGATCCGCTTCTTGGCTGTTGACGCCGTAGAAAAGGCAAAATCGGGACATCCAGGACTGCCGATGGGCGCGGCTCCAATGGCTTTTGTCCTCTGGGATCGCTTTTTGAAGTTTAATCCTAAGAACCCTAAATGGTTTAATCGCGATCGCTTTGTCTTGTCTGCCGGTCATGGCTCGATGTTGCAGTACGCCCTGCTCTATCTGACAGGCTATGACAGCGTCAGCATTGAAGATATCAAGCAATTCCGTCAGTGGGAATCCAAAACCCCCGGACACCCCGAAAACTTCATGACCCCAGGCGTGGAAGTCACCACCGGCCCCTTGGGTCAAGGAATTGCCAATGGAGTCGGTTTAGCGATCGCCGAAGCACACCTAGCCGCTAAATTTAACAAACCCGATACCAAGATTGTTGACCATTACACCTACGTAATTGTGGGTGACGGTTGCAACATGGAAGGAATTTCTGGTGAAGCTTGTTCTTTTGCAGGACACTTGGGATTAGGCAAACTCATCGCTCTGTACGACGACAACCACATCTCCATCGACGGTTCCACTGATGTGGCATTCACCGAAGATGTTTCTAAGCGCTTTGAAGCTTACGGCTGGCACGTCCAACACGTCGAGGACGGCAACACTGACCTAGAAGCGATTGCCAAAGCAATTGAAGCAGCCAAAGCTGTTACTGATAAGCCTTCTTTCATCAAGGTAACAACCATTATTGGTTACGGTTCCCCCAATAAAGCAAACACCGCTGGTGTTCACGGTGCTGCCCTTGGTGGAGACGAAATAGCATTGACTCGGAAAAATTTGGGTTGGGAATATGAGCCTTTCGTAGTCCCAGAAGAAGCCCTCAACCACACCCGCAAAGCAGTGGAACGTGGCGCAGGTTACGAAGACGAATGGAACAAGACTTTTGCAGACTACAAAGCTAAGTATGCCCAAGAAGCGGCTGACTTTGAACGTTACATAAGCAGCAAACTACCTGACGGTTGGGATAAAGTACTACCCACCTACACCCCAGAAGACAAAGGACTGCCCACCCGCAAACACTCAGAAAATTGCCTCAACAAACTGGCGGCGGTTTTACCTGAATTGATTGGTGGTTCGGCTGACTTAACCCACTCCAACCTTACCGAAGTCAAAGGCAAAGGCGACTTTCAAAAAGGGCACTACGAAAACCCCAACATCCACTTTGGTGTACGGGAACATGCAATGGGCGCAATCTGTAATGGGATAGCGCTGCACTCTTCGGGATTAATTCCCTACGGTGCTACCTTCTTGATCTTCACAGATTATATGCGTGCTGCCATCCGCTTATCCGCGCTTTCCCAAGCTGGCGTAATTTGGGTGATGACTCACGATTCCATTGGACAAGGTGAAGATGGCCCCACGCACCAACCCATTGAAACTGTGGCTTCCTTGCGAGCCATTCCTAATTTAACGGTGTTTCGTCCCGCAGACGGTAACGAAACCTCTGGCGCTTATAAAATAGCGATCGAGAAGGCGAAGGAAAATGCTCCTACCCTGTTGGCATTTACCCGTCAAAATGTCCCGAACTTGGCAGGTACATCGGTTGAGGGCGTGGCGAAGGGTGGATACACAGTGGTGGATAGCGAAGGTACACCTGATATCATTTTGATTGGCACTGGTTCAGAATTGAGCCTCGCCGTCAGCGCAGCCGAAAAACTCACGGCTGAAGGTAAGAAAGCCCGTGTTGTCTCGCTACCTTCATGGGAACTGTTTGAAGCACAGGATGCGGCTTATAGAGAGTCCGTTTTGCCGAAAGCTGTCACCAAGCGTTTGTCTGTAGAAGCTGCTAGCAGTTTCGGTTGGCACAAGTACGTAGGCACTGAAGGCGATTGCGTTAGTATTGATCGCTTTGGTGCTTCGGCTCCAGGCAATGTTTGTCTAGAGAAGTTTGGCTTTAGTGTTGATAATGTGTTCGCTAAGGCTAAACAATTGTTGGGTTAATAGCAACAGAATATTCTCGAAATTGTTTGAGGTGGGCATTTTGTCCACCTTTTTTTACGCAGAGGAGCGCTGAGGGAGATTATTTATAATTTGCGTAATTAGTTGATGAACGAGGGAAAATTATGCAGGAACTTTCGAGGGAGAAAGAAGAACTTCTAGCTCGGATTACAAAAATAGTAGAACATTTAATGCAAAAGGATAGTAGCTATCAGTATTATCTAGATAAAAATAAAGCTATTGAAATGATATTTAAATACTATTCTGAGAAAGTTTCTATGGAGGAACTAAAAGCTATGTCTGATTTCAGATTAACAGGGTTTGTTGAGGGAGATATGATGACTTTGTTATTGATTGAAGGGGAAGATGATATAGACCTGAAAGCAACCCCTTATGGTTAGATATGTTAAATTCCTAAGCAGCAGCATGATTTTTCGTTTACATAACTTAATATAATGATTAGGGACAAGGTGATCGCGTTAGAATTTTTAATGCACTATAGAGTATAGTACTATAGTACTATATTAATCATAAATTACTATTTATACTGAGAGGCAGTATGAAAGCAGAGCTTCTCAAGAGATTTTTTAGAGCGATCGCTAGTTCAGATCAAGACGCGATTGATAAGCTTACATACCTAGTGATTGAGGAAGAACGCACTAAGGGACATACTCTCTTAGCTGACCAGTTAGAGAATATCACTAAAAAAAGCCAGAAAGAGAAGCCTACTAACATCAGCAAACCTGCTTCTTCAATATCAGAAAACTTACAGACATTAACTGAATTACCAACTAGCAAGCGATTTAATCTTCCCTTAGTAACTATCATACCAAGGGATCATTTGCGGCATCATATGGTGTTGCCAGAAAAAATTGAGAAACGTTTCTGCCGAATTGAACGTGAATATGCGGCAAGAGATAGGCTTGCTCATCATGGATTGCGTTACAGACAAAAAATTCTTCTATATGGGCCTCCTGGCTGTGGAAAGACGCTAGGAGCAGAACGTTTAGCTTGGAATACAGGATTACCACTGCTGAAAGTTCGGTTTGATGCAATGGTGTCGTCTTTTTTAGGGGAAACTGCGAGCAATTTGAGACTTGTATTTGAGGATGCTTCAAAAAATCCTTGCTTATTGTTTCTTGATGAATGCGACTCAATTGCTAAGACACCAGAAGACTCTCAAGAAGTAGGAGAAATTAAGCGAGTAGTCAATACATTTCTTCAAATTTTGGACGAGTATCAACCGTCTTCTGGGCTTTTAGTAGCAGCTACGAACCTAAATAAATCTCTAGATACTGCTCTTTGGAGAAGATTTGATGATTTGATTGCAGTACCCAAACCCGGAGAACAAGAGCTAGAATTTATACTAAAGGAAACACTATCTGCAATTGAAGTGGGATCTATCAACTGGCCAAGGATCATTGAGCAGATGAGAGATTTTTCTGCCGCTCAAGCTGTGAGGGTTGCACAAGATGCAGCGAAAAGAGCAATCCTTGAGCGAGAGGAGCTAGTGATTCAGGAACACTTAGAAGAAGCGATCGCAGAAATCAAAGTTTCCTAGTATTAATTTTTGGGTGTTTGGATAAATAAATGGTTGAAAGTTATCAGGGTTTTCCGCATATCCGGCTTAGGCTAACAACAGAAGGACGTGCTGCATCGCCATCAGGAGGAGGAAAAAATAATCCTATAACAGTCGTTAATCTGGGTAATCGCCAGGGACATGGAGGTAAACTCAAAAGTTCGGTTGACTCCTTGATCTTTGAATGGCAAGAAACTCAAGAAGAACGAGAGCAAGAAGAGAAGCCGCCACTTAAATCTCGACGTATTATCTTAGAAATTGATCCTGATTCTTTTAATCCAGATGGGTTGAAAGCATATGGCATTGAATTGATTGCTGATACAGAAGATGGATATATTATCGGTGCATCAGCAGATTTAGAACTTAGTGAATTACAAAAAAAGATAGAAAAATTTATTAATGAGCAGTATGGTGGTAATAAGGTTGCTGAAATTGGGGAAGTAATAGATGGTAAAAAAAAGCCAGAATTGATTCTTTCTCCAAACTTATTTGCTGAATTATATGAGAAATGGCTTGCTATAAAAGAAGAGCAGATATACACTGTTGATGTAGGTGTTGCTTGTGTAGGAACCAAAATTAAGCTGCCTAATTATCCCAAAGCCCAAGCTAATGAAACTAATGATAAATTTACAACGCGAGTTAATAATTGGATTCACAAACGTCAGTTAACTGAGCAAGAATGGGAAGAGATATCCTGGAAAAGGCAAGACGAATTTGAAGAGTTTATTCAATTTTATAAAGGCAAGATTAGCAAAGGTTTTCAAGATGATGGGGGTGAAATTGGTACAGCTACTTTGCCTGATAGTTTTTCATGTCGAATTCAAATTTCAGGTAAAGGTCTAAAAGATTTAGTTGAGAATTTCCCCTATATTTTTGATGTTAGTGAGCCAGATGAGTTTGCTGAAATTATTCAGCGAGAGGATCTATCTGATACTGATTCTCCATCATTTCAACTAGAATCGCCAGAATTAAATGCTCCTAAAGTATGCGTTATAGATAGTGGTATTCAAGAAAGACATTCTCTGCTAAGAGCAGCAATTGATTCAACAAACTCAAGGTCTTGGGTTCCAGGAGAAACTGATAAAACTCCAGACTATGTTAGCAATGGTGGACATGGAACAAGTGTCGCTGGTGCAGTCCTTTATCCAAGAACTATACCTCGTAGTGGTAATGAAAAGGCTGTTTGCTGGATTCAAAATGCCAGAGTTCTTCAGGCTAACCGCAAACTACCTAAACAACTGTTTCCAGCGAATCTCCTGGGTGAAATTGTAGAATTTTATCACGAACAAACAGGAACTAGAATTTTTAACCATTCTATTACTGGTTCTGTTCCCTGCCTAACCCGATATATGAGTGCTTGGGCATCGTCTATTGATAATTTGACATGGCAAAAAAAGGATATTCTCTTTATTGTTGCAGCAGGAAATTTACCTCTCAACAGTAGAATTGGCTTTACAAGATTATCTGTGAGAGAACATATAGCAGCAAATCGACAATATCCAGACTATCTATTAGAAGATTCATGCAGAATTGCTAACCCTGCACAAAGTTTTCAAGCTTTAACGGTTGGCTCCATTGCTTTAAATTCTTATCATGCACCACCCTACTATTCGATTGCACAGAAAGATAAACCCTCCGCTTTTTCGTGCTGTGGATTATGAATTTGGGAAACGATTAAACCGGAAGTAGTTGAGTATGGTGGAGATTTAGTAACAGATGAAGGTACACCACCAAACATTACTTTCCCTAAAGACGTTTGTCCCGAATTAGTACGGTCAACTTTGAACGGTGGCCCAGCGATTGGGGCTGATAAAGTTGGTACTTCTTTTGCAGTACCCAAAGTAAGCCATATTGCTGCACGTCTTGCTGCCGAGTTACCTAATGAAAGTTGCCTTCTTTACCGTGCATTAATAGTACAATCAGCAAGATGGCCAGAATGGATAGTGGGATATGGTGGCGATAAACTGCACATCCTACGTCAAATTGGTTATGGTCTTCCCGATGTTGATCGTGCTTTGGGTAATGCTCCCAATAGAATCACTTTGATGACAACAGGAGAGCGCCGTATTGTAGCTAAACAAGCTCATATTTACCAAGTAAAACTGCCAGAAAAATTACGTTCTCAAGGAGAGGCATTTAAGATTCTTCTGGAGGTTACTTTATCATACAAAGCCCAACCACGTCGAACCCGTAGAAATCGCCGAAAATATCTTTCAACTTGGCTTGATTGGGAATGTAGTAAAAAAGGAGAAGATCCAGAACTTTTTAAGGCTAGAGTTTTGGAAGAGTTTGTTGCTCCAGAGGATGCGGAAAAGGGAGAAGGTCTTTTTAAATGGATGCTTGGCAAACAAAATCATCACGGAATAATTAAAGGTGTATCTAGAAGTGCCGGAACCCTTCAAAAAGATTGGGCTGTTGTAAATTCATTTGAACTCACGGAAGCATTTTCTATTGCGGTAGTTGGACATGAAGGTTGGAATAACGATCCAGAAGCTAGCGTTCCATACTCTTTAGTTATAAGCTTTGAAGCCATACAAGTTGATGTTCCAATTTATACGTCAATTGTCGAGGCTCAAGTTGAAACAGAGATTCAACCCCCGATAGAAATTCAATCTATTGTAGTTAGCTGAGGCGATCGCATTCCCGTTATCAAAATCTAGAATTACCCTGGTTGCGCTGGTGGGATAATCAGGGTAATTTGCTACAAACAGGATGGGAGCGATCGCAGCAAGCAGAAGCACGAGCAGAACGCTTGGCTGCTAAACTAAGAGAATTAAACATTAACCCTGATGAGTTAGTTTAATTATTTTGGCAACTATCTTTAGATAGATAGGGTAAACACTATGCGGTAGATCATCAGAAATCCCTTGCTAGTAATGAAAAAATGCAACTTTCATACCGAAAAATATTTTCTGCATCTTTGAGTGTTTTTGTCAATATGTAATCCCCGGCATTGCTGAAGAAATCAGCAAGGCCTTCTCTAGACTGAATCTATATTCATGCTTTCAGTGGATGCAGTTATGACTTTGCAAATGCGATTATTATACATATGTACTCGAACAATAAATAGTTGCTGTTGTTCAGATAAAAAAATTAAGATTTTATCCGACTCTAGTAACTTTGGTTTTTAGCCAATTGTTTGATGTTTTGAGAAGGTAACACAATGAATAATATCCTCAAGCGCACACTTCTACCCAGCCTCATGGCTGCCAGTTTAGCTGGTGTAACCCTAGTTCCAGCAAAACCAGCTGCTGCTGATGACCAAGTACTAAGAGATGTAGGTATCGGGGCTGTTACCAATGTAGTAACAGGAGCTGTTAGGGGACATGGTAGTGTATTAGGCAATGCTGCAAAAGGTGGTGTCACTGGTGCAGCTGTCAATGGTGCAAATGGTCTGAGAAAGCATCGGTATCGCAATCACAATCGCCGGAGCGCTGTTCAAGATGTTGGAGTCGGTGCAGGGGCTGGCGCATTGACTGGCGCAGTTACTGGTGATGGTAGACATACCGTTGGCAATGCTATTGATGGTGCAGCTGTAGGTGGAGCAATCCATCTATTAACCAATCACAAATAATTCCTAAATTAATCAGCCGAAATACTTTCCAACCGTTAACGAACTTATCCCTCCCTAATTCCTCTGCTTCCTAAAAGGAGCAAACCCAACCTCTCTTCCCTAGTAGGGAAGGGAGGTTGGGGGGTTAGATTTATATTGAGATATATGCCACCGTCAATAACAGATGACGTTAGACTTAATAGTAAACTCTAGCCCTTCAACGCCTTTCTAAAGTTTCGACGATAGGATTGATTTGTAATAAACAAAGCTGGCCATAGCAAAGCTAAACCAATGCGATTGGTCAAAGTTGGATTAAAATTAGTCCGCCCAAACCCATTCCAAAACTTCCAAACGCCGCCTCCGTAAACTACTATCAAGACAAAAAAAATAAAGTTACCCATTCCCATCAACTCCGTTAGTAACTGACAGAATTTAAGTTAAGTTTTACCACACGAGGTAAGCACTTCATAACCAACACCGAGAAGGTATGACAAAACTCCTCACTCTCTGACACCTAAGTCAGTTAAACATACATTCTCTTATTCCAGTGTAGATTAGCCTCACGCGTTGCAGCTAGTTATCAGTGGTGGCAAGCTAGGTCAAAGGACGTAAAAGCTTTATTTCTGGGGTGTTTTGGCGATACATGTTGCTTGTATAACAATCAAGCCTTTAGTTTCTAAGACAGAACAGGACTGTAAAATGCCCAACAGAGCAGGATTAGTTCCTTGCTGTAGCTTTAATGAAATATCTTTTGCTATAAGATTGCTGCAATCTGCCTAAGAATATAAAAATTCTGTAGCGCATTATCTTTATGCTTCATCTACCCAATAAAGATAATATCGTTCACTATCCACCCAGCCTCTCTTAAAATGTTTGATCGGAACAATCTTCAAGTCATTGCGGTTAACATTTAGTTTTTTATTTAAAATCAGCAAAATTTTCTTTTGGTCATCTTTATTTTTGAGTAGAGAATTAATTTGGCTTAATATTTCAGTTTCTTCAACATCTTGACGACCTTTTTTAAATAGGGTAAAACTTCCCATTTTTTGCAGCTCAGGATAGTAAAACTTTCGATTGAGATAACCCGATAAAGGAGCCATATTTGCATCTCGACTAGCAACAATAAACTCATTATCTAACCTAGCTTTTTGAAGATATTGAGATGTTTCGCGACTGGCAGAAAATGGTACAACTAAATCTCTTGAAAAACTATAAATACCTCCTAAAAACTGGACATAAAGAATTAGCATCAAAGCGATATGATGCCATTTCTGAACAAATGTAATTGAATTTGGACGAACAGAAAACTTATTGAGTAAAACTCTAGAGTCTTGATAATAACTTCCCAGCCATAAAGCCGCTATTAGAACTAAATAGAAATGTCCAAAATGCCGAGGCATACCTATAAATCTAAAGTATGTAAAGGCAAATATTATACAATTTCCTATAATGTAGAAAAAGAAAGGAATTGGCTTTTTAGATAATTTAATCAGGGTTAAGATTACAAGAAAGAGAGCAATTATCGTACAAACAATTAAATCTAGCCATCTTTTGTGTTGAGGAATAATTAATAAATAACTACCAAATATTCTACCGATGCTTTTCAATAAATGACGGATATCTAATTGTATTACCCAACCATTATTTAACCCACCATAAAGATAACTATCTGTCGGAGGAGTAATAATATAAATGGATAAAATAAAAGAAAATATGATAATTAAAATACTTAAAAATAAGTCGTATTTTTGGCTTTGACTAAAATACTGCTGGCGATGTTCACTATCAAAACTGAATTCAGCTAGCAAAGTCAATAATAAAGAAAATGATACGAGCAAACCATAAGCACTACTATTTGCTAGTAAACCCAATAAAATGGCCAAATAAGCATAAGTTATTTTTCTCGATGAGAAAATTGTACAAAAAGAAAAAATAAACAACATACTAAAGGCATAGTTTCGAGAAATTAAAAGATATTCATAAAAAGGAAAGAAACCAAAGGAAAACAGAAACTTTTGTTGATAGTTAAAAGGGCTATATAGGCAAAAAACAGTAACTGAAACAACAGTAATTGCCAAATGAAAAATTTGCATAATAATAGGGTTATCCACTATTTTTCTCATAAGTGCCAGAGAAAAATACCATAGAACAGGATGACCTTCATAATGGATATTTGCAACTAAATCCCCTAAAGATTTACTATCTCTGACAATAAGCCAGGGATTTAGTTCATCTCTCCACATCGAATGGTTGAGAATACCTATTAAACCAAAAGTTGAAAAAACAATGATAATAAACCAAGGAGAATGAAAAGATACTTTTGAAGTATATTTGATAATTTTTTCGTTTAACATTGTTAGTTAAAAATGAAATTTATTTGGATCAAAGTTATATAGCAATCCTAAATGAGTTGTGAAAACTATCGAACCGCCAACGCCTCTGGTCTGGTAGAGAAGGTGGCTTCTCTACCAGACAATACGTGAACGCAAAGCGTCTCGTAGAGAAGAGAAGAAAAGAAACAGAGAATTTCGTAAATCATTTAGGACTGCTATATACAATCGGTTGACCTTGGTTCGGAAAGACGTTTATTTCTACTTGTTAAGTAGGTAGACATAATTAAACGTAAAATCTCGACCAGTGAAATCACCTCAGGGAGCGGCTTTTACCTCCTACCTCTTAACTTCTACTTATAACTTTCTGGCATACCCACTGGTGACAAACCTGCGATCGCTCGTAAGTTTTGGCAACGAATCAACTCAGTAAAATTTAAACCAGAACGCCCTTCAATTTTGGCTACTGCTTCAATTGCAGATAACAGATGCTGTGCTGCTTCAACTTCTGAATAACCGCGCCGCTGTGCTATCTGAATTGCTGCTGCATCAGCATTTAACTCTGACTCTTGAGATTTGTTAGTACGCCAAATCCGAAAAGCAGCGATCGCACTTAATCCCCCAGCTACGGCTACACCCACCACATCTGACTGTGCTACTTCCAAAAATCCGCCTAACAGCCCCGCTAACAGCACACCTTGATAAATGTCGGCTTTAAACCACTTCACCCCCGTCAACCAGCTAACCATCTGCAACAGCAGCAAGTCTCGTTGCGGCTTTGTCAAGCGACGCCACAAATCAAAATTAATATATATCGGTCGCGCCTGATTCCAGGGTTGGGGAAAGGAGGCGTCAATCACTTTTGCCTGCTCTGGCTTACTAACGACTTTTGTCGTCATTCGACCAGAAGCAGGCATCACATCTAACAAACGGCGAATTTCAACATTTGGCTCCATAAATTTAATTATTAGCCATAATGTGCATGGTAACTATTTTAGTTACCATTCGTGTTAACCTTTGATTTATGACATACTTTAGCAGTCTTGAAAAATAACTGTTCTATTGTTGAAAACCTCTACAAATTCCGATTTGTGAATAGACCAGACAAAGCCATAAAAATATTGATTAAGCAGTTTGATAGTGTGACGGGATTTTATGGTGTCGGTTTGCCCCCAAGTTAAAAACCTCAAAGTTTTGGATAACCATTGAGACTATACTTGTAAATACATGGACGTTTTTGCTACCCTCCCGCCTGAATGGACGAATAAGGCAATACATGCCTATAAGTTTTGCTGTCCTAGCTGCCACTCAAGTAGCCGAGAAGCTGAAAAAGTTTGGCTAAATCGGCGATCGCCTGTACTTACAGAAGATCGTCGTCGCAAATGGCAAGAGTTCTACTATTGTCACTGTGGTTCTGTATGGTGGGCTTGGAGTAGCGATCGCCCCCCAATAGATATATCTAATCAGCCAGATTATAATCCCACATAGGAAAGTGGATTAAATAACTTATAAAACTCTACTTGTTTGAGGAACAAAATCTAACTGCATTTTAGACTGTTATTAATCAGCGTGAGTAACAAACAAAAGCCCACTTTAAAGTGGGCTTTTGCTGACCTAATTCTGAGCTTTGTTTACATCACCGATTTTAGAAAGTAAAGGTGGTACGTAGAGTGCCTACGTATTCAGTGTCGTTAGCATCGTTATGCTCTGGATTGAAGATTACCAACAAGCCAGGAGTGACTTGAATATTATCGGAAACCTTGAACTTATAAAGACCCTCTAAGTGATAAGATGTATCGTCATCTAAGTTAGTATTGCCGGCGACATTTTTTATGCTACCACCAGTAACTCTGGGTGGTTGACCAAAAATAACACCTAAGACGTTGCCTTTTCCACCAAAGTCTCTCAAAGCAAGCGATCCGGCCCAGTACCAAAAATCTGCGTCTGTACCTGCATTAGCACCAGTAATAGCATCAGCAGTTGTATAACCTCCCCAACCACTAATAGCCAACTTGCTAAATTGGAAGGTAGCTTCTACACCGTAGTTATTGGATTCGGTACGAGTGTTATTCCCAAAGGGATTGTTGGCAAAAGTACTACCTGTACCTTGGAAAAGGTTGTTGTTAACATTATTGTTAACAAGATTAGTTTGATAAGTGCGGGCGTAGGTTAGACCAATGTTAAAGGCTTTGGTGGGTTGGAAAGATAACTGACCAAATATAGCGTTATCACCATCCAACAGCCCATTATTAAGGGTAGGGTCATTAGCAGTCCTAGCTATATAAGCACCAGTCAAGCTGATAGGGCCATTAGGATTGAAGGTAACAGTCAAACCAGCGCCACCTTGACCTTGACGATATATGGGGCTGAAACGTCCATAGCGGGAGAGAGCACCTCTAGCAGAGCTAGCAAAGTCAGGGTTGAAGGTATTAACGTTTTCGTATAACTCAGCACCACTAGCATCAACTTTGACACGCACTGCATTATTAAAGTTGAAAGCATAATTGATTTTATCGATTACAACAGAGTTGTTGTTATTACCGTCAAAGGCCAAGCGGGTCATGTTAGTACCGCTCACACCAGCATTAGAGATGGTATTGTTAGCATTCAGACGAATTTGCAACTGGTCTTTACCAGTGAAACTGCTCAACAAGTTCAAACGAACGCGGTCAGAAAAAGTGGTGTTAGAATCCAAGTCTTGAGTCGGATTACCACCAGGAACTGCTCTATTGTTACCAAAAACATCAGACACGGCGAAAACTGCTTCTCCAACCAACTTGGTAGTAGTGGAGAACTGATTGGCTTCCAACTCAGAAGTGCGAGCTTCTAGTCCATCGACACGACCGCGCAGGGTTGCTAGTTCAGCAGAAAATTCTTCTTGTAAGCGCTGTAAAGTAGCTAGGTCTTGTTTGCTGACCAAATCGGCAGTAGCTGTAGCAATCAGTTCGTTAACCCGATCTAAACAGGCATTCAAACCTGCGGCAAATTCATAACGGGTCATAGCCCGGTTCCCACGATACGTACTGTTGGGATAACCTGCAATACAGCCGTAGCGCTCAACTAGGGATTGTAAAGCTTGGAATGCCCAATCTGTGGGCTGCACATCCGAAAATTGCGAAACTGATGTTACCTGACTCATGCTGTTAGAGTCTTGAGCTTCAGATAACTGGGCAACATTTGTTACCTGTTCGTTGACTTCAGCGGCTAAAGTACTATTCGCAACGAAAAATGTAGCAGCTAGAAGAACCGGACTAACCTTAAAAAGATTCCAGAATCGTTTTGTCATGTTTTTTAGTCTCACTCACACCTACTAATCCAATCATCGTAAAATGCTTATAACACTTTACTTTCAGGAATTTTACACACAATCACAGTCCGGATTATACCTTTATGCTGTGATAAATACAAGTCATTTAATATAGTGCTGAACTATAATTTTCAATTAATTTATTTGGTAAGCGCAAAATAATGCGGCGTTTGTGACGTAAAACTGTTCCTTCTTCCTCCAACTGTTGTAGGAGTCGGGTAACTGTTACTCGTGTGGTATTTAACACTTCAGCAATATCTTGATGGGTAACATTATTATCAGGGAATCTCGCTATTTACAATGATTAAGAAACTCTAATGATTTGAATCAAAATTTACCTGTATATCTGAAGGTGTATTCTTCTAAATCAGAGCTAGGGACTAACTCCAAATCTTTTCATGGCAATAACTTCTGGTTTAAGGTATCTATCAGTGAGATAGACCGAAACTTTTCAGTTATTTATCTGTTACTTTAATTGTGCAAGTTTAAGAAAAGGTAAGCTTTTAGTAAAATATTTAGTTAACTTATTTTTAATAATTTGGTATTTTTTGAAGACTGAGTAAGTATGTAGGCGCAAATAATTATGAAGATATAGGGTGAAATGGCACTTACTTAAGCTGGATTTAGATCCCCGACTTCTTCAAGAAGTCAGGGATCTGGGCAGCACGTCAATTAAGAGCGTTGACCGGTGACAATATATGCTACCCTCTGACCAATATTAGTGGCATGATCTGCCATGCGTTCCAGACAACGAATTGCCAGTGCCAGCAGCACAATTGGCTCGACTACCCCTGGCACATCGCGTTGTTGAGCTAAAGTCTGATAAACGCGATCGTAGGCATCGTCTACAGTATCATCTAGGTGCTTTAAACGGCGTCCACCAGCCTCATCGAAATCTCCCAAAGCCTTCAAGCTAGTTGCTAGCATCGCCTGCGCGTGAAGGGACATAGCTTCAATCTCTGGCAAACACGTATGAGGCGCATAAGGAAAAATTTTAATCGCAATCTCAGCTAAATCCTCAGCATAATCGCCAATGCGCTCTAAGTCTCGCACCAACTGCATAAAGGCACTCAAGCAACGCAAATCTTGTGCTGTAGGCGCTTGCAGCGTCATAATCGCCGTACAGTCTGATTCTATTTGTCTATAAAAGCGATCAATCTTTTTATCTAATCGGGGAAGTTCCTCAGCTACTGTTAAGTTACGAGCAAATAACGCTTGGTGGCTGAGGCGAAATGATTGTTCTACCAAAGCACCCATGCGTAATACATCCCGTTCTAAGCGCCTAATGGCGCGTGCGAGTTGGGGTCTTTGAGGATTCGGAGTATAATCGACAGCTTTCACACTTGTTGTCTCAAACGTGAAGATATTATTAACTATAGTCTTGGCTTAAGGAGTTTGCCATAACTTCATGAAATTGGAGTTGCATCCACGCACCGCCAGTTTCTGGATGGTTCATAGCTTTGATTGAACCACCGTGGGCGAGAAGAATTTGCTCAACGATCGCTAAACCTAAACCATTGCCAACGATCGCCCCTATGGAGTTACTATCTTGGGGTAAATGGGTTCGCGCTTTATCTCCTCGATAAAATCGCTCAAAAACGTGGGGTAAATCTGCCTCAGAAAACCCGACTCCAGAATCGATCAGATTTATTTCCAGGATTGGGGAAGCCCGATCATTATCCTTTGTTGATAAGATTTTTGTTTCAACGTGAATACTTGTACCAGGAGGACTGTACTTAATGCTATTGTCTAGCAAGTTGAGAAAAACCTGGTAAATACGGGCTTCATCTGCCTTAATCCAAAGATTTTCTAAGCCAGAATAAGCAAGAGATAAATGTTGACGCTGTGCCAAGGGTTCTAGTGTTTCCCAAACAGATGCAATTAGCGATCGCAATTCTACAGCTTTGGCTTGCAATTGCATATTTGGGTTTGCTTCCATTTGGGTAAGTTCTAACCAGCTTTGCACCAAGTTAATCAGCCGATCAACTTCTTGCATTAGGCGGTTAACCCAGCGATCTAAAGGTGGTTCCAAGCGGATTTGTAGCGTTTCTACAACCAAGCGAATCGATGTTAGCGGCGTTCTGAGTTCGTGTGCTAGATCAGAAAAAGAGCGATCGCGTATTTGATTTATATCTAATAGGGGTTGACGATTTTCTAAAAAGACTCCCACTTGTCCATTGGGTAAAGGCAAGCTAGACGCCCGCAAAGCCAAAGATTTTATTGTTGCCATTTCTGCCGCATCATCACAAGATGGATGAAATATCCATTCTCGCGTCTGTGGTTTTTGCCGGTCACGAGTTTGCTCAATTAAATGGTCAAGTTCGTAAGACCTTACCAACTCTAGTAACAAGCGTACTTGTTCTGGTTGCCACCTTTGCAGATACAAAATTTCCTGCGCCTGCTGATTGCACCACAGTAGTTGATTTTCTTCATCCAGTTGCAAATATCCCACTGGTGCAAAATCTAGTAGGTCTTGGTAAGTTTGCAACGACTGCTGCAAATCTTGCCGCTGCTGTTTCACCATCGCTATTTCCTGCCGTAACGCAGGAAATAGCAGCAGTCCCATCTTGTCAGAATGCGAGGTTAACGGTCGGAGTAAGCGTAAGCGCCCCAGGTAGCGATTAAGTTGAACCTGTTGCCAAACCCAAAACCCAATGCCTACCGCTAAACCCAGAAAAAATCCCAATAAAAGCATTTGAGTTGTTAGTTTCTTCGTGACTACTAAAAACTAACAACTATCCAAACTAATTATCCAAACCTATAGCCAAAACCTCGGACAGTCACAATATATTCGGGATGACTGGGGTCTTGCTCTAATTTTTCGCGCAACCACCGAATGTGAACGTCTACGGTTTTACTATCGCCGACGAAATCTGGCCCCCAAACCTGGTCGAGCAATTGTTCTCGTGACCATACCCTACGGGCATAACTCATAAACAGTTCCAGCAGGCGGAACTCTTTGGGAGAAAGATTCACCTCTTGACCACGAACCAGCACGCGACATTCTTGGGGATTCAAGGTGACATCCTTGAATTTTAATACTGGTAGTTGTGGTAAATTACTTAGACGTTGGCGGCGGAGTAAAGCGCGACAACGAGCCACTAACTCGCGCATACTAAAGGGTTTGGTCAGGTAGTCATCTGCTCCCACCTCTAACCCCAGAACACGGTCAGTTTCACTACCCTTAGCACTGAGCATTAAAATAGGTACTGGGTTTCCTTGATGACGTAGCAAACGGCAAATATCTAGCCCATTGATTTGAGGCAGCATCAAATCAAGAATGATCAGATCAAAGGGAAGTTCCCCTGAGTTGGTTTCAAAACTTTTGAGATACTCTATAGCAGACCGCCCATCGGGGGCAGTTATCACCCGGTAACCTTCCTCTTCCAGGGCTACAGCTAGCATTTCCTGGATTAATTCTTCATCTTCTACTACTAGAATACGGCTGGTTTGTCCAATGTCCGTTGTGGCAGAATATTTAGTCGATTCACTGGTATACATTGATATCACAAAAGTCTAGGACTGTGCTTGTATCAATTAGAATGATTTAATCTATTATGTCGCCTTAGTGCAACCGTGCTTCTACTAGGGTTTATTCTTTTAGATTTTCTTTACAAAAAGTAATATATACCACAGCACCCTCCTAAATCATAATCACTGTGGCTGCAAGCTTCTAATAGTCTTTTAATTAGGGACTTTGCATATTCAAATTCCTAAATAGCTTCATTCTGTCTTACAGCAGTTTTCATCTATTTGAACCACATCTGTCGTAGGGGCGCAAGGCCTTGCGCCCCTACCGCGTGGTCTTTTTACCTGAAAATAGCTGTAACAATAGGGAGCAGGTGATAGGTGATATAACGATTTTCATTGGAATGATGTACACGAGTCGGGACACGGCATTGCCCATTGGTGTCAACTTAACGTTAAAACCAGTCTAGAACTAGCTTTTAGAGACTGTCTCGAAAAGAAGTCTCCGGCTAGGAATGCCTACTCTTAGGCTCCGCCTTCCTTACTCGCGGCAGAGCCGCAATGAACAGCATTTCCAGCCTCTGGCTGGAAACGAGGTTTGTAAAAGGGTTTTGGCTTAAGTTGACACCAATAGGCATTGCCGTGTCCCTACCTTGTATCTGTGTTCATCTGTGGTTAATTATTTTTTCTGTACCTTACCCATGCGGGAACCGCTATAGAAAAAGACATTTTCATATTTTGTTGTGTGACGGAATTGCATGAAGGGTTGTCTTGACAAGAGCAGGTTAGGTTAGGTATATTCTTTGTAGTACGAAAATACTATATTGCTTAGTGAAAGCTATAGCGCTTCTCGTTTGTATGGAATACACTCCAAGCTCTCTTCTTTTAGGAGAAAGGCTTTGAATCTTACTCCCCTTGCCTTATAGCGAAGGGGCTGGGGGTTAGATATCGATTTATCAAACGTTATATACCTGAAAAACAGAAAGACATAGGCGTGGAAAATTCGTACCCTACCTAAGTATCGGATGTTGATTATTTCAGTATTTCCACTGCGTTAAAAATGTTTATTCAAAGGCTACCCTGATATCTGCATAGGGTAGTCCTTGGTATGGCTTGCTACCCCATAAATCATTGCTATTGAAGGGAGTTGGAAGATGACTACAGTTGGAGTCAAGGACAGCAAACAACAACTACTGCAAGCATTTCAACAAATTATTATTCAAAGAAAAAAGCTGGAATCTAAAATAGCAACCAAACAAGAGGAAGCAGATAAGGCAAAAAGTCAAGAACTTCTGCAAGCAGCTTCTGCATATACAGTTGATAGTATTGTCAAAGGTTTAGCTGATTTACAATTGGAGTTTGGTAGTATTCTAAATGCATTATCTGAAAAACTAGCTCAGGAAAACTCTAAGTTAGATGAATTAAACCGAGCTATAGAAATTGAAACTCAACGCCTAGAAGAGCTTCAACAAATTAGAGTTATAGCGGATACTCTAGACATTTTAAGTCAAGAACACCAAGAAAAATTAAAAACCCTAGAACAAGATACTATCAGCAAAAGGGAAGCATTAGAAAAAGAAATTACAATCAGGCGGAAAGAATGGCAAAAAGAACAAGCAGAGTATGAAGAAAAAGTTCAAGTATATAATGATTTATTAACCAAAGATCGTCAACAAGAACAAGAAGAATCTCAGTATAAGTTAGAAACTACTCGTAAACTCAATACAGACAGCTACGAAGCGAGAAAACGCCAACAGCAAAGGGAAATACAAGAAAATTCTCAAAAGAAAGAGAAAGATTGGGCAGAACGAGAAAAGCTATTCGCTGAACACCAACCACTCTTTGGAGACTATCAACAAAAAGTAGCTATATTTCCTAACGAACTGGAAGAAAGCGTTAAGAAAGCTAGGGAAGAGGCAATTAAAGAAACAAGCCAAAAAGCTAAAATCGAAGCTGATTTATTTGAAAGAGAATGGGAATCTAACAAACAGAGTTATGAACAAAAAATTCTATCTCTGGAAGAAACAATTAAGAAACAGTCTGAGCAAATAGAAGGCATTTCTGCTCAATTGCAAACTGCATTAAAACAAGCACAAGACTTAGCTATGAGGGCTTTTGGTAATTCTAATCCTAAATAGTTAGAAGTCTGTAGTGTAGTATCTTAATCATTTTTAATTCCTGAAGAGGAGGTTTATTGTGGTGGTAAAAAAACCGACTGATAAGAATACTAAAGTAGAAATTCTTCAGGCGTATGAGGAGTTAAATAAAGAAAAAGCAGCGCTAAAATCTGAGCTTGATCAAGTTGCCAAAGAAAACCAGTCTGGAACTAAAGAACAGCCTCAATTAGAACAAAAAACAGCTATGAATCAGCTTTCTAGTATCCAACAAAAGATGAACAATACAATTGAAAGTTTGGCGAAGATTCAATTAGGTTTTGGCAGTGCTGCTAATGAATTATCCGAACAGCTAACCATAAAAGCTTCTAAATTAGAAGAAATTAGGCGAACTTTAGAAGAAGAAATTCAACAATTAGCACAGTTACACAATTTGGAAATTTCTGATGATATCTTGGATACTCTCATCCAAGCTTATGAAAATAATACTAAAGCTTATCAGGAAGAATATAGCCAGCGTTCTGAAGTGTTATTTCAAGAACTACTAGAGCAAAGAAATACTTGGGGAAAAGAACAAGAGGAACAGCAACGGGCGATAAAAGAACAGAATGAAAACTCGAATAAAACTCGACAACGCGATGCATCAGAGTATAAATATAATTTAGAACTCCAGCGCCAACTGGGAAGTGACGAATATGAACAAGAGCAGAAAGCACTATATAAGCAACTGGAAGAATTACTACAAGTAACAGAAAAACAGTGGGCTGAACGGGAGAAAGCAATTTCTGAGAGAGAGAAACAATTTGAAGAATTAAAAGCCAAGGTAGAGGCTTTTCCGAAAGACAAAGAAGCAGCTATAAAAAAAGCTACAGAAGAAGGCAAAGGCATCGCCCACTACCAAGCTAAAGTAAAATCAGATTTATATTCTAAGGAAGTGGAAGGGCAAAAGCGTTTCTATGAACAAAGACTGCAATCTCTAGAACAAACTATTACTAATCAAGAGACTCGGATTCAAAATCTTTCTAAACAACTTGAATCTGCTCTCAAACAAGTTCAAGATTTGGCAGTTAAAGCTATTGAAGGTACTTCAAATGTTAATTCATATCAGGCAATCAAAGAAATAGCTTTAGAACAAGCGAAGACTCAAGCGAAAAACAAATAAGCTGATTTCTTTTTGATGAGAATTGTAGAGACTTAATTTAATTTAAGTCTCTACAAGGAACTATAGCAGTTCTAAATGATTTATGAAATTCTCTGTTTATTTTCTTCTCTTCTCTACGAGACGCTACGCGTTGGCGACGGACACTTTGCTCAACGGGGAAAACCCCCGCACAGAAGTCTCCTGCTCTTGGCGGTTCGATTGTTTTGACAACTCAAATAGGATTGCTATATAACGCTTTTTATTCGGTTTTACTTGGTTTTTTGATGTCTGGAGGAGGTTGTGGTTTCTTTTTCTTTATTCCGGTAGCCTGTGTTAGCTTAAATGCTTGGTTGGAATTTGGTTCTTGAGTAGACATAAGACTAAATTTTTAAATCTACGACAATATTATCTACACCACGGGTATTGGAGATTACAGAAATATATCACAGAAAATTTTAGTTTAACCAAAAAAAGTTAGTAGATAATGTTACCCCTGTAGGAACCTTCAGTTTTAACAGGATAAATACAAATCTTAATATATAAGTCAGCGATCGCTTGGTGGCTGGATAAAATAGGTAATGTAAGATGATATCCGGGAATACTGACCATACGGCTTAATCCTTAACACCTAAGTATTTAGATTTTCCACTAGGAAAGACAATAAAAACTCGTCTATGTGGTGAGGATGCTATCAATCACAAATACGTTCTTGAGGATCATTACCAAAAATTTCGTTCTACCCAACCTACATTTATCAGTATTTAACTAAACTTAATATTACTGCGCTAAGTTCCTCTAAAATTGCTTCAAACTCTGCCCTGGTTGAACGTCGATCTGGCGCAGTTGCAGTGTCACAACCATTTCATCCTCCGTACCCTTCAGTGTTTAGCTAAAACAAATAGCCGGACTGGTTAAGAAACCACTACTGGACTCGATACTCCGAGTCAGTGTGTGGAGTTTGTTACCAAATACACAGAAAATGTCAAGCAAAAGTAGAAAAACCTAGATTGGGTGGAATATCCTGAATCCGCCCAGGGCCGATCGCTCGTAATGCTTCTTTGAGTAAAATATCCCCAGTATATAAGGCACGTCCGACAATCACACCAGTTACACCTTGAGGTTCTAACGCCAATAAACTCAACAAATTGGTGACAGAACTTACCCCGCCAGAAGCAATTATCGGGATGGAAATTACCGCTGCAAGTTCTTGCAAAGCTTCAAAATTGGGGCCTGTGAGTGTACCATCTCGGTGGATATCTGTGTAAATGATCGCGGCTGCGCCCAATTCTTGCATTTGTACTGCCAGTTGGGTTGCTAAAACTTCTGAGGTTTCTAACCAACCGCGAGTTGCTACTCGCCCGTTACGCGCATCAATGCCAATAATAATCTGTCCAGGAAACTCTTCACACAGTTGTTGCACTAGCTGAGGTTGTTCTACGGCGATGGTTCCGAGAATTGCCCACTCTACGCCTAGATTGAATAATTGTTGCACGCTGGTGCGATCGCGCAATCCTCCACCAATTTCAATGGGTACTGACACCGCATGAGCGATCGCTTCAATTGCCCCCAGGTTTACTATTTTACCTGCCTTAGCACCATCTAAATCAACTATGTGTAATCTAGTAGCACCCTGATCTACCCACTGTTTGGCAACATCAGCAGGATTTTCGCTAAAAACTTGCGAGCGATCGTAGTCTCCCTGATACAGTCGCACACACCGACCTTCTAGTAAATCAATCGCTGGAATTACATCCATTTACTTGTTCCTCATAACTCAATGCAATCAAACCGCTAGCTATAGCTGAAGTTACTATTTTTCATTTTTCATTTTTAATTGCCTTACAGCTTGCCCAAAACCCACTACAAGCAAGATGTTAGAAAGGGTCAAAAATACTTCTGCACCGCCGTGCAACCAATCTACATTGGCCAAAGACTTGCCATAATGCAATACAGCATAAATCCCCACCGGGATGGTGACGCCAACAAACACGAGAGTGCCGTAAAATCCATACAGTGCTAAACGCGGCATTTGCGGACTGCGGCTGATAAACCACAAGAAACCCAAGTAGGGAAACAGTGAAAGCGCAAATAGGGTTTCTTTAGAAATCATTGCTCTGATTTGATAGTTTTTGGTTCAACAGTGTCAGGAGATTTGGTAGAACGCCAAATCAAAAACGCCGCTGCCCAAAGCGTAAAATTACCAACTAATGTCATGGTAGCTTGCAGCGTTACCAGCCATTCTAGAGATTCGGCGTTGTCAAAATAATGCCAGGTACAGGCACACATGGCGCTGACTAAAGCTGGTAACATGGCAAGGGATAATCCCCACCAATTGCGATTACCAGTAAGTTCGCCATAAGTCCAAATTAACCAAATGGCGACAATCCACTCAATAACGCTAGAAACATGAATAATCCAGGTGGGAATCGATAGAGCGTGCATAAGAAAGTTAGGAGTTGGGAGTAGAGACGCGATTAATCGCGTCTGTACAGGATTCAGGAGTTAGAAGACGCGATTAATCTCGTCTGTACAGGAGTCAGGAATTTTCTTGTTTTTCCATAACTTGATCTTCCCACAAGAAAATTCATCTTTCGTTGGCAGGATGGTAGACATGCCATTAACTCTTTAGAAAAAAGCTGATAATCTAAAATCCAAAATCTAAAATCCAAAATGGTCAAGATGCGGGCGTTATTGTCTGGATATTACGGTAAAGGTAATGGTGGTGACGAAGCTTTGTTGGCAACGCTTTTGCAAATGTTACCACCTGATGTTACGCCTGTGGTACTTTCGGGGAATCCAGAGGAAACGCGCGATCGCTACAATGTAGAAACCTACAATCGCATGGCTCCCTTACCTGTACTGCAAGCTTTACGCTCTTGTGATGCCTTGATTTGGGGCGGCGGCAGTCTCATTCAAGATGTTACCAGTACCATCAGCCCATTTTATTATGGGGGACTGATGGCATTGGCGCAGAAAATGGGTTTGAAAACTGTTGCTTGGGCGCAGGGTATTGGCCCGTTAGTGCGTCCGCAAACTAACTGGTTAGCACGGCAAACCTTTGCTAATTGTACCAAAGTTAGTGTCCGCGATCGCGCCAGTGCTGCTTTATTATCTGATTGGCAAATTCCTTGTATTATAGCTCCTGACCCAGTTTGGGCGTTGGAATCTAAACCAGTTCCAGGACTTTGGGATTTACCTGCGCCGAGAGTTGCTCTAACGTTGCGATCGCATCCCCAACTGACTCAAGCACGTCTGGCAAACTTGACTCGTGCTCTGGTGGATTTTCAAAAAGCCACGCAGGCTTTCATTTTACTACTGCCGTTTCAAAAAAGTGAAGATTTAAGTATTGCCGAAGCTATTCAACCCCAACTTCAAGATGTCAGCAAGATTTTGTGTCTGGAAGATCCGCAACTTTTGAAAGGTGTGTTTCGCGGTGTCGAGATGGCAATTGGGATGCGCCTACACAGCTTGATTATGGCTGCGGCTGTTGGTTGTCGCTGTTTTGCTCTCAGTTATGACCCTAAGGTGAATCTCCTCATGGAAGACTTGAAAATGCCTGGGTGGGATTTAGCGAATTTACCTGATGATCCAAATTTGATTAGTCTGACTTGGATGGAGCATTACGCTAACGGTTCACCGCTATCATCTGAGCAAATACAATCATTAGTAGATAGGGCATTAATGCACCGCGAGTTATTGAGTCAAGCTTTTTGTAATAATTAAGACCAAAACCTGAGAAATCTAACCCTCTGAGCAAGCCTTCTTTACAAGATAATGGGGTTTCAAAGCCTCTCTTTGCTTGCCTAACGGCAACGGAGAGAGGAATGGAAGTGGGGTTTTTGGTATACTCTACGACTTTTCAAACAGCTTCTTGTTGCGGGAAAAGAGTAATTCTCAAATTTTTTAACTTGATTAAGAAAATCTTAAAGTATCTTTTCTTACGAGAAAATTCAGCGATATTATGTAGAATATATAGAAATAATTCTTGAGATCATTCTGATGATAAGCTTTGGCTTTTGGAACCTACTTATAGTAATTGTAGTTGCTTTAGTTCTCAAAAATAATTGGCGATTAGATGATGAGAAGGCAGTCTGGAAAAATTCTTTATTCTTAAAATCCCCTGTAATCCAACGGTTGATGCAATTTTTTCGTCAACCAATTGTTAGCTTTATTGTCCAAGCAGGTATTGTATTAGTCGTTACAAGATTCCTCTGTTATACAGGTTGGTTAGTTTATTTACTAAATCAACCAGATCCACGCTTCTGGGATTTTAAGTGGTTTTATGTGGCGAGTAAATTGGCTCATCAGCATTTGAGTCCCTTTAATGCCGAGATTTTTAACCAAGGTTTCTGTAACCAAACAAAGGGGTGTGGATTTATTCCACCCTTTGTCTATCCACCTAATATTATTCCTCTCATCTGGTTTCTCGGTTATTTTTCGATCAATTCTGCATTTAAAATCTCGATTGTGATGCATATATTAGCAATCGGTTTGGCCTTATGGGGAGCAAATATCCTGCTAGAGTCGAAGTCGCGAGCTTTGAAAACTATTTGCACAATCTCGGTTGCCTTAATTTATGGCTTAGTTCGCGATCTTCAAGTTGGTAATATTGCAATTTTCGTTGCAGTTCTAATCTTATGGATGTTTATCTTGGCTAGAAAACATCAGGATATTCCAGCCGGAATTTGCTTGGGTATTGCCGTTTGTAAACCAACATTAGCTGCATTATTCATTCTGTATTTTCTACTTAAAAGACGGTTTTCTATAGTTTTTGTATCTGTTGTCACAGGAACTTCTCTAGTATTTTTAGGTCTAGCCTTGACGGACAATTCTTTGACACAATTCCTAGCAGATGCGTCTCGGGGATTTCCGCTCTGGCTAAATGCTCCATCAAATAGTCCCTATCTTTCGATCTCTCGCATCGATTTGATGGTCGTGGGCCCGAGATTATTTCCCCAGAACCCATTCATTGCCAAGCTTTTCTCAGACTTAATTGTTTTGATACTTGTTGGTTTGGTGGGTTGGTATTGGTATCTACAACAATCTCTTACAGCTTGGTCAAAAGAAATATACCTACCAGAAATGGTACTAGTTTCTTGCTTGAGTATTGCCATCAACTATTCACAGTACACTAGTACTGTGATGTTAATACCTGCTGTTGTTTTTTTGCTAAATGATTTGCTATATCAGATCAGGTATTGTACATTCTCTTGGAAAAGAATGTCTGTTTGGTTAGCAGGAGTTTGCGCTCTTGCAGTGCAAACAGCGGTCATTCATGGCTGGCTCATCGGCTCTTTAGTAAACCGCTACCGCTGGAATGTGAAAGCAGGGGAATTGCCATATATTATGAAAGTAACTATCTTCGCCCTACCGAGTTATGCAATTTTAGGAATCACCCTAAGTATTTTACTATTAGCAATTAGTTCTCTTCGTCAAAAACATGTTCTGAAATTTGAACCTTTGAATCGCGTGTCAATTTAACATGAGTTCGACGGGTCATATCATGTCCGGTCAAAAACTTATCATTTAGACCGCAGGGGGCAGGGGGCAGGGAGCAGAAGGAAAGAGGCTTTTCCGATTTTTGCACAGATCCGGTAATCATAAGTGATTAATCGGACTTGATAAGCTGTCGCGCTTTTAAATTGCACAAATAGAATTTCCCTTGTTTTTTATCTTTCGTCCCAAAACCATACCTAAAAATGATTTGGGTTCATTTTAGCTATTGATATATAATTCTTAATTTTCTCTTGAAATTCCTTTCTCTTGACTAGATTTTGTCTGTCCTCTAGACCGTACTTGCAAGAGAGATAGACATACTTTTTTCGCTATAATATCTTCCTCACCTGAGAGGCTGTTAATTTAATTCCCGTTTTCTCTGATAAATATGTAGCTAATCTTTCTCCTGTCCATATGCCAAATTCATATCCTAAATCACTTGCAATACTTCTCGGTTAGCGCAATTAGTCGTTGCAGATACCCCCAACCCCTCGATAAATTGGGGAGCTATTTCCTGAGCTATTTCCTCATTTACCCACTTTTTAAGCGGGTCGCCGTAGGCAGAGGGATCTGAATCTAGGACGACCAAACCTTATTCGAGAAGTATTGATTGCTGAGGGGTTAACAGTGCACACAATTTTTGACCGCCATCTTTGTTATGAAATCTAACTTTGTAAGTTACCAAAAACAGGTGATTAAGTTTACCAGGAGGAGGGTGGAGTAAGCTGGCGCCTAACGAATCAACTGATGTTGTGCCAATATAGTGAAGTATACTGTAACTTAAGATAAGCAAAGTCTGATAAAGTTACGTATTAACACTTAAGTGCTATTTAACTCCTACGCCTTTATTTTTTGTTTTTTACCAATTACTCTCATCGGCTTTTTCAGCTTGACTAGATGGCGTCTGACTCAGGTCGCTCTAGCCTGGTTGGTAGTTGCTTCTTTAGCCTTCTATAGTTACTGGAGTATTGCTTATTTACCGCTGTTGTTGATTTCGATTGTGATCAACTATCAAGTTGCTAAACGTATCAGTAAATCTGTTCTCGGTAGTAAGCAAGCTAAAAACTTACTTTGGGCAGGTGTTTGCTTTAACCTAGCGCTACTGGTGTATTACAAGTACGCTAACTTTTTCATGAATTCCGTTGAACAGGTACTCAACACGAGCTGGAGTATCCCCCAAATCATTCTGCCGCTGGGTATTTCGTTTTACACCTTCACTCAGACAGCTTACTTGGTAGATGCTTACCGTGGTGAGACTAAAAATTATGATTTTTTAACTTATAGCTTATTTGTTAGTTTTTTTCCGCACTTAATTGCTGGGCCGATTTTGCATCATAGCGATATAATTCCCCAATTCTATCGCTTGCGAAATCTGGTCTTCTCCCACAAGGCTATAGCTGTAGGTATGACGTGGTTTACTCTAGGGCTATTTAAGAAAGTAATTATTGCTGACACTGTGGCGCCTTGGGTTGACGCTGTTTTTAGCAATGCGAGTGCAGTCAGTTTTTTAGAAGCTTGGGTGGGGGCGGTTAGTTATACTCTGCAACTATACTTCGATTTTTCTGGTTACTCGGATATGGCGATTGGCTTGGGGTTGATGCTCAACATTCAGCTACCCATTAACTTTAATTCCCCTTACAAAGCCAGTTCCATTATTGATTTTTGGCGTCGCTGGCACATTACGCTCTCTAATTTTCTGCGTGATTATCTCTACATCCCTCTTGGCGGTAATCGTCGGGGGGCAGTGCAGCGCTACATCAATCTTTTGATCACGATGCTACTAGGTGGACTATGGCATGGTGCAGGCTGGACATATTTAGTCTGGGGTGGGCTGCATGGACTGTATCTCTGTATCAATCATGGGTGGCGCAAACTCGGTAAGCCATTGCCAAAATTCCTGGCTTGGGCAATTACATTTATTGCTGTGATGATTAGCTGGGTGTTATTTCGCTCTCAAAGTATTCATGATGCTGTGGAATTGCTAGGGACAATGGCGGGAATGAAGGGACTGGCATTAACACAAGGATACCAGACTAGCCTGCAATGGCTGACGGCTTTCGGGGTGAAGTTTCAGCATAGTTACCCTTATATACCAAGTAAAGACAAGCTGATTATCCTTGTGGGACTAATGCTATGGGTTATTTTGCTACCAAATACACAGCAAGTTATGCAGTGGTTTCAACCTAAGTGGTGGTGGGCGGTAGGTGTGGCTGCGATCGCATTTTACTGTCTACTATCACTCAATCAAGTCTCTGAGTTCCTTTACTTCCAATTTTAGATCAGGTATGACTATCAAAGCTTATAAGCGATTCAACTCGATTTTTTTCACCCTAGTTTCTTTCAATCTCTTCGCTGTTGGTTTCTTTAATATTCTTATAGACCCCTATGGCGTGTTCAACACTTATATAATGCCGGGTGTTAATCAGAAAAAACCCACAAGAATTGATCACACCAGACTAGCAAAAGCAGTAGATGTGACTCGCATTAAGCCGAAAACAATTCTGCTGGGTTCATCTACCACACTCAGGCTATCTCCAAATCATCCAGTTTTGGCAAATACCCAGCCTGCTTATAACTTAGGCTTACCGGGAACAGGTATGCAAGAAGAATTACTTTATTTTCAACACGCCTTGATTAATCAGCCTAACTTGAAACAGTTGATAATTGGCTTAGATTTTTTCTCTTTTGGCGTTGGTGTTAAAAAAGCACCCGATTTTATTGAAGACAGACTGCAAAAAAACAGAATTACGACTCAAGACGCCTTGAATGCGATTTTTTCTTTGAGTGCCTTTGAATCTAGTTGGAACACCCTAGCTGCAAATAGAGCCTCAAAGCTTGGTGTCTCTGGCTTGACAGACTTGCAAAATCAAAGCGGTATAACTCCAGGTCAGGACAATAATAATAGTAGAGTGATGAATAACTTCCAAGTAGTGATATCCAGCTACTTGTAACAAGAAGACCGATATAAAAACTATCAGATTTCAAATGAGCGGCTCAAGGACTTTAAGACAATCATTGATACCTGTCGTCAGCGAAAGATCGCTGTCAAAGTCTTTTTTTCACCAACACACGCTGTGCAGTTGCAAGCTTTGCATGTAGCTGGATTGTCGTCAGCTTATAAAGATTGGCAGCGGCAGGTTGTCAAAATTATTCCAACTTGGGATTTCTCTGGCTACAGTCAAATCAACACAGAGTCTATCAGTGGTGAGATGAAAAATTACGTAGATGGTGCTCATTACCAGTATCGAATCGCAGATTTGATTTTGAACAGAATGTTTCAGTACCATCTGGAAACTGTGCCTTCAGATTTTGGAGTACTGCTGACACCAGAGACGATTGAACCCCATTTTGCTGCCGTTCGTGCTGATCAAATTGTGTGGGAGAAAAATAACCCCAAGATGATCAAATTTGTACAGGATCTGTATGCTAACGCTAATCGATAATTGAACTAAGCAAAGCTGACAATTCCAGACCATTGCACCCTTTTCTCTTTCTCCCGGCGGTAAGAAAAGAAATGCTCTGGAGTTTGGAAAGTACAATAAGGTGCGATCGCAACTTGTTCTGCACTAATCCCCAAATTTTCCAGTTGTAAGGTATTCACTCGCCGGACATCCAGCTTTACCTTTCCCGGATTAGGATCTTCCAGCAAAGGTGAATTTGGTAGCTCATGTAATGCAGTTATAATTTTTTGTTGATCATCATGTGGTATAATACTAGCCCCAATTTCGGCAGCCACTTCGATAGAGACTTGGTAAACCTCACCAGTGATCGCCGGGCCCATCGCAATTCTCAAATCATCAAGTTTGCTGCCTTGAGATTGGAGTCGAGCGATCGCCAAGGGAACAATTTTCTTCGCAGTCCCCCGCCAGCCTGCGTGTAATGCTGCCACGCGTCCAGTTACCACATCCCCAATCAGTACGGGTGTACAATCTGCACTAGCTACCCAGACTGCTTGTAGAGGCTGCTCACTAATTAAACCATCCGCCGATGCTAAATCCTCCCCAACAGTGCTTAAGAAGCTCTCAACTTCTTGGGGAGTGAGAACAGTATTGCCATGAACCTGCTTTAAGCGATAGACTGATGCCGCTGGTTGCAATACTTCTGTGATCACTTGTGGCGATCGCGGCCAAAATTGCTGGGTAAAGAAGCCGTGATCCCAATGTTCCAGAATACTACAAGTTAAATAGGGCAGTCCTTCCCAATTGCGCCAGTACCAAGTGTGCATCTTCAACCAAACCTAAACAGAAATCACTCATCAGCCAATCAATGCTAACTTGAACAACGGAATTTGGCTTAACTGCTGTGGGATTTAATCTGCAAAACTTGGAAGCAGCCTTGAAAGCAGGGCGTAAGTATACATATTTACCATTTTCTCTTCACTTTTTTGAAAGTGTCTCCTCAACTAACCAAACCCTCTGGAACTTGCTCAACCAAGGGGCTATTTCAGGAACAGTAGTAATTGCAACTGTGCAATCTGCTGGGCGGGGACAATGGGGACGCCAGTGGATTTCTCCGGTTGGGGGATTATATGTTTCGGTAGCAATTTCTTTCGACTACAAAATAGAGGCTACTGACAGCTACCAGTTAACTTTCGCTAGTGCTTGGGGAATTGCGTCTCAATTACGCCAATGCGGTGTAGATGTTGGGATAAAATGGCCCAATGATTTAGTTTTAAATGGTCGCAAACTAGGCGGCATTTTGACAGAAACCAAAGTAAACAAAGGACAAATCACCCAAGCAGTAATTGGTGTTGGTGTTAACTGGACAAACCCAGTACCCGAAACTGGAATCAATCTGGAATCGTGGCAAGCTTCCCAAGATTTCAGACCAATTTCTTGTCTGGAAATGCTAACCTCTACAGTCTTACTGGGAATAGAATCCGGTATGGAGTGCCTTTGTCAAGAAGGAGTAAGCATACTCTTGTCTCGCTATTTAGATTTGCTTACAAACATGGGTGATAAAGTGTACGTCAATAATCTTTCAGGTACTGTAGTTGGGGTGACTCCTCAAGGAAATTTACGAGTTGATTTGGAAACTGATGATACAAAGGAACTAATTACACCAGAAATTTATATTGAACCCGGTACAATCAGTTTGGGGTACCATAAATCTTCCGTTTAAATTTGAGGTTTGTTCAAAATTTCGCTCTTTGGGCAAGACAAACCACTAGCATCATCTCTTTAGGCTAATTACACACAACTGAGAGAACAAATGACGCAGCGCAATAATTCTGCCCATCATCGTTTGCATTACTTATGGCAGCAAGGTCTAACGAAAAAACGTTTTGCCTCTACGCTACCAGCTCAGAGCCTTTGTTGGCTGAGTAGCGTCAGCCTCCTCAGCGGCGGCTTTGTGTTTGCTCAAACGGAAACACAAATAGACAATATCGTTCCCACTGTTGAAAGTTCCCAACCAACAGCAGTTACAAATCCAGTTAAAAAACAGACTGTTGCGCCCGAAGCAGCTCAAGCGCAACCGGAATTTTCCCAACGGCGAGCCAGACTCAGCCAGAGATTACATAAGCCAAAGGTTGCTCAATCAAAAGAGCCAGTTAGGCAGTCTACACCCAAAATCGAAGCTGCCCAACCTCTTGTGATTATCAGACAGTCAAAACCCAAGGTAGAAACCTCCCAGGCTATTCCTGCAAGGGTAAGACTGGAAAAACCCAATACCCCTGCCCGCTCTTTACCTGAAAAACTTCCAGAAGTTGCTCAACCATCAAATAACTCCAACAGCACTGTCAGTGCAACGGCGGGGAAAACCAAGGATTATAATAACGCCTATATTGATCCTAATAGTTATGACAGTGGTGCTACAGGTACTTATCAAGCACCAAATTCCGTAATCCTCACAGAACGCGCTAGTGGTTGTCGAGCCATTTTGCCGTCAGGGCAAAGTGTATTAGGCGGCGTTTGCGCCAAAATACCCCAGAGGAGTGTAGCTGATTCTAATGGTAAACCAGCACCTAATTGGCTTAGAAGAAGTCAAAATGCTCAATTACCAGTAGTTCCACCCGTGCGGCAGATTGCAACTACTAGCAACACCAGTAGATGGCGTCCTACTCAAAGTGGTTCTAGTGGTAACACCAAGAGCGCATTTCGTCCTAATCGGTTTATCCCGAATCCCAGCGAGTTCAACCCCACAACAGTCAGTGCAACTCCCATCGCACCGAGTGGCGGGACTTTACCTCCACCAATGGCAGATGGCAACATTGCACCCCGCCCCAGCACCGTAGCTTACGACTTCTCGCTGGCATCAGTATTACCGCAAATCCCCTACACTGGGGTAGTCGCCTATAGTGGTACGGGAATGATGTATCCATTGTCTATTCCCGCTCCCATTACTTCTTTGTTTGGTTGGCGAGTTCATCCAATCACAGGTAATCAACGCTTCCATGCTGGTACAGACTTGGGTGCGCCTATGGGAACACCAGTTTTGGCAGCAGCTGCTGGTCAAGTGGAAACTGCTAACTGGGTGGGTGGTTATGGTTTAACCGTTATCCTAAATCACAAATCCGCTGAACAAACTCTCTACGGTCACATGTCAGAGATCCTTGTTCAACCTGGTCAGTGGGTACAACCTGGAACTGTGATCGGGCGAGTTGGCAGCACCGGGGCCTCCACAGGCCCTCACCTGCACTTTGAAGTTCGCCACCTAACACAAGATGGGTGGGTTGCTACTGACCCAGGTGTGCAATTACAAAGCGCTCTCAGCCAGTTAGTCCGAGGTATGCAAACCGCCCAGGTAAGCCAACAACCAGGCAGCTAGATTAGAAATTTTGGATTCTGGATTAATTTAAAATCCAAAATCCAAAATCTAAAATTCAGAGATACCCGTGTTCTGCTAAGAATGCGGGTGTAATGCCATCTATACTAGTTTCATCAGGGGCTGTGGTGTGTGGGTTGCCAGAGGAAAAGAATTTTTCCACGTATTTGCCGAGAATATCCCCTTCTAGATTCACCAAACTGTCAGGAACCAAATAGCGAAGATTTGTCTCGGCATAGGTGAGAGGAATTACTGCCACCTTGAATTGGCAGAGTTCTGGCTCATATGAGGCTACTGTGAGGCTGATGCCATTGACAGCAATGCTACCTTTAGGGACAATGTACCGGGCGATCGCCTCCGATGCAATAAAGGTCATTTCCCAAGAACTAGCCGTTTGTTCTGCCACTTGCAATCGACCTATGCCGTCTACATGACCCATCACAAAATGACCGCCAATTTTGCTGCCCACCTTTAGCGACGCTTCTAAATTGACATATTTCTGTTGCGTTTGCTTACCTCCCAACGTCGTGCGACGTAGCGTTTCCGGTGAAGCCGTGGCGATAAACCCGTCGTTTAAAACTTTTTCTACTGTCAGGCAAACGCCATCTACTGCAACACTGTCACCATAAGCCAAATCTTGCATAATTACTTCACCCGGTTGGCTTACACAAGTAATTTGCCAAGAATCACCCCCTAAGGGTTCCATCGTTCCTAATGCCTGGATTAATCCTGTAAACACGGCTTTTTTGTCAAACTAACTCTATTTATTGCTTAATTGTGCCTGAAGTCAATTGGTAATTGTCACAGAAATCTAGAACATCCAAGTATATTTTCTGACTTTTTTTCGTCTAGGAATATTAACACATTAGCATCCTTCACGAGGCATACTTGGGTAAGAAGGTTATTGTCTAAGAAGACCAATTTGACTTACTCTGGTTTTCACCACAAGTTCGGAGTTTAATAGAAGCAATTATAGAGAACAAATGCTTATGTTTATTACTCTCGTCAAACCGCCCAAAAATGGGTACTATTTGTTACACAGCATCCAAGGCTCTCAAAGGATTGTAGAGGCTTAGCCAATGATTGAAATGAAAGTCGCTGGCATAGCATTAGATGCCATAACCCGCAGCCCGATCGTCCTTTTGAAAGATTCTTCAGATCGGCGGGCTTTGCCAATTTACATCGGTCAGGAACAGGCTAGGGCAATTATGGGTGCATTGGAGAATCAGAAGCCTCCCAGACCCTTAACCCACGACTTGATTGTGAATCTTCTAGAGACCTGGAACATGACTCTAGAAAAGGTGATTATTCATTCCCTGCAAAAGGATACATTTTATGCGGCTTTAATTGTTCAGCAAGGCGATGTTAAAAAAGAAATTGACGCGCGTCCTAGCGATGCGATCGCCATTGCCCTCCGTACAAATACCCCTATATGGGTAATGGAAGAAGTTATTGCCGATGCTTCTATCCCTGTTGATCGCGATGCAGATGAAGCTGAACAGCAAGCCTTCCGTGAATTTATTTCCAATCTCCGTCCTGAAGATTTGATCAAGCGCTTTGGTAATGGCGACAGCTAGGCCAATTTTAGATTTTGAATTTTGGATTTTAGATTGAAGGAAAAATCTAAAATCTAAAATCTAAAATCTAAAATTGAATGGCTCCTAACTTTGTTAAAGATGCAATACCGACGTTTTGGGAAAACGAATCTGCGCCTATCGGTTTTTTCTCTGGGAACAATGCGCTACCTGGCTTCTTTTGAAAATGCTCACCAGACAATCGAACAAGCCTTAGCGCTAGGAATTAATCATTTAGAAACCGCCAAAGGTTACGGCAAAAGTGAGGAGTATCTTGGTAGGGCGCTAAAAGCTGGGTTGTCAGTACCCCGAACGAGGCTTCACGTTACTACCAAAATCCCAGCCACAGCAGATGCTGACTCCATGCGTCGGTACATCGATGAATCCCTAGAACGATTACAGCTAGATTATTTAGATTGCTTAGGTGTTCATGGCTTGAACACTTGGCAACATTTGGAGTGGGTGCAAGCCAAAAATGGCTGTATGCAAGCCGTAGAGGAAGCTATCGCTGATGGTCGAGTCCGACACGTTGGTTTTTCCACCCACGGGCCATTAGAGCTAATTCAGGCAGCAATCAATACAGATTTTTTTGAATTTGTCTATCTGCATTATTACTATTTTTTCCAACGGCACGCACCAGCGATTCAGCTAGCTGCCGAAAAGGACATGGGCATTTTTATAATTTCCCCTGCTGACAAGGGAGGACGCCTCTACACACCACCCCAAACCCTAACAGACCTGTGTCATCCGTATTCACCCTTAGAACTAAATTATCGATTTTTACTTGCTGATCGCCGTATTACTACTTTGAGTATCGGGCCAGCAAACCCAGATGAATTAAGGCAACCTTTGCAAATAGCTGACTATGATGGAGAGTTAACATCAGCAGAAATTTCTGCTTTCCAGAAATTAGAAAATCACCAAAAAGTTGCTTTGCAAACTGAGAAGTGTAGCCAGTGTTATGCTTGTTTACCCTGTCCAGAAAATATTAATATTCCCGAGGTGTTGCGGTTACGTAATCTTGCAGTAGCATACGACATGAAAGATTATGGACAATATCGTTATGGAATGTTTGAAAATGCTGGTCACTGGTTCCCTGGCATGAAAGGCAACCGTTGTACAGAATGCGGTGACTGTTTGCCCAGGTGTCCAGAAAAGTTAGATATTCCAGCTTTATTGGAAGATACTCATGAAAGATTAAATGGGAAAGCAGGTCGGAGATTGTGGGGTTGACCAGAAAGAAAAAGGTTTACCCTGAGCGTAGCCAACTTGTGCCGAGCGACTACGCTCAGGACAAGCTCAGAGCAAGTCGCTCAGTGCATCGCCTAAATTTATTTATGGAAAATAAAAAAATGTATTCCGAGACACGTAGTACAAGAAATACTACGTGAGTTGACTCAGAGCAACTAAATTTATTTATGGGGTTCAAAATGTTTGATTTTTGACTTTTGACTTCTATAGCGGTTCTCAATTGCATGGAATATAGACCTAACCCCCAATCCCTTCGCTACAAGAGAAGGGGAGTAAAATTTAAAGCCTCTCTCCTTTGATGTTTTGCGCCTATTACAGCTGATAAAAATGTAAAATTTATAAAAGATTAAAAAAGTCAGGAAAATCTGCCCAAGCTGGGGTATCTCGCGGCAAGAAAGATGAAAATTAAAAAAAAAGAAATATCCTACGCCAATCACTAACGGTTTTCCGCTACAGTGGACGGGCTGTAAGCTTGGTATGGACTACTAGCCGATCGCTTACTATTCTTCTGGCTAGTTTAACTTTAGTGGCTGGTCTTTTACCGGCAGCGATATCCTACATCAGCAAGTTAATTGTTGATGCAGTGGTATTTGCCTCTCAAGTTAATTCACAGAGCGATGGTTTTGTCAATATTTATCCCTCGCTATTTTATGTAGGATTAGAAGCGATCGCTGTAATTTTACTAGCAGGCAGTCAGCGGGGACTCACCATTTGTCAGTCATTATTGCGGGCACTAATGGGTCAGCGGGTGAATGTACTTATCTTAGAAAAGGCGCTGACACTGGATCTTAGGCAGTTTGAAGACTCAGAATTTTATGACAAATTGACCAACGCCCGCAGAGAAGCATCAGTTCGTCCCCTTTCCCTAGTAAGCCGCACCTTTGGGTTGGTACAAAGTGCCCTTTCCCTGATCACCTACGGGATTTTGCTAGTAAATTTCTCAGTTTGGGCGGTGGTAGTACTGGTTTTGGCAGCTATGCCTGTATTTATTGCGGAAACAAAGTTTGCTGGAGAAGGCTTTCGCTTGTTTAGTTGGCGTGCGCCAGAAACTCGTCAACAAAACTACTTAGAAAATCTGCTAGCGAGGGAAGATTTTGTTACAGAAGTCAAACTCTACCAGCTAGGAGAGATGTTGCTAGGACGTTACCGCAATCTGTTTGATCAACTCTATGGCGAAGACCGCGATTTGACTCTGCGGCGAGGACTGTGGGGGTATCTGCTAAGTTTAATCAGTACTGGTGCTTTTTATCTAGCCTATGCTTGGATTGTGCTGGAAACAGTGCTAGGTAAGATTTCCTTGGGAGATATGACAATGTATCTCACTGTGTTTCGCCAAGGACAATCTACTTTCTCCAATGCCCTCACTTCTATTGGAGGGATGTATGAAGACAACCTATATCTATCAAATCTCTATGATTTCCTGGAAGAAGAAGTACCAAAGTCTTGGGGTAAGGCAACCATTGGTTTAGATTCTCAAGATGGTATCCGTTTTGAGAACGTATCATTTACTTATCCAGGAAGTTCCAAGCCAGCCTTGAGAAACATTTCGCTGCATTTGAAACCCAGAGAGAAACTGGCAATTGTAGGTGAAAACGGTTCTGGCAAGACTACCTTAATTAAACTACTTACCCGACTCTACACGCCAGACTCTGGGCGAATTTTCTTAGATGGCTTGGATTTGCAGGAATGGGATGTAGATGTGTTGCAGCGTCGCATTGGTGTGATTTTTCAGAATTTTGTCCGCTATCAATTCACTGTAGGTGAGAATATTGGCGTGGGCGATGTAGAACATCTCGAAAATAAAACCAACTGGCAAACTGCTGCCCAAAAAGGCATGGCCCAATCTTTTATTGACCAATTACCCCAAAGCTTCCAAACTCAGCTTGGTCGTTGGTTTAAGGATGGACAGGAACTTTCTGGGGGGCAGTGGCAGAAAATTGCCCTGTCTCGTGCTTTTATGCGATCGCAAGCAGATATCTTGGTGTTAGACGAACCAACATCAGCAATAGATGCCCAAGCTGAGTTTGAGATTTTCAATCATTTTCGCGCTATTACTCAAAATCAGATGGTACTTTTAATTTCCCATCGCTTCTCGACGGTACGGTTGGCTGACAAAATCTTAGTTATAGAAAACGGGGAAGTTATAGAACAGGGAACTCACAAAGAATTGTTACAGCTAAGAGGACGTTATGCCAAGTTGTTTCTGTTACAAGCAGCTGGTTATCAGTAGGAAAGGGGGCTAGGAGTCTTTGTGAATTCAGATAGCGATGCCTACGGCGGGCTGCGCCTACGCCTACCTTGTCAAAGCACCTAGCCCCTCATCCAACTACGTTAGACTGTTCGATATAAATTGCTGAAATCCCTTGAGTGCAGTTGTTATTTGATGAAATTATGCAAGTTACACAACAGCGATACTACACGCCAGAAGAATATTTAGAACTAGAAGAAGCTGCTGACTACAAAAGTGAATATATTGATGGGCAAATAATTCCTATGGCGGGTGGAACGATAAATCACAATCAAATAGCACTTAAGTTAAGTACTGATTTAAATTTTGCTTTCAAAAGGCAAAACTACCGAGTGTATATGGGTGATGTTCGTTTGTGGATAGCCCAAAAGCGTACTTATACATATCCAGATGTGATGATTCTGGCGGGTGAACCAGAGTTTTTTAACAACCGAAGGGATATAATTCTGAACCCACAGATCATTGTTGAGGTATTATCAAAATCGACCAAAGGCTATGATCGCGAGGATAAATTTCAGGCTTACCGAACTATTTCTACTTTCCAAGAATATTTATTAATTGACCAAACTCGGATTCATGTAGATCAATTTTCCAAAATTGGAAAAAAGCAATGGACGCTTCGTGAATATGACGAAGAAGACGAAGCGATCGCACTTGTAACCGTACCATTTGAGATTTCCCTACAGGATTTATATAACAAGGTGAAGTTTGAACCTTTTGAGTCGGAAGGGGAAAGTGCTGATGTTGAGGGATTGGGGTAAGGTGGGTAGGTGTAGCCCATCGGAGATATCGCCCTGCTTGGGCAAAGTCTCTTAAAAAGATTTAAGCCACTTTTAACGGTTTCTGAGGAAAAGTAATTGGCTCTGGCAAAGGTTTTCCTTGCTCTTCATACCATTCAATCAGAGACTCAATCACTTCCTGTCCATGTTTATCGGCTTCTTCATAAGTCTTACCATGAGTGTGGAATTGTTGCCAAGGAAATTCTGGTAAGTGTACCAAGTAGCAATTATCTTCGTCTGACCATTGAATTACCATACTGTAGCGATCGTTCATTTTTCATACTCCATATAATTCTTGTTGCCTATAAAGTTGATAGGGCGATTGCCTAATTCATCTTTACTGACTAAGGTGATCATCTGATTTAATTGAGCGATTCCTTTGCTTATCCAAAGCAGATAGTGGATATTTCGTAAACTCTCCTACCTATCAAATAGGGTTAGTAACAATAAAAGTTAAGGTATCATCCACAATTAGAGAATAAGAATTATTTTTTACTCTAAATTATATTAGTATATTTATACTAATAGCAGCCTCAAGCCGCTAATCTGTAGTATCTGCAAAGGATTAGATGCTAATGAATATTGATCAAGCAAAAGAAAAATTTAACTCACTATATACAGAATTAACACAAAGCTGCATAAAAATTGAGACTGAACAGGATGCACGGTTCCAAGTTATTGACCGCATTTTGACAGAAGTTTTGGGATGGCAGAGAGAAGAAATTCTTACAGAGCCTTATACAGACAGTGGCTATATTGATTACCTAATAACGTCTAGAGGACGCAGCAGGCTTGTAGTAGAGGCGAAGCGAACATCAAAGCTACTGATTGATACTCGTCAACCACGTATGGCTTGGTACAAAGTTGGTGGTTCTGCGCTTGAGTCAGCAGCAGATGGATTAAATCAAGCAAAACGCTATTGTACTGACAAAGCTGTGTTGTTTTGTGCTTTGACAACAGGTTTTGAGTGGATTGGCTTCTGGGCCCTTCGTACTGACGGTACGCCTCCAAGTGAGGGTAAAGCAATTGTATTCCCTAACCTTGAATCTATTCAACAGAATTTTGCTACCTTCTATGACGTGTTCTCACGAGAGGGAATCTTAGAAGATTTATACAAAACGTACATATATGAGGCGGAAGGATTAAAAATTAGTCATAATGAATCTCTTTATTCAGTACTTGAGAATTCTGATAGATATTTACTTACAAAGTCTGCATTATTCAAAGATATTGAGAATGTCTACCACAGCTTTTTCACTAGTATGTCAGGGGAAGACGATCCTGATATGCTTGCCAAGTGTTTTGTGGAATCAAAAGAAAGTAAAGAAGCCGATGAAAATTTACAAAAAATAACACGAAATTTATTGAATAGGATTGATATTGTTAATTCGGCGAAGGGTATTGAGCTACAAAATCAAATCCGTAATGCTGTAGAATTACAGAAAGGAGAATTTGTTTTAATAATAGGTAATAAAGGAGCTGGCAAAACTACATTTATAGATAGATTTTTTCGTCTAATATTAGACAAAAATCTTAGAGAACATTGTTTATTAATTAGGGTTGATTTAGCTAATTCAAATGGGGAACAAGCTACTATTACTAGTTGACTAACAGAGCAACTAAAAATTGAGTTAGAGAATGGCTTATTTAAAGGTGAATATCCATTATATAGCGAACTTCAAGGAGTATTTTTTCAAGAATATAAAAGATGGAAATGTGGAGAGCGTAAGCCTTTGTATGAAAGGAACAAAAATGAATTTAAGGAAAAATTTGGAGAATATATAGCAGATTTTACAGAAAAGCATCCAAATGATTATGTAATGAAATTGATTAAGAATGCTACAAAAGCAAGAGGATTAATGCCATGTATAGTTTTTGATAACACTGATCATTTCCCACAGATATTCCAAGAAGCAGTGTTTCAATATGCACAATCTATATATAGAAAAGTTTTTTCATTTATTATTTGTCCAATAACAGATCGAACGATTTGGCAGTTGTCAAAGTCAGGTCCACTACAGTCATATGAAAATCAAGCTTTTTATCTTCCTGTACCATCTACAAAAGACGTTTTAGCTAAACGGATAGAATTTATAAAAGAAAAAGCAATAGAAGATTCAGAAGTGAGCAAAAAATATTTTACTAAAAAAGGTATTCGCTTATCAATTCCTAACATTAGTGCTTTTGCTTTTGCTGTAGAAGATATATTTATTAATGAAGATTATATAGGACGCGTAGTAGGGTGGCTCTCTAATCATGATATCAGAAGAAGTTTACAAATTGCTCGAAGAATTATCACTTCACCTATCACTGATATCTCTTTACTTGTAAATGCTTATGTAATTGGTAAAAAGTCTCAAATCAGTCATTGGCAAATAAAAAAAGCACTATTAGTTGGAGATTATAATCACTTTTATCAAAAAGATAGCAATTTTATTTTAAACCTTTTTGAAGTTCAACCTAGTAATATTACAAGCCCACTACTGAGGTTATCTATACTACGCTTATTATCTGACACCTATTCTGAGAACTCAGATGCAGAAAAGAATTATCTGTATATTGATGATATTCTAAATTATTTTGAGCCTGTGACAATCAACAGGATTCTAGTTAAGGAACACTTAAAGGCTCTTCTGGATTATCGCCTCATTGAAACCTATGACCCAACTGATGGAAATATTTACGAATTACAAAGAGTTAAAATTACTCCTTGCGGACGTATACATTACGAATTTGCTGTTGAAGAAAAAGAAGGAATTTATATAGGTCAAATGGCTTTAAATACGCCTATCGCTAGTCAAAGTTATCTTGTGCGTGTGCGTGATTTTCTTAAAAAGAAAAGAACTCGACAAGATTGGGTAGTTATTATTAAATTATTTGTTGAATATTGCTTGCAACAAGATAGTCTATATATTTCTTTACCTCAAAAACAAATTTATGATAGCCAAAGAAAATTACGAGAACGCATCAGTCAACGTTGGACTTAAGTAAAAATTCATTATCAGGATGCTAAATAACCAAACCTCACCCTATGCTTTCCCCACCATCCCCCACCAACTTCGATAAAATCACTATGGTGCTAGTTAACCCTCCCTAAATCTGATCAAAAGCGCCCAACCTTCCCTTCAATGTCCAGAACTACTCACACCAGCAGGTAATTGGAATTGTGCTAAAGCTGCTGTGGAAAGTGGGGCAGATGCGATTTACTTCGCTTTAGATCGGTTTAACGCAAGAATGCGGGTACAAAATTTTACTGAGTCGGATATCTTTAAAATATTAGTTAAGGTGAAAATATATATTGGACATAAGTAAAAATATTTTTTAGTGTGATGATCAGCCAGTCATCCACTTCAAACATATGGTTGAGAATTGGCAAGCCAACAATCTGTACTTTTACAGTTATGCATAATATTTCCATACCCAATAATTGGAATACTGCCCTTTACCAAGATAAACACGCCTTTGTCTGGCAGTATGGCGAGGACTTACTAAACTTCCTCAACCCTCAGCCAGGAGAATCCATTTTGGATCTTGGCTGTGCTACTGGACAACTCACAGAAAAAATTGCCCAAGCTAGGGCTGAAGTAATGGGAGTTGATCATGCAGCCACGATGATCGAGAAGGCAAGACAAAACTATCCCCATATCCGCTTTGATGTTGCTGATGCTAGGAACTTTCAAGTAGACAAGCCATTGGATGCTGTATTTTCCAACGCTGTATTACATTGGGTGAAAGAAGCAGATAGTGCGATCGCTTCCATACACCAAGCCCTAAAACCCGGAGGCCGTTTTGTGGCAGAATTTGGTGGTAAGGGGAATATACAGGCGATCGTCACAGCTTTGGAAAGCGCCTTAGAACCATTTAATATTTCTGCACAAACCCTAAATCCTTGGTATTACCCTAGTATTGGTGAGTACGCCAGCCTACTGCAACAGCAAGGCTTTGATGTCATTCATGCCATGCTTTTTGCTCGTCCAACTCCTTTAGCAGACAAAGAAGCAGGTATGGCAAACTGGATTCAGATGTTCGCTAGTGCTTTTTTAACATTGCTCCCTGCTGACCAACAAACACAAGTAATTCGCGCCGTAGAAGAATATCTCAAGCCGACGCTGTATCAACAAGGAACTTGGACAGCAGATTATCGAAGAATTCGCATCTTTGCTATTAAACTTTAAATTGTGCGAATTTTGACTTGTGCCTTAATTACGAATTACGAATTAGTATCAGTTATGCATATACCTAAATTGTGCGATCGCCCTACAGCCCTTTGGGCATCCTCCGGCAGGCGTTGGCGCAGCCATCGCCAGATATCGTTTTCATTACTACTAACCATTAGCCTCACTACTTTACTAATCCCGCCCTCACTAGCGCAAACCCCCCCAATACCGTCGCCTTCTAGTGCGCCTCTAGAACTAGATTTATTAACCAAGCCAAAAGACTATGTGATCACAGCTAACACCATAAACCCAGGACGATTGACCGTTCCCAGTTTATGGTGGGCACAACAAAACTCTGAGAAAAAGCTATTGGACAATTGGATAGCATATCCAGCTTCTGAAAAAGAACCTGCACGGGTAGACTTGATCGTGAATCAGCAAATTTGGAGCTTACTAGAGTATATAGAGCGTTACGACTTTGTAAATCGCTTGGGTAGCGCTGCACGCAACTTTGGTTACAATGTCCGGGTATTTAATTATCAAAAAGAACCCTTGGCAACCTACACTTGCAACTTTAGTACAAGTCCAGCTTTATGCAGTATCCAAACGACTATTAAGAACAAGGTAGGGTTACAGCGTTCATTCTAGTAAATAGTTAGGAATTGGAGGAGATGAGGAAGATGGAAAAATTTCAATGCCCCATGCCCCATGCCCAATACCCAATACCCAATGCCCAATTAAATTTTAATTTTGGCGAATAAAGACTCGTATTGTTTTATTGCTGATGGGGGTAAGGGAAGCAAAAATTCACTTTTATCGAAAACTTTGCGATCGCTCTGTAACAGGCTCCATAATGGTTCTTGGATATCGTCAGCTGCAATATTTGTAGAAATTGGTGAATTACTTTTGGTCAGCACCGAAATTTGTTTAGCTGTGCTTGGTTGCCAACAAAAATCAATCCATTGATCTGATAAAGTAGCATTAGTAATACCAGCGGGACGTACCCACAAGTCTGCCCAGATTGCTGTTCCTGACTGGGGGATAATTGCGGCAAGTTGCGGATAACGTCCCAGAACTGGCAGTACATCGCTTGACCAACCAACCGCTAGCCAAGTGTCTCCCATAATTAGAGGTTCCAAGTAGTTATCGGAACTGTAGAACTTCACCTGTTGATTTAATATCTGTAATTCCTTTTCCAAGTCTGGTACTTGGTCAAGATTTTCTGTATTGTAAGATTTTCCTAACTTCTTTAAGACCAGACCAATAACTTCTCGTGGTTGATTAAGTAGGGAAATGCGCTGCTGGATTCCATCTCGCCACAAATCACTCCAATCTTTGGGCGTCCATCCCAATTTTTGCAAGCTGTCACGGTTATAAACAATCACTGTACTACCCCATCGATAAGGCGCACCCCAAACCTTCCCTTGAGTATCCAAGTTCCCTTGGTCGTTACGCGTTACCAGTTTCTTCCACGTTTGATCTAAAGCAGACCACTGCTTTAATTGGTTTCCCTGTACTTCTTGGAGTGGTTGAATCAGTTTCTGCTCAATAGCTGCTTTTAGCCAGTAATCTCCCAATGTCACTAGGTCTACATCAGCCGTTTTTTGATCTTGCCTAAAGGGTATAAAACGTTTCCATGCCTGCTCATCAGTGGCTTTTGGTTTCTGCTGCCAATTTTGTAATTGCCGAAATAAATCCTGTATCTGCTCGACTGGAGCAAACTTTAACTGTACCTGTTGCTGCAAACCTTTATGGAACTGATTCACCACCTGACCAGGTATAGAACCTTTTAATAACTGTACTTTTAGTTGCGTTTGCTTGTTTCCACCACAGCCAAAAAGCAGTTGTGAAAGTGCCAGTGTACTTGTACCTAGCAAAAAAGACCGTCGATCCATTGATTTTGGATTTGAGATTTTTGATTATACCTAATATTAAGCAGAGATTCACCAGAGGCTGACTAGCTGAAAAAGTGGAGTTGGAAAATTATCGGTATTTTTCCTTGATAATATGGATAAATCTGAGTATTTGACTCAAATTAGCGAGTTTTTCGGCAAATAACTGCCTAAGCATTAATTTTTCCCAATGAATTTCCTTAGTGCTACTTATAGTAAATCTTTGCTTATATTTAGAAGTAATGATTTAAATGTCACATTTTCCCCAAAAATTATCAATACTTAAATAATTCATAAGTATTGTTAAGGTTGTGAGTAAATTGAATAACATATAGAAAATGTACGGATAAAGGTATTAAATGGAGCTATTACAGCAGCAGATCCTGACTTTAAGCAAAAAACTGGATGCCCTGTGCCAAGTAATTGAGCAGCTTGATGGTAAAGTCACTCAAGCTTTCTCAGAGTGTTCTTTAGCGAATACACAAGCAAAGGATAATTATCAGGAAAATGACGTGGCTGGAGCTTACCAGTTCAAAGGACGTATCAGCTTAAATCCAGAAATGGAACACAAGGATGTATTGACAGATGGCATTTATCTAGACATGCATCGTCAATGTGGAGATAACATAACACCAGAAATTCAAATACAACGACTGACAGCACAATTAACAGCAGCATACAATCGCATTGCTGCTTTAGAAGAACAATTACTCAGAGAGAGAATTCATTAAATTTAACCTAAGTTTAACGAATTAAAAAAATCGCCGGAGGTAGGAAACACAAGCCTTTAGGTTCAATGTCGAGTGATGGCTTTGTGGGCATATATTAAGTATAAGCAACTAATCCAGCTATCAAATTGATAAAAAAGTTAAACACGCTATTACATATATCTACGTAATAGTGTGATATATCTATTTGTAGACTTTTAGTGCATTCCTCACTATGAAACAAAAAAAATAACCCTAAGACTAGTGTAGTTAGGATACTTTATACTTCAAAAACCAAGCTTTTCTGATTAATCAGTGTTTTTGGTATCTTGTTATCAAATTGGTTGATGACTTTTGACTTTTGACTTTTGACTTTTGACTTCCCCGTTCGCGTAGCGTTTCCAAGAGTTGGGGCTGACAATCCTGAAAGCTTTTAATTTTAGCTACAGCTGATATTTTATGCTAATACCAAGTCGTCTAGGGATACGTCACGTCGCTTCTCTAACGAGACGCTGCGCGTAGCTTGCTTCTCCGTAGGAGTACGCTCCGAATTCAAAATTCACGCATTAATGATCCCCATAAATAAATTCAGAGACTTGTAATAAGGACTTCGTATTTCTCTCTACGAGACGCCAAGGGCGAACGCGCTGTTCAATCGAAATACATTTTTTTGCTTCTCCATAAATAAATTTAGGGGCTTGTATCATGAGTCGTTTTCGGTCAAGAAGGCGACTTGGTATTACTTAAATAGGACTTACGCAGACTCTACCATTCTTCTTTGAGAGACGCTTTGCGTTCACGTAGTGTCTCGTAGAGAAGGCGCTCAACTCTTGGAGACGCTGCGCGTTGGCAAAGCCTCTCCAAGAGTTGGCGGTAGCCTGCGGCAAGCCACTACGTGTCTACGATAAATTAAGCTTTTTGACGATTTTTGCGTAAGTCCTATTTAAGTAAAAGTAGGATAATTCATATTTGAACGTAATCTAGATTGGAAATGCACCATGAACTTCACAGATAAATGCCTTTATGGGGCTTCTTCTGGGAAGCTACTGCTTGCTTTCGCTTTGTCCACCAGCCAAAACCAAGAGCAACCAATGAGCCACCTACTGTATAGGGTTCGGGAACAGGACATGGTATGACACTAAAGCTGCCATAATCTGCATCGGCTTGAAAACTCTGAATAACCTTCATTGAAACTACTGTAGAATACGTTAACGTTCCCATTTCCGTCTTCCCCGCTTCCGGAAACCAGGTAAGCAAAACCGTTCTGGGTTAACAGCGGCGGACTCGCATTCAACAGATTATCATTGATTCCGTATGTACCCGGTGAGAGTAGCCCGATGATTCTCTCGGTAATTCCTTTGACTGTCCTTGTCCCAGTTATTCCTGTAATTGTGTAATTGTTTTTTACGGGATCTAGATCGGTGGTGGTAAGGGTGCCGATAGTGGAAATCGCTGTACCATTTGCTTCATAACTGGGAAAAGAGTACTGAAAATCAAATAGCTGTACAGCTTGTGCTGCAGAAGATGCACCGACACCAGTGATACCTTATAACAGCACTAGCGGTAGCAATACCAAGCTTTTTGACTAATTTCATCAGATAATTCTCCTGAAAAACAACAAGGTAAACAAAGTTGCATAGTTTAAATTGCTAGAAAGACGCTCTTACCCACAGACATACAGAGAAGTCAGGAGCTTCTGGCTTCCTGAAATCAAAAGTTCGGCAGACACACAGATGCAATTTGAATGACGATTAGCTTATTAACTGTTGATTTGGCTAAGTACAGCTTTGCATAAAATGGTAGCGTTTTTAAACGCACAGAGAAGTATGATCCCAGGAAACCTCCACTTATAACTTTGGTGGGGGCGCAAAGTCCTGCCAAATTTAATTCGCTACGAATTAATCAAATGCTGTACTTAGCCGTTCAAGTTGGGCTTCAATCGCTGCCAAAAGTTGGCTTTGCTGCCAATCTTGGCTAAGATGGGCGGCTATACAAGCGGCTCCAGCACCCATACCTTCTTTCACAAAGCCCTGCTCATAAGCTCTCAGTTGGGGATAACGAGAATCAGCAAAGCTCAGATGAGTTGCTAATAGAGGAGGGGTTCCTCCACTCTGAGTTAAGCTGCCTTTTCCTAAGTTGAGGGCTAAGTCAACCGTAGCCCCAGTAGGGTCTTCTGCCACCCAGCGGGTTGTGCCTACAACTACTGCTTCTGGTCGCCATGATAAAGTATAAGCTTGAGCGATCGCACTTATCAGCGCATAAACCGCCAGCATTTGCGTCCCACCAGCAAGCATTACACCACAACTACGACTAGCAGCGATCGCCATCCCAGCTACCACCACCTGCATGGGATCACCCACAGCGGCGACGAGTTTTAGAGGATCTACAGAATTTTGGACTTCGGCTTCTCTACCAGACGCTGCGCGTAGCTTGCTTCCCCGCAGGGGTACGCTCAGTCGAACGATTTTAGATTTTGGATTTTGAATTGAAGATTGGAAGTTTATCTCCCCCTGCCCCCTGCTCCTCATCATCTTCTCCAGCCCAGTTTGCACTAGTGCCCACTTTTGCGCGTGGTTACAAACAGGGTGGCTACTGTTAACTTTTCCGGCAGCTTCTACACCCAAACCAGTTAAAATTGCCAGGGCAGTTGTAGTGCCTCCAACGACGCACTCACCGACAATCAGATACCCCTGTTTGATATTGGTAGCAAGACGTTCTCCCCAAAGTAGCCCTTGTTCAAACAAATGGTGTACCGTTGTGATTTCCATAGCAGCACCTCCACTTAAACATCTAGCAGGAGCGCCACCCAAATCAATTACTGGCACAGCAGGAGGCTGGGGTAAACCAGCATTAAACAAATGAACTGGTATCTTTAGTGACTCAAAGACAGCGCGAGAAATCAATACAGGTGAAGCCCCGGCCGCTAATGGTGGTAGGGGATATTGCGGCTTATGTTCTGGGCCGTAATACAAAAACTCGGCATCGGCACAAGCAGTATATTTTCGATCTTCTGGAGTGCGACCAGCCGCTGAAATCCCTGGAATTAAACCAGTTTCAGTAAATCCTAAAACACAGGCAAATACGGGTAGACAACCACGATACCGTCGTAGCCATTCTTCACCCTGTTCTTCTTGAGTATAAATACTAATCATTTAAAAAGTTAGGAGTTGTGAGTTAGGAGTTTAACTCATAACTCCTAACTCACAACTGGTCACTATCCTTCGTAATCCATGAGGACTTGCACCCAGCGTGGTGGACGGGGAATGGGGTTGCCCAGGCGGTCAAAAAGAAACGATGCTGCCAGGTGTACCACAAAAAGGTAGATAAAGTTGTTGAGTACAATTAGAGCGATCGCTCCCACTTGAATCAAAAATACACTGGGACTCGCCAACAAACTTAGCTTCAAAAATACCCACTCAATGAATTCAGTCACCTGGGTAATCACATAAATCCACAGGTCTTCACCTGACAAAACAGACAGCAACCACAGCCTAAAAAAGACTCCCAAAGTACCCAATAGTGTACCCAAGGTGATAGAAACAATCCAGGGAACACGACGATACCACGTCGCCCCCAAAAGCACGCCCATGAACCCGTAGGGCATGACAAACAGCAAACTGCGAGCTGGTCCCATCAGCACCGTCAGCAGTAACCCGGAGGTGAGTGCTGCCATCCATGCCGCCCGCTTGCCCCAACGCAGATAAACTAGAGCGATCGGCACCGGAAAAAATATCCGTAAAACTGGGCCCAAGGGAAAATAGAAATTAATAAACCAAATCAAGCTAGCGGTACTGGCTAAAAATGCCGTTTCCACCATCCTCAAGGGCGCATCAGCCTTGAGTTGAGGAGGCGTTAATTGCTGTTCTTTGTCTAACCAATGATTGCGGGGAGTTGGAGATTCAGGGGATGGATCTTCCTGCGGCTCATCTGGCAGAGAATCTAAAATACTCATATCTGGTACTTTACACGATCATTCTTTCCAAGGCTGACAAATCGGGAATACAAATATTGTCTTGATCCCGTTTAATCAACCCTTTTTTTTCTAGCCTTGTCAATACTCGTGTGACAGTTTCCCGCGCCAGTCCGCTCAAACTACTCAATTCCCGATGAGGTAAATTGGGGATTTCAGTTCCTGTTTGCCCTTTTTTTCCCTGTCCTTCTGCCAAAAATAGCAACGTATCTGCCACTCGTGACTGGCTATCAGATTCCCGCAACCGCAATCGGCGATTTACTTGCCGCAAACGTCGTGCCATTAGTTGCGCTAATCGAACTCCCGCCAAAGGTTCTATCTGAAGTAACTTGATAAAATCCTGAGCAGGCATACTGCCAATTACCGTCGGGGCCAAGGTAATCACATCTGTTGATCGAGGTACTTCATCTAGCGCCGCCATTTCACCAAACAATTCCCCTTTGCCAAGAATATTCAGCGTTACCTCTTTTCCTTCCAGATTGTAGGTGCGAATTTTTACCCATCCATCCATAATAAAATACACAGAACCACCCCAGTCATTTTCCAGGAGAATCACCTGATTGGCTGGGTGAGTGCGGGTGACAAGATGGATGAGGGCTGATTCCACAGCAGTTTTTGGCAACCCTTGAAAAAAGGGAGCCGATGTGATCATCCAGGGATGAGCCTGTGCTTGCAAGCTATATCGGTCTTCCATTACGACATCTTTATTCAAGCTGCTATGTACACACAACAAACAAGAGCGCCATTTTATAGCCTAAGCTATCATTGCACAGCCCCCTTTCAAAGGGAAAACTAACTATGCTACATAAGAAAGCGACAAGAACGTTTTTATAAATAATCTTTACCTATAAGTTTAAATGGGGTAAAAGTTTTGCAAAAAGTAGTTTATAGCCGGCGGTTGTATTGCTTAGGGGCTAGCTGCACTGCAAACTTGATTAGTTAAGAATATAGGCAAACAACATTAATGATACTAAAGGGAGTAAATTATTGCTCAGGTATTTTAGCGATTTTCAAAAATAGGCAACCAATGACCTGCAAAACTAAGCTTCTTAAACAAATGCTGACTGAAGATTGCCACGACTCCCAGTAATCCATAACATAATGACAGTCACAAATCCAAGCAGCGGCTTTTGCCACTCAAAACTTCTCCTATGGTCGATGCTGCGCGTAGCAAGATCCCCACAGGAGTAGGGGTACGGTGATTGGAAAGGAATTGTTACATTAGTTAACATACGTTTTTAGGTAAGGTGATAAAAGTGACTTCCAGTGCAGATGAAATTCAAAAGCTGATCGCAGACATTGACAACTTACTTGCCAGCGGTGGTAAGCGCCTGTCTAGATTTCTGCCTGGTCAGATGCAAGAGCCTAAAGAAGTTTTAGAGCGAATTCGCAACTTCTTGGTGAGGCTACAAGAAAAAGAAGCATTAGAGAGCGGCATCCCAAATCAGTCTTCTGAAGAACCGCGTTCGCCCTTGGCGTTGGCGGAGCCATCGCCTTTATTAACAAAATTTACTGCTCATGATTATTACCAGTATCCACTACCGCCGCTCGAACTCAGTCAGGAAGAGAGTACTGTTGGGGCAGGACAATTAAAAAGTGAATTTTCGAGCTTGATACAGCCATTGCGATCGGAATTAGAATTGCTCTTGCAAGAGCGAGCCACTCTCATCCAGGAAATTCGCCAGCTAGAACAAAAGCGTTTGCAAAACTACTCTCTAGCGCAGCAGTTGACAAACCAGGAGCAAATAATTACCGAGTTTTTACAGGTACTCATGAGTCGCCTTGTACCAACTTTAACGCCAGTAGTGGCACAGACGGGGGAAAATTCCACCAGTTCTTCAGGAGGAATTAATCACGCAACCTCTGGAACTCAACCTTTATTAGAATCACCAGACCGCGTGCAGCAGTTAACCCAGCTAGCCAGAGAGTTGGATCAACGTTTATTATCGCTAGATGGGACGGTGAATGTAGTCTTTGAGGCACTACAGCGCAATATTAATACTTATGACGAGTCCCTGTCGCAAGCACTGGCAAGAATGCATAGCAAGGGAATGCAAGGCGAACAGTTGATGGCCAGCTTTCTCAACAATTTGACCCAGCATTTGCAGCAACAATCCCCTAGTTCCCAGCCATCTTTCCTTGGGGGAGAATCTGAGACACCACCATCATTGGCTAACCCAGCCGAGATCAGTACTGAAGTTGCGCCCCAACCCTTGGAGCTGATCCAGCCAGAAACTTCATCTTCACCCACAATTAATTCTAAGCAACAGGATACTACCCTCACAGAGGATTTAGATGCAGTGCTGTTGCAGCTTGGCTTAGACTCGTCTCAATCTTCTGAAACCCCGACCGAATTACGGCAAGATATTTCTGCATTAATTGGTGATGAAGTAGACCAGCTTTACGCCAGTTTGTTTGGTACTGGTGATGTTAATAATCCAAGTCTTGAGGTTGTCACAAATGACTTATTTGCTTCCCTAGCCTCCCCATCAACGTTGAACATCGCTGAGAGTCCACCTGTGCCTGCAACCGTGGATTCTGCGGTTGTGACACCAGATATGGATTTGTTGGATCTGAGCAACACTCACCCACAAATAACTCAACAGACTCCAGTAGAAACCACAGATTCATCAGAACCACAGTCAGAACTATTTTTTGAAGAGGATACTGACCAAGACTCGCCTCTTAGCAACTCTGTGCCACAAACAGACAGTTCCTTGTTGCAACTCGACACTCAGCCAGCTAGTGTTGATACAATTAATACCCTAACTGAGCTATTGGCTGATGCAGGTAGTGATCAGCAACTGCCGGAAGTATCATCTTCTATGGATAATGCCACAGCTACAGCACCAGTTACTCCAGAAGTAGCAGAAATTCCGTTGGCAAAGCCTACAGAAGGTATCGCCACATCGGAAGTATTAAATAACGATGAGCAGCCAGAACCGTTTTTAGATAACTACATTGCTGCTTCACCCCAAGAAAACTTACTTTCTTTAGAGTCAAACCAGGCTCAAATCTTACCTGATATTTCCTTAGATGAAGAGCAGTTGCAACAATTAGATCGGGATTTGGCTAATTTTGATCAGCAGCTAAATTCTGAGTCGGAGCCAGCTATAAACTTGGATATTTTCTCCGAACTAATTGGTAAAACTCAAGACCCAATCCCCACAACTTCCCCTGAACCGCAAACAGAAAATATCCAAACAGCAGAAAACACCTCAACTGTTGCTTTCTCCAGTTTGGCAGTTCCCCAGGTAGAAACTGAAAAAAAAAAGGAAGTCACAACTCCTGTTCAAGACAGTTCTTTACCTTCAATTTCCGACTCGATCACCAATCCAGAAGTTTCGCTTAATGTTCTAGAATCAGTTTGGTATTTAGGAATTGATTTAGGTACAACAGGAATTTCTGCCGCATTATTAAATCGCTCGACTTTTGTTGTACATCCTATCTACTGGTCAGCAGAAAATCCGCCGGGAACAAGTTCCTTTCAGCAATCATTTCGTTTACCAACAGAGGTTTATCTGCCTACAGCTTCTGTACCCCACGGTGAAAATGAAAGGATCGAAACACATGAGCAGATAGCACCTGCGGCTGTTGCCCAAGATAAAGTGCCTGACCACTCAGCTACCACTCCTGCAACACCTAGATCGACAGCAGATCCGACGAAAAATAATCTCTACTCGGCGCAGTTGAAGCCCTATTTACAAGTAGCCATTCCCTACAAGAGTGAACGGCAAAAATGGGAACCTGTTTTGCAATTAAATGAATTTTCGGCAGGGCCTTTGATTTGGGTTGTGCGATCGCTCTCTAAGCTACTATTAACCCTCAAATCCGATCAGACTAGTACCACCCCTAGTTTAATGGCTGCTGCTGTTGGGATCAGCGAACAAAATTTTCCGCAGATTATCAATAATATTGCTGGTGTGATTTGCACGTGTCCATCTAGTTGGTCGGAACAATACCGCTTCAACGTGCGAGAAGCTTTGCTCACCAGCAAACTCATCCAACATCCGCAGCAAGTCTTTTTTGTGGAAGAAGCGATCGCTAGTCTACTCCCGGAACTCGATGCTGCTAACGGTGAGCAAATAAAATTAAGCCAAGTTCAGGGTTCTCATCCGGCAAAAACCAGCGAAGATCCTCTTGTGGGCAACACCCTGGTGATTAACATTGGGACAACTGCCACAGAAATGTTACTGGTAGATATACCAGTAACATTGCTGCAATTGACATACAATGATTTCATGCTCCACAGTTTTGCCTATGCTGGCAAGGGAATTGAACAAGATATTATCTGCCAGCTGCTATTGCCACCGAAATCTCGGCAATCACGCTCCCAAACACAAAGCGATCGCAAAACTATTACTAGTAATTCTTGGCAATGGCAACCGTCAATTCCTGGTTTAGACCAAATGCGTTGGCAGAGTTTAGGGTTGGAAGAATTAGAACTACCTAGAGTCGGAGAACCAGATATTACCGCTCGGATTCGCCTCCAGCAGCGTCTAGAAAGTTCCCTGCTGGGACAGGCGGTATTAGATGCGGCACTTGCCCTAAAGTTGATTTTGCAACACCAAGACTCTTTTACTCTGGAATTGGCCGATCATCTTTGGATTTTGCAGCGACGAGACTTAGAAAGCCAGGTATTTATCCCGTTTGTGCGCCGCTTGAACCGAGAACTCAATAAGTTATTGGTAGCTCGTGGCATTCCTACAGAAGCAATTAATCAAGCGATCTTGACTGGTGGAGTGGCTTGTGTCGGGACGGTGAACCGCTGGTTACGGCAAAAACTCCCCAACGCTAAGATTATTCAAGATTTATATCTCGGCGAAAACGGCGCTCCCAATTGTAGTCGGGTTGCTTATGGATTGGCGATGCTGCCTCTGCATCCCCAAATATTAGATATACCCAGGCAACAATACACTGATTATTTCCTATTTACAGAATTGCTGCGGCTGCTACCAGATCGACCCTTATCTTTTGGTGAAGTTATCCAGTTATTTGAGGGTCGTGGGATCAATACTCGCACTTGTCAGCAACGGCTGCTGGCTTTTTTGGAAGGTGAACTGCCTTCGGGTTTGATACCTTCAGTTACAGACTCAACTTGGCTGACTCAGGGTTCACAAGAAAATCCTGACTATCAGGCGATCGCCACAGCCCCACTTTTTGAAAAACAAGGGAGTCTCACTTATCGTCCCAATTCCCAACAACTGTTGTCTTTGCGTCGCTACTTAGATGCAATTAAGGCTAGTAATCAGCAATCATTGGAGGAACCATATACGGTGAATTTCGCCTTAGAGGTTGATCATTGAGACTAGTAGATCACAGTGTAAATAGAGATACTACTCAAAATTCAAAATGCTTACCTCACAAGCATTTTGAATTTTGAATTCTACAAAGCGGTACTATTACTTCAGCACAACCTACTCTCTAAAAAATTTCCCAGCTACAATACGTAATTTTCTGAGGAAAACTACTGTTTACTTAGAATTTACTGGTTATGAATCGTAGCAGTATTCTTTACGGAAAAATACTGGAAATTTATAATTCATTATCTTAATTGAAAGATTCTGTAAATTTGGAGTTTTCGGTTTTTCTTTTGTTTGATTTTTGTGTATGTTAACACTCAGTAGAAATGGTCAAAGCATTAAAAATCGCATCAAAAAAATTATGTCCATGTCTACACTACTGATGCAAAAGTCCTGTTGTAGATAAGCTAGCCCTTGTGAATGATCTTTATCTTTATTCAGTTAATTGCTCACAACAGCCCTTACATCCCTCAACTGTAAGTGTGGCTAAACGATTAATTGACATTATCGGAGCCATTGTAGGGCTGATGATTACATTTTTAATAGCAATTCCCGTAGCAATTGCTACCGTTATTCATCAACCAAGTCCAATATTTTATTCCCAAATGCGCTGTGGTTTGAACGGAAAAACTTTCCGAATATGGAAATTCCGTTCTATGATCGTCGATGCCGATAAATTCAAGCATTTGGTCGAAAACCAAGCCAAAGGTCACATCTTTAAATCTGTTGATGATCCTCGGATTACTCCTGTAGGTAAATTTTTGCGGGGTACTAGCTTGGACGAATTCCCCCAATTTTGGAATGTTCTAGTAGGGGACATGAGTTTAGTTGGTACTCGTCCACCGACTCCTGATGAAGTCACGCATTACGATCCACATCACTGGGATAGATTGCGAGTCAAACCAGGTATTACCGGAGAATGGCAGGCTAATGGTCGTTCGAGCATCAAAGACTTTGAAACCATTGTCAAGATGGATATAGATTATCAACAGAAGTGGTCTGTAACTTACGACTTGAGTTTGATTGTTAAAACTATCTGGGTAGTCTTAAAAAAGACTGGTGCTTATTAATTTGTTGCTACTCACATCTGTTTAACCCTTGACCCCGCTACCAGTTTCCGTAGGTACAATGTAACGTTGTAAAAACAAAAATAGTAATAATACTGGGGCGATCGCAATCACTGAACCAGCAGCTACTAACCGCCAGTCAAGGGAAAATGTACCTACTAGCTTTGCGACTCCCAAGGGAAGAGTGTATAAATTTTCGTCTTGGATGACAATTAAAGGCCACAAAAAGTCACTCCAAGCACCAATAAATACAAAAATAGCTAAAGTTACCAGTGCTGGACGAATTGCTGGTAACATCACATGCCACCACAATCCTAACTCGGAACTGCCATCCATTCGAGCGGCTTCTTCTATTTCTTTGGGGACACTCATGAAAGCTTGGCGCAACAGAAAAATGCCAAAGGCAGAAGCTAAACTAGGAAAGATCATCCCTAAATAAGTATTTATCAAACCCAACTGGACTGTCAAAATATAGAGGGGAATCATCACGATTTGGAAGGGAATCATAATCGTGGAGACGATCGCCACAAAAATCCAATCTCGCCCGACAAACGACAATCTTGCCAACGGGTACGCAGCTAAAGCGCAAAACAGCAGATTTAAGCCCACAGTCAGCACTGACACCAAAGTACTGTTATACAGGTATTGTCCAAAAGGTAGAGAGTTCCACACACTAAAAAAGTTATTTAGTGTTGGTGAGGTAGGCAACAACTGTGGCGGCGACTGAAAAATATTTTCCGTAGGCGATTTTAAGGATGTACTAATTAGCCATAGTAAAGGAAAGAGCATCACCAGTGCGATCGCTCCCAATAGCGCATACATTAGCAGAATCTGCGATCGTGATTTATTCCAGTTGAGCATTTGATTAATAACTTTCCGAGTTTTGTAAATATTTATTACAACCTTCTTTACTAAAATTCCCTGTCCTTACTTTCATCCACATAATAGCTGGAAATGGCAGGACAGTAGACGGGAGTGTTGATTATATTGACATCAATACAGTCACTTTAACTTTTTCTGAACCAACGACAGGGACGGTATTCTTTAAACTAACTGAGGCGGATACAATTTGGCACAGTGCGAATAAAACAACAGCCTTTGCCAGTCGGGACTTTGGCTCAATTGTCATGAGCATACGCAAGTGGAAATTACGGCGCAAAGCAAAAAAAACGGTACTTAAAAAACTGGAGATTAGTTAAAGCGAGTTTCAAATAGATACACTCTGGTAAATTAAAGACCCAATGACTTTTTACGTACAGAGCTGTTTTATTGTCTAAAACACTTATGCTGCTTAGGATGCGACAAACATTATGTATGCAAGTTAAGTGTATTTACTGAATTACTAAATCTTTGTTTGAAAGCTGGCTATACTCAGTATAGCGGTTTAGCCAATACAGTTAATGATCATATTAATCATGTTCGTTTTATTTTTCAATATCGTCATCAACTTACGGATATTGAATATCAAAGATTAAGTAACCTCAAACTCCTTTATAAAATATTAGATAAATATTATACTGCTCTATCTTCTGTTTGTTATTTGTCTGATTACTATCAGCCAAAGTACCCTTTGGAATCTATAGCTAAAAATTTAGACGAAAATAATAATTTTAAATTTATTGTATCTAATTATTGTGAGTATGAGAAAAATATTACCTTATGGAGACAATTTTTCCTAAAGATTAATATTGTTAAACCTGATGGGTTAGAAATTATTACAAAGTTTATTCTCCCTCTGATTGATAATCATCAAATTAATGAGATTAATACTATACAAATTACCAGATTTATGTTTAGTGTGCTTTATAACCAAACAATAAGCACTGCAATCAAACATAAACTTAGTAGTTTTTTATTGCTGACTAATGATGGTTTAAAACAAGTTGCTGATTGTAATTTGCCAGACTTTTATATCAATGTTTCTGAATCATTAAATTTTCTTCAAGAATTTAAACTACCTAATCTTGTTAGCAATGATTATTGTACTAGTAGTGAATCACCAGAAAAATGGAGACAATTTTTACTGAATATAGGTGTTAAGGAAATTAATGGGCTTGAATTAATCAAGAAAAAAATTGCTTTACTACAAAATAATAAGGAGTTAATTAACTCTAATAATGTTATTAAAATTATTAGAGAAATATTTAATTATCATCGTGATCTAAGCCAGGAGGATTTTGAAAAATTATCTGAATTACCAACTTTAGTCAAAAATGGTCAACTTGTACCAGCTATTGATTCCAAAATTCGGATTAGTTCGCACAATACACAAAACGTTTCTTCTTTCTTCAAGTTTTTATTTACCCAATATCCATCAATTCCTTGTATAGATAAACGATGTCGTAAACCTTCTGAGATTTACTCATATTCTCTCAGAAATGATTTAATTAATTTGGATTTACCGATATCAGCAATAGAATTTCCGATTACAAGTACAATTGAGTCTTTTTTAGGAATTAAGATAAAACTAGATGTAAGAGCATATCTGCAAATAATAGACAATATAAATACCAATTTTTCACAAGAAAGACATAATCAAAAATTATTATCTATTTATGAAAAATTATCTAAAGTTTTACAGAGAGGAAATTCTGAAGATAAAAGTTTGATCAATCAATGGAGTAAAACTGGTAAATTTCTTGGTTGTGATGATCAATTACATCCTATTAATGAATTGTATTATCTAGATTCATCACTTGGGTTACCTTATAAACGGAATCCTCGACTGGTTAAATTTCCAGAAAATTTGAGTAATTATAGTGCTTTTGAATATTTATTGTCTATTCTTAATGTTAAAAAAATTCCAAATGCTCCGGGTTATTACGATGTAAATAAACCTTGTGAAATTTTACCGCAATTAATACGTGATAGAGTTTACTATATTAGTGTTTACTTAGTGAACTCTACTGTTCTAGAATTAGTTGATGATCAAAGCCAAAAAATTCTTAGTGCTTTAGATAAACTTACTATTAGTAATCCTAGAAAACTTTACTATTCTGTCAAAGATATAGACTATGAAGAACCATTTTACAACTTTTATGGGAGCAATGGAATTTTTTATGTTGGTCGGTGGAATAGCAGAAAAAATGCCAAAGTTGGGGAATACCTCATCAAAGCATTGGGATTAGATGAGAAAAAAATTAGTAGTGAAAAATTATTAGATTTCTTAGATGATCCTCTAGATGAAATAGTTAGTTATCTCAGAGAAGGCGGTTTTGATATTCCTGATCCATCTCCCGACATACCAAAAGATTTGAATATTAATAACGCTCCTTCTATAGAAAGTGAAGAAACAAAAATAACTAGTATTATTTCAATTGAGGAACCAGGTAAAGGATACGAACCAGAACAATGGGGTAAATTTGGAGAAAACAAGGCTGAATTATTTTACCAAAATCTTGGTTATACTGTTTACAAACAGCCAGATGGAACTGGTTATGATTATCAGTGTGTCAAAACAACAAGTGAATTATTTGTAGAAGTCAAAACAATTAATCCTAATTATAATGGTGTGATTCGGATTACACCAAATGAATGGGACAAAATGTGTAAACTTGACAATCAAGACAAATATGAATTACTAATAGTTCTCCATGTTGGCGAATTAGTTACGAAAATGATTCGGATTAAATCTGCATGGAAAACATTACAAGATATCTTCTCAAAACTTAGTCAGCAATCTCGTACTTCTTGTGGATATGATAGTAATCAAATAGAAGTATTGATTGGTCTACAAAGTAATTCCAATAATTCAGGTAATGACATAATATTTAATTGGAAAAGATTAGCTCAGAATGCAACTTATTTAAGTTCAAATATACAAGAAATTTAAGCGTTGGATAATTGTGGGATGATTTATCTCACGCAGAGACGCGGAGAGGATAAGGAGTTTGAGATTTCAATACATCAAAATCTATCCCCTGATTCCAGCAATGCCGAAATTGATTTTTGACTTTTTAATTCAAGAGGAATGTAAATACTCACGCTACTTGCTATTTATTGGTAAAAATATTTAATGTATATCTAGCTCTAGTTTTAATAATATTTAATTGGTCAATTTGTGCTAATAATCTGTCTAAAGTTTCAGTTTCTTTATTTGACAAATAATTTTCCGAATTTTTAATTAATAATTCCTATAATTGGATCTGAGCTTTGGAAGATAAAGAACTTTCTGCTAAAGCTTGCAACTCATCTAGATTTAAACCAATCAATAATTCAGAATCTACATACAAGTTGGTTAGCTGTTGGTAAGTTTCTAAATCTAACAGTACTCCAACTTTTTCTCCCTGTGCGTTAGTGACATACTGAACTGAGTCAGACATGGCTTTCCTTGAGAGTTTGATTAATTTTATCGTAACCTCTGATCAAAAATCTAAAACATTTGATGATGTGTCTTGATCATCCTGAATCCTTCAGCCTTTTTGAGTCAATCCGGTTTCTGTAGAAACAGCTTGTAGTGGTTTATCCCAAGGTTCAATAGGTATTTGGGACAAATAGGCAAAATCAAAGACAATTCCGATAGTCGGCTTTGTCTGCCACTGCGGTAAACTGAGCAAGCGATCGTAATATCCGCCGCCATAACCCAAACGATATCCTTGATAGTCGCAAGCTACACTGGGGACGAGAATCAAATCCACTTCAGCCGGATCTAATATTGGAGCATCGGGGTGCGGTTCAGGAATGCCATAAGCGCCGCTTTGGAGAGAATCTTCAGGTGCCCAAGTATGCCAACATAGGGATTTATCAATGCAGCGAGGAAATCCCCAACGGTATTTGCTGTCTGTAAATAGTGGACTGAGATCAGGTTCCTGGCGAAAGCTGAAATAAGCGAGGATTGTTTTTGCTTGGCTGAACAAAGTAGAGTTTTGTAAATGAGAGCAAATGCGATCGCTTTTTTCTCTCCACTCTTCGACGGACATTGATTGACGTGTTTTGAGTAGAGTGCGGCGTAGTTCTGCTTTATTTAGTTGATGATTAACTTTGTCCATGAAAATTTATAGCGTCAAACAAATAAGCTGGGCATCGCCCAGCTTATACCACCCTACATTTACCAGTACATCGTTATGCAGCGTGTTGACGATACCATTCAATCGTATTCTTTAACCCTTCTTCAAAGCCCACCTGAGCCGTGAAATTAAAGGCAAGCTTTGCCCGTTCAGTATCTAAACGGCGGCGGGGTTGACCATTCGGATTGTCAGTTTGCCAGACAATTTCACCCTTAAACTCCATCAATTCACAGATTTGAGTTACTAAATTAAGGATGGAGATTTCATCACCTGTTCCTAAGTTAACTGGTTCCGATTCGTTATAAAATTCAGTCCCCATAACAATCCCCCGCGCTGCATCTTCTGAATACAGAAACTCGCGCGTGGGACTGCCATCACCCCAAACTGGGAGTTGCTTTTCTCCCTTAATTTGGGCTTCGTGAACTTTGCGAACTAATGCTGGAATGACGTGGGAACTTCCAGTGTCAAAGTTATCTTCTGGGCCATATAAATTCACTGGCAGTAGGTAAATCCCATTAAAACCGTACTGCTGGCGGTAAGATTGCAATTGGACTAAAAGTGCTTTTTTAGCAATTCCGTAGGGGGCGTTGGTTTCCTCTGGGTAGCCATTCCAAAGATCATCTTCTTTGAATGGCACTGGAGTGAATTTAGGATAGGCGCAGATTGTGCCAACACAAACAAATTTTTGTACTCCAGCTTGATAGGCAGCATGAATTAGCTGGGTTCCCATGATCAAGTTATCGTAGAACAACTCTGCGGGTTTTTCGCGGTTCAGACCGATGCCACCGACATGAGCTGCTAGGTGGATAATTATGTCTTGTTGGTCAACTGCACGTTGGCTATTTTCCCAGACACGCAGATCACAATCGCGCGATCGCACTATTGTAATCTTCTCACGATCAGCCCCTGCTTTACCTAGTTGATCTATCACCTGACGACCTAGAAACCCTGACCCACCAGTGACGAGAATGCGTTTATTTTTTAATTCTAAGGCGGTCATATTTTTATCCTCTGTGGTGTGAATCAGAAGTGCAAAGCGCCCAGTTGTTGACGAATAGTCGCAATATCATTTGGAAATTGCGAACCATTTCCATTGGGTGAAGTGTGACCCAATGCTTGTAAGTCTGCTTCTACCATTAGGGAAACTAGTTCTTCAAAGGTTATTGATGGTGTCCAGCCCAACTTCTGCCGTGCTTTGGTAGAATCGCCAATCAACAACTCAACCTCAGATGGACGCAGGTAACGCTCATCAAACTCTACATAATCTTGCCAATTGAGATTCACATAACTAAATGCCAGTTCCAAAAACTCCCGCACCGAGTGAGTTTCACCAGTAGAAATTACGTAATCCTCTGGTTGGTCTTTCTGCAACATCAACCACATTGCTTTGACGTAATCCTTGGCATAGCCCCAATCTCGCTTGGCATCTAGATTACCCATGTAAATTTTTTTCTGCTTACCAGCAACTATACCAGCCACTGCTCTAGTAATTTTACGGGTTACAAAGGTTTCACCCCGCCTTGGTGACTCGTGGTTAAAAAGTATGCCATTACAAGCAAACAAACCATAAGACTCACGATAATTTACAGTTTGCCAATGGGCGTAAACTTTTGCACAGGCATACGGACTGCGGGGATAAAAGGGCGTTGTCTCAGTTTGAGGTACTGCTTGTACTAAACCGTACATTTCAGAAGAACCCGCCTGGTAAAATCGCACCTGAATTCCGGTACGCTGTTGGTAGTCCCGAATTGCTTCTAACAGACGCAGTGTCCCCATTCCTACAGCATCTACTGTGTATTCTGGTGAATCAAAGCTGACTCTGACATGGGATTGAGCGCCCAGGTTGTAAATCTCTACTGGCTTGACGTCTTCTAAAATACGCCGCAACGTCGTACCATCTGTCAAGTCACCATAATGAAGAAACAACCGCACTCCGTCTTTGTGGGGGTCTTCGTAAATGTGATCGATGCGGTCTGTATTGAAGGTAGAAGTCCGGCGAATAATGCCATGAACCTCATAACCTTGTTCCAGCAAAAACTCGCTCAGATATGAACCATCTTGACCAGTAATACCAGTAATCAACGCTCGCTTCTGTTGCGTCATCCTCAATTATCCCCTATTGTCTTTGATTAAAAAGTTACAGTCAATCTTATACAACCTAGCAGCTAATTGCTGAATTGGCTAATGGGAAACATACGATTTCTTGTTGTTAGAAAACTTTTTCCATAAATAGATATACTTAATAAAAATTAATTTAACACGTTCTATCAACCTTAGATAAATGAAGATTGTTTAATTATATATATTTTTTCTTTTACCAGATAGATGAAGATTCTGTATTATATACGTTGTTTTTTGTCAAAACTTTATATATCTCTAGTTTTGTGAAGACTGAATAAAATAAATATTTTAAATTAAACTTTTGGCAAAATCCGAATAAGAGTAAAACGAGCCACAGATGCACACTCAGAGAAGTCTGAGTTAGGTAGAAAGGCATAAATATAGATAGATAAATAACTATATAAACAATAAACAAAGATGAATATTGGTTTAGTTTTACGGCAAGAATTGGTACTTAGGGGCATTAACTGTCCCACAGAATCGACCCTAAGTACTTATCTCAGTATGCCCCGTTATTTTTGGGCAGAATAACTACATCAACAGTTTTCAAGATAATCCATAAGTCAAGCCATAAATTCCTAAATTTGACATAATGCAGGTCTATTTGGACTCGCCGAGGATAGGGAATGTCATTACGCCCAGACACCTGCCACAAACCAGTAATTCCTGGACGGATTGTTAAAATCTGATCAATGTGACAACCGTATTTTGGCAGTTCTTCTGCTACCAAAGGTCGGGGACCGACTACACTCATGTCCCCTTTTAAAACGTTCCAGAACTGGGGAAATTCGTCTAAGCTAGTAATTCGCAAAAATCGACCAATTTTGGTAATCCTGGGGTCTTGTTTCAGCTTAAAACTGCTTTCAAATTCTTGTCGCAACTGGGGCGATGTTTCCATCATTTGCATGAGGATTTCGTCCGCATTGCTCACCATTGTTCGGAATTTAATACAATTAAACGCCTTGTAATTTTTCCCTACCCGTTCCTGGACATAAAAAATTGGACCTTCTGAGCTGAGAGCAATCAGCAAGGCCAAGATTAAGTAGACGGGGAAGAACAAAATTAACACCGACAGTGAAAACATTATATCGAACAGTCGTTTGGCAAACTCTCCGTTTAAACCCTGAAAAGAGAAACCTTTGGGTTTAACTTTTGGCGTCTTTGTTTTTTGACCGCGTTTTAAGAAAGTACGCGTAGACCCTCTAGTGTCTTGCCGTACGCCTCGCTTGCCGGAGAGGAGTGAGCTCTGGGCAGTCATCATACTCCTTAATAATCCACACCACACATAGTCCCAATATTAAAGCCAAAATGAGGTTCTTCTGGGGGGAAATTGCCAAAAGCCTAAAAAAATAAGACATTAACCAACAGCATCATTCCAAAAACGGTCTTTTTTCGTTGCACTTGTTTACAAAATTTAGATAACGCTCCGCAAAGATTTGCGGTGAGAACTGCGCGGCGTGCGATCGCATATACTCGGAACTGAACAAACCCTGATCCACTTCAAACTTTTCTACTGCCTCCACTAAAGCCGCCTCTGTTTGCGTCCTGAAGAATATACCTGTCCCTGTATCCACACAAGAGCGGATATCTCGCACTGTTTCTAGAGCACCTCCTGCACCGTAGGCAATCACTGGCGTGCCACAGGCCTGTGCTTCCACTAGGGCAATACCAAAATCTTCACAAGCTGCATACACAAACGCCTTAGCCCTAGACATATATTTTTTTACCACATTATCGGGTTGCCATCCTAGTATTTGGATATTGGAGTTTGCCATATCGCGAATCTTTTTCATTTCATCTCCTGTACCAATGACTACTAATGGTCGTTTGAGTTGATTAAAAGCCTTGACAATCAACGATACTTGCTTGTAACTCACTAATCGGGAAACTGTCAGGTAAAAGTCCTCTTTTTCAGACAGAAATGGAAATTCCGCAATATTCACTGGTGGGTAAATGACTGTTGCTTCTCGCCGATAGCAACGCCAAATCCGCCGAGCTGTATGTTGCGAGTTGGCAATGAAGTAATCAACTCGATTGGCACTTAATACATCCCACTGACGCAAACGATGTAATAAATATCGCGTCACCCACCCAGGTAAGCCACTACCCATTTTGCTGTGGTGCAGATAATCAAAGGTCAAGTCCCAGGCATAGCGCATAGGGCTATGACAGTAGCAAATATGCATCTGCTCGGGAGTAGTAAGGATTCCTTTGGCAACAGCGTGGGATGAAGACAAAATTATGTCATAATGCCGCAAATCAAGTTGTTCAATTGCCAAAGGCCACATTGGCAAGTATTTTTGTATACCGTTCCGGGCATAGGGAAAGTTCTGGAGAAACGTCTTACCAATCTGACGCTTATATAAATAACTTTCTCTATTGCTGGATTCAAAATCGATGAGGGCATACAAATCAGCATCAATGTGATTCAAAATTTCTCGGACAACGAGTTCTGAACCACCGGTGGCTTTGGGTGTCAGCCACTCATGAACCAGAGCATATTTCAAGGGCACAGCTAACTTGAATAAATGGAAAATACAAAGGTCAACTTGATGAGGTTAACTGAAAAGTTTCCCCGATTAATTAACGGGAAGCGCCGCAGATTAGCACATAAGACGAATCTTTCCCTCAGAGGTTCCAGATGGATGCTGCAACCTGATAACCTCAAATTGGGGATTGGGTGTTGGGGATTGGGGATTGGGCATTTTTATTCTTCTTTTGCCCTTCTGCCTTTTCCCCAGTCCCCAGTTCCCAATCCTTTGACGACAACTGACATAGGAATGGGGAATTTATGCGAATTCTAATTATCGGTGGTACTCGGTTCATTGGTGTCTATTTGACTCAACTACTAGTGGAACAAGGACACGAGGTGGTGCTGTTCAATCGTGGGAATCGGCCAGCACCTTCTTTACAGGGAGTAGGACAAATTATAGGCGATCGCACGGATGCTACCCAATTAAAAGCAAAGTTATCACAAGAAAATTTTGATGTCATTTTTGACAATAACGGACGGGAACTTACTGATACTCAACCATTAGCAGAGATTTTTCAAGACCGGGTGCAACATTTTGTGTATATGAGTTCTGCGGGCGTGTATCTCAAATCTGACCAATTGCCCCATGTAGAAGGTGATCCAGTAGATCCCAAAAGTCGCCACAAGGGTAAACATGAAACAGAAGCTTACCTGACTCAATTAAGATTGCCCTTTACCTCTATTCGTCCTACTTATATTTACGGGCCTCGTAATTATAATGAATTGGAAGGCTGGTTTTTTGACAGAATTGTGCGCGATCGCCCCATTCCTATCCCTGGAAATGGCTTGCATATCACACAGCTAGGTCATGTAAAAGACTTGGCAAAGGCTTTGACTCAGGTTTTGGGCAATGAACAGGCCACAGGACAGATTTATAACATCTCTGGCGATCGCTTTGTCACTTTTGATGGTTTAGCCCGTGCTAGTGCTGTAGCTGCTGGTAAATCACCTGATGCTGTAAAAATCGTCCATTACGACCCGAAAAAGTTTGATTTCGGCAAGCGCAAAGCTTTTCCGATGCGGGTGCAGCATTTCTTTGCTTCGGTGAACAAAGCGCAAACAGAATTAAACTGGCAACCTGAATATGATTTGATTTCTGGGTTACAAGACTCTCTGGAAAATGATTATTTAGTATCTCAAAGGGATCAAGCGGACGTTGATTTTTCTCTGGATGAAGAAATCCTGCAAGCCTTATAAAACTAATTTAAGGCTTGTACTTTTGGTTGGGTTTGAGCGACGGTTGCCCTAGTGGCAATCGTCAATTTCGCGTTAATTTATCATTAATTATTATCCAAAATATGATAATGCATAATTTGGATTAATACTTTTAGAGGCTGTTTGAAAAGTCCGGGAAGGTATAATTTAGCCCTTCGGATGGGCTTAACTGCAACGATGATTTATCCGTTATTACCGTTGTTTATGTATGATTTCATTTTCGCCAAGTTTTGGCGGTAAAAAATAAATTTATCGAGAGATGTTTTCAATCAGCAGTGCTAGCTTTTTGTGGCAAAAGATAAATATCCTAAATATAATTTGATTTCTGGGTTACAAGACTCTCTGGAAAATGACTATTTAGCTAATGCAAAAGACAAAGCCGAAGTAGATTTCTCTGTAGATGAGGAGATTTTAAAAGCCTTGTGAGTAAAGATGTTTAGGGGCATATTGCTATGTGCCCCTACTGATGTGATCGCATTTTCATAACTCATCAGGGTTAACGCCTAACTCTCGCAGTTGTACTGCTAATCTGTTAGCACGTTCACTTTCTCGTTCTAGCGGCGTGGAAAGCCAATTCCCGGATGCATCATACCAACGTAGCCACAATCGCTCAATTCCTTGGTAAGAACCTTGCCAAAGTCCTAAGCCCATTTCCAAACCCGGCATCCACACCCGTGGGGTACTTAAGTCCAATTCGCTGTAGCGGTCTGCAACTAATTGGAATGCTTGGAGTTTGTCAGTGTAGCGGTCAAAAACAATGTAGTAAGGAACTCGCAAAATCCGCTCATAAACTTCCCATTTGGTCGGCGGTTGGCTAATCTCTCGCAAAGTTTGTCCTAAGTCTTCTTTTTCTGTTCCTGGTGACAGCAATTCTACCACTACAAAAGGAGCAACCCCTTCTTGCCAGATGACATAACTGAGACGCAAGTTTTGCTGTTCGTAGAGACGCGAAACTCCCACAGCAGCAAACCAGTCCGGGCGTTTGTACCACAGTGTATGCCGGAGGTCATAGTAAAGGTTTAAGTCAGTGGCAACAAATACCTCCTCTGCTGGATAGTTAGGTGGACAGAAGGTTTCGCGCAGAAGTTGGGGTTGAAAAATGTGAAATTCGTCAGGCAAACCAGAGTCCTCAGGGTATTCACTGGGAAGATCATACATGGTAGGTAGGACTTCTTTGGGGGAGAGAGGCGGGTCTGTTTGGTACATAAGGGGAATCTTGACCGACTAACTTTAAGTTAACGGATCAGGGCAAAGGTTTGGCGAAAGTCAAAAGAAAGAATCTTTTCTTTTACCTGGGAAAGACGCGATTAATTGATTTTTAGTTTTTACTTAAACAGGAATAAAGACTTTCTCTTTTTGTTTATTTTCAAGAGATATCTATTAGTAAGGTAGACTTTTATTAAGAAATTCTGTCAATTTCACTGAAATTACTTTCTATAAATGGTGTTATTAGGTGATAAAATGAACGAGTTGCAATATCCACTCCACAATGTTCTAGAAGCCCGTGCCCGCTTAGGTGAAGGGCCCTTCTGGGACTCTACCCAAAACCTACTGTACTGGGTCGATGTTTATAACCATCGGGTGCATCAGTTTCATCCTGCCACGGGGAAAAACAGCTTTTTTGATGTGGGAGATGTCATCGGTGCGATCGCAACAGCAGGTGCAGATAGATTAATTATGGCGCTGCGTGATCACCTGGCATTCCTCAACACCCACACAGGTGTAGTTACCCCTATTTTGGAAATTGAATCAAATCTGCCAAATAATCGCTTTAATGATGGCAAATGCGACTCTCAAGGCCGCTTTTGGTTTGGCTCAATGTCTTCTTTGGAAAAACCTCATGCTAGCCTCTATCGCTATGACAATGATGGTTCATTGCATGTGATGGAAACGGGATTGACTGTCTCTAATGGTCTGGGGTGGAGTCCTGACGAAAAGACGTTTTACTTGACAGATTCTCCCCACAAAAAAATATACGCTTACGACTTTAATTCAGTAACAGGAAACATTAGTAATCGCCGTATTTTTGTTGATTTAACTAATGAATCCTTTTACCCAGATGGGTTGACAATAGACAGTAAAGGAAATATTTGGTCAGCTATGTGGGATGGATGGTATGTGATTCGTTTCAACACCAAGGGTGAAGAGATATTGCGGATAAAGCTACCTGTGCAATTGCCAACCAGCTGTACTTTTGGGGGCGAGGATTTGCAAACACTTTACATTACCACTGCTTCAGTTGGACTCAGCCAAGCAGAGATTGAAAAAAGTTTCTCCTCTGGTGATTTGTTTGCTCTCCAAACTGATGTTACTGGATTACCTACTAATGGTTTTCAGGAATTATAGCGATTTTCAGGTAATTAAAGTATTGTGCTATTGTTTATTCTCTCCACAGTGCCACTTGCTGTTTTAGCTCTCTCATATCTAAATAATCGCTAGCAAAAGCTTTTCGTAAAAGTGGATGAGGAATAAATTGATCATACTTTTGAATTTCCGGTGCTTCTGAAGTAGTGAGTAAATCTTCTGGGCTAATTCTTTGCTCAGACAATGAACTAATTTCATGATAAAGATATTTAAATTTATCTTTGCCTAATTTAATTGTGAAATAATATGGATTTACTCCGCCAATACTGATAATTTCCAACGATTCTCGACAGTAGGAGTTGAGTAATCTTTCTAAAGTGCGATAAGCAACTGTACCCATCCAGGGAAAAATACAGCATTTACCTTTTTCCAATTGCAATATATTTTGTTTATCTAATCCGACCTGCTGCATTAATTGGCGAACTTTACGTAAACGTTGCAAAGCATTTTTTTGCAAATAGCTATACTCGACATTTTCAAATAAAACTTGCTGCATTCGTTGCAGAACTTTGGTATGAATAGTGCCACCACCACCACGCCAATAAATACTAGCTTTCCCCTCGGCTTGTTTAACAAAAATAGCCTTCTTTTTAAAGTCAACTTCTACGACTTCCCAAGTTCTCCCAGCTAAAGCAAATTGATTGCCAACAGCAGGCGGTGTAACGATACTACCAATTTCTGTTGCACCTTGCTTAACAATATATTCTTGCTGTTCAGCAAAGACAGCATAAAACTGAAATTTTCTCACAACCTTTTCTCCTGCCAAACCCAGGATTAATTTACCTTGTTCAGTATGCTGAATATGACCAATATCAATTAAATAGCGGAGCAATAATTGGAAATTTTCTTTGGAAATAGCAGCAAAGCTTGACAGATTAAAAATTTGTTTAGCTAGGGTATTAGGTGAAATTTCGCCCGCTGCGGTTAAAATACTCATTGTTTGGTGATAAAGCAAACTCAAAGGGTATTTAATCGGTCTGATTGGTTCAATCCATTGCTCCTCTAAATAAAGTTGAATTATAGCGATAGACTGCAAAAGTTGCCACGGGATTTGCTCTGGTAGAGAAGCTTCTGATAATGGTTTCTCTTCAGCGCAGATAAAGCGCATATCGGCAGCTTCACCTCTTCTACCACTGCGTCCTAAGCGCTGTAAAAAACTAGCTACAGACAAGGGTGATTCTAACTGAATAATTCGCTCTAAATGACCGATATCTATGCCTAATTCTAAAGTCAGGGTGGCGGCAGTAACAGCTGGATTGTTGGGTTCACGCATCGCATTTTCAGCTGCTTGCCGCAAGCTAGCAGATATACTCCCATGATGCACATGATATATATCTGGTAGTTTTTGTTCTGTAGCAATTTGTCGTAAAGACGCGATTACAGATTCGGTCTGTGTCCGATTATTAGCAAATATCAGGCATTTACGAGATTTGCTGAGGTTGAAAATATATTGTTCATAAGCTGTTGTTTCTGATTCATCTACTTCATCAGTAATATAAAAATGTTCTACAGCTAGTTTGATTTGGCGTTTTATCCCGTGAATTTGCGGTGTAATTACTGGCTTCTCTGTTCCAGAACACAACCAATTTTCAGCTGTTGAATAATCACCCAGAGTCGCCGATAAACCAATACGGCGCGGTTGTTTTTGTGTCAACTTTGCTAAACGTTGTAATTGGCAAATAATTTGACAACCGCGTTCTGAACCCATAAAGGCATGAATTTCATCAATGATCACAAATCTTAAATCACCAAATAAGTGAACTAGGTCGTTATTTTTGTTAATTAACAAACTTTCTAGAGATTCTGGTGTAATTTGGAGAATGCCTTGAGGATTTTTTAAAAGCTTACTTTTTTGACTTTGAGAAACATCACCGTGCCAGCGCCAAACTGGAATATCTGCTTCCTTGAGTAAGTCGTTGAGACGCTCAAATTGATCATTAATTAAAGCTTTAATGGGACTAATATATAATGCTCCTATTGTTGCAGCAGGATTAGCATGTAATAAAGTCAAAACTGGCAGAAAGGCTGCTTCTGTTTTACCCGCAGCAGTTGCAGCAGTAACTAGCAAATGAGCATCAGTGTCAAATATAACTTGACAAGCGGCAATTTGAACTGGCCGCAATTCAGTCCACTGGTGATGATAAATATATTCTTGGATGAAGGGTGCAAGTCGGCTAAAGGCATCGCTCATATTTTTTATGAATAATTGTTAGCGACGTGAGCGTTAAAGAATCGCTCACATAGCTGTAAGATATGATGGGCAATTAGATGAATCTCTGAAGTAAGTGGTATTTTAGAAAATTTTGCCGATTTTTACTCCTATTGACTCAAGACAGATTAACATCCATAAACCAAACTGAAGCAATAGGGACAAGTATATAATCAGGCAAAACCCATGAATAAGTATAAGGAAATATTACGTGTCGTCCTTGCTATATGCATCATTGTGGTTGGAGCGACACACTTTATTATTCCAGAACCGTATGTCAAAATTATGCCACCGCAACTTCCTTACCCTTTAGGATTAGTTTATCTCAGTGGATTTTATGAAATTTTGGGTGGTATCGGCTTATTAGTCCCGCCTGTAAGTCAAGCTGCTGCTTGGGGACTTATTGCTCTTTTTATTGCGGTTTACCCTGCCAATATCAATATGGCGGTTAATCATATTCAGTTAGAACATATACCAAATTCACCTTGGGTACACGTAGTCAGGCTTCCCTTTCAAGCAGTTTTAATTGCTTGGGCTTGGTGGTACACGAAATCTTCTAATTCGGAAAAACAAGCTTCTATCATTCCCAAGTCACTCATTCCCAAAGAACTAAAATTGAAATAAGTGCGTTTTTTATATCAGAATCATGCGCGTTGCAATTTTGTTTGGGATAACACTCTCGTTAGCAATAAGTATTGGGGGAGTTGCCATTCCGGTGACTCAAGCGGTGCAGCTTAGAGATGGCATAGTCTACTTTGTCCAACCGCCGAAACTCGTTGACGCGACAACTACTTACAAAGATGTGAATATTTGGGGCGCAACTTACTATTTCACTATCAACCTGCCGGATAATGCTGGAGAACCTCTTCAGAAGGTAACGATCGCCCAGAGGGAGGGATCAGAAAACATCCGCTACGATCTTAATGATACCTACGCGTTTGTCGGAAAAAGCGATCGCAAAGAAACGCGACTTACACTAGGCGCAGTCACCAGCGAACGCAAGACACGAACAGTTACTGTGAACTTTGATCCGCCTGTGACTCCAGGACAGACAGTCACAATCGCCCTCCGCCCTGTGAAGAATCCGAGCTTTTCTGGTGTCTATTTACTAGGTGTGACAGCGTTCCCAGTGGGTGAAAATTCCCACGGACAATTTCTCGGCTTTGGACGGTTTCAGTTTTACAGCAATAGGGGAGGGTGGTAGTTTCCATAGGGTGCATTCCGTCAAACGCTTTGTGGAATCACGACAGTTTAATCTGATTGAGAACCAATACGGCAAGTGAGCGATCGCACTCATGGGGATTATCCTCAAGATGACATCAAATTTAGCTAAATTGTAAGCGAACTTGTCGGTAGCGTTGGCGTAGCCCACCGTAGGTATCGCTTTTCAATCACAGATCACCTGATTGAGAACCAATAGACCAAATTAGGACTAAATTTAATAGGGTGTGCCATCCTTACGAATAAGTTTTCTAGACTTACCATCAGGGCTAGCTGTTGTCATCAAATTTTCATCAGGGTAAGTAACTTTGTCATTGGGAGTACGATCTCCTACCTCTAAATAAATAGCAACCACCGATGAGCGATTTACGAAATGATGTCCATTTGCCTCACCTGCGGGAAATCCTGCTGCCATTCCCGGTGTGAGAATTTCTGCACCTCTATCTGTGACTAATGTCAGTTCACCCTCCAAAACATAGATAAACTCATCTTGATGAGAATGCCAGTGTCTTATAGAAGAATAGCTTCCAGGCTCTAACTTTACTAGATTTACTCCAAAGTTCTGCAATCCTGCAAAGTTACCTAACTGTTGCCGTATTCTTCCTGCAACCATTGGCTTGAACTCATCAGGGTAATTTGTGCGTATTTCACTAGGTACTTCTTGGGGATTAATAATCATTGAATTACCAATTGAGAAACAGATTTATTGTGAATTATTGCACTTAATAATTGCTTTTTGATGCCATTTTTTAAGATTAGATGTAGAGTTCCCCGAACTAACTACAAGGTTCACGGAAGTAGCTTCAGGGTTCCCGGAACTAACTACAAGGTTCCCGGAATTAACTACAGGGTTTGTCTTTGTCTGCTGCGATCGCTTAATTATAAAAACTCATTGCGAACGAAGCAATCTCTGAAAAGAGCGATCGCTCTTTGATGCCATTTTCTCAAATTAGATGCAGAGTTCGCAAAAGCTACTTTAGGGTTCCTCAAAACGACTTCAAGGTTCCTCAAAACGACTTCAAGGTTCCTCAAAACGATTTTAAGGTTCCTCAAACTAACTTTAAGGTTCCTGAAACTAACTTTAAGGTTCCTCAAACCGACTTCAAGGTTCCTCAAACTAACTTTAAGGTTCCTGAAACTAACTTTAAGGTTCCTCAAACCGACTTCAAGGTTCCTCAAACTAACTTTAAGGTTCCTCAAACTAACTTTAAGGTTCATTTTTGTTTGCTGCGATCGCTTAATTATAAAAACTCATTGCCAGCAAAGTAATCTCTAAGTCTTGTGAGCTTTACTCGCTCTGACAAATAAATCTTTTTGTTTTGCCCATAGACGCAAAGAAGACCGCAAAACAACTACATTTTAGTCGAATAATAATGTAGAAAAAGTTTGCAAAAAGTTGCATTGCAGGATTGGTTAGAAGTAAAAACGCAACCCCAAAGTATTCACTTAGCTGGTTCTAGTGGTAAACCGAGCTTGGCACGAAAATCCTCGTTATATTTTGCCTTCTTCCAACTATTAGCAGATTTAACTTGCTCAGGAGTAAGGTTTTTGGCGTACCTGAGGTCGGCACCACTGAGGTCGGCATCGCTGAGGTTGGCACTGCTGAGGTTGGCACTGCTGAGGTCGGCACCGCTGAGGTTGGCACTGCTGAGGTTGGCACTGCTGAGGTTGGCACTGCTGAGGTTGGCACTGCTGAGGTCGGCACCGCTGAGGTAGGCAGCGCTGAGGTTGGCACCGCTGAGGTCGGCACGGCTGAGGTCGGCACTGCGGAGGTAGGCATCACTGAGGTAGGCAGCGCTGAGGTTGGCACCGCTGAGGTCGGCACGGCTGAGGTCGGCACGGCTGAGTTCGGCACGGCTGAGGTTGGCACTGCTGAGGTTGGCACTGCTGAGGTTGGCACCGCTGAGGTAGGCACCCCTGAGGTCGGCACTGCTGAGGTCAGCACTGTTGAGGTTGGCAACCCTGAGGTCGGCATCCCTGAGGTCGGCATCCCTGAGGTTGGCACTGCTGAGGTTGGCACCGATGAGGATGGCATGGCTGAAATCATTCTTAGCTAGACTCTCACCAGCTTGCATCAGTTTTTCAAGTGCTTCAATTCTTGCCGGACTAAACTCCTTTCCTCTAGCAGCATCAACAGTTTGCCAAAGTTGGTTTATCCTAATCGATTTCTCAATAACTATGCCAACTACTGATAAAACCAGCGGGATAATTAAGAAAAAAGCAATTGACCAAAAGCGATTATCCCGTCTTTGTGTGACACTTGCTTGAATAAACTCAATAGCTAAGTCAGATAATCTTAAGTTCTCAGTTTGTTGCTTCTGAAAATCTTCTACTTCTCTTAACCGCTTCCCCTGAAAGAGATAATCCTTTACCCTTCGCCTATCTCGCCATTCAACAGCCGCCGCTTCAATTTTCCGCTTTTGTCGCAGTATGTCTCGACTTTCCTCAATCCACTCGCGTAATAGTAACCAATGGCGAATTAGTGCTTCATGTGCCACATCTACCACAGCAATTTGATTAGATAAGGTACTGGTGACAACTAGCTTCTCATCAGCTAACCGTTGAATTATTCTATTGATCGTAGCTTCTGGATACTCTGAAGTAACTAAATCTCGTTGCACAACCTGTCTACGCGTATCATCTGTTCCTTCTCCCAACTGCGTCAATTCTAAAAAAATCCGCTTTGTTGCTTGCTGTTCCTCAAGTGATAATGACTCATAAACTTCTGTAGCGCGTGTTTGCAGGGTTCCCCTGACTCCACCTAGTTTGCTATACATAGTTAGGGTTAACCGTTCTTCAGTTCTTTGCTGCCATAGTTCTGTCAGCGTGTACTGCAACAACGGTAAACTCCCTGGTGAATTTTCTACATCTGCAATCATCTGAGAAACTAATTCCGGTTCTACTGCTAAGTTCATATATTCAGCAGGTTTGATAATTGCTGTTTCTAATTCTTCCCGATTCATCGGTGTTACTGTTACTAAATGCTCTTGAATTTTCTTAGCTAGTCCGCCATACTCTTGTTCCAGACATTTGCCCAAGAAATCAGCCCGCATTGTGATTATTAGGCAGAGTTTATTATCATCACGCTGCAAAGCACTTAACACACATTCAAAAAACTGCTGTCGTTTTGTAATGTCTTGACATTGAGTAAAAGCTTCCTCAAACTGGTCTATCACTAGCACTACGCGCTGAGTTTGTGCAGCAGTAATCAACTGTCCTAAACCAACTGCGCCTTTAGCAATTAATTCTTCTGCTTTTGCTAACTGTGATGCGCGTTCAATATCTGATAATTCTGATTCTACAAATGCTAGGGCTAAATTTTGTAAGGGGTTAATCCCTGGTCGAAATATTTTCAACTGCCAAGTATCGCTACCTGATAACCTGCGTCCTAACTTTAATTGATAAAGTAAACCCGCTCTGACAACACTAGATTTGCCACTTCCTGATGCTCCCAACACAGCGAGGAAATTACCCGATCGCACTTTTTCTAATAACTCGTCGGTTAACACTGTTCTGCCATAAAATAAATTGGCATCTGCTTCTGTGCAATCAAAATATGACAACCCTTTGTAAGGACAAATAGCTGATACCTGTACCGTAGAGTTAACAGGAGAAGAATTCCATTTGCGGGTGAAATTAATTGCTTCACCAGAGTTAGCAAAAATGGGACGCTGGGGGAAGGGGTGATGTTCTTGATTAAGCAAGTCTACTAAGGTGTAGTTACTCACCCAACAGTATTGTTTTGGTTCCAAACCTTTGAGTAGTGCGGCAGTTAGGACGCTGTGTTGGCTGTTAATCTCTTCAAAAGCTACTTCAAAATCACGAGAAGCAGCAATAAAACACCTGTCTCTTCCTTTACCCCGATCGCCTGGATCTGCCTCTGCAAAATTTAGCACTTCCCCGCTATAGCAGCAATCCAAAATCACAATTTGTTGTCTTACTTCACTTTCTTGCAGCAGTCGTCGCAGCCATTGTAGAGATAATCCCCAATTACCTGTATCAGGGTTGACTTCACTCGTTGCTAAAAAACCTTCCTGAATTCCGAGATTTTTCCGCAATCCATGACCAGAAAAATACAGTAGCGCTGTGTCTGGCGGCTTCCCATCTGGCTTAAATAATTGGACGATCGCTTTTTCTAACTGAGTTAAAGCAACTTTAGTTTGCTTACCAATGCGAATCGTCTCATTTTCCTTATCTTTGACTGCTGGGAGCCGCGTTACCTGAAATTCACCATATTGTTGTAAGATTTGAGCGATCGCTTCAGCATCCGCAGCTGGTGCGTTGAGACATTTTAAGCGGTCATACGTATTAATTCCCACCACCAAAGCGTCTCGACTCATCCTGGAAAGCCCTATGATAGTTGTGCCGAATTATTTCCAGCTTTTACAAGAAATTTACCGCATTTTCCGTAAAAATTTGTAGGTTACTACAGCTGTGCTACCTTACACGCAATTCTTTTATCCAAGATTTACCCATGACTCAACTCACACCTATCCAGTTAGAAGATGGCACGATTATTTACATTGAAGCCACAGATAATGTAGATGCACCACCAGTTAGCATCGAAGTTTCCCCACAGGGAGAGGAAGAAGCCCTAATTGATAAGGGATGGGATGCTGATGTTGCACAAAAACAGATAGTGCAAAATTTCCAAGCAATTGAAGGTACAATCCGGGCTTACACTGTTTATACACTCAATGCTTTTAAGAAAATTCCTATTGCTAATATTAATAAAGTCACTCTTGAATTTGGGATCAAAGTTGGTGGTGAAGCAGGTATACCTTACGTAACTAAAGGCACGGCTGAGAGCAATCTTAAGGTAACGGTAGAGTGTTCATTTCCTGACCAACTGGAAAAGAAAACTCAGCAATCATGAGTCAGAATATTAGTGCTGTCAAAATTTATATTATTATTCCGGTACTCAATGAAGCGGGGAATATCAAAGAAGCGATACCTACGGTGGGCTACGCCAACGCAACTACTCAACCCAGTAAAGATATAGAAGTAATCATAGTAGATGCTGGCTTAGAGGATGGCACAGTAGAAATTGCTCAGTCTTTAAGTGTCAAAATTATCTCATCGTCTCCCGGTCGGGCTGTGCAAATGAACGAGGAAGTAAGTGGCAATTAAAAATTCAGGCGTTGCTGAATTCAGGGATGAAAATGATTTTGCGTGATTTCAAAAACCTTCTAGAAACACGAAATTACACTTCGTGCCGCTTTTAACGCGTCTCTACACCAATATCTAATCAGCTAAAGATAAATTATCCATTGCTGAAACCTTTATACAGGAAAACTTCAATAGAATCTGTCAATTCCAGACGGACAAAACAGTTGAAAGGCTGTATTCGTTGTTAAACAACCATTAACAATAAAAGATTGAGCCGCCTAAATTTATCGGAATTCTTAATTTTGAATACCGCAAAGGCGTTGACTTGAGCATTTTTAATTCTCAAATGAGGTTCCACCAATGTCCAATTCAGATTTAGAGAGAGTCACAGTTCGCCCAATGGATGAGTATAACCAAAAGTTGGTGTCTCACGTCCATCCCCCAAATTGGGTTAATCCTCAACCGGCAGATGTTTACGACTTGGTAGTAATTGGTGCTGGTACGGCGGGATTAGTGGTGGCGGCAGGCGCAGCAGGTCTGGATTTGGGTTTAAAAGTGGCGTTAATTGAAAAGCATCTCATGGGTGGGGATTGCTTAAATGTTGGTTGCGTACCATCTAAAACTATTATTCGCTCTGCTCGCGTCGTTGGCGAAATCAGGGATGCTAAAGACTTGGGAGTTAATATTCCCCAACATAATATTGATGTTGATTTTCCCAAAGTCATGGCAAGGATGCGGCGGATAAGGGCTAGTATCAGCCATAACGACTCGGCGGAGCGCTTCTCATTCTTGGGTGTTGATGTCTTTTTGGGTAGCGGTCGATTTGCGAGTAAAAATTCCGTGGAAGTTGGCGACAAAACCCTCCGGTTTAAAAAAGCTGTAATTGCTACTGGCACTAGGGCTGCACAACTGTCGATTCCGGGAATTGAAAAGGCGGGTTATCTAACTAATGAGACGGTTTTTTCCCTGATTCAACGACCGGAACGTTTGGCGGTGATTGGTGGCGGCCCCATTGGTTGCGAATTGGCGCAAGCTTTCCGACGCTTGGGTTCTGAGGTGGTACTTTTCCATAGCGGTTCTCATCTTCTGAATAAAGAAGACGCTGAGGCCGCTGAAATTCTCCAAAAGGTTTTGATTAGCGAAGGAATTCGCGTGGTACTAAATTCCAAGTTGGAAGAAGTGGTAACAGTTACTCAGGGGAAACGGCTTTACTTTTCCTCCAATGGTCATCGAGATTCGGTAACAGTAGATGAAATTTTAGTCGGTGCGGGGCGATCGCCAAATGTGGAAGGTCTGAATTTAGAAGCAGTGGGGGTAAAATATGATCAGCGCCAAGGTGTGAAAGTAAACGATTATCTCCAGACGACCAATCCCAAAATTTATGCAGCTGGTGATATCTGTATGAACTGGAAGTTTACCCATGCTGCTGATGCAGCGGCGCGGATTGTGATTAAAAATATCCTGTTTTCTCCCTTTGGCTTGGGACGCTCCAAACTTAGTAGTTTGGTGATGCCTTGGGTAACTTATACTGACCCAGAAATTGCCCACGTAGGATTGTGCGAACACGAGGCGCAGAAGTTGGGGATTGAGGTGACGACAATTAAGATCCCTTTTAGTAGTGTAGACCGAGCGATCGCAGATGGTGAAGAGTCAGGATTTCTCAAAATCCACCATAAAAAAAGGTCTGATGAAATTATCGGTGCAACTATTGTCGCCAGTCACGCGAGTGAGATGATATCAGTTGTAACTACGGCAATTGTGAATAAGATCGGTTTGAGTAAGTTAAGCAGTGTAATTCATCCTTATCCCACTCAAGCCGAAGCTATTAAAAAAGCAGCTGATGCTTATTGTCTTACCCTCTTGACATCAAATACTAAAAAATTGTTGGGATTTTTGACAAAGTTATCTTGACCAAAATTAGTGAACAGTTATCTGACTGTTCACTGTTATGTGATCTTTAAACAGGTCGGAAGCGATCAATGTTGCCGTTGGCGATGTCTGCGTAATACAGATTGCCATCCTGTCCAGTAGTGATTTGTACAGCCACTCCTTGTTTTTCTGTCAGGGTAGCAAACCGCTTAACTGAGACAAATTTGCCCTGACTATCGAATGTCAAAGCATCGATAGTTCCTTGACTGAAATCACCAACGAATAAGGCACCTTGATAGATTGAGGGGAAAGTATTGCCTGTGTAAAAATCACCCAAAACAATCGAATTGGAACTAAAATGCTTGTAGGTGTAAACTGGTGCTGTAACAGTTTTGCCACTACTATAGAAGGCTTTCGCTGCATCTAGGTTAGCATAGTTTGGTTGTTTCAGGCTGACGATATTGCCATTCGCATCAAGGCCACCTTCATAGAACGGCCAGCCAAAGTCAGCTCCTGGTTTTCCGACATTGACCTCTTCGTAAAGATAGTAGCCAACATCACCAATAACAGGGGTATTAGTCTTCTTATCAATTGTGAAACGGAAGGGGTTACGCAAACCTAAGTCATAAACCTTGGAACGATTGCTATTGGGATCTCCGTTGTAAAAAGGATTACTTGATAAGCCTTTACCAGTAATCGCATCAATGTGCAGGATCTTGCCGGACAGACTATTGACATCCTGGACACGAATTGCTCGGGGGTCTATGCCATTGTAGGAAGTGCCATCTCCTATACTCACAAACAGAGAACCATCAGTACCAAAGCGCACAGAACCAATTGAGTGAGATTCACTATCGTTGGCTATAAAATTCTGGACATCTTCGACTTTATCGAGATTATTCAGATAATCCTGCAAGCTGGTAAACCGCTTACCAGTATCTTTGTTGATAATTCCTGATGGTGCGTAGCCAAGTGAGACATTTGTACTATTTCCATCTGGGTGGCTGATATTATCCCAAGTGGCATTAGTACCCAGCAGCACAACTTGGCTGCCAGCAATGGCAGTAGTGTAATTAGTCTTGGGGTCAGCTGTCACCCGAATTAGCTGTGCAGTCCGATTCCCATTCTCATCAGGATTGTCCAATGTGCTATTGGGATTGTTCTTAGAATTCTTTGGATTGGTTTCTGGTGGATCGTAGGTATACAACAGGTAAACATAGTTGTTGCCATTTGGATTTTTGCCAAAATCTGGATGTACGGCAATGCCTAACAAACCCCGATCGCGCGTATCATTAACTTGTCCAGAAATATCAATAAATGGTGTTGATAATAAGGTGCCGTTGTTCAAGACTCGCACTACCCCATCTTTCTGGGCAATGAACATGCGCTTACCGTCAGATGTCCAGTCAAAAGCTGTAGGTTGAGTCAAACCAGAAGCTACCGTATCTACTGCAAAGTTACCAGAGTCATTATCGATAATAGTGACAGTTGTCTGTTGAGTATTTAGTTGCACTCCAACTGCCTTACTGAACTTCAAAGTAAACGTTTCATTTTGCTCCCCAACGGTGTCATTAATAATGGGGATAAGAATATTCTTACTGGCTTGTCCTGCTGCAAAGGCTAAGGTTCCAGATACAGCCTTGTAGTCAGATCCAGCTTTAGCAGTCCCATTCACAGTTATGTAGTCCAGACTAGCAGCCCCCAAGGCATTACCCCGTGTAACTGTCACCGTAGCAGTACCCGCACCCTCATTAACTACTGGCTGAGTGAAATCGAGGCTAGAGCGATCGTTATCTTGAATCGTAATTCCGATAGTTCTTTGGAGTCCTAGTGTTGCCCCCCCTGGCTGATCAATCACAAAATTAAAAGTTTCATCTGGTTCTGCTAATGAATCGTCATTGATCGGAATGGATATCTGTCTGCTGCTTTGTCCCGCCGCAAAAATAAGTGTTCCAGCGCTTTCGGTGCCTTCACTTCCGTAGTCAATTCCTGCTTTGGCAGTACCAGCTATGGTTGCATACTTGATTGAAGAAGTGCTGCTTAAATCACCAGTTCTCAGCAAATTTATGGTAACACTACCACTGCCTTCGTTCACAGTCGTAGAAGATGATCCTAAGGTGATAGTGGACTGAAGGACTGGTGAATACAGTTGGGACTGAGGAATGATTTCCTTGGTCTGAGAGGAACTTGACCAAGCCAGTTTGGAAACGGCATAGCTGGTATTTTCGTAGTACTCAAGTTTAATATCATACTTCTGACCTGCAACCAGTGCGATTGAGCCACTTGATTCTGTGGCAGATTGATTGACAAACTGATTGATGATTTGCTGACCATTGACCCACAGTCGCACACCATCATCAGCAGTGGTGTAGAACTTGTAAGTTTCGCTGTACTTGGCTTGCACCTGACCTGTCCAACGCGCTGAGAAGGTATCAGCACCTATGGATGGATTTGGAGAACCTTGGCCCCAGTTAAAGTTCACCGTCGGATCTGTGCGAGTTACCTTCAGGTTGGTGAAGTCTTTGTTGTCGTAGTAATCAGCTTGGAGTCCGTTGCCATTAGTAGGTGTGTTGACATTACTATACAGTTGGGACTGGGGAATGATTTCCTTGGTCTGAGAGGAACTTGACCAAGCCAGTTTAGAAACGGCATAGCTGGTATTTTCGTAGTACTCAAGTTTAATATCATACTTCTGACCTGCAACCAGTGCGATTGAGCCACTTGATTCTGTGGCAGATTGATTGACAAACTGATTGATGATTTGCTGACCATTGACCCACAGTCGCACACCATCATCAGCAGTGGTGTAGAACTTGTAAGTTTCGCTGTACTTGGCTTGCACCTGACCTGTCCAACGCGCTGAGAAGGTATCAGCACCTATGGATGGATTTGGAGAACCTTGGCCCCAGTTAAAGTTCACCGTCGGATCTGTGCGAGTTACCTTCAGGTTAGTGAAGTCTTTGTTGTCGTAGTACTCGGCTTTGAGTCCATCTCCTTGAGAGAGTACGCTGCTGCTAGACTTAGCAGAAATACTGCTGAGTTGTGCCTGATCTAGACCAGATGGTGGAGCAGCAATTGTTGGACTTGCAGCTGTTGACAACTGTTTATTCTGTGAATTCATTGAGATATATGCCTCACAATAGAGCTAAAACTAATGCCAGTCATCAATGCTTTAGGATTAGTTTTATGTTTAATGTTTTCAAGGTTAAAATGCGTAATAATGATAGGTTTAAACATATTAATAAGCTAATAAAGATTAGCTTATTAATGAATGCTTATCCGATTTCACTTAATTGCTGATACAAATTATTCCTTAGATGTATTCTCCTTCCCTCATCCGCTTTACTACTGTGCTGCCTATTTGTATCAACATAAAAATAAAAGAGCATGACGTGACATATTTTCCTATATCTTTTCGGAAAGCAGATATATAGAAAAATATGTATGACAAGAAATACTAAAGATTACTTGAAGGGCGTATTAGTCCTTATGAATCTTTGTTTTCTTTCGACAAATTTCTGAGTTTTTGATATATATAAATTCAATTTGGTGAATTTAATCAAAAAAAATTATAAATCACCATTATTGAAAGCTTCTAATCTTACTGATATGCAGGTGCATTAAGTTTGAGTAAAGCAACACCCAATCAGGGCAGGTGCATACTTAAGTAGTTAAAAATGATAACTTTACATATTTTAGTTTAAGTATTGTTCTTGGATTAATCAACTACACATTTGACACTAGATCACAGTGTTATGTCTATCTTTTTTGTGGAACTTTATTTAAAAATTCACATTGATTTATACCTTTTTAAAGGAATAATCAAATTTTTGATGATCTTTAAATAAACTTGTCAACCTACCGAATAATCCCATGTTTTTTGTCCAGATAAATAAAATTTATATAAAAGTTGTATAAAGAAAAGTTTTTTATATTTAAAGATTTGAAGAAGTATTATTTATCTCTGCTTGATATTGACTGTAAATTCATATCTTTGTTACAAGAACCATATAGTAGTAACCTAAAGTCAGTGGAGCGAAAAGTTTTGCAAATGCCCCACCAATCGTGCATTTAAGCTAGGGAACACAATCTGCTGGAATTACTCGATGATCGTACTTTTCTCCTCACCCTGTTATAGGTGAACTATCCAGCGTCCGAAACCCCGATTATTTCGTTAAGTTACAAAAAGTTTCAATTTACTCAAAGTCGGAAAAATTACAAGTTTGACGTTCTACATTCCCACTTTCCCCTAGACTAGGGGCAGCAACCTTGTTCAAACTGGCTGAGGAAAGTGGACTTTGACTGAGACAAACAATTTAAGCTCTACCATCCAGAATGTCTCACGCAGGGAATTGCGAGGTTTAGTGCGGACTCAGCTGCAAATGCTCCTAGAAGCGGGAGACTTGCAGGGAGCAAAAGCTATTCTCGTACCTGTGCAGCCTGCGGATATTGCCGAGGCGATTGAGGGTTTGCCAGAAGCAATGCACGCTTTGGCTTTTCGCTTGCTTTTTAAAGATGAGGCAATCGAAGTTTATGAATATCTCGACTACAGTGTTCAAGAACAGTTAATCGACGAACTTAAAAGCCAGGAAGTCCGCGATATTGTCGATCAAATGTCGCCAGATGACCGAGCTAGGTTATTTGATGAATTATCAGCAAAAGTCGTCAATCGCCTGCTAGAACAACTGAGTCCAGCAGAACGTCAAGCTACAGCCCAACTATTGGGTTATGAAGCTGATACTGCTGGGCGAATCATGACGCTAGAGTTAATCTCGCTGAAAGAAAACTTTACAGTATCTCAAGCCCTAGAGCGAATTCGCAACTTTGCTAATGCCAGTGAGATGATTTATTATCTTTATGTCACTGATGCAGAAAGGCGCTTAACGGGGATTGTCTCGTTACGGGAGTTGGTCACGTCTGAGCCTGAGCAAATTATTGGCGAAATTATGACCCGTGATGTGGTGTTTGTCCACACTGATACAGACCAGGAAGAAGTTGCAAGATTAATCCAAAGATATGACTTTCTGGCTGTGCCTGTGGTAGATCGGGAACAGCGTCTAGTAAGTATTGTTACCGTGGATGATGTGATTGATATTCTGCAACAGGAAACCACCGAGGATATCTATGCCTTGGGTGGTGTGCAGTCGGGGGGCGACAATTATTTTCAGATGAATTTACTGGAAATTGCTCGGAAGCGGGTCGTGTGGTTATTGGTCTTACTTGTAACCAATACCATCACAGGAACAATTATTAAGTCGCAAGAAGATATGTTGGCAAAAGTGGTGACACTGACAGCGTTTATGCCGTTGCTGACTGGTACTGGTGGTAATGTGGGTGCCCAGTCTTCCACAGTCGTGATTCGTGGGATGAATACCGATGAAATCCGATCGCTTGGGGCATTGCAGGTAATCGGCCGGGAGGCGATGGCTGGGGTATTATTGGGAGGAATGTCAGGTACGATCGCTACTGTCTGGGCTTATTTTCTCCAAGGAAGATTAGAAGTTGCGATCGCTGTAGGCGCTAGTCTGGTAGCGATTTCTATTTTAGCTTCTATTTCTGGTTCAGCATTACCGTTTCTATTTCGCTACCTTCGTTTAGATCCGGCATTAATGTCAGCACCATTTATTACCACAGCAGTTGATGTTGTTGGCGTTTTAATTTACTTCAATTTGGCGCGGGTAATTTTAAAATTATGAATTATGAGTTATAAGTTAAATATTTTTTTAATTCAAAACTCCTAACTCCTAACTCCTCACTGCTCACTCCTAACTTTTACAATTCTGATTCCGTATCTGGAGCAACAATTTCGCCAGTACCCAATTGTAATATCGCGTCCTGGTCAGTAATCAATCCGCTGAGTTCCTTCACTTGTAAATTCATTTCTTCACAAGCTTGTCTCAGTTCTCGTGCAAATTTGTTGAGGTCTTGACCATAGCCACATTGATAAGCAGCAGTTTCAATTCCTTCCTTGGCATTTGCTCTAGCACAATCTACTAGTTCCGTGCCATGCAGGGGTGTAGGAGATGCCATAGACGTAGTTATTATTTCTTAAATGTTTACTGCTAGACAGATTATCAATATTTCCACATTGACTCATCCCTCCAATGGAAGACAATTAGGGTCAATCAATTTTGGATTTTAGACTTCGGCTTATCTCGACTTACTTCGGCTGCGCTCAGTACAAGTCGCTCAGTATAAGTCGCTTAGTACAAGTCGCTCAGTCGAACGATTTTAGATTTTGGATTGACCCCAGCAATCAAGTCAGGCGATGCACTGAGCGTAGCCGAAGTGGGCAAGTCAATTAATGCAAGGATTTTGGATAATAGAATTATACTCGCGTTTCAATTCGGGGGCAACTCTACCAGACGCGCAAGGGACAAACATGCATTAAATAATGGATCTCAAAAATCTTCTCTACGAGAAGCTCCGCCAACAATTCCATTATCCAAAATTTAAACATTGTAAATTCGGTAGAGTTAGGAGTTAAAAGTTAAAAATTTATAACTCTAAATTTCAAATGCCAACTTGGGTTTTTGAATTTGGGATTAAAGGAAAAACCTAAAATCCCAAATTGAATGACTCCTAACTATTTTACTTAACCATTGACAACTTCTCCACCATTGACATGTAACACTTGACCAGACATATAAGAAGCATCATCAGAGGCTAAAAATACGTAGCTAGGAGCAACTTCTTCTGGTTGTCCTGCTCGTTCCATTGGTACTTGTTTGCCAAAAATTTCAACTTTATCTTCGGGGAAAGTTGAGGGAATTAAAGGTGTCCAAATAGGTCCTGGTGCAACAGCATTAACTCGAATCTTTTTTGACATCAAATTTTGTGATAAAGAACGAGTAAAGGCAACGATCGCACCTTTTGTGGAAGAATAATCTAGTAGTTCTGGGTTACCTTTATAAGCTGTTACTGATGTGGTATTGATGATAGAACTACCTGCTTGTAAATGCTTGAGTGCAGCTTTAGTCATGAAAAACATCGAGAATATATTAGTCCGGAAAGTGCGCTCTAATTGTTCTTTGGTGATTTCCTCAATACTTTCTTGAGGATGTTGTTCGGCGGCATTGTTGATCAGAATATCAAGTTTACCAAACTCACCAACTGTTTGTTGGATAGCTTGCTGACAAAAAGTTTCATCGCCAATATCGCCTGCGATAGTTACTGCACGACGCCCTTGTTTTTCTACTAAATGTTTTGTTTCTTTGGCATCGTCGTGTTCATTCAAGTAAAGGATCGCCACATCTGCACCTTCTTTAGCAAATGCGATCGCTACAGCACGACCAATACCACTATCTGCACCCGTAATTAATGCTACTTTATCTTTTAACTTGCCACTACCCTGATACTGGGCATCATCTGCTTTGGGTTTTGGTGTCATTTCTGATTCAACACCTGGTGTTTGCTGTTCCTGTGGCGGTTGTAATTTTTTCTCTTTTGATTTAGGCATAGGTTTTGTCTTGGTAATTGAATATTGAATATTGAATTGGGCATGGGGCATTGGTTATTCCCCGTGTTCTCCTTGTTTCCTTCATCCCAGCAATTCTCATTCCAAAACTAAACCTCGGATAGAATTTTCGATCCAAGGTTTGTTTTTTGCTTTGGCTCCCACATGCCATTTGCAATTTTAGGCGTTTATACACCCCAATAGTTGCTAAACGTACTTATTGCTGGCAACTACACGCAGCTTAGATCATTTATCTTCACAGTTGATACACGCTATGAAGCTGATAACGAAAAATAAGTACACAACTTTCATCTGATGAAGGATTTCTCGTTTTCACCTGCTTTCAAGTTAACTATTATATTGCTCTACTTTATCGCTCCTGAGAGGTAAAAAAACTGAAATTTACTCAACCTGAAGACGGAGAATCAATTAAATAAGTGAGAGTAACTTAATTAGTTTATAATCATCTCTATCGGCTCAATAATCGTGCCATTTTCGATAAATGAAAATAAAGATTTCAATGAAAATAAAGATTTATACTTTCTCACTTCGTCTTTGCAAAAACACCTACCTTTATACCATCAATTTTCGTTAATTTTAATATTTATTTTGGCTGATATCTGCATAGCTATTTTCTTGCAAACTAAACTCCTTACAAAAGTATCTGACGACTAGTCCTGAAACTAATAATCCAAAAGCCTGCATGGTGCGCTACATTGAAATCATTTGAGGGCTGGGGTTATGGCAATAGAAAATATTTCTGAGTTAGAACAAGTTGAAAAGTTTCGCAACTTACAATTAACTCTACGCGATCGCTGGAAAACGAGCGAGCTATTTGACAATAGTGAAGCAGATATTTTAATTATTCCCTCTCTGAGTATCGACCAGGGCGAACTCCAAAAGATCGAAGGCTGCGAGCATTATGAAGAAAGATTACTATTTTCCTTGATCCGGTTGCAGAATCCCCGGACTCGGCTGATCTATGTGACATCAGTACCACTGCATCCTAGTATCATTGATTATTACTTGCAACTTTTGCCAGGAATTCCCTTTTCTCATGCTCGCAATCGCTTGCTGCTACTTTCTACTTACGATTCCTCTCTTAAGCCTCTAAGCCAAAAGATTTTAGAACGCCCCCGCCTGCTAGAGCGGATTCATCAAGCTTTGAGGCTAGACAAATCGTTTATGATCTGCTACAACTCTACGCAGTGGGAAGGCGAGTTGTCTGTAAAATTAGGTGTACCACTGTATGCTGCTGCACCAGATTTACAGATTTGGGGGACAAAAAGTGGCAGTCGGCAAATCTTTGCCGAAAGTGGAGTACCTTATCCAGATGGCTGCGAAAAAGTTTGGAACCACACAGATCTGGCAGAAGCTACTAGTGATTTGTGGGAACGCCAACCAACATTAAAACGGGTAGTAGTGAAACTCAACGAAGGCATTTCTGGAGAAGGGAATGCGCTGCTAGACTTTAGACCAATTGAGAATGTCGCTCCAGGCAAAGGAACTCGGGCCCAAAGGGTAGCAGCAATTAGCGATCGCTTCTCAACAATGCGCTTTCAAGCAAAACAAGAGACTTGGGATCATTTTTCCGGAAGAATCCCTGAGTTAGGGGCGCTCGCTGAAGCATTTGTGGAAGGGGAAATTAAGCGATCGCCCAGCGTCCAAGGAAGGATCACACCCAATGGCGAAGTGGAAATCCTTTCAACCCACGACCAAATTCTCGGAGGACCAGACGGTCAGATTTATCTTGGTTGTCGCTTCCCAGCTGATGAAAGCTATCGGTTGCAATTACAGCAATTGGGATTACAAGTTGGCAGAAAACTAGCAGAGAAAGGTACTTTAGAACGATTTGGATTAGATTTTATCGCCGTTGACAAGGGTAACGGAGAGTGGGATATTCAGGCGATCGAAATTAACCTGCGTAAAGGCGGCACGACTCATCCATTCATGACCCTGAAATTATTAACAAACGGTCGCTATGACCTTTCCACGGGTTTATTTTATACTCAGCAAGGTCGTCCAAAATACTACACCGCCACTGATAATCTGCAAAAAGAGCGCTACCAGGGATTATTACCGAATAATTTGATGGATATCATTGCTGAACACAGATTGCACTTTGACAGCTGTAGTGAAACGGGCACAGTGTTTCATCTTATAGGTTGTCTTTCGCAGTTTGGCAAGTTGGGATTAACCAGCATCGGTGATTCCCCGCAGCAGGCACAAGACATTTATAACAAAGTTATCAAAGTTCTGGATGAAGAAACCCGCAGCAACAATCAGAATTTATCGGCGTTTTCAGATTATTCTTTTCCCGTGGCTTGGGATGAATATAGTTAATAAATGTCGTTTGCAACATTCTTTAACCCCCTTATTTAAGGGATCGCCGTAGACGGGGGGATCTTAACCGAACCGGATTGCGATGCCGAAGGCGGTTCGCTTCGCGACCATCGCATTGGCTTGGCTATACAAAGGTAGTCAAAGGCTTCTGGCAGGGTAGTTAGCCTGCGCGGACTAAGGAAAAATTCAGGGCTTGAATTTGCCTCGTGTAGACGGGCCAGTGCATTGGGGAGCCAGCGCGGTCCATTGGTGTCAACTTAAGCTCAAACCCTTTTAAAAACCTCGTTTCCAGCCTCTGGCTGGAAATGCTCTTCAATTGCGGCTCTACCGCTAGTCTTGAGGCAGAATCGGATAGCTCTACTTCTACCCATTGCGGTGGGTTTAAGTAACTAGCCGTTTAGGATGCGTCAGAAACCTCGCCCATCTTCTTAGATGAGCGGGGTAGTTCATTGCTAATTAGCTAATTAGTTCTGAATCCGTTCCTTATTAGGTAAACCTTGCTGATTGCTTGGCTGTTTACGAGATTGAAATTGAGTATATATATAGGTTACTAATGCTAAAGTCAGCCCAATAGCTAAGACCACTCCCAGGATTCGCAAGAAATTGGGAGTAATTCTCCTAGCTAGCTGCTCGTTTAGCTTTGGTTGGTAAATAGTGTCATCCGTTCGCACTTGTGGTCTGCCTTGATTAGATGCAGGTCGCGGTTGATACAACGTCACATCTGGCGGCACTTGTGGTCTGCCTTGATTAGATGCAGGTCGCGGTTGAAACAACGTCTTATCTGGCGGCACTTGTTGCCCGCCTTGATTAGATGCAGGTCGCGGTTGAAACAACGTCTTATCTGGTGGCACTTGTGGTTTGCCTTGATTAGATGCAGGTCGCGGTTGATACAACGTCTTATCTGGTGGCACTTGTTGCCCACCTTGATTAGATGCAGGTCGCGGTTGATACAACGTTACATCCTGTTTGCTAGCGTTCGGATTATTCACAGGACTCTGTTGATTTTGCTCAACTGGGTTAAACTGTCTCGGAATAGTTTCGTTATTTGAACCTTGATTGTGCCCAGTCTGAAGGGGAGGAACGCTTGACTCAGGTTGGTTTTGCTCAATCGGGTTAAACTGTCTCGGAACGGTTTCGTTATTTGAATCTTGATTGGATGCAGATTGGGGGCGAATAATGGTGTCGTCGTTCGATTGTCTCGGAACAGTTTCGTGATTTGAACCTTGATTGTACTCAGATGGAGGACGAATAATGGTGTCGTCGTTCGATTGTCTCGCAACAGTTTCGTGATTTGAACCTTGATTATACGGAGATGGAGGACGCAGAATGGTGTCGTCGTTCGATTGTCTCGGAACAGTTTCGTGATTTGAACCTTGATTGTAAGGAGGTTGCGATTGCCCAGTAATCTCTTCCGGTGGAGTAGTCCCTGTGACAAATTTGGCAGCAGCTTGCAAAGCCTGATTCAGTTCTTCTACTGTTGCAAATCGGTTAGCTGGGTTCTTGTGGAGGCATTTCATCACCACCGCTTCTATTTGTACGGGTAAATTCTCACACCCTGGTTGCGATCGCAGTGGTTTCGGTGGCTCATAAGCATGAGCTAATACCCAAGAAGCTTCACTGATATGACTACCCTTAATGCTAATTCCAAATGGGTCGGCTGCACTCAGCATTTCATAAAGGATAATCCCTAAGCTGTAAATATCACCTCTAGCGTCTAGGTTTTTATCGCTTTGGATTTGTTCAGGAGGTGCGTAACGAAATGTCCCGATAAATGTACTAGTTATATTTGTAATGTTGGAATTTTCTAAAGATTCACTCCGAATTTTGGCAACACCAAAATCCAAAACCTTTACCCACTCTCCCAAATCTGTAGGCACTAAAAATATATTATCTGGTTTCAGGTCACGATGAACTACCTGAATATGTTCAGTAGTTTTTCCGCCATCCCGTTGGAGAGTAACTCCTTGATGGGCAAGCTGTAGACCCTTGCAAACTTGCGCCATAATCTTCACCGTCCGCTCAACAGGTAGCCGCTTTTCGCGCAGCAGTAGTTGTCCGAGCGTTTGCCCCCGCAAATATTCCATTACGTAAAATGGAAAACCTTCTGGGGTGACTCCACAGTCACTAATCTTAACAATGTGGTCACTTTGCAAAGCAGCACAAACTGCCACCTCACGCTCAAAACGCTTTCTCATTTCTTGCGATGCCACCAGCGTATCTTTGAGCAACTTCAACGCTACCTGCTGACCTACACGGGTGTCCGTTGCCAGGAAGACTTCTCCCATGCCACCCCCGCCTAACCGTCTGTCTAAACGATATCGCTGATTATCACCTACGAAACGACCAATCCAAGAATTTGAAGAAGGTGGGGATTTCATCTGGGCAACCCATCCTAGTTACTTTAAAGTGTTAGCTTTAGTCAGAGATAGTACTAGTATTACAAATATAAGTGCTTGCTTCGTAAACTAAATATATACTCGTAATTTTTACAACTGATATTTTTAATTATACTTAGATTAACATAAAAGTAATCCTAGCAATTTGATAAAATGTTTAAAATTAAGACCGATGACAGTTGAACTTTGTTCCTGATGTTAACTTAACGCAAATTCGACGAGGGTCGTCAGCGTGACTATTTTTTACTCATTTTGAGCTATAGCAGACTCTACTCATCGAATTAAGGTTACTTTTATCTGCTAATAAGTAGTAGTGGATCAAGAAGTAATTGAGAGGTGGGATTGTTCGTAGTTTGCAGTTTATCACTAAAACGCAAATTACGAACCTAGCAAGTCAAGCTTGACACACTAGTACCGCAAGGCGGAAGTAACTCATTCAAAAGTCAAAAGTCAAAAGTATTATGGAATAAGCTCCTTAGGGATTTTAAATGGTTGCTCTATTTACGCCGTGGTGTACTAGTAGTTATTAATGTGCTTTTGTATGCCGTGCAGATAGTCTCCGTTACAGAATATTTCAAGTTTTGCAAAATATGTTTTGTCAGTTTGTTCTGACATCCATGATTGATACGTGCTATTGCCATGAGGAATGAGAATGAGTAATGTGCTCTCTATAGCCGCCGTGACAGCAGTACTAAAAGTCTTGCTGGAAAATGGTTTAGTCAGTGATCCGATCACTGCTAGTGTTGGTGATGTAATTGTAACTGCCCTACCGCCTGATCGAATTTCAGTTGAAGCTGACGCACGTGCTCAACTGAATCTCTTTCTCTATCAAGTGACGCAGAATCGAAATGTCGATTGGGTATCTCAGGAATTTCGGAGCAAGCACTCACAGATTAATGGAAAACCGCGCTCTTTGACTCCACCACTAGCTCTTGACCTTCATTACTTAATAACAGCTTACGGAGCCAAGGATTTTCAGACGGAGCTTTTACTAGGCTATGCAATGCATTTATTACACAAAACATCAGTTATTACATCTGATATTATTAAGAATACTCTGATAAATGCATCTACAACCAATACCTCAAGTGCTTTTTCGCAAGCTGTGGCAGGTATATCTGTATCTGATTTAGCTGAAGAAATTGGGCAGATAAAACTGACTCCAGAGTTTTTTAACATGGAAGAAACTTCTAAGTTATGGTCTGCTTTCCAAACGCACTATCGACCTTCAGCTACCTATCTGGCGTCAATGGTATTGATTGAGAGTAGCAATGACAAGTCTGAAGGTTTCTACATGATGCCCTTGTCTCAACCGAATATAGAGCAAGTTATGGCTCCGGCAAAGACTGATCAAATGATTGTTGCAGGCACAACATTAGTGATTCGTGGTAAGCGGTTACGCGGTAAGATCACACAAGTTCGTTTGGGTAATACGGAGACATTAATAGTACCTCAGGAAGTCAAAGAAACACAGATCAGCCTGTTAGTCCCGCCAAATTTATACGCAAGTGTGCAGAGTGTCCAAGTTGTACATCTAACAATGGGCAATGCAGGGCAAACGGATCATCTAGTTGAATCAAACGTTGCGGCTTTTGTCCTCCATCCAACAATTACAGCATTCGTCACTCAAGTGGAAAATAGCGGCGACAATTTACGCGCAGCAGAAATTACCGTTAAATTCCAGCCCAAAGTTGGTAAGGCACAGCGGGTATTTTTGTTACTCAATGAAGTGGCAGGTGATAGTCCGGTAGCTTACTCTTTCTTGGTTGCATCACGCACCGAAGATACTGATGCAATCACGATTCCTGTCAAAAATGTCAAACCAGGAACTTATATTGTCCGGGCGCAGGTAGATGGGGCACAAAGTCCACTGCACAAGAATCAGTCTGGAGAATATGATTCGCCACAGGTGACAATTCTATGAATGCTACAACAATTAATCATAATTGGAATCAGGCAAACTACCGCTATCTATCAGCAGCCCTAGCGCTGGTGTCTGGTATTTTAGAAAATTACACGGCAAGGGAGCAAAATCAACCAGAGGAGAAAAACCAAGAGTATTTACAGCAAGCGCTACAGGAAGCAGCTGCTGCTATGCCTGCACCATCAGCATTGGAGAGAGTATGCAAAATGTTTCGCCTCTCATCCTTTGAACGTGATTTGTTGCTGTTGTGTGCAGGGATGGAATTGAATGGAAATTTTGTGAAATTGTGTGCTACAATAAACGGCGATTCACAACGAGCTTACCCAACCTTGAGTTTAGCTCTGGCAGCTTTACCTCACGTCCACTGGGATGCGATCGCTCCAAATGCTCCCTTACGTCATTGGCGGTTAATTCAAATTGGTGACGGTCATTCCCTTACCCTCAGTCCCCTAAGAATTGAGGAGCGGATTTTACATTATCTCACGGGCATTCAATATCTTGACGAACGGCTAGCTGGCATCATTGAACCATTGCAAGAGGTTAGTGATTTAGTCCCCTCGCACCAAGATTTAGCAGAGCGAGTAGCAGCAGTTTGGTCACAAGCTTACAAGGTTAATAGCTTGCCAATTATCCAGTTATGTAGTAAAGAAACTGATAGCAAACGCGCCATTGCCGCCACAATTTGTCAACTCCAGGGCTTAAGCCTGTGGGTAATGCCTGCACAAGTCATTCCATTAGCATCTAGCGAGTTGGATAATCTCATCCGCCTGTGGACTCGCGAGACAATTTTAAGTAACAGTGCCTTACTTCTAGACTGCAACGAACTGGACACCAATGATCCGGCGCGGCTGAATGCGATCGCTCGTTTCATGGAATGCACAAAAGGCTTTTTAATCGTTACGAGTCGGGAACGGATAGGCTTATCACAACGCCTGGTAGTTAACTTTGACGTGCATCAACCAACTATCAAAGAACAAGGTGCAGTTTGGCAAGATGCACTAGGTGCGATGTCTGACGACAAGACGCTTCGCGTCTACGCACCGCAAATGAACGGGCAAGTTAAAACCCTAGTAGAGCAGTTTAACCTAAGTGCCGCAACTATTCGCGCTGCTTGTGTAGAAGCCGCAGGACAATTAGCACAAACACCAGAAAAAGATATCACTAGCATTTTATGGGATGCCTGCCGGGTGCAAGCACGTCCCCGCTTGGATGAACTCGCCCAGCGAATTGAGCCATCTGGTGATTGGGAGGACTTAGTATTACCAGACGCACAGAAACAAGTTCTCCGGGACATTGCGGCTCATGTCCGTCAACGAAGTACTGTATATAACAATTGGGGCTTTGGTGGCAAGAGTGCGCGGGGATTGGGAATCAGCGCTCTATTTGCAGGTGCTAGTGGCACAGGTAAAACCTTGGGGGCAGAAGTGCTGGCCCAGAAATTGCGCCTCGACCTTTATCGTATTGACTTATCATCGGTAGTCAGCAAATATATTGGGGAGACAGAGAAGAATTTGCGCCGGGTGTTTGATGCCGCAGAACAAGGCGGCGTGATTTTGTTATTTGATGAAGCTGATGCTTTATTTGGCAAACGCAGTGAAGTCAAAGATGCCCGCGATCGCTATGCCAACATCGAAGTCAGCTATCTATTGCAACGCATGGAAAGCTACCCAGGTTTAGCAGTGCTGACTACTAATCTGAAGAGTTCAATTGATACAGCCTTTCTGCGGCGGATTCGCTTCGTAGTGCAGTTCCCCTTCCCAGATACAACACAACGAGCACAGATTTGGCGACGCGTCTTTCCAGCCGACACCCCAACCGCAGACTTAGATGCTCTGCAATTGGCACGGCTAAATGTCGCTGGGGGTAATATCCGTAACATAGCCTTAAATGCAGCTTTTATAGCTGCCGATGCTGGGGAACCAGTGCAGATGAAACATGTGTTGCGGGCTGCTCAGGCAGAATATACCAAGTTAGAGAAACCTTTAACTGACGCGGAAGTTGGGGGGTGGATGTGATTTGAAATCAACTTAGTATTAGAATTGTCGGGAAATAAATCATAAATGGGTTTATCGTCGCCCGATTAACCGCATCTGCTTCCTCACACCCACTTTAAACGCTGTGAATGATTGAGCAGCGATCAATCTTTGCTGTTTATCTCCTTAAACTAAGACAACTAAACAGATCACTTGCTGTTTATTTCCCATTATTAGTAGCATCGGCAGCAATCTGTCCATCTTCTGTACTAAAATTATGGTGCAAGACTAGAAAAAATATCTGCTTGTAACAATACCTTGGGTTAAGGCTAAAACCCTATTATCAAAGTCAATTTTTTAACGTAGACGCTCTTAGCGGTGAGCCAGTCCGGTGGACGAGTTCACCGGCATAAAGGAACTGGGGAACCCGCAGGATACCGCACAACTCTACCAGAGGCTTCTCTACCAAAGGCTTCGCCAACGCCAACGCGCAGCGTCTCCAAGAGTTGGCGTTGGCGAAGCCAGTACGTTCTGAGCTTCATGAAAGAGGTATCTGGCTAATTTTCAACGTGTAGGCTGGTGATTTTTTCACCGCAGACATATCCGGTAGAGTGACAAATAAATTCTGTCCGCACTGTTGCCACTTAAGTTTACCTGTTGCCCCTAGCATTGTAATCTTTGCATTTTTCGGCAGAATTAGTCCTGGGATTGTCAGCGTCTGACTCATCGGAGTATCAAGCAAGATAGCATACAAATTACCTTTGTTTGTGGTGTAGCGCACTCGGATACCTTGAGTAGATACATCTTCTGAACGTATCCAATAGCGCGAGCCAAAGATGGCTTCACCATTTACATCTAGCCACTTACCTAAGCCGAGCAACCGTTCAGTTTGCAGTTTGGAGATTGAACCATCGGCATTTGGACCAATGTTGAGCAGTAGGTTGCCGTTTTTACTAACAATATCAACGAATGAATCAACCAGTTCATCTACTGAAATCATGTTCAAGTCGGTATCATTCTGGTTGTAACCAAACGAGTAACCTAAACCCCTTGTGCTTTCCCATTTCTTTGGTTCGATTTTTTTGAGTTGACTATATTCAGGTGTGGAGAAGTCGAAGTGTAAACCGAATTGCCCATTTAAGTCAAAGCGGTCATTAACGACACCGTTAGGTACGTGATTGTAAAAGTAAGCCATAATCCCGTTCGCCTGACCAACAGGGTAGCCAAGGTCATTCCATAAGATAGATGGCTGATAGCGGTCAATGAGTTCGCGCCAGTGAGCGTTAGCATATTCAGCGTAAGCTTTTTCTTGGATAATAGCTGCGATCAAGGTGTTAAAGTCTGTCACCGTTGTGTCTTGTTTAGACCAATCAATACCGCCGGAGTAGTACAGACCCATACGCATACCTTGTTTACGAACTGCTTGTGTCAGTTCGCCTACAATATCCCGCGCCGCCACTCGTCCTGACTGGTTTGTGGTTTTGCTAGGCCATAAGAGGAAGCCATCATGATGTTTGGTCGTCAGCACAACGTACCGCGCACCTACTTGAGAAAACAGTTTTGCCCATTGAGATGGATTCCACCTTGTGATGGCTGCATTGAAGGTGGGAATGAAGTCGTCATAGGTGAAATTTTTACCGTAGGTTGCACGGTGATACTTATAGGTGTCACTGCCCTCAAGTTTCATGGAGTTGTAGTACCATTCAGCATAAGGGTTGTGCTGGAACCAATATTCCCAACCGCGTTCTGCAACTACCTTGTTCTGTTCACCAGTGAGTGGTGCCCAACCAGGTACGGAGTACACGCCCCAGTGAATGAAAATGCCGAGTTTAGCATCTTTGAACCACTCTGGAACTTCATGCTTTGATAGCGACTCATTTGTTGGTTTATATATTTGTTCTGCAAAGGCAGTAGAGGCTGTCAGATTCAAAAAGCTACTTAGGAATCCTGTAACAATTAGTATAAATAGTAAAAGCCTAAACATCAGAATGCTCCTGACTGAGGGATATATAATTTTACAACTGGATCTCGTCAGCAGCAATTAAGCGTTTAAAAGTATCACCAGGGAGAATGCATTGCAAACCCCATTTAGAACTGTCCGTTGGCTCATTTTGAGATGACAAGAGGAATTAATGTCTTGAGGGAAAAGGAATAAGGCGACTGTAGCAACTCAATCGCACTACTAGCACCAATTCCCGGTAGTCTGGAGGACATCTTCTTGAGACGGGTACAAAATTTGATGTTTTTCTTGATGCGGCACTCACGAAGTGCGGTATTTAAGTTAGCACAACTTGAAGCGTTTCTTGCAAATCTAACTGTAACTGCGAGTGAGCATTGCCGCTATTAATGGCAATTTCTACCCAGCCATGACTGCCAACTAAAGCTATTATCTCTCCTACGTTGACATCACTGTAAGTTTCACAGCCTGGTATACTCAACCCAGCAGCTTGCACACACCAAGTTTTGCCTTGTACGTAACTCTCTGCAATGTTACTCACTAAGTTGCCAAAATTGTCAATATATTGAATGCAACCCACTATGCCAGTGGTTGTCTGCTTGCACTCGCCTATATTCAGCTTTACCAAACTTGCTGGATCAATTTCTTGTCCTAGCTGTTTGAGGGAAACACCACTAGCAAGATTAGCTGCCACTGGTGCAAAGATATCTCTACCGTGAAAAGTCTTGCTTGGTTGAGCAGTTCGCCAATAGTTAAGATTTGTGAGTTCAACGGCTGTGATCGCTGGACTTTGACTAAGTACCCCACTAAAGATACCATTATCTGGGCCTACCAGAAACCCTTGAGCAAATTCTACTGCGATCGCTCGTCGCTTGCTTCCCACACCCGGATCTACTACTGCCAGATGCACTGTCCCAACTGGGAAATAGGGATAAGCATTCATCAAGCAAAACCTGGCTGCGGCGATGTCTTGCGGCGGAATTTGGTGCGTTAAGTCTACCACCGTCAGTCTGGGGTTGAGTTGGGCGATGACTCCCTTGATTATGCCTACATAAACATCGCGATCGCCGAAATCGCTCAACAAAGTCATGAGGGGTTGTTGATCTATCTGGTTCTTAGACATGTTTTTGCTAAAACATATATTAAAATAGAATTTTCTGTAGCAAAAGCTACAAAATGTATGTTATGTTAAGGATATAAGATATAAAACAAAAAATTAAACAGGGTAATCACTATGAATCAAAGTAGACTACAAAGTGCCAGGAAATCACGAGAAGCTCACAGAGAGAATATTCAAAAAAGCCTAGAGCATCGCTTGCAAGTAGCCAGAGCAAAAGGCGACGAACAACTGATTCGTCAACTGGAAGCTGAGATGAGGTATTCCAGCTAAATCAAGTTTTCAATGTTCTTAGTTTGTTGTGTAACCCGCTACGGCGGGTTTTTTTTAGGTGGTTTTCTGGCAATTTCGCTTTCAGAGCATTTTTCAATTAATTGGACTACATCACTCTCTATCTTCACACTTCTGGTTCAACACCTAAGGCTCGTAACTGTGCTGCCAACCGTTCAGCCCGTTGCAGGGCAGTTTCTTTAGCTTCTCGCTCTTGTTCGGCTCGTTCTGCACCAGTAGGAATCACATTACCTTCAGCGTCACACCACCGCAACCAAACATCTCGCTTACCTTCATATACGCCTTCCCACAGACATAAACCTAACTCAACTTCAGTCAGCCATTGCTCGCTTGTAGCTATAGTGCATTAGAAATTGTCAGGTAGCCAATTTCTGGCGGTTGCTGCAAAATTTTTTCTGCAAGTATCTCACGCCCAATTTCATCTAATGGAAAATTGCGTTCCTCTAAAAATGCTATTACATCTTCTTTATTGCCATTACGGCGTAGGATTTCTCTTAGCCCGTAAGTTGTTTGATAATCTCCAGTTCTTTCTCTTGATACAAAGGCAATATTCTGGAATTTTAAATTAGCAGTACGAGAGCTATGCTTATCAATCTTTTCATATGCCAATATCAGCAGATGATAGCCCAATCCATACACCTTTTGACTAGCATTACGAAAGGGGCAAGAAGATTGGGGCTGACGAATTGATGTCACTTTTAAATCAACTTCTAATCCGGGAAAATCAATTCCTAAAGCAGCACTACCAAGGATGTATTCATACTTTGTAGACAAATCTTGATTAAAAGTAAACTCAACATATGTTCCTACTGCTTTGCCATCTGTAACCCCGTACAAATTAGGAATCGGTGTTGCACTAAGTACAACACAAAAATCTCGTGCAGCAGTTTTGAGGAAAGATAAGGTTAGCACTTCCATTTTTTAAATAGCCAAAGTTAATTGTTGCCAACCAGATTTACTCAATTCAAAGTTTCTTTGACCAATTCTTTTGCACACCCACTCTACACAAGCTGGTACAATTGCATTCCCAAATAATGCGTATTGATCGTAAGTTCTGGCAACTTGACACCAATCATCAGGAAAACCCATAAGTCGGGCATATTCAGTATTAGTTAAACGTCGAAATTTATCGTCTACTTGGTAGCGTTCATAATGCCTTGATGTTGAGGCAGTCAATGTTGATGCAATGCCATTAGTTCCGAATATGGTATAACCAAGTCTCGCGCCTCCATCTTGATTGTACAAAATTTCAACTCCATTACAATAACGATTTACAGGCTTACTTTGCTTAATCCGCTCCAATGTATCGGCAGTAAAATCAAACTGGGTGTCTACCATTGACTCATCCTGAAGAATATCCTGAAGCCTCTTTCTCGGCTTGATGTTAGGCAATGATGAAATATTTTGAGTGAACATCTGATTTTTATAGGCAATTCCCCAATTATCGTTTTTCCTTTTCATCGTCATAATTGGCAACATGTATTTTACCAATGGAGCTTCGAGATTTGGCAGTAAAATATTGTCTTCTTTAGTTAAAAAAACTGAGAGCTTTTCTAAACTATTAGGGACTATATCTGTTGAGTTTAATTTTGTGCCAAAAATAAAAATTCTATCTCTATTTTGAGGGATACCAAAGCTCAGGGGGCTAATTATTCGCCATTCGAGAAAATAATCTAATTCAGAAAGTGCATTTAAAATTAATCTAAAATGATAGCCGTTTTCCATCGTCAAAAGTCTTTTTACATTTTCCAAAAAAAAGTATTTTGGCTGCTTCTGGTCTAATATTTCTATAATGCGCTCAAATAGTGTTCCCCTAACTATATCTCTCACGCCAAGTTTTTTACCAGCAGGACTAAAAGGTTGACAAGGGAAGCCAGCAGTTAAAATATCATGATTGGGAATATCTAAGATGGAGATTTCGTTGATATCGCCTAAAACAATAGAGTCTTTGCCAAAATTACTTTCATAAACTTTACAGCAAAGTTCGTTAATATCATTCGCCCATACTGTTTGAATATTTGCATTTGCCATACCCAGGCGAAAGCCACCGATCCCAGCAAAAAGCTTTAAGGCTTTGAGTTTGTTTGTTGTCATCTACAGATTTTGAAACAAGTTATGGCTGTGGACAAAGAGGTATATTATTCATTATCTTTGCCTTTTCAATTCATTTAAATGGTGGGCATTGCCCACCCTACTTAGACAATTCCCTAGTTCACTAAGACTTTGGTTTATAAGTCGAAGCAACGTGCAATTCTTTCAACTGTTTAGCATCTACACTCGAAGGTGCATCTGTTAACAAACAACGCGCTTGTTGTGTCTTCGGAAAAGCAATTACATCTCGAATGGATTCTTCTCTAGCTAACAACATCACTAAACGATCTAAACCGTAAGCGATGCCACCATGCGGCGGTGTACCATATTCAAATGCTTCTAAGAGAAAGCCAAATTTACTTTGTGCTTCTTCAGCAGATAAACCGATTGCTTCAAACACCTGCTGTTGAATTTCTCGCTGATAAATCCGCAGACTTCCACCGCCAACTTCCACGCCGTTGAGTACCAAGTCGTAAGCTTGGGCGCGTGCAGTTTTTAAGTCGCTCAAATCATCAGGATGCGGTGCTGTAAACGGGTGGTGCAGTGCTTCTAGGCGCTTTTCGTCAGCATTCCACTCGAACATTGGGAAATCTGTAATCCACAGCAAGTTGATTTTTTCTGGATCAATTAACTCAAATTCCCTAGCGATCGCTTGCCGTAATCTATCTAATGTTTTATTAACTGTAGCAGCATCACCAGCCCCAAACAACAGCAAATGTCCAGCTTTTGCATCTGTGCGGCGTAAAATTTCTTGTTTTTGTTCAACGCTGAGGTTGTCTTTTATCGCGCCAATGGTATCAATTTCGCCATCATCCCTGACGCGGATGTAAGCTAAACCTTTCGCACCGGCTTCGCTGGCTTCTTTAAATAAGTCACCGCCTGGTTTAATCCGGACATTAGAAATTACATCGTTACCGTTGGGAATGGGGAGGATTTTGACAATCCCACCATTGTTAACGGTGTCCCGAAAGACTTTGAAACTAGAGTTTTTCACAATATCTGAGACGTCAACTAATTCCAAACCATAGCGGGTATCTGGTTTATCACTACCGTAGCGTTCCATCCCTTGGACATAAGTGAGACGGGGAAAAGGGCGCTGTAACTCAATTCCTTTAACTGTTTTGAAGATATGGCAAACTAACTTCTCGTTTAGTTCGATAATTTCTTCTTGGGACATGAAGCTCATTTCCATGTCCAACTGGGTAAATTCCGGTTGTCTGTCGGCGCGTAAATCTTCATCACGAAAGCAACGGGCAATCTGATAATATCTGTCTAAGCCGGATACCATCAGCAATTGTTTAAATAGCTGGGGTGATTGCGGCAAAGCATACCACTCACCAGGATTGACGCGACTGGGTAGAACATAATCCCGCGCCCCTTCTGGGGTTGAACGGGTAAGTATTGGGGTTTCGACTTCGATAAAACCTTCCAAATCTTCCAGATAACGACGCATCGCTTTGACAATTTGATGACGCAGTTGCAAATTTTGTGCCATCCGTTCGCGTCGCAAATCTAAATAGCGATATTTCAGCCGCAAGTCTTCGCGCACTGTCTCGGTGTCAGCTACGGAAACTTGGAAAGGTAACTGTTTGCGAACAGCATTGAGGAGTTGAATTTTATCGGCGTAGATTTCCACCTCGCCTGTTGGTAGGCGGGGATTCAGGGATTCTTCGGGACGGTGCGTTACCCTACCGATGATTTCGACAACATATTCATTTCGTAGGGCGTTCGCCTGTTCGTATGAGTCTGGGGTGCGTTGCGGATCGCTGACGATTTGGACAATTCCAGAGCGATCGCGTAAATCTAAAAATATCACACCACCGTGATCGCGGCGACGGTCTACCCATCCGTAAAAGGTAACTGTTTCTCCAATATGTTCTTTTCGGAGTTCGCCGCAATAGTGAGTTCGCATAAGTGTTAGTTCTGTTTATCTGGGCTAGATTGGCAAGAAAATGTCAAAGCCTTCCCATTATCTAGCATCAATAGTAATTGTAGTAATAAACATACAATAATCTCACGCCAATTTGGCAAAGGTCGATTGGGGGAGTAGGTGAGACGCAAAAGGTGAAAGAAGACGCGATCAGGCTAAGAAATTATCAGATACTCTCACCGTGTCCCAGCACCACCATGTTTCCCATAATACAATGTTCTCATTTTTACAATATTTTTTGGGTAACTTAACTATGGAACACAACTGATAACTATTAATCACTGTCTCCATAAAAATCTTCATCTAATAACTGTTCTATCAAAAAAGGACAATCGAGAGGATATTCTGTGTCCGTTAGTTTTCTGACTCCTAATTTAGCTTTTTTACTTTCTTTGATTGCCAGTTTGCGAGCATCGGCATAGGCTTGAGAAAGGACTTCAGTAATATAGTTCTTAAAAGAAGGATTTTCTTCTAAATCCTTGTTGACTCGGAAACGATGTTCTGTGACAGAACTATACCAGCTTGTTTTCATCATCTCAGGAGCATCAGATTGAACGGTTAACTTGAGTAAATGAGCAATCAAGATTGTTAAGTTACTTATAAATGACCGTTTCTCTGACTTCCCCATGTCTTCTAATTCTACAAGCAAATGCTCCCAGTCTATATCATTAAATCGATGTTCTTTAATCTGCTCAATAATGCTTTCTCGCCACAGATTAAAATCTCGTTCATACAGTTGATTGTTCATATAACATTAAATTTTTGGCACATCTGGAAATTGTTATTTCGGAGAATAATCTAATTTTAGAGTAGCCCAGGACATGCGATCGCCAGTAGAAGAACTTATGCTAATAAAGTGGCGTTTAGTTGTATTGATAAGTGAAAAGCTATGACGTAGACAGCAGCGATTATTAGTTTAACAGATGCCCATACCCGATTCGGTTTAGTCCGAATTGAGGACGAGGAGTTTTTTCCAGAATGGTCTGAAGAATTACCTGGAATTACAGAAGCTGAAAAAACTTCTCTCGATGTACTGCGGCGCAGATATCTATATCATCGGGCTGAAGGTGATTTTTTAGAGGGGACAGTGAAATTGTTGGTGGTGTCTCCCTTAGTAGCGATCGCCGGATTTTACGATCCTCCTTTTAAAATTGCCGCCTAGTCAACAGTAAAGTTAGTGCTAAATGATGGAGAAGAATTACTGCGTGGACGGATTGACGTTTTGGTGCTGCAAAATCAGTTGTGGGTGATGGTGTTGGTGTCTCAAAAAACTACGCTTTCGGTTTGGTCAGCTTTGCCACAAGCATTAGCTTATTTGATGGCTAACCCTCAAGCTGATAAACCTGTCTTTGGCATGATGATAGATTGTCATTGCGAATGAAGCAAAGCAGAATGTTCGTGGAGCGTTCCCAAAAGGCTTTGCGATCGCTTCTCTTTGCTACGCAATGCTCCCGGCACGAGGGAGACCGCTCCCGTCACGAGGTAGACCGCTCCCGTCACGAGGGAGACTGCTCCCGGCACGAGGGAGACCGCTCCCGGCACGAGGGAGACCGCTCCCGGCACGAGGGAGACCGCTCCCGGCACGAGGGAGACCGCTCCCGGCACGAGGGAGACCGCTCCCGGCACGAGGGAGACCGCTCCTGTCACGAGTTAGACCGCTACAGTTGCAATATTGATGAAAATTTCCCAAAATCGGGAATATCACAGGGCAAAGTTGTATAAAATCTCAGTAACACCAGTTATCTAAAATCTGCCACCAGATTCAAACCCGCAAACCCAGATTTAATCTGACTTTCTTAATTACGAATTACGAACTTGTATTGAGCGCAGTCGAAATATTACAAATTAGTGATTATGCCGCCAGACTACTCCGGTCAAAACCTCCAAGGCCGCTCTTTTAAAGGTCAAAACTTGACTGGAGCCAACTTTAGCAAGGCGGATATTAGAGGGGCAAACTTTACCAACGCGATTCTTAAAGATGCTAATTTTACAGGTGTTAAGGCAGGACTACAGCGACGTTGGACAATTGGGTTGCTCATAGTCTCGTGGCTGCTATCAGGACTATCAGGGTTTTTCTCAATCTTCCTTGGTATATTGGTAGCATATATTTTTAACTTTCATAATACTCAAAACTTTATCATCGGGATAGTCTCCCTAATTTTGCTGCTGGTTTTTTGTATTATTACCATTCGTAAGGGTTTAATAGCAGGTTTTGGAGCCGTCGCCTTAGCCGGAGCCGTCGCCTTAGCCGGAGCCGGAGCCTTAGCCGGAGCCGGAGCCTTAGCCGGAGCTTTAGCCGGAGCCGGAGCCTTAGCCGGAGCTTTAGCCGGAGCCGGAGCCTTAGCCGGAGCCTTAGCCGGAGCCGTCGCCTTAGCCGGAGCCTTAGCCTTTACATTATTTAACGCTTACATTGGCTGGCGTAGTTTAGCTGGAAATGAAAAAGACGCTTGGGTTCGCTCGTTCGCTATAGCCTTTGCTGCTACAGGTGGAACTAGCTTTTGTGGCGCTGATTTAACTGATGTTGACTTTACAGGTGCAATTCTCAAAAATACAGATTTCAGAAATGCCAACCTCACACGCACTCGTTTTTATGAAGTCAAAAAACTCGACCTTGCCAGAGTAGACAACACTATACTAATTAACTTTGCTGTTCTCAATTTACTCATCAGCTGCAATGGGAGAAAAAAATCATATCTTGGTGCTAACCTTAAAGGCGCTAACCTCATAGGTGCAGATTTAAAAGAGGCAAATCTCAAAGATGCTAATATTTCTGAAGCAACCTTCCAAGGCGCTTGTTTAGAGTGGGCAAATTTAACTCTAGCTCAGGCTGTTGGTACTAATTTCACTAGCGCCCAAATGACTGGTGCTTGTGTGGAAGCATGGAATATTGAAAGTACAACTCAGTTAAATAATGTTGATTGTCGCTTTGTTTATCTTCTAGAACACCCCAATCCTGGAACTGACAACCGCGAACGCCGTCCCAGTAGTGGCGACTTTCAACCAGGCGAATTTACTAAACTGTTTGAAGAGGTTTTAAATACTGTTGATTTAATTTTTGATAATGGCATTAATTGGAAGGCTTTTGTTAATGCCTTTGAAAATGTAAAAAATCAAAATGAAGATACAGAGTTAGCCCTACAAAGTATTGAAAATAAAGGTGATGGCGTAGTAGTCGTTAAAGTTGGTGTACCTGTTGATGCCGACAAAGAAAAGATTCATAGTGATTTTACACAAAGTTATCAACTGGCATTGCAAGCTGTAGAAGAAAAATATAAAGCACAATTACAAGCTAAAGATGAGCAGATAGTCGTTTATCGACAACAAAGTGGAGAGATGACAGAGATTGTAAGATTATTAGCGAATAAACCAATTAATGTTCAAGTTGACAATAAAGTTGAGAATAAAAATATGACTAACAGCAATGATGCCAGCCGGAAAATTGAAATTGGCAGTGTTGGCAGAGACTTTAATGCCAGTGGACAAGCTTTGAATTTGGGCGATATTAGCGGTACGGTAACAAATACTATCAAGGAGTTAGCAGCGTCTCCCGAACCAGATAAACCGGGAATTAAGGAATTGTTGACGCAATTGCAAGCAGCGATTGAGGCAGATACAAATTTACCGCAAGAAGATAAAGCTGAGGCATTAGAACAGGTGAAAGCCTTAGCTGAAGCGGGGAAAAGTCCTCAAGAGGGGACGATGCAAAAGGCGGCAAAAACGGCTATAAAGATTTTAAAAGGGACAATTTCTAGTTTACCCAGTGCCACAAAGTTGGTTGAACAGTGCAGCAATCTGTTACCGTTGATTTCAAATTTTTTGGGTTTAGGGTAGCGTGTCAAATTAAGAGGTTGTTTAAAAAGTGTTTCGCTGTGAATTTAGGCACTTTTAGATCCCCCTTAACCCCCGTGTACATACAAATTTTTGATGAGGCCATTTAAGATTTATCGTGCAACCCCTGAGATACCTCAAGAAAGGTTATGCTACGCAAAACCTGTCCCTCTCCTTAGTAAGGCTATGGTGTATACACAAGTCTGAAACAGTCTACTCACTTGCATTTAGGCGTAAATTTACCCCACCCTAACCCTCCCCTTATAAAGGGGAGGGAACCAGATTTTCCGGTTTCCCCCCTTTATAAGGGGGGATTAAGGGGGGTAATTCGATGACTTGTGTACACCAGCACTCTTCGACCCCATTCAACTTTGAGATTAAGGTAAAATTATAAGTAAAAGTATTAAGAATTTTAAATAAACTAATCAATGTCCAGCATTTCTCTTGACAAAAGTAACTCTCATGTCATCGTTATCGGTGCCGGAATAGGTGGACTGACTGCTGGAGCATTATTAGCTCATAAAGGTTACAGCGTCTTAATTTTGGATCAGGCTCTTGTCCCCGGAGGCTGTGCTTCGACGTTTAAACGGCAGGGATTTACCTTCGATGTGGGAGCAACTCAGGTGGCAGGGTTGGAACCAGGGGGAATTCACCACCGCATTTTCTCAGAATTGTCAATAGATTTACCAAAAGCAACGCCTTGTGATCCTGCTTGTGCGGTCTATTTACCTGGGGAAAGCACACCGATTAATGTCTGGCGCGACCAAGAGAAATGGCAAGAGGAACGACAAAAACAGTTTCCTGGTAGCGAACCGTTCTGGCAATTGATGGCAACTTTATTTAATGCCAGTTGGGAATTTCAAGGACGCGATCCAGTGCTACCACCACGTAATTTATGGGATTTGTGGCAGCTAACGCAAGCGCTGCGTCCCAGTACATTAATTACTGTACCCTTCACCTTGTTTACGGTAGGAGATGCTTTACGCTTATGTGGACTGGGAAATGACCAACGACTGAGGACTTTTTTAGATTTGCAACTGAAGTTGTATTCCCAGGTGGATGCAGAGAAGACAGCATTACTTTATGCTGCAACAGCATTGAGTGTATCCCAACTACCCCAAGGATTGTTTCACCTCCAGGGAAGTATGCAAGTACTAAGCGATCGCCTGGTACAATCCTTAGAAAGAGATGGCGGCAAATTGTTGATGCGCCACACTGTAGAACAAATCAAAGTAGAGAATGGCAAAGCTACTGCTGTAGTCATTAGAAATCAGAAAACTGGCGATGTCTGGACAGAAGCCGCTGACCACATAGTTACTAACGTCACCGTGCAAAACTTGGTGCAGTTATTGGGAGAACAAGCCCCATCTGGTTATCAAAACCGGGTGGAAAAACTGCCCCAAGCATCGAGCGCGTTTGTGATTTATTTGGGTGTAGATGCCAGCGCGATTCCGCCTGGATGCCCTCCCCATCTGCAATTTATGTACGATGTCAATGGCCCCATTGGCGAAAATAATTCTCTATTTGTTTCCGTCAGTCATCCTGGAGACGGCCGCGCCCCAAATGGTAAAGCCACAATTATTGCTTCTTCATTTGTCGATCCTGCACAGTGGTGGCAGACTGAAAATTATCAAGGACTAAAAGAAAAGTTTACCCTCCAAGCGATCGCTCGTCTTGCCCAATACTTCTATCTCAAACCAGAAACGATTATTCATCAAGAAGCCGCAACACCGCGCACCTTTGCCCATTTCACAGCCCGCGATCGCGGTATAGTTGGTGGCATTGGTCAAAGAATACCCACCTTTGGCCCCTTTGGGTTCGCCAATCGGACACCAATCTCGCATCTGTGGTTAGTTGGTGATTCTACCCATCCCGGCGAAGGTACTGCTGGGGTAAGTTATTCGGCGCTAACGGTAGTCAGGCAAATTGAGGCACAAAACTGATCTAACTACCAATAATTGATAAGTCCTCCTTCGTTTGCAGGCAAGTCATACTTGTAACTGATGACAAATGGGACAGAAAACTGCTGAAATAAGGTTAGTATTGCTAATCTGGAGTAATGACAGACAGCGTTTTAATTCTTGGTGGACGGGGGCGGATTGGTAGCACTGTTGCTCAGGATCTAGCTACCCATACGCAGGCACAAATTACGATTACTGGACGTTCTGCGGAGTTTGGGAAGGCTGTTAGCTTGTCTTCAGGAGGACAAGTGCAGTTTTTGGTATTGGACTTGGCAGAAGTTGACAAGCTGCGAGATGCGATCGCAAACTCTAACTTAGTCATCCATTGTGCTGGCCCATTTCACTATCGAGATACTAATGTTCTCGAAACCTGTATTGCTCTAGGCGTTAACTATGTAGATGTCAGCGACCATCGTTCCTATACCAGCAAAGCTCTCAAGTATAATGAACAAGCAGCTGCTGCTGGTGTGACAGCAATTATTAATACTGGCATTTTTCCTGGTATTTCTAACAGCATGGTCCGTCAAGGCGTTGAACAATTTGATCAAGCAGAAAAGATCCATTTAAGTTATTTGGTTTCGGGTTCTGGTGGTGCTGGCATTACAGTGATGCGGACAACTTTTCTGGGGTTGCAGTATCCTTTTGAGACTTGGATAGATGGAAAATGGCAGGTAATCAAGCCTTATAGTGAAAGAGAATTAGTTGAGTTTCCACCTCCCTATGGACGCAGCGGAGTTTACTGGTTTGATATGCCAGAAACCTTTACACTGCCCAAAGCTTTCCCATCAGTAAAAACTGTAATTACTAAGTTTGGCTCTGTTCCCGATTTTTACAATCACCTAACTTGGATTGCGGCACACGTTTTTCCCAAGTGGTTAATGCAGCGTCGTTACATGATTGAATTTCTGTCTCACGTCAGCCATTCGATGACAGATGTCACTAATAATTTTAGTGGAATTGGGGTAGCAGTTCGTTCAGAAGTTACAGGGCAAAAAAATGGTGAAACAGCCGTTTATTGTTCAACTGTAGTGCATGAAAATACAGCGGTGGCTTCTGGTTGCGGCACAGGTACTATTGCCCAATTATTGCTAGAAGGTAAACTCAACAAACCAGGTGTTTTTGCTGTGGAAGAAGCACTACCAACAAATTTATTTGAAGAGGTAATGCAAAGTCGAGGAATTAAAATTAATCAAAGTTGGTTGTAGCTTTAGAAAATGCCAAAACCTGAATCATCTCCTCATTTCCTGTAACTTCCACTCCTGTTTACAAATCCATCAACACTGCTCTAAGAGGATGTCTGAGAAGTTATAAATGTCATGCTGGAAGCGATCGCGTAGTGAAGCATCTCATCAACCTACAGTAAATTGCGATTCTTTGCTCCACTTTGTCAGGCTCAGAATGACAAATTATACATTTGGTACACTTTTCAGACATCCTCTAAGCCCCAGCCAATGACACATTTACCAGAATATGGAATTTTGTCAATCATATCAGTCCACTTGGATGGACTTTAGCTATGAGGTGCTGAAATTTATTTCTGGAGAGGATGTCAGTAAGGACGACAATTTGACTATTACAAAAATGTAGGTAGTGCTAAAACCTAAAAGGTTCAGATAGCATTAACTGAACTATAGGTAAAAATTAATATACCCTGCGGTAGAAGGAAGAACTGTACTTAAACACTTAGGATGCCTGTGAGCCTTAAATATTGAATATATTTATACATGACCAAGGCTCATAAAATAAAAAAAGGAGATTTTTTCATGCAAAAAATTCTATTAACTTTAAAGCAAACGTTACGTTCCAGCTTTTTGGTTCTTGCTTTGATGATTTCCATCAGCTTGTCAGGTTCGTTCATTTTTATTCAGCAAGCTAGTTATGCAACTACTCTTGAAGAATTAAAGCTAATACCTCCAGAGTATAAACCAATTTCTGAAGAAAAAATTAATCGCGCTAACGAATATGACCCAGGCGTTGGCGTTCAAGAGGAAGAACGAGAAGAAGCTTATGAAGAAGCAGTAAAAGATGCAGGAAGCCTTACTACTATGGAGAAGGCTTACGAAAGGAATTTGAAGGCTGAGAGAGAACAAAATCCCCCAGAAAGTTTCGGTGAAAAAGCGAAAGAAGTTATTGAAAAGGTGACAGGTAAATAGGAAATATAAGCCTAATCCCTAACTCCTTCTCGACAAACGACGCAAAGTAAGATTCAAAGCCTCTCTCCGGTTTGGAGTCAGGTTTAGAAAATTAAATAGTAGGGTGTGTTATGCCGAAGGCTAACGCACCTTAAATTATTGATAGTGCCGTACTCTCAGCAATAACACAACATACAAAAATTGCTTTTACTCAAATTCATCTATTGTGGCACGAGGGGTAGTCTTTTTCTGATTAGCAAGATTGCGCTCATACCACTTCATTAATGGAGTTGAGCTAATACCATGTATAATCACAGAAGCGATAATAGTAGTGTAAGTTATCCAAGCAATTTTTTCGGCTACTTCACCTTTTAAGCCATGACCAAACGCGTAGGCAAGATAATATAAAGAACCAACACCGCGAATACCAAACCAGCCAAATAACAACCGAGTTCCTGGGTGCATGGTTCGACGGTGTGATTCTAGAGGACGTTTACCTATTGTGCTAATCCAAACTCCTACAGGTCTAATTATTAAGAATAACAAAATTATCACTATCAAAGATTGCCCAGCATAATTGAGCATTGGCTTTAATAATAATATTGAACCTAATAGTAAAATTGTCCCAACTTCCAGTAGCTTTTCAATTTGCTCAACAAATTCCAATTGTGCTAGCGGCTTTTCAGGATTTCTGTAACTGCGTTGGACAACTAACCCAGCAACAAATACTGCCAGAAATCCATAGCCATTAACCATTTCTGTTAAAGAATAAGTTAGTAGAATTGTGCTGATAGCAACAAAATCTTCCATTAACTCATCAGTAGCACGGCGTTTTTGGATTTTTTGTTCAATCCAAACTATAGATTTGGCAATAACAATTCCCATAATAATGCCAACTGCGATCGCCCAAATTAAATCAACTGCAATCCATTGTTTAAACCAGCTGCCCCAGTTATCATTTTCTAATGTATGAATGCCAAAATAAACGAAGGGAAAAGCTAAAGCATCATTTAAACCACCTTCAGAAGTTAAACCAAATCTCAATTCATCTTGGTCATTTGTATCGGTCAGTTGTACTTCTGATGCTAATACTGGATCTGTGGGTGCAAGAATTCCTCCTAATAAAATCGCTTCTCCCCAATTCATCCCTAAAAACAATTTACCCACAACAGCCAGAGCAAAAATTGAAATTGGCATCAGAAATACAATCAATCGCACCGTAATATCCCAAACCCCTAACTTTAGAGGACGAATAATTCTTAAGCCGCAGCCAAATACAGAAATAATTACTACAAGTTCTGTTATTTTCTCCAGCAGTTCGGCATTGAAAACTTCATTTTGACGTAATTGAACAAGTTTTAAGCCGTAAGGGCCTAGAAATATACCAACTAGTAGGTAAATAAGGGCAAAAGAAAGAGGTAAGCGAGCAATCCAACCTGACCCTAATGTGACCATCAGCAAAAGTAGACCAATCACAAATAGGTCAATAATATAGGTATCTACCATATAGCGATTTATATAAAAATTAGGTGTTGCTTTGTAAGCTTAGTTGCAATAGCTTTTTATTACAAATAACCTATGGGCAGATTTTCTGGTATTAGGAATTGGCGATTCAAACAGGCTACCAAATTAGAGAAGAAAGAAATAGATAAATTTGGCGTCGGCTTTGCCCGCTTTCTCTACGAGACGCTCCGCGTAGCTTGCTTCCCCGTAGGGGTACGGCATCACGCTTTAGATTATTCGCGTCTGGATAAAACAATGGGATGTAGCACGCGAATATCGCTAATGCACAGCTGTGCGCTCCTCCGAATGGTCTATATTCTCTACTTTCTCACTCAGACATCACCATTCTTAGTACAAATATACTATAATGTAGATAGCGTCCACAAAGCCTAGCCAAATGCATAAGGGTTTTGTGAAAACCTTCTGGAAGATGGATTCAAGGGTTAGTTCGATGATGAAGCATTACATTCTCAACCTCAATCCGACTGCCAAGCATGAATGGGATCGGTGTATTTTACGTGACCCCCTGACTGCAAAACGCCCAGACATTGCCAAATTAATTGCTGAAGCGGTTGGTGCTGATACAGGCAGTTATTTGGTGAGCGTGAATATCGAAGTTCAAGTTTTGCAGCAAGCGGCGGTACCTCAAGCAGAACAACTCTCGCTTTCATTTCCAGAGGTGAGTGTGCCCTCACAACCACAACTGCGGGAAGCGGCTTGAGCTATAGTGCAAAGTTTAGTAGAGAATAATTAGCCTGTATAAACAGGCTTACTTTGTGTAGCCGCAGACTTCAGTCTGATGGCTAACGAAATCATGGGTATATGACAATACGCTTGGGATAAACCTTTTTCTCTCCCCCTGCCTACCTAAACAGATAAATTTTCGGTGTTGCATAAATGCGGGATGAATTGGCGGTTGAAACCATTGAAAATTCGTTTCAAATTGGGCGAAATCATTTCATGATCAGCAACGCCAAATTTTCTCAACCCAAGCGGATTGGGGTATATGAGCGGACTTAATCTTAGAACGCAAAATTAATGGCGTTGTTCAAAGCAGCGGTAGACACATTGCTGGCGGTAATAAAGTTGACAGCATGACCTTTTCCAGATGAACCATCTGGATCAATTAAAACGATCGCACTAGTTCCCTTAGTCTCGAAGCGCAAATAGCCGCCGGCGATCGCACTGGCAAAATTCAGGTTGGCTAGACCAGAATTTTGGAAAAGTTGCCGTAGGACAATCTTGTCAGTACTTGTTTTAAAGTCAGCGATCGTATCGCCCGCATCCTGGATATTTGTATAAACGAACGAGTCTGCGCCTGCACCACCTATGATCGTATCTTTCCCGTGATAGCCAGTGATAATATCATCGCCAGCAGTACCATTGAGAGTATTGCTTCCACAGTTGCCATTGATGACATTGACTTTTGCCTCAAATGCACCAATGTCTACCTTACCGCCAGAGATGCGAGCGAAGCCAGAACCACGTTGGTCAAATGGTACTTGTTCAGTGATGTTGCCGTCGCCATCCTGATCTGTGGTATCAAGAGGTACGTCTGCATTCTTGCCACCGTTGATGGCAGGGCTACCGGTGACTAGGGCGTGAGTTTTTACCGGGCCGCCGTTATTCCGCAAGGTAGTATCGATAACTTCTGTGATGGCAACAGTTAACTGTTCCCTAGCATTAAAGCCTGTACTGCTACCAAGGCTGCCGATGAGGTTATAGCCGTTGCTAATGAACTTACCTACTAGATCAAGGTTGATAGCATTACCTGGATCGTAGTCGGAGGTGTCAAAGTTGCCAGCGACAATGCTGTTTTTCACTATGATGGTGCCAGAGTTAGAGTTGTAAATGCCGCCACCATCGCCATACTCGTAACCACTATAATGTATAAGTTCGAGCCCGAAAGCAGTATTGAGCGTGATAGTGCTGTTGCTCACCGTTAAGGTGCCACCATTATTGTAAATACCACCGCCAAAGTGCGCTTTATTGCCACTGATGGTGCTGTTAGTCACTGTTGCGATGCCACTGTTATAGATGCCGCCACCGATGTCGCTGTCACCAACGAAAGCGAATATAGAGTTGCCATTGATGGTGGTGTTATTCACTAACAAAGTGCCACTATTGTAGATGCCACCTCCATTGCCTCCACCATTGTTACTAATAGTGCTGTTACTCACGGTCGCAGTGCCGCCACTATTGTAGATGCCGCCGCCGAAGCCTTCTGAGTCGTAAGTTGATCCTCCATTATTGCCACTGATGGTACTATTGCTCACTGTGAGGATACCACCATCATTGTAGATGCCGCCAGCGTAGAAACTTGCCGTGTTGTCACTGATCGTGCTATTACTCACTTTCAGAGTGCCAGTATTGTAGATGCCACTGCCGCGGAAACCCGCTGTATTCTCACTGATGGTGCTGTTGCTCACCGTGAGGCTGCCAGTATTGTAAATGCCGCCCCCCGTGTCTCCATTATTGCTACTGATGCTGGTGTTGCTTAACGTCAGGGTGCCTTTATTGTAAATGCCACTACCCCCCAGAATTTCAGAATTATCACTATAACTATTGCCCTTGGTGATAGTCAATCCTTTGATTTCAACAGTGGCATGACTGCTTATCTCAAAAATACGAGAAGCATTATTACCACTAACAGTGAGCAAGTCCGCCCCTGTACCGTCAATCTTCAGGTCATCTGTGATACTTAGACTACTACCAGCAAGAATGATGGTATCAGCGATCGCATCAGTAAACAACCCACCAAATTTAATGATGTCCTTTCCTGCTAGAGTATTGGCATTTAGTATTGCCTGCTGAAGTGAACCAGCACCGCTGTTGTTGGTGTTAGTGACGGTAAATGTAGACATTGATGTTACTCCGATTTTTTCTCATTCTCAGGGGAATTAAAAGATGCCGCTAAAAACTCGCACTTGTAGTGGTTCGAGTATTTTAGGAACCACTAAAAACCAGTACACTGCCGGAAACAGCGCTGTGTCAGGTGTGCAAGAAATCAGTCACAGGATTTGGTGAGGTACGTTGCCCAAAATTGAATTGGGTTTTGCGACTACTCAACCAAAACTATTTATTCTCAAAGCCAAATCTCTAGGGAATTATCCTCTCAAACTCTGGAGGGTTATGAAAATATACTTAAACTAAAAACAATTGTTTAGCAAACATTATATACAAATAGGAGATTATGATTGAAAATTTATTGAGAGTTCATTTTAACTTCATTTTTGCTAGGATACAGTAAAGTTACTGTAAGTTTTTGGTGGATAGCGATCGCTATATCTGCACCTCAGACATAGCTTTTAATCCCCTAATTCAGTACATTTATACTATAATAGATATATAGCGTCCACCCAGCTTGGTTAAGTGTAAAACTGCTCTGTGACAGCCTTTTGGAAAATGGATTCCAGGGTTGGTCTTATGCTTAAACACTAGATTCTTGACATGAGAGGAAAATTATTAAATGATGCAACTGAGTCATTATCCAGCTGCGTTGGGCGAAGCCCTTGCCGAAGGCATCGCACAAGCTGCCCAACGGGCTAATGAAATAGACTCTCAGTTGATGGCAGTGCAGCACCAAGTTAACCGATTTGAAGGCAATGCAGATCGCACCGCCGCCTTTGAGATGGATTTGAAAAATGATGCTCAACGCAAGGCTCGTCGCTTTGAAGTGCTGCTTGTGAATCAGGAATATCAAAAGTCAATAGACACCCAAATTCGATTAACTGTTGATAAAGCAAATGCCATCGCTCATTTGGAATATCTGCGTAACCAGTTTAGTGTAGCTAAGTTAGAAGCAAGATTAGCGATCGCTCAACAACTTACCGATTTTGAATCTAGGGAATTAGTCGGTTTATAGTCACACCTGAACGGTAGTCTGATTATACAACTGCTAAGGAGGCTAAGTTACCCTTGTAGCCACTAATCTCAATCACGGCATCCGTGAGGGCAGAGAATCCATTAGTGTTATCGTTGAGTGCCAGAAAAGTCTGCTGATGATTGCCTGTACCAAGGGTAAAAGTTGCCGCACCTTTAGCTACAAAAGCAGTTGCAGTCAATATCTGTTGTACATCTGAGAGATTTAGACTTGCAACTTTGCCAAGTTGAACTAAATTAGTCGCGCTAACTGCATATAGCCCATCAATTTTATCTTGACAAATGTTCAAGTCAGTTATTTTATCAAAGCTAGACAGCAGCGAATCACTCAGACTACTGAACACAAATTTATCAGCGCTACAACCGCCTGTGAGGGTATCACGCCCAGCACCACCATTGAGGATGTCATTACCATTACCACCAACTAGTTTGTCATTTCCGGCTAATCCAAAGAGTTTATCGTTGCCATTTTTGCCGGAAATTTGATCATTACCAGCCCCACCACTGAGTTCATCTGCACCGTTACCACCGTCTAAGGTAATCTTTGGCACATTTCCGTCTGTGGTGGTTTTGCTGATTAATTGACCATTGGTATCATACAGATAAGTGGCAACTGCATCAGTAATGCCATCACTGTTGTTGTCAATATCTGCGGAAATTAGTTTGCCGTTGCGATCATAGTTGAAAGTCGTAATCTCGTCAGGGATGCCATCATTATTTTTGTCAGCTACCTGTGCAGTCTGTTTGCCGTTAGCGTCGTAACTATAAGCGGTGACTTCATCAAAGATGCCATCATTATTTTTGTCAATTTTTTGTGATGTCAGCTTGCCGTTAAAATCGTAGCTGTAGATGCCAACAGCATCAATTACACCATCATTGTTAAAGTCATAGCTAGCGGATGCGCGTCCATAAGTAGAGGTTGTGACAGAATCAACTTTGCCGTCGCCGTTGTAGTCAGTGCTAAAGGATGTCAGGTTGCCCTTGGCATCATAAGTAGAGGTTTCGACACGATCAAGTTTGCCGTCGTTGTTGTAGTCAGTGCTCGTGGATGTCAGGTTGCCCTTGGCATCATAAGCATAAGTATAGGTTTGGACAGAATCAACTTTGCCGTCGCCGTTGTAGTCAGTGCTCATGGATGTCCGGTTGCCCTTGGCATCATAAGTATAGGTTTGGACAGAATCAACTTTGCCGTCGCCGTTGTAGTCACTGCTCGTGGATGTCTGGTTGCCCTTGGCATCATAAGTAGAGGTTTGGACAGAATCAACTTTGCCGTCGCCGTTGTAGTCACTGCTCGTGGATGTCTGGTTGCCCTTGGCATCATAAGTAGAGGTTTGGACAGAA